>NZ_BSDY01000012.1 GCF_027925155.1 Propionigenium maris DSM 9537 | reverse complement strand
TACTTATCTGCTTTCAAAAGAAGGTAGAAAAAGATATGCTAAGCGTTGGGAAATAGAAAGGTTGTTTGGAAATTTAAAAGAAAACTACTCTATTGATAATCATAGAGTTAGAGGGCTAAGCAGGAAGTTTTTTAATGTTAGTTTAAAGATATTATTATTTACAATAGAAAAGGCCATTGCAATATTGAAAATTATACAATACTTTTGCAACAGCCTATTAAAAATTAAATAAAAATTTTTAATAAAGTCAACTTGTTTTTCAAAGGTTTAAAAATAAACGTAGAAAATATTATGGATGGAGCTTTGACATTTTTAAAAAGCTGTGATAATTTTTTAGGGAAATCTAGTTTAGGAAGGTATCCGAGGCTGGAGGAGGATATGAAAAAAACAGGTTTCACATTAATTGAGCTCATGATTGTAGTAGCAATAATCGGGCTCCTTGCAGCAATAGCTTTACCTAGGTTTATAAGAGTATCGGATAGTGCTAAGATAGCTCAGGTTCAGGGGAACCTGGCAAATCTCAGAACCAGTATATCTATATTCTATATAAAGTCTGGAGAATATCCAAAGTTTAAATATGGAGCAGAGGATCAGGACTTAACTGAGGTTTCATCTGGAGGTAATAAGTTTACAGAGTTCTATAGCAAGGGCAGGTTTCCCAAGACCCCTTCATATGATGATGGAGATATAAGGGTAGAGAATACCAATAAGGTCTATGATCTGGGGAGTGTAACCGACAGCCAAGAGGGAGGCTGGAACTATGATGTGGAGAGTGGTGACCTCCACGCATCTCTAGAGAAAGGTAGTTACGGAGATTCGAGTATAGACTGGTCTGAGTATTAGAGGGAGGGAGCTCCCTCTTTTTTAGATAAAAAAAACAGAGAACCTAAAGTAGTTATGTCCTATGGGAAAAATTAAGCTGAATTTTAGATGAGCTTAAAGCACCGTAAAACCTTGTTTAGAAAAGGGAAGACCTTTAAAAGAAACAGGAAAAAAGATTAAGGAGTTGAAGGAATGTGGAAAGTATGCTAGAATGACTCTTGGTGTTTAGATGAAAAAAGGAGAGTGTGAGCGATGCAGGGAATACCTATCTGTAGAGAAAAGTTAAAGAGAAGATTGGAGATAGGGATAGCTGTACACCTTACACAAGAGAATAAAATACAAGCCTAAGTGTATACTGAGAGAGTTGGTATATACTTAGGTTTTTTTATTTTGATAACGACCTGTGACAGGTTTTAGGAGGTAGATCTTATGAAGTACGATATTATTTTTGTAGGTGGAGGACAGGCAAGTGTTTTTGGAGCTTATGAAGCAATTACCAAGGAGCCTTCAAAGAAAATTTTAATAGTAGATAAGGGAAGGATGCTGAGACAGAGAGTATGTCCTAAGGAAAAAACAGATGAGTGTGTAAAGTGTCCTACTTGTGCAATTATCTATGGGGTAAGTGGAGCTGGAGCATTTTCAGATTCAAAGTTCAACATGGATTATAGAGTAGGGGGAGATGTACACACTGTTACTGGAAAGCAGATCGTAAATGAGACAATCTCATATGTGGCAGGTATTTATAAGGAGTTTGGATTCGATGAAACTCCAGTTGGACTTACATACAACGAGAAGATGGAGGAGATCAAGAGAAAGTGTATTGAAAACAATGTACAGCTTGTAGATACTCCTACAATGCACCTGGGAACAGATGGTTCCAGAGAGCTATACACTAAGATTGTAGATGTTCTTCTTGAAAAGGGTGTGGAGTTTTCAACGGGAGCAGATATAGAGGACCTTATTGTAGAGGATAATGCTGTAAAGGGTGTTGTTGTATCTAAGAACGGTGAGATGGAGAGCTACTCATCTGATAATGTTGTAATGGGTGTAGGAAGAAGTGGAGCTAAGAAGATGATGAAGCTCTGTAAGAAGCACAACATTGCATATAAGGCAGGAGCTATAGACCTTGGAGTAAGAGTAGAGGTACCTGATGTAGTGATGAAGGATATCAATAAAAACTTCTATGAAGCTAAGATGGTATACTATACAGAAAAGTATAAGGATAAGATGAGAACCTTCTGCAGTAACCCAAGCGGGTTTATAGCTGTGGAAAAGCACAGCGATGATGTAATCCTGGCCAACGGTCATGCATACAAGAATAAGAAATCTACAAATACAAACCTGGCTCTTCTATGTACTAAGACATTTACCGAGCCCTTTGATCAGCCCTTTGAGTATGCAACGGCAATAGCTAGAATGTCATCTATGCTTACCTCTGGAAAGATACTTATGCAGTCCTATGGAGACCTGAAAGCTGGAAGAAGATCAACTGAGGAAAGACTTTCTAGACTGAATATAATCCCTACAACTGAGGACTATGTAGCTGGGGATATAGCTCTGGCGTGTCCAAAGAGAATATTGGATAATATCATCGAATTTATAGAGGTTCACGACAAGGTAACTCCTGGATTTGCTTCCAGTGACCTTCTTCTTTACTTCCCTGAGATAAAGTTCAGAAGTACCAGGGTAATAATCGATAAAAATATGGAAACTTCAATTAAGGGACTCTACTCTGTGGGAGACAGTTCTGGATATGGAAGCGGACTTAATATCGCTGCAGTAATGGGGATCCTTGCAGCAAGAAACATTGTGGGATAGTTTTAAATTTAAGTTGGAGGATTACTCCTCCAACTTAAAAAGGTGGATAAATTTAATAATTATAAACTTTTTATTTTATATTACTAAAAAAAGTTGACATAAAATAGTATTACGTGGTAATATTAGCCTGTAAATATAAAAAATGACTCTTATCAAGAGAGGCTGAGGGACTGGCCCTATGACGCCCGGCAACCTACCCATTGTGGTGTGGTGCCAATTCCAGAGCTCAATAAATACGAGCTTAAAGATGAGAAAGAAGATAAATTGAAATCCTCTTTCTTAACTGGAAGGAGGATTTTTTATTTCAAGTTATTCAGGGAAAGGTAGAGCCAGAATAATCCTTTACCTAGAGGATAACTAAAAATTAAAGAAAAAGAGTAGAGAAGACTTAATAAGGAGATGATTTAAAAAATGACAAAGAAAATTTTATTTACTTCAGAGTGCGTGTCACCAGGGCACCCAGATAAAATATCAGACCAGGTATCGGATGCAGTACTAGATGCATGCCTAAAGGATGACCCCAACGCAAGAGTAGCTTGTGAGGTATTCTGTACTACAGGTCAGGTAGTAGTAGGTGGAGAGATCACTACTTCTACATATGTAGACGTTCAGAAGATTGTAAGAGAAAAGATAGATGAGATCGGATACAAGCAGGGGATGGGATTTGACTCAGACTGTGGTGTACTAAATGCTATTCACGCTCAGTCACCTGACATCTCAATGGGTGTAGATATCGGTGGAGCAGGAGACCAGGGGATCATGTTTGGAGGAGCAGTAAATGAAACTCCAGAGCTTATGCCTCTAGCACTTGTACTATCTAGAGAGATTATCACAAGATTAACTAGACTTACTAGATCAAAGGACATCATTTGGGCAAGACCAGACGCTAAGTCTCAGGTAACTCTAGCTTACGATGAGAATGGAAAAGTAGATCACGTAGATACAGTGGTACTATCTGTACAGCACCACCCAGATGTAACTCAGGAGGAGATCCACGAGACAGTTATCGAGCAGGTAATCAATCCAGTACTTGAGAAGTATGAGCTTAACCCTGCAGAGGTAAAGCACTTCCACATCAACCCAACTGGAAGATTTGTTATCGGAGGTCCTCACGGAGATGCTGGACTTACTGGAAGAAAGATAATCGTAGATACATACGGTGGATACTTTAGACACGGAGGAGGAGCTTTCTCTGGAAAGGACCCTTCAAAGGTGGACAGATCAGCTGCATATGCTGCAAGATGGGTAGCAAAGAACCTTGTAGCTGCAGGTCTAGCTGAAAAGTGTGAAGTTCAGCTTTCATATGCTATCGGTGTAGTAGAGCCTACTTCTATCAAGGTGGATACATTTGGAACTGGAAAGATAGAAGAAGCTGATATGGCAGAGATCGTAGAGAAGGTATTCGACCTTACTCCAAGAGGGATCGAGAGAGACCTTGAGCTAAGAAGTGGAAACTTCAAGTACCAGGATCTTGCTGCATTTGGTCACATTGGAAGAACAGATGTCGACCTTCCATGGGAGAGACTAAACAAGGTAGAAGAGATAAAGGAGCTAGTTAAGTAATAACTTAGCTAAAAAAAGGGAGGAGCTATTTAGCTCCTCCCTTTAATTGTTTAAATTTATCTGATTGATGAAACTCTACCCTCTGCTGTAGTGATAGTAACTCCATTTTTAGAGATGTAGTCTGAAAGAATCTCCTCTAAAGACTCATACTCTCCTAGAGTTTTCTTCCCCTTCAGAGACTCATACTGGTCTCCTCCAACTGCCATAAAGTCATTTGTTGCAAGGGAGTAAGTTTTAGCTGGATCCAGCTTTTCTCCATTGTCTAGAGTAACTTCCACAACTCTGCTGAAAGCCTCCTGGATAGGATCGAACTTAACCTTCATACCATCTACATGCGGGAATGCTCCCCTTGCATTTGGATATGACTGAATACCATTTTCAAGGGCATCGATGATGTCCTGACCAGTAACCTCGATTACCACAACGTAGTTACCAAATGGAAGTACTGAGATTACATCCCCCTTCTTGATGTCTCCCTCCTTGATAGAAGCTCTGATTCCTCCACCATTTGTAAGAGCAAGGTCTGCTCCAGTTTTATCTAGCATAGCTGTAGTAAGAAGGTTTCCAAGGTTTGTCTCCCCTGCTCTAACCTGTCCTCTCTCTCCATCTAGAGTAACATCTGTATGTCCAACTACAACACTTGTAATCTTCTCATTTTCAATCTTGATTCTGTTGATAGTATCCATAACAGTCTGATCCTTGGCTACTCCTCCAACAACTCTAGTCTCTACCTCTTTAACAACCTCTGTTCTCTCTGTTGGTAGAACAAGGTTATCCTCAGCGTAGATCAGGTCGGGGTTAACGATCTGGTCGTTAGCTGCCATTATTGTTCCCTGAGGGATTTTGTGGCTGAATGAGATCTCAGAAAGAGTATCTCCAGCTTTAATAGAGTAGTCATCATTTACAGTAACTACTACCTCTTTCTCTACCTCTACTTCCTCAGTTCTTCCCATAGCCTCTTCCTTTGAGATCAGTGAAGCAGTGGCATTTGTAGAACCATCCTTGTTGATTGAGATATCTACCTTACCAAGGTTCTTGTCGTAGAATCCAGTCTGAACGATTAGAGTATCTCCAATCTGAAGTCCGTTTTTAAGGGTAGTGTGGCTGTGACCATCAACGATAAGGTCGATTCCCTGAACCTCCTCAGCCAGTCTGATACTTGTGTAGTATGAATCCTCATCTACACCTAGGTGGGATACAGCTACGATGTAGTTTACTCCCTCCTTGCTCATATCCTCTACAGCCTTCTTAGCAGTAGCAATTGGATTTGTGAAGGTAACAGCCTCTACATTGGCAGGACTTGTCTTATATGCAGTTTCAGGAGTAGATACCCCAAGAATACCGATTTTCATACCGTCGATCTCCTTAATGATATAAGGTTTGAATGCAGTATTTCCATCCTCCTTGTACTCAACATTTGAAGCCAGAACCTCAAAGTTCATCTTGTCCTCTAACTCCTCTAATCTGTCCAGACCATAGTTGAAGTCGTGGTTTCCTGGAGCCATTGCTACATAGTCCATAGTATTCATGATCTCTACGATAGATTCTCCCCTTGAAAGAGCAGCAAATACAGTTCCGTGGATAGTATCTCCAGCATCTAGAAGAAGAACGTTGTCATTATTTTTTCTTACGTTATCTACAAGAGTCTTAACTCTGGCATATCCCATTCCGTCATACTTCCCCTCCTCTACTCTACCGTGAGTATCGTTAAGGTGCATTATAACAAGGTGCTTGTCCTCATTTACCTGTAGCTTCTCCACCTTGGTAGCAGAAGGAACCTTTGCCTCCTGTTTTGTCTGATTTGCACTTTCAGTCTGGCTACAGGCTGCAAGAACAGCTACAAGAGCAAGAACCGAAAGGGACTTCGAATACTTCTTTAACATACTTTCTCTCCTTGTGTAAACATTGTTTTATATAGTGATAGCCGGTGGAGCCGGCCTTTACTAACTAAGGTGCCATGGGGCTCTTCTTCTGAGCAGGTCCCCATGAAGAGCAGCCTGCCTAATCCCTTCTGCTGTAGAGGTAGGCTGAAATAGCTGCAGTAAATGGTACTGTAAGAACGATCCCGATACTTCCAGAAAGTGCCTGGATTACCTCTGTGGCAAAAACGGGCATATTCATTACCTGGGTGTATCCCATCCTGAACCCCCAGATCATAAGGAGCATATTGAGGGCTCCCCCTGTAAAGGCAAGGATAAGGGTGTTTGTCATAGTTCCCATAATATCCCTTCCGATATTCATAGAGGAGATAAAGAGCTCCTTTTGGCTGGGTTTGGATGCTTCAGCCAGCTCGTAGGCAGCAGAAGCTATGGACATGGCTACATCCATTACAGCTCCAAGGGAAGCTATGAGGATCCCTGTGAAGATAAGTCCGTCAAACTTTACTGGAAACTTGCTGGAAAGATAGAGAAGCTGATCTCCATACTCCAGGTAGGTATTTGACAGCTTAGCCAGCCTTCCAAAGGTATAGGCCATTATCCCTGCAATGATTATCCCGCTGAGAGTCCCTGCAATGGCTGCCATGGTCTTCTTGTCGAAATCACCTATAAGAATAAGGGAGATTCCCGTTATGATAGCTGAGAGGAGGATACTCCAGAAGATAGGGTCCCTTCCTGAAAAGAGAAGGGGGATGAGCACGAAGAATACAACGGTACTGGTAAAGGCAAGGGCAAGGATGGACTCCAGACCCCTCTTTCCGCTGAGAAGGAGGATAACTCCTAAAAATACCCCTCCCAGAAGGTAGATCCACCCCTCACTCTTATAGCTGTAGAGCCATATTCCCAGGTCATCTCCATTCTCCCTCAGGGTGAACACAGCCTTCATTCCAGGATAGGCTATATAGTTTCTCTCGGCACTGATATAGTTTGTGACATCGAAGGTTCTATCTTTATACTTCCCCTGGGTAATCTTAACGAGAAGTTCCTGTCTTCCGATCTTTCTGGAGGGATAGAGATCGTGGGGTTCTATCTTCTCCTCCTTGACCTCTAATACAACTCCCTTGCTGTAGTGGTAGTTGAAGTGTTTTTCCACCTTGGACTCCCTGTTAAGGTAGATGGAAAGGGTAATTATAGCTACAATACTCAGGATAACTCCCAAGTTAAAAGTATTTTTTGATACCATAAAACTCTCCTTGGACTAAGCATCCCATGAGAGATCAATATCCCCGCTGAAGGGAGGTTTGCAGCCTCCTGGAGACATGAAACTCCAGATGGAATATCGTCTTATTTTTTCTTTAGTAATCCTTCAAGATACTTGATGTCTTTTATTTCAACAGATCCTCCCCTTATCTGGATAACCCCCTTATCTGCCAGCTGATCTAAGGTTCTGTATAAGAGGTTGCTTTTTATATCCAGCCTAGCAAGGAGCTCCTTTTTCTTGGATGGGTCGAACCTTCCCTGGTTTCCACCGCTCTCCAAAAGGAAGTAAGCTATCTTTTCCAGGTTACCCAAGTTTGACCTCACAAAGTTCTCCTTATAGCTCTCCAGAAAAAAGAGCTGATTTCCCACAACATCCCTGTACATCTCCTTTAAGATCTTCAGGTTGTTCTCCAGATCATCCCTCACTTCCTCAGGGATGAGAAGAAGGCAGCTGTCCTCTAGTGCTGTGATAAGACACCTCTTTAATTGTGGTTTATAGGTGACACTTAAAAACTTGGATCTTCCTCCAGAGGGAAGGGAAAGGACATCTCCGAAAAAATTGGTATAGGAAAAATCTATATCTCCCCTCAGGAGATAGATGATATCCTCAGTGGGATTCATGCTGTCTCCAGCCTTTAAATATATTGTTTTGCACCTGTCTATCTGGGTGAAATTTTTAAAGATGGATTCCTCTAAAATCTCCTTCCAATTCACAGTAAGACCTCCCTAGTTTGAAATAAATCTAAGTTAGAGTTTATGGGATTTGGAAGGATTTGTAAAGTTTTTTTCTCAGAGAGAGACCCTCTCCCCCTACAAAAGGGACGGGAGAAGAAAGTTCCCCCAGGGTCAGGTATTGGTATCTTCAGGGCTTCAGGGGTAAGGGAATATTGTAAATAGGGGGTAAATATGCTAATATTGTAGTGAAAAACTTTGAAAATGAAAGCACTGGGAGGGAATATGAGTTTTTTTAAGAAGATATTCGGAATAGGGAAGAAAAAAGAGGAAGAAGATAGAGAGATAGAGGAGCAGAGACTGGCAGAGGAGAAGGCCAGAGAGGAAAAGATAGCAGAGGAGGAAGCCAAGGCAGTAGCTGAAAAGAAGGCGGCTGAGGAGGCAGAAGCAGCAAGGGAAGCCAAGGAAAGAGAGGAAGCTGAAAGAGCGGCTGCCGAGGAGGCGAGACTTGCTGAAGAGAGAAGAGTAGAGGAAGCAAGAGCCGAAGCTGAGAGGAGAGCTCTAGAGGAAGCTGAGAGAGTGAAGGCAGAGGAAAGAGCCAGACTTGCCGAGGAAGCAAGACTTGCTGAGGAGGAGAAGGCCAGAGAGGAAGAGGAGAGAAAAACCAAGGAGGAGAAAGCTCGTGAGGAGGAGAGAGCAAGAGCTCAGGCAGCCCTCAGAGAAGCTCCTAAGAAGAAGGGTATCTTTGCATCCCTGAAGGAGAAACTTGTAAAATCCAGAGAGGGACTTTTTGGAAAGATGAAGAAGTTCTTTGCAGGAAGAAGCGTTATAGATGAGGATATGTATGAGGAGCTAGAGGAGATCCTTATCCAGTCGGATATAGGTATGGATATGACCCTTAAGATAGTGGACAGACTGGAGAAGGAAGTTAAAGCCAGAGGGATAAAGGACCCTGCCCTTGTGTATGACGTACTTAAGGATGTAATGGAGGGGTTCCTTATAAGCGAGGGAACAGACCTGGATATATATAAGCCGGGGCTTAACGTACTTCTTGTAGTAGGGGTAAACGGAGTAGGAAAGACAACTACCATAGGAAAGATAGCAAGTAAGCTGGTTAAGGAAGGAAAGAATGTAGTAATAGGAGCAGGTGATACCTTCAGAGCTGCAGCTATTGAGCAGCTGGAGGAGTGGGCAGACAGGGCAGGAGCAGATATCATCAAGCACTCCCAGGGAGCAGATCCTGGGGCAGTGGTATTTGATACCCTGGAAGCGGCAAAGAAGAGAAATGCTGATGTAGCTATAATAGATACTGCAGGAAGACTGCACAATAAAAATAACCTGATGAAGGAGCTTGAAAAGATAAATACCATCATTGGAAAGCAGGTTGGGGAGCACAGCTATGAGAGTGTTCTTGTGATAGATGGAACTACAGGTCAGAACGGACTAAACCAGGCAAAGGTATTCAATGAGGTAACGAACCTTACTGGGTTTATCGTGACCAAGTTAGATGGAACAGCTAAGGGTGGAATAGTATTCTCAATATCTGAGGAGCTGAAGAAGCCAATTAAATATATCGGTGTAGGAGAGGGAATAGAGGACCTGAGAGTCTTTGATTCAAAGGAGTACATCAAAGCAATATTTGAGTAATTTAAGAGAAGGAAGACCAGGTGAGGGGTCTTCCTTTTGTTGTGTTAAAACCTAAGAATTCTAGATTAGATTGATAAAAAATTAACATTGTTTAGGTGGAAGGTGTTTGATATAGGTGACTTTGTCTTTTGGGGTACACGCTTCTACCCAAGTAAAATAAGGGATAGATCGTAAAAATGGTATCTTTTGTGGAAAAAAATAGGAAAAAAATGTTTAAATATGGTTTGAATTTGATCAAAATGTGGTAATATAAGGATAGGAAAACCGAAAAAGTGATAAAAAGTGTTAAGTGATAGTTAAAACCTGTTTGAAAATACTTGTAAAAAAACTTTTTTTTTGGTAAGATAGCTAAGTATTATTAAATTAGGTCAAACACTTAAAGACTTATTTATTTATAGGAGGAATCTAGTGAGTATCATACTAAAGATCAAAGAAAAATCTAAAGCATTAGGTAAGAAGATCGTATTACCTGAAGCAACAGACGAGAGAGTTCTAAGAGCTGCAGCAGATGTAGTTAAAGAGGGACTAGCTGTTCCTGTACTTGTTGGAAGCGAAGCTACAATCAAAGCAGAAGCAGAAAAATTAGGTATTAATCTTGAAGGTGCAGTAATTGCTGACCCTAACAATTGTGAAAAGATAGATGCATACGTAGCTAAGCTTGTTGAGCTAAGAGCTAAGAAGGGTATGACTGAGGAGAAAGCTAAGGAGATCCTTACAACTGATGTTAACTTCTTCGGTGCAATGATGGTAAAGATGGGAGATGTAGACGGAATGGTATCTGGATCTGACTCACCTACATCAAACGTACTTAGAGCAGGAATTCAGGTTGTAGGAACTAAGCCTGGAATGAGAACGGTTTCATCTGTATTCCTAATGGAGCTTGCTTCAAAGCAGGAAACATACGGAGACATCATCCTATTTGGAGACTGTGCAGTAATTCCTGAGCCAACATCTGAGCAGCTTGCTGATATCGCAGCAGGTGCAGCAGAGACAGCTAAGGCAGTAGCTGGACTTGAGCCAAAGGTAGCTCTAATGTCATTCTCAACTAAGGGATCTGCTAAGCACGATACTGTAGATACAGTTATCGAAGCTGGAAAGATTCTTGCTGAAAGAGGAGTAGACTTCGAATTCGAAGCTGAGCTTCAGGCAGACGCAGCTCTAGTAGCAGCAGTAGGAGCTAAGAAAGCACCTGAGTCAAAGGTAGCAGGAAATGCAAACATCCTAGTATTCCCTAACCTAGCAGCAGGAAACATCGGATACAAGCTTGTTCAAAGGCTTGCTGGAGCAGAAGCTCACGGTCCATTACTACAAGGTCTTGCAGCACCAATCAACGACCTTTCTAGAGGATGTTCTGTATCAGACATCGTAAACCTTACAGCAATCACAGCTGTACAGGCAGGATAGTAGACACTTATAAAAATAAAAGGTTTTAAGAATATAAATAAAAAAAACTTAGGAGGAAACCATAAAATGAAGGTTTTAGTAATCAACTGCGGAAGTTCTTCGCTAAAGTATCAGTTAATGAACCCAGAATCAGGAGAGGTATTTGCAGTAGGTCTGTGCGACAGAATCGGAATCCACGGTTCTAAGCTAGAGTACGAAGTACCAGCAACTGACTTTGAAATCACTTTAGAGAACGATATGCCTACTCACAAGGAAGCACTAGAGATGGTAATCGGAGCTTTAGTAAATGAGGAGTACGGAGTAATCAAATCTGTAGAGGAAGTTGACGCTATCGGACACAGAGTAGTACACGGTGGAGAGGCGTTTGCTGATTCAGTACTACTTACAGACGAAGTAATCAAGGCTGTAGAAGAGAACAACGAGCTAGCTCCACTACACAACCCAGCAAACCTAATGGGTGTTGAGACTTGTATGAAGCTTATGCCAGGAAAGCCAAACGTTGGAGTATTCGATACTGCATTCCACCAGACTATGCCTGCAAAAGCATTTATGTACCCAGTACCTTACGCTGATTACAAAGAGCTAAAAGTTAGAAAGTATGGATTCCACGGAACTTCTCACAAGTTCGTATCAAACGCTGCACAAGAGATCATGGGTAACCCTGAGAACTCTAAAGTAATCGTTTGTCACCTTGGAAACGGTGCATCTGTATCAGCTGTAAAGGACGGAAAGTGTGTAGATACATCTATGGGACTTACTCCTCTACAGGGTCTAATGATGGGAACTAGATGTGGAGATATCGATCCTGCAGCAGTTCTTTACATCAAGAACAAGAGAGAGCTTACAGACAAGGAAATGGACGCTAGAATGAACAAGCAGTCTGGAATCCTAGGAATCTTCGAAAAGTCTTCTGACTGTAGAGACCTTGAGATGGCAGCAGCAGATGGTGATGAGAGAGCAGAGCTTGCTATCGACATGATGACATACAGAATCAGATCTTACATCGCTCAGTACGCAGCAGCTATGGGTGGAGTAGATATGATCTGTTTCACAGGTGGAATCGGAGAGAACTCTTCACTAGTAAGATCTAAGGCACTAGAAGGTCTTGAGTACATGGGTGTAGAGCTTGACACTGAAGTAAACTCTGTAAGAAAGAAGGGAAGCGTAAAGCTTTCTAAGGATTCTTCTAAAGTAGCAGTTTACAAGATCCAGACAAACGAAGAGCTAGTAATCGCTAGAGATACTTACTCAATCGTAAAAGGAAACTAATTAATATAGACCAGTCCTATGGACTGGTCTTTTTTTGTTATTTAAGAAAGGTATAAAATTATAGACTATTACCATCATGAAAATCAATTGCATAAGATTGGAAGGGGGGGAGCGTCACGCTCCTTTTTAGTTAGATATTCTTAAGAGGCTAGCTTTCGATTTATTTGTCTTTTAATATATACTCCATTAGGTTGAGGTATATCTTTCTCGAAACTCCCAGCTTATAGCTGGATTCAGACCTTTGATCGGTTACTGGCCGAAAGAGCTTTTGGTACTCCTTGAATAGAACCTCTAACTCCTCCACTCCTTCTCCTCTATTGATTACCTCTATGAGCTCTTCCTCTATCTCCCTCTCTCTAATAACAGTTGGCCCCAGACCACCCATTGCAATTTTCAGGTCTACAAGCTTTTTTTCTTCATATTTATAGGTGGCAAATGAATTTACCTTGGAGAGGGAGTTGGCTTCCCGTCCTGAGATCTTGATCCAGAAATACTTATATCCCTCCACAGGGCAATAGATTACCACTTCTTTTAATAGTTCCTCTTCCTCTAAAGCGGTCCTCTTTCTTCCCAAGATAAATTCTTCTATGGGAAGCAGCCTCTCACAGCCCTTTTTAATCAGCTTCACCCTTCCATCCAGGGCATAGACCATGGGGAGGAGATCCCCGATGGGGGAGGCGTTACAGAGATTTCCTCCCACACTTGCCCAGTTTCTTATTCCTGGAGAGGCAATACTTCTCACTAACTTCTCCATAAAGGGGATCTCCCTCTCCTCCAATAACATAGAGAGGGTGACCCCTGCCCCTATTGCTAGGTGAGTATCCCTTCTTGTGATTTTCTTGAGCTCATGAATGCCCTCTGTGAAGATTAGGGAACCTTCCTGGGTTCTTCCCAGCTTTAAGTCGGTTCCTCCGGCTATAATTCTGCTATCCTTATTTTTCAGCGCTTCCAAGGCCTCCTCTAAGGTCTCGGGATAGTATGCCTTCATCATAGTTTTTCCACCTCTCTAGCCGCAGATTTAATGGCCTCTATTATAGATAGGTATCCCGTACATCTGCACAAGTTTCCAGAGATAGCCTCCCTTATCTCCTCCTCCCTTGGATTTGGAGTGGATTTTAAGAGGGAGTAGGCCGCCAGAATCATACCAGGTATGCAGAAGCCACACTGAACCGATCCATGCTCCTCAAAGGATCTCTTCAAGATTGAAAACTCCCTGGTGTCTCTTATTCCCTCAACAGTTAAGACGGATTTATTTCTAACCTGTCCCACAGGGGTTATACATGCCAGGGCCAGCCTTCCATCAATCAATACCGAGCATGCCCCGCACTCCCCCTCGCCGCACCCTATCTTGCAGCTGGTTACTCCCATGGTATCTCTTATAAAATCTATGAGTCTTGCCATGGGCGGTCCACAATACTCTATATCCTTATTATTTAACTTGAACCTTATCTTCATCCAATACCTCCATTAAAAACTCGGGATTTAGAGGGACCCTCTTGATCTCACAGTTGAAAGCCCTGTTTACAGCTGCCAGGATGGCTGGAGCTACTCCTATAAAGGGAAGCTCTCCCAGTGCCTTAGCCCCCATGGGACCATGCTCTCCCCTATTTTCAAAAAAGGAGACCTCCATTGGGAATATATCCTTTGAAGTGGGGATCAGGTAGTCTGTTAAGTTTTTCTGGAGGAGGGCTCCCTTGTCGTCAAACTTCATAACCTCCATGTGGGAGTATCCTGCTCCCTGAACGACCCCTCCCTGGACCTGACCCAAAGCTATCTTGGGGTCTATAGGTGTACCTATATCATAGACACCCCAATACTTTATGGGGTATATCCTGTAGCTTATTAAATCTATCTCTACCTCTATAACATTCACAGCAAAGGAGTGGCTAATAGTTGCGTCGCCCAGATGTTTTTCATCCTCCCACCGATATCCAGCAGGGTGTCTGTACTCCTCTACAACTTCAAACTCCCCCGGAAGAGGGAGTTTTTCCCTGAGTTTCTCAGCAGCTCTCTCCAAAAGCTTTCCTATAATCAGGATAGATCTGGAGGCCACTGTGGGCCCTGAGTCGGGGCAGTTCTTTGAGTCTGGAATGGCATAGATAATCCTCTCAAGAGGGATACCCAGAACATGGGCGACTATTTTTCTCAATGTGATATGAGCCCCCTGCCCTATGTCCACTATAGATGAATATATAACTACTTTGCCGTCTCTTCTCTTCATGAGCCTTACCTTGGATTTAGCAAAGTCTTTCTCTGCATTTCCAGTTAAACCTCCCCCCAAGGTAGAGAAGGAGAGGCCTATGGATCTGACTCTGTTTTTATCTGTGTGTGTGATTTTTCTGGATTTATCGTAGTAGCTGCTCCTCTTCAAGGCCTCCTCCAGCATCTCCTCCAGAAAAACATCTTCTTTGTAGGTTCCCCCTGCAGTGGTGGGGTCCCCCTTCTTAACCAAATTTCTTCTCTTGAGGTCAAGGGAGGAGATTCCCAGCCTTCCAGCTATGATATCCAGAAGGGTTTCCATACAAAAATTCCCCTGGGGAGCCCCAAAGCCCCTCCAGGCTCCAAAGGAGAGCTTGTTGGTCTTCAGGGTTCTTCCCACAACCTTTAAGGCAGGAACCCTGTAAACACCGCAGCACTCTGCCATCATAAGCTCCAGGACTAAATTGGATAAGCCCTCATAAGCTCCCGCTTCCAGCTTTATATCCACCTCTGCTCCAAGGATGTTAAGATCATCATCTAAAAATATCTCGTAGGATGTCTGGGAGGGGTGACGTTTAGTCGTAGAGATTATATCCTCCTCCCTGTCGTAAACTATCTTCACGGGACCTCTGCTCTTTATGGCTCCCAGAGCTGCATGGCACGCTATCAGGGAGGGGAAATCCTCTTTTCCTCCAAATCCCCCTCCTATAGAGGGCTGAATCACCCTTACAGGGTAGCCTGTACAGTACTCCACTGCTTCCTTAACTGGAAAGAAGGACTGGATAGACCCCCAGATTGTAATCTCCCCATCGGTATACTCTGCCACCATGGACTGGGGTTCCAGGTATACATGCTCCTGGACTCCCGTTTCAAAGCTCTCCTTAAATGAGTAGGCTGCTCTCTTCCTTGCAGATGTGAGATCCCCCCTCTCCAGGGTGTATTCTGTGAAGAGGTTTTCTTCTCCTCCTCTGAGGGAGTCTGGAATACTTAGAATGGGTTCCACTTCCCGGTACTCCACGATTGTTTCCTTTAAGAGCTTTTTTAAAACACCTCTATCCTCTCCTATAAATAGAGCTATGGGCTCTCCGATATATCTCACTATGCCATCTGAAAATACAGGCTGATCCTCCCCTATTATCTTAACCACATTATTTTGGGGGATGTCATCCCTGTCTATAATGTAGTATCCCGAAGGTAAGGGAGGGTAGTGGATACTCAAGATCTTCCCGTGGGCTATTGTAGACCTTAGGGTCCTTCCGTGAAGAAGGTTATCCATTCTTATATCATCGGTATAGGTTGCCTCACCGGTAATCTTGTCCTCTAAACTCTCCTTGATTATGACTCTCTTTCTTTCCTTCATATAGCAACACCCCTAAGAATCTTTAATTAATGTATTCAACCATTTGTGTGATTTCTTTTTTAGTGCATGTCGGGGAATAGGGGAACTTTATTGTTGGCCGGTTATATCATAGGAGGAGGAATTTAATCTACATAAATTTTCTATTCTAACAGGAGTAGGAGTTATCCCCTTGGGAGGATTGGATGAAAAATAATGTTCACTCTTGATATTTGGGAATTTTAAATATAAAAATATGTAGTAGAGGTAGAGATTAAATGAATGATAAGGGGGCAGGATGAAGTTTAGAGCTATAAGGGTATTTGAGGAAGGAGATGGGTATGTCAAGCGGATAGTTGAGAGAAGTACAGAGGATCTTCCCGAGGGGAAGCTTCTTATAAGGGTGGAGTACTCCTCCCTCAACTACAAGGATGCCCTGTCGTGTATGGGAAACAGGGGAGTGACCAGGAGTTATCCCCATACCCCGGGGATAGATGCTGGGGGAGTGGTAGTGACCTCTGAGAGCGATAAGTTCAGGGCAGGTGACAAAGTAGTGGTGACGGGCTACGACCTGGGCATGAATACCGACGGAGGCTTTGGTGAGTATATAAGGGTTCCGGAGGAGTGGGCGGTAAAGGCTGACACCATAGATATAAGGGACGCCATGATCTATGGGACAGCAGGATACACTGCAGGGCAGCTGGTCTATGAGGTGCTTATGGAGGATCTCCCACCAGAGGCCGGAGAGATACTTGTAAGCGGAGCTACAGGGGGCGTGGGTAGCCATGCTGTAAAGATCCTGGTTAGGCTAGGGTATGATGTGGTGGCTGTGGTGAACAGCGAGGCAGAGAGGAAGATGGCTCTCAATATGGGGGCAGTGGGAACTATAAACAGGGAGGAGAGTGTGGATACCACGGGGAAAGCTCTTCTCAGCCAGAGATGGGCATCGGTGATAGATACTGTAGGAGGCCCCTTTCTTTCCACAGCAGTGAGACAGGTGAAGTTTGGAGGGGTGGTGGCTACCTGCGGAAATGTGGCGGGGAGCAGGATAGATGACCTTACGGTATATCCCTTCATTCTGAGGGCTGTAAAGCTTAAGGGAGTAGCTTCTGCATACTCCAGCAGAAGGAGGAGAAGCATAATTTGGGAGAAACTTGCCAAGGAGTGGAGGAGTCCTGAATTCGACAAAAATATCTGTGAAGTGAACTTAGAGGGGATGATGAGGGCTGTAGACGATATGATAGGGGATAAACTTTTGGGAAGGGTGGTGCTCAAACACAAGTAAAACTTGACATGGATTGTCAAAAAAAGCTATAATGATTATAGTTTTGAAACTGTTTTAAAAACTGTAAACTTAATTTCGTTGACATAAACAATTCACTCTGCTACAATTAGTACGATATCGTACTAAAGGAGGAGATATGAAATTTAAAGCTGTCAGAGTATTTGAAGAAGAGGGAAGGTTTATCCCTAGAATTATAGAGAGAAGCATGGAGGACCTACCTGCAGGAGATGTGGTGATAAGGGTGGCGTATTCATCCCTAAACTATAAGGATGCCCTTTCCTGTACAGGGAACAGGGGAGTAACCAGGGAGTACCCCCACACACCGGGAATAGATGCTTCTGGAGTGGTTGTTGAGTCCACAGATTCGCAGATCCAGGTAGGAGAAGAGGTTATAGTAACAGGTTATGACCTTGGGATGAATACCGACGGAGGCTTTGGCGAGTATATAAGAGTACCGGCAAGCTGGGTGGTAAGAAAGCCAGAGGGGATCTCCCTGAAGGAGGCTATGATCTATGGTACTGCAGGATTTACAGCAGCCCTATCGGTATATGAACTTGTAGAAGTTGTAAAACCAGAAGCGGGACCTGTACTGGTTATAGGAGCAGCTGGAGGAGTGGGAAGCCATTCGGTAAAGTTTCTTGTAAAACTGGGCTATGAAGTTGTGGGAGTAGTAGGAAG
The DNA here is from genome assembly GCF_027925155.1 of Propionigenium maris DSM 9537. GTDB lineage: Bacteria > Fusobacteriota > Fusobacteriia > Fusobacteriales > Fusobacteriaceae > Propionigenium > Propionigenium maris. The sequence goes on along the minus strand of NZ_BSDY01000012.1, from coordinate 88,034 downwards.
CGAAGCTGAAAGAGAGTTTGTGCTGAGCCTAGGAGCAAGGGACACAATAAGCAGGGAGGAAGCAGACGATAAGTCTGGAAAACCTATGCTTAAGCAGCTGTGGGCCGGTGTGGTAGATACTGTAGGAGGCAATCCCCTCTCTATTGGAATAAGATCTACTAAGTATGGAGGAGTAGTAACTACCTGCGGAAATGTAGCAGGGGGAGGGATTCCTGAGATGAATGTATATCCATTTATCCTGAGGGGAGTACGTCTCATTGGTATAGACTCTGTAAAGTGCCCTGTGGGAAAGAGAGTGGATGTATGGAAGAGGCTCTCAGACTCATGGAAGGGGGAGAACCTTGACAGGGGAGTGTTAGAGGTAGGTATAGAGGAGATACTGGAGAAAGTGAAAAAAATGTTGAATTCAGAACTTGTGGGAAGGGTATTACTAAAACATTAGTGATGAAAAAGCTGAAATTTTTCAGCTTTTTTATTGTGTGAAACTTTAAATAGCAGGTTAAAAATTCTATAATTGGCTTTAACAGTGAGCTCCATAGTGTAAACTTCTGTGAATTTTTTCAAAAAAACCTATGTTTGAAATCTGACAACTCGACATATCTCGAAGTACTTTTTTATTTAACAAATTCCCTGAAATTTCCACATTTCAGGTATTAAATAGTATGACAAAAACAGAGGAATAAACACATGTGTTGATACAGAAAAGAAATAAAAGTCAATAGTGTAGAAAAGGAACAGTGGATACAAAATAGCCCTTGGATTTGTTAAGCTGGATTTAACAAAAATTAATTGATATCCATCTGGAGATTAAGAAAATATTCACTTTTGTGAAAAAATTAATTGTTTTGATAAGCTTAATATTTACCAAGACTTAACAAAAAAAAGTTGACAAAAGGTATTTGGAGAACTAAAATACCCTTAGAATAGCCTTGGAAATTGAAGTGTGAAGAAGAAAAGAAAACTTCTCTGGACAGATAAAAGAAATGTTTGAAGATTGTTGACACTTTTCACACCAAGAGGTAATATTCTAGAGGATTAAAAAAGGTAAAGTTTTTATTTTAACAAGTATTTAAATTTACTAGAAAATATAAAACAATGTATTACCGAATATCTTTAAGGAGGGACAGTATAATGGCAAAAAAGATGCAAACTATGGATGGTAACCAAGCTGCAGCATATGCTTCATACGCATTTACAGAAGTAGCGGGAATCTTTCCAATCACTCCATCATCGCCAATGGCGGAGTACACAGACCTATGGGCGGCACAAGGAAAGAAAAACTTATTCGGAGTACCTGCAAAGGTAGTTGAGATGCAATCAGAGGGAGGAGCTGCTGGTACAGTACACGGTTCACTTCAGGCTGGAGCACTAACAACAACTTATACAGCTTCACAGGGATTACTACTTAAGATACCTAACATGTACAAGATCGCAGGAGAGCTACTACCAGGTGTAATTCACGTATCTGCTAGATCACTTTCTGCACAAGCACTGTCTATCTTTGGAGACCATTCAGATGTATACTCTGCAAGACAATCTGGATTTGCAATGCTAGCATCTGGATCTGTACAGGAAGTAATGGACCTAGCTGGAGTTGCTCACCTAGCAGCTATCAAGGGAAGAGTTCCATTCATGCACTTCTTCGATGGATTCAGAACTTCTCACGAGATTCAAAAAGTTGAGCTTATGGACTACTCTGTATTCGACAGACTAGTAGACAAGAAAGCTATCCAGGAGTTCAGAAAGAACGCTCTTAACCCTGAGAGCCCAGTAACAAGAGGAACTGCTCAGAACGACGATATCTACTTCCAGACTAGAGAAGCACAGAACAAGTTCTACGATGCAATTCCTGATATCGTAGCTGAGTACATGGCAGAGATCTCAAAGGAAACTGGAAGAGAGTACAAGCCATTCACATACTATGGTGCTGAAGATGCAACTAACATCGTAATCTCTATGGGATCAGCTAACGAGATGATCAAAGAGACTATCGACTACTTAACAGCTAAGGGAGAGAAGGTAGGACTACTTAACGTACACCTATACAGACCATTCTCTGCTAAGTACTTCATGGATGTACTACCTAAGACTGTAAAGAAGATCGCAGTACTAGACAGAACTAAAGAGCCAGGAGCAATGGGAGAGCCTCTATACCTTGACGTAAGAAACCTATTCTACAACAAGGAAGATGCACCTATGATCATCGGTGGAAGATACGGACTATCATCTAAGGACACTAACCCTGCACAGATCCTAGCTGTATTCAAGAACCTTGCATCTGAGACTCCAAAGAACGGATTCACAGTTGGAATCAATGACGACGTTACTCACCTGTCACTAGACGTTGAGCCACTAAAGTCAATCGTACCTGCTGACGTAAGAGAGTGCCTATTCTACGGACTAGGATCTGACGGAACAGTTGGAGCGAACAAGAACTCAATCAAGATCATCGGAGACAAGACTGATCTATATGCACAGGGATACTTCGCATATGACTCAAAGAAATCTGGAGGAGTTACTAGATCTCACCTTAGATTTGGTAAGGACCCAATCAGATCTACTTACCTTGTAAACGAAGCGAACTTCGTAGCATGTTCTGTACCTGCTTACCTAGGAAAGTACGACATGGTTGAATTCCTAAAGGAAAACGGATCATTCCTTCTTAACTGTATCTGGAATGAAGAGGAGACAATTGCTAACCTTCCTAACTCAGTAAAGAAGATCCTAGCAGAGAGAAAAGCTAAGCTTTATACTATAAACGCAACAAAACTAGCTTCTGAGATCGGACTTGGAACTAGAACTAACACTATCATGCAATCTGCATTCTTCAAGCTTGCTGACGTAATCAACTTCGAAGAAGCTCAGAAGTACATGAAGGAGTATGCTGAAAAGTCTTACTCTAAGAAGGGTACTGAGATTGTAGAGATGAACTACCAGGCTATCGACAGAGGAGCAGGAGAGCTTGTTGAGATCACAGTAGATCCAGCATGGGCTAACCTAGAGGTTGAAGATATGTCTGAGTGCTGCGGAAACAAGGACTGTGCTTGCGGAGTTAAGCCTGACTTCATCAAAAACATCTGTGACCCAGTAAACGCAATCAAAGGAAACGACCTACCAGTATCTGCATTCGACGGATATGAGGATGGTACATTTGAGAATGGATCAACTGCATATGAGAAGAGAGGAATCGCAGTAAACGTACCTAAGTGGGTACCTGAGAACTGTATCCAGTGTAACCAGTGTGCATATGTATGTCCACACGCAGTAATCAGACCATTCTTAATCAACGAAGAGGAGAAGGCAAATGCTCCAGAGATGACTACTCTTAAGCCAATCGGTAAGGGACTAGAAGGTCTTGAGTACAAGATGCAGGTTTCTCCACTAGACTGTACAGGATGTGGATCATGTGCTAATGTTTGTCCTGCACCTAAAGGAAAAGCACTAGAGATGAGACCTATCGCTGAAGAGATGGAAGCTGGAGAGCAAGTACTAGCTGACTACCTATTCAACCAGGTATCATACAAAGATGACTTAATGCCAAAGACAACTGTAAAGGGATCTCAGTTTGCACAGCCACTATTTGAGTTCCACGGAGCTTGTGCTGGATGTGGAGAGACTCCATACATCAAGACAATCACTCAGCTAGTAGGAGACAGAATGATGATAGCTAACGCTACTGGATGTTCTTCTATCTACGGAGGATCAGCACCTGCAACTCCATACTGTAAGAACGCTGAAGGACACGGACCAGCTTGGGCATCTTCACTATTTGAGGACAACGCAGAGTTTGGATACGGAATGTACACAGCAGTAGAGACAATCAGAGACAGAGTAGAAACTCTAATGGAAAACAACCTTGACAACGTACCAGCTAACGTTGCTGAGCTATTCAAGTCATGGGTTGAAAATAGAAAAGACGGAGAGAAGTCTAAGGCAATCTCTAAGGAACTAGTTTCTGCACTAGAGGCTATGGACGGAGAGTTAGCTGAAGAGCTTCTATCACTTAAGCAGTACTTCGTAAAGAAATCTCAGTGGATCTTCGGAGGAGACGGATGGGCATATGACATCGGATACGGTGGACTTGACCACGTTCTAGCTACTAGAGACGACATCAACATCCTAGTAATGGATACAGAGGTTTACTCTAACACTGGAGGACAGGCTTCAAAGGCAACTCCTACAGGAGCAGTAGCTAAGTTCGCTGCAGCAGGAATGCCAGTTAAGAAGAAGGACCTTGGAGCTATCGCTATGTCTTACGGACATATCTATGTAGCACAGGTATCTATGGGAGCTAACCAGGCTCAGTACCTAAAGGCTGTAAGAGAAGCTGAGGCATTTGATGGTCCATCACTAATCATCGCTTACGCACCTTGTATCAACCACGGAATCAGAAAAGGTATGGGTAAATCTCAGACTGAGATGAAGCTTGCTACTGAAACTGGTTACTGGCCACTATACAGATACAACCCAACTCTAGAAGCTGAAGGTAAGAACCCATTACAGATCGATTCAAAGGATCCTAAGTGGGAAGGATACCACGACTTCCTAATGGGAGAGGTAAGATACGCAACTCTTGCTAAATCTAAGCCAGAGAGAGCTAAAACTCTATTTGAAGCTAACAAGAAGGAAGCTCAGAGAAGATGGAGACAGTACAACAGATTAGCAGCTATGGACTTCGAAGCAGAGAAGGAAGAGAACTAATCTAAATAGATAAAGATTGAGACCAGGGCCAATGCTCTGGTCTTTTTTTATTATTAAGGAAAGTATAAAATTTTCAAAAGTTTTACATGAAATAATTAGTGTTCCAATTGATTATCAGGATGCAACGTCACGTTGCTTTTTATTCTCTTTCCCTTTCATTATAATATTGTCCTCTACTATATTAACAGTAGTTTTCTGGGCTTGTTTTTTTGCAGCCTGTATCACCTCCATATCCAAGAAGGATTCAGTTCACATAACCAGATAAAAAAGTGGTGTCCATGAGGACGCTGCTTTTTTTATTTAAGAGAGGAAGAGGGAGCATATGGACAAAATTATAAACTAAGGTTATGCAAAGTAGTAAATGTATGAATAGAATCAATATAAAAGGGTGTAATAGATTGACACAGGCTCAAAAATGTTGTAATACAATTAGTGATGATTTAAAATACAAAATGAACGTAAAGTGAAGAAATGTTACTAAAATAAAGGTTGTGATTAAATAGATTATTCTAAATTAGAGAAGAGGTCATAGGGGGGAAGTTAGTGGAAAGATATGTAATTGGGGAAAAGAGACTTACCATAGCTGACGTGGTGGATGTAGCAAGAAGGGGATATCATGTGGAGGTCTCGGAAGCAGCATGGGAGAAGGTACAGAAATCCAGAGATCTTGTGGAAAAGTATGTAGAGGAGGAGAGGGTATCCTACGGAATAACTACCGGATTTGGAAAGTTTTCAGATGTAGTGGTGTCTCAGTCGGAAACTGCTGATCTACAGAAAAATCTTATAATAAGCCATTCATGCGGGGTTGGGGAGCCCCTTCCTGAAGAGGTAGTAAGAGGAATTATATTCCTTAGAATAGCCAACCTTTCCATTGGAAACTCAGGTATCAGAAGGGTGACAATGGAAAAGTTAATGGAGCTTCTAAATAAGAGGGTACATCCAGTAGTACCGGAGAAGGGATCTCTAGGAGCATCGGGAGACCTGGCACCACTGTCTCATATAGTACTTACAGTACTGGGACTAGGGGAAGCCTTCTATAAGGGAGAGAGGATGAGCAGCGGAGAGGCTCTTGCAAAGGCCGGGATAGAACCGCTACCTAACCTATCTTCTAAGGAGGGACTGGCTCTTATAAACGGTACTCAGGTAATGACAGCTATTGGAGCTCTTGCAGTACATGACGCAGAGGTTCTGGCTAAGACAGCTGATATAGCATGTGCCCTTACATCTGAGGCACTAAATGGTATTACATGTGCCTATGACCACAAGGTACATGAGGTTAGAGGACATTCGGGACAGATAGATACAGCTAAAAACCTGCTGAGAGTACTGGAAAACAGCAGGATGACAACTAAGCAGGGAGAGATGAGGGTTCAGGACCCGTATGTACTTAGATGTGCCCCTCAGATCCACGGAGCAAGTAAGGACGCAATTAACTTTATAAGAGAAAGAGTTGAGATAGAGATAAATGCTGTAACAGATAACCCCCTTATCTTTCCAGATGAGGATCAGGTAATCTCAGGGGGGAACTTCCACGGACAGCCTATGGCTCTTCCAATGGATTTCCTAGCAATAGCCCTTTCTGAGATAGGAAATGTTTCCGAGAGAAGACTGGAGAGACTTGTGAACCCGGCTCTCAGCAATGGACTTCCTGCCTTCCTTACCAAGAGGGGAGGAGTAAACTCCGGATATATGATAGTGCAGTACAGTGCAGCTTCCCTTGTATCTGAAAACAAGGTGCTGGCTCACCCTGCAAGTGTGGATTCAATTCCATCATCGGCTAACCAGGAGGACCACGTATCCATGGGTACAATAGCAGCCAGAAAGGCCAGAGAGATACTGGAAAACAGTAAGAAGGTAGTGGCTATGGAGATCATGGCAGCATGCCAGGGGGTAGACCTAAGAGAGGAGAGAACCCTTGGAAGAGGATCTGAGCAGGCTTACAATGTTGTAAGGGAGCACATAGCTAGATTAGAGGATGACAGAGTAATGTACTACGACATAAATAAGGTAGAAGGACTTATCTCAAGTGAGGAGATCTTGAATAGAGTCCAGGGAGAGATCGGGGAACTAAAAATATAGGGGGATGATTGATGAGGCGAATATTTGTAAAGATTTTTGAAACACCGGAAATTAGAATAGAGGGAAATAAACTAAACCCTACTCTCAGAAGAACTGAGGCGCTGCTTTACTATCTGGCAGTAAACAAGAGGGTTACAAGAAATGAGATAATAGAACTTCTCTGGGAGGGTCAGGATGTAAAGAAGTGCAGAAAAAATCTGAGAAACCTCCTATATAAATTAAAGCAGGACCTGGGATTTGACCTGCTTATCTCCATAAACAGGGAGACACTTATTGTGAATCCAGATGTGGATTTCTCCAGTGACTACACGGAGTTTCTAAAGGAAGGAAAGAGCTATTCTGGAAATATCCTGAAAAACTTTATCCTGAAGAGATCACCTAAGTTTCAGGAGTGGAAGGAAAAGATGGAAGTGCAGATGTCTAGCAAGATAAAGGAGCTTTCCAGCGGAGGAAGTGCAGAAGGAGCCTTGGCAAACTAGGTAAAAGGGGAGAGGGAAGATGTTGAATAGAGATATTGAAAGGGCAATGACTATAAAACTTACAGGGGACGATATCCCTGCAGCAACTCCTAAATTTATAGAGGGACTCAGAAGAGCACCTAAGAGGGAACTTACCCTTACAAAGGATGAGATAGAGCTGGCGTTGAAAAATGCTCTTAGATATATTCCAGAGGAGTATCACGCAGAGCTGGCACCGGAATTTTTAGAGGAATTAAAAACCATGGGAAGGATCTATGGTTACAGATTCAGACCAGAGGGGAATATTGTAGGAAGGCCTATAGATGAGTATGAAGGGGCATGTACAGAGGGGAAGGCTATCCAGGTAATGATAGATAACAACCTGGACTTCGAGATAGCTCTATACCCCTATGAGCTTGTTACCTACGGGGAAACTGGACAGGTGTGCCAGAACTGGATGCAGTACAGACTCATAAAAAAATACCTTGAGGTAATAACTCCAGATCAGACCCTGGCTGTATCTTCAGGGCATCCAGTGGGAATATTTAAATCAAATCCTACGGCTCCAAGGGTAATAATAACCAACGCCCTTATGGTAGGGCTATTTGACGACCCTGAAAATTGGGCTAGAGCTGCAGCGCTGGGAGTTGCAAACTACGGTCAGATGACAGCTGGTGGATGGATGTATATAGGGCCTCAGGGAATAGTTCATGGAACATACTCAACTATCCTAAATGCAGGAAGGTTATTCTGCGGAGTTCCTCAAGATGGAGACCTAGCTGGCAAGCTATTTGTAACCTCTGGTCTTGGAGGAATGAGTGGAGCTCAGGGTAAGGCCTGCGTAATCGCCGGAGGAGCCTCTATAATAGCTGAGGTGGACTACTCGAGGATAGAAACAAGAAGAAGCCAGGGATGGGTAACCCATGTAACTGATAGTGCTGAGGAGGCCTTTGAGGTGGCTAAGGAGTCTATGGCAGCTAGTGAAGCCTGTGCAATAGCCTTCCACGGAAATATAGTGGATCTTCTGGAGTACGCAGTGGAGAAGGAGGAGAGGATAGATCTTCTTTCCGATCAGACATCCTGTCACGCTGTATATGAGGGAGGATACTGCCCACAGGGGTTAACCTTTGATGAGAGGACTGAACTTCTTGGAAGAGACAAGGAGGAGTTTAAGAAACTTGTAGACAGGAGCCTTGTGAGGCACTATGAGATGATAAAAGCTCTTACAGGCAGGGGGACATACTTCTTCGACTATGGAAATGCCTTCCTGAAGTCTGTATATGATGCAGGGGTAGTAGAGATATCTAAAAACGGAAGAAATGACAAGGATGGTTTCATCTATCCTTCCTATGTTGAGGACATCCTCGGACCGGAGTTGTTTGACTGGGGGTATGGACCATTTAGATGGGTGTGCCTAAGCGGTAAGAGGGAAGATCTTCTAAAGACAGATCAGGCAGCCCTTGAGCTTGTGGATCCAGAGAGAAGATACCAGGACAGGGATAACTATGTGTGGATAAGAGATGCAGATAAAAATGGCCTTGTGGTAGGAACTCAGGCAAGAATTTTCTACCAGGATGCCATGAGCAGAACCAACATAGCTCTTAAATTCAATGAGATGGTAAGACTGGGAGAGATAGGTCCTGTGATGCTTGGAAGAGATCACCACGATGTATCTGGAACGGACTCGCCATTCAGAGAGACATCCAATATCAAGGATGGAAGTAATATAATGGCAGATATGGCTACCCAGTGTTTTGCAGGGAATGCTGCCAGAGGGATGACTATGATAGCTCTTCACAATGGTGGAGGAGTAGGAATAGGTAAATCCATAAATGGTGGGTTTGGAATGGTGCTGGACGGAAGTAAGAGGGTGGATGAGATACTTCGTCAGTCTATGCCTTGGGATGTAATGGGAGGAGTAGCCAGACGTGCCTGGGCTAGAAATAAGAACTCCATAGAAACATCCATAGAGTATAACAACAATAACAGAGGGGATGATCATATTACCCTTCCATATATAGCAGATGAAGACCTGATAAAGAGTCTTGTGGAAAAGATGTAGAGATAAGTAAAAGACCTAGCCTATGGGTAGGTCTTTTCTAATGAAAAATTGTACTCATAGAAGCAGAGGGATTAAAAATACTCTTTCATATAAAGGGAAGGGGTGCAGAGGTTGTATATATAATTAGGTTTAGGTGATTAAGGAGGAAGGCAGATGGGGAAGATAGTGCAGTGTGTACCTAACTACAGCGAGGGAAGGGACCTGGCTAAGATAGAGAGGATAGTGGCTCCCTATAAGAGAAGGGAGGGGGTAAAGCTTCTCAGCTGTGAACCCGATCCAGACTACAACAGGACTGTAGTAACTGTAATAGGAGATCCTGAAGGGGTAGCGGAAGCTGTGATTGAATCTGCAGGAATAGCAGCAGAGCTCATAGATATGACTGCTCATAGGGGAGAGCACTCAAGGATGGGAGCAACAGATGTAGTTCCATTTATTCCCATAAAGGAGATGGGAATGGATGAGTGTGTGAAGCTGGCTCAGAGGGTGGGGGAAGCACTGGCCACCCAACACGGAATACCTGTTTTTCTCTATGAGGAGGCAGCTACCAAACCTGAAAGAACCAACCTTGCCAAGGTGAGAAAGGGTCAGTTTGAGGGGATGCCTGAAAAATTAAGGGATCCTCAGTGGCAACCAGACTATGGTAGGGCCGAGATCCATCCGAGGGCAGGGGTGACAGCTGTGGGAGCAAGGATGCCCCTTGTGGCCTATAACATCGACCTGGATACAAGCAATATCGAGATAGGAAAGAAGATAGCTGCTGCCATAAGACACTCTGGAGGGGGATTCAGGTATATAAAGGCTGGAGCAGTGGAGACCAAGGGGATAGTACAGGTAACTATGAATATAACCAACTATAAGAAGACATCGATCTACAGGGTATTTGAAACTGTAAAGATGGAAGCAAGGAGATACGGGGTAGGAGTGACGGGAAGTGAAGTTGTAGGTATGGTTCCCATGGAAGCTCTTATTGAAAGTGTTGAATACTATCTGGGGCTCTATGGCTTCTCCAAGGAGAAGGTGCTGGAGACTCACTTAATGGACTAAGACTTGAATTTGGAGGGTGGCTATGAAAGCAGATTTTATACTTAGAAATATAGGACAGTTAATTACAGTGGCAGGAAGTGACAAGCCCCGTGTAGGGAAGGAGATGAGCGAACTTGAGATCCTAGAGGATGCTTACCTGGCAGTAAGGGATGGAAGGATCCTCAAGGTAGCCAAGGGAGAACCTGGAGAGGATATCATAGGAGAGGGAACTGTGATAGAGGATGCAAGGGGACTCACAGTCTCCCCGGGACTTGTAGATCCCCATACCCACCTGGTACACGGAGGAAGCAGGGAAAATGAGTTTTCCCTGAAGCTAGAGGGGGTTCCCTATATAGATATATTAAAGCAGGGGGGAGGAATCCTCAGTACTGTGAGAGCTACTAAGGAGGCAACCCATGAGGAGCTCTACCACAAGGCTAAGAAGAGCCTGGATACTATGCTTGGTTTTGGAATGACAACTGTAGAGGCTAAGAGCGGATATGGTCTGGATCTGGAGACTGAGATAAAACAGATGGAGGTAGCTAAGAGGCTGGATGAGGAGCATCCAGTGGATATTGCTTCCACCTTCCTGGGAGCCCATGCTGTCCCAATGGAGTATAAGAGAAGATCCGATGAGTTTGTGGAGAAGGTAATAGAGATGCTACCGGTAGTGAAGGAGAGGGAGTTAGCTGAATTCTGTGACGTGTTCTGTGAGGAGGGAGTATTCTCTGTGGATCAGACCAGAAGAATCCTCCTGGAAGCTAAGAAGTTGGGGTATAAACTTAAGATACATGCAGATGAGATAGTATCCCTGGGGGGAGCTGAGCTTGCTGCAGAGGTTGGAGCAATATCGGGAGACCACCTAATGGCTGCCAGCGACAGGGGAATAGAGCTTATGGCCAGGGAGGGAGTGGTAGCTGATATCCTTCCAGGAACATCCTTTAACCTAGGAAAGGCCTATGCCCCTGCAAGAAAGATGATAGATATGGGGGTACCAGTGGCCCTTTCCACAGATTATAACCCGGGATCGTGTCCTACGGAAAATATGCAGTTTATAATGCAGCTGGGATCTCTGGGGCTCAGAATGACTCCAAAGGAGGTATTTACTGCAGTAACTATAAATGCAGCTCACTCCATAGGAAGAGCCCATGAGATAGGAAGCTTAGAGCCTGGAAAGAAGGCGGATTTTGTAGTCTTTGATGCACCTAATCTGGACTATATAATCTACCACTTTGGAATCAGCCATACCAAGGAAGTATATAAGGGTGGAAAGCTTGTATACTCCAATGGAAGAGTTTGTTACTAGAAGACAGGGGGGAAGAAATGAAGTTAGTAGAGAAGAGTGTAGTGGATTTTATAGATGAAGTGGATTCAGCATCACCAGCTCCAGGAGGGGGAAGTGTATCTGCCCTTGTGGGGTCTCTGGGGGCATCTCTTTCCAGAATGGTGGGACACCTCACGGTGAACAAGAAGAAGTTTAAGGGTTATTCGGAGGAGATTCAGTGGGACTTTATCCAGAGGTTTGAGGAGCTCTACAATATTAAGAGCGAGTTAAATGTACTGGTGGACAGGGATACTGAGGCCTTCAACTATGTAATGGCAGCCTTTAAGCTTCCAAAGGAAACGGAGGAGGAGAAGGCAGCTAGAAATGCAGCCATAGAGGAGGCGACCTATAAGGCAATAGACGTACCTATGGTGATAGGGGAGCTTTCCTACAGGGGGCTAGAGCTCATAGAGTACTTTGTGGAGTATGGGAATAAAAATGCCATAACAGATCTAGGTGTATCGGCTCTCCTTCTGGCAAGTGCTCTTGAGGGAGCTATATTGAATGTGAAGATAAACCTTCCGGGAATAAGCGATGAGGAGTATGTGGAGACAACTAAGAAAAAGTGTGTAGAGCTCCTAGAGGGAGGTCTGGAGATAAAGAAAAGGGTATTAGAGGGAGTGGAAACAAATCTCTAATTGCTATTTACTATCATAGGAGTAAAGTATAAGAGAAAAAGCCGTGAAGCTAACTTCACGGCTTTTTTATAAGTATTTTAAGAGTTAAGCAGTTTTAATCTCCGCCTTCTCTTCCTTAAAGGCTTCTTTACCATTTATAACTCTTTCTATAATTACTGCACAAGATGCATCTCCAAAGATATTTGTAGATGTTCTCATCATGTCGAAGAGTCTGTCTGCACCAAAGATAAGAGGCAGAGCTGTGATTGGAACACCAGCAGCCAGAAGAACTGCTACTACAAGGAGAGCAGGACCTGGAACACCAGCAGTACCTATTGCACCAAGAACAGATGTAAGGATGATTGCTGCATACTGTGCCATACCAAGCTCAATTCCATATATCTGAGCAAAGAACACTGTAGTCAGTGCATATAGCATAGCGTTACCATTCATGTTAACAGTAGCTCCCAGGGGAAGAACAAAGGATGTAGTGCTCTTACTTACACCTATCTCCTCACAACACTGCTTTGTTATAGGGAGAGTAGCCATGGAAGAAGCTGTAGAGAAAGCCAGCAGCTGTGCAGGGGCTAACTTTCTTATAAAGGTAATAGGGTTTACTCCTGCAAATACCTTAACAAGACCAGGGATCATAACAAAGTGGATTACTCCAAGAGTTCCAGTGAATACAAGGAATAACTTCAGTACAAGAAGAAGTACATCTATTCCAAATAGAGCAATGGAGTTAACCATTAGAGCAAATACTCCAAGAGGAGCAATTACAAGAACCTTTGTGATCATAAGGATGAGTACATCGTTAACGGTATCCAGTACATCCAGTACAGGTCTTTGCTTCTTGGCATCTAGAGCTGAAAGACAGATACCGAAGAAGAGTGCAAAGAAAAGGATCTGAAGGATATTACCACTTACCAGAGATTCAAAAGGATTCTTAGGTATTATCCCAAGGATAGTATCCCAGAATCCGGCGATATTACCAGCCTCAGCATAGGTAGATGAGTCTGTAAGAAGTGCCTGAGGAACCTCAACTCCCAGACCAGGTTTAAAGACATTACCGGCGATAAGACCTAAAACTACTGAGATTGCAGATGTCCCCAGGTAGTAGAAGATAGTAAGGAATCCTACCTTACCTGCTGATTTAGTTTCTCCCAGAGCTGCAGCTCCAGAGATGATACTGAAAAATACCAGTGGAATAACAAGCATCTTAATAAGTCCTATGAAGATATCTCCTATAGGTCCGAACATAACTCCCTTTTCTCCCAGGAAAGCTCCTGCTACGATACCCAGGACCATTGCAATGAGTATCCACGTACTGTTGTTTAACTTTTTCATACTAATAACCCCCTATAAATTTTAAAAAATAAAATAAAAAACAGGCATTCAAAATCAGGCTACCATCCTCTGGTGAGGGGTAACGGTGCCTAATTTTCAATGCCTGTTAAAACATCTAACCTACTGTCAACGATGAAGATCACCGAAGAGTTCAAAAAGCTATATTTACCAGCTATAAAAATTTTTTATTGAGTTTTAAAGGAATGCTGACTTCCACCACCTTCAGCTCGCTTTTGATTCCTATGGGAGCATAATAACACTTTTTTAATACATTTGTCAAGAAAAAATAGATGGAAGAGAATTGAAACGGTACTAAGTGGTTGTTAGTGGTATAAAAGTCCAATAAAAAATCCAGGAGAGCTACTCCCAGATTTTTTTTAGGTATTCATCTCTTCCAGAACGATTCCTGTAGTACTTATACTTAAGCTTATGGTTCTTGTAGTAGTCCTGGTGCTCTTCCTCAGCCCTATAAAATGTAGTTAGAGGAAGGATAGGTGTAACTATGGGATCCCCAAAGGTCCCCCTCTCCTCGTGATAGTTCTTTGACCTTTCTGCGGCTTCTCTCTCCAGATCGGAGGAATAGAAGATTGCTGTAGTATAGTGAAATCCCCTGTCTACAAACTGCCCTCCATTATCTGTGGGGTCGATCTGTTTCCAGAAGATCTCCAGGAGCTCCTCGTAGGAGATGATATCAGCGTCATAGGTAACTCTCACAGCTTCTCTGTGTCCTGTGCTCCCAGAAGATACCTCCTCATAGGTAGGGAACTCCTCTTCGCCCCCTGCAAAACCAGAAACAGCAGCCTCTACTCCAGGAGCACTCTCAAAGGGGGCTTCCATACACCAGAAGCATCCTCCTGCAAAGTAGGCTTCCTTCATATCCTGGGAGTAGGAAGGAGTGGAAAGAAGGGAAGTAAGGAGCAGAATAGTATATAGATATTTCATAAAAATCACCTCTTAACTATAGTATTAACCCTGAAAGATTAATATCTTCTAAATATTTTCCTTTTATAGGTTTAGAATTACAGGAAAGGTGGAGTATAATCTCTATCAAAGAAGCAGGGATAAGGGGATAAAATAACAGAAAGTTTTTTAGAAGTAATATCTAGGAAGTAATATCTAGGAGGTCATGAGATGGAAGTGAGTATCTACACGTGGAAGAGGGTTGGGTATATAGAGGAGAAGGTAGAGGAGCTTCAGAGGGAGTTTCCCAAACTTAAGATAAATGTCTTTGAGAGGGGAGAGACAAAGGATTACAGGGAATCGGAGTATATAGTGGCAGTGGACATGACCATGGAGGAGCTGGAGGAAGCCAAAAAACTTAAGGGTGTCTTTGTGCCCTATACGGGACTCAATGAGTTTCCAGTGGAGGAGATAAGAGAAAGAGGGATAGAGATAGAGGGGAGTCATGCCAAGGCAAAGTATGTGGCCGAAAAGGGCCTCAGTCTCCTGCTGGGGATAATGGGAAGGGTATGTGAATATGATGTGGATATGAGGAAGGGGATCTGGGGGCCTAGAAGCGGTGTAAGAAACCACTGGGAGAGCCTCCACAATAAGAGGATCGGTATGCTGGGAGCAGGACATATAGGCCAGGAGTTTATGAGGTTAACAGAGCCCTTTACCACCAACTTCGCTGTCCTGGACCGGGGAAAGAGGTATCCTGGGATAGATACCTACTATGGAGATTTAAGGGAGCTTGCTAAAAATGTGGATATTCTCTTTATGTCCCTGCCTTTAAATAAGAGCACAGTGGGGATGATAGATGAGGAGGTTCTGAGGGAGTTTGAGGGATATATAATCAATGTGGGAAGGGGAAGGACTATAGATGAAAGGGCTCTCTATGAGGCACTGAAGGAGGGAAGGATAAAGGGAGCGGGGATAGAGGTGTGGTATAACTATCCTAAGAATAAGGGGGAGGCAATGCCCTCGGAGTATCCCTTCCATGAACTGAAGAATATTGTTATGTCTCCCCATATAGCCACCAACAATATAGAGGACAGGTGGATATACTTTGAGGATGCCTTTAACAAGCTGAGGGAAGCTATAGCTAGAGATATAGGGTAGATAAGCTTAAAGATAAAAAAGCAGAGGGAACTTTCCTCTGCTTTTTTAGTTAAACCTTCTTGAAGAGGTCTAATCTCTGTACCTGAAGTGGTGGTTGATGAAGAGGTTGAGTTTGTCGGTAGAGACGTAGACCTCCCTCATACTCTTAAGCTCAATAGCCCCTACTACTCCTGTGCAGTAGCTCCCACAGTCGATGGAGATCTTCTGGCCGCTTACAAAATGGATCCTTCCGTCTAAGTTGGGAGTGTGCCCATAGACAACAACCTTATCTGTTTTATGAAGTTTGTTGTCGATGAACTTATCCCTTATCCAGGTCATCTCATAGGAGGTCTGCTCCTCTATGGATTTTTCCGGATCTATCCCCCCGTGAACGATGAAGTATCTTCCCAGATCCACGGCAATGGGCATCTCCTTCACGATGGAGAGGTGTCTCTCTAGTTCCGTGTAGTTGTTATCGTAGGACCTGATGGTCTCCCTGCCCCCATTTCTGTACCATGCAAAGATGTTTCCCTCCTCTATAGCTTTCACCATTAGGTCCTCGTGGTTTCCAAAGGTATGTATTATATTGAGTCCCCTCCTCTGGAGCTCTGCTATCTCCTCATAGATCTTAAAGCTATCGGCTCCCCTGTCGCATGAGTCCCCGGCTATTATGAGGAGGTCCTCTCTATCTAAATTTATCCTGTCTATAAGCTCTAAAAATAAGTTGTGGTATCCGTGGATATCGCTGGTTACCCATATCCTGTTGTAGTCCTCCATATTTAACCTCTCTATCTTCATAACACACCGCCTGTTTAATTGATTAGATAGTTATAGTATAGCTCAAAAATTATTAACCCCCTTTAAAAAGGAGATAATTTCAACGAGAAAGGAAGAAAAAGGTATTGATATAAGGCATTTATAATCATATAATCATTAGGGGGATATATATTTTTATTAAAGCAGGTGATGGAATGATACTTATGATAGATAACTACGACTCATTTACCTATAATCTGGTGCAATACCTGAATGGATTAGATGAGAGGGTAGTGGTAAAGAGAAATGATGAGATAGGATTGGATGAGATAGAGGAGATGTCTCCTCAGATGATAGTCATCTCACCGGGACCATGTACTCCAGATGATGCCGGGGTAAGTCTGGAAGTGATAAGAAGGTTTACAGGGAAGATACCCATCCTGGGGATCTGTCTGGGGCATCAGTCCCTGGCCCAGGTATTTGGGGGGAAGGTTGTGAAGGCGGCGGAGCCGGTACACGGAAAGGTCCACCCTATAAAGCACACCGATACCGGGGTTTTCAGGGGCCTCAATAACCCTCTCAAGGTAACAAGGTACCACTCCCTGGTTGTGGAGAGGGAAACCCTTCCAGAGGAGCTTATAGTAACAGCTGAGACCATGGAGGGGGAGATAATGGGACTGAGACACAGAGACTACCTTCTAGAGGGAGTACAGTTTCACCCAGAGGCTATCCTCACTGAGCAGGGAATGGAGCTGCTAAACAACTTCTTAATAGAGGCAAGGGAGTGGAATGATGCTAAGGGAAATTAATACTGAATTAGATGCACTGGAAATATTAAAGAGGCTTCAGGGGGAGAGATACCCCAATATCTTAGAGAGCCAGAAGGACCCAGAGAGGCTGGGGAAGTACTCCTTTATAATGGCAGATCCCTTTCTTGTGGTGAAGGCCAAGGGAGAGATGATAACCATAGAGGAGAGGGGAGATATAAGAGAGTTAACAGGAAATCCCCTGGATATTCTTCAGGAGCTCATGGATAAGTATAAGTTTGACAACGATACCCACCTTCCATTTATAGGGGGAGCAGTGGGGTACCTGGGATACGATCTCTGCCACCATGTGGAGAAGCTACCCAATACCGTGGTAGACGATGTAGATATACCAGATATGTTCTTCGGTTTCTATGACGGGATAGTGGCTGTGGATCACATGGAGGGGAGGAAGTATATTGCTGCTCTGGGAGTAGAGGGAGAACCTATAGAGAGAATAGAGTGGCTGGAGGCTAAACTTGAAGGAAAGGAAGTTCCTTTAGATAAAGTATATCCGGATAAGGATGTGGAGTTCCACTGCAATATGAACAAGGACTACTACCTGGATTCCATCCAGAGGGTAAAGGACTATATCTACAGCGGAGATATCTATCAGATAAACTTTACCCAGAGGTTTCAGTGTGAGCTGAATAAGAGCCCCATGGAGCTCTATGAGAGGCTTAGAGAGACAAATCCTGCGCCTTTTGCCAGCTATATGAACTTCGGTGAGGGAGAGATAGTGAGCTGCTCTCCAGAGAGGTTTATAAGCCTGAGGGACGGCATCCTTGAAACCAGACCTATAAAGGGAACCATAGCCAGGGGGGGAACCCCTGAGGAGGACAGAAGAAATAGGGAAACTCTTATTAATAGTGAGAAGGACAGATCGGAGCTTCTTATGATCGTGGATCTGGAAAGAAATGATCTGGGAAGGGTATCCCAGGTGGGAAGTGTAGAGGTGACCGAATTATTTCATATAGAGGAGTATGCAACGGTGTTTCAGCAGGTATCCACTGTGAGATCTAAGATCAGGGAGGATGTGGGGCTGGCAGAGCTTCTCAAGGCCACCTTCCCAGGAGGATCCATAACGGGAGCTCCCAAGATAAGAGCCATGGAGGTAATAGATGAACTGGAGCCTACCTCCCGTAATATCTATACAGGTTCCATTGGCTATCTAGGATTTGACGGAAGCCTGGATCTGAATATCGTTATAAGAACGGTTGTCTGCAAAGATGAAATGGCATACTTCCAGGTAGGGGGAGGAATCGTATGGGATTCAGACCCAGAGAGTGAGTATGAGGAGAGTGTATTAAAGGGAAGGGCCTTAAAGGAAGCCCTGGCTTGGAGGAAGTAAGTTGAACTATGTAAATGGAAAGTTTGTAGTGGAGCCCTTCTCAGAGGGGCAGCTGTATGGAATGGGGGTATTTGAGACTATTCTTGTGGAGGATGGGAAGGGAGAGTACCTTCAGGAGCACTTTGAAAGGCTTGTAGAGGGAGCTAAGGTACTGGATATCAACTTCAATATGTCCTATATCTCCTTTCAAAAGCATATAAATAAGTTTATAGAGAGAAGTTCCAAGGGAAGGTATGCTATGAGGGTAAGTGTGGCTAAGAAGGCCTACACCTATGACTTCATGATAAATGAGAGAAGGGTTCCCTATACCCAGGAGGACTATGGAAGGGGATTTAAGGTAAGGGTGGGAGAACTTCTTAAGAACCCTACCTCGCCCCTGACCTATATAAAGTCCATCTGCTATACAGATAACCTTCTTTCCCTGAAGAAAGCAAGGATAGAGGGATATGATGAGGTTCTTCACCTGAACTACAAGGGAGAGGTGTGTGAGGGGGCTATAAGCAACATATTCTTTGTAAGGGATGGTGTAGTAAGGACTCCCCATACCTCCTGTGGCATCCTTAAAGGGATAATGAGGGAAAAGATTATGGAGAGGCTGAGGGGCCTTGGAATTGAGGTAGAGGAGGGATCCTACTCCCTGGAGGAGGTCCTGGGAGCCCAGGAGATCTTTGTAACTAACTCCCTAATGGGGCTTATGCCTGTGACCGAGATAGAGGGGAAGAGAAAGAATAGCCGAAGCATCTATGAGCTAATAGGTAGAAATATTTAAGAGATAAAAGAAAAGGTGAAGATAGAATTAGAGGAGAGCCTGTGCTCTCCTCTAATTTTTATATTTTTTTAAATCGTTGTTTATCCTCTTCATATCCCTATCTGTGAGGGATATCTTCTCCCCCTTGTTGAGAAACTCGATGACCTCAGCTGTGATATCTGTACCTCCGTAGAAGGTAGTTCCCTTGTGGAAGACAATATCGAAGCCCATCTCCCTTCCCACAACTACAGTGGCAGTAACGATATCGCTGTTTAATTGAAACATATAGTCGTTGTAGAGCTTGTTTAGGCTTGTATCAAACTCCCTGTACTTTTTCTCTATGGTGCTCTTGAGGCTGTTTAGCTGCTCTGCTTCCTCTTGGGTAGGTTTCTCTCCCTTTTGTACCAGCGCCAGCTCCTTCTTTAATATAGCTTCTTTTTGCAGGTTGAGCTTTTCGTCATACTCCTTTTTTTGAGTATCTAATTTCTCCTCTAGCTCTCCCCTCTTAGTATATTGCTCCAGAACCATCCCCATATCCACCACAGCAATGTTCTGAGTATTTATTACCTCACCAAAGGTCAAGGTAGAAAGCGTAATTAATAGTAATAATGTTTTCTTCAAGTGAATCCCCTCCTTAATATGAGTATGATAGAACAGAAAGGTAAAAAAATCAAGATAATAAAAGGGAGCCCTTAGGGCTCCCTGATTTGAAAGGAGATTTTAGCCAAACATATTCATAAAGAAAGTGATTACACTTGCGTTGGCAAAATCTATGAAGAGGCTTCCTACTAGGGGAAGGATGAAGAATGCTCTCGGTGCAAAGGTATACTTCTCAGAAAGTGCACCCATGTTAGCCATAGCATTTGGTGTAGCTCCCATACCGAATCCACAGTGTCCGCAAGACATTACAGCAGCTTCGTAGTCCTTACCCATAATGTTAAATGTAATGAAGTATGCAAATGCTCCCATTAGAAGTCCCTGAGCTAGAAGCATAACTACAAGAGGTCCAGCAAGGCTAGCAAGCTGCCATAACTTTAACCCCATTAGAGCTAACGACAGGAACAGTGAAAGGGAGATATCTCCGAAGATAGCAATCTCTCTTGATTTTAAGTCGAATAACTTTGCATCAGCAAGGTTTCTCATGATCGCAGCGGCAAACATTGCTCCGATATATACTGGGAATGTCATACCTGTAAGGGTAAGAAGCTTAGAAATAAGAGTTCCTGCACCCATTGCAATGATGATCTGGAATGCAGCCCAAGTAAGTCTGTCCTCATCCAGAGTCTTTACCTCGTGGATATCCTGAGTTTCCTCCATCTCAACCTCTCTGATACCGTCAAGGGTTTCCATAAGTCCGTTTTTCTTGATAAGAGTCTGTCCGATAGGTCCTCCGATCATAGAACCAAAGATAAGACCGAATGTAGCAGCAGCCATGGCTACAGTTGTAGCTCCAGTAGCTCCAGCCTGCTCAAATAGAGGAGCGAATGCACCAGATGTACCGTGTCCTCCAGTCATAGGTGTAGAACCTGTAGCAAGACCGATCAGCGGGTTAAGTCCAAACACCTTAGCAAGGGATACTCCCACAACATTTTGAAGTACAACAAGGATAAGAGCCAGTACAAGGAAGATTCCAACCTGCATTCCACCCTTCTTAAGAAGCTTTAAACTAGCTGTAAATCCAACAGTTGTAAAGAACGCCACCATAAGGACTGTTTTAAGTCCAAAATCCATATTTAGCTCGAAAGCCCCACTAACGTATCCAGCCAGAGTAAGGAAGGCAAACAGTACCCCACCAATTACCGGAGCAGGAATACAAAACTTCTCAAGAATATTAACTTTTTGTTTGAGAACTCTTCCAACGATAAGCAGAACAACAGCCAGAGCCAGTGTCTGTAGTAAATTTAATTCAATAACCATTTTTAAAATCACACCCTTTTAATATAATATTTACATGACCTATTTGTATATGGAAAGTATAGGGGCCATGTTACAGGAAACTACATCAAGTTACATAAGCAATGTATATATAATATCTATGGAGGTATTTATAAAAGTGATGATTTGTAATTGGACATTGTAAAATAAAGAGTTTTCTCCATTGGAGGTGGAAATAAAAAAGACCACTCTTTACAAAAAATAGTCTTTTTGTAACAAAACGGTCTTTTAAGTTCTATAAATGAAGTTCAAGTATGGATACCAATCCCTCTATGAATTTTTTCACACTTACCTTTCCTCCCTTGGAGGAATTTTTAGATTTGAGATCCATCTCCTTTCTCACCTCTGTGATATCGAAGAGGGTATTATTGTATTCGGTAAATATAGGATCATAGTAATCATCTACTCCCCTCTCTGCAATATGCTGCAGTGCTTTCTGGATAAGCCTTCTGATCCTCTGCTCCACACTTCTGGCATTGATATTGGTGGAAACCTCGGTATAGATATTCTTCAGGGTATATTTTTTCCCCCTGAGGTTTAGGATGTTTATAACCACTTCCTTAAGCTCCTTCTTTCCAGCTTCCCCCACTACTCCCAGATCGGTCATAATCTTTTCCAGCTGCTCATTTACCCTGAGCATACTGTTTTCCCTGGGGTTATGAGCTTCCTTAGCCAGAGAAGTAAGTCCCGTAAGGGTATTCTGTATGAGGGAGAGGGAGTTCTCTAGGTCGATGGTCTTACAGGCATTTTCCAGTACCTTCTGAACCTCTATATAGTTTATAGGCTTTGAGAGGTAGAACATAGCTCCGCTCTCATAGGCCTTCCCCTTCATCTTGGGATCATCCACATGGGAGAGCATGATGAACTTCCCCTTGAACCCTTGGGCAACTATCTTCTCCATGGTCCTGGAACCATCCAGGTTGGGCATGAGGTAGTCCACAATAATAATGTCGGGGTTGTAGAAGCTCCACTTCTTAACTCCCTCTAGGCCATCCTCAGCTTCTCCCACTACAATACCAATGTTTTCTTCCTCTATTATATTGGCAAGCATCATTCTTATACTGTCATCGTCATCTATCAGGTAAAACTTTTTCATAAAACACTCCTATCTATAAACTCTCCAGGGGAATAGTTACGATAAACTTGGTTCCCTTGGTAAGAATACTTTCTACTTTAATATTTCCGTCTATTGTTTCCAGGATATTTTCCACATGGGAGAGCCCCAGCCCCGTATTCATCTCCCCAGTTTCCTTATTGTACTTTGTTGTAAAGCCGGCCTTAAATAGGAGAGGAATATTTTTTTCAGAGATTCCCCTTCCATTATCTTCCACCTCTACAAAGAGAGATCTTTCATCGGCCCTAAACCTCACCTCTACCCATCCCTTTTTACCCAGAGCCTCAATGGCATTTATAACCAGGTTGTTGATTATGATAAATAGCTTGTGATAATCCCTTACAGATGTATCCAGTTTATTTACCATACTGAAGTCGATCTCCTTTCCAACTGACTCTATATAGCTTCTTGTGTTGGCAGAGATAATCTCACACAATTTGGACAGGGGGAGGGAATTCTCCCTCTTGAAGTTTGACAGGTTTCTTTCCATACCACTGATTATCCTCATATAATCCTTCTTTATCTCGTGTACATCTCTTGCAATCTCCAAAGCCTCCTCCTTGACCCTTGCAGTTTCATTGGAATCCAGGTAGAGCTTATGGGCTCTCTGCATAACGTCCTCGATATCCACAGTGGACTTCTTCAGATAGAATAACTCCGCCTCTAGGGATGAAACCAGAAGGTTCAGGGAGATATATTTTTTCTGATGAAGGTCATCGGCCATAATCATCATCCTATACTTATAGATGAGGTAGATTATAAATGCTGCCACCACCCTTGTGAGGGACACCAGGAGGATATACTTTATATTTTGAGGAGTTATCTCTCCCCTTAAGCTTAGCTCCATAGTATTGGAAAGGGTATCAGCTGCAAAAAGAAGTATAATCTTCTGAGAGAGCCCCCTATTCTGGAACTTTGAGAGGGCTGTTACAGAGAGGTAGACCATATAGTAAAACAGTATAGGGTATCCCTCCGTAAAGGCTTCCCCAAAGGAAAGGTGTCCAAAGAGCCTGTAGTAGAGTATCCTTTCTGTGAAGATGGCCAGTGCCGATAGGGGAATCAACTTCTTGTAGAACCCTCCCCCCTCTACTAGAAGGATGAAGTGAAGAACAACGATCCCTATGGAAACTCTGGTTCGGATATTCACAGGGTAAAAAAATAACTCACTGAATATAAGTATACTTATTAGGTATATGGGAAGTTTAAATTTTTTCTTCAATCTATCACCTGCTTTGTTGATTTAGTTCTATAATTAGTCATTATAACTGCAAAAAAAACATTTAGCAATAAAAAAAGCTGAAACCTAAGTTTCAGCCTAGAATCTCTAGTAGATAAGCTCGATGAGGGAGACAGCGGCCACTACCTGAACCACACCTATAGCGAGACCATATTTGATGGCCTTTGGTCCCTGACTAAACAGTGTTGACAGCTTAACCCTCATACCGATACCTGCAAGGGCTATAATCTCAAACTTAGAACTTATAAGGTGGAAGGTATGGGATACACTTTCAGGGAAGAGTCCTACAGTATTCATGAAAGTAAAGATAAAGAATCCCTTAATATACCACGGTATATTTAGTTTTTTAGTCTTTTTACTCTGAGCTTCCTTGAGGGAGATCTCATTTGTCTCTACCTCTATCTCGGTCTCTACCTCTCTCACGGTCTCTACCTCTCTCAGGTTGTCGGAGGTGGTCCTTCTTCCTAGGTACGCTACAACACCTACAATAAAGATTATTCTTACGATCTTGAAGATGGTTGAAAGCTCTAATATCTCATTGTTCATAAGCTGACCGGCACCAATAACCTGACCTACTGATTGAAGGATTCCCCCAATAAGAGCTGATGTCATGGTAGTATCCCCATGGAAAATTACTCTTGAGATAATGGGAAGAAGAAACATAAGAAGGGTACCCACAAGGTTTACTATGGTGATGGAGATACCCAGATCGTTTCTTTCGGGTTTTACCACCGGAGCCACAGCAGCAATGGCTGATGAACCGCATACAGCATTACCACTTCCCATAAGGTAGGTAAACTTTTTTGTAAAGTTCATCTTTCTTCCTATGTATAGGGCAGCTGCAATGGTGATACACATCTGAATAACTATAAAGGAGAGCCCTTTTACTCCTACATTTAATACATTCCATATGCTCAGGGTACCTCCAAGTAGAACTATTGAGTAGGAGAGAAGGTTTGATTCTGAGAATGCAGACCCCTCAGCAAATATCTCACTCTTAGCCAGAGTGTTTCCAACTACTATTCCCAGGATTATGGCAAAGCTGGCTCCTCCAAACTTAGGGAAGTATCCTCCAAGTACAGTTCCTATATAGGCAATCAGGGAACACATAATGAATCCCGGAATTATTTTTTTCATCTTCATATCTTAATTCCTCCTTAAATTTATTATAGATATATTTTAAGGTATAAGTTATAATAAGTTAAATACTAATATTTTATAATTATAATAGGTTATCACCTATATATTGGAGGCGTATTATGACCTTAAGAAAATTGGAGATATACTATACAGTAGCTGAAAAGCTCAGTATGACAGTGGCAGCTAAGGAGCTCTATATAAGCCAGCCATCTATAAGCCAGGTTATAAAGGAGCTGGAGGATGACATGGAGGTAAAGCTCTTTCAGAGGATAGGAAGGAAACTATACCTCACAGAGGAGGGAAGGGTATTTAAGGGGTATGCTCTCAGGATGTTAAACCTCTACAGGGAATCCCAGGAAGTAATAAGAGATATGAGGGAGCTGAAGAAGGGAAGTATAAAGGTGGGGGCCAGCACAACAATAGGAACTTATCTTCTTCCAGATATAGTAGCGGACTTTAAGAGGAAGCACCCCCATGTGGATATAGATCTTTTTATAGATAATACCCACATAATCTCAACGGAGCTTCTGAAAAACCATGTGGACATAGCCTTTGTAGAGGGGCCTGTATATGAGGAGGAGATAGAGAAGAGAAAGATGTGGGATGACAAGATGGTATTTATCTCTTCGCCTGAAAGTAAGTGGGGAGAGCAGATAGATAAAGAGGAGATAAACCGCAACACCCTCATCCTAAGAGAGAAGGGAAGCGGAAGCAGGGAGGTCTATGAGAACTTTATGGGAAAGGAGAGGCGAAGGGATACCTTTGTCTTTGGAAGTACAGAAGCTATAAAGCGGGCAGTAAAAAAGGGAATAGGGGTAGCCTGCGTTTCAGCTATGTCAATAAGGGATGAGGTAGCCAGAGGAGAGCTTAGGATAAGTGAAGTAGAGGGGATAGAGATAAAGAGGGATCTGAACCTTATCTACCATAAGGATAAGGAGTTTTCAGGGCTTATAGAGGCATTCCTGGAGTTTTCCGGAAGTTATATAGAAAAAAAAGGAGCTCAGTAGAGCTCCTTTTTATAGTTTAGAAAGGGAAACTATCCTCTGTACTTAATAGTAAGTCCCTTAAGGAAGTTTCTTATATATCTGTCGCCACAGCTCTTGTAGTTTCTGTGACCTTTTTGTCTGAAGATGGCAGAAAGCTCAGAAGATGAAACCCTCTTATCAGCTAATCTCATGATCTCTAGCACCTCTTCCCCTCTAAGAGCAAGAGCTATTCTTAGCTTCTTGAAGATCACATTGTTGCTAAGAACTTCCTTCTTAGGAGCTGGCTGACCTGGTCTAGGTTCCTGCTTCCCTCTCTTATAGGTAATGAACCCGTCTAGGAAAAGTTCCATCATGTCATTTGTGCACTGGATGTAACCCTCCTCCTCTTCCTTCTTAAGGATTCCTTTTAACTCCTCAGATGTAAGAGTGTAACCTGAGATCTTAAAGATCTCGATCATAGTTCTATCATTCATATTAAGGGCATACCTTAATCTTCTAAGAACATCATTATTATTCATTCTTTCTCTCATTAATTTCCTCCAAAGTTTTAATAACTATTCCTCTAATCATAACATAATAACCATATATTTACAACTAAGATAATCTTCCAGGATGATGAGGGGCAGCTTTCAGAAAAAACCATATAACGGGATATCAATCATTGATGGTGTGAATGTAAAAGTTGATTAATTTAACTTTTGTGAATGTTTTGTATGGAATTAATATACCCCATATAGATAATAAATTTTCTGCATATAAAAAATTAATAATTGTTGCAAGAAAATAAAAAAAGAGTATAATTCTGATATAGAAAACGAGTGAATGTATTTTAAGAGTACAAATAGTATTCATATATAACAAGGAGGCTACTAGAAATCATGGAAAAGAATGGTAAGAAAGTTGTAATTGGAGTAATAGGATCTGACTGTCACGCAGTTGGAAACAAGATCATCAATCACGTTCTTGAAACAATGGGGTTTGAAGTAATCAATATTGGAGTACTTTCTCCACAGGAAGACTTCATCAACGCAGCAGTTGAGACTAACGCAGATGCAATCATCGTATCTTCTCTATATGGACACGGAGAGCTAGACTGTCAGGGACTAAGAGAAAAGTGTGAGGAAGCAGGACTTAAGGACATCACACTATACGTTGGAGGAAACATCGTAGTAGGAAAGCAGATCTGGGAAGATGTAGAGAAGAGATTCAAGAACATGGGATTCGACAGAGTATACAAGCCAGGAACACCAATTGAAATCACAGCGGGTCACTTAAAAGAGGACTTAGGAATAGCATAACGATATTACAGGTAATGTAAAGAGAGATGATTAAATATGAAGGTTTATCTTACAATTGATTTTGGAAGTACATACACAAAATTAACAGCAATAGATCTTGAAAATGAAGAGATCCTAGCTACATCTAAAGCCATAACAACTATTGAAGATGACATTATGACAGGTTTTAACAACGCTTTTGTTGGTCTTGAAGAGGAGATCAGCAGCAAGACAGACCTGGAGAAGGTAGAGTTTGTAAGGAAGGTTGCCTGCTCATCTGCAGCTGGAGGACTTAAGATGGTTGCCATCGGACTGGTACCAGATCTTACAGCAGACGCAGCAAAGAAAGCAGCTCTTGGAGCTGGAGCAAGGGTAATGAAAACCTACTCCTTTGAACTAAACCACAGAGAGATGCAGGAGATAAAGGATTCTCCACTGGATATCATCCTTCTAGCAGGGGGAACAGACGGAGGAAACAAGAACTGTATCATCCATAATGCCAAGCTTATAGCAGAGTTTAAGCTGGATGTTCCGGTGGTTGTAGCTGGAAATAAGGCAGCGATAGATGAGATAGAAGAGATCTTTAAGGAAGCAAATATAGACTACTATATAGCCGACAATGTAATGCCTAAACTTAACAAGCTGGATGTAGAGCCTTCCAGAGAAGCTATCAGAAAAGTATTTATGAATAAGATAGTGGAGGCTAAGGGTCTGGGGAATGCTGAAGAGTTTGTTAGCGGAATATTGATGCCTACTCCTGCAGCGGTGCTAAAGGCGGCCGAGGTACTTGCCGACGGAAGCGACGATGAAGAGGGATTAGGAGACCTTATAGTAGTAGATATTGGGGGAGCTACCACAGATATACACTCCATAGCAAATGGACACCCAACTCAGGCAGGTGTAATGCCTAAGGGACTGGAGGATCCATATGCCAAGAGAACCGTAGAAGGGGACCTTGGAATGAGATACTCAGCGCTGGCATTATTGGAGGCAGCGGGAACCAAGAAGATAAGGGAATATCTGGGAGATGCTGATAAGGAAGTAGATGTAAAGGATCATTGTAACTATAGACACGATCATATAAAGATGGTACCGCAAACAGAGGACGAGATTAAGTTTGATGAAGCAATGGCGATGGCAGCTACAGAGATAGCTATGGCGAGACACTGCGGAACACTGGAAAGCGTATTCACTCCTCTAGGAGCTATGTACTATCAGATAGGAAAGGATCTTATTAATACTCCATATGTAATAGGAACTGGTGGTGTAATTATTCACAGTGAGAATCCACACAGAATACTTGCATCAGGAAACTTTAATGCCAATGAACCGGTACACCTAAGACCGAGAAATCCAAGGTTTTTAGTAGACCGAACATATATATTGTCAGCTATGGGGCTTTTAGCTCAGGAGCTGCCAGACGTAGCAGTAAGAATAATGAAAAAATACCTAATTGAAGAATAAATTATAAAACTATCAGAGAAAATTATTTAAAAGATAACAGGAGGATAACATATAATGAATCTTAAGTTTAGAAAGTGGACAGAGGAAGAGTTCCTTAGAGAAAGAGAGGAAGTGCTTAGACAGTGGCACACAGGAAAAGAGATCAACTTTGAGGAGTCTATTGAGTACCTTAAGAACCTTCCAGATCACAAGAACTTTGCAAAGAAGCTAATCGACGCTAAGGAGAGAGGAATCACTCTAGCTCAGCCAAGAGCAGGAGTAGCACTTATAGATGAGCACATCGAGCTTCTTAACTTCCTAGATCAAAAAGGTGGAGCAGACCTTCTTCCATCAACAATCGATTCATACACTAGACAGAACAAGTATGAAGAGTGTGAAAGAGGAATCAAGGAATCTAAGAAGGCAGGAAGATCTCTTCTTAACGGATTCCCAGGTCTAAACCACGGAGTAAAGGGTTGTAGAGAGGTAGTAGAGGCAGTAAACCTTCCACTACAGCTTAGACACGGAACTCCAGATGCAAGACTACTTTCTGAGATCATGACAGCAGCAGGATTCACTTCAAACGAGGGAGGAGGAATCTCTTATAACATTCCTTACGCTAAATCAGTTTCTCTTGAGAAGACAATCAAAGACTGGCAGTATGTAGACAGACTAGTTGGATGGTATGAGGAGCAGGGGATTTCTCTTAACAGAGAGCCGTTCGGACCACTTACTGGAACTCTAGTACCACCTTCAATGTCAAACGTAGTTCAGATCCTTGAGTGTCTAATGGCAGCAGAGCAGGGAGTAAGAAACATCACACTTGGATACGGACAGTGTGGAAACCTTATACAGGACGTGGCAGCAGTAAGAGCAATGCAGGAGCAAGCTGAAGAGTACTGTGCACAGATGGGATACGATAAGGTAGAGATCACTACTGTATTCCACCAGTGGATGGGTGGATTCCCTGAGGATGAAGCTAAGGCATTCGGTGTAATCTCAAACGGAGCATCTGCAGCAGCACTAGCTGGAGCAACTAAGGTAATCGTTAAGACTCCTCACGAGGCAATCGGAATCCCTACAAAGGAAGCTAACGCAGAGGGAATCAAGACAACTAAGATGGTACTAAACCTTCTAGAGGGACAGAAGCTTGCTGACTCAGATGAGCTAAACGCTGAGATCGCTCAGATCAAATTAGAAGTTAAGTGTCTAATGGATAAGGTAGCAGAGCTAGGAGACGGAGACCTTGCTGTAGGTACAGTTAAGGCATTCGAGCAGGGAGTACTAGATATCCCATTCGCACCTTCTATGTTCAACGCAGGAAAGATGCTTCCAGCAAGAGACAACACTGGAAAGATCAGATACCTAGAGGTAGGAAACCTTCCATTCTCTGACGAGATCAAGGAGTTCAACAGAGCTGCACTTCAGGAAAGAGCAGACTTCGAAGGAAGAGAGATCGGATTCCAAATGTCAGTAGACGATATCTTTGCTGTAGGAAAAGGAAAGCTTATCGGAAGACCAGAAGGAAAATAGTAAATATTGATATAAATCAGGGAGCCTTGAGGGGCTCCCATCAAAATACAAAAATTCACTAAAATATGGTTATTAATTAATTTAAATTTGAGGGGGACTCAGAATGAGAATAGTAGATGTAGTATGCGCAGAAGGAAGAACAGGATTTTACTTTGATGATCAAAGAGCAATCAAAGCAGGAGCTGGAAACGACGGATTCACTTACACAGGAGAGGCTAAAACAGAAGGATTCACTTCAATCAGACAAGCAGGAGAGTCTATCTCAGTAATGCTTGTACTAGAAGACGGTCAGGTAGCATTTGGAGACTGTGCTGCAGTACAGTACTCTGGTGCAGGTGGAAGAGACCCATTATTCCTAGCTAAGGACTTTATCCCAGTAATCGAGAAGGAGATCGCTCCAAAGCTAATCGGAAGAGAGTTAGATTCATTCAAAGCTCTTGCAGATGAGTTTGATGCACTACAGGTAAACGGTAAGAGACTACACACTGCAATCAGATACGGAATCACTCAGTCGTTACTAGACGCAGTAGCTAAGGCTAAGAAAGTAACTATGGCTGAAGTAATCAAGGAAGAGTACAACACTGGACTTGAAGTAACTAAGAGACCTATCTTCACTCAGTCTGGAGACGACAGAAAGAACAACTCAGATAAGATGATCATAAAGGGTGCAGATGTAATGCCACACGCACTAATTAACCACGTTGAGACTAAGCTTGGTAAGGACGGATCTATCCTTAAGGAATACATAGAGTGGCTAAGAGACAGAGTAATCGCTCTAAGAACAGATGAGAACTACTCACCAATCTTCCACATCGACGTATACGGAACTATCGGACTTGCATTTGATCAGGACATCAACAAGCAAGCTGACTACATCGCAACTCTAGAGGAAGCAGCTAAGCCATTCGCTCTAAGAATCGAAGGACCAATGGACGTAGAGGACAGAGATAAGCAGGTTGAGGCTCTTGCAGCACTTACTGCTGAAATCGACAGAAGAGGAATCAATGTTGAGCTAGTTGCAGACGAGTGGTGTAACACACTAGAGGATATTAAGTTATTCGCTGACAAGAAAGCTGGACACGTAGTACAGATCAAAACTCCAGACCTAGGAGGAGTAAACAACACAGCTGAGGCTATCCTTTACTGTAACGAAAAGGGAATCGGATCATACTCAGGTGGAACTTGTAACGAAACAAACAGATCAGCAGAAGTAACTACTAACATAGCTATGGCTTGTGGAGCACTTCAGGTTCTTGCTAAGCCAGGAATGGGTGTTGACGAAGGATTCATGATCGTAAACAACGAGATGAACAGAGTTATGGCACTTGTAAACAGAAGAAAATAATTTTGACTTCGGAAAAAGGTAGTTCATAGCGACTACCTTTTTCGTAATTTTAAATAAAGTTTAAAAAGAGCGGACACAGAGAATAAATTTATGCTAAACTTTTAGAAAAGTTTACAGAAGAGGTGAAGGAAGAGATGACAATAAACAAGCCGTCAAAGGCAGGAACTTTAGAGTCAAATGATATCTATATCATGCTGATGCCAAGTGAGGATGGAATTAAGATAGACCTTGAAAGTATTGTAGAGGACCAGTTTGGTGAGGATATAAGAGAGGTAATAGCTAAGAAGCTAGAGGAGATGGGTGTTACTTCCATCACAGTGAAGGCTACAGATAAGGGAGCCCTAGATTATACAATAAGAGCCAGAGTAGAAGCAGCAGTAAGCAGAGGACTATAAAGGAAGGTGTTAGATTTGAAACTAAGAAGAAGTATGCTATTTATGCCAGGGAACAACCCGGGAATGCTCCAGACAGCACCTATATTCGGAGCAGACTCAGTAATACTGGATCTTGAGGATGCAGTGGCAATCACTGAGAAGGATTCAGCAAGAATCCTAATAAGAGAAGCACTTAAATCAAATGACTATGAGGGAGTGGAGGTAGTAATCAGAATAAACCCTATGTCTACACCATTTGCTCATGATGATATAGATGCAATGGCAAGGTTAAAGCCAGATGCAATCCTTCTGCCTAAGGCAACTCCAGAGGATATGAAGGAATTAGATGAAATGCTAGACAGAATTGAAAAAGAGGAGGGAATGGAGCCCGGAACAATAAAGGTACATGCCCTTGTGGAAACTGCATATGGAGTGGAAACTGTATATGAGACAATCAAGGTAAGCTCTAGATGTGAAGCTGTACTTCTTGGAGGAGAGGACCTTGCAGCAGACCTAGCAGTAAAGAGAAGTAAGGACTCCGAGGAGCTTTTCTATGCGAGAACCAAGATAGTAAATGCTTGTAAGGCACTGAAGGTAGCTTCTGTAGATACTCCATTTACAGATACCAACGACTATGAGGGGCTTAGAGCAGACACTGAAAAAGCTAAGAAGCTAGGATTCAGCGGAAAGCTTTCTATCAACCCTAGACAGATAGATACTATTCACGAGGTGTACTCTCCAACTGAAGCTGAGATCCACCATGCAAGAAGAGTAATGTATGCCAAGGAAGAGGCAGAAAAGGAAGGACTGGGAGTATTCTCACTGGACGGTAAGATGGTAGACCTTCCAATAATCAATAGAGCCCAGCATACACTGGATGTAGCAAAGCTTATCGGTCTGATCTAAGAGAAGTCAGAGGACTGGAAGTAGAAGGTAGCTACCTCTCACTTTAAGGAAAGTGAGTTGATGGCGAAAAGGATTTTTAATATAAAATTGGAGGAAGCAGGTATGAATATACTGGGAAGAGATATTCCTGATTATATAGAAGGATATGGAGAGGTAAAGCATTATAATGGTTATCTTGCTGGAAAGGGAGAAAAGTCTAAGAGAGAGATCAAGTTTAGAAATACCCTTCCTGGAGATGAGAAGTTACACGAGGATCTAGAGGAGCTACTGAACAAGCTTCCTCTAAGGGACGAAATGGTAGTATCATTCCACCACCACCTAAGAAATGGTGACTACGTTCTTAATATGGTAATGGATTCAATAGCTAAGAGGGGATATAAGGATATCACCATTGCAGCCAGTTCAATATTCCCTTGCCACAAGGGCCTTGTAAAATATATAGAGGAGGGAGTGGTAACTGGAATCTATGCAGCATATATTTCAGGACCGGTAGCGGAAGCTATCTCAGCTGGAAAGTTAGCTAAGCCAGCAGTAATGCATACTCACGGAGGAAGAGCCAGAGTAATGGAGTCAGGAGACCTGGCTATAGATATCGCATTTATTGCAGCTCCTACATCGGATGACTATGGAAACATAAACGGAGTAGAGGGACAATCAGCTTGTGGTGCTCTTGGATATGCTCATACAGATGCTGAAACAGCGGGAGTTACTGTAGCTATTACAGATAACCTTGTGGAGTACCCTAACCCTATAATCGAGATAGACCAGACAAAGATCGACTATGTACTTAAGGTAGATGCCATTGGAGATCCAAATGGTATAGTATCTGGAACAACTCAGATCACAAAGAACCCAATCGGACTAAAGATAGCAAAGCTTACAGCAGACTTCATCAAGGATTCGGGATACCTGAAGGACGGTATGAGTTTCCAGACCGGTGCAGGAGGAATCTCCCTTGCAGTGGCTGATGAGATGAAAAACATCATGAAGAAGGACGATATCAAGGGAAGCTTTGCTTCTGGAGGAATCACAGGTTACATAGTTGATATGTATAAGGAGGGGCTATTTAAATCTCTTCTAGATGTACAGTGTTTCGACCTTGCTGCGATCCAGTCAGCTAAGGAAAACCCTGGACACATTACTATGTCTGCTTCTATGTATGCAAATGCAGATAACAAGGGAGCTGTGGTAAACAAGCTGGATGTAGTTATCCTAGGTGCTACAGAGATGGATACAGACTTCAATGTAAACGTAACAACTGGATCTAACGGTACAATCATGGGTGGATCTGGAGGTCACAGTGATACAGCAGCTGGTTCAAAGCTTTGTATAATTGTATCTCAGCTGGCTAACTCAAGAATCTCAGTACTTAAGGACAGAATAAACACTGTAACTACTCCAGGGGAGACAGTTGATATCCTTGTAACTGAGAGGGGAATAGCAATCAACCCTAAGAGAACAGATCTTATAGAGAAG
Source organism: Propionigenium maris DSM 9537 (assembly GCF_027925155.1). Lineage (GTDB taxonomy): Bacteria > Fusobacteriota > Fusobacteriia > Fusobacteriales > Fusobacteriaceae > Propionigenium > Propionigenium maris. The sequence continues at coordinate 53,956 of NZ_BSDY01000012.1, read as the reverse complement.
TTTAAGGATTCTCACCTTCCAATAAGAACTATAGAGGAGCTTAGAGACATGGCTGTAGCTATGACTGGAAAGCCAAGAGATATAGAGTACGATGACAAGATTGTAGCTGTTGTAGAGTACAGAGACGGTAGTGTTGTTGACGTAGTAAGAAAGAGAAAGTAAGAGGATTAAAGTGGCGGCCTAAGGCCGCCACTTCTTTTTTATTTCTAAGGAAAGTAGATTTTTTATAAAAAACCATGAATTAATGAGTGTTTTAACTCGGTATCAGGATGCAACGTCACACTGCCTTTATAAAGCTTACTTTTTTGATAAAGAAATAGTGATATTATACTGTAAATATGATATGATATTCCAGGATAAATGATCGTCAGGATCAAAATAATATTTAAGGAGTTTTTTTTATGGATAATAAGTTTAGAGGAGCTGTGTATATGTGTGTGTCAGCTCTGGGGATGGCTCTCATGGCAGCCTGTGTAAAGATGGTGGGAACCGATGTATCAACATTTCAGAAGTTATTTTTCAGAAATATTGTAAATGCCCTTGTAGTCTTAGTAAGCATGAGCAGAATGGGAATCTCGGTTATGCCTAAGTCAAAGAGAAGTGCAAAGTTTATATTTTACAGAAGTATTGTGGGACTTACAGGAGCAACCTGTTTCTTCTATGCCATAAGTAATCTTCCCCTGGCAGATTCCAATATGCTAAATAAGCTGTCACCCTTCTTTGTAATGATATTTGCCTGCATCTTCCTAAAGGAGAAGTTTCATAGGATACAGATTATACCTCTACTTATGGTGTTTACAGGGGCAGTCCTTGTAATAAAGCCCACCTTTAATGTGGAGATCTACCCTGCTCTAATAGGATTTATATCGGCGGTATTTGCAGGAGGAGCCTATACCCTTATAAGATACCTTAGGACAATGGAGGAACCCAATACAATAGTTTTCTGGTTTGCAGTGATCTCCTTTGTATTCATGTTTCCCCCAATGATGGTTACAGGTTTTGTAGTGCCAGATATGAAGCAGTTAATCTTTCTTATAGGGAGTGGAGTCTTTGCCACTGTAGGACAGGTGGCTATATCCTATGCCTACAAGTATGCCCCGGCAAATGAAGTTTCCATCTATCAATACCTGAGTATAATCTTTTCAGCTCTAATAGGTGGAGTCGTTCTGGGGGAGATACCGGACATCTACAGTATCTTTGGAGGAGTATTTATAATGGGAGCAGCCCTTATAAACTTCTATATCACCAATAGAGTAGTAGCTAAATAAAAAAAGTCCCTGAGGGGACTTTTTTGTTTTAATACTTATTTGTAAGTAAGGATAGTTTCCAGCTTAGGGTTTACATCCTTCGATCTCTACAATTCTTCTTTTTTTATGCTCCCCTTCAAGAACTCCCTTCTTCTCTCCCAGAGGGATGAAGCTTCCCTGGCAGGTGCTTGAGGCGGGTGTCCCTTATCCCTGAGGAACTGCCCTAAAGTTACAAAGGTATAGCCCCTCTCACTGAGATCTCTTATAATCTCAGGAAGAAGGTAGACGCTTTTTTTATTGGAGTGGAGGAGAAGAATTCCTCCTTTCTGATGGTATCTCTGGACTCTTTTCAGGGAATCCTCCCAAGGATCCCTCCAGTCGAAGGTATCAAGGGACCAGTTTATAATATGGTACCCCCTTTCCCTTAAAAACTCTACCTGCTTAGGAGTGGCATAGCCATAGGGTGGGCGCACCAAGGAGGTTGGAATTCCGCCATTTTTTTTCAGGAGATCATTAAAGGCAAGGATCTCATCGTTATAAATATCCTCAAGAGTCATATCCTTAAAGGTCCCATGGGTATAGGAGTGGTTACCTATCTCGTGTCCACCATCGGCTATCCTTTTAACCATATGGGGATAGGACTCGATCTCAGATCCCACAAGAAAAAAGTTTGCTTTAACCCTGTTTTTTTTCAGAACGCTGAGGATATCTCCAGTATGGATGGATGGCCCATCGTCTATGGTAATAACCACATATTTTTCCCTAGTTTTCAGCTGATAGAGCCTGTCAGCCTTAGTCCGTCCATAGGTGTAGAGATCCTCTGTCCCATTGGCGTAAAGAGCGATGCTCAGTAAAAAAAATATAGGCAGAAAATGCTTCATAGATACCTCCTGAACTGCAACCTCATAAATGAATGGACTTGGATGCCTTCCCACTTTTTTACAAATATGGTTTGAGATCCACACTGCTGAAAACCTGACCCACCTCATCCCCCAAGTGGTTTTTATTTGGAAGGACCTTGTATCTGGTCAGCTCCATCTCCTGCTCTCTGTCCAGGAGCTTAAGCTTCTTTAGTATCTCCATTACAACTGGTGGGATACACCGAACTCCTCCAGATTCTATCTTGAGGGCGATACCAATTCCAAGATCCCTTATTCCTATACAGTAGACACCATCGGCACCCAGCTTAGCCACAAGTTTTCCCCCTGCAGACCTTGTAAGGTCTGAACAAAATCCCCTTGTACCTGCAAGCATCTCAGGAGCCACGGCCATGGCGTCGTAAATCTTTCTAGACCACTCTCCATAAACTGGATCCCTTCCCACAGAAAACTTAGCATAGGCCAGAGCCATATTGTATATGGGCATAGAAAACACAGGGACTCCGCATCCGTCGATGCCTATATTTATATCCCTTTTCTTCATTCCACTCATGTGAGCTACCGTTTCAAGGATCCCCTGCTGCACGGGATGCTCCTCCCTGTAGTAGCCCTCACTTTCCCAGCCCATACTTTTACAGATACTAAGCATGGCACTGTGCTTTCCAGAGCAGCAGGAAAAAAGTGAAGAGGGCTCTATTCCGGATTTAAGCTGTTTAGCGGCTATGGAAGGTTTCATAGAGTGAACCTTTCCGCACTTGAGTTCCTCCTGGGAGAGGCCAATCTTCTTCAAGATACCCTCTACAGTCTGAGTATGAAACTCCTCTCCATAGTGGGAACCGCACATGATAGAGAGTTCACCACTGCTGAACCCATACTTTTCGGCTGCTCCCCTCCTAAAAACCTCCAGTGTCTGAAGGGGTTTAGCTGCAGACCTTATAAAGGCTTCCTTTCTGGGGTCTCCGTGAAAGTAAAGGATACTTCCCTTAGAGTCCACCACTACAACATCTCCCCTGAGGATACACTCGGTGATTCCTCCCCTGGTTACCCTGGCAATCTCCTGACTCATTTAACTACCTCCCTAATCATAGTTTTTATATGCCTTAAAAAACTCCTCCTTAAACCAAAGAGCCAGAGGTGCAGGCTCTATAATCCTTATTTCAGAAAGGAAATATGTAAAGTATCTCTTGGCTTTCTCCTGGGAACACTCAAAGTAGTAGGTAGTGCCTTCGTTTTTAATGATGTGGGGTCTGTTTGTCTTAAGGACCTTTAAAAGCTCGCACCCTCTATCGGTAAGCTCAGCCACAACTAACTTCCCCTTGGAAAGGAAGGGATCAAAATCAGCTATTACCCTGCTGATAAACTCCTTCTCACCCTCATGAACTCTGTCCCTGGTGATAAGGATGGAGCTTATATTGGCAACCTTGTAGTTTTTATATTTCCCTTCTATGTGGTCGTAGGAGAATAGGTAGTTGGCCAGCTCCAACTGGGAGCTTCCAATAAAGTAGGGAGTCACCTTGGTGCTCTTACCATCCTTGAATATGATCTTCAGGGTCTTTTTTTCCTCTATGGCGTAACGTATCTTTTCCAAAACCTCCTTGAAGACAAAGGCCTCCCTGTTTTTCTTTGACTGATTGGTGTAGGAGTAGAAAACCTGCCTGAAGAAGGCAGCCTCCACCTGGACATTATTTTCCTCCAACACTTCATAGTAGGTCTCTAAATTTTTCTTATTGAGGTTGAACTGGAGGGTAGATTTTTTTTTACACTCTGGAAGAACCTCCTGGGAGGCCTCAAACTTCAATTCATTAAAGAGATAGTTACACAGCTTATTTTTATTTATATTAAATTCCTCGATATCTGCTATAATAACATCATAGATATAGTCGGGAAGTGTTACACGTATCTTTTTTTCCATATGTTGCTCCCTTCATCTATCGTTCAAAAAACATGAACAAAATAATTGTAAAAAATACTTATAATTATAGTATACAACAAAAAAAAGTGAACACAATATATTTTTTTTTGATATATACTTTAAAGGTTTAAAAAGGAGTAAAATTTAATTAAGACGGATTATTGGAGGAGATACATTGAATATAAAGGAAAATATCCTAAGAACAGTAGGAAAAACACCAATTGTAAGATTAAATAATATAAATGAAACCCATGCAGAGATCCTGGTAAAGGTAGAGGGAATGAACCCAGGAGGAAGTGTGAAGGACAGGGTAGCTATAAATATCATAGAGGAAGCTGAGGCTCAGGGAAAACTGGACAGGGATACAGTGGTAATAGAGGCTACCAGTGGAAATACAGGGATAGGTCTAGCTATGACATGTGCAGTAAAGGGGTATGACCTGAAGATCATAATGCCAGATACAATGAGTGTAGAGAGAAGGCAGCTGGTAGAAGCTTATGGAGCGGAGATAATCCTTGTAGACGGTTCCCTTGGAATGAAGGGCTGTCTGGATAAGATAGATGAGTTAAAGGAAAAGTATGAGAAGGTATTTATTCCAGATCAGTTTAAAAACCCTGCTAACCCAGCAGCTCACTCAAAGAGTACAGCTGTGGAGATAATAGAGGATCTAGAGGGAGAGCTGGATATATTCCTTACTGGAACTGGAACTGGAGGAAGCTTCACAGGTACAGCAAGAGCTCTGAAGGAGAAGATACCTCACCTGAAGGCCTATGCACTGGAGCCTGCAGAGTCTCCACTTCTTTCAAAGGGATATATAGGACCTCATAAGCTACAGGGAATAGGGATGAGTGCCGGATTTGTACCTCCGGTATTTGAGGAGAGCTACGCTGACGGTATAGTTACAGCTACATATGAACAGGCTCTTGTAATGACAAACAGACTTGCAAGGGAGGAGGGGATCCTTGCGGGGATCTCATCTGGAGCAGCTCTTCATGCAGCTATGGAGCTTGGTAGGTTAGAGGAGAACAAGGGAAAGAGGATAGTTGTGCTTCTTATGGATACTGGAGAGAGATACCTGAGCAGCAATATCTTCGGACAGGCCTAAAGTTGAATTATATGGTAGATAAAAAGAGGGATAACCCTCTTTTTTTATTGTTAAGGAAAGTATCGAATTATAGATGGATTTTATTATAAAAATCCATTACATAAGGTTAGCAAGGGGGGAGCGTTACGCTCCTTTTTATTGGTTCAAGAAAAAGCTTGCATCGGTCCAGTGGATAGGTTAATCTATAGTCAGATCAATGGAATAGGGGGAAAAGTATGAGAACAATGACATTTGAGGAATTATTTGACTGTGGTGTGAACTATGAAACATATGTGGGAAGCGGAACCAAGGAAGAGAGAGCAAGAATACCTAAAAACTATTCAAGGATAAACTTTGAGACCTCTCTTTCAGAGAAGATATCAGGGATATCTAAAAAAGTAAACTTTCTATGTGTGGGAGAGATCTGGTGTCCAGACTGTCAGCTGAACCTCACTGTGATAAAAAAGATGTGCGAGGTAAATACCAACTTTGAGATATCAGTAATTACAAGAGGAAGAGGACAGAAGTTTCTCTCTGAAGCACTGGGTCTGGATGAAGTGAAGATACCAACAGTAGTTATCTTAGATGAAAACTATGAAAAGATGGGAGTGTTTTTAGAGCAGCCGGAAGTGGTTAGAAGCTCTGAAAACTATGAGGAGATAGAGCTGGACTATCTAAAGGGGAAGTACCTGTCGGATACAGCAGAGGATATTCTAAAGGTGATTGGATAAAAAAACCGCCCTATGGGCGGTTTTTTTATTTAAAAAGTATAAAATTCATATTAATTTTGTGTGAAGTTAATCAGTGCTCCCTTTGATTATTAGGATGCAACGTCACGTTGCTCTAGAGTATCTCCAACTCCTCCAGACTCCTCTTAAGAAGTTTTGGAGCTTTCAAGTGGAATCCTATGATTCCAAACTCGGTGGCAGCCTCTATATTGTGCTTGGTGTCATCTATAAAGAGTGTTTCGCTGGGGGTAAGCTGATATTTTTTCAGGATATGGCTATATATCTCTCCCTCAGGTTTTAAAAGGTTTATATCTGCAGAGATGACCTTACCATCTGCCAGATGGAGAAGGGGTATATCCCTGTAAAAATCATAGAAAAGATCCTTGTGGAAGTTTGAAAGGATGAAGATCCTATAACCATTATTCTTAATAGCCTCCAAAAGCCTCAAGTTTTCATCGATGGGGGTGATGATAGACCTTCTGTTACTCAAGATGGCCTCAGCTTCCTCCCTGGTGACTCTGCCTCTGCTTACTATGCTGTCGATGGCCTCTTCAATACTACAGGTTCCCCTGTCTAAGTTCTTCCACTCCTTCTCCTTAAAGATCTCCTTCATCAAAATTTCAGCCTTTTCCTTAGAAAAATTTTGACTTAAGTAATTTTTAGGTGTAAATTCAAAGAGAACCTGACCTAGATCAAAGATTATATTTCTAATCATAAAATTTCCTCCCCCTTAAAAAACAGACTTTCAACTGGAGCGTTTAATAAGAGTTTAATACTTGAGGCTGGATATGTCAAGCTTCAAGAGGAAAAGGTGATTATATACAAATGAATATTAAAATAAGATGAATAAAAGATTAAAAAACCTAAAGAAAATAAAAAAAAATAAAAAAATATTGTTTTTTTTTATAGCCCTCAATATATAAGAAATGGTACCGATACCAAATTTTATTGGAACCGCTCTCAACAGTTTTATGATTTTTGCATTGTAAATTTTATGTGGTATAAATATAATAGACTTCATCAATGGACTTCATCTATAATCTTTTTCAGAACGAAAGATACGTTTGGTGAACTATAAAATTGAGAGTCGTTGGGGTAAAAATCCAATAATGGAATTAGTATCATTCGGAGTTTGTATTTTAGACAGGTTTTAAAATAAAATGAGGGGGTATTATATGGAATCTTTTATTAACATGCTAAACGGGATAGTGTGGCACAATTCACTGGTTTACTTGTGTCTGGGAGCAGGTCTGTTTTTTACCGTTGTAACTAAGGGTGCACAGATGAGACTTATCAAGGAGATGGTGAGGCTTCTATTTGATAAGGGTGACTCAGAATCAGGAGTATCTTCCTTCGAAGCTGTGTGTATGGCAGTAAGTGGAAGAGTAGGAACAGGAAATATCGCAGGAGTAGCTACCGCGATTGCTCTTGGAGGACCAGGATCTATCTTTTGGCTGTGGGTAATCTCACTACTTGGAGGAGCGTCATCATTTATTGAGTCTACTCTGGGACAGCTTTACAAGGAGGAAGTGTCAGGGTCGTATAGAGGGGGACCTTCATACTACTTTAAAAGAGGACTATTTGGAAAGGGACACAAGGGATATGGAACAGCATTTGCAGGGGCAACACTGCTGGCAATGGGAATCTTCCTACCAGGGGTACAGTCAAACACTATTGCAACATCTGTAAACAATGCCTTTGGAGTATCACCAATAGTTACTGGAGTATCAATTGTAGTTATTCTTGCAGCTATCATAATTGGAGGAGCTAAGAGAATAGGTAAGTTCGCCGGTGTAGTAGTACCATTCATGGCGGCAGGATATATATTAGTAGCAGTTATAATTCTAGCATTAAATGTGGGAGATATCATTCCTTCACTTCAGCTAATTGTAGCTTCAGCATTCGGTGGCGGAGAAGCGGCACTAGGTGGAATGGTCGGAGCAGCTGTAACTTGGGGTGTTAAGAGAGGAATCTACTCAAACGAGGCTGGACAGGGTACTGGACCTGCATCAGCAGCAGCGGCAGAGGTTAACCACCCGGCTAAGCAGGGGCTTGTACAGGCATTCTCTATCTATATCGACTCGATCTTTGTATGTACAGCTACAGCTCTTATGATCATCATCACTGGAGCATATAAGGTATTTGACTCAGCTGGAAACACAATTTTTGCTGGAGATATGGCAACAGATGCAATGACATCGACATCTATAGGTCCACTTAATACAGCGGCGGCAATCGACGCAGGTATGGGAGCTGGAGCATATGTAGTAGCGATCTCTATCATCTTCTTTGCCTTCACAACTATTCTGGCTTACTTCTGGAATGGAGATACAGCTCTTGTATACTTCACAGATGGTAAGAACAAGATGGCAGAGTATGTATTTAAGGCATTCTTCCTTGGATTCACATTCTACGGAACTATGACTACAGGTGGAATGGCATGGACTCTTGGTGATATCGGAGTTGGACTAATGGCATGGATCAACATCGTAGGAATCCTTATGATGTATAAGCCGGCAGTAGCTTGTCTGAGAGACTATGAGCTAAGAATGAAGGAAGGAAGAACAGAGGAAAATGACTTCGATCCTGAAGCTCTTGGAATTATGAATACTTCTGGTGTATGGAAGAAGAAGATGGAAAAAGCAGGAACACTCAAGGAAAAAGGAAAGGCCACAGAAGTGGAACTGGCATAATAATACCTCTAAAGGACTGGATAACTCCAGTCCTTTTTTTATGGTAAAACCTTCTTTAATATCATGTATAACCTATTACTTAGTTAAGGGAGCTAAGGTTGGAAGTGACAGAAATACCCGCTTCCTTAGGTTTAGAGCATTAAATGGGGTATAATATTCTTAAAAGGCGGTGATAGAGGGATGAAACTGATACTACCAAGACCTGGTATGGAGGAAGCCTTCAAAAGAATGGCAGAGGATTATAGAGTTGAGGAGGAGTGGCACTACTACTATAAGTATGAGGAGGGACTCCAGAATATGGAGAACTACCTTGAAAGACTAGGAGAGATCAGTCGGGGAATAGATCTACCAGAGGGAGATGTGGCCACAACCACCTACTGGCTGGTGGATGAGGATGAGACAGAGATCAGAGGGAATATAAGGATAAGGCACAGGGCTGTGCCGATCCATGGAAATATAGGGTATGATGTTCCCCCCTCTATGAGGATGAGGGGATATGGCAGGGAGATTCTGAAACTTGGGATAGCCAAGGCCAGAGAGATGGGGATAGAGGATCTCAGGGTCACATGCGGTGAGAACAACGAGGCTTCCAGGAGAGTTATTCAAGGTAATGGAGGAAGGTTTTTAAGGAGCGAGGAGGACCATGGGGAGAATTTTCTTGAATATATTATAGAGTAGTTTTAAGCTCAGGTGGCAGGTCCCGTGCAGACCTGCTAAATTTAATTTGAAGAAAATCATCTGAAGGTCTAAAACACCAGTAAAAATGCATACTTGAAAAAAAGAAAATAGGGGAAAGGGGGTATATGATTTAGAAGGAGGGGGTGCAATATGGAAAAAACTTTGCTGATAATAAAACCCGACGGTGTGGAACGGGGCCTCGTAGGAGAGATAATAGGAAGGATAGAGAGGAAGGGGCTAAAGCTGTCCGCCCTGAAGTTAGATATAATAGGTAGAGAAAAAGCCAGTCTGCACTATGCAGAGCATGAGGGGAAGGAGTTCTACGACTCCCTTATAAACTTTATTACCTCCAGTCCCGTGGTGCTGGCTGTAGTTGAGGGAGAGAAGGCCATAGCCACTATGAGAAAGATGGCGGGAGCTACAAGGGCCTTAGAGGCTGAAGCGGGGACCATTAGGGGAGATTTTGCCATGGATACCACAAAGAATATAGTGCACTCATCGGACTCTGCAGAGAGCGCTGAGAGGGAGATAAAAAACTTTTTTAAACCCGAAGAAATTATGGCTTATAAACTCTATCTGGAGCCCTGGGTATATTAACTTAAGCTATATTGTTATTTGATTATTTTTATGCTAGAATGGAGGAAAATTATGAAAAAAATCAAGGATGTAATAAACAGGAAAGTTGTGACAATATCCCCAGAGGAAACTCTGGATAAGATAATATCCCTTATGAAGGAAAAGGGTATCGGAAGACTGCCTGTAGTGGAAGGCGGAAGGATATTAGGGGTAGTTACAAGGGATGATATCCTCATCAGGGAGGAGAAGGCTCCCCTGCCTCCAGTGATAGCTTTCTGGGATCTTCTCATAACTCTTCCAGGAAATAAAAACTTCCAGGAAAAGCTCAAGAAGATATCCTCCTATAAAGCCAAGGAGCTTATGTCGGAGGACTACCTGGTAAGCGGTGAGGAGGACGATCTAGAGGAAGTGGTAACTAAGATGTTGGAGGAGGGATATCCCTATACTCTGGTAGTAGAGAAGGGTGAGCTGAGGGGAATTATTACCAAAAGCGACCTCATCTACAATTGTTTTTAATATAAGCTAGCCTCAGGCTATCTATATAAATAAATGATTGATTAAAAAGGAAGGTGTAAATTTAACTTGGACACGTACGGCGAAATTATATTACTTATAATTTTAATTGGGCTTTCTGGCTTCTTTTCAGCTTCAGAAACAGCACTTACGGCATTTAAGAGTAACAATTTGGAGGATGTAGAGGATGAGCATCCAAAGGTAGCAGAGCTTCTCAGGAAGTGGCTGAAGAAGCCAAATGAGATGCTTACTGGAATACTTTTAGGAAATAATATCGTGAATATTCTGGCTTCATCCATAGCTACAGCGGTAACATTTGCAATGATTGGAAACAGCGGAAGAGCCATAGCAATGGTAACCCTGTGTATGACAGTGGTTATACTGATCTTTGGTGAGATCACTCCCAAGGTTGTGGCAAAGAACTACTCAAGCAAGGTAGCCATGCTTGTTATTCTACCTATCTACTATGTATCACTGCTAACACTGCCGGTGATCAAAGTACTCATATTTATATCCAAGGTAATAGGAAAGATCTTTGGAATACATATAAGCGATGAGAACCTCATGATTACAGAGGAGGATATAATCTCCTATGTAAATGTAGGAGAGGCTGAGGGTGTAATAGAAGAGGATGAAAAGGAGATGATCCACTCGATATTTGAGTTTGGAGAGACCAGCGCCAAGGAGGTAATGACTCCGAGAACATCTATGTTTGCCCTTGAAGCGGATCAGACTATAGATGAGGTATGGGAAGAGATAAAGGAAAACGGATTCTCCAGAATACCTGTATATGATGAGGAGGGGATAGACAATATCATTGGAATCCTCTACCTGAAGGACCTTCTGGATATTGTAAAATCCGGTAAGACAGATGTTCCTGTGGGAGATTACCTGAGAGAGGTATACTTCGTACCAGAAACAAAATCCATAATGGAGATACTGGAGGAGTTTAAGAGAAAAAAGGTACACATTGCCATAGCTCTGGATGAATACGGAGGAACTGTGGGAGTTCTTACTATTGAAGACCTTATCGAGGAGATAGTGGGAGAGATACAGGATGAGTACGATAAGGAAGAGGATGAGCTCATCAAAGCAGTGGGCGATGAGGTATATGAAGTAGATGCAATGATAGACATCGAGACCCTCAATAAGGAGCTAGACATCGAGCTGCCTGAATCTGAGGACTATGAGAGCCTTGGAGGACTTGTAGTAACTGAGATGGGTAAGGTAGCAGATGTGGGAGACAGCATCCAGGTTGGAAGTATAAAGATAAATGTCCTGGAAGTGGATAAGATGAGGGTATCAAAGGTATTACTACATAAAATTAGTGATGAGGTTGAAGAATGAAAAGCAGGATGAAGAATTGGTTCTATACAGGTCTTATAGCGGTACTTCCAGTTGTACTAACAATATATTTTGTTTCCTGGGTAGCCAAGCTTGTAATTACCTTTATAGGTAACTCATTTGTTGTAAAGTATATAACAGACTACCTTCTAAAGATGGAGAGCATCACCACTAGGCAGGAAGCTGAGGTCTATATAAAGATAACAGTATATGTACTGGCTGTAATAGGTGTGTTTATTGGAGTTACCATTGTAGGGATGACCCTGAAGCTTGTAATAGGAAGAAAGATAGCCAACAGCCTGGAGAAGCTCTTTACAAGGATACCTATAATAAAATCAGTATATACTACTTTGAGCCAGATCACAGGTCTGGTATCTTCAGATAAATCAAAATCCTACCAGAAGGTGGTACTTTTAGAGTATCCCAGAAAGGGGATATACAGCTTAGGTTTTTTAACCAGCGACGGAAATGAATACTTTGAAGATATAACAGGAAGACCCAAGCTACTTAATGTATTTATACCTACCTCTCCAAACCCAACATCGGGAATGTTTGTAATGGTGCAGGAGAGTGAAGCCAGAGTCCTTGATATGAAGGTAGAGGAGGCAGTGAAACTTATCATATCCGGAGGAGCAGTGTTACCTGAAACAGCAGAAAAATAATAGATGGCAGGTGAAAATATGAGAAAAATCTCTTTTATTTTATTGACTTTGATATTTATTACAGCATGTTCAAACAGTAAACCGGCAACTAAGAATCTGGATAAGGAGGAGTACTACATCCTTAGAGGAATAAACCTTTCCCAGGAGGGGAAGTTTTTAGAGGCACTTCAGGAGTATGAGAAGGCCTATGCAAAAAACAATAAAAACCCCATAACCCTCAGGGAGCTGGGACTTGTATATGGAGAACTGGGCAACTTTGAAAAAGCAGAGGACTTTTATAAGAGGGCAGTGACAGAGGATGACAGCGATCAGGTGAGTTATAAGAACCTGGCCCTTATAAACTATGCCAAGGGGGACTATGAGGAAGCAAAGAAATACCTGGAGATGGTCTCCAAGGATGCCATAGATGTACTTACCCTCAAGCTGAGAGGTTTTATTGCAGCTAAGGAGGGAAGGAGGGAGGAAGCCTATCCTATACTAAAGGAAGCTCTCCTTGTGGATGAGTACTTAGACCTTGAGCTCTATACAGTGTATAGTCAGGTGATGATAGATGAGAGAAAGTTTATGGAGCTCTATCAGACTCTTGAAGACAGCTATAAAAAGTATGGGAACGACAGATCCTACATCCTCTTTTACAGCAGTATGTTGTCGGAGAGATTTGGAGAGAACCAGAAGGCTGTGAGGGTTCTCAAGAAGTATCTGGCAGAAAACGGTGGGGGAGACCTCCTCTATATGCAGCTTGCCAAGGTAGCCCTCAGTGCAGGGAATGATACTACAGCTAAAAACTCCATAGGAATGGTATCGGACAGATACAAGTATGACGTGAAGTACCTGGAACTAAAAAAAGAGGTTATGAATAGAATAGGGGATACTGAGGAAGTGGAGAGGATAGATAAACTTTTAAAGCAGATATCTTAAAGTAATAATAGCGGTGTATCCTACACCGCTATTATTTAAATATAGAGTATGTTAGAGATGAGAGTTTGAGTTAGAGAGTATATTGTGGTATAATTTAAGTCAGTTTTCATATTGATGAAAAGGGGGAGAGCTCCGTGGAAAAACCTAGAGTAAGAGCAGCAGGAATACTGATAAAGGATGGTAAGATTCTTCTAATCAGACATCAAAAAGGTAAGAATAGCTACTGGCTACTGCCTGGTGGGGGAGTAGACTACGGTGAAACGATGGAGGCAAGCCTCAAGAGAGAATTTCTTGAGGAGTGTAACATAGATGTGGAGATAGGAAGGATGGCCTTTGTATCTCAGGGAATAGCCCCAGATAAGTCCAGACATATAATTCATATGACCTTTGAAGTGGAGTACACTGGAGGAGAGCTTCGTGTGGGAGATGAGGGAATTCTCAAGGAAGTATCCTTTCTGCCAGTGGAGGAACTAGATAAGGTAACACTATACCCAAATATGAAGAGGGAATTAAAGGAATATTTTAGCGGAAAAAAGGAACTGAGGTACTTGGGAAATAGGTGGGAATAGATGGTCAGAGTAAGAAAAAGACTGGGAGATATTCTGGTAGATGAGGGAGTGATCTCTCCCAAACAACTGTCGGAAGCCCTGGAAAAACAAAGAGGAAGTAGTAAGAAGCTGGGAGATATCCTGGTGGAGATGAAACTCATCAGTGGAGAGGAGATCCTCAAGGTGCTGGGAGAGCAGATGGGGATTCCATATATCTCCATGAGCAGAGCAGCAGTGGAAAAGGAAGCCATACTGAGTCTGAAAAGAGAGGTAGCAGAGAGGTTTAATGTTGTTCCCATCTCTAAGAATGGCGGAGTACTCCACGTGGCAATGGATGACCCTCTGGATATATTTGCCATAGATGCCATAGAGGAGGCCAGCGGATTTGAAGTATCCCAGGCTATAGCCAATGGAGATGAGGTAAGGAACGCCATTGAAAAATACTACTCCCCTGTATTTTTGAAGGGAGAGGATGACAGCAGAGAGGGCTCCAAGGAGGAGCACGGAGATATATCTGCAGTTGATGTGGTAGATAAAGTCCTTAAAAAAGCTGTAATGGAGGGAGCCAGTGATGTCCATATAGAGGCAGAGGCTACCATTGTAAGGATCAGATTCAGAATAGATGGAATCCTCCATCAGATGATGACCTACAGCAAGGGGATGCATTCGGCTATTATTTCCAGGATAAAGGTAATGGCTAAGCTGGATATCACTGAAAAAAGGATACCCCAGGATGGGAGAGTTGAAACCGAGCTAAGTGGGAGATCCATAGATATGAGAATATCCACCCTTCCAACGGTTTTTGGTGAAAAGGTGGTAATCAGACTGCTGGATAAGGACAATGTAAGGGTAAGTCTTGAAAGCCTTGGATTTCAGGGAGAAAACCTGGCTAACCTAGAAAACCTTATCTCCCGACCCAACGGTATATTCTTTGTAACAGGGCCTACAGGAAGTGGAAAAACTTCTACCCTCTATGCAGCTATAAATGAGATAAACAGTCTGGAAAAAAACATCATTACCCTTGAAGATCCAGTGGAGTACCAGCTTGAGATAATCAACCAGGTACAGATAAATCCGGGAGCGGGACTGACCTTTGCCAGCGGGCTGAGATCGGTACTGAGACAGGATCCAGATGTAATCATGATAGGAGAGATAAGAGACCTAGAGACAGCAGAGATCGCTATAGAGTCAGCTATGACAGGTCACCTGGTATTTTCTACCCTGCACACCAACTCAGCAGTGGGAACCATATCAAGACTTATAGATATGGGAGTACAGCCATTTCTTCTGTCAGCTACCCTTGCAGGGGTGCTGGGACAGAGGCTTATAAGAAGGTTATGTCCTCACTGTAAGAGAGAGAGGCAGGTTACAGAGGCTGAAGCCCAGGCTCTGGGAGTGGATCTTGGAAGTACAATCTATGAAGCCAATGGATGCAGTTTGTGCAGAGACACCGGGTATCAGGGACGAACAGCTCTTATAGAACTTCTCATGGTGGACAAGGATATGAGGTCCCTCATAAGCAGGGGATCGAGTACTGAGACCCTCAAGGGAGAAGCTGAATCCAAGGGAATGAAAACGATGAAGCAACAGGGGTATGAAAAGGTCTTAGAGGGAGTAACAACCATGGAAGAGGTCCTTAGAGTTGCCCAAGATGATATTTAAGATGTAATTTAAGATTAAATCAGTTAGAGTATTAGGAGGAAAAGATGAATTTAAAAGATTATATAGCTCTTGTAGAGGACTACCCAAAGGAGGGAATAAAGTTTAGAGACATTACTCCACTTCTTGGAAATGGGGAAGCATACAGGGCGGCAACAGATGCCTTTGTAAAATTTGCAAGGGAGAAGGAAGCTGAGCTTGTAGTAGGTCCAGAAGCAAGAGGATTCATATTCGGGTGTCCAGTGGCACATGAGATGGGGATTGGATTTGCTCCAGTAAGAAAACCTGGAAAACTTCCTAGAGAAGTAGTATCATATGAATATGATCTAGAGTATGGTTCAAACACTCTATGCATGCACAAGGACTCTATAAAGCCAGGGCAGAGAGTAATTATTGTAGACGACCTTCTTGCAACTGGAGGAACTGTAGAAGCTACAGTGAAGATCATAGAGGAGCTAGGCGGAGTAGTAGCCGGGCTGGCTTTCCTGATTGAGCTTGATGACCTAAAGGGAAGAGAGAAGCTTGCAGATTACGATGTAATGACACTGATGAACTACTAAGATATTGATATTCAGGCGGCTCACTGCAGCCGCCTATAATTCAATCTATGAATATAGATTTTAGGAGGGATATCTCATGGGGAGGTATGAGTCCTTGAATTTATATTTAACAAGGAGAAGTGAGGCTATGGGGTATAGGAGAGAAATACTAGATGCCATAAAAGAAAATAACTTAAATGTAGACTCTGAAAAGATCATACTGGCCTATGAATTTGCCAAGGAGTGTCATATAGGGCAGTATAGAAAATCAGGAGATGACTATATACTTCATCCAGTAGAGGTATCCAAGATACTTATGGGGATGAAGATGGATACAGACACTATAGTAGCCGGTATACTTCACGATATAGTAGAGGATACGATGATACCGGTCTCTGAGATAGAGTATAACTTTGGAAGGGAAACAGCCAACCTTGTGGACGGGGTTACCAAGCTGAGCGTACTTCCCAAGGGGACCAAGAAGCAGCATGAAAATATCAGGAAGATGATAGTTGCCATGGCCCAGGATATCAGGGTAATTATTATAAAGCTGGCAGACAGACTGCACAATATGAGAACCCTTAAGTTTATGCCAAGTCATAAGCAGGAGAGGATTGCCAGGGAAACTCTGGAGATCTTCGCTCCTCTGGCACACAGGCTGGGGATGGCTAAGATAAAGTGGGAGTTAGAGGATCTGAGCCTCTTCTACCTGGAGCACGATATCTACAGAAAGCTGGTGAAACTCATAAACTCCAAGAGGGGAGAGAGGGAGGAGTATACCAACAGGGCAATATCTGAGATAAAGGGGTTCCTAAAGGATGCCCATATACCTGGAGAGGTATCTGGAAGGCCAAAGCACTTCTACAGTATCTATAAGAAGATGTATGAAAAGGGCAAGGAGTTTGATGAGATATATGATCTTATAGCCCTTAGAGTTATTGTGGAAACTGAGGGGGACTGCTACAATACCCTGGGGATACTTCACAGCAACTATAAACCTGTACCAGGAAGGTTTAAGGACTATATAGCGGTATCCAAATCCAATGGATACCAGTCTATCCATACCACCCTTGTAGGGCCTCTGGGTAAGTTTATAGAGGTTCAGATACGTACCCAGGAGATGCATAACGTGGCTGAGGACGGGGTAGCTGCCCACTGGAGCTATAAGGAGAAGTCCAAGGTAGGCAAGAAGGATATGGTTTACTCGTGGTTAAAGCAGATAAATGAGTGGCAGCAGGAGGCAGACAACTCAGAGGAGTTTGTGAAGACGGTGACTGGAGATATCCTTCAGGAAACTGTATTTGTATTCTCCCCTAAGGGAGATGTTGTGGAGCTAGTTCAGGGAGCTACTCCCCTTGATTTTGCCTTCCATATCCATACGGAGATTGGATATAAGTGTGTGGGGGCCAAGGTAAATGATAAGATAGTTCCCATTGACTATAAGCTTCAGAATGGAGACAGGGTAGAGGTAATCACCTCTAAGAATGCCAAGGGTCCTGGAAGTGACTGGCTGGATATAGTTGTCACCCAGAGCTCCAAGAATAAGATACGTAGATGGATCAAGGAAAAGAAGTTTGATGAAAATGTCAAGATCGGAATGGACACTCTGGAGAAGGAGCTTTCCAAGGTGGGAGTAACTATGAAGGAGTTTGAGTCCAGTGAGGTACTGGCTAAGTATCTGGATAGACATAGTATTCAGAGTAAGGAAGACCTCTACTTCAGAATAGCTGAGAGCAGAAGTAAGGCCGAGGTTCTTGCAGGAAGGTTTAAACCTGAAGTTACCAAGGAGATAGATATTGAAGCCCTTTCTGAGACAAAGAGGGAGAAGAGCAGTGGAAAGAAGAATGACTTTGGAGTTGTTGTAGCAGGACTGGACAACACCCTTATAAGGTTTGCCAAGTGCTGTACTCCTCTTCCTGGAGATGATATCGGTGGTTATATCACCAAGGGAGCAGGTATTGCCGTTCACAGAAGGGACTGTAAAAACTATGCTGGAATGGTAAAGAGCGATCCTGCCAGGGAGATAGATGTAAACTGGGATGAAACCATCATCGAGAAGAAGCTCAACAAGTATCAGTTTAGCTTTAATACCTTTGTGGTGGACAGGCCAAACATCCTTATGGACCTGGTATCTATCATAGCCAACCACAAGATAAATGTAATAGGAGTAAACTCCAACCTCATACCAAAGGGGCTGGATCGATTTATAAATATAAAGTTTACAATAGAAATATCTAAAAAAGAAGATTATGAAAAACTATTAAAACACCTTTCATCGATAAAGGATGTTATTAGGATTCAAAGGCAAGGAGGATAAATGTCAAAAAAGTTACCTGTAACTTATGAGTTACAACATAAAAATGGAAAAGCAAGAGCAGGAAAGGTGATGACTCCCCACGGTGAGGTAGAAACTCCTGTATTTATGCCTGTGGGAACTCAGGCTACAGTTAAGACTATGAACCCGGAAGAGGTAGCAGAACTAGGAGCACAGATCATACTAGGAAATACCTACCACCTATTCCTGAGACCAGGAGATGAGCTTATAGGTAAGTTCGGGGGACTTCATAACTTTATGAACTGGAATAAGCCGATCCTAACAGACAGCGGAGGGTTTCAGGTATTCAGTCTAGGAGAGATCAGAAAGATTAAGGAGGAGGGAGTGGAATTCAGATCCCATATCGACGGTTCCAAGCAGTTTATCTCCCCTGAAAAATCTATAAATATCCAGAATAACCTTGGATCGGATATAGTTATGCTATTTGATGAGTGTCCTCCAGGGATGTCATCTAGAGAGTATCTGATCCCGTCTATCGAAAGAACCACAAGATGGGCGAAAAGATGTATCGATGCACACAAGAGACCAGAGGATCAGGGACTTTTTGCAATAGTTCAGGGGGGAATCTATGAGGACCTGAGAGAGAAGAGTATGAATGAGCTTATGGAGATGGATGAGCACTTCTCAGGTTATGCTGTGGGAGGTCTTGCTGTAGGAGAGCCTAGAGAGGATATGTACAGGATCCTTGACTACATAGTGGAGAAGCTGCCAGAGGATAAGCCTAGATACCTTATGGGTGTAGGAGAGCCTATCGACATGCTTGAAGCTGTAGAGTCTGGAATAGATATGATGGACTGTGTACAGCCATCTAGAATTGGAAGACACGGAACTGTATTTACAAAGTATGGTAGACTTGTTATAAAGAATGCTGCCTATGCTGAGGATCCAAGACCTCTAGATGAAGATTGTGACTGTTATGTATGTAAGAACTTTACAAGGGCATATATAAGACACCTTTTCAAAGCAGGAGAGATGCTTGGTCTGAAGCTGGCGACATACCACAACCTTCACTTCCTAATCAAGATGATGAATGGTGCCAGAGAGGCGATCAAGGAGGAGAGGTTCCTAGAGTATAAGGAAAAGTTTGAGGCTAACTACACTCAGGGGAAGAAGAGTGAGTGGATTAAGCCCAAGAAGATTGGAGAGTAGCATCACCAAAGCATCATATTAAAGTGATAGAATCCATGAGTTACTAATAAAAGATACTAGGGGGAGAAGAAGATGAAGAAGTTAGTTGCAGTTTTGTTTGTAGTGATGTCTCTGTCAGCACTTGCTGTAGACGGACACCTGAGGATTGGAGGAATCACCAACTCAGGGGATTACAATGGAAGGGATACATCCTTTGACAGCTATGCTCCGACAATAGGTTTTGAGGTAAAGCAGTCCTTAGTGCTCTTGGATATCGGTGCAGGTATTGCATACAACGGTAAAACAAGCGGTGCTAACATGGAAACTGTTCCAGCTTACTTAATGGCAAGGTATAACATTATTCCCGTTGGAATAAAGCCCTATCTTGTAGGTAAGGTCGGTAAGGTTCTCTATACCAGAGATGATGTGAGCGGATCAAGCCCAGATGGAAGTTACTACTTTGGAGCTGGAGCTGGAGTTGAATTCCTGTTATTCCAGGCAGAGCTGCTCTACTCTATAACCAAGGTGGATGATGACAGGAGAGGAAGCGACGATCTTAAGCAGTTATCTATGATATTTGGTATTCAGTTATTTTAATGTGAGGTCCTAAACCCAATGGGTTTAGGACCTTTTTTTATTGTTAAGGAAAGGATAGAATTTATAAAAAAATTAAGTTAAGCCATAGGTGTTACTACTGACTACCAGGATGCAACGTCACGTTGCTTTTTAGTTTTCCTTTATCTTCTCATCACCTGGATATCACAAACCTCATATAAAATATCTTAGAGTGATAAAAAGGGGGAAGTTATGAAGAAGATATTAATTAGTTTTATGGCAGTATTTTTAATTTTATCCAGTGGTGAAGTATATGCCAGGGCTAATGGAAATGGAAATGGAAACGGAGGCGGCGGAGGAAGAGAAAGCTCCGGAAGAGATGACAACCGTGGAGGCGGAAACAGAGGGGGCAACTCCGACCGTGGAGGTAACAGAGAGGGGTCTGGAAGATCCGATAAGGGAAGAGATAACAAGGGTAACTCAGAACAAAAGAAGACAGACAGAAAAACAGATAAGGTGAATAAGAGGGAGAACACAAAGAAGAAGGAAGCGGCCTCCCAGGGGAAAGGAGTAAAGATCGATCCTAAGCCGGGAAATCCAATAGAGAGGCCAAAGCCCACTCATCCAGTGGAGAAGCCAAAACCAAGCAACCCAATAGAGAGACCGAGACCAAGTCATCCAGTGGAGAGACCCAAACCAAGCAACCCCATAGAGGGACCTAAGCCAAGTCATCCAATAGAAAGGCCAAAACCCACTCATCCAGTGGAGAGGCCAAAACCAAGTCATCCAATAGAGGGGCCTGCACCAGAGCATCCAATAGAAAAGCCTACAGAGGTGAAGGACGCTCACAAGAACTGGGGGAAGCTGAAAAGGGAGGAGTCCTTTGACAGCAAGACCGAGGAGAAGGCCAGAAAGGAAGAGATTAAGGCTGAGAGGACTGTAAGAAGGAACTTCAGGATGTCTGGAATAGATGGAGATGTAGATCAGGCAGTAAATGATTATGTAAACGGGAGACTGACATCGGAGGACCTGAGAAATATGGGAGTAACTGAAAGGGGCATATGGCACTCGGAGAGGGCTGTGGATAAATATGAAAGATCCCTGGACAGGATAGGCTATGAGAGGCCAGAGGAACCAGATTCTCCCAAGCCAGAGAATCCAATAGAGGGGCCCAGACCGGAGCATCCAATAGAAAGGCCAACACCGGAAAATCCAATAGAGAGACCAAAACCAACAAATCCTATTTCTTAGGAGAAGGAGAATAGATGAAGAAGATATTTTTGATAATTTTTACAGTCCTTCTTTTAGCTGGCTGCAGTGAAAGGGAGGAGAACAACTCAAAGGGACAGTTCAGGAATGGAATTGTCTATATTATAAATGAGGATAAACCCTATACGGGAGTGCTGGTGCACAAGTATGAGAATGGCCAGGTAGCCAGTGAGATGTCCTACAGAAGGGGAGTTCTCGACGGAGACTATATTTTCTACTACGAGGACGGACAGAAGAAGGAAGAGGGAAGGTATAAGAGTGGAAAGCTTATGGGAGAGGTGAAGGCATATTATAGAAACGGCCAGCTCAGTGAGAACATTAGGTATAGCGGAGGACAGCTGGACGGCAGGTATACTCTCTATCATAGTAATGGCGAGGTAGAGGCCAAGGGAAGGTATAGAAGAGGAGTACTTCACGGCGAGGTAATCGGCTATGATGCAGAGGGAAGGGAAGTTTTGAGGAAGAAGTACAGAGAGGGCAGGGAGGAATAGCTGCTACTCTGAGTTCAAGTGACAGAAAAGATAGAAGATTAGTAGTGTCAGCTGACGTTTCCATGGCTGAGATTATTATCTATAATGGGAGTATGAAGGAAGAATAATCCAATTTATGTGATAGATTATAAAACTTTCAATAGTTTTATATGTTTAGCCCTCCATTAGAGGAGCCTTGAGAGGCTCCTCTTTATTTTTTTGAATGTAAGGTAAGAGGATAATAGGTGATAATTAAACGGTATAAAAGTGTTGTTTATGCAACAGTTTTTTATAGAGGGGGTGATATAATATTTGGAAGTGACTAAAATAAGGGGGAGCTATTAGATGAGATCTTTAATGAAATTTATAGGGGGAAGAATCCCCCATCCTGCTGTTAAAGCCATGGCGGACAGGCTTTTTATAATAACTTTATCTGGTTTAACACTTTCCGGTTATCTTCTTGGAATAGAGGAGGGATTTATCTGCGGGATTACAGCCCTTATTCTCTATATGAGCAATATAGAGATAGGGTGCAGCAGGGGGCTTGCCCAGAGGAAGGGAGGGTTTATGATGCTTTCTCTTATCTCTGTATCCTTGGCGGCATTAAAGGGGCCCTATCTTCCGTTACTTTCCCTTCTCTATACATTTTTCCTTGTTTATACAGAGAGAGACGATTACTACAGGGGAGTTCCCATGTTTCTTACTCCCCTGGCAATACACCTGCTAAGTATGGGGATCTCTCCAGAGAAGGTTCCAGGAAGGATATTTTCCATATTTGTGGGAGTATTGATAGCTTTTACCTCTCAGAAGGTTTTGTGGCCTGTGGAGAGGAGAGAAGTTGCAAGGCAAGAGGCAGGCAGGGCTATAAGGTTTAGGTATGCTCTGAGGATGTCCCTGGGAGTAGGGGCAGGTCTCATGCTTGGAAGGTATATGGGAAGAAGCCTGGAAGCCTGGATGGCATATACATTTATAATACTCCATCTTCCAATAGATGATGAGATCCTTCCCAAGGTCATGAAGAGGGTGGGGGGAACTGTACTGGGAGGAGTACTTTATTTTTTAATGGCATACAGGATCGACTCCAAGCTTATTGCATATCTATTGGCAGCAGTGGCCCTCTACCTGGCTTTTTTGTTTATGAGAAGCTGCTACCTTACAGCAGTAACCTTTATAACCCTTAACTTCTTCTTCTATTCAGCAGGAATGGCGCCCTTTGGTTTTCTTATAAAACAGAGGATCCTTTTGGCACTACTTGGAGGGGGAATAGCAGTTGCAGTGAGTGTTCTCCTTCCCATGAAGGAAGCTGAAAAAAGTTGCTCATAAAGAAAGGCTTGTATCCATAAGGGATACAAGCCTTTTATAGTTAATTATTTAATTGAGCAGAGAAAATCCTCAAGACTTATCTCTGAAGGAGTATTTTTAATGGTGTTATCCTCCCTTATAAAGAAGATATCCCTGTTGTGATGGATCTCTGCTATGGATTCCTCGATCAGGTCTATGTTGTAAGATGTATTTTTTGAGAGGAGTTCTTTTACTTTTGCAGGGCTAAAGTCCAGGACCGAACCACAGTTGATAGAGATATAGGGTTCCCCAAAGATAATACTCTTGGTAATTTTTCCTTCGCTCGATATATAGTAATGTTTATTCAAAGTTCTACCTCCGTTATCAATAAATTATAATACCATTATATGGGATGAGTTAGCAGCTTTCGACGTCATCTGACGTAAAATAATGGAAATAAAAAAAACCAGAGGATTATCCTCTGGTCCCGGTTCCATAAGTGAAGCTACCAATAATAGTATGTTTTACTCGAACTCAGCTTCAATCTTTCCGTTGTTCTCTACAGTGTGAAACATAGAAGAACACTTCTCACAAGCATAGTAGTTTGCATCTCCAGTGGTAACGATATTTCCACAGTGTGGGCACTTAGCATTATTCATTAAAATCACTCCTTTTCTTTAAATTAAGCTTCTTATTTACTCAATTTATATCCTGAAATATCCCCTCTGTAAATAATAATTAATTTTTTATCTACCTTTTTTGTAGTACACAAATACTAAAATAAAGGTATCGAAAAAATAATGGACAAATTCACCTTTAAAATGCTGGGCTAGAGGAAGTTGACTTAATCACGGTTAAAAAAATCAAGTAAAAAGTGAAAAAATGAATTTGTAGTTGAGAAAAAACGAACTAAAAAAATACAGTTTGATTGGAAATTAGCAGAGTTCGGTAAAAAGAAAGTTGTTTTAAATGGCAGGGGGAGATGATATAATTAATAAAAAAAGACGGGAGTGGACAGTTGAAGAAGATAGTTGTAGCATTGAGTATATTTATAAATTCAATCCTTATATTTGCTCAGATAGAGGCTGGAGGAGTGGTCTACTATTCAGAGGATGAGGTAAAAGAAAAAGGAATAGAGGTAAGGGGGGAGAACCTCCAAGCTGGAGAGAATACCCTGACCTTTGATGAGGATAGTGTTTGTTTAAATGGGTATCTGGTGGAATTTTCCAAGGGAAGGATAGTCAGGGGAGGAAAGACCTACTACAACACCTATCTTGTGGAAGCCCTGGCAGGGATCTATGAACCGGAGGAACCCAGGGAGGGAATCGTATCCCTGTCTCCTGGAATAACTGAGAAGGTATTTGCCCTGGGGCTAGGAGAAAATATCAGCGGAAGAACCATCTACTGTGTGTATCCAGAGGAAGCCAAAAAGGTGGCAGATGTGGGAAGTATGCTGGAACCATCCTTTGAAAAGGTAATGGTGAGAAATCCAGGGATAGTTCTTATGGAAGCTCACTACAATGAGGGGTTTGTAGCCCAGCTTAAGAGGGTAGGGGTGGACTACAGGATATATGAAACTCCTAAAAACCTTAAGGAGATGTATGAGCACCTGATAGACCTTGGAAGGGCTCTTGGAGTAGAGGGAAGGGCAAGGATCCTAGCGGCATCCCTTGAAAGCAGGGCAGCTGAGTATATGAACAGGGGAAGAGGTCACGCAACCAACCCAACAGTCTACTATGCCCTTGGTACAGGAAGAGCTGAGTATACAGCAGGAGGAGATACCTTTATAGGAGATCTTATTGTCCACAGCGGTGGAGTGAATATAGCGGGAGACAAGAAGGGGTGGAACTACAGTTTAGAGGAGCTCATTGCCAAGGATCCAGAGTATATAATAGGAGGCAGGACTGATATAGATAACCTGAGAAGTGAGAAGAAGTATTCCCTTCTGAGAGCTGTGAGGGAGGGGAAACTCATAGAGGTGGATACAGATATCTACAACCTTCCAGGAGTAAGGGCTGTAAACGTAGGAATTCCTATAATATATGAGGCAATATATGGAGAGAAGTAGAGAAAGCTCTATCTTTAAACCCTAAAGATAGGGGGAAAGTAAGAGGACTAGAGGGGATGATTTAAGGATAATTATCCTCTTTTTTTTATTGTTAAGGAAGGTATAGAATTTATAAAAAAATTATGTGAAATATTGGGTGTTCCAACTGGTTATTGGGATGCAACGTCACGTTACTTCCTATAGAAAAAACCACAGAAAAGTGCTCTGAAATTAAACGTTAAAATTGTTAAGAAAACACTGGAAACACTGGGGTTGAGAGGAGTGAAAAAAGATAGATAAATGATTGACTTTAGGGCTTCTATATGATAAATTTATCTGTCTGTTTTGGACATATTAATTTAAGGAGCAAGAAGATGTGAAATGAAATTTGATCTAGAAAGGGACTCAATAAACAGGCTTCTCTTTAACTTTTCCTTTCCTGCAGTGACAGGAATGCTTATAAGTGCCCTCTATGTAATAATAGACGGGATATTTATAGGAAAGGGAATGGGAGGAAGAGGTCTTGCGGCAATTAATATCGCTTACCCGGTAATAACCCTTGGAGTGGCTCTAAGCCTGATGTTTGGTGTGGGAGGAGCTACGGTAATATCTGTTTTACAGGGAGAGGGAAAAAAGGAAGAGGCCGGAAGGTACCTGACCCACTTAATAGTATTAAATATTATATCCTATGCAATAATAACCACAGGGGTAGTATTTAACTACAGATATATAATTGAGCTACTGGGAAGCAGCGAGGGACTCTTTGAGATGGTAAGGGACTACCTTTTAACGGGAGTGATCTTTAACATCTTCTTTATGCTTTCAGTATCTCTAAATGCAGTGGTAAGAAATGATAAGGCGCCTACCTATGCTATGTTTTCCATGGCCCTAGGTGCCGTTACAAATATATTTTTAGACTGGCTATTTATATTTCAGCTGGATATGGGGATGAAGGGAGCAGCCCTTGCTACGGGAATAGCCCAGGGAGTATCCTTTATCTATCTGGCGGGACACTTCTTCAGAAGGAAGTGTAGTATAAGACCGGCTATAACTCCTATAAGGATGAGCTGTATCCTGCGTATTATGAATAATGGATTCCCATCATTTATACTGGAGTTTGCAGTGGCAGTGGTAAGTATCTCCTTTAACAATGTTCTCATGGATTATCTGGGGGAGATAGGAGTATCGGCTTTCAGCATCATAGCCTATATCTTCTATATCTTCAGGATGATCTTCAGCGGACTTGCCCAGGGGATTCAGCCTATAGTGAGCTATAACTTCGGGGCTAAGAAGTGGGTAAGGGTGAAGGCAACCTTGATCCAGGGGCATAAGATAGCCTTTATTACAGCTCTTCTTATTATAGTGGGAGTATACTTTAAGGGGGAGTGGATGGTGGAGCTCTTCAATGGAGATGATGAGCTTATAAAGATAGCCTCCAGAGGACTTCTTCTCTACTCAAGTGCCATGATATTTTTAGGGGCAAACTTTATCAATATATCCTATCTTCAATCTATGGAGAGGTCCCTTGTGGCGAACCTCCTCTCCCTTGTAAGGAGTATGGTGTTTGTGGTGATAGGCCTTGTGAGTCTTCCCAAGCTAATAGGGGTGGATGGAATATGGTTATCCCTTCCCTTTGCGGATTTTATGACCTTTGGAATAGGGTGGGTAATCTCTAAGAGGAGTAAGTAGAAGAACCGGCGATGCCGGTTTTTTTAATATTAATAAATATTCGTTTTAAGATTACTTTCTTTATTGGTTATAAAAGTTAATTTTTTGAGATTTACTTTATAAATTAAGAACTCTGCAAAAGATAGTAATCAAAGAACTTCGATACCTTTGTCTTGATACAAATGTATCCGAAAAATCAAGACTTCCGGCAATTGTCTTTATAAGTATAACAAGGTTTCCATTGCTTTTCTGGGCTCTCTACAGAGCCTGAACTTATGATGAAACTCAGAATTTCTTTAAAAATCTGAGAAATGAAAAATATACTCATAAATATCGTTATTTTACAGTTACGCAATGAAGCAGGTTGTTGGTGTGATGCCCGACGATAGCCTGCAGACAACTACTACAACTTAAGATTCTTCAGTTGTAAAGATATATGGACTACTTTGGACACCTTAATAACGAAGAACCTTTATAAAGTTGACTTGCTTAGTTAGTGTAATTTGTAGCAAGTGTTTAGAATACTTTATTTTTTAGAGCTCCTCTAGGAAGAGGAGCTGTTTTTTTACATTTTCAGTTAGTTCAGCCACATCCTTAGAGGCGAGCTCCAGGGTAAGGTATTCCCAGGGAACTCTATCTAGGATCTCTCTAACCTTGTGGCTTTCAAAGACGGAATGGGTGTCTATATTTTTAATGTGCTCTCCCTCTATATGAAACTGATCCAGGCTGTCTGCCTCCTCCCATTTTCTAAGCTTATGGGAGAAGTCCTGTTTGAGATAGGGACCGGGAGTAGAGGCGTTCAGGTGGATTCCCCTGATGTATTTAGTGAGCTCTCCCATGGATTCCAGCTTATCCAGGATATATTCGGCCCCCTCATCGAAGGTGGAGATATCCTTGTTGGTGCAGATGAGGTGGGATGTATCCAGGAGAATCCCCTTGTTTCTATAGTTTATGGAATTTAGGAGGTACCGAGTATCCTCGTTGGATCTGAGGTCCAGACCGGGCCAGAAGAGGTTTTCCAGAAGAAGGGCCGGGCCCTCTCCTTTAAAGACCTCATTTATTAGCTCCACAGCGGCCTCTATAACCTCCCGGGAGGTATAGTCGTGGGTGAAGGTAAAGATATCCCTCGGGTTCACGTGGGAAACATGGAAGACCATATATTCCACCCCCAGCTCCCTGGCATTTTCAAACTCCTTTTTATAGTGATCTATCAGGAGATCCCTTTTCATTCCACCAAAGTACCTCTCTACCCTCTCAGAGGAGCCAAAGTTCTCTATGAGAGCCTCATGATCCTCCCTCCAGAAATCCAGCCATGTGGGAAAGTACATAAGGTGGAGTCCCCTCACTGGCGCTCCCTCTAAATATGAAGTCGGGTGGTAGGTACCGATCATAGTCTCGATGCCGTCCAGCCCCAAACCATCAATATAGGAGGAAACATCCCCCCAGGAGTGGTTGAAGTGCTCCATATTATTTTTATTTGGGAAAAAGCTCAGCAGTTTCATAGGTGTCTCCTTTATTCTGATACAGTTAATATTGTCTGTATATAGATTATCATAGAAATAAGGGCTATACCAATACTTATTATAAAGGGGATAGAGAAGTAGGATAAAATATTTAAATGGGTGGGAAGGGATGGGTACCAAAAATGAATTTGAAAGGTCAGGGCAGCTCTTGTATAATAGAGGAAATAACATATAGCGGGGGATGAAATATGCATAAAAAGATAATGGTGCAGGGGACGGGGTCTTCTGTGGGAAAGAGCCTTATTACAGCGGGGCTGTGCAGGATATTCTATAAGGACGGATATACCGTGGCTCCATATAAATCACAGAATATGGCTCTAAACTCCTTTGTGGACATAGATGGTTTAGAGATGGGAAGAGCTCAGGTGGTACAGGCTGAGATGGGAGGGACCCTTCCAAGGGCATATATGAATCCCATACTTATGAAGCCCAATAGCGACAACAACTCTCAGATAATCTTCATGGGAGTGGCCCATAAGAATATGGATGCCATGGAGTACTTCAGCAACACAAAGAAACTGAGGGAGGTGGCCCTTGAGGGGTACTCCAAGATAGAGGAAAATTATGATATAGGTGTGCTGGAGGGGGGAGGAAGCCCTGCAGAGATAAACCTGAGAAGTGTAGATGTGGTTAATATGGGGATGGCAGAGCTGATAGATGCTCCTGTAATCCTGGTGGCAGATATAGAAAAGGGAGGAGTCTTTGCCCAGATCTACGGAACCATAATGCTTCTGGATGAGGAAGACAGAGCAAGGATAAAGGGAGTGGTTATAAATAAGTTCAGGGGAGATGTGGAACTTCTAACCCCCGGAATAGAGATGATAGAGAAGAGGCTGGCTGATGAGGGGTATCCCATACCAGTGGTGGGAGTGGTTCCCCATATAGAGGTGAAGATAGAGGAGGAGGATGTCCTGGCTAAGAAGCTGACCTCTAAAAAAACAAGGGATGAGATAACCATATCTGTTATAAGAACTCCAAAGATGTCCAACTACACAGACTTCGATGTATTTGAGTTCTATGAGGGAGTGGCCCTGAACTATGTGGACAGTGTGGAGGATTTGGGAGATGAGGATATGATTATAATCCCTGGATCTAAAAACACTATTGGAGACCTTCTCTTTATGAAGGAGAGGGGAATAGCAGAGAAGATAGCAGAAGAAGCAGGTAGGGGGAAGCTGATCTTCGGTATATGCGGAGGACTGCAGATACTGGGAAGAAGGATAGAGGACCCTATGTGTGTAGAGAGTGTTCACGGGGGAGAGGGTGCCCTGGGACTTCTGGATATAGTTACTGCAATGGGTGAGATAAAGTCCACCTACCAGGTGGAGAAGGCTATCACAGAGTGTGAGGGTATCCTGGAGGGGCTTTCTGGAGTAAAGGTTAGAGGATATGAGATCCATCAGGGACAGAGTTCAGGGAGGAATAGAGCCTTTCTCAGCGGAGAGGAAAATGTGAGCTACTACAGGGACAATGTGATGGCTACCTATCTCCACGGGATATTTGATAATGGTGAGTTTACAAGACACATCCTGAACTACCTGAGAAGAGGTAAGGGAGTGGCTGAAAGATCTGAGATGGTAGATTATGAAGCGAGAAAGGCAGAGGAGTTTGACAAGTGGGAGAACCACCTGAGGGAACACCTGGATATGGAAAGGATATATGAGATATTGAAGTAGAAGAAAAGGATGTGATCTCAGATCACATCCTTTTATATTAGAAGTTGTATTTGAATCCTACATAGTACTCTCTTTCAGCGGCAGGATAGTAGCTTCTATATGTTCCCATACCGTTATAGTCTCCCACATAGTCGTAGTACTTTTCATTGAAGATATTATCTACTCCACCATAGATCTTCAGACCATTCTTGAAATCGTATGTGATCTTTGTATCCACAGTGATGTAGTCGTTGACCTTTTCCCCCTCATTGGTGTAATCACTAGATGCATAAGCTCTTCCATAGTAGTTACCAGTAAGGTTTAGAGTCAGCTCATCTGTAGCCTTATAGTTAGCTCCAAGGCTTGCTACATACTTTGATACACCAGGGATTTCATTTCCTTCATATGGTCCGTCCTTCATCTCGGTATCGAGGTATGTAAATGTCTCGTTGATAGTAAGCCTTCCAAAGTACTGCTCAGCAAATAGTTCCACACCGGTCTTTTCACTCTTACCATCTAAGTTTGTATTAGCTCCAGCTCCATTATTAGCTCCGCTATCGTAGTAGATCTCGTCCTCTGCTGTAAACTTGAAGATGCTGGCACTTACATAGGAGTTCCAGATAACATCTTTTACTCCAATCTCAATATATTCATGAGTCTGCTCTTCGAGATCACTGTCAGCTAGGGCTAACTCATCTGTGTTGGGAGTTCTAAACCCCTTTGTATATGTCGCATAGACACTACCAGTATCTGAGTAGAAGTAGTTAACTCCCAGATCGATGGCATGGTTTCTAAGGGTATCGTCCTTATACTCCACAGGGTTACCCATCCAGTCAGTTTCTCCATTAGCATCTAGGTCATACTCGGTTTTTTCATATCTGAACCCCTGGGTAAACTGGAAGTTGTTCCAGTTATAGGTATTCATAGCAAATACAGCATGAGATTCCTTTTCTAGATCTCTGTTTACCTTACTTCCATAGTAGTAGCTGTTTTCAGACTGACCTTTGTAGTAGTCGTACCCAAAGATGATGTTGGAGTCCTCAAGGTATGTAAACTTTAACTTAGGTTTAATACTAATCTCCTCTAAATCATAGGCTGTTGAGGTCCCTGATTTGTTGTAGCTGTCATAATCAGCCTCGGAGTAGTTTCCGTCTATTGAAAAGTCGAGACCATCTGCAAGTCTATTCTTGTAGCTCAGAGTATATGAATCCCTCTTGTAATCTGCATTCTCATCAGGAGATGTAGTCTGCTGCCTGTCATCATTCACCTGATCTCTTGTAAGGGACCCAGGCATTCCGTAATCTTCAGTGTAACGAGCATACTTAAACCCTATGGAATCTGTATCGTTTATAAGGTATCTAAGAGCTGTCTCTATATTTTCAGTATCCTTATCTCCATTGTCTCTATACCCGTCGTAGTTGGAATCCTCATAGTTTAACTGGAAGAATAACTTATCGGCAATCATATCTCCGTATCCAGCTCCGTAACGGAATCTGCCGTTATTTCCTACCTCGGAGTAGATCGTTCTATTTCCTTCATTGGAAGCATTTGTTTTGGTGATGATATTAACTATTCCACCAACAGCTCCGTCACCATAGAGTACCGCTCCTCCTCCTGGAATAACCTCGATCCTCTCTACATTTTCCACAGAAAGGCCGCTCAGTCTGGCTCCTCCCATATCCACAGGATTTTGCTTGATACCATCTATAAGAATAAGGGTATTTGAGTGGTTAGCTTCCCCCTGACCTCTTAGATCTACCTGGATTCCACCAAATTTTCTTGAAACTCTAACTCCAGGAACTCCCTCTAGGGCATCCCCTATATCCTTAGCACCCTTGTTTTCGATATCCTCGCTGGTAACGATGGATATATTCTTAGGTGTATTACGTACATTGTTTTCAAAACCAGTAGTAGTGATAACACTCTCTTCCAGTCTCTGTGTTACCGTCCCCTCCTCGAAGAAAAACGCCTCCTCAGCTGCCATAGCTGTGAGTGAACATGCAATAAAAGCCCCGATAAATAACTTCTTTTTCATAAAAAAACTCTCCCTATTAAACTTTGAGGAGAGAAGTAGTAAAATACAAAAAGTAGAGTATTTTAAGACTTCCTTGTCCTCGCAAGTATCTTATTGATCACCATGGCAGGTCTCCTGGCTAACGTCATCCTACTAACACCCTTCCCGAGATTATCTCAGTGGTAATGTGTTTTCGTCGGTATTACAGTGGCGGGACCGCGAAGGTTTTTCACCTTACTTCCCTTTTAATTGAATAAATCAAACCATGGGTTTATTAATTTTCAAGGAAATTGTAGCAAAAAAAATATGAAAAAGTCAATAGAAATTCCTTCAAAACTACCGGAAAAAATACACTTTGAAAAAAAACAGTAGAATGGTATAATTTGCAGATGAAATGAAGGAAGCAAATTCAAGAAAATCTGGGAGAAAAAAGTGATAAGAGAACTGGTAGTATCGTGTATAATACATTTAATGGTGGTAGCCTTTGTGATGAGGATGCCTCAAACCCCCCCACAGAAGATAGGAAGAGTTGGAGAGAGGATAGAGGTAAGGATGACCTCGTCCAAGGCGGGAACCCCATCCGAGGCCAAGAAGGGCAGCGGATCGGAGGATCAAAAGAAGAGAGTTGAAAAAAAGACCGAGATAAAGAAAGAGGAAAAAAGGGAAGAAAAAAAGGTAGAGAAGAAGGTTCCAGAGAAGAAGGTTGAAAGGAAGCCTGTGGAGAAGCCAAAAAAGAAGGCTGAGAGGGTGGAAAAGAAACCAGAGGAAAAATCAGAGGAAAAGCCTGAGGTTGTAGCAGCTTCAGAAGCAGCGGAAGAGATAACCAAGGATGCCTCGGAAGAGGCTGCAGCAGATAATCCAAAGGTTACAGAAGAAAGTGAAGAGGCTGTAGAAGGGACAGGAGATAAAGACCTCACAGCGGGATCCGCAGACGGGAACGATCTGGATGAAGGACTGGTGAGGCTCTCGGACGGAAGTCTATCTGCAAAACATCAGGGAGTCAAGGGGCTCTCTTATGGGATTATTTCAAACCCAGAACCTACCTATCCAAGTGTAGCTAAGAGGTTGGGGTTCAAGGGAGACATGGTTGTAAGGGTAGTAATGCAGTTTGACAGCAATGGAAACCTTGAAGATTTTAGGTTTGTAGATGAGAGGGATAAGTTTGGTTTCGCCAATGAGGTGGAAAAGATTCTGAAAAACTGGAGGCTGACCCCTATAGAGTATAAGGGACAGCTGGTAAATATGAAATTTCATAAGAGCTTTAGGTTTAGTATAGAGAACAGCTAAAAAGATGAAGGTAGCACAGATTTAGTTGAAGTGAATTAAAATATAAGTTAGGGGAGATACTATGGAAGTAGGTAAGTTAAAAGCATCGGATTTAAGAGAGCTAATATTTAATAATATAGAGGGAAGAAGGAAGGAGATCCTTACAGATCCCAAGATAGGTGGGGACTGTGCAGTTATGGATTTCGGAGAGAAGGTAGCCTATATCTCTAGTGACCCCATCACAGGAACAAGTGAGGAGCTGGGAAAGCTGGCAGTAAATATAAACTGTAATGACATAGCCACAGCAGGGGTAGAACCGGTGGGGCTTATGCTAACTATCCTTGCTCCCGAGGGGACAAGCAGGGAGGAACTGGACAGGATAATGAGGGATGCCCAGGCAGAGTGTAAGAAGATAGGTGTATCTATAATAGGCGGTCATACAGAAATCACAAGGGTGGTAAATCAGATTGTAGCCTCGGTGACTGCCATAGGTATAGGGTATAAAAAGGACTATAAATCCAGGGAGGAAACTGTTGATGGGGATATTCTGGTTCTCACCAAGGGAGTGGGAATAGAGGGAACAGGAATAATAGCCTATGAAAAAGAGAATGATATCCTGGAAAACCTGGGAGAGGAGATCCTAGCTGAAGCCAAGGGTATGCTGGATAAAACCAGTGTAGTGAAGGAGGGCCTTGTGGCCTCCTCCTATGTAAAGGGTATGCACGATGTTACCGAGGGAGGTATCCTGGGAGCTGTGTGGGAGATGAGTGAGTTCTACGGACTGGGAGCAGAGGTCTATAGGGAGAAGCTTGTAATTCACAGGTCTACCAAGGCTCTCTGCGATCACTTTGAGATAGATCCCCTGAGACTTATCTCCAGTGGTTCCATGCTTCTGGTTGTATCTCCAGAGAACTATGAGGTCCTTGGAAGGAAACTGTCCTCTGAGGGAATTGAGTGGAGCAACATAGGAAGGTTGACAGAGGAGAAAAGCAAGGTTATGATCTCTGGCTGCTTTATAGAGGAGATTGGTGAACCTGAAAGCGATGAGCTCTACAAGGTAGTATAGATAAAATTATGTCAAATCCCCCTGGGAAAGCAGGGGGATTTTTTCGTATGAAGAGAAAACTACTTGCCATAGGGAAGTGCCCCAAAAATCCATATGCTGTATTTTAGTGATCTTTTTTTGCGATAAAAGAGATGAAAAAAATAAACACTCTTATAAAAAGTTAATAAAGTTTTGAAAAAATATATAAATTTTTAATAATAAATTTTTGTAATTTTTAATGAAAAAGACGGTGGGATGGGAGTACACTAAAATCCTTCAAAGGTCAATAATTCCAAGGAATTAAAAATACTTTTTTCACTAAAGTTTACTTTGTTAACTATTTGCATATTTGTATTTTTCAACCATATGTCAGCATTTTTGGTAAACACAGAGTATTGACAGTTTGAGAAAAAAGGGGTAATCAAATAATAGTTTCACAAAGTGTTTTATGATTTTTTGTGAAGTGTAATTTTTAGAAACAAACGAAAATAAGTATCTGACATTTATACTGATTACTTTTATCATAAAAAGGAAGCAGATTACTAGATACCTTCTTACAACAAACTCTGAGTTTTATTATTAATATATCAAAGAATTCAATTGAAGTGACCTTCAATAAGATCTCGAAGATCCAATTATGAAACCGGTTCTGTCATATGACTTATACAACTAAAAGACAGCTCCAGCCGTGGAGGAGTTGTCTAAAATGAAAATCTTAATTTCAGGGGGAACTTATAAAATGGAAATACTCAAAGGAATCTTATTATTACTAATATCACTTACAGCTTTCTCGGTTTTTAGTTTGAAGGCACCTAATGGTCAAAAAGCAATGGGAGGACTGGCTAATGCAGCAGTTGCTACCTTCTTAGTTGAAGCACTACACAGATTTATCTCTGGAGGGATACTAGGTATTAAATTCCTGGAAAACCTGGGAGAAGTTGTAGGAGGGATGGGGGGAGTAGCCTCTGGATCACTTGTCCTCCTGGCTCTGGGAGTAAGTCCTGTGTATGCAGTAGCTGTTGGAGTAGCTCTCTCAGGTATGGGAATATTAGAGGGATTTATTGTAGGGTACAGTATATCCTTTTTAATACCAGTAATTGAAAAATATATTCCAGAGGGAATAGACACGATTGTAGGGGTAGTTGTACTGGCACCGCTAGGAAGATTTGTAGCAGAAGCTATATCTCCCCTTGTAAGTGTTACTCTAAACAATCTGGGAGGAATGATAATAGAAGCATCCAACCAGTCTCCTATCTTTATGGGACTTGTACTGGGAGGATTAATAAAGATGGTATGTACCTCTCCGCTGAGCTCCATGGCACTCACTGCTATCCTTGGACTGAAGGGAGCACCTATGGGAATAGCATCTGTAGCATGCTTTGGAGGAGCCTTTGCAAATGGAATTACCTTCTACAGAATGGGGTATGGGGATAGAAACAGAACTATTTCTATGATGCTTGAACCTCTTACTCAGGCACACATTGTTACTCTTAATCCAGTTCCGATATTTACCTCAAGCTTTGCAGGGGGAGCCCTTGCGGGACTGTCGGCTGTCTTCTTTGGAATAGTGAGCGATGCTCCGGGAACGGCTTCACCGATCCCAGGTCTATTGACTCCCTTTGCATTCAATCCTGTTATGAATGTTATTCCGGCTATGCTTCTGGCAATGCTTGGTGGAATAGCAGGGGGATACGTGGTATCTTCCATATTTAAAGCTATGGAGGAAAGGAAGCTGGTGGCAAAACAGGCATAGTAAAGTGCAGGATCGGTCTGTGAATTATCTGAAATTTGATGAATTGGTAGGATTTAGAGGGGGACAGATATGATATTCGAAGCTATAAGGGAGTTGAACAGTTTTTTCTGGGGCTATCTATTGATCTTTTTGCTGGCAGGTACGGGACTCTACTACACCTTTCTTCTTAAGTTTGTCCAGGTAAGAAGGTTTGGAGAGAGTATAAAAAAGGCTCTGGGAGGAGCCAGTATTGGAGAGGAAGCGGGAGAATCGGGGATGAACTCATTCCAGTCTCTGACAACAGCTATTGCGGCCCAGGTGGGAACAGGGAACCTGGCAGGGGCGGCAACAGCTATTGTATCGGGAGGACCTGGAGCTATCTTCTGGATGTGGGTCACCGCTTTCTTTGGAATGTCTACCATCTTTGCTGAAGCTGTTCTGGCTCAGGTATTTAAGAAGGAGGTAAGGGGACATATGAGGGGAGGTCCCGCCTTCTATATACAGGAGGGGATAAAGAACAAGACTACAGGAAGGATTCTGGCAAGCTTCTTCTCAGTGAGTATCATTGTGGCTCTTGGTTTTGTGGGGAATATGGTTCAGGCCAACTCCATAGCCAATGCAGTGAAGGGATCCTTTGATGTGAACCCCCTCTATATAGGAGTAGTAGTGGCTATCCTAGCGGGTCTTGTGTTCAAGGGAGGGGTAAAGAGTATCGCCTCCTTTACGGAAAAGGTTATTCCTATTATGTCTGTGATGTATATAGGGGGAGCACTTCTTATCCTCTTTAAGAACCTTCCTGGAACTATAGAGGCCTTTAGACTTATCTTTGCCTGTGCCTTTACCCCGGAAGCTGCCACTGGAGGAGTGCTGGGGGTTACAGTAAAGCAAGCTGTGAGATATGGTGTTGCAAGGGGACTCTTCTCCAATGAGGCGGGGATGGGATCTACCCCTCACGCCCATGCAATAGCCAAGGTTCCTCATCCATGCGATCAGGGGCTGGTTGCTATGTTCGGGGTATTCTTCGATACCTTTGTTATCCTTACCCTGACCTCCCTTCTGATAATAGCTAATACACCTCTGGGAGGGGGAGGCTTTATCGGAATAGAGCTCACCCAGCAGGCCTTTGTAGCGTCTCTGGGGTCTGCAGGGGGGATATTTATAGCTGTTGCTCTCTTCTTCTTCGGATTCTCCACAATTGTGGGATGGTACTTCTTCGGAGAGGCCAATATCAGATTCCTCTTTGGAAGCGACAGGGCAACAAATATCTATACAATAATTGTTTTGATCTGTATCGTTGTGGCTACCACAATAGAGGTTCCAGTTATCTGGGAGCTGGCGGATTTCTTCAACGGACTTATGATCTTTCCAAACTTAGTGGCACTTATAATCATGTCTAAGCTGGTTAAAGATAAGCTGGCAGATTATGAAAAGTAGGATTGAAAAAGCTCTGGATGACTGCTTCCAGAGCTTTTAGTTATTTTTAGAAAAGTAAGAGAATTATAAAGTATAGGAAAGTTATTTCGCTCTTTTAAAGAGAGCGAGGTACTTTCTTACCATGGTGGCACCCGCAGGGAGTGTCACCAGATTTCTAAGATTTATTTTATAAATCGAGAACTCTGCGAAAGAAAGTGTCCAAAGAAATTCGATACTTTTGTCTTGATACAAAAATATCCCAAAAATCAAGTCTTCCGGCAATTATCTTTGTAAGTAAGACAGATATTCCATTGCTCTCCTAGACTCTCTCCAGAGCCTGAAGAAGTTAAACGCAATGAAGTATTTTAATGGTGTGATGCCTGACGATAGCCTGCAGACGGCTGTTTTAACTTAATTGGAGAGAAAGGTAGAGATACTCTGGGCATCTTAATAACAAATAATTCATAAAAATCTGTTATAAGTTTTTATTTAATCAATGAGTAACCTATGTTACGGTGAAGATGAGAAGTGTGTGGTAAGATATTCTTGAATTTCAAAATAAAGAATAGGCAGGTGGTAGTATGAGATATCAGGATGAAAGACTTCCAGAGGGGGCAGTAAAGGCAGGGGAGACTCCGATCATGAATCAGGACAATGTATTTCCCGGAATACTGGAGAAGCATATGGCTCCTAAGGGAAAGTGGGGAAGGATTGTTGTAATAAAGGGAACTCTTGAATATATATGGGAGGATAGCCCGGAGAAGGTATATACCATAGACCCTGAACACCCCCTTGTAATAGAGCCTGAAAGGTATCATCGTGTGGTTATCAAAGGAGACGTAGAGTTTAAAGTGGAGTTCTATAAGGTAGAGGGGAAGGGTATGGGTAAGACAGATAAGGATGCCCAGAGACCTGGAGAAAGCTTCCTATAGGATAGACAGCAGATTGTATGATTACAATCTGCTTCTTTTTTTATTGGATGAGGGTGAAAATAAGGATATAATTGGGGAAAAGGTTTTTTGAGGGGGATGGATATGATACCAGTGATAATGACACCTGGACCTACCAGTGTGAGAGAAAATGTAAGGATGGCAAGGGCAAGGGAGTGCACCAACCCAGACCTGGACCTGAACTTCTATGGGTTCTACAGGGAGACCTGCGGGAGGCTGGGGAAGATGATAGGAACCCAGGGAGATGTAAGGATACTCTCTGGTGAGGGAATACTGGGACTGGAGGCAGCCTGTGCTACCCTAACAGAGCCCGGGGACAGGGTTCTTATAATAGATAACGGAATCTTCGGAGAGGGATTTGGTGACTTTGCCAAGATGTACGGGGCAGAGGCAATCTACTTCAGGGGAGACCGAGAGAGAGGAATAGATATAGGGGAGCTGGAGGAGTTTCTTCAAAAGGACTCGGACTTTAAGTATGCAACTGTGGTCCACTGCGATACTCCCAGCGGAGTGCTAAATCCCATAGAGAAGATCTGCCCTATGTTAAAGTCTAAAGGAATAATAACTGTAGTAGATGCAGTGGCATCCACCGGGGGACATGAGATACGGGTGGATGAGTGGAGGATCGATATATGCCTGGGAGGAAGCCAGAAGGCTCTCTCAGCACCTCCGGGACTGACCTTTCTCTCCATAAGTGAGGATGTGTGGAGGGCTGTAGAGGAGAGGAATACCCCAGTAGCCGGGTTCTATTGCAATCTGGGGATATGGAGGGATTACTATGAGAAGAAGTGGTTCCCCTATACCATGCCAATAAGCGATATAGAGGGGCTCAGGGTTGCTGTGGACAACCTCCTGGAGGAGGATGCAGCAGCTAAGCACAAAAGGTATGGAGAGGCCTTCAGGAAAGCCATCAGAACCGGGGGACTGGAGCTCTATACGAAGGATTCCTGGGCCAATACTGTGAGTGTGATAAGGGTGCCAGAGGGAACCACCTTTGAGGAGATCAATAACGCTCTCCTTAAGGATTACAACCTTATGATAGCTGGGGCCTTTGGGTATCTCGCCGGCAGGGTATTTAGGGTAGGACACATGGGAGAGGGGTGTGACAGGGCTAAACTGATCTATGTGCTCAATGCTCTGGAGAAGACCCTTGTTAAGCTGGGAGTTTCTGTAAAGCCTGGTATGGAGAAGAGCTTTCTGGAGAACCTAAAATAGAAGATAAGGAGCAGGCCTTTGGGTCTGCTTTTTTATTACTAATATAGAGTATGGTCAAAACACTCTAAGAGTTAATTTGTGGTAATTTCTTTAATCTCTAAGGAAAAAATGTTCATTTCTTTTGTCACCTAAAAGAAACGAACCAAAGAAAATGTGCCCCTCTTTATAATTTCTTAGTAAGTAGACTTATTAGTTTACGGCCTTCATAAGCTACAGTCCTCGCTCCTGTTGGAAAAAGAGTAGTCTACCACTGCGGAACTTAACTTGCAGAACGGCCTAGTCTACGATTGAGTACAAAGCTAGATCGATATAAAGAGGGGAGAAAACTTATTTATAAAGAAATATGGAGTTTAATAGCCGACGACTAAAAATCTATTGTGTAAGCAGATACGGTAATCTATGTAGAGTTGTGGCTAAAGAATGGATTAAAGGGCTATTTTATTAAGGAATAGAGGGTTTTTAAGGTGTTCCTTTAATAGGAAGAGAAAGTAGGGAAATTATTTTACTTAAATCAACATTTGAGATATAATGTATAAGTTAAATTAAAATTTTTTGAAAGAGGTGTAGATTTGAACATAAAAGTAAGAATAGTAAAACTTCTTATGGAATTTGAGGAGGGAAAGTACTCAAACCTTCTTCTTAACGACTACTTCAGGGAGCACGGACATGAGCTTACCAGAGGGGAGAAGGCCTTTATAACAGAGGTATTCTACGGGGTAATAAGAAACCTGATCTTCCTTGACTATCAGATAGATAAAAGATCCAAGAAGGTACACAGAAGATGGCTGAGAAATATGCTGAGACTGTCTATGTACCAGGCATACTTCATGAACTCAGATGAGGCAGGTATTGCATGGGAGGCAACGGAGCTTACCAATGAGAAGCTGGGAACCTATGTGGGAGGATTTGTAAACGGAATCCTGAGAAACTTCTTCAGAGAGATGGAGGAGGAGGAGAACTTCCTGAGAGAAAATGATGCCCTGGATATCTTCTATTCATACCCTAGATGGTTCTATGAGAAGGTAGTGGCTGAGTATGGGGAAGAAGCCGAGGAGGTTCTTAAGTCATACAAGAGGATACCTTCAATGTCTGTAAGGGTAAATACCCTCAAGTACAGCGAGGAGGAGTTTGAGGAGTTCCTGGACAGAAAGAATATAAAGATAATTAAGTATATAGAGGGGGGAGTGTACTACCTTGATTCTGGAAGTCTTATCGATACACCGGAATTTAAGAGCGGAAAGATAGTACCTCAGGACGGAGCTTCCTTCCTGGCTGCAAGAACCCTTGGAGCCAAGGCTGGAGAGAGAGTTCTGGATACCTGCAGTGCACCGGGAACAAAGTCCATGGTCCTTGCAGAGGATATGAAAAATGAGGGGACTATTACATCCCTAGATATCCACAACCACAAGGTAAGACTTATAAGAAGAAGTGCCAAGAGGATGGGTGTGGAGATTGTAGAGGCTAAGAAGCTGGACGCCAGAGAGGTGGCTGAGTTGAATACCGAGTTTGATAAGATTTTAGTAGATGCTCCATGTAGCGGATACGGAGTAATCAGAAAGAAACCAGAGGCTCTATACAACAAGGATATGGAGAGTGTAGAGGAGCTTGCTAACCTTCAATATGAGATCCTTACAGCAGCATCCAAGGTATTAAAGGTAGGAGGAGAGCTGGTATACAGTACCTGCACTATCTTCAAGGAGGAGAATACCGACAATGCAGCTAAGTTCCTGGCTGAGAATCCTAACTTTGAAGCTGTGTCTATTGAGCTTCCTGGAAATATAAAGGGGAAGTTTGATCACCTTGGTGGATTCAACATCGACTACACTGAGGAGCATTTAGACGGGTTCTATATTATAAAGTTTAAGAAAAATAGCTAGTAATTTTCTTAAATCTACTTAATAATAATTGAAACTGTACCTTTTGTCTTGAAACAAAAGGTACCTTCAACACAAGCGTTGTGGAAAAATATAGCCGTTAAAGTTAACACCTTATTTTTCACAAAAGTTCAAGGCTTTCGGCAATAGTCTTTTGAGGTAAGTCAAATTAAGCGACTCTTTTTAAAGGCTCTAGATAGAACCTAATTTGTGTGACGAGTCGAAGTAGATATTTAATGTGGAGCAGGACGACTGCCTGCAGTCAGCTGAAAAAATTATACCGATCCCTCAAGTCGATAAAGACTTTGTCGGGAAGGTATCGCTAGCCCGTTAAGCAGAATAAGTTTTCATAACGTTGTGCAATAGTTTTAACTATCAGAGTTAAGAGTGTAGCTTTCAAAGGGCGTAGATGAATGCTTTACCTATGAGACATTTGAGGGATCTTGACTTTCTTGGTTCGTTCTTGCGTCAAGGCAAGAATGAACAAAATAGACTCTAACTTTGGAATTTATTTATGATGAAGGAAGTAGAAGTTTTAGTTGAAATAATTTGAAAAGAAAGGAAAATAAACATGCTAGATGAATTAAAAAGTGCCAATGAATATATAATCGGAAAAATAAAGGAAGGAAACCCTGTGATCCTTGAGATGGAGGCATTTGCTGAGGAGCACAATGTACCCATCGTTACCAAGGAGGTAGCTAAGTATCTGGAGTTTATGGTGGATATAAATGAAACTACAAATATCCTGGAGGTGGGAACAGCCATCGGTTACTCGGGAACTCTTATGCTCAACGCATGCGAGAAGTACGGAGGGAGGCTTACTACCCTGGAGATAGATGAGGAGAGATACAAGCAGGCCAAGGAGAACTTTGAAAGGGCAGGAGTATCTGAGAGGGTAACCCAGATCCTGGGAGATGCCACTGAGGAGATAGAGAAGCTGGATGAGAAGTATGACTTCATCTTCATAG
The DNA here is from genome assembly GCF_027925155.1 of Propionigenium maris DSM 9537. Lineage (GTDB taxonomy): Bacteria > Fusobacteriota > Fusobacteriia > Fusobacteriales > Fusobacteriaceae > Propionigenium > Propionigenium maris. The sequence continues at coordinate 11,569 of NZ_BSDY01000012.1, read as the reverse complement.
ATGCTTCCAAGGGACAGTACAGAAAGTTCTTTGATGATTCCTACAAGCTTTTGGCTGATGGTGGAATGGTCTTCATAGACAACATCATGTTCAGGGGATACCTCTATAAGGAGTACCCAAAGAGGTTTAAAACCATCGTAAGAAAGCTGGATGAGTTTATAGACTATCTATATGCTGAGCATCCAAGATTTACCTTGATGCCATTTGGAGATGGTGTTGGTCTTTTACGACGTGAAAAAAGTTAAATAAAATAGGGGCCTGACTAGGTTCCTTTTTTTATTGGTGGTATAATTGGATGGTAGACTTAAATAGAAAAGGCACATAGAGCTGTCCACTTAAGAGGTTCCAGGAGGACTTCAATATCAAGCAGCCTGTATTATTGGAGAATAAGGGGAATGGCATTTAGATTTTGATGGACTATTGTGCGAATATGTAAAGAGAAAAAGCAGGGATTAATCCCTGCTTTTTAAGAAAAAATAATTGAAAGAAATGTTTCTAATTTTTTAGGATATAAATATAATCCTATAGATGATAGGATAAGAAAGAAAACAATAAAGATAGAAATATTTAGATAAATTTTAAATATACCTTTAGACATTTCCACTGAGCTTTCATTATCTTTGGGTATGTCAGAGTCTCTTAAGAATTTTTTTACCTCATTCTTTTGATTATCATAACTTTTTTTTATAATATTAACTTTGTTATAATAATAGGTAAAGGAGTATAGCGATGTAATTAGAATATAAATTCTATAAATTAATGCAATAACTCTAATTAATTTCAAATTTAAATTTTCCAGCTTAGAATAACTAAAGCCAATAGCTACAATTGTAGCTGTTAATGCAAGAAAATTTTTATTCATAGATTCAATAATGGAGCTAATACTTTCAGAAATTTGAGTAGATTTTTTTTCTATTTCTTCATTAAATTTACGTAACTCTAAAAAATAATTATCCACTTTCTCATTCAAATAAACATCATAATTATTTTGAGAAGACTGATAAATTTTTTCAGCTGTTTTAAGTAAAGAAAAATAATTTGAATCTTCATTTCCATTACAAAGGAAAACTGAAACGACATTTCTTATAACGCCTAAACGTTCATATGTTTTGCTTTCATAAGCCCATCTATAGAGTTTGAATAAATAAAGTGCTTCTGTTATATCGGGTATCGATTTTTTTGCTTTTATCCCTATTTTCTTTTTACCTACAAAGTAACTGTGCTGGGTTAGCTCACTATCAACATCATTTTTTTTGGTGAAATTGGCTAAATAAGCAATAATACAATTTACAAGAGAAGCATTAAATAAAACTTCTAATTCTGAGTTTGTATGAAACTTGTTGTTTTCAAAATGAAATTTAAAGACTTCAGGAATGAGGTTTGAAGTCCCTTCTGTCCAATGACAATAATCTTCTCTAGTTTCAATTATAGACTCAATAAATTCTAATCTTTTTTCATAATTAAAAAAAGAAGTAATAGCAGAGCAATTATTTAAGCTAATGAATACAAGATAATCATTTTCAATATATATATCATCTTCAATCAAAAGATTAATACATTTCTTTCGAGTTTTAAAAAAATTTTGTTCAAATAACTTTAAATTATATGGATTAATCTTTTTTTCTATTTTTTTCAGATCTTTAAAAACTTGGAAAGTATAATTATCAAAATCTTCGTCTGGAAAAAGAGTAGAAAAAATATTTTTTTTTGAAAAACGTAACTCTATTTTTAAAGGTTCACCTTCAAAAATAGTATTTTGAGCAGTTTCACTCTCAATAGGATAACCACCAATAAAAATTTTTAAAGATTCATTTTGAATTTCCTTTAATTGAGAAAAAATCTCTTCTATAAAATCTGAAGTGTATATTTTTTCATATGAAAAAGAGTCCTTGTGTTGGACTAATTCCATCTCTTTCAAATTAAGAGTTTTATTGATTTGTCCTAAGATTTTTTCCATAATTCTTCCCTTCTATCTAATCTCACTATCGTATTGTACGTTTTTAATAGTAATATCGTAGTTTGAAGTTTCTTTATTTTTAGTGATCTCAAATTTTTTAGGGTCATTAGAAATTCCATAAGGTAAAGTAATCTTAATGTCCTCTCCTCTAACTTTAATAACTTTTTTCTTTACATTATCTTTAACCCAATCTTTGTCAACTTGAAATTCTAAGTCTTTTACTTTTTTAGACATTAATTCAAGATAATTTGTTTTCTCCGAAGATTCCTCTTCTCCAAAAATTAAATTAGAGAAAGTGTGAATATTTAACTGTTCACTATTTTTAATAGTTTCGCATAAAAGGTCTATCTTAATCTTCTTTCCTTCAGGATCTTCTTTATACAACTTGTTTAAAAATTTCTTTGTTTGATTAACAAATTCTTTCGTTCGATCTGTATTATTTTCAACTAGGCTACACTCTAAAAAGTTCATGAAAAATCCAGCAATATCAGTATCGCTTTGTTTTCTTCGTTGTTTATCCAAAAGTATTATATCGTAGTCTCTTCCATGTTGTTCGTCTTCTTCTGAAATTTCCTCCCAATAAAAAGCACATTTTTGGAGTTTTTGATCTTGAGATGGCAAACCAGTTCCAGCATTGACAATATTTATTTCTAGACCATCCTCATGTTCTATCTCTTGAGTTTCAAAGATTTCTTTAAAATCCAACTTTAGTAGAGCTATTAATTGCCTATTATTTGCTTCAAGTAAACAAATAATGAAGTTTGCTGGAGAAATTGTGCTACCTCTTTTCATTTGAGAAAAGAGTTTTTGTGCCAATCCTATAGATTTTTCTATGAATTTATCATTATTTTCAAAAGTTTCATTACAAAGATCTTTTACATGAGAACGTGAGTCAAAGTTTCCAACACGACTTTTATCTCCACTTATAGAGGAATTTATGTGAGAAAGTAAAAGTTCTTCTACTTTAGTATTTAAATTAAGAGGATAATTGCTTAGTTTAATATCATCTTCTCTATTATTTAGTATATGTACAATAGAATGTTTTAAATTTATATTATTTAATGCTCTATAGTCCATTAATATCCCAACCTCCGATTAAATTTTTTTTCATTTACAAAACTGATATAACTTTGACTAACCTTACACATTCGTGGTATAGATCTCCATTTTTTACTGTGGTTTCAGGGAGGCTAAGCTTCATTTCTTTTTATTTGATTTTTCTAATTCATCTAAAGCTTTAATTCTATCAATATTATCATGATAAAATTTTTGACCATGCAGTGCAATTCCTTGGAGCTCTCTAATTCTATGATATAAACTCAATATGTATTCTTCATTCTTGATTCTATTTTCAGCATCTTTAATGCTTGGCTTCATTCTATCAATTTGTCTTTGATGAATTTCAATTAATTCAGAGGAAGCTGCATTATTTTGCATTTTCTTTAGATCTTCAATAAATTTTTCATTATTAGTTAGAACTTCTTTTAAATGCTTAATCAACTCATAAGAACGATTAATTATTTCATCTGTTTCCGCAAGCTCTTCAAAATAAACTTTTCCTTCATTATCAAATACATAATCATTTTCTTCAAGATATCCAACTATTTTATATAAATCTTTATAATCAATAGCTAATCCTTTAGCTATATCTTTAAGCATAAAAGGATTTATTTTGAGTACACTTCCACTTTCTAATCTAGAAAGTATAGACTTATTGACCCCTGTTTTAATGGAAAACTGATTTAATCCATAATTTTTTTCAAGCCTTTTCTTCTTTAAAATTTTACCTAATTCTATTCTTTTTTCTTCATTAACTTCATACATATTTAAACACCTCACCTTTAAAATATACACCAAGTGTTGCTAAATTTAAAATTTTATAAAAAAAACCTTTGACAAATGTAACCGCCAGGAGATATACTTCTAGTGGTTACGTTTGACAAAAGGAGGAGCTATGGAACTTTTAGAAATTAAATCAAAGACATATTCAAAGGGGTATACAATGAAAGAACTTTATAAAAAGTTGGGCTTAAGCAGGCAAAATTTCTACAATAAAATAAAAAAGAAAGATAAAAAGACAATAGAAAAAATAAAAAAAATTTTATCATGAGTGGTTGCGTTTGGAAACGTAACCAGAATTTGATGATTTTATAAAGGAGCGAATTATGATTGTAAATTCAGGGATAAGTAGAAAAAAACAAAAAGCTCTAGCTGAAGAGCTTATGAAGTTGGTTAAGGGTGAGGTAGTTGAGAAGTAGAGGAGCTATATATGTCAGGGAGTCTACAGAGAAACAAGATTGGAAAGCACAACTGGAGCAGTGTAAGACCTACTGTAAAAACCACGGGATTGAGATTTACAAGATCTATAAAGACATTGCCAGTGGTTCTAACAACAATAGGAAGGAGTTTCTGAGGCTCCAGGAGGATATGGAGGATGAGAGGTTTAACAAGGTTGTTGTATGGGAGCTGTCGAGAGCCACAAGGGACTTTATGGCATATAAGGTCATGATAATGAGGATGGCAGAGCTCGGAGTAGAGCTGCACTCTATTCAGGAAGGAATATTAACTGAGGGGGATATAGACGTAGAGTTCAGTAACGACATAAGAGCCTTGATAAACTCTCATGAGAGGAAGAGAACAGCTAAGAGGGTTAAGTCCAGGATGGAGCACATAGCCAGGTCGGGAAGGTGGACCGGAGGACCTCCTCCACACGGGTATAGGTTGAAAGACAAGATCTTGGTAGTAAATGAAGACGAAGCGGATAGAGTGAGGGAAATATTTAATCTTTATCTTAGAGGGGAGGGGATAGCAGCACTCACGAGAAGATTTGGTTTTGGAGATGTGAAGAAGATCCGGAGGATGCTCAAAAATGAGGTCTATATAGGGAAGCTGAAGTTCAGGCAGCAGGAAAGTAAAAACGGATTTGTTGTTAGAAACAAGGAGTATGAGGTCATTGAAGGAAACCACGAGGGGATAGTAGAGGAGGGATTATTCTATGGAGTCCAGGAACTTATGGAAAGGAAGCAGAGAAGAAAGAATCCTGCCGGGACTTATCTTTTTCATAAGCTTAAGTGTTTTTGTGGTGGTTCTATTTATGGAAGGAGGGATAAGAGGAGCAAAAAGGGAGTGTACTATCAGTGTATGAACTCGTGTGGGAAAAAGATTATATATCAGGATGTACTTCTTGAGAAGGTATTAAAGGAGCTGAAGGGAAGTATAGAAAGGTTCAGTTGTTTGGAGGAGGTAGAGATCAACAACAAAGCACAGAGGAGGATGTACAAGAAGGAGGTCAGGGATCTGGATAGGCAGGAAGAAAAGCTCCTAGAAAAATATCTGGATGGAAAGGTTCCAGAAAGGCTCTATGATAGCCAGATGGAAAGGTACAACACCAGAAGGGAGGAGATTAAAAAGGAGTTGCTGAGGCTTGAGAGGTTAGAAGGGAATCAGAAAGCTAGAGAGGGAAACAGGAAGATTCTTCTCAATTACCTGGAGCAGATAGACAGCACAAAGGATATGGTGACCTTAGAAAAGGTTATGGGCCTCATTATAGATGAGATAGAGTTTATAGATCATTTTGAATTTAATTTGAAGGTGAACTTTCTGGACTAAAAGCCCCTTAGGGGAGATATGAGGGGCTTTGGGTTTTTAGTAAGTACTTTGAATAGGAGTATTTACTTGAAACTTAATATAGAGGAGGGATGTCATGGCTAGAACTGAGGGGGGACTCTCTAAAATGTTAGAAAGGAGTATGAATAATCAGTGCCGGTTTATGACCTTGGAGGAGTGTCTAAGAAATGAAGCGGTAATCGATAAACTGGATGATGAGAGAAGGGAGAAGAGTTTTAAGAATACCAAGTGGCATAAAGATATGCGTAAAAGCTATCAGAAGAGACTGGATGCCTTCCTGGAGGAGCTGCTAAAGAATGGTGTGCCTATGGAGCTGCTAAGCGTAGGAATCCAAATAAGCAAAGATTCCAAGGAGCATGATAAGAAGTTCTTTGAGAATGTGGCTGAACTGGAAGAAAAGGAGCTCTTCTTTGAGGAGCAAAGCGACAATAGCAGAGATTATATGGTGAAGTTTACCAGTAAAGCCCTTGAGCTATCCAGGATAGAAAGCTCAGAAGTAGAGAAGACAATGATGGAAGAAAACCTTATGAAGAGGTTAGGTAAGTAACAGAGAGAGCTTAAGTATTTCCAATACCTAAAGAGGAAATTAGGAGAAATCAGAAGGAGGAGAAATGAAATATTATAGAGTTTCTGACTTAGGGAACGGAGGGTTTTACCCACTACAGAAAAACTTATTTAATAATCCCTATTACCAGAAGAAAGTTAAGAAGATAAAAACCATAAGGAAGGTTAAAAAAGAGGTTACTGTTATTGAGGATCTTCTTTCAGACACTTCAAAGATTATCTATGGGATCTTATGCGAAAAACTAAACCATTCCTTAGAGAATGGATGGTTCGATGAAGAGAAGAGAATATTTGTGAAGTTTTCCATAGAAACACTGGCAAAGATCTTAAATAAGTCTAGGGATACTATTGTAACTTGTAAGAAGCAGCTAGAAGCAGTTGGACTAATAGAGATAGTTAAAACCAAGTATAAGTCAGATACTTTCTATATTGGAAAAGTGGAGGAAAAGCCTACTGAAGAAATTGAAATGGAATTAGAGATAAGGATACTTCAAAATGAGGAAGAAGGGGAAGGAAAAATCCTTGAAGTCGAAAACGTCGACCAGTCGAAACTTTCTGATTTCCCAGTCGAAAACGTCGACTTCCTCGGAGTCGAAAATGTCGACCCTATTAAAACTAAAAACAATAAAACTATTAATAAAACTACTACTAGGGAAAATCTGGAAAGTAGTAGTTCAAAAGAAAATTTAAAAAAACTTTTAAAAGAATGTGGTTTTGGAAATATCACCAGGGGAACAGCTAAAAACATATTGGCTCTAAGTCCAACCAATGAAAGGCTTAGGGAGGTTTTAACATACATAAAAGCAAATAAAATGGGAGAGGGGGCGATAATCAAGGCTATAAAGGACGAATGGGTAATCCAGGAGCCAAAAGGCAAGGAAGAACCACCTAAGAAGCTATCAAGAGAGGATAAGATAGATCTTGTTAAAAGTGAATTAGGCTTGGAAAAGGTTAATGGGATTAGGGGAAGCTTGGTAGAAAAATATAAGAGGTACCAGGGAAGCCCTAGCTTTGAAAGGCATATTAACAGGGAGTTAGATGAAGAGTTGTGTAAACTCTATGGAGCTTAACAAAAATAAGAAATTTTTGGTGGGAGGTGAGTATTAGAGTGGCAAGGAAAGCTAAAAAGTTCATAGGGGAACTTAAAGTGATAAATACGGTGGAGTTTTGGGATAGGCTACAACAAGAGAGAGAATGGGGTATTGATTATATGCCTCAGGGATATTATCGACATGTAAGTTTCTCTTATGCAGACAGATTACCTACTTGGGAAGATGTAAAGAAAATTAAAGAAAAGTACTTTGGAGATGAATTTGTTTTTCAGGTTCTCCCTAAGAAGAAATACTATATTAACTATCATAAATATTGTCTGCATCTGTTCCAGTACTTAGGAGAAAAATCAGAGTAAAAGATAAAATAGATATAGGGTTTGTCCGCACTGCGGACATTTAAAACTTAGTATGGAGGTATGAATATTTATGAAAGATATATTTTCTGTAATGACTGATTTTAATAATCCGGAAGATACTGAGGAATTGGAAAAATATATTTATATACTTCACAAAGGAAAAGTAGTTTGTTTGAGACTGTTTGAAGAGATTGAAAATATAAGAGAGTTTCTGGTAGAGGTTTATGAGAAAATTTTGAGAGAAACACCAGGTTTTAAAGAAGAAGGTAGATTGAACTTTATTTATTTTAATTGGCTAGAGGATAAGTCGAGAAAGGAGGAGGAAATGGAAAAAGAGTTTGCCAGAGCTAGAAAAAATATTTATGTTTCCAGGGCTATTTCAAAGCTCCAGGAGAAAAGCCAAGAATATATAAACTTCTTAGAGATTTTTGAACATAAGTATACCCAGGAAGCAGTAAAAGCAGCCCTTAGAGAACTCTATATGTTTAACCGCGAAATTAAAGATATAAAAGGTCTAACAGCTGCCCTAATCATAAAGAATTATCACCTATAGAAGTCCGACCAAAGATAACCATAGGAATAATTCTAAATTGAGTATATCACACATTTTAGAGAATTTATTTAATTTAGGGGGTATAAATTTGAATTGTCCAAACTGTAATACTAAAAACACCGCATACAGTTCTAGAACCCTTTATGGAACTACTAAAAATAGATACTACAAATGTAAAACTTGCCAGGCAACATATGCAACAAGGTTTCAGTCCTCTGAAACCTTAGTCAGCATAAGGGAGGGGAAAAGTGTTTAAGAAGAAACCAGGTCAAATAAATAAGATCCTAAGCAAGAATAAAAAAGAGCTACTGAGGAGGAAGAATGTAAAAAAATGATATTAGAGGGGGAGGGCCATATGTTTAAGTGGAAAAGAAGGCAGCTAGAAAGGAATGTTCTTTTAAATAAGTTAAGTCAGTTAACTATAAAGAATAAGAGAACCAGGATACTAACAAATAAAAAAAGACTGTAATCGGAGGAGTGATTAAATGTTTGATGTAAGCAACTCAAATGAAGATTTTAGAGAAATAAAGATCCTTATGAATGGTTTTTATGGAGAGAAGCATAAAAGAGCTGAAGAAGTAAATAAGTTAAAAAAATCCTTAGAACTGGCAGAGTTAAAAACTGAGGAGAAATTAAGGGTAGATGATATTGAAGGGTATACCACTTCTAAAAATGAGGAGGAATTTTACAGGAGAAAAATAAAGGCTATTGAGGAAATGAAGTCAGTAGAAGTTGATAGCTCTAAGCTACAAAAACTAATAAAGGAAGAGAGAGAAAAAATGATTACAGAGTTTGAAGAAGGGAGGGAATCTTTAGAGAAAGCCTTTCTGAAAGCTCTAACAGATCTTGGCGACTTTATGGAAGCCAAGAAAAAGAAACACAAAACTCTAGTGAGATTAGTAGATTCTTTTAACATGAAAGATAAGATAGGAGTACCACAGATGATTATAAAGTATCTAGATGGTGTAGACGTATCTTATTACAATAATGATGTAATTGAGCTTCAAAAAGGATTTTATGGTGGTCCTACATCTATAAGATTTTATTTAGGGAAGAACCAATAAGGAGGCAGCACTAATGAAAAGTTTAGAGCAAAGAAAAAAAGAGGCAGTGGCATTTGTTGATGAACTGAGCGAAAGGAATATGAAGAGTAAAAAAGAGCATGAAAACGGGGAGCGCCTTGCCCAGCTTTATAATAGAAAATACAAGCTTAAAAATGAAGAGGATCTTAGAGCAATCAACCAGTAAACTAAAAAACACTTGTAAGTTTAAATTAGAGGGGGGAGCAGAAAGGCTTACCCTTCTTTTTTTTGGAGGCGCTGCTATGGTGGGAATAGATAGGATTAAGATAGGAGTTGAAAGAGAAGGAATAAACTATGATGGTGACATCCTGGAGTTAAAGCATGATAGAGTTGTGCGTATAAGGACAGGGGTTGTATATGGTCACTTCTGGTCAAGCTTTGAATTTAACCCCTGTAAGCTGCTATATAGAACTAATATGAAGAGGATAACAACAGGATCTGAGTTCAGAGAGGCTCTCAGAGCCCTTCAGAGGCACCTCAAAACAAAAGTAGGGGTAGAGATAGACCTAAGCAAGGCTTACCTGAAGAGAATAGAACTGAACAAGGATCTGAAGCTTTATTGTGATGGAGTACATTTTTTTAACAGGGAGATAATGAGTGATATTTTATTAAGTACTTTTTTGAGTGGCTGGGCTAGAAATCGTCACTCATATACTTCAGATGGTTTAGGAAGAAAGGTTTCCCTGGATTACTACCATAAGAAGAAAGCCCAGGGGCGCCTTGGCTTATCAGAATTTGATTATGAAAGTATATTTGATTTCCAAGCCCTTGGTTTTACTTATATACTCACGGCAAGATCCCCGGGAGGAAACAAAAGGCTTATCATCTACAATAAGACCTATGAAGCAGCTAAAAGAAAGAAGTGCTTCCTGGAGGAAGGAAACATATTAAGAGTAGAATTTCAGATAAAGTGGCCTGTCTTAAAAGAGCGGTTTGGGAAGATCTACCTGGATGAATACCTTAAAATCTTTGAGGGGTTCAATTCAAATTACTGGGATGAGCTTATTAACGAGGTAGGGCTTACTAAGGAGAGGTACGAGAAATTAAAGAAACAAAGGCTTTATCACATAAAAAGAGAAATGAAAATGGTGGCCCGGCAGTACAAAAGAAACAGGATCTCTAAGTTATTGATAATTAGATGCGGTCAAAGAGGAAATTCTTTCTGGAGTAAAGAGGAGCTGCTGCAAAGTTGTGATGAACTAGGAGGAACTAAACAAGACAAATATAAACGGAGAAAATTAGCAAAAAAAGAAATAAAAATGTGCTCCTGGTTTGTGGAAAAGATACCCCTTTTAGAGTGGTTTTTAGGCTCAATTGAAGAGAAAAATAGGTAGCCCTAAGCAAACGAAAAGAAAAAAGAGCGATAAAAGCCTTCTATCCCTTTAGAAATAAAGGCTAGATTGAATTTAAAAATCAGAAAAACACTTAAAAAAATAAAAAATCTTACTATGTATCACTATGGAGTTTGTTTAAAGCACTTTTATCCTTTTCTTATCCCTCTTTGAAGATATTTAAAAGAGAGAGTAGAAATTGAAATAGGAGCTTTAAGAGTGGATAAAAAATAAAAATGGAGAGGTGAAGAATGAAAAATACAGGATCTAAATTAAGTAGAGCAATAGCAAGGGAGAAGGTTTCAAGGAATAAGGATAGTCAAAAGCATCATTGGAAAAAGAAAAAATAAAGAAGATATTATAATAAATAAAGGCTGGATTTGATTCTGGCCTTTTTTATTTCTCTTTAAAGGAGATCTGGCTTAAGTTAAAGGTAAGATCTTCAGGGGAGATCCAGGAGCAGCGTAACTATGTCCATGATAATCAATTAAAGTAAAGAGCAGCATAAGAGAAGAGTAAGCATGTGAAGAGGTGTAACCAGGCTAAAAGAGAGAGAAGGAGAGCCGGGGAGGAGCAAAAGGTACTGTGACCCTAGATATGTTTCATGAGGTGGCGCAGGTCAGCGCAGACGTTGCACGTGTGATAAAAAAATGACTCGCCACCGCCCAGCTAGAAATTAATAAAAACTGTCCCTTATAGAGAAATTTGACAAAGATGAAACCCTGGAGGGGATCATGGAGGAAACAGGTGGAATTTAAATGCCTCTAGCATGGCAAGAAGTGATTTTAAACGCATCGTAGGCGGAAGTAATCATTGGAAATATAGAAGGTTCTTAAAACCAAAATAAGAGCTTTGAAAAAGAAGCTTATAGAATCAAAATAAGGCAACATAGAGTTACCACATTGAATATGTTACTTAAAGTATTATCTATTTAGTTTCTGTACAAATATATCTGGAGAGATTGCATTATATTTTTACTATACTTGGGAGAAAGGGTCAGTTTCATTGTGTTGACTCTGTTCCAAGAACACATTATATAAATAATAC
>NZ_BSDY01000011.1 GCF_027925155.1 Propionigenium maris DSM 9537 | reverse complement strand
AGTAGTTTGAGGTATATACATTACTGGTCATATCCTTTCGAGTAGAATTTTGTGTGGTAACTCAATTATTACTCTATATTGGATATGATTTTTAATTTTTTGTGAATTACTTTTGCAACACTCTATATCTATAATTATCTAAACAACTATTTTTCAGGATAAAGCTCCCTTGTTAAATTAAACGGTTATCTATAGGCTCGGTCTAATCTTTTTTCCTCCCATGAACAAAATAGTGCCAACTGCTTGTATCTTCATAGATATCCCCAATATGCCGGATTCTTATGACCTCAAAATCAGCCATCAACCTTTTAACATCCTCAAGCTCACAGTAGTAGTGTGGTATCCCCACTTCTGGTTCTTCCATCTTGATGATTGTATTTGAATCCACAATAATGTTGCTTTCCTTCGTATATGAGGGACTGCGCTTCGAGCAAAGAGTTACGAAGAATTCTCCCCCTGTCTTTAATACCCTTCTAATTTCACCAACAATATTTTTAATCCCATCTGTATCGGTATGGGAAATAACATGATAGGCTAAAAGACAGTCAAATTTTTCCCTTTCATATGGCAGTTTATTGATATCTCCAACCTGAGTTTCCACTGCCACTCCCTTCTCCTTTGCTCCCTCTCTTAATTTTGACAGGGCATACTCAGATAGATCCATTCCATAGGTCTTATATCCATTTGCTGCAAATAAAAGAGAGTGTCTTCCCAAACCACATCCCATATCTAAAAAAGTTGAAAAGTTCAGTGAGCTCCACCTATGAAGATAGTAGTAAACATCCTCGCTAGGTATATTCCATATGTCTAGTGTTACTTCTGCCCAGTTCCATTCCTTTGATTCAACCATCCCTGCTCCCTCCATATCTTTTCATACTTACAACTTTGCTTAATATTCCCGCAGCTTATAACTCTATAACTGCTCTTAAATCAACCCACATACTTTTAATTCTACCAACAGCAAAGTTAATCTATATGATATTTTTAACTTTGTTCAATAGAGTATATAACACTTGTTTATTTTCCCAAACAAGGTTTTCATTCCACCTTCAGAAAAAACGTAGGTAAATGAAAAGAAGGCAGCATTTCACAGCTACCTTCTCTCTAGGTTCTTTAATGTAAAGGTAGACTCCGATATCTCGGGATCTATCTCTATCTCCCTTAGGATGAGCTCCGTATAGGAGGTTTTCTTCAGCTTGTCATCTATACGAAACCTAGTGATATAGTACCTGTCCCCTATGAGCTCTATCTCATCTACCTGAAGCTCCTTAAGGAGCTTACCAGTCTTTGCGTACATCTCCCCACTCTTTATGGTGAGGGTGTCCTTGGCTATCCACAGGACCTGCCTGTAGTACTTGGCCTCCTCCCCCTCCCTTCTTATGAGGTCCAGCACGTAGTACTCCTCTGTTTCCTCGGTTATCTCCCCCTTATATAGGATGTTATACTTATTTCTGTCGGTCTGGTCGTCGTAGGATATATCACTCCCCATCATGCTCTCCTTGAGCATGTGTCCCGAGATCTTCATTGTTCTCGAGGTACTGGGCATATATATCCACAGGTTCCTTTCATTTCTCAGATACCTGGTCCCCCTGTCCCTGGCAGGGTAGGTAAACTCTATAAAGGACTTCTCCGCCCCCATGGCATCCATTATAAACTTCTTGGTATATTTTCTCTTTCCCCTGTGGATAACCATCTCCCCCCTGTACCTCACACTATCCGGGGTCATATTGTAGTCCACCCCCTCTAGGATCTCCTCTGGGGTCATGGAAAAGATCAGATTTACAAGTATAAAATACAGCAATAAGCTCCTCATCCCTTCCTCCTTCTACTAAATCTTCTATTCAATTCTCATATTCATGGCCGCTTCCTTCCTCACCTCTGGGGCCACTGCCAGGAGGGTAGCAACTATGGAGGTAAATAGGCCCACAGATAAGCTTAGGATTACTATGGTTAGGGTCAGCCTGGGAGAGATAACTCCCTTTATATTGAGCTCAGTGGTAAATGCTTCCAGCATATCTCCAAAGTCTACCCCTACCCTCCCGAGGTAAATAGCCAGAGCCCCACCTATGACGACCCCAAGAAGGGAACCTGTTCCTCCCATTAGGAATCCCTCTAGAAGGAAGAGTCTTCTTATCTCTCCCTCCCTCATACCCAGGGCTTTTAATATACCTATCTCACGCCTCCTCTCAAAGACAACCATGAGCATGGTGTTGGAGGTACTAAAGCCTGCAAGGGTGGAGAAGAGGATCAGAAAGATCCCCTGTACCACCGGCAGGATCTTGCTGAAGTTTTCATTCACCCCTATCTCATCCCACCTCTTTATAAGGACTTCCTCCCCCATAGAGGAGGTAAGTTCCTCCTTTATCCTCTCCTCATCCCCCCTGGAATAGATTAGGTACTCCGTTACCCTGTCCTCCATATCCAGGAGGTTCTGTGCCCCTCCAAGGGTAATATAGAAGCTCTTGTTCAGCCTGGTATTATCCATCTTATAAAATCCTGCAACCCTATAGTTGAGGGAGTAGAGAGATTTATTCCATGTTGCCGTCAAAAGGGCCACCTCATCTCCAAGCTTGAGCCCCAGCTTTCTTCTGACCCTCTCTCCTATAAGGATCTCATCATCTTTCTTAAGAAACTCCCCCTCATAGATGAACCTATCAAAACCTATAATCTCATTATCCCTCTCCTCTATTCCAGTCCCTGAAGCTTTCTCACTCTCCTCACCGAAGTAGACCAGACCTCCAAACCTTATCCTCCCAGTACCCACAACCTCCATGGAGAGCTCTCCTACCGCCCTCTCTGCCTGGGAGTGGGAGATATTGGATTCCAGATCCAGGCTTTTGGATCTCAGATCATAGTCAAGAGCTGTTATCCTCACATCCCCGGTCCCCCTCCTTCCCGTCTCTAGGAAAAGATCCTTCTCCCCCTCTATCCAGCTGAGGCCAAAGGTCATCCCCATGGTGGATACCACCACCACAATAATTGTGAGGAGGGTTCTCTTCCTGTTCCTCTTTAAATTCCTCATGGCAACTGCCAGCATCTCCATCACCTACTCCCTCAGTACATCCACTGGATTTAATTTAGTAGCTTTATAGGCAGGATAGAGGGCAGCTCCAGTGGCGATTACCACTCCAAAGAGAAAGAAGATCAGATTCATCCTCAGATCGAAGTAGCCATAGATCCTGTCTGAGAGGGGGATGGTGGTCTTCATCTTCTGGGCCATATCTGGAAGGGGTATTCCAACCCTCTCGTAGTGATATACAAGGGCTCCTCCCAGAATAAACCCTATTCCGCTTCCTATAACTCCCAGAATTCCTCCCTCTAAAAGAAAGAGTTTCATTATATCTTTAGGTTTCATACCGCTTGCCAGGAGGATACCTATCTCTCTCTGCCTCTCCAGCATACCCATGAGCATTGTATTTACTATCCCCACCCCTGATATTATAAGGATAACGGAACTGAGTATCATTACCACCTTTATCTTGATCTTGGTGACAGCTATTATATCTGAGAGCTCCTCCAGATAGGAGATAACCTCAGCTCCTCCAGCTTCCATGGCAGCTATATCACTGGGGGCTATCTCTCCCCTCACTGCTATATCGTTGTAGATATCCGTCTCTGCAAACTCCTGGGCAAGGTCTATATCTATAAGGAGGGTATTGAGGTCAAACTCCAGCCCTCCGGTTTTTATTATCCCCGTTATGGTTAGATCCATGGCATTGAAGCTCTCCCTGGCTGTGGTAGCTGTGAGGACTATGGAGTCTCCCACAGAGAGGCCCAAGTCCCTAGCAAGAACGTGGGAGATAACCACCCCTCCCTTTCCCTCAACTATATAGGAGCTCCGGTTAAATAACTCCTCCTCGGCCTTCCGCTCTCCCCCTATAATCCTCACAGGGTAGTCATATACCCCGTCTGTAACCATCCCTGAAAAGATCAGACGCCTGCTGTGGGGATATCCCTCCAGGATCTCCAAAGCTTTTTGTGGAACGGGGAAATCCAGCCGGTCATCTACATTGTCATACCTGTCCTCAAAGTATCCCCTCCCATACACCTTACCGTCTCCCACCTCAGTTGCTCTCATTACCTTGATTACCCTTCTTTCCATCCCTATATTTACCCCGACCCCCAGGACAATAAAAAAGATACCCAGGGCCAGGGAGATAAGGGTGAGTATAGTTCTCACCCTGTGTCTGAATATATTTCTATAGGCCATCCTCACTATCATCTTCCTCTATCCTCCCGTCCCTTACCCTTATCACCCTTCTGGCTCTCTGAATTATCAGCGGATCGTGGGAGGAGAATATAAATGTGGTCTTCCTCTCCCTGTTTATCCTCTCCATAAGATCCACTACCTCCTCCCCTGTGGCAGTATCCAGGTTAGCTGTGGGTTCATCAGCCAGGATGAGGATGGGATCCTTTATGAGGGCCCTGGCTATGGCCACCCTCTGCTGCTGACCGCTGGATAGCTCAGAGGGTCTTCTGCTGGACAGCTCCGAGAGGCCCAGCTCATCCAGGAGCTTTAGTATTTTTTCTCTCTTCTTCCCACCTTCCACCTCCCCGGAGAGGTCCAGGGCAAACTCCACATTCTCATATACACTGAGGATGGGGATGAGGTTGTAGTTCTGAAAGATAAAGCCCACCCTCTCCCTTCTGAAGTCTGCTCTCTCTCCCCTGGGAAGGTCCGTTATATCTCTTTCTCCCACCACTACCCTTCCAGAGGTAGGTGAATCCATAGCCCCTATAATATTTAAGATAGTCGTCTTCCCAGATCCCGAGGGACCTGCAATTACAGTAAACTCCCCCTCACCTATATCAAAGGAAACACTGTTTACAGCTCTTACCTCCTGCTTCTGGTGCAGGTAAACCTTTGTAATATCTCTGGCCTCTACAATATGCATACTTCCTCCTAAGCCCTTATCAACTAAAGGTAGATCTTACTCCTCAACACCACCTCATGGCGGAGTTCCTCCCCATCCTCTGTTTCATACCCCAGCTGCCCAAACTCATGGTAGTAGTTGTAGGCCAGCTCAAGGGTCACATAGTCGTTGTAGGTATAGCTCAGGGTGGAGTTTATATATCGCCTTCCCTGGGTGAAGATATACCCCTGGTAGAACTCATAGGCCTCATCTATCCTCAGCCTGTATGTGAGGTAGACCCCCGAGGTCTCCTCGGAAACTATTCCTTCTATGGCTGTGTAGAGATTTTTACCATAGATGTCGAAGTTATAGTCCCCTCCCAGAACAAGGGTATAGATATCGTCCTCCTCAAACTCTGCATAGGATAGCTGTCCCCATACACCTATCACCATATCTCCCTTTACCTCTAATACATACCTTTCAACCTTTTCCTCCATACCGCTTACCGGTGAGATCTCCACTGTGTTAAAGTAGTTCACCATGAACTCATAGTCTTCCCAGAGAAATGTATATCTTCCGGCAAAATTTTCATCCTTTTCATCTGTTTTAAAGCCTACAAATTCAAGCCTGGACATCTCCCTCAAACTGTACCTCACTCTCAGGGAATCCACTCCCCTACTCTCGCTTCCGGGATCCTCTATATCTATTTCATTGAAGACATCTGAAAGGTTGAAGATAAAGCCGTGCCCCCAGCTGATCCTCTGCCTTCCTCCGCTGAGAGTCAGATCCCCTGCATAGTACTCAAGGTATCCCGTGTAGAAGGCCACCTCGGGGTCCTCTCCCTCCTCTCCTATGAGGGATAACTCTGTATAATAATCCTCACCCCAGTGCTTTAATCCCCCTATACTCTTGTAGTACCAGCGGTTTTCCTCATAATTTTGAAGTCTGTACTCCCCTTCAAGCTCCAGGAAGGGCTCCAGGGCCAGAGCTCCCCTAAAGATGAGAAGGAGAAGGATTAATTTTTTCATATGGACTCCTGTAATAAGATTTCATTATAAAACACCTATTTCTCTACTACCTTCATACGGATATCCGGTAAAATTCCTTTAATAAAAGGACCCAGAGGCTATCACCTCTGGGTCTCTATTTCCTCTATTTAGCTGCTTTTATAAGAAGCTTTGTTATCTTATTGGAAAATTCAATTGGATCCTCCAGTGCAAATCCTTCCACAAGAAGAGCTTGGTTGTAGAGGATGTCTGCATAGTCCCCTACCTCTTCCCCTGCTTCATGGACGTTCTTCAGTGCCTTAAAGAGGTCGTGTCCAGGGTTGATCTCAAGAATTCTCTCAGCCTTCATAGCCGGGTTCCCTCCTGGCATATCCTTAAAGGCCTTCTCCATCTCAAAGCTTATCCCGTTTTCTCCGCTCACAAGGCATACTGCACTGGACTTAAGACGGTTGGTAAGCCTTACATCTGTGATCCTCTCTCCCAGGGAATCCTTGATCTCCTCCAGAAGATCTCTGTTGGCCTCCTTGGCGTCCTCCAGTTCCTTCTTCTCCTCCTCGGTTTCCAGATCCAGGTTTACCTCGGTGATGGATTTAAATTGCTTCTCCTCATAACTGTCCAGGGTTTTCACTGCAAACTCATCCACCCTCTCATTTAGGAGGAGTACCTCAAATCCCTTGTCCTTTATCGCTTCCAGCTGTGGCATCCTCTTAAGGGACTCTATATCCTCCCCTGCAAGGTAGTAGATATCCTTCTGCTCCTCTGGCATCCTGTCTACATACTCCTTCAGGGTAACCATCCCCTCTTCCATAGTAGACGGGAAGATCAGAAGGTTCTTCAGGTTCTCCTTATTCACCCCGTAGCTTTCATAGATTCCGGCCTTGATATTTACTCCAAACTCCTTCCAGAACTTTTCATAGGTCTCCCTGTCTGTTTTCAGCATTCCCTCAAGCTCCCTCTGGATCTTCTTGGCCAGGTTCTTGGCTATAACCTGAAGCTGCCTGTCCTGCTGAAGGATCTCCCTGGAGATGTTGAGGGAGAAATCCGAGGAGTCCACAAGTCCCCTTATAAATCTGAAATGGTCTGGGAGAAGCTCCTTGCACTTATCCATTATAAATACATTCTTTGTATATAGCTGAAGCCCCTTCTCAAACTCCCTTGTGTAGAAATCCATAGGAGCCTTTGATGGGATGTAGAGAAGAGCTGTATACTCTATATTTCCCTCTACCTTAAAGTGGATGTGCTTTAGAGGTTCCTCCCAATCATGGTACTTGGAGGTATAGAAGTCCTTATACTCCTCCTCAGTTACCTCGGTCCTATTCTTCTTCCAGATGGGAACCATGGAGTTAAGGGTCTCCATCTCCTTAACGGTTGTTTCCTCCTCCTTCTTCTCCACCTCTAACCTGATGGGATACCTTACATAGTCCGAGTACTTTTTCACGAGCTCCCTTACCTTATACTCCTGGAGGTACTCCCTATTCTCCCCATCCTCATCCTCTCTCAGGTGAAGGGTTATCTCAGTGCCCCTTCCCTTCTTCTCTACCTCATCCACTGTGAATGTGGACTCCCCTGTGGACTCCCACAGGTATCCCCTATCTGTACCTGCCTTCCTTGTAGCTACTGTTATTCTGTCAGCTATCATAAAGGCTGAGTAGAACCCCACTCCAAACTGGCCTATTACATCTATGTTGTTGACCTTTTCCGCTTCCTCCATGGCTCTCATAAAAGCCTTGGAACCAGATTTAGCCACTGTCCCCAGGTGGTTTAGTAGATCGTCGTGATCCATCCCGATCCCGTTGTCCACTATCCTTATAGTACCTGCTTCCCTATCCAGGAATACATCTATATAAAACTCTGAATCTCCCTCTAAAAGTGAGTTGTCCTCTATATATAGGTACTTAAGCTTGTCTATAGCATCACTTGCATTGGAGATGAGCTCCCTTAAAAAGATCTCCTTATGAGTATAGATCGAGTGAATCATTAAATTTAAAAGTTCACTGGTTTCCGTCTGAAAATTTAAAGTTTCTTTCATCTTTCTTCCTCCTGTTAGCAATTGTTCTTATTGAGTGCTAATAATTATTTATCATATTTTTTTTAACCTGTCAACTGAAGTTAGATGAAGAAATCGGCCTTTTTCCCAATAAATTCCTGACTTTGGGTACATCGTTGACTTTATCCTAAAAAAAACTTTTTGAAACGCTTCCATGGTGTTATAATCAGAACATAATAAGTTATTTAAGGAGGGATGGAAGTTTGTTTTTACGAAAAAGAATACTTTTACTGGGAATCACAGCCCTGCTGTTTATATCAGCATGCGGTAAAAAAGAAGAGAGCAACAGTAAAGATCATATAGCCAAGGTCCTCAATACCTTTCTCTTGGGAGAACCTAAAACTCTGGACCCTTCAATATCTACAGACACCTACTCTGGAGATATTTTAATAAATATCTTCGAGGGACTTACAAGGATAGCCCCCGACGCCTATGGGGAGGATAAAATTACAGGAGCTGGAGCCCTTTCATGGGAGAGTAGTTCAGATAAAACCATATGGACCTTCCACCTGAGGGACCACAAGTGGGAGGACGGTAAAAAAGTCACTGCCCAGGATTATGTATATGGTATAAGAAGGAGTCTGGACCCTGCCACAGCATCTCCATACAGCTACCTTCTCTTTCCCATAAAGAATGCAGAAGGTTTCAACAGGGGAGAACTATCCAAGGAGGAACTGGGGGTAAGAGCAGTGGATGAATCCACCCTGGAAATTACCCTGGAGAAGAAAACCCCATACTTCCTGGAGCTCACCTACTCAAGCCTTATGCTTCCAGAGAGGGAGGATATCGTGGAGGAGTATGGTGATACATATGGTAGTGGTGCAGATAAGCTTGTAGCCAATGGTCCCTTCAAGGTAAGGAGCTGGGATCATGAGCAGAAGATTGTTCTGGAGAAAAATCCTACATATTGGGACAATACCAGTGTAGGTCTAGATACCATCTCCTTCTATATCACTAGGGATGAAAATGCAAGGATGAGCATGCTCTTCAAGGGAGAGGCACAAATAGGAGAGGCATCCAAGAAGGAGTGGGCTGAGAAGTTTTCCTCTTCAGATGACTTCTATGAGTACCCTGGATACAGTGCTGCTACAAACTATCTATTTTTCAACGAAAACAATAAGCTATTTACCAATAAAAATATAAGAAAGGCCTTCTCCCTGGGAATCAAGAGAGAGGAGATGTCTGAGATGGTTTACAGAGGACTCTTTGAAGCTGCCTACGGATGGGTGGCTCCTGGTATCCATATGGAGGGAAGGGATTTCAGAAAAAAGGTAGGAGATGTACTTCCTAAGGACAGTAGTTCCAAAGCAAAGTACTACCTCTTAAAGGGACTGGAGGAGCTGGGAATGTCTTCCACAAAGCCCGAGGATATCACTGTAACCTATTTAAATCCAAGTACATCCAACTGGGCCAGAACCTACTCGGAGTACCTGGCTAAGATGTATAAGGAGACCCTGGGAGTCAATGTGAGATCTGAGTTTCTTTCATGGCCCGTCTTTGAGAAAAGGGTGGCTGAAAGGGAGTATGACTTCGGAGGAATGGCATGGTATGCTGATTACAACGATCCCTCAAGTTTCCTGGAGATCTTTTCCGGACAGAGTGAGGTTTCCCCTGTTAACTGGGACACGGAGGAATATGATGAACTCCTTTCAAGAGCCTTCCACTCTGAGGAAGCCGGTGAAAGGTTGGATAGCTTTGCTGAGGCTGAAAAACTTCTTCTAGATAGGGGATGGATCACTCCTACTGTCTACATAAAGAGAAGGATATTTATCTCAAGGGATGTCAAGGGATACTACCTCACCCCCTTTACCAGCCCAGACTATAAAAATGTTTATATTGAAAAAAATAATTAATTCTAATAAAATGGTGTTGTTTAACACCATTTTTTATTTAGAATTGGAGGAATAATCTTGTATTCATACATATTCAAAAAAACTGTAAACCTCTTCTTCACCCTTTTTGTAGTTGTTACCCTCACCTTCTTCATCCTTGAATCTATTCCGGGGACACCCCTCTCCTACCTGGGTCACAGTGTAGGAAGTCAGATGAAGACAAACTTCTTGATAAAGCACGGACTGCACCTGCCCCTCATGGAGAGGTATCTGCTGTTTTTAAAGAATATATTCATCCACTGGGATCTGGGAAACTCTATGATCTATCCTGGGAGGGTTGTCATAGATGAGATAAGAAGCTACGGCGGAACCTCCTTTCTCCTGGGGATAAAGGGAATGTTCCTGGGGCTTATTCTGGGACTTACAGGAGCTCTTGCCACTGTGGAAACACAGTCAAAGACCTTAAAGTACCTTATGGAGGTTATCTCCCTCATCCTCATATCCATCCCTAACTTTATTACAGCTTCCCTGGTCTACTATATCTTTGCAATAAAGTTTCCAGAAACAAACCTCATAGGCCTTGGAAGAGGTGGCTTTTCCCTGGCAGTGGCATGTATCGCCCTCTCCATTACAGGAATCTATATGAAGTATATCAGGGAAACTATATTGGAGGAGCTCAAGAAGGACTATGTAATCCAGGCAAGGTTAAAGGGCTACAGAGGAATCAGACTTCTCCTTACCCATGTTCTGAGAAATGCCCTGGCTCCTGTAATGAGTTTACTCCTGCCTCAGATAGCAGGACTCTTTATGGGATTTTATATAATAGAGGGGATCTTTTCCATCCCCGGTTTCGGAAATATCTACATCGATTCTGTAAACAACAAGGACTACAATATGATACTGGGAGCTACCATCGTCTTCACACTTATCTATGTGGTAACGGTATATCTCACCGATATCCTCTATGCCATCCTTGACCCCAGGATCAGAAGGAGGTTAAGGAATGAATCATAGGAACGATTTTCAAAAACTTATAATAGAGATGGAGGAGGAGAGGGTAGAGGCAGCCAAGGGGATCCCACCCCTTCTCTGGATCATTCTTGGAATTTTCCTTCTCTGGTTTGTGTCCATCCTCCTTCCAGCAGACCTTGCCCAGGGGAATGCTTCTATGAACCATCCTCCCTCCAGGGAGCATCTCTTTGGGACAGACAGCCTGGGAAGGGATCTTTTCTTCAGGATTATAAAAGGATTTGAACTGACATTCCTCCTGGGTATCTTGGGGGGT
The DNA here is from genome assembly GCF_027925155.1 of Propionigenium maris DSM 9537. Taxonomy (GTDB): domain Bacteria; phylum Fusobacteriota; class Fusobacteriia; order Fusobacteriales; family Fusobacteriaceae; genus Propionigenium; species Propionigenium maris. The sequence goes on along the minus strand of NZ_BSDY01000011.1, from coordinate 128,686 downwards.
GGGGCCGAGTTTCTCCTGGGAGGTATCTATGGAACTCTGGCGGGACTCTCTGGCAGAAGAGTGGACAACCTCCTAATGAGGATCCTGGATGTTTTTTCATCCATTCCCTACCTCCTTCTGGTTACCCTCATGATCCTTGCTGCAAGGAGCAGTTTTTCAGGAATTATCCTGGCTATTACCCTCACAGGGTGGATGCCCACAGCGAGAATTATAAGGGGAGAGGTGATGAGCCTCAGAGAGGAGAACTATGTAAAGGCCTCCCTTCTTATGGGTGGAGGAAGGTTCTTCATCATCAAGGCTCATATCCTCCCCAACATTATAGGAATCCTACTCACCTCTGTGGTTATAAATATCCCTAAATATATCTTTGCTGAGGCCTTTCTGAGTTTTCTGGGACTGGGATTCTCCTACCCCAAGATAAGCTGGGGAATGATTCTGGCTTCTGGTCAGGAAAACCTCTACTTCTATCCATACCAGGTTATCATCCCAGCTCTCATACTGGTTGCTACACTCCTAGGCCTTACTGTTATTGGAGAGCAGCTGAAGAAGAGAGTGGCAGGAACCCACTGGAGGGGATATTATGGATAAAAAGTTAGAGGTGAGAGGAATTAAGGTCTCCATAGGGGAGAAGAAGATCCTCCAGGATATAGACCTCACCCTTTCAAAGGGAGAGGTAGTAGCTGTGGTAGGGGAAAGCGGGAGCGGAAAGACCACCCTTTCAAGGGTTTTAACTGGACTGATACCCTTTGAGGGAGAGGTCCTCCTGGGGAACTCATCTATGAACCACCATCATATAGGAAGGGAGGTAGTTCTGGTGCCCCAAAACTCCATGAACGCCTTCAATCCCAGTATAAGGATGGGGAAGCAGCTCATCGACGGGGTTCTCCTCCACAAGAAAGCTACAAGGGATAGGGCTTCAGAAAAGGCCCTTGCTCTCATGGAGGAGTTTAATCTGAATAAAAAATACTACAATAGCTACCCCCACGAGCTCAGCGGGGGTATGAAGCAGAGGATGGCTTTCATCATGGGTATCCTGACCGATCCTGATTTTCTTATTTTGGACGAGGTAACTACCGGGCTGGACAGATTAAATAAAGGGATTATCCTGAAAAAGTTAGATGAGATAAGGGAAGCCAAGGGAATCCTCCTTATAAGTCACGAGATAGATCTTGTAAGGGAGGTAGCTGACAGGGTAATCGTATTAAAAAATGGAATCCCTGTAGAGTGGGGTTCCTGTAGAGAGGTTCTTACCTCCCCAAGACATCCCTATGTGAGGGAGCTTGTAAACTCTCTCCTAGAAAATCTTTCAGAGGGATTAACTCCCCTGAAGAAGTTAAGGAACTACAAAGACAGCAGGTGCTGCCCCTTTATCGAGTACTGCTCCCACGCTATGAATATCTGTACCAGAGGAAACCCTTCTCCCTCTACAGGCGAGGACCGGGGAGTAGCCTGCTGGATCTATCACACGAAGGAAGGAGAAGACAGATGAATATAATCGAGATCAGGGACCTCTCCTTTTCCTTTGATAGCAGGGGAGATATCCTTAAAAATATAGAGATAGATATAGAGAGGGGAGAAACTCTTGGAATTATGGGGGAGAGCGGAAGCGGAAAATCCACCCTGGCAGGGTGTATAGCAGGTCTTCACAGAGGGTATAAAGGAAGTATCAACTATGCCCCTCCCATCACCGTGAATAGGAGATATATAGAGGGAGTCCACCTTATATTTCAGGACCCCTACTCCTCACTAAACCCCAAGGTAGAGGTGTGGAAAGCTGTGGGTGAGGGACTCTTGATAAGGGGAAGAAGAAAGGATTCCAATCTTATGACAGAGGTCTGTCATACCCTTGAGGAGGTTGGGCTTCCCAGGGAGTATGCCCACCGAAGGATAGAAAAACTCTCAGGGGGAGAGAGGCAGAGGGTGGCCATAGCCAGAGCTCTCATCCTCAAACCCTCTGTAATCATCTTTGATGAGGCCACGGTGAACCTTGACCTCATTAGCCAGAGGGACCTCCTCTATATAATGGAGGGAATGAAAAAAAAGGGCCACACCATGGTTGTTATCTCCCACGATGAGGCCCTTCTTAAACTTCTCTCCCACAGGATAGCACACATGGAGGAGGGCAAACTCATTAAGATTGAGAGGGTTTAGAGTTCTCCTCTACCCTCTTAAGAGTTCCCAAGGTAATGGATACTGCACTTATCAGGGGAGCTAAAAAGATTCCCACTATTGGTATTATGAGTATCCCCACAAAGAGCCCTCCATTTAACATTGCAAAGAGAGCGTTCCTTCTGAGAAACTTTGTTCCCTCCCTGGGAGTATATCCGTGTCTTTCAAGGGTATAGTCCATAAAGGAAAATCCGATGAAGTAGCACTGGACCCCGAATATCATAAAGGGGCTTAAAAGGTTCAGGGGAGTAATGAGACTCAGAAGGAGAAAGATCAGTGTGGCTACACTCTCCTTGGCAAAGGAGTTTACCGAGATAACCATACCCCTCCAGATAAAGTGGAGGTTTTCCTTCATTGTAAAATCGAACTTTCTCTCCCTTGAATGGCTCTCAACCCTTTCAGAGATATAACTTAAAAATGGCGACAGGAGAATGAGAAGGAGCGCCTTATATACAAAGAAGTACAGAAGAAAGGCCACACACGCCACCAGTATTTTAACTGCTAGAAAGGCTATACTCTCATAGGTTTCCAGCTTAAAGAGCGCCTCTAAGTTTTCAAAGAGCTTTCCAGAGAGGACCTTGGAGAGCTGGTAGAGGAGGTAGATAAGCCCCATATTTAAAACTCCCGGTAAAAAATAAAACTTCTTTAACTTTGCATCCCTTATTATGTCAAAGGCTTCCAAAAGAGACCTTATTGTAAGAACAACACTATTCATATTCCTCCTCCATTCGCTTCCTATTAATTTCTTTTTGTTTATCATAGCAGTAATTATAAAAATTTTCTATTTATTTTAACTCCCCTTCATTGCTTAGTAAATATAAGGTGTGCTATACTTAGGAATATAACACTTTTAAAGATAGGTGACGCTTAGAATGAATAATGTTATTTTGAAGGGAAAAAAGGACAGACTCGCTATTCACCTTAATAAGGAATTGGATTTTGAAACCTTGAAGGTTTCTCTCAGAGAAAAATTAAGATCAGCCGGTAAATTCTTCGCCAATGAAAGTATGGCCATCGAGTTTTTAAATAGAGAGATGAACAATCAGGAGGAAAATGAGCTCCTTGGGATAATTCAGGAGGAGGGTATCGATATAAGCTGCCTGATCACACCTGAAAATCCAGGGGGAGAGATTCAAATATTCAAGAAAAACCTTATAGATGAGGGCCCTACAAAGTTTTACAGGGGAAGCCTGAGATCTGGTGCTAGTTTAGAGTCCGAGGGAAATATCGTTATTCTTGGAGATGTCAATCCCGGAGCCAGAGTCAGTGCCAAGGGAAATATAGTGGTTCTTGGTTATCTCAACGGGACTGCCCATGCTGGGGGAGAAAATGAGGAAGGGGCTTTTATAGCTGCCCTTAAGATGAACCCCATCCAGCTGAGGATCGGTCACAGGATTGCCAGAAGCCCTAGCGGAGATATGCTGACTACAAACAGAATTAAGAAGGATGGTTCCCTGGAAGTGGCTTATATCAAGGACGATAGGATGCTTATAGAGGATTTAAGCAGAAGTACATTAGAAGATATGATCAAATTTTAGAATATAGGAGTGATATTTATGGCAAAGGTATTTGTAATTACTTCAGGAAAGGGTGGAGTAGGAAAAACAACAACAACTGCCAATTTAGGAGTAGGACTGGCAACAAGAGGGAAGAGAACCCTTCTTATAGATGCTGATATCGGTCTTAGAAACCTGGACGTTGTAATGGGACTGGAAAACAGAATTGTCTACGATCTTATCGATGTAATCGAGGGGAAGTGCAGAATGAAGCAGGCCTTCATCAAGGACAAGAGATGCGAAAACCTATACCTTCTGCCAGCAGCTCAGACTAGAGATAAGGATGCAATAAACCCAGAGCAGATGAAGGTACTTATCGATGCCCTTAAGGAGGACTTCGACTATATTATAATCGACTGTCCTGCTGGAATCGAGCAGGGATTCAAAAACGCTATCTCTGGAGCAGATCAGGCATTTATCGTTACCACTCCTGAAATCTCTGCTGTAAGAGATGCTGACAGGATCATCGGTCTTCTAGAGGCCAATGAGGTTAGAAACTCCAAGCTTATTGTAAACAGGATAAAGAGCAATATGGTAAGGGAGGGAAATATGTTGGATGTTCCTGATATCAAGGATATCCTTGCCATCGATGTAATCGGTGTAATTCCAGATGATGAAAATATCGTTATCTCTACAAATAAGGGAGAGCCCCTTGTATATAAGGGAAGTTCCCTGGCAGCTCAGGCATATAACAATATCTCCCAGAGAGTTTTAGGAAATGAGGTGGAGTTCCTTAACCTTGCAGCGGATGAGGGAATCTTTAGCAAATTAAAGGGAATCTTTAGAAGGTAGGTGCAGTGAATGAGTTTTTTATCACTATTTAAGAAGGAAAGTACCTCTAAAGATGTAGCCAAGGACAGACTTAAGGTGGTTTTAATCCACGACAGAAGCAATATCTCTCCAAGTGTTATGGAGAAGATTAGAGAGGATATAATTAAGAGTATCTCCAAGTATGTGGATATCGATGTGGAAAGCCTAAACCTTGAGATGGCTGAAGTAGAGGATAATGGAAGAAGAACTGCTCTTGTAGCAAATATTCCAATTAAAAGATAACTAATAAGAGGAGTAAAAACCAATGTAGGTTTTACTCCTCTTTTTTATTGTTAAGAAAAATCAAAATGGGTGGAGTGTCACACTCCTTTTTACTTTATGAAGTTCAGTGCAAAGGAGTAGATTGGAATGGTAAAGATACAAAACAGTGTGGACATCCCTACCATAAGGGAAGCGTACTTATAGTCCCTGTTATAGTATCTGGATACAATTGCCACATTGGTCATAGAGGGCATGGAAGCCTGGATGAGGTACACATGCTTTAGGAGAGTTGGTATCTCAATAAAGCTCCCTGCTATTGTAAGGATTACTATTGTTATCGCAGGAGCCATAAAAAACTTACCGGCCAGCATAACAATCTCCTTCCTTCCTATCTTAAGGCCTTCCAGATCCTGGTTTGCCAGAACCGTTCCTATGAAGAAGAGGGAGAGGGGAGTGGTTATTCCTCCTATATATCTCAGTGCCTCCTTAACTGGAGAGTATATCTCTATCCCGGTAATGATGAGAAATACCCCTACAATGAATCCCATAAGGGGAGGGTTGATTAACTTTTTAAGGGCTTCCCCTATATTAGCTCCCCCCTCTCTTCCGCTTAACTTAGCAACTCCCAGAGTCCAGAAGAGAACTGTGTTTGCCAGGTAGAAGAGAAATACATAGGGAAGGGACCTCTCTCCAAAGATAGCAACATTTACAGGTAGACCTATAAAGATTGTATTGGAGAAGGACACCATGGGAAGAAATACTCCTTCCGACCTGCACTTGGTTACCCTGGCCAGTAGCTTTCCCCCGAAGTAGGAGAGGATAACGCAGGAGAAGGAGATTGCCAGCCACCATCCCGACCTGAAGAGCTCCTCCCTTGTAAACCTCTCACTTAAGCTTATCACCATCATTATCGGCAGGGAAACATTGATTACCAGCTTGGAAAATATCTGGTTGGTATGTTCATCCAGTATCCCCCTCTTTGTGAGGAGAAACCCAATACCTATCATGGTAAATATTATAACTACACTATTTAATGAATTTAACATCTTTATTCTCCTATTTTTTTGTTATTAACAATAATAACACATTTCCCTCTTTAATATTAGTTAAATTGTTCAAGTTTTTTTAATATTTTTTTATTTTAAACCTCTATAATTTTAAGCCTCTAAAAAGGGAATGTAAATTTAATGGGTCTTTTTTTCCCCTAAAGATATTTCTATTACACAAGAAATAGGGTATATATTCATATGGAACACATCATCTTGTGTTTTATGATTTTTATTTTTCGGGGGTAGAGATGAATATAGATAAGTGGCTGGGAGAAGAGAATCAACTGGGTAAGGATATATGGGGAAATAAATACAGATTTGACGGGGAGAACTTTCCAGAGTGGCTGGACAGGGTTTCAGGAGGAGATGAAGAGCTGAGGGATATGATCTATAACAAGGAGTTTATCTTTGCAGGAAGGATCCTTTCCAACAGAGGGCTTCAGAAGGTTGGAAGAAAGGTTACCTACTCCAACTGTTATGTTATAAGTCCTCCAGAGGACAATATAGAGTCTATCTTCGATACTGCAAAGAAGCTTGCAAGGACCTACTCCTTTGGGGGAGGATGCGGAGTGGATATCTCCAAGCTGAGACCCAAGGGGGCTCACGTAAATAACTCTGCGAGGTTTACAAGCGGGTCCATCTCATTTATGGAGCTCTACAACCTCACTACGGATATCATCGGGCAAAATGGACGTAGGGGGGCCCTCATGCTTTCCCTGGATATAAACCATCCAGATGCAGAGGATTTTATAACCATCAAATCGGATCTGGAGAAGATAAAGAAAGCCAATATCTCCCTCAGGGTGGACGATAAGTTTATGAAAGCCGTCACAACTGAAGAGGAGTATGAGAATAAGTTTATCATTGAAAGTACAGGGGAGATCCTGAGGAAAAAAGTAGTTCCCCACCACCTCTTTAAGGAGGTAGCTAAGCAGAACTGGAACTTCGCTGAACCGGGGATCCTCTTCTGGGACAGGATAAAGAATTGGAACCTCCTCAGTGAGGATGAGGAGTTTGAGTATGCAGGGACCAACCCTTGTGCTGAGGAGCCGCTCCCAGCAGGGGGAAGCTGCCTTCTAGGCTCAATCATCCTACCTACATTTATAGATGGCGAAGGAAAATTTGACTTTGACCGTCTAAAGGATGTAGTAAGAAAATCGGTAAGGGCCCTGAACAATGTACTGGATGAAGGACTTCCACTGCATCCACTGGAGGAACAGAGAAGATCTGTAGAGGACTGGAGACAGATTGGACTTGGAGTACTGGGAGTGGGGGATATGCTCATAAAGCTGAAGCTGAAATACGGATCTCCTGAATCTCTGGAGTTCTGTGACAAGGTGATCTTTACCATTGCAGATACAGCCATTGCAGCCAGTGCTCTTCTTGCCAAGGATAAGGGAGCATTTCCTCAGTATAAGGGAGAAAAGATCTGTGCCTCTCCATACTATATGGAAAACACAAGCGATGAGACAAAAAAGCTGGTGGAGGCCCATGGTCTGAGAAACTCACAGCTTCTCACCATTGCTCCTACTGGAAGTATTGGTACTATGCTTCAGATCTCCACTGGTATAGAGCCTAACTTTGCCTTCTCCTACACCAGAAAGACCGAGAGTCTTCATGGAAAGGATGTAAGCTACAAGGTGTTTACTCCCATAGCAAGGGAGTATATGGAGGTCAACAAGATCAAGGAGGAGGAAAACCTCCCAGAGTACTTCATTACAGCCCAGAACCTTAACCCACTGGACAGGATTAAGATGCAGGGGGTATGGCAGAAGAGGATAGATGCCAGCATCTCCTCTACAATAAACCTTGTAAATAAAAGTTCTACCGAGGAGGTAGAGAACCTCTACCTAGAGGGGTGGAAGCATGGCCTCAAGGGAATGACCATCTACAGAGCTGGATGTGCCAGAGAGGGAATCCTTACCACCGACAGCCTAGAGACTACTAAGGATTACCCTAGAGGAGAGTTGAAGCCTATAGCCCCAGATACAATCTACTATCCAAAGGCTATTACAATAGGGTGCGGAAAGCTCAAGGTAATGATCGGATACTCCCCTAAGGAGCAGACTATTCAGGATATCTATGTAATCAGAAGCGGACAGGGGGGATGCGAGAAAAATATCCAGGCTGTGGCCATCTATATGTCCGGTATGCTCAGGCTTGGAGGAAACCTCTTTATGATGGAGAGAGCCATAAGCGGCCTCAGTGGATGTACCTCCTTTGCCCTTGCCAAGGGTAGGGGACAGCAGATCACTAAGGGTAATACCTGTCCATCAGCCATCCTCTTCCTTCTGAGGGAGTTTGAGAGGGAGATGGGATTAAACGACTATGAGAAGGCCCAGGAGAAGAAGGCTGAGCTCGATCTCCTCTTCAGTGCAAGGGAGAGAAGTTTAGATGAACACAAGGCTCTCTGTCCAGAGTGTGGGGAGGAGCTGGAGATCTCAGGTGGATGCTACTCGTGCAGAAGCTGTGGTTTCTCCAAGTGTGAATAAGTCGCTTAAGTTTAAAAAACTCATAAAGTTTGTTATAATAGGGAAGGCTTAGGCCTTCCTATTATAGTTTAGCCTTAAATTAATTCTTTAAGGAGTAAACTAGTCGTCATATGAATGATAACTATTCATTCAATAACTATAAATTCAAAAGAGGTTTTTCATGTTAAATAGAGCAAGAACTTTACTTAAAGATATATATGGATATGAGGAATTTCGTTTTGGACAGGAAAAGATAGTCAAAGGGATCCTTAAGAGAAGGGATACCCTTGGAATCCTACCTACAGGGGGGGGAAAATCCATCTGCTATCAGATACCTGCTCTTATCTTTGACGGAATTACCATAGTGGTTTCTCCCCTGATCTCCCTTATGAAGGATCAGGTGGATACCCTAAACCAGCTGGGTATCTCCAGCGCCTACCTCAACTCCTCCCTTTCCAGGGAGGAGTATGCCGCTACAATGAGAAGACTCAGGCAAAATAAGATAAAGCTCCTCTATCTGGCTCCAGAGAGACTTATTAATGAAAAGTTTACAAACTTCATCGGTGGTCTGAATATCTCCTTTATTGCTGTGGATGAGGCTCATTGTATATCCCAGTGGGGGCACGATTTCAGAAAGTCATATCTTGAGATTCCCAGGTTTATAAAGTCTCTGGGGAGGGAGCTTCCTGTTGCCGCCCTTACTGCCACAGCAACTCCCAAGGTAAGAAAGGATATCATCGAAAAGCTCCAACTGGAAAACCCCATGGTATATGTAGACGGCTTCGACAGGCCCAACCTTAAGTTCTTTGTGAAGAAGGGGGAGGACCCAGAGCAGTTTATCGTCTCCTATCTGGAGAAGCACAGAAGGCAGCCTGGTATCATCTACGCCTCTACCAGAAAGGAGGTAGACAGCCTCTATGCCTACCTGAAGTTAAAGGCCTTCAGCGTGGGGAAGTATCACGGGGGAATGGATGAGAAGGAGAGAAAGACAAATCAGGAGGAGTTTATCAGGGACAAGCTAAGGATTATGGTAGCCACCAATGCCTTCGGAATGGGAATAGATAAATCCAATGTAAGGTTTGTTATCCACAGAAATATCCCAAGTGATCTGGAGAGTTACTACCAGGAAGCTGGAAGAGCCGGAAGAGACGGTGGAGGTGGTGAGTGTATCCTTCTCTACAACGAGGAGGATGTGAATACCCAGGAGTTCTTTATAGACAACAATGAGGAGACCAGCGATAAGCTGAAGATGGAGAAGTTTAAGAAGCTGGATGCCATGGTAAACTACTCCTCTATAAACTCCTGCCTCAGGGAGTATATCCTCAAGTACTTTGGGGATAAGAGGATAAAGAACTACTGCGGGAACTGTGAAAACTGCCACGGTGCTGAGGATGTGGTGGATCTCACTGTGGATGCACAGAAGGTCCTCTCCCTTGTGGGAAGAAGCAGGAGCAGCCTAGGAAGCTATACAGTTACCAAGATCCTTCTAGGAGAGAGGGACAGCAAGATAGAGAGGAAGGGACTGGACAAGCTCTCCACCTTCGGCCTCATGTCCCACTATAAGAGAAATGAACTGGAGGAGTTTATAAACTACCTCACCTCTGAAGGGTACCTCACCCAGAGTGCCGGAAGCTACCCTGTACTCCAGCTAAACGGCAGGTCCTTCGATCTTCTCAAGGAAAGGGAATCCCTTCTGAGAAGAAAGGATGAGGTGGTATCCTTCGACTACTATGAGGACCCTCTCTTTGAAAGGCTCAATGAACTGAGAAGGGAGATTGCCGAGAAGGAGGATGTGGCACCATATATTATCTTCTCGGACCTCACCCTTATGGAACTGGCTGAGAGAAAGCCTGTCAACCGTTGGGAGATGCTCAAGGTAAGAGGGATCGGTAACCAAAAGTTTAAAAACTACGGTGAGGATTTCCTGAGAATTATAAATGAGTTCTCCGAGGATGATATGGAAAATATAAGGATAGACAACAGGATCGACAGCGAAAACCTGTCCTTTGAGAGGATTGCATCCCTGAAGAAGGAGCTGGGACTGAATATATCTGAAGGTAGGTTAAAGGAAATTATAATAAAAAACCTGTTTATGTAATATAGTTTCTCTATATTACATGATAAAATAAATAAACTCGTCATGATATGGATTATTCACAAAAAAATTGCTGATAATTCATCTCACGACTATATAACTAGAAAAGTGACGGTGAAGACTATGAAGAAAAATATACTACTGGGAGTAACTGGAGGAATTGCAGCATATAAGGCGGCTAACATAATCTCTATGTTAAAGAAGAGGGGACACAATGTAAGGGTAATCATGACCAAGAGCGCCACTGAGATAATTACACCTCTTACTCTGGAGACCCTTGCAAGGGACAGGGTAGTTACAGATATGTGGGAGAAGAAACCAAACGTGGAGGTAGAGCATATCTCCTTTGCTGAGTGGGCAGATGTGATTCTTGTTGCTCCTGCTACATACAATGTTGTGGGAAAGGTGGCCAATGGAATAGCTGACGATATGCTTACCACTGTAATCTCAGCTGCCACAGTACCTGTTTACTTTGCCCTGGCAATGAATGTAAATATGTATTCCAACCCTATCCTGAGAGAGAATGTAGATAAGCTCAAGGGATACGGTTACAAATTTATAGAAGCAGACGAAGGGTTCCTGGCGTGCAATGTCAATGCCAAGGGAAGGCTTAAGAAGGAGGAGGACATCGTAGATATCCTGGAAAAGGAGTTCACTGAGGTCCCTCAGACCCTGGCTGGAAAGAAGGTAATCATAACTGCAGGAGCCACAAGGGAAGCTATAGACCCAGTGAGATTCCTTTCCAACAGATCTACCGGTAAGATGGGATACTCCCTGGCAATGGCTGCAAAGAAAATGGGAGCTCATGTCACCCTTGTATCAGCACCTACTAATCTCCCGAGACCAACCGAGGTCGATGAAGTGGTCGATGTGGTAAGTGCTCAGGATATGTATGAGGCTGTTATGTCTAGGTATGATAGTATGGATGTTGCCATTGCCTGTGCTGCAGTAGCCGACTACAAGGTTAAGAAGTACTCTGAAAACAAGATAAAGAAGAAGGAGGGGGACCTTACCCTGGTATTGGACAGAAATCCCGACATCTTAAAGACCATGGGAGAGAAGAAGAGGGATCAGTTCCTCATTGGTTTTGCTGCTGAGAGTGAAAACCTCCTGATAAATGCCCAGGGGAAATTGGAGAGAAAGAACCTGGATATGATCGTGGGGAACTCTGTAAACTACATGCAGAGAGATGAGAATAAGGTTGTCTTCCTCTTCAAGGAGAGGGAGATGAAGGATATCTCTGAGATGCCTAAGGAGGATCTGGCATACGAGATCCTTAAGGAGATAAAATAATATAAAGCAACGTGACGTTGCATCCTTATAATTAAAGGGAGCTCTGATTGCTTCAAGCATTTTCTGTAAATTATATACTTTCATTAACAAAATAAAGGGAGGAGCTAAAGCTCCTCCCTTTTATCTTGAATCCTCTATTAGCTCCTCAACCTCCAAACCCTTCTCCACCTCTATGATCTCGGCTATCCTCTTCCTATAGACATAGTAGATAACCCCTGCATGGATCGTCCACTGGACAACCTGGGCGTACCACATATAGTAGATGGGCAGCTTCAGTACGAAAAAGATCAGGGAAGCCAGGGGAACCCTTATAAGCCACGCTGATGTAGCAGATATAATAAAGGGAGTCCTTGTGTCTCCTATTCCCTTAAGTACCCCGTCCAGTACCATGGTCACAGCCAGCTGCAGCTGCTCAAAGGCCCCTATCCTGATACAGAGAGCTGCAAGCCTTATCACCTCTACCTCATCTGATTTTATAAAGAGGGATACCAGCCTCTCTGGAAATATTAGAAATATGACGGCCGTTCCCCCCATTATCATCATGGAGAGCTCCAGGTTTGCCCTCACTACTTCCTTAAGCTCCCTGTACTTCTTCTCCCCATACTTAAATCCCGCCATGGTGGTGGAGGCCACTGCAAACCCCCACCCAGGCATGAAGGAGAGGGACTCTGTAGTCACCGCTATCTGATTGGCTGAAAAGTTTATCTCCCCGCTTCTCATTATCATAAATACCACAAGAAGTCTGGAAAGACTGGAGGAAGCCTCCTGAAAGGAAGCCGGAAGGGCTAACTTTATCATCTCAACACTCTTTTCTCGAATAAGGTAAATATACTTAAGGCTGATCCTTATTCCATCCTTTGTCTGAACATAGTGGAGGGTATAGATAAAGGCTGCCACTCCTGAAGCTACTGTGGCTATGGCAGCCCCCCTTACTCCCAGTTCTGGAAAGATCCCTATCCCAAAGATGAGAAGATAGTCCAGGGAGAGATTGGTCACCATCATTATGGCTGAGCTGTAGAGGGGAACCCTGGTATTTTGCTCCCCCCTGAGGATGGCATTTAGCAGGTGCCTCCCCATGGTAAAGAGCATGGCCCAGGAACATATACTGAGATAGAGGCTCCCCTCCTCTAATACCTGACCCTTAGCTCCAGCTGCTTCCAAAAGTCCTCCACTGAACCTGTTGAAGACAATGAAAAATACAAGGGTCATACTGCTACCTATATAAACTCCCACATTGGCGTACTCATTGGCACTCTTTAGGTCTCCCTCTCCCAGCTTTCTGGAGATGAGAGAGGTCATGGCTACTGCTATACCCATGGTTACAAATATAGAAATGAATGTATAGAGAAGCTCTCCTCCTAAGCTTACAGCACTGAGGGATACCCTCCCCCCATACTGTCCCACCATGAGGGTGTCTAAGATCCAGATAGTCATATAGAGAAGCATCTCTCCCACAGCGGGAAGAGCCAGTTTTAATACATCTTTGTACACTTTTCTTCGCTCCACTTTACTCCTCCCCCTTTAATACTATGATATAGTTTATACAAAATTAGGGGAGCTATCCTCCTAGCTCCCCTAAAAATTATCTATCTGGACTCCAGCTTGTAGTCCTTTTTTTTCTTAAGAAACTCCCACTTGGTTTCCACTGTTATGATAGCTGCAAAGATAGCACATCCACCTATTATCATATTCACAGTGAGCTGCTCACTTAGGAGGATTACCGAGAAGAGGGTACCAAAGATTGCTTCTGTGGAAAGGATTATAGCTGTCCTTGAAGCAGTGGTGTACTTCTGGGCCACCGTCTGAAGGAAGAAAGCAACCATAGTACTGAAGACTCCCAGATAGATTATAGACAGTACTCCCGTTCTGCTAAACTCCGCCGGAAGGTCCTCAAAGAAGATGGCCGTTCCAAAGGAGAGGATAGCTGCAAAGACCATCTGCAGAAAGGCCAGCTTTATTACATCCACCTTCTTGGCAAAGAAACCCGTTAAGCTGATATGACAGGCAAACCCAACAGCACAGATCAGAGAAAGGGTATCCCCTATTCCCATGGAGAAACTTCCATCATAGGAGAGGGTTCCTATCCCCAGAAAGCATACAACTGCTGCTATGATGGAATAGATATCAGGCTTCACCCTGCTTATTGCCCAGTAGATAAATGGCACCATTACTACATTGGTTCCTGTCAGAAATGCATTCTTAGATGGGGTTGTAAAGATAAGTCCCACCGTCTGAGTCCCAAAGGCAAAGAAGAGGAATGCCCCTACTATGGCCCCGGCCTTTAACTCATCCCTGGTTATATTCTTTAACTTTTTGTGCAGAGCCACCCTCATAATTACAGCTGCTATTGTAAATCTGAAGGCCATCATATAAAATGGGCCAAATCCGCTGTCCAGCGCTATCTTACTGGCCGTGAATCCCGATCCCCAAATTATTGCCACCAGCACCAGAGCTAAGTCTGCTATTATGTGTAACTTATTTCCCTTCATCGCTACCTCCTTAAATTCCCTATACTTTAATATTAGTACAAGATTCCATTTAAATCCAGTTACATAAAACTAGTTATATTTTTAGTAAAAAAATTACTAAAAATAAACTTTTAAGAGTATAGCCCCTACTACCCCTGTTGTCAATAGATTTTCAAAGTTTTTTCTTTATATTGGTGTACCTTAAACAACCACTTATAACTTTTTTTGAAATTTAAATACAAAATTAGTTGACATTGGTAAAATATCTAACTATAATTTAGTAAAATTTTTACTAAAGCGGAGGTATGAAATGTTAGATTGGGAAAATGAAGGGCTGTTACATAAGAACAGACTAAACCCAAGGGCTCACTTCTTTACATATGACAGCAGGGAGAAAGCCCTTTCGAATCAGCCTGGAGACTCAAAGGGATTTAAACTATTAAATGGTATGTGGAAGTTTTCCTACTATGAAAACCCACTCCTTGTCCCTAAAGAATTTTACTCTGAAGATTTCGATAACTCTTCATGGGACAGATTAGAGGTTCCTAGCTGCTGGCAGTTAAAGGGATACGGGCAGATGCAGTATACAGATGAGGGATACCCCTTTACAGTTAATGCTCCCCATGTTCCCAGTGAAAATCCAACTGGACTCTACTCCAGGGATTTTTACATGTCTACTGAGGAGCTCTCAGGGGAGACCATCATCAGATTTGACGGAGTGGACAGCATCTTCTACCTCTATATAAACGGCAACGAGGTAGGAATGAGCAAGGGAAGCAGGCTTACAGCTGAATTTGATATTTCCTCCTTTGTAAAGGAGGGAAGAAACAAGATAGATGTGAAGGTCCTCCAGTGGTCGGAGGCTTCCTATATAGAGGATCAGGATATGTGGTGGCTGAGCGGTATCTTCAGAGATGTATTCCTTATCTCAAGGGAGAGGGTTCACATAGAGGATTTAACTATAAGAACTGACCTGGATGCTGACTACAGAGATGCCCAGCTTAATGTAGATATGGCAGTGGCTGGAAAAACTCAGGAGGAGATCAAGGTTACCTACACCCTTCTGGACAGGGATGAAAGGATCGTCCACTCAGAGGAAAGGAGCTATCCCGCAGGGAATAGCAGCATTAGCACTACCTTTGATGTTGCAAATCCGAGAAAGTGGAGTGCAGAGGATCCCTACCTCTATAAGCTTCTCATTGAGATGAGTGTCGGGGAGACAAGGGAGGTTATCTGTCAGAGGGTAGGTTTCAGGACCATAGAGGTAAAGGGAAATAAGTTCTACCTAAACGGCAGATACTTTATGATAAAGGGAGTAAACAGGCACGACCACGATCCCAGAAATGGAAGGACCGTATCCAAGGAGAGGATCAAGAGGGATCTCATCCTTATGAAGCAGCACAATATAAATGCTGTAAGAACATCCCACTATCCAAATGAGCCATACTTCTACGACCTCTGCGATGAGCTGGGGCTATATGTAATGGCTGAAACGGACCTGGAGGCCCACGGGTTCATGTGGGTGGAGGACCTTTCCCGTCTGAGCTGCAACCCCTCATGGAGGGATGCATATGTAGACAGGATAGAGAGAGCTGTTCACAGGGAGAAGAACCACCCATCCATCATCTTCTGGTCCCTTGGAAATGAATCTGGATTTGGAGACAACTTCAGAGCTATGGCTGCAAGATGCAGAGAGCTAGACAGTACAAGGCCTATCCACTATGAGGAGGACAGGGAAGCTGAGGTTGTGGATATCATAAGTACCATGTATTCCAGCACAGAAAAGATGGATGGCTTCGGACAGGAGGAGAACAGCAAGCCAAGGCTCATATGTGAGTATGCCCACGCCATGGGTAACGGCCCCGGTGGACTGAAGGAGTACCAGGATGTATTCTACAAGTATGAGAATATCCAGGGGGGATTTGTCTGGGAGTGGATAGATCACGGTATCTACATGGAGGACGAGGAGGGAAGACCTTACTATGCTTATGGTGGGGACTATGGAGATTATCCGAACAACTCCAACTTCTGTATCGACGGGCTGGTATTCCCAGATCAGACACCATCTCCGGGACTGAAGGAGTATAAGAAGGTTATCGAGCCTGTTAAGATCTCCCCATTAAATATGGAGGAGGGGAGGGTAGAGGTAAAAAACATGCTGGACTTCACCCCGCTGGATATCTTTACTCTAAAGTGGGAGGTCTGTGCTGGAGAGGAGATCCTTTTAAGCGGAAGCCAGGACCTGGAGGCTATCCTGCCTCAGGAGAGTGCTGATCTTACACTGGATATTGCTTCAGTAAGGGCTCTAGTTAAAAATACCGATCACTGGCTGAATATGTATGTGGTTACAAGAAGCTCCACCCCTTGGGCAGAGGCCGGACACGAGGTAACCAGGGAGCAGATAAAGCTTCCTATATATAGGGAGGAGGAGTACTCATCACCTATAGTTAACCTTCCGCTAAATGTAGAGGAGGAGGATCATGCCCTTACAGTTACAGGGCACGAGTTCTCCATCACCTTCTGTAAGGTCAGAGGAAAGCTTCTCAGCTACAAGTTAAATGAAAGAGAGGTCATAGAAAGATCGCCGGCATTTAATATGTGGAGGGCTCCCATAGACAACGATATGTATGTAAAGAAGATCTGGGACAAAAAGTACTTTAAGCACACTGCTGAAAGTGTCTTCTCAGTTGACTATAATATAGAAGATAAATTTGTTGAAGTTACTACCACCACTAGGGTAGCTCCTCCTGTATTTGAGTATGGGTACGATATTACCTATATCTACAGGATTTACAACTCGGGTATTTTAGAGGTTTCTCTCAAGGGGGTTCCTAAAAATGAGTTTCCTGCTATGCTTCCAAAGCTTGGACTGCAGCTTGGAATAAAGGGGGACTACTCTAAGACAGCATGGTATGGCAGGGGAGAGGGAGAATCCTACTGCGACAGCAAGCTGGCAAACCTCCTGGGAGTATACAGAATGGATGTAGAGGGTCTCTTCACCAACTATGTCTATCCCCAGGAAAATGGTAACAGAACAGACACCATGTGGGTTTCCCTTACAACAAACAAGGGCGATGGCCTCTTCATCAAGGGAAGCAGACCTATTGATTTCTCAGCCCACTACTACACCACTGAGGACCTAGAAACAGCAACACACCAAAATAAACTCAGAAAAAGGGAGTTTATCACCCTGAACCTGGACTATGCTCAAAACGGTCTGGGTAGTAACAGTTGTGGTCAGGAACAGTTGCCGCAATATAAGCTGGAAGCAAAGGAGTTTGACTACTCCCTCCTGTTTGTTCCCTTCTCAAAGGACCAGATAGATGAGGTGGCGTTAAATTCAAAGTACACTGTATAAGGATTCAAAGGGCATTAATTTTATCTTTTTATTAATAATTGCAGAGGGAGGGAGTTATGAAAAAAATATTTAGTATTGTTCTTTTAATTATTTCTATGCTTATGACAGCTTGCGGGGGCAACAAGACCCAGGAGGTTCAGGAGCTTTCCACTGAGGTACTGCCTAAGGACACTGTGGCAGAGCTGAGGATCTGGTCTTGGGATGTGGCAGCTAAGGGACTTAGAGATACTGTAGAAAGCTTTAACAAGATCTATCCAAATGTTAAGGTTATTGTAGAGGAGGTCGGTACTGGAGATACATATCAGAAGCTTACAATCGGACTTAACTCAAATACCGGTCTTCCTGATATTGTTACTGTAGAGACCGATGCCTTTGTTAAGTACCCGCCTAACTTTCCAAATGGTTTCGTAGATCTTACTCCGGTAGCTGGTAACCTTAGAGAGGATTTCGACCCGAGTAAGTGGGAGCTTGGTTCATTTGAAGGTCATATCCTTGCTCTTCCTTGGGATTCTGCTCCAGGAGCGATGTTTTACAGAAGAGATATGTTTGCCAAGGCTGGTATCGATCCACAGTCTATCGTTACATGGGATGACTTTATAGAAGCAGGTAAGGCTGTTCAGGCTGCCAACCCTGAAGTAAAGATGTTCCCGATAAACTATGCCAAGGGAGCATATGTCCACAACATGATCATGAACTCCCAGGGGTCTGGAACCTTCAATGAGAAGGGAGAGATTATAGTAGGAAATGAGGAGAGCTTAAGATCCTTTAACCTTCAGAAGAAGATGCTGGATGAGGGGCTCACATATAATGCCGATTCATGGAATACCCTTGTTATTGCTACAAAGAACAGCGAGGTAGCAACTGTTGCTTATGGTGGATGGTGGGGAGGAACCCTCAAGGACCAGATGCCAGAGCAGAGCGGTAAGTGGGGAGTTATCCCATTCCCTGCTTTCACTGAGGGACAGAATACAGCAAACTATGTCGGGGGAGCTTCCCTTGCTATCCCTTCACAGTCTAAGAATCACCAGCTTGCATGGGAGTTTATCAAAAACGCTCTTGTAAACAAGGAGAATCAGGTAATGATGTATAAGAAGTATGACCTCTTCCCTGCATACCTTCCTTCATTTAAGGACGAGTATTTCGAGCTGGGAGATCCATACTTTGCAGGACAGAAGGTGGGAAGATTCCTTTCAGATATCGTTCCAAATATCAATAAGAACTACAGCAATGAGGACAGTTCAGAGGCTGGGGATTATGTACTTGCTGCTCAGGCTGCTGTACTTACAGGATCAAAGGATCCAAAGACCGAGCTAGAAAAGGCTGCTAAGGCTATAAGCGAAGCTACTGGAAGAGTTATTGCAAAGTAATCCAAGGAGGAGCTATGGAAAGTGTATTAAAAAGAGAGGCCAAAAGGACAAAAAAGCCCTTTACCCTCAGATTAAAAATGGATAAAAAAACTGCTCCATATTACTTTATAGCACCGGCAGTGATAATGTTTTCATTATTTACCATCTATCCATTTTTAAGAACGGTTATGCTGTCCTTCTACAAGTTTGAGAGGGGAAGCTATGTTTTCAACGGTATACAAAACTATACAAGGTTATTTTCCGACGGGGTCTTCTATAAGGCCCTGGGAAATACCTTTATCTATATGGGATTTCAGGTGCCTGTGATGACGGGGCTCTCCCTTATACTGGCTGTACTTCTAAACTCAAAACTCCTTAAGTGGAAGGCTGAGTTTAGAATAGCCTACTTCCTTCCATCGGTAACTGAGATGGTGGCATACTCCATTATCTTCTCACTTTTTTTAAGTGATAAGGGACTGCTAAACTACGTTCTTTCCCTTGTGGGGATAAAGGAGATACCGTGGCTTATACACCCATTCTGGGCCAAGGCATCTATCATGCTTGCCCTTACATGGAGGTGGACGGGATACAACATGGTTATAATGCTTGCTGGACTTCAGGGGATACCAAATACCCTCTATGAGGCCGCAGAGATAGACGGAGCTACAAAGCTACAGCAGTTCCTCTACATCACAATACCTCAGATGAAGCCTATTATGCTCTTCTCCATGCTCATGTCTACCATAGGTACTATAAACCTATTCAGTGAGCCATTTATTCTTACCAAGGGGGGACCGAGCAACTCCACTATATCCCTTGGACTATACCTCTACAACCAGGGATTCATGAACCTTAACTTCGGTTATGCTTCTGCAATCTCATGTATACTTCTAATTCTTACAGCTATTATGTCATTTTTACAGATGAAGGCAGGTGGGGAAGAAAATGGTGGAATCTAATTCTACACTTAAAAAAGTTATTATCTACTCAGCGGTTATTCTGGGATTTTTCATATCTATATTTCCCTTCTACTGGATGTTCATAGGGGCTACAAATGCATCTGCAGATATATTTGCTTTTCCCCCTAAGATGACTCCAGGGAATCACCTAGTTGAAAACTACCGGAACCTAAGTGCTCAGATACCCCTGAAAAAAGTTATGTTTAACTCATTTTATGTATCTATAATCTACACAATCTTTACCCTGGCTATGAGCACAATTACAGGCTACGCCTTTGCAAAGTATGAGTTTAAGGGAAAGAAGTTTTTATTCAGTGCCATACTGCTCACTATGATGCTGCCGGGACAGGCTACTATGATACCCCTCTTCGACATTATGAAGGCCTTTGGTTGGTTAAACTCCTACAAGGCTGTAATAATTCCAGGGATCGCAAGTGCCTTTGGTATCTTCCTTATGAGACAGAATATGCTCAAGGTTCCAGATTCCCTTATAGAGGCAGCCAGGATCGACGGATGCGGAGAGCTGAGAATCTTTCTCCAGATAGTCCTTCCAACTATGAAGCCGGCTATCGCCGCCCTTGGAATCTACATGTTTATGGGACAGTGGGGTAACTTTATGTGGCAGCTCATCGTACTGAACGATCAGTCTATGAAGACCCTTCCAGTTGCTCTTTCATCCCTTGTGGGACTTTCAAGGGTTGACTACGGACAGGTGCTTCTGGGAGCTTCCCTCTCTACACTTCCAGTTATAGCTATCTTCCTGGTGCTGCAGAAGCAGTTTATCTCGGGGATACTTGGAGGAGCTCTCAAGGAATAGTTTCAGATTAAAATTATTATAGTTGTGGGGAGGAGCCTCTCTTTGATAAAAGTTTTCCTTAAATCATATCCGGCTCCTTCCCTTTAACTTCCTATAAATTGTATTTTTGTACATATGATGATATAATTTTAGAAAGGAAAAGTTTTACTTCTAGGAGGAGAAAATGGCAACCTTAAAGGATATTGCAGCTGAGGCAGGTGTTTCTCCTGCTACAGTTTCAAGAGTTTTAAATGAAGATGAAAGTGTCCATGTCCGTGAGGAAACAAGGACCAAGATATTTGAAGTGGCGGAAAAACTTCAATATAAAACAATAGCTACAAGATACTCTAAGAGCACCAGAAGTTCTGAAAGGAAGTTTAAAGTTGCTCTTATTTTAGGCTACAGGGAAAAGGGAGAGATCGACGACTCCTACTACCTCTCTATAAGATATGGAATAGAGAGCCAGGCAAAGGAAAAGAAGCTTACTATAAAGAAATACTACTATCCCGACATAAAATCCAGCATCCACTCTAAGATAAAGGATGTGGATGGAATTATTGCAGTGGGCTACTTTCAGGGGGAGGACCTCTCTGCCCTGGAAAAGATCTCTGAGAACATAGTTTTTGTGGACTACTCTCCAGACGATGAGAAGTATGACTCTGTAGTTGTGGATCTCACCAGGATAACCAAGAGGGTCATCGACCACTTCCTGGCTAAGGGGCACAACAGGATAGGCTTTATCGGAGGAAGGGACTGTGATGAACTGGATCAGAGGGAAGCGGCCTTCAGGGAATATACCTCCTATAAGGATATCTTCAATGAGAAGGATATTCACATTGGAGGATTCTCCTCTATGTCCGGCTACAAGATGGCCAGCGAGATCGCCCAGGGAGGGGACTTCCCCTCAGCCTTCTTCATTGGAAATGATTCCATGGCTATAGGAGCTCTGAGGGCTTTCAATGAGAGGGGGATCAGAGTACCTGAGGATATCTCCATAATCAGTGTCAATGATATTCCCTCAGCTAAGTTTACCTTTCCCTCATTATCCACAGTAAAGATCCACTCGGAATTTATGGGGGAGGAAGCTGTAAACCTTCTGACCCAGAGGCTTAACAATCAAAAGAAGATTCCCATCAAGGTTATTATCCCAACGGAGCTCATCCTTAGAAATACAACTAGGGACAATAACTGATCAGGGGATCAAACATTAAAACTCCCTACTTTTAGGGAGTTTTATTTTTTCTAAAGATATCTTTAATTTATGGTGGTGATCTGAGTTATTAGCATTTTTTTATATTTATAGGAGTAGTTTATTCCTTTGCATCTATTAAAAGATAAACTATAATACTGGCATAGAGAAGTCATCTTGTTTTTATGTGCTATATATCGGTCATCTTATTTTAAAACAATACTAGAAATATAATTTTTTTTATTGTAAAGTATGATATATTTATCATGGACTAAGTTCATAATGAAAATTTGGAGGTTTTAAATGGAGCAGTTTTTAAATAAACTATTGGAAAAAAACAGGGCTAAGTGCCAGTTTGGAAGTGTGGCAGACTATATTCCCGGACTGGATAAGGCAGACAGGAATCATCTGGGACTGTGCATCATGAAGACAGATGGTACGGTACAGAGAGTGGGAGACTATGACGTTAAGTTTACCATACAGAGTGTATCCAAACCCCTTACCCTTATGCTGGCCATCCTGGATAACGGTGTGGACCACGTCTTCTCCAAGGTGGGAATGGAACCTACTGGAGATGCCTTTAACTCCATCAAGAAGCTGGAGACCCATGATACGCATAAGCCTTTTAACCCTATGATTAACGCAGGGGCAATAGCTACTACAGCCCTTATCAAGGGAAGGGACGCCCAGGATAAATTCAGAAGGGTACTGGAGTTCTTCAGAAAGATATGTGAAAACGATACCCTGGAGATAGATGAGGATATCTATAGGGGAGAGAAGGAAACTGGAAACAAGAACAGAGCTATGGGATACTTTATGAAGGGAGAGGGATATATCGACGGTGATGTAGAGGATGCTCTGGATGTATACTTTAAACAGTGCTCCATCCTTGTTACAGCTGAGGATCTGGCAAGGGTAGCTCTCTTCCTGGCAAGGGGTGGTGTACTCAGCAACGGTGAAAGGGTTGTCAGTGAGTATGTAGCCAAGATAGCAAAAACTCTAATGGTTACCTGTGGTATGTATGACGGTTCCGGGGAGTTTGCCCTAATGGTGGGAGTCCCTAGTAAGTCTGGAGTAGGTGGAGGAATATGCTCTGTAGTTCCTGGAAGGATGGGAATTGGTATCTACGGCCCAAGCCTGGATAAGAAGGGGAACTCCATAGGTGGATACTCCCTTTTAAAGGATCTTTCCAAGGAATTGTCCCTGAGTATCTTCTAATTTTTTCAGAATTTAATATTTATATGTATTTAATATTAAATATTATTAATATTAATAGTCTGTTTTTTTGAAACGACCACCTCCTCTGAAAGCCAGCAATATCAAGGGCTATAATTCCTTAATTCACAAGTAAGTTTATGTGTATAATGTTCTGATTGTACGTTATACAGATTAAAAGTTTTATTTCAATACTCATTTTTGTGAAAAAAATTTGCTTTTTTTGAAAAAATGTTTTAGGATACCCATATAGCAAAATTATGGGAGGAAAACAAATGACAAAAAAAGTTACAATTAACGATATAAAGAAGGCTTATGATACTGTAAAGGATTCTATCAAGAGAACTGCTCTTGTTGAGTGTCCTACACTAGAGGAGTTAACTGGAAACAAGGTATTCTTCAAACTTGAGAACCTACAGAAGACTGGATCGTTCAAAGTAAGAGGAGCTCTTAACAAGATCGCTAACCTTTCAGAGGAGGAGAAGGCAAACGGAGTTATCGCTTCATCTGCTGGAAACCACGCTCAGGGAGTTGCACTGGGAGCTACAGCTTCTGGAATCAAGTCGACTATCGTAATGCCTGCTACTGCACCACTGGCTAAGGTATGGGCTACAAAGAACTACGGAGCTGAAGTAGTACTACACGGTTCTGTATATGACGATGCATACGCTAAGGCTTGCGAGATCCAAAAAGAAACTGGAGCTACATTCCTTCACCCATTTGATGATGAGTATGTAATCGCTGGACAGGGAACTATCGGTCTTGAGATCCTAGAGGATCTTGAGGATGTAGACGTAGTAGTTGCTCCAATCGGAGGAGGAGGAATCCTTGCTGGTATCGCTACTGCTATAAAGGCTCTTAAGCCAAGCGTAAAGGTAATCGGAGTAGAGGCTGCTAATGCTGCATCTATGAAGGCTGCTATTGAAAAGAATGAGGTTCACACTATCGATTCTAGTCCTACAATCGCAGATGGTATCGCAGTAAGAAGAGCTGGAGACCTTACATTTGAAATCATCAGAGAAAATGTAGATGAGATTGTTACAGTTACTGAATCTGAGATCTCTCAGGCACTACTATTCCTAATGGAGAAGAGTAAAGTTGTTGCAGAGGGAGCTGGAGCTACTGCAGTGGCAGCTGTACTTTCTGGAAAGATTAAAGAGAAGGGTAAGAACATCGTATCTGTTATCTCTGGAGGTAACATCGATATCAACCTTATGGAGAGAATCCTTAACCAGGCTCTTATCAAGGAAGGAAGAAGATTCAGATTCAAGGTAAGAATCCACGATAAAGCTGGAGAGCTTGAGAGACTTCTTAAGTTAATCGCTGAAAACAACGCAAACATCCTTACACTGTATCAGTCAATGTACAGAGAGAACCTTGACATCGGAATGCAGGAAGTAGACCTTGTAGTTGAGTGCTTCAACATCGAGCACAGAGAGCAGGTTAAGAATGCTCTAGCTGATAACAACTACGACATCTTCTAAGATTTATATATAAAATAATAATTTAAAACTTTTGAGAGGGTTAATTCTTTAACCCTCTCATTTTATTTATCCTATTTTGCTGGCCTCACACCTTCTTTCCCTTGAAAACCCTCTGTTATTGGTGTAGAATAAGATAAAATTAAACACTATAGGAGAATAACCATGAAAAAGATACTAGTTTTACTTTTACTTGTAAGTTCCCTTTGTTTTGCCCTAGAGGATTACAACTTTCCAGCACGTGATCCCTATAAGGCCACTATCTTAGGTAGCTCTACTATGCTTACAGAGGGAGTCAGCGAGAAGGTCCCAAGCAGGTCCTACTCCATAAAGGTTCCTCCCTTTACAAAACCCCATAAAACTCTCTGGTACCAGGACAGTTTTAAGTTTTCCCTTTCAAAGCAAAGTGGGGAAGCCCCCCTTATCTTTGTAGTAGCGGGAACAGGGACTGGATATGAATCGTGGAAGATGAAGGCCTTTGAAAGAATATTTTATGACGCCGGATACCATGTAATTCTTATCTCCTCTCCCTTTAACTCGAACTTTCTTGTAACAGCTTCCAATGTGAAGGTTCCTGGACTGCTCTTTAACGACAGCCATGACATCTACAGGGTTATGAAAGCTGCCTATGAAAGGGTGGAAGATAAGATAGATGTAACTGATTTTTACCTTACTGGATACAGTATGGGAGGTACTCAGGTTGCCTATGTATCCCTCATCGATGAAACCGAAAAGTACTTTGACTTCAAGAGGGTCCTCATGATAAATCCCGCTGTAAACCTCTATGATTCAGCTAAGATCTTGGATAATATGCTGGATGACAACATACCAGGAGGAAGAGATCAGGTTGGAGGATTCATTGAAAATATCCTTCAGGAGATAATCAAGCACTTTGACGGAGACGTGGAGATAAGTGAGGAGACTATCTACCAGATATTTAAGGATGACCTTCTTACCCAGGAGGAGATGGCTGCTCTTATAGGTATTGCCTTTAGATTTATCTCCATAGATATCAACTATCTTACAGATATGCTCAACCAAAAGGGAGTCTATGTGGATCACGAACCTAAGAAGTTTGAGAGCATGACCCCGGTATGGCGTAGGATTAACGGGGCAAGCTTCAGTGAGTATATTGAAAGGATAGCCTATCCCCACTACAGGGACATCTATCCTGGATTTACCTTTGATGATCTGGTGGCAAAGGCTGACCTCCATGAGATAGAATCATACCTCCGTTCCTCGGATAAGATCGCCATGGTTACAAATGAGGATGAACTAATCCTTACCCCTGAAAACCTTGAGTTCTTAAGGGGTACCTTCGAGGGAAGATCTATAATCTACCCTCTCGGGGGACACTGTGGTAATATGTATTTTGAACCAAATGTAAAAAATATGCTGAAATTCTTTGAAGAAGGGGTGCTTATAGATGAAAAATAAATACTTATTGATAATCCTTCTTATAGTCTTTGGAGTTTCCTGCAGCTCCCTTTCAAACAGAAATACCACTGTTGAGGAGAAGAGTATCCTGGAAACTGGTGTAGAGGATAGTACAGACCTGGTGGGAGTCTATGATCCCTGGGAACCATTTAACAGAAGGATGTATTACTTTAATGCTAAGTTAGATAAGTATGTCCTTCTTCCTACAGCAAGGGCATATCAAACTGTTACTCCCGATCCTGTGGAGAAGGGCGTTCATAACTTCTTTAAGAACCTGGGAGAGGTAAAGACCTTTACCAACTCCGTTCTTCAGGGAGAAACAAAGAAATCCCTTATTACCTTTAACAGATTTGCCATAAACTCCACCTTCGGGGTCTTTGGAATATTCGATGTGGCTACCAAGGTGGGACTGAGTAGGCAGAAGGAGGACTTTGGACTTACCCTGGCCAAGTATGGAGTAAAGAGCGGTCCATATCTGGTACTCCCTCTATTTGGACCATCCAATGTGAGGGATGCCACTGGTCTCGGAGTTGATACTGTCTTCAGAGGATACACCGATCCTTTAGAGATAGCTGATGCCAGCCAGAGCGATCTGGAAATTATGCTCCTCAATGGTATAGATACCAGAGCTAATATAGACTTCAGGTACCACGGAACTGGTTCACCATTTGAATATGAGATTGTACGTTACCTCTACTTCAAGCTCAGAGAGCTGGAGGTAGGAAATGGTGAGGATATAAGATATTAAAAAGCAACGTGACGCTGCATCCAATCAACGGAAATATCAAATGGGATCACTGGATATTTCAAGTTATTATTTTATAAATTTTATACTCTCTTAATAATAAAAAAACGCCTCGGTTGAGGCGTTTTTTTATTTACCAGCTTACAGAAAGATAGGAATTCTTTCTAATCTATAACAAAGTCTATATTTGATCTAGGTCTGTCCCGAGGAAGGTCGGATATCTCCACCTTCACTCTTTTTTCCAGTAACCTTCCCTTGAAGTAGTCCTCTATCTCCCTCTTTCTCTCTGCCATGATCTCATCTACCTTCTCTTCTAGCTCCTCATCCTTGGTATCCCTCTTGAAGAACTTCTCCTCCCTGAGCTTTTCATTGAGAACTCTCTTCTCCTCCTCCCTGTTGGTAAAGAGGGTAAATACCACATCTACCTCCTCCTTCTCCTCCATCATCTGAACTACCTTTTTCAGGGTGGATCTGTATTTAACCTTTGGAGTGGTAGCAAGGTAATCATACTCAAGACTTATCACATTTCCTGTTCCCAGACGGAAGGTCTTGGAGAGGATATTTACCGGTGAGGTGGCTGCCTTTACCAGGATATTCCTTATTGCATGGAGAACAACCCTGTAGACTCCGAACTTGGGATCATTGAAGTCTCCAGATACAGGGACATTTAGCTCCAGGTTCCCCTTCCTGTCCTTCAGTATATTCACAGCCAGCTTTAGGGGCACTGCAGACTTGACCTCGGTATTATCCCCTATATATACAGTTTTTACTATAATGAGGTTTTCCCCCTTAAACTTACCCTTCTCTAGGCTCACATCTCCCTTGTAGTAAAGCTTTCCGGAATCTATCTCATTGGGGAGCTTGTGGGAGAGGTATTCCCTGAAGTCCAGAAGATCCAGGTTGGATATCTCGAAGTTTCCCTCTATATTGAAGCTTGTGGGGTTGAAGTCCCAGTCCCTTTCAAGGGAGGAGACAAACTCAGCCTCTGCCCTTCCTGTTCCTGTAAGGCCCCCCTCCATCATGCCGCTAAACTCCCTATTTTTTTCTGTGGTAAAGTTATCCACATCCACAAGGATATTTTTTATATTGTATTTGAGGTCGGGAGACCTGTACTCCACCCGTCCCTCCTCTAGAAGGAACTTCTTCACTGCAAGGTGGGGTCTACTCTCCCTCTCCTCTACAGCCTTCTTCACTGCCTCATCATCCACCTCTTTCTCTAGATCTGTCTCCTCCTGGGCAGCATCTCCTGTGAGTCTTACCATGGGATCCTTCAGGTGAAGAAGGTTAAGCCTTACCTCCTCTGGAGTGATCCTGACTATCTGGGCATCTCCCTCCTTCAGGGTAGACTCTATCCCCTCTACATTCATCCTTCCATTGTTGACCTCTACCTCTCCTCCCAGGTTGTAGGCTTCCCCCTCCATTGAAAAGGTATTTTTTGAGGTAAGAGTGCCTAATCCGCCGACCAGACCTCCCCCTTCAATGGACACTCCCTCTAGGAAGACAAAGTTTTCCGTGGTGAGATCCTTCTCTGAGTAGCTTCCCCTGGACTTTATGTCCACGTAACCCCTCAGGGTATACTCTTCCCCATCCTGGGTAAGGGTCAGTTCCTCCACCTGGAGGGAGAGGCCTCCATCCACTGTATACCTTCCATCCTTCATTGAAAGGGTATTATTGGATGTGAGGTTATCAAAGTTTAAGGCTATATCCTTTCTTTCCAGGGAGGCCCCAGTCATGGTGATGGTATTATCTGTATCCAGGTTATCCCCTGAGTAATCTATACTGGAAGTTATATTTGCAGACCCCTTGAGGTTATACTTCTCCTCAAGGAAGAGATCTATATCCTCCAGCTGCAGGGATCTCACCTGTGCCCTTCCATTAAAGGTAAGGTTTTTAAGGTCCTCTGCCCTCTTTATCTCCTTTATTCTCTCGGATCTTCCACTGATCTCAACTGCTGCTCCGTTGAAGGTACCACGAAGATCTATATCCGATACTCCCTTCTGGGTCCCCAGGCTGCTTCCCCTGAAACTTACTATTCCCAGGGTAAACCGTTCCTCGGTAATTGTGGTGTCCGATACCTGGAGGTCTTCTATACCTACTATGGGATATTCTGTACCCTCCTGGGTAGCTCCCTCCTCTTCCTCACCCTTCTCCAATACTATCCTCCAGCTGTTGAGAATGAGGGTATCCAGAAGATACCTTCCACTGACTATCTCCTGGATACTTGCTCTAAGCTCCCTTCCCTGGATAGCATTCCTTCCTGTCCTATCGGCAACGGTAACCTCTCCAAGCTCTATATCCCCCGCCACTCTGTAACCTCCCTCTTTAAAATCATACTCTACGGTGTTTTCAGTGGATACCTTCCCTGCACTCAAAAGGGGATAGCTCTCCATAAGGTTGTTGAGAACCAGCTTATCTGCCACAAGGGTATTCTTTAGAGACAGTTTCGGATATGCATAGGTATATTCGGTGTCATAATCAATGGCTCCCGAGGAGAAGTCGTAGCTTCTCTCCTCTGAGATAAAATCTTTAAGAAACTCCAGATCCTTACCTGTAATCTTCACATTTCCTACGGAGATAAGGGTTTCAGCCCCTATATTTAATCCCTCTACCAGGGTATTCTCACTCCTTACTCCCACCTGGGTGTCCCCGTTGTAGACAAAGGAGGTGTTGAGGAAGAACTTACTTCCCCTGCCACTGTTAAACTTCTGGATATCTCCCTCTATCTGTGTAAAGTTACCCCATGGAGTGGTAAGGTCAATACCCGCTGTTTTAAAGCTATCCACTCTGATATCCAGAGTTTTCTCTTCCTCAGCCACTTCTTCCTTTTCCTCCTCTGGAGAGGAGATGGAATCTGTATACTCCATTATCCTGACTATATCTATCCTTCCCTGCGATATCTCGCTTCCCCTGATCCGGTACCTTCCCTGGAGGGGTGTTATCTCCTCTACCTCTCCCTTGAGGGTATCCAGATAGAAGAGCTCCCCCATCTCCTTGGAGACCACCCTGAGCTTCCTTCCGTCCAGGGTTCCCTTTACTGTGAAGTCCAGGGTCTTAACATTCCCTGTAAACTCAAGGGCACTGTCCACCACTCCCTCTATACTCTCCAAATTATAGATGGCCTTGGGGATATAGAGTTTATCATTTAGAAGGAGTTTTTCCGTCTCCAGGGTTCCTGCCAGTGAACCATCTTCCTTATACTCTATATCTACAGCTATCTTCCCCTTCTTATAGAAGTCTATAACTGAGTCCAGGGTAAAGATTCCCCCCTCATAGAGGATCTGGGGTGTTTCCAGGGTAAAGTCGTTTTCAGCCTTTATTACTCTGTCCTCATAGTAGAGAACGAAGCTCTCCACAGTGACATCCTTCAGATCCACCTTCTTTATGAAGCCTTCCTCCTTGCCAGCTGCCTCCTCCTTCTTCTCCCTTCCTATATTCTCCAGGATATCCTCATAGTTCCACCTCTCACCGTTATGCTCTATCCTCAAAGAGGGATCCACCAGGGTGAGCTCCCTGATATAGAAGACCCCCCTTATGAGATGGATTATATCTATATTTACATTGAAAAACTCAAAGTAAGCAAAGAGTCTTTCGCCGTCCTCCTCATATATCTTAAAGTCCTCTATATAGAGGATGTTTCTGGCATAGTTGTACCGGAACCTTCCAGCCTCCACCCTTCTTCCCAGGTTTTCCTCCAGCCTGGTCACAGCAAAGCCCTGAACCATGGATGGCAGCTTCACCATAAATATTATTACTCCCATAAGGAGCCCTAAAAGTATCCACTTTATATATTTTTTCATCCTATTCCTCCTTAAGATTTTCCCTCTAAAGTAGTTATACTGTGGAGCTTCCCCATTTCCTTAGAGAATAATCCCTCTTTTTTAAATTCATTTTATCTGGTTTATTTCAGATAATAGTATCCAAAATATAGACTTTAAAGTTGAAAAATGATATAATTTTGTTATGGAATCGGCTCAACGGAGCTTTACACAGGGAGGAAGATATGAACTTACAAGAAATGATATTAAACTACAAAGACGACGTTGTTAAATCAATGCAGGAAGCTATTAAGATAAAGAGTGTAGAGGAAGCTCCTCTACAGGGAAAACCTTTTGGAGAGGGACCAGCAGCTGCCCTTAAATATTTCCTTGATCTTGGTAAGGAGATGGGATTTGAAGTTGAAAACTTCGACAACTATGCAGGTCACATAGACTTTGGTACAGGGGAGGAGATCCTTGGTATCCTAGGACACGTAGACGTTGTTCCTGAGGGAGAGGGATGGGACTATGCTCCATATGCTGCTGAGATCGCTGACGGTAAGCTATATGGTAGAGGAATCCTGGACAACAAGGGACCTATGATCACTTGCCTGTATGCTATGAAGGCTATGAAAGATGCTGGAATCGTTCCAAATAAAAAGATAAGAATGATCCTTGGAGCTAATGAGGAAACTGGTTGGAAGTGTATGGACCACTACTTTGGTGAGCTAAAGATGCCTCAGCCTACACTAGCATTCACACCAGATTCATCATTCCCTGTAACTCACGCAGAGAAGGGAATCTCACCACTATATATCTCAAAGAAGTTTGAGGGAATCGACGGAATCTCATTTAAGGGAGGAACTGCTCTTAACTCAGTTTGTGAGTTTGTAGAGGGAAGACTTCCAGCAAAGTACGCTACTGAAGTAGAGGCAAAGCTGCCTGCATTCAACGAGGGGAAGGAGTTCACTATCTCATCTAGAGTAGAGGGAGACACTCTTATCCTTGAGTCTCAGGGTAAATCTGCTCACGGATCTAAGCCGTTCCTTGGATACAACGCTGCAAATGCACTTATGCTATTCCTTAAGGAAATCGCAATTGAAGAGGAAGCTCTTAAGGATATCATAAACCTATTTGATTCTAAGTTTAAGACGGACTACCACGGAGAGTCTCTTGGAATAGGATTTGAGGATGAGCCGTCTGGAAAGCTTACTATAAATATCGGTAAGATCTCCCTTGAAAACGGAGAGTTCAACCTTGGAGTAGACTGCAGACACCCGGTAACAGTTGAAACTGAGAAGGTAGTAACTACGGCTAAGGAATCTGTAGCTGCTCTTGGATACGACCTTGAGTCTAAGGGAGGAATGGGACCACTATATGTACCTAAGGATGATTTCCTAGTGGAAACTCTTATGAATATCTACAGAGATATCACTGGAGATGTTGAAGCTCAGCCGGTAGCTATCGGTGGAGGTACATATGCTAGAGCCGTAACAAACGGAGTAGCTTTTGGAGCACTTCTTCACGACCAGGAAGACAATATGCACCAGAAGAATGAGTACCTTGAGATAGAGAAGCTGGATATCTGGCTAAAGATCTACATCGAGGCTATCTACAACCTGTCAAAGTAATAGTAAATTCAAAGAACCCCTAGGAGCACTCACCTAGGGGTTCTTTTTCTTTCTAAATATCTATTTCATTTTTAATACTCGCCCTCGTGGTGCTCAAAGTGAAACCTCTCCTGATAGATCTGAAGGTACATATCACAGTAGTAGTCCTTAAACACATGGGTCTCAAGCTTCATATTTTCAAGTTCCTTCCCATACTTTCTGTTCAGCTCCACAAGAACAGCCTTCTCCTTGGCACTGGGTTCCCTCCTGAATATCTCTGTAAACTTCTTTAAAAACATATGTACCCCCTATATCCTCTTAAGGATCTCTAGGATCTCATCTGGCTCCATCCTCTGGGTGTGATCCGCTTTGGCAAATACATGCTTCACAACTCCAGACTTATCTGTGATTATAGTTGCCGGCATAGGAAGTTCCGCCTCTGTATTTCCATTGGAGTCTGCGAGGTCTATTCCCAGATCCAGATAGATCTTATTTAACTCCTCAGACAATGAAAATACCAGACCAAGCTCCTTAGCAAAGACATTATCTATATCACTGGCTATGATACTCTGGGCATCCTTAGCCTCCTCGGTCTTGTGTTTATCAGGTTTTTCTGGGGATACGGAGATAAGCTTACCTCCCAGTTCCTCTATCTCATCCTGCATCTCCTCTAGAACTCCCAGTTCCAGGTTGCAGAATGGTCACCAGGACCCCCTGAAGAAGTTAAAGACCATCTTCTTATCTTTGAATGTTTCCTTGGTATACTTCTTTCCAGCTGTATCTACCAAGGTGAAATCAGGCAGCTTTTCCCCTGCCTTTATAGTCTTCTCCTCAATATGGGTATCCTGAAGCTCCTTGAGACCCTCCCCTAGCTTTGCCAGGATCTCTTGGGGAAGCTGCTCCCCCATCTTACAACTTATCTCATCTAACTTTTCCTTTAGCATCTCATCCCTCCTTTATAAATTATCACCTATCTTTTACTAATTCTTCTCTTCTTTCCTCTTTCCTGACTTCTAACTTTATAAGAAAGCTTAAAATCCAATTCTATTTTTTGATCGCTTAAATTCAGTAAAGAATCAAAATATAATCCCTTCACCACAGAGGCACAGAGGACACAAAGGTTCACAGGGAAAATATTTTTTTGCAGCTAATTGACACCAATGAGCACAAATTACAAAAATTAAAATAGAAGGGAAAAAACATCCGCCACGGACTTACACGGATTAAAAGGAGATCATTTTAACTGACTGTAGTATCCGATGGGGCTAGAGACTAAAAATATGATCTTAGAGCGTACAACAGAATAAGTTCCGCAGTGTAGCGAGGACTGTAGCCCATAAAGCTCGGACTATGAATCCTATACTTATGAGGAATTACGGAAGTCTTGACTTTCTTGGTTCGTTCTTGTGTCAAGACAAGAATGAACAAAAGCCCCTTAACATAGAATTTCCCCTTTACTAAATAAGGGCTAATGTGTACAATATAATGTATGTATAGATTTGGAGGTAAAAATGGTTGTTTTAAGCTATGAAAGGTTTTTAAAGGAAAAGAGTGCTATTCTTATTGACGTTAGATCTCCCAAGGAGTTTGAAGCTGAGCCTATTCCAGGGGCAGTAAATGTTCCTATCCTAGATAATGATGAGAGGGCAGCTGTGGGAACTGCATATAAGCAGGTTTCTCCAGAGGAAGCTAAGAGACTGGGAATGAACTACATCTCAAAGAAACTCCCAGAGATGTTTGAGGAGATAAATAATCTGAGTAAAGAATATAAAAAGCTTGTATTTTACTGTGCAAGAGGAGGAATGAGAAGCAGCAGCGTAACTTCCCTCTTCGCAGCTTTAGGATATAAAGCCAGTAAATTAGATGGTGGATATAAGAGCTACAGGCAGCATGTTGCCAAGGAGATTCCTCATTTAAATGAGGGGATCAAGTATGTGGTTCTTCACGGGCGTACTGGTATAGGTAAGACAAAGGTTCTTCAGAGACTAGAGGAGAGGGGATACTCTGTCCTTGATCTGGAAAAGTTTGCCGATCACAAGGGATCCTTCTATGGAGCTCTCTGCGAATCCAGAGAACAGAGCCAGAAGAGATTTGAATCTGAGGTCTTTGAACACCTGAGAACCAGAAAGTACGACTACTTCCTGGTTGAAAGTGAGAGTAAGAGGATCGGAAATGTCTATGTTCCCGAGCCGATCTTCCAGTCTATGACAGACGGATACCACGTTCTTCTGGAAACAAGTATGGATCACAGGGTAGAGATCATCATGGAGGACTATGCCAAGGCACCGGTAGATGAGATGCTTGCATGTACTACCAAGTTAAGAAGATACCTTAAGGAGGAGGACGTAGTAAGATATGAGGAGATGCTTAAGAATAAGGAGTTCGCTCTCTTCTCAAGATCTATTATGGAGGAGTACTACGACCCTCTCTACCAGAAGAGTATCAACAAGTATGACTTCGACGACACTGTGTACTATGAGGACCTGAATACTGCTGTAGAGGGAGTGATCAACTTCCTTACAAAGGAAGATCTGCATAGGACAGAATCTGAAGAGGTAGCTGAATAATCCTTTAGAAACTTTAAAAGACACCCCTGGGGGTGTCTTTTTTCTATTACTTCTTCTTCAGCCTCTTCTCCAGGGTCTTTATTACCCTCTCCATCACCTGGAGTCTGGCACTGTACTTGGAGTTCCCCTCTATAACATACCAGGGGGCTTTCTTGGTGCTGGTATACCTTATCATATCCTCTACAGCTCCCCTGTACTCATCCCACTTTTCCCTGTTTCTCCAGTCCTCCTCAGTTATCTTCCACATCTTGTGCTCTATCTTTTCCCTCTCCTCAAACCTTCTAAGCTGTTCATCCCTATCGATGTGGATCCAGAACTTTAATATGACGGCCCCGTCCTCAGCCCACTGAGACTCCATCTCATTTATCTCTCCATAAGCCCTCATCCACTGATTCTCTGTGCAGAACCCCTCTACCCTCTCCACAAGAACCCTTCCATACCATGTCCTGTCAAAGATAGAGATATGCCCTCCCTTGGGGAGCTTGGTCCAGAACCTCCAGAGGTAGTGGTGGATCTTCTCCACATCTGTGGGAGCCCCTATGGGAATCACATCATAACCCCTTGGGTCCATCCTCTCCACAAGCCTCTTTATATTTCCTCCCTTTCCTGCAGCATCCCAACCCTCATAGGCTATTACCACAGGTATTCTTCTCTCATAGATCTCATGCTCCAGCTCATGGAGCCTCCTCTGATACTTCTTGAGCTTCCTTCTGTACTCATCTTTATCCACTGGGGCAGCGGCCTTTGCCTCCTCAAGTTTAAACTCCTTCTTCGGTTTAGGAAGCTCTACCTCCCTCTCTGGGAGGTCTTCATCCAGGTAGCTCCTTATATTCTCAGTAAGCTCCTCCATAACCTTCAGCTTAGCTGTATCCAGATCCTCTGAAAGGATGAGGTTCCACGGTATTTCTCCTGTGTCTGTATCCCCTATGAGCTTTCCATACCTCTCCAGGATCTCATCGTAGTTTTTGTTGCTCTTCCAGTCCCTCTTGGTCACCTTCCACGAGGTAGAGGGGTTCTCTGAGAGCTTTTCAAACCTCTTCCTCTGCTCCTTCTTGGTAATATATAGAAAGAACTTTACTATGAGGGTCCCCTCCCTGGAGAGGAGTTCCTCTGTATGAACTATCTCTCTGCACCTTCTTTTATACTTCTTCCCATTTTCACCCTCCTGAAAAACCGAGTAGTACCAGCTCCTGTCAAAGATGGTTATCTCTCCCTCTCCAGGAAGGTGGTTCCAGAACCTCCAAAATAGTGGACGAAGTTCCTCCTCCTCGCTCTCCCTGTTATTTGAGTAGACATTGTATCCCCTGGGATCCATGGCCATGAGAAGTTCACTTATTACTCCTCCCTTCCCCGATGCATCCAGTCCCTCCAGGATTATGAGGATGGGAACCTTCTTCTCACCGGCCTCCCTCTGAAGCTTCCCCAGCTCTATAGTAAGGTCATCCATGATCCTCTTACTCTCCTGCTTATCCACCTTCTCCTTAATATCAAACTTAAACATAGTCATCCTCCTTATCATACTTCTATAAGGTTTCTTCTGTCTCTCTTCTTATTCTCCTCCCTTAAACATTTAACCTCTACTTTCACCACTCTATAAAAAGCTCTTTAAGTTTTCACTGTTCATTTCTTGTCTTGATACAAGAAACGAACCAAAGAAAATCAAGACTTCCGGTAATTGTCTTCTTTAGCAATATCAAAGTTCTCGTTTCTTTTACGGACTCTGGATAGAACCCATTCTGATCGACGAAACGAAGTAGCAATAATAGGTGAAGCTAAACGGCTACCTGCAGTCGGCCATTTAAAACCTTTATCTGTTAAAATGCTTCCTTACTACATGCCAGGCATAATTCGTGTAATTCGTGACAAAAAGTCCCTCTCCCCTCTTATCTCAAATATTAAAAAGAGACACCCCTAAGGATGTCTTCTTCATTTTACTTCTTCTTTAGTTCCTTGAGACTGGGATATCCTCCAAGGCCCTCTGTATTTCTTACAGCTCTTCTTATGGCTCTCTCCATGGCCTCAGCTGCTGCTATCCCCACAAGATTCACATCGGCCTCTACCTCTCCCGTTCCTGCTGCAAATATAGTGTCTCCATCATACATAGTGTGAACTGGGTTTATAGCCCTTCCATAGCCGTCGTGGGCCATCTGAGCTACCTTTCCTGCCTGGGCTTTATCCACCACAGCATTTGTCACAATAGCTCCTATAGTAGTATTCCTTCCCTCAAAGCCCTTGGCCCCTTCTCCCTCTAGAAGTACTTTGATTCCATCGGCAAAGGTCTTTTTATCGTCGTTGAGGGTTCCTGCAACTACCTGATCTCCCTCTACCACATCTCCCCAGGCATTTACAGCCACCACAGCACTCACTATGAGGCCGTCATCAAGGGTAATTGTATAGCTACCTATACCACTCTTAACAGAGTACTCAGTTCCCCTGATCTTTCCCACAGTGGCTCCCATTCCAGCCCCATGGTTCCCCTCAAGAAACTCACTGTTATTGGCTTTTTTAGCCGCTTCATATCCAAGGGATGCATCTGGCCTTACAGTGGGATCTCCTATTGCCAGATCAAAGAGGACCGCTCCCGTAACTATAGGCACACAGGCCACTTCCACATCAAAGCCTATCTTCTGCTCCTCCAGGTATCTTACCACTCCCGTCATACTGTCCAGGCCAAAGGCTGACCCTCCGCTGAGAACTATTGCGTGTACCTTCTGAACCATGTTTTCAGGTTTCAGCAGATCTGTTTCCCTGGTACCAGGAGCTGCTCCCCTTACATCTACACCAGCCACTGCTCCCTCCTCAAAGATTATAGCAGTTACCCCGGTTAATCCCTGGTCATTCTCCGCCTGGCCTATCTTAACTCCCTTTATCTTAAATATGTCGTTGGGATTCATCTTTATTTCCCCTTTCTAATATTTTATTCATGTTCATTTCTTTTAACCAGCAAAATCCTAAGAGTACTTCCTCGCTCCGCTTACGGCGAAGAAAACGAACCAAAGAAAATTCGATACTTTTGTCTTGATACAAAAGGTATCCAAAAAATCAAGTCTTCCGGCAACTGTCTTTCTAAGTTAATTCAAGGTTTCCATTGCTCTCCTGGGCTCTCTACAGAGCCTAAAGAAGTGAAACGCAATGAAGTAAACTTTTTTAGTGATGTCCGACGACTACCTACAGACAGGATTTCAATTTAAAACCTCAATTCGTGTAGATACTCCCCTAGGCTTATACCTTCATAATTAGTGAAATTCGTGGCAAATATTTTATGTTAAATTCTTTTTCACCACAAATATTCCGTTCATATTTTAAAACTAAGCGACTGCCTAGAGACAGCCGCTTAAAATTAAAACCTAAGTTTATATCCATTAATTAAAGAAGATATCCAACGTTTCCTTGGAGCTTCTCTTACCGATCAGGGAACCTATCACAAAGGCCAGGACAGATACCCCTATCACAGGTACTATCTGGTGCATTCCCATGAACTTTATCTTAGCCATGGTCATATAGAAGTATGTCCCCACACCAGTTACCATGGAGAGGATAGCTCCAGTTGCATTGGCCCTCTTCCAGTAGAGTCCCATTATAATAGGACAGAGGAAGGCTGCCTGAAGTCCTCCAAAGGCAAAAAGGTTTATCCACACAAGCAGCTTCGGCGGATTCATAGAAAGAAGAAACACCACACTTCCCAGAGTCAGCGAGGTAAAGAAGGTTAACTTCTTTATCTTCTCCTCCCCGGCATCTTTATTTATATAGTGGGTATAGAGGTCCTTGATTATAGCTGCCGATGACAGGATAAGCATGGAGTCCACTGTTGACATGGTAGCTGCCAGAGGTCCTCCTACAAATATCCCTGCAAGAACAGGGTGCATGTTATTCAAAGCCAGTGTAGGTATTATCTTATCTCCTACCTCCAGTCCCGGTTCTACAGCTGCTCCCATTACACCGATAAGGTGCATCCCCACCATTAAAAATCCTACTACCAGGGTTCCTATTACCATGGCTCTGTGCATGGACTTAGAATCTCTAAATCCCATACATCTTACAGTAGTCTGGGGCAGTCCTAAAACAGCGACTCCCACAAGCATCCAGAAGGAGAGGATGAATGGCTTAGCTATATTTCCACCAGCTGTTGGCGTAAGCATATCCGGATTTGTTTCCATAAGGGTCCTTGTTATTTTCTCCATTCCTCCACCGGCTCTGGAAACTGCAAAGAAGAGGAAGATGGTAGCAAATAGCATTACCACTCCCTGGATAGCATCTGTAAGAGCTACAGCTCTGAATCCTCCGATGGATGTATAGGCTATTACCACCACTCCAAAGAGGAATAGCCCCGTATGGTAGGACAGCCCCGTAACAGTCTCAAACAGTCTGGCTCCTCCGATAAACTGGGCTATTATTGAAGCTGAGAAGAATACCAGTACCGCCACCGATGCCATTATTACCACTACATCACTCTTATATCTGGCTCTCAGATAGTCCGTTACAGTTACACCCTTGATCCTTCTGGATATAATGGCAAACTTTTTTCCCAGAACTCCCAGGGTAAGGAAGGCCGTGGGAGTCTGAATACAGGCAAGAAGTACCCATCCCAGTCCCATCTTATAAGCCACTCCCGGCCCACCTATAAATGAACTTGCACTGGCATAGGTAGCTATAAGGGTCATTGCCAGAACAAATCCCCCCATATTTCTGCTTCCTATAAAGTACTCCTCCATAAAGTTTACTTCACCTGAATTCTTTACAATATTGGCTCTATACGCAATAAAGAGCATTATCCCAAGATACAGCATCAGGGGAAGTAGTATCATCATCTTATCCATTTTTTTCCTAATCTCTCCTTTTACATTCTCTATTTTCTCTTTTGACAGAATCAATATCTTCAAAAATCAGAGAATCTTCTATCGTTTTCTTTACTTTTAAATGTCTGTCTGCAGGCAGTCGTCCCACTTCACAGTAATAGTATCAACTAATTGCGTCTAACTTCTTTAGGCTCTGTAGAGAGCCGAGGAGAGCAATGAA
Source organism: Propionigenium maris DSM 9537 (assembly GCF_027925155.1). Lineage (GTDB taxonomy): Bacteria > Fusobacteriota > Fusobacteriia > Fusobacteriales > Fusobacteriaceae > Propionigenium > Propionigenium maris. The sequence continues at coordinate 89,079 of NZ_BSDY01000011.1, read as the reverse complement.
AGATAGTATTACTTAAAAAGACAGTTGCCGGAAGACTTGAACTTTTGGATACTCTTTTGTTTTAAGACAAAAGGTATAAAAAGAACTTCCACTTATTTTAAATTTATTAGTTGGTATATTTAAGGAAAATTTCCCAACTAGTCAAACTTCACATCCTTAAAAAATACCTTTACTACTACAGCCACCAGAGTGGATATCATCAGAAACCCCAGTATACATGAGTAAAAGAACCACTCAGGTAACCCCATTATAAACTTGTATTCACTGGGATCTCTGTCTCCCATTCCATAAGCAAATCCATACCACCATACAAAATACACAAGATAGAGCAGGATAGTTATCTTAGCTTCCTTCCCTATCTGCTTGTTTCTTTCCTTCATTACTCCTCCTATTTAATACTAGTTAGTACTACATCCAGCGAAATGATTTTATCTGTAGCTAACTACTTTCTAGCCCTTACCTAGTTTTTTCAGAAGCTCTATCATTATCATCTGCTCCCCCTCAGTGAGGACACCAAAGGCCCTTTTCAGGTTTTGCAGATGCTTGTCAAATATCTCCTCCATAAGTGCTGTTCCCTTTTCAGTTATGGATATGAGCCACACACGGCCGTCATCCTCAGATCTTCTCTTCATCACAAGTTTTTCCTTGAGTAGGTTATTGATTACCACAGTCATATTTCCCCCAGAGGAAAATGTTTTTTCTATTATCTCCTTTATTGTGAATTCTCCCTTGTGATATAAAAGTTCCAATACTGAAAACTGGGTTTCCGTAACTCCCTGAGCCTTTATATCTGGGTATATCCTCTGGTTTACAGAGGAGTAACACCTTGAAAAGGTAACAAGAAGTTTTAAATTTCTCCATTCGTCCTTACTATATACTTTCATAACAAGGAAATTATAATACTAATTAGTATCAGATGCAAGCTTTTTCTTTAAAGAAGAGCCCTCCTTCACCAGAGTGTACTTTAATAAAAATTTTTTATTTTTCCAGGAGTAGGGTATAAATATATTAGTGATTATAATTTATCTCTAAATAAAGAGATGAATAAGCTAGTCGTGATATGGATTATCCACAAAAGAATTCGCTAATAATTCACTCACTGACTCTAAATATATAAAGGGGGAAGAACAATGGAAAAAAATGGTGAAGTTACAGTCTACTATCCCAATGGAAGGATGATGAGTAAGAAGACATTTAAAAAAGGTGTACCCCACGGAGAAGCTATCACATACTATGAAACCGGAATGATCAAGTGCAGGAGAAACTATGTGGAAGGACTCAAGGAGGGAGAGAGGTTTAAGTACTTCGAAACTGGCAAGATGGCCCTCAAGGAGTTTTATGTTAAGGGGATGAGAGAGGGAGAAAAGACAACCTACTACCCTAACGGTGAGATAGAAACTGTAGGCCACTACAAGGAGGATCGTAAGCACGGAGAGTTCATCCTCTACAACAACAAGGGAGAGGTGGATGAAAGGGTCCACTATGAAAACGGACACAGAATAGATTAAATTATATTAGATTAAAGGAGAGCTTTTAGAGATTCTAAGAGCTCTTTTTATTTGCAATTAAAAAAAACTTAAAGATCTACCACGAATTTTCGCAAATTATGAAGGTAAGAATCTCTGGAAGTATTTCCACGAATAAAAGCTTAAAATAGAAGTGGCCGTCTGCAGGCAGTCGCTGGACTTCACTTTAAAATTTTACTTCATTGCGTCTCGCTTCTTTAGGCTCTGTAGATAGCCCAGGAGAGCAATGTAAACCACGTCATTACTTATAAAGATAATTGCCGGAAGACTTGATTTTTTGGATACCTTTGTATCAAGACAAAGGTATCGAATTCTTGATTTTCTTTCTTCAAGGAAATAAAGAAAAAACTATAACATTGTTTTTAAAAGAAAGAATATTATAAAAAGTAAACTTATAAACCAAATAAGCTCTCCCCTCTTGCATCTTGTTTGTATTTGTCATATAATTCTTTATATAACAAATCAGGAATATGGAGGTCCAGATATGAAGATAATCTTTTACGATACAAAACCCTATGACAGGGAATCCTTTGCCCAGCACAACCAGGAGTTTGGCTTTAAGCTGAAATTCCTTAAGGATAAGCTTACCTCTGAAAGCGTGGACCTGGCAAGGGGATATGACGTAGTCTGCGCCTTTGTTAACGATACACTGGACAGAGAGGTAATAGATGGTCTTGTGGAAGCCGGGGTAAAGCTTGTGGCTCTTAGATGCGCCGGTTACAACAATGTGGACCTGAGCTATGCCAAGGATAAGCTGAGGATAGTGAGGGTGCCTGCATACTCTCCCCACTCAGTTGCCGAGCATACTGTTGCCCTCATCCTTACCCTCAACAGAAAGATCCACAAGGCCTATCTGAGAACCAGGGACGGCAACTTCTCTCTGGATGGTCTGCAGGGGTTTGACCTGTACAACAAAACTGCTGGTATAGTTGGGGCTGGAAAGATCGCCCAGGTCCTCATGAAGATTCTCAAGGGATTCGGTATGAGGGTTATCGCCTATGATCCCTATCCAAACTATGATGTTGCCAGGGAGATAGGTTTTGAGTTTGTAGACCTGGATACCATCTACAGGGAGTCGGATATCATCTCCTTGAACTGTCCCCTTACAGCAGAGACCAAGTATATGATAAATGAGGATAGCATGAAGCTCATGAAGGACGGTGTCATGATAGTCAATACAGGAAGGGGAGCTCTTGTTGACTCCATTGACCTTATAGAGGCTCTGAAGGATAAGAAGGTGGGGGCAGCAGCCTTAGATGTATATGAGGAGGAGGGAGATTACTTCTTTGAGGACTTCTCTGCAGATATAGTGGAGGATGACATTCTGGCAAGGCTTCTCAGCTTCAACAATGTTCTCATCACATCCCACCAGGCCTTCTTCACCCGGGAAGCCCTGGAGGCAATAGCTATGGTTACGTTGGAAAATATTGCTGAGTATGTCAGAGGGGATAAACTCACAAATGAGGTGTGCTCAAGATGCGGTAACAAGTAGGATTATTAATTGTATTTTCATGTGGAGAAACGTATCTTCAGGTTTAAGATTAGTACCTAAAATTTACCACGAATTGCACAAATTATAAAGGTAAGGACCTGTGGAAGTATTTCCACCAATTAATGTTAAGAAGTTCCTCCTCTAAGTTGATAAAATCTTGTACTCAGAATGCTTCCTAGACCGTTCTATAGATAAGGTCAATTATAAGCTTCAAAAGCTTAAGCATTAACTAGATAAAACGCTTTCAAAATTAGTGAAGATTCGTGTTAATTCGTGGCAAAAAGGATTTTGATTTTAGCCGCAGATTAGATCTAAAGATTCAGACACTTATCGTGAAGCCCCCAAGGGGACTTCCTCGTTACGCTCACAGCGTTACACAAATTATGAAAGTAGGGGTCTACGGATTCATTTCCACGAATTAATGTTTTAAATTTAACACCTTATAAAACAAAAGACGGGAGTAGATCCCGTCTTTTTAAATAATAGTCTCTAAATGTCTTTTAGTAATTAATTTTCTGAGATTTGGTGCGAAGGTTTGCACTTAACAATCTACCTACACTTCCTTTAATCTAAAGAGTATTAGATTTTATTAATTTACTGAAATAAAAAAGATCGGGTTTACTCCAATCTAAGGTTTATTCTATATTCTTTACTTCTAAAAATATAAATCAATAAAAAAAAGAGCTTAAGTTACTCTGCCCTTAAATGTTTTTATTATTATATTTTACTTATAAAAAGTTGAGAAGGAATTTACTTCATTCGATATACTTTTTATAAAGTAAATGGTGCGGAGGGGGAGACTTGAACTCCCACGTCAAAGACACTAGATCCTAAGTCTAGCGCGTCTGCCAATTCCGCCACCCCCGCAAAGAACTTGACAAATTTTCTGGCGAATGATGTAAAATCATTCTTAAAAATTTCGTCAGTTGGAAGAGATTTTAATCTTTTCCAGTGGCAAATGCATAATGCACTTATTTCTTTCATAACTCATAGAGTTATTGGAGCGGGAAACGAGGGTCGAACTCGCGACATTCAGCTTGGAAGGCTGACGCTCTACCAACTGAGCTATTCCCGCATACATGTAAAATATTAATGGTCGGAACAGCAGGATTTGAACCTGCGACCCCCTGCTCCCAAGGCAGGTGCGCTACCGGGCTGCGCTATGCTCCGTTTCTCTTGAACAAATTAATAATATCACAGCTAAAAAACTTTTGCAATGATTTTTTTCAAAAAAACCATAAAAAAATTAATTTCGCATAAATATATAACAAAATCCCATCTATTTAATTATTCACTGCATAAAATTCAAAGATTACAATCCTTACCACGAATTGACACCAATAAAACCTAAACCCTTCACCCCAGATAAATGAAACTTAGAGTTAAGGATTAACTCTCTAGTTGAATTTATGCAGATGTTTTGATAGTGTTATGAAATTACAGTATCAACATCTGGACCGCTGAGTACCCTAAGATTCACAGAGAAAATCTAAAAAAAACAACGTTTAAAAATCAAAACGTTGCGGGAAATCATAGTCGTCAATATTTTGACTCCTTGATTTACAAGACTTTGTCACGAATTACACGAATTAGCACTAATAAAGATAAAAAAATCAAACAGTTGCCACGGATCGACACGGATTTTGATAGTAGAAATCTGTAGCAGTATTTAAACGAATTCAGGTTTAAATGGCTGTCTGCAGGCAGTGGTCCAACTTCACAATGATAGTCTACTTCATTGCGTCTGTACTTCTTCAGGCTCTGTAGAGAGTCTGGGAGAGCAATGAAAATCCTGGATTCCCTAAAGGAAACAATTGCCGGAAGACTTGATTTTTTAAGTACCTTTTGTGTCAAGACAAGAACGAACAAAAGCCCCTCAACACAGAGCCACAGAGCACACTAAGATTCACAGAGAAAATCTTTGAATCTAATTTTTGCCACGAATTGACACAGATTATGGGAGCAAGGATCTGGGGAATCATTTTCACGAATTGAGGTTAAGAAGATACTCTTCTAAGTTGATATAGCTTTGTACTTTAAAATTTAACTAGACCGTACAACAGAATAAGTTCCGCAGTTATGAGCTAATGAGTTGAGCCATTAAACGAGGACTGTAGCTTTCAAAGGTCGTAGAGTAACAATTAAACCTATGAAACATTTTAGAAGAGGTGTCCTTTCTTGGATACTTTCTTTGGACAAGCAAAGAAAGTACAAAATGAATTTGAAGTTAAAACTATTAGTAAAGAAAAAAAGAGGGCATCCCCTCTTTTTTTCTACTGACTCACAACTATCTTTCCAGCTACAATATCATCCTTGATCTGCTCCAGCTGAGCTAATCTCTTCTTACCTATAATATCCCTTGTGTAGTTAAAGTCTGTAAGAGATACAGCTCCTGTTGCCAGCCCCTCCATTCTGTAACCTGGATTAAATGTTCCCACCATAAGATCCTCTACCAGAGAGTATACAGCATTGTCTATTCTTACTCTTACAGAGGTAAGGATAGTTCCAGGAATCTCTCCATCCTCATCCACATCACAGCCTATAGCATAGGTTCCATTCTCCTTTGCTGCCTCAAAGAGGCCTCTTCCGCTTCCCTCAGCTACATGCATGATTACGTCTGCTCCCCTGTCCATCATCATCTGAGCAATATTTTTACCAGTTACAGGATCATTAAACGGGTTGCTGCTTGTAGTAGGCATGTATGTGTTTAATACCTTGATATCTCCCTCTACATACTGAGCTCCCTGTCTAAACCCGTTCTTGAATCTGTTAAAGGACTTTGTATCCATAGCAGGAATAGTTCCCACCGCCTTGTTTTCACTCATCATAGCAGCAAGAGCTCCCGCCATAAAGGACATCTCATGCTCTGCAAAATCAATTGTAATGGTGTTATCCAGATCCAGGCTGGCACCTATCAGAGCATACTTCTGATTTGGATAGTCCTTTACTACTTCCTTTAAAGATTCCGCCACTACACTTCCCATGGCAACTATAAGATCATACTCACCGCTGTTGGAAAAATCTCTCAGGTACTCCAGATCCTCACTTACATTCACAGGCTCCACATACTTAAACTCTATTCTTCCCTCTTCTTCCAGCTTCTCCAGTGCTGAGTAAGCCATCTGGTTGAATCCTGTTCCCAGTCCCCCACTGGACATTACAAGACCAACATTTAATTTTTCTGCAGCTGCTGCCATACTGCACATAAATACCACCAATAATACTGATAATAACTTCTTCACTTTTCTCCCCCTATTTTATTGTTTTCAATATTAATTTTTTATCACACCTTTCCCCAATCCTCCAAATAAAAAAAGCGTCAATTGTATGGGTACAATCAGCGCTTTTATTCCTTTATCTAGCTACTACTTCCTTCTCTGTAGCCTCTGCTGCCTCAGATTTTGCAGAAGCTACCTCCTTCTTACCATTCTTATAGACGGTTCTCGCCTTTACCTCTCCGTTTTTATGGTAGTGGACCTTCTCCCCATTCTTCTTACCGGCAACATAGGTTATCTTTGACATAAGCTGACCAGTTTCGTAGTAAAGGTATGTAACTCCGTCCTTATGCCCCTTTGCATAGCTCTCCCTTGATTTTATGATACCATTCTTATAGTAGAGGACTCTTTCCCCGTGGAGAAGACCGTCCTTATAGGTCATGGAACACTTCATTCCCTGATCCTTGTTAAAGTAACCTATAAGGATACCTGTATAGGCTTCCTCCTCACCAATAAGGTACACCACACCACTTCTAAGATCTCTTTTTTCAAAACTTTCCCTTCTCATCTCTGCCTGTAAACTTATTCCATAAACTAAAAATATCATCAATACTATTGGCAGCCACTTTTTCATTGGTTCCTCCTCCCTTCTCAATTTTTTCCCCTATTTAATTATATTAATTTATATTAGTAGTTCAATTACCCAGGTCCCCGGATATTCACTTATATCAATTGCCTGATCTACCTCCCCTTAAATAACTTCAAAGAAAGAGTGAATATCCCTGTCCTCATCTTCATTTTTTTATTTAAATTTCTCATAGTACCATACTCCAAATTAAGAGAGTTCCTTTAAGTGTACGGTTGTTGCTTTAAGATAACTTCAAATACTTGCCACGAATTGACACAGATTATAAAAGCAAAAGCTTAATGAAGAAAAACCCTTTAACACAGAGCCTCAGAGTTCGCAAAGGTTCACTGAGAAAAATGTTTCGCACCTTTCTCTTGAAATAAAGGTGCCCAAAGTTTACAAGCAAGGGGCATTCCCAGATTTCTAAAGTTTATTTCACAAACTAAGAACTCTGTAAAAGACTTACGATAATTGTCTTTGAAGGTTTAACATATATAGCGTTTCTTTTTACAGATCCTTGATAAACAAACTCCCATATCTCTAAAATTTATTTTATAAATTAAGAGCTAGTGGGATAGATAGAACCTAATAAGTTCGACGAAACGAAGCAGAGATAGTTAGTGAAATTAGACGACTATCTGCAGTCGGCCTATAAAAAACCTCAAACATTTGCCACGAATTGACACAGATTATAAAAGTAGGAATCTGTGGAAGCATATACACGAATTAAGATTTTAATTCAGATAGAGTAAGGAGTTAAGAAAGTTTAAAATATAATATTTTTGCCACTAATCTTCACCAATCAACACCAATTGCGGAGAATTAGCGAAGGAGCTTCTGAGCATAATTACCAGTACTCAGATTGCCATAGGCAATTCTGAGATTCCATCATCATTAGTTTACATTTTTAGAATGAATCCATAATGCATACTATAGAATTAGTGAAAATTCGTGTTAATTCGTGGCAAAAAAAAAGATTTTGAATTCAAAATTAAAAACTTAAATCTATAAATTTTCACCAATAACCTATTACTTTTATATCAGTGGCCATTAGCATAATTCGCAGTTACAAGGTCTTCTTCCTTATCTTCCCCCCTTAACAAGGGGGAAGCACATACCCCAGAAGTGATCGGTGACTACAGAGGCTCACAGAGAAAAGCTTTAAACCTTACCTCTGTCACGAATTACACGAATGGACACGAATTTTGACAGCAGAAGTCTATGGAAGTATCTACACGAATTAAGATTAGAGAAGTCCTCTTCTTAGTTGATATGGCTTTGTACTTTGAAATTTAACTAGACCGCACAACAGAATAAGTTCCGCAGCGAAGCGAGGACTGTAGCTACTAAAGGTCGTATAATAATAATTAAACTTATGAAACATTTAAGAAGAGGTGTCCTTTCTTGGGTACTTTCTTTGGACAAGCAAAGAAAGTACAAAATTATTTGTGTAATTATTAAAATAACTATATTTATAACAATTTTTAATAAAAAAAAGACCCGAGTTTCCTCAGGTCTTAAAATCAAATTATAGCTCTAACTATGCTCTGTCTTCCTTTAGCTTCTCTGCCATTCTCTGTGCGATAAGCTCAAGCTTTTCATAGTCTTCCTTTGTAGGGTTACCCTTAGCCTCTACAGGGTCAGCGATTACTTCCAGTCCGTTTAGTGCGTCGGAGAAAGCTTCGATTCCTCTTACTCCTCCACCACTCCACATCATGTTTCCGAAGATACCAAGGTATCTGTTCTTTAGAGTGTAGTTCTGCAGCTTGTGTAGAAGCGGCTGTACCTTAGGGTAAACTGCGTTGTTGTGTGAGCATGATCCGATGATTAACCCCTTGTACTTCCAGATATCACTGATGATGAATGAGTGATCTGTCTTAGAAGCGTCGTATACCTTAACCTCTTTGATCCCCTGCTTTCCAAGCTCTGTAGCTATTGCATTGGCCATCTTAGCAGTGTTTCCGTACATAGATCCGTATACGATTACTACTCCCTCTGCCTCTGGCTCAAGTCTTGACCAGTAGTCAAAGTGTCTGATTACCTTAGCTACATCTGATCTCCAAAGAATTCCGTGAGACGGACAGATATATTTGATCTCAAGTCCTCCCAGCTTCTTTATTGCGTTCTGTACCTGCATTCCGTACTTACCTACGATGTTAGAGTAGTATCTTCTCATCTCATCCTCGTAGTGGTCGAAGTTAACCTCGTCGTCGAAGATTCCTCCGTTTAGAGCACCGAAGCTTCCGAAAGCGTCGTTAGAGAAAAGTATCTTCTCTGTAGTATCGTAAGTTACCATAGACTCTGGCCAGTGTACCATTGGTACCATAGCGAAAGTCAGCTTGTGGTGTCCAAGATCTAGAATGTCTCCTTCCTTTATTACAAAGAACTTTGACTCATCTGCGTCGTGGAAGAATGCCTTGATCATTGGGAATGTCTTGTTGTTTCCTACGATCTGTGCGTTAGGGTACTTCTTCATTACATCTCTAAGGGCACCAGAGTGGTCTGGCTCCATGTGGTTTACTATAATGTAGTCAAGATCTCTTCCGTCAAGTGCTTCCTCAAGCTTCTCCATGAAAAGTCCCTCTACTCCAAACTCTACAGTATCTATAAGACAAGTCTTCTCATCCACAAGAACATATGAGTTATAAGCTACTCCCATTGGTAGGGGCATGTAGTTTTCAAATCTCTCAGTTTTTCTGTCATTGGCTCCAATCCAATAAACTTTATCAGTGACATTCACTATATTGTGCATCACAATACCTCCTTAAGCTATTTTAAAATTTTAATTGTTTTTTCAAGTATTTTGAAACAAATATTTATTTAAAATAATAACAAAAAAACCACTTTAAAACAAGGAATTTTTGTTAAAATCGGCCTAAAATGTTAAATTTCAACAAACTTTAGTATTTTTATAAGGTTTTTTTGTAAATTATAACTTTACACACCCACATTTTTCAGAAAAATACCAATACATAGTTAATATATTCCCTACGTAAAGTTTTTTCCTTTCTTAATTTTAGTTTTTTTTTGTGTTATAATCTCAAAAAGAATACAGCGCTCAGATCTCTTAAAGAAATTCTGAGACCCTGTTCATTGAGGGTTCAGATTTTAACAGTTTCACAGACTATATCATAAATTTGTGTTCTTTGTTAGTGTTAATCCTATATTTACTCTTAGTAAGGGGAAATTATATACTTAGGAATAAGTCTTTTACGGGGGTTAGTAATTAAAAATGTTTCGTACCTTTTGTCTCGTGGAAAGTAAGCAATTTTAATTGCTATACTTTCCCGCAACGTTAAAGTAATTAACGTTGTTTCATTAACGTATCAACGCAAAGAAACATTGCGTTGCGGCAAATCATAGTCGTCATCTTATGACTCTTTGATTTCCACGAAGTTCAAGACTTCCGATAATAGTCTTTTGAGGTATAACAAGGCTTCCGTTTCTTTTATAGGCTCTAGATAAACAAACTCCCATATCTCTAAAATTTATTTCATAAATTAAGAGCTAGTGGGATAGATAGTACCTATTCTGTTTGACGAAACGAAGCAAGGATGAAAGTGAAGCTGGACGACTATCTGCAGTCGGCCTATAAAAAGCTTTAAACCCTCGCCACGAATTACACTAATGTATGAATGTAAAAGTATTATAGTAATATTTACACGAATTAAGAATTTTAAATTTAAATGCTGTCTGCAGGTAGTCGTCGGACTTCACTTCAAAAGCATACTCCATTGCGTTTTGCTTCTTTAGGCTCTGTAGAGAGTCTAGAAAAGCAATGAAGACTCTGAATTACTCAGAAAGACATTTACCGAAAGACTTGATTTTTTGAATACTTTTGTATCAAGACAAAAGTATCGAATTTTCTTTGGTTCGTTTTGCCTTTATTCTTAGTTTACTTTAGTAAACTTTAGAAGAATGGTATGTCATAACAAGAAATGAACTCGCTCCCTTTAGGGAGTGATATAAAAATTTTATAACTATTAATTTAACTTAAATATATTCATACAGCTTCACGCTGATTATCTAAAAGAATATAAGAAACGCACACAAATTTCAGTATTTTATAATTTTAAAATAAATAAGTTTTACTTTAAGGAGGAATATTTATGGATCCAGTATTATTTTCCATAGGAGGCTTTGAGGTGAGGTACTATGGCCTCATGTACGCCCTGGCCCTTCTGGTGGGAATAGAGCTCGGAAAGATTCACGGCAAGAAGAAGGGATTGGATCCCGCATTTATTGAGAACTATGCCATGGTGGCTATGGTATCGGGACTTATTGGGGGAAGGCTCTACTATGTCCTCTTCAACCTATCCTACTATCTCTCCAATCCCCTGGAGATCCCTGCAGTATGGCATGGAGGAATGGCTATCCACGGAGGAATCCTAGGAGGAATAGTGGGTACCTACCTCTTCTCCAAGCGTCACAAGGTAAGTATGTGGAAGCTTGGTGACATCGCAGCTGCTCCATTCATCTTAGGACAGGCCCTGGGAAGGATAGGTAACTTTGCCAACGGTGAGGTCCACGGAGTTCCCACCTATACACCATGGCGTGTTATCTTTACCCTAAAGCCACAGTTCTACTCGTGGTACAGTGAATACCTGGCTATGGGGACTGAGGCTAAGATGAAGTTTCAGGAGCTTGTACCCTGGGGGATCGTCTTCCCAAACTCCTCTCCGGCAGGATCGGAGTTTCCAAACCAGCCCCTGCATCCTGCTATGCTCTATGAGCTTGGGCTAAACTTCATGGCATTTCTATTCCTATGGTTCTACATGAGAAGGAAGAACTACGCCGAGGGAGTTACCTGGTGGATCTATGTTATCCTCTATAGCCTGATAAGAACCTTTGTGAGCTTCTTCAGATCGGAGGACCTTATGTTCTTCGGCTTCAGAGCTCCCCACGTGATAAGCCTGATTCTAATAGGGGTATCCCTTGCAATGATAGGAATACTAACTAAAAGAGAGAAGCTAAAGGAAATAAGATAAGGATAAAACTAAACTGGTCACGAATTTCACTAATTGACGCGAATTTTTTAAAGGAGCTAGTCATGGATAATATAATCTATAGGGACCTTTCCTATAAAATAATCGGTCTGGCTATGACTGTACATAAGGAATTGGGATATGGTTTTTTAGAAAAGGTCTACGAAAATGCTTTAATGGTTTTATTTGAAGAGAGTGGTATTAGTGCCAATCAGCAGGAGCCTATTAACATACATTTCAGAGATAAAATAATTGGAAGTTATATTGCTGATATAGTAGTTGATAATTTAATAATTCTTGAATTAAAGTGTGTTTCAGAGATATCTTCTAAACATAAGGCTCAAACTGCAAACTACTTAAAGGCTACTGGTATAAAGTTAGGTATAATTTTAAACTTTGGCAAAGATAGCCTTGAGTTTCAAAGAGTGGTTCTATAAATTTGTGAAAATTCGTGTAATTCGTGACAAAAAGATTTTTTAAACTAAGAGCATTTAATTTGTTAATTAAGGAGAGTGCCAATGATTAAAGACCTAATAGTTAAAAACAGATCCTACAGAAGCTTTACTTCTAAGGAGATCTCCCAGGAGGAACTGACCGAGATGATGGAGTGCGGAAGGCTGGGAGCAGCTGCCAGAAACCTCCAGGGGATAAAGTACGCTCTGGTTACAGATAGGGCTACCTGCAGTGAGATCTTCCCGCACACTGCATGGGCTGGAGCCATCGAGTGGAATCCCACTGCTGAGGAATCTCCGAGAGCCTACATCGTTATGTGCGGAGATTCAGAGCTCTTTCTCAATCAACCCCTCCTCTACTTCGATATGGGAGTGGCAGCGCAGAATATCCTCTTGAGAGCCTCTGAGATGGGGTATGGAGGATGTCTCCTGGGAGCCTTCAACAAGGCTAAGGTGAAGGAGATCCTGGATATAGAGGACAGATACAGTGTGGAGATCCTCATTGCCCTGGGAGAACCCAATGAGGAGGTAAGGCTTGTAGAGGCTATAGAGGGTGACACTACCTACTACAGGGACGAGGAAAATATCCACTATGTTCCCAAGAGGTCTGTAGAGGAACTGATAATTAAAAGAAAATAAGAGGAGGCGGCTCTCATCGAGAGCTTCCTCCTTTTTTCATTTATATAATTTAAACTATAAAGCCCTTCAACACAGAGGCTCAGAGCTCACAGAGTTTCTCAGAGAAATCCTTTAAAATCTTAATAACTACAACGAATTATCACGAATTTCCTTCTAAGTTCAAAAGTGTCCGAAGTAGTCGATATAACCTTGTACTTTAAACTCCCACTAGACCGTTAAACAAATTAAGTTTATCATAACGTTTTACATTATTATTCTCTTACAGAGTTATGATTGTAGCTATCAAAGGTCAGATATTAATAACTTACCCAGAAGACATTACGTAGGGCTAGACCTTCTTTGGTTCGTTTCTTGTGTCATGACAAGAAATGAACACTCTTCTTGCTAAGGGGGAAGTACATACACGAGAAGGGGGTTATTCATGACCTTCTAGAGAGGTTTTGTCCTTATAATACTTCCACAGAATATGCCATACACATTTGATAGGTATTGGTGGCTAAAGGTAGACCTTAATCTTTGCCACCAACCAACACTAATTTTCACCAATAAACCTGTTACTTTTATATTCGTGACTATTCGCGTAATTCGTGGTTCCCATTTTTAAGCATTATCCCCTCGACGCAGAGACAATTTAACATCAGTCACGAATTCCACTAATTTACACGAATTAATTTTTTGAGTTGAAATGGCTGTCTGCAGGTAGTCGTCTGGCGACACATTAAGAAACTACGTCATTGCGTTTAACTTCTTCAGGCTCTGTAGAGAGCCCAGGAGAGCAATGGAAACTATGTTCCTACTTATAAAGACATTTCCCGGAAGACTTGATTTTTTGGATACTTTTGTATCAAGACAAAAGTATCTAACTAATTTTAAGGATCTTTAAGTTTGACCAAATCATTGTTCATTATATAATCTTGCCTGTATGGGTGCAAATAGTTCTGAAGTGTTGCAATGGTGATTTTTATAGGGAATAATCTAATACATCAGCTGATGAATCATTTTTAACCGGGAGGTGCTTAGAATCGGTTATGTTCAGAGAAAACTGGCGGGACTGGGAGCAGAGGTAGTTTCAACTGTGGAGATGGCTGAGGCTCTGGGTGTGGACCCCGCCACAATCAGAAGACACATCAGAAGAAATAAACTCAAGGCACACAAGGTGGGAGGTGTATACCATATCAGGCTCTCAGAAGCAGCAGACTACCTGAGGAGATACTGGCTGTGTTAACCTATCGTTTTTTACAAAAATGGAGGTGTTAATATGACACTTGAGGAAAAGAAGGTTCTTTTAAGCGAGGCCATAGGAAGGATATCAAGGACCAATGAAAAGAGGGATTCCTACCTCAGGGAGATTGCAGATGACAAGGCCACTCTGGAACTGATAAACGGTAAGGAGGTGGCAGGGGACCCCATGCCATCCTACTCCCCCTACCCCGACTATCCCACCTGGAGGAATATCATCCAGAAGGAGATAGACCGGGCAGAGACCACCCTGGCCAACCTGGATATCCGTCTCATAGAGGCAGAGGCCTTCCAGTACTATATCGACAACTATACAGAGGTGTAGCGTGGGAGTAACAGAGGTAGTGAGGGCAGCTGAGTTTGCCCTCCCCCTCCTAACAGGTATCCGGAGAAGAAGGTACAGGAGGGAGGTGGTGGAGAACCACGAGCTCTTTCACTACCTTAGACTCATAGAGGTACAGAAGATCCCTGCTATGACATATCCCGCAGGGGAGGTCTGCAGGAGGATCGTGGAGGACTGGCTGCCTGCCTTTGAAATCGTCCTGGAGGAGCCCGAAAACATCCTCACAGAGAGTCCCTACTGGGAGAGGTTCATGAGGGCCAGGCAGAGGGTGGTCCCCACCCACACATCCAGGGTGGGCGGGGAGTTCTTCCACCTGGAAAAGCTCACCTTTCAGAGCATCAGAGACGGTATCTACGGGGATAAGTATGAGCTCCTCTACCACATTGCCTACTCTTCCTGAAAACACTCATCGACAACTGCGAGGAGGTGGAAAAAGATGATCATAGTGGAGAATAGCTCGAAGGATGTCTACAGTGATGTCTTCAGCAGGACCGACCTCACTGCCAAATCAAAGCTCCTCCTTCTCTACCTTCTTCTGAGAGGAGAGGGAGAGTTTCACTTCTCCCCCACAAGGGTGGCCGTGAGGATGGGTGGATCCCGGCAGATGGTGAAATCCGCCCTGAGGGAGCTGGAGAGGAAGGGCTTCCTCACAAGGGAACGTATAAACCCTATGAGCAGGCGGTATCTCTACCGGGTAAGGTTCCCTGTTAGTTAGGGCAGAAAATACCTAAAAAAGGACTGTATTATGCCTTTAGAGGCATAATACAGTCCTTTCATTAAAATGTTCATTAGTTCGGTTTTAATGTTATTATTTCAAAGGCGCAGAACAAGCCTCTCAGAGGAACTCTTAGAAATCAGAGGTGCAATCACAAGGGCAGCCTCTCTCCTAGGCCTCAGGATGGAAATGGGGAGGCATAATACGTTCCTACTCAAAATGTTGAGAGTTAACAAAGACGCTTCAAAACTCAATTTATAATTGACAATGTAGAATGTATAATTTAATAAAAATCAAGATCTTTACCTTCTTTAATCTCTATACATTTTCTCTTCAACAAAAAAAAGAGGCTGAGCCTCTTTTTAATTGAGAATTTAAAATTCATAATGTACAGTTAAGTTCCTATCTTTTCTAATTTTACATTGTAAATTATCCACTATACATTAATTTCATGTTTTCTGCTGCTTTTTAATATTGCTGTAAGTATTTTGATGACTTCAATAGTTTCATCCTTCAAACTTTTCCCCGATCTGTCTTCTATATATTCTGAGGCAATCAAAAGTCTTAACCAATACTTCGTTTCATTAGCTTCCTTTAATGCTATACTCATCTTAGCAATAAAATCTTTTTTACTTTGGGCTTCTAAAGCCTCAGCAACATTTGCCCCAATACTTGTTCCGCTCCTCATTATCTGCTTGGAGATTATATACTCCTTTTTCTCCTGAACAAGATACTTATATAGCTTTATAATTCTTAAAGCTAAATTGAAAGTTTTCTCTTCGATTATATTGTCAGATTTCATAAAACCACCCCAGATAAAAGATAATGTACAATTTACTATTGACAATTAACAATGAAAACCTTTTAGATGCTTTTTACTATTTTTTAATTGTACATTGAACATTATAAATTATCCATTACTTTTCTCATTGTCCTTTGTACATTGTCAATTATCAATTAATCCGCTCTCTCAACTCTGGTTAGTACCCCTCTGGGTTTTTTCTCTGCCAGTTCCACGAGTCCCTGCACATCTCTGCTATCCCTCTCTCAGCTATCCATCCGAGCTCCTTCTTGGCTCTTCCTGCATCGGCAAAGCAGGTAGCCACATCTCCGGCTCTTCTCTCTGTGAGCTCATATCTGATCTCCACACTGCTGGCTTCTTCAAAAGCCTTCACTAGGTCCAGCACCGAGTAACCATTTCCCGTTCCCAGGTTGTAGGCCTCGCAGCCTATCCCTTCCTTCAGCTTATTGAGAGCTTTAATATGCCCCACAGCCAGGTCCACCACGTGGATATAGTCCCTTACTCCCGTACCGTCGTGGGTGTCGTAGTTGCTTCCAAATACGCTTAACTTCTCCCTCTTACCTACAGCTACCTGGGTGATATACGGCATGAGGTTATTAGGGATACCATTGGGATTTTCCCCTATCCTACCGCTCTCATGGGCACCGATGGGGTTGAAGTACCTCAGGAGGGCAACATTCCATGCATTGTCGGAGGTATGGATATCCCTCAGGATCTCCTCGGCCATGAGCTTAGTTCTTCCGTAGGGGTTGGTTGCACTTGTGGGCATATCCTCTCTTAATGGCGAGATATTGTTCAGTCCGTACACCGTCGCCGATGAGCTGAAGACTATATTCTTTACACGATGCTTCTTCATTACCTCGGTCAAAGTAAGAAGCCCCGTAATATTGTTGTAGTAGTAGTCTATGGGCTTCTCCACGGACTCCCCCACAGCCTTGTAGGCAGCAAAGTGGATAACAGACTCTATCTCCTCCTGAGCAAAGATCCCATCCAGAGCCTCCCTGTCCAGGATATCCACCTCGTAGAACTTTACCTCTCTTCCCGTTATCTCTCTAATTCTGTTTAATACCTCTGGTTTGCTGTTGTAGTAGTTGTCCACAACAACAACATCCTCACCGCAGTTAAGCAGTTCCACCACTGTGTGGGAACCGATATATCCCGCTCCCCCTGTTACAAGTATCGACATAGTATGCTCCTTTTGAATTGTTTTTTATATTATCTACTGGCATTATAATTTTCTAAGCTTCCATCTTTTTTACTCTTAGCTGTTAAAACTTTATAATTACTGATTGTTAACTTTGTTACTACTGCTCCAGTAGTTCCACCCAGAGTATCTATGAGTACATCTGTAAACTGAGCTCCCCTGCCGGGAACAAAATACTGGTGGAATTCGTCTATTCCTCCCATGAGAAATACTATAAGAACACTTTTTCCAACACTTCCTGTCAGAATAAAAGCTCCCATACCTGCCATAAAGTAGAGGCTGAAGTGGGCCGCTTTTCTTATTATTTTGTCACATACTCTATATTTTGTTGTCCTCATAGCCAGATCTTCCACAGTCAATATTTTTGCTGCAACTAATATCTTATCCGACTGACTGATAGATTCGTTCCCCGGCTTGGATGAAAACCAAAATGTAATAATAAATATAATAACTAGGACTAGTTTATTCAATCATTTTCTCCTTATAATCTCTCCAATAAATTTGTTATTTAGTTGTAGATTCCAAAACCACTAGAAAGAAGACCTTACCCACATCTGATAAGCAGCATCTCTTATGAAAACACTTATTTTCTTAAGCTTTCTAGGGGTTCCTTTAACTTAAAGAAAAAATTCAAAACACCTCTATAAAATTTTTATATCTTTCCTTAGTTATAGCTATAATACTTTTTCTACAATAGTACCCTTTTATTAGAAGACACTTAGATGCTTCTCTCTTGACTGATGGTTACTAATTTAGAGCTATATATTTTAGAAGTTAACTGAAAATAGAGAACATTATTAAGCTCTTTTAACCCCTATGCTTTCACTAGACTTAAACTTTATTCCCACTAGCTTTTCACTAAGAACATCAGCTATCTGCTTACAAGCAGTACCATCTCCATATGGGTTACTTGCCCTACTCATCTTTTCATATTCTTCTGAATCATTCAATAATTCCTTGAAAGTCCCATATATTCTTTCCTCTTCTGTTCCTACTAGCTTAAGAGTTCCAGCTGCAACTCCCTCAGGTCTTTCAGTTGTATCTCTCATTACAAGAACCGGCTTCCCTAGTGATGGTGCTTCCTCCTGGATTCCCCCGCTATCCGTTAAAATCATATATGATTTATTTAAGAAGTTATGAAAATCTACAACTTCCAATGGCTCAATTATTTTTATCCTATCGTGCTCTCCAAATACTTCATTTGCAGCGCCTCTTACCAGTGGATTCATGTGAATTGGGTATACTACCTTTATATCGTCATGTTCATCCACTATACGTTTAATCGCTCTGAACATATTGTGAAGAGGCTCTCCTAAATTTTCCCTTCTGTGGGCAGTCAGCATTATTAATCTGTCATCACCTATCCAGTTAAACAGTTCATGATTATACTTTCTATCTACCGTTGTATTCAGCGCATCAATTGCAGTATTTCCCGTAACAAATATGCTTTCATTAGCTTTCCCTTCCTTTAGAAGGTTATCTCTTGAGATTTCTGTAGGAGCAAAATTATATGAAGATATTATCCCCGTTGCCTGTCTGTTAAATTCCTCTGGAAATGGAGAGTAGATATCGTATGTTCTTAGTCCCGCTTCAACATGCCCTACTGGTATCTGAAGGTAGAAACAGGCTAGTGCTGTAACAAATGTTGTAGATGTATCTCCATGCACCAAAACTACATCTGGTTTTACTTCTTCAAGCACTTCCTTTATTTTATTCAGTATATTTGTTGTCACATCAAATAGTGTCTGCTTTTTCTTCATTATTGAAAGATCATATTCTGGTACAATATCAAATACGTTCAATACCTGATCAAGCATCTCTCTATGCTGCCCCGTTACACAAACTACCGTTTCCAGCTCTTCTCTTGTCTTTAATTCCTTTACCAGAGGACACATCTTAATTGCTTCTGGTCTTGTCCCAAATACTACCATTACCTTTTTCTTCATTCTTCCCCCTAAAAACAGGGCAGATATAATATCTGCCCTGATAAAATATTATAATTTATAAGCTGAATCAAATGTACAGATATTTTTCGTATCAAGTACTAATTTATCTTTGATTCTCTCTATATTTTCTTTGATATGATCGTGGGCTACCATTACAACCACTATCTTTACTTGATCTACAAAGTCCTCAAAACTAACAAATTGATTGTCTACCTGCTTGGTTTTTATAAATGGATCGAATACCTTCACTCCAAAAGCTAAGTGCTCATCCATTTTCTCAAGAAGCTGTAATGTTGGACTTTCTCTCATATCATCTACATTTTCCTTATATGTAAGCCCATATAATCCAATCTCAGAGATATCCTTTACTTTATGCTCTCTCATTATGTCTCTGATCCTCTTTAATACATGTCCTGGCATAGAGTCATTTATCTTTCTGGCATTTAGTATAAGGTTTGTTAAATCTGGATAATCCCCTACAAGGAACCAAGGGTCCACTGAGATACAGTGTCCTCCTACCCCTGGTCCTGGCTGAAGGATATTCACTCTTGGGTGCATATTTGCTATCTTAATTATCTCATATACATCCATATCGTCTTCTCTACATATTTTAGCTAATTCATTGGCAAATGCTATATTAATATCTCTAAATGTATTTTCAACTACTTTTGACATTTCAGCACTTCTCATGTCTGTTACAACTATATCTGCTTTACAGAAGCTTGAATAAAGCTTTTTAACTTCCTCACCAATCTCCTTATTATCTGCTCCTATAGTTCTGGAGTTATATTCAAGTTCATATATCATATTTCCTGGAATAATTCTTTCTGGTGCATGAACTAAATGAATGTCTTTCCCTATTACAAATCCTCTTTTTACAATTTCAGGACGAACAACTTTATCAATAGATCCCGGTGAAATTGTTGATTCTATTATAAGCTTAGTTCCCTTTTCACAGACATCTAATACAGAATTTACAGCTGATATAACATACTTGGGATCTAACTTCTTAGAATCTTTCATATATGGTGTAGGCACTGTAACTATATATGTATCTGTTTTATGATACTCTGTGGAAAACTCTATTCCATTGCTTAGTGCTGATTCAAAAAGTTCTTCCAACCCTTCCTCTTCAAAGGTAAGCTCCTTTCTATTAAGTGAAGCTACTAATTCCTTATTATAATCTGTTCCTACTATCTTTACTCCACTCTTAGCGAACATAAGAGCTGTAGGAAGCCCTATATAGCCTAATCCTATAATATTAACTTTTTTCATAAAAATCTCCTTATTATATATTTTTTTTAAATTTACTAATAAACTTGCTTAATAATATTATTGACAATAAACCTAATATATTAGGTATACTAAAAACAATACTAATCCAGCCTAGAGCACTATCCCTTGGCAAGTAAATTACTCTTCTTATTATTAGCATTAAAAAGACAAACTTAAACCAGCTGTTTACACTATAATTATCAAACTTTTTTAAGGACATTCCTATTAAAAGACTTCCAAAAATTATCCCTAAATATCCAAAATCATGATATATTTCAGCGATATAAGAAGAACCCATTCCCTTTCCTGCAAGGTATCCTTCTGGAAATAACATGTAAGCCAAAGTTGAACCATAAAGAGCTGCTTTTGTAGCTTTTTTTATTGGGTCATGCTGCCAATTCTCAAATCCAAACAACTTTTGACTTATTATATTTTGTGTCAAATAATCTCTTAAAGGACCTAAAATATATTTTATATCTTGTTTAGGAATATAATCTTTTAACTGATACCCATAAGTTATTGTATGAATGGAACCACCTTGAGATATAAAAAAACTCTCTACCTTTTTAAAGGTTGCTTCCTTCGACGAAATATTTTTTTCAAACCTTTTGTTACTTAAATCTTGCATTCCTCCAATTACTAAAGGGATCAAAATCAGTCCTATGGCTATCTTTTTTCTGTCAATCCATTTTTGACCAGTTTGTTCTCTAAAAGCTAAATATATAAACATTAAAATGATATCTAAAACGAATCCATTTCTTTGTCCAAACCCTAGTGAAACCACTGCAACAATACTCCCCATCAGAAATAAAACCCTTGTTTTTCTCTTGTTTGGAAACGTGGAAAGAATCGTATAAAAGCTTATATAATAAAAGGATGAAAAAAAACTTATTATGAATGGTAAGTTAGAAGAATAACTTAAGTAATATTCTGAATATCCTAACTCACTTACAAACCTGCCCTTTTCAATTAAAATAGCCATTCTTGATAAAAATGAGATTACATACATTATCAAGCTGGCTAAATAAATATCACTTAACTTTTTTTTGTCACCTATTTTTAATATATAATTTTCATTTTTTTTGACTTTGATTAAAGTATAACCTAAAAATGTCATTCCCAAGCTTAATAACAAAGCTATCAAAGTATGGGCATAACTTTCAATAGTTAAATTATGTAAAACAATTTCTTCATTGTTTATTAATGAAAAAAAGAATTCTCCCATCAAAAAATTGAAAAATGTTACTTGATAAATCATAAATATCAATCGTGATTTCAACTTGTTGAAGGAAAAATACATATTAAAAACCCATACACTTATAACTAAGGAGGCTAATAAGCTTAAATACCCATTTTTTAGCTTTAGCATAATTAATATTATTAAAATAAAAACTGCCATAAAACCAAATAGATCCAATAAAAATTTACTCTGTTTTTTTTCTATTTTCCTCACCTACTTTAATTAATCACCTAATATTTTATAGTTCCCTTCCATAATTTCTAAATTAAAAATATTATTTACTGAAGAAACTATCACTTTATTTGGCTGCATAATTTTATCGCACTTCAAATCTATTTTCACGCTTATTTCATGATTTTTTCTGTCATTAAAATCTATTTCGCTAAAAGCAAAACTGTTATTATTCTTCTTTACTATCTTTATCTTATCTCTTACCGAGACATATTTTGCCAATTCAGTTCCAGTACAATACCAAACATTTTTATCTTTTAAATACTTAAATATCTTTATTAGGCTTTCCTTGTCATCAAAAATATTTGGCGTTTGGACTTTCCCATCATCTCTTGCAGGTGATATATGCTCTTGAATAGATATCACTAAGTTATTTTTTAATAAGAAGTCTATTTCTTTTTTTCCTTTTATCTCCATATAAAATTTTAGGATTCTTTTTACCACTGTCTTTATACGTGAACTCGATTTAGTGTTGAAAATATCCCCCCCCAATGTCGAAGGAATATCAATAACATTGTTTTCTCCAAATATTTTTATATCAAAATTTGTAATTTTATTATCATCGTCTCCACAATACTTTTTGACATTTATATAATTTAAATTCCTATTCCACCATAAAAAGTTTGATTTATCTATACTTTCATCTCCATATTTACCTTTAGTGTACCCACAGTATTTTCCACCTTTAGGGTATTCTCCTGTAACTTCTCTGAATATCGCCTTTCCAGCATCAATTGTCTCTAAGGCTTCATTCAAGCTAGAATAACATTCCCACTCTTGTTTCTGATCCTCTGGTTTATTATAAACTTCTCCATGAGTTAATCCATGATAAGATAATTCATACCTCGAATCATTATTTAGACTTCTAAAAAATTCAATTGTAGACTTGTTTTCATTAATTGGATTAGAATACATGTATATATCAGAATCCCTTACCATTCCTATTCTTTTTCCAACAGGGACATAGAAATTAACTTTAACATCTGGGAATTGATTTAAAATTTCCTCTTCTAAAAAAGTGATCGATGAATTCTCTTCATATTTTGCGTATCCCCAATCTTCACCTCTATCAATTTTCCCGTTTCCGCTAAGATCAACCCAAACATTAGCTAAATCATCTACCATAAACATTACTGGAGATTTTGCATTGTTTTTCCATTTACAAACTTTTATCTTCATATAATTCCTGCCTTTTTGAATTTCTCTACATCTCTAGAAATTATTGTTGCAGGAATTCCTACAACTACTGAGTTGCTAGGAACATCTTTTACTACAACTGCATTGGCACCAATAACTACATTACTCCCAATATTTATTCCTCCCAAAACTCTACTTCCTGCAGCTATATAAACATTATCTCCTATTATAGGAGCTACTCCATGTCCTGTTCTTCCTCCTATTGTTGTGTTTTGACCTATCATACAATTATTTCCAATTATAGCTTTACTATGTATAACTACACCTATGCCACCATAGGCAAACTTACTGTTTTCACCAATTTTAACACTATACGGTATATGTGAGTTATTCAAAATTCTATTCACACTTTGAATAACTAAAGCTGCTTTAAATAATTTCTTTTTGAATAGATAATTAGAAAATTTATACAGTCTAATTGCATTCATAAGCTCTCTCCTAAATCTTTTATTTATTAAATAAACTTGTTATTTTTGATGTTTTGAACCATATATTAATTTATTCTTTAATATTTTAACTTCATAAAGTTTTCTATTTTTTTTGAATCCTAATCTCTCATAAGACTTTTGGGAGATTATATTGTCACAATAAATTAGTACAATACTTTTTTTATAGCCTTTCTGTTTCGAATGCATTAATCTGTCTACTATAGATTTTTTGTGGTAACCCCTCCCCCTAAACTTCTTAAAAGTGTAATCATCATACAAATAAGTAGTTTCGTTTCCAAATTCCAAACCGTTATTTATATCTGGATCACTTTCTAAGTTTTTAAAAGCTAATCCATAGTGACCTGCTATAGCGCCTGCTTCAATTATTACAAAATCTTGAGTTTCATTATTAAACTGCCTCTGCTGAAGTCTATTTATTTTTTCAGTCCTAATTTCTTCATTTTTTTCTGAAATTAATAGCTTTAAATGTAAATCCTCAATCTTTCTTATCTCAAAACTTTCAATTTTTGAAAAGTTTTTTAAGTCTATCTCATATAAAAAATAATCCTGATATACTTTTGCCTTTAGCCTAGAGATTACTCCTCTTACCCCTTCATTTTTTAAAATAAATTTTACTTTAGCTATCACCTTTACATCCTCATTCTTTTTAGTTTATCAATGCTTATCAACCTTAATTTAAAACAAATCAAAAAATAAGATAAGACAAATAATATGTTGATTATAAATTCTGTTAATAGATTTAAATTTAAAATAGAATATAGTCCGTATAAAAAAATGTATATACAAAAATACTTTATTAAATAACTAAGTTCAAAATTTACGTGATAATATTTTTTTCCACACTTATAATATAGTATGTTCGTTAACCCGTATGAAATTAAAGTTGCTATTGCTGCTCCATAAATTCCGATTAAAGGTATTAAAATTAAATTTAAAATAATATTCAATATTGCTGCAAGACCAGCTAAAAGGGAATTTAACAAGCTTTTATTTTTAATATTCAGCCCCAAACCAAAAAATTCATTGAGCCCCCATAAGAAATAAGAAAATGATACAAAAGGAACTACTTTAACTGCCTCTAAATATTCTTTTGTTCCCAGTATTGTAACTAATATCTTAGAATATAAAGAGAGACCTAAAACACAAAAAATCCCTGAGAAAATATAGAAATTAAAAAATTCTATAACCTTTTCCTTGCCTCCTCTTTGATCATAAACCTTAAATTTAAAAGGTGTGAATATCTTTTTAAACGGTATTAATAATACAGGGTTAATTAACATTCCTATTGTATAGGCCAGAGAATAAATACCTACATCTGAAAAATCTGAATACTCTACTAAGAATCGTCTGTCTATTAATGTTAAAATCCAGGTTGAAACCTGCCCTAAAACAAGTCCTAAACCAAAAGTCACTGGTTTTTTGATTTCTTCAATATCTATCTGAAGTTTATAACCTTTTATATCTTTCAAAAATAATGTCATAAATATCATGACTTCAATTACTAATTGAACCTTTAAGATCAAAAAAACACTTAATTCTTGGTAGGAGTACACTATATAACTTATAAATAGTAAACGTATAAAAATCCTTAAAAAATTAATAATTGATGCCTTAAGCGACTTGAACTCCATTATATACTCTGCTTCGTAAACAGAAATAAAACCTGTTATCATAGAAGCCAATGATAAAATTATGATATAGTTGTCTCCGTTTGCTGTCTCTGCCAACAATATTTTAGATAATATATTGCTGAAATTGATTATCAACAATGTGCTAAAAATACCTATAAGAAAGAGGAAGTTTAATATAGAATATTTAAATTTTGACTTATCTTTTATATCGTTATAAAACCTTGAGAAACCACTTGTTATACATAATGTAAATACTATAGAAATAATTCCTTGAAGAGATAGTACTAGATTATAAATTCCGTAGTCAGAAACTTTTAAGGTATTCGTTAATAGAGGAGTATAAAACAGCCCTAATAGTTGCGTACCTAATGAAAAAGCTAAATATACTAACCCACTCGATAGCACCTTATTATTTTTTAACCTTTTATATGCTATTTCAAACATTTTAATGCCTCTTTAAATTTAAACATGCTTTTTAAAAGCCTAGACTTTTTATCACTATTATTCCAAATTTCTAATTTATAGACATAATTCATTTCTGGAGTCCACTCAAATTTCCATGGGTATCTTCCACATCCAAAATCATACGATTTTATGTTATTCTCAAAACAATAATTCATTATTTCGTGTTTTATAACTCTTCCAGGTCTATATTTATTATATTTAAAGTCATGTGCTATATTCCAAGAATACAATATATCATTGTATATATAGCAAGAATCATAAGCTATTATCTTATTCTCTTTATCTAATAATAAAAAGTTTATAATATTTTTTGAAGAATTATAGAGATCTTCTAAGAATTTACCTTTCGTTTCTATTTGAAATAAAGTTCTTCGATCTTTTCTCCCATCATTTTTTATCATATTCATCTGTAACTTTGTGTGAGTATCTTTTATTTCTACATATCTGTTTATTTCATGATTCTTTTCTACTTTAAATAGGTATTCTATTTCTCTTTTCATTTTATTACGCTGATTTTTGGTACTTTTAGATATATTTTTCAAACTGAAATCATTATAGTTCTTATATTTCCAAAAATTAATTTTAGGATTTTCAACTTGCAATTTAAAATTCTTATTATAATTTTGGTGTTTTAATATAACTCTTGCTAAATCGGTATCTATTGATATATTTTGAAGAGAAACTCTATTCCATAAAGTTGTTTCTGACAATATGTTTTCTAATATAAAATTAAAGACTTTTGTCTTATTAACATCTTTTGATTTTAAAATGATGTTAAGATAATCTCCCCATCCCATAAAAGCTAATGTTTTTAAAGATAAAACTTTTCTTTCTACCTTTATATAAAGAGGTGCAATTCCTAAAATTGCTTCTCTTTTATCTTTAATAACTATAACATAAATATTATCATCTACTATTCCTGAATTATTTAACCAGTGATAATTATATTCAAACGTATTAAAATAAGATAAATTTTCATCTTCTTTTTCCAAAGCTTCCCAATCTTCTTTTAAATTATAAAAACCTTTTTTACATCTAATTATTTCTGCTCTCATTTTTTACTCCTATTTTTTACAACCTAAGAAATCTTATATTTTCAAGTAAAATTTTATAATTTAGAATAAACTTTATATCCTTCTTCTGCATAATTTGGGCATTCATTATTTTTTGCTTTTTCTTTATAATAATCATAATTATTTAATATTTTATTAGTTATTTTTTCCAAATCATCCAAATCTCGTGTTTTAAAATTTATTACTCCTTCAGGTCTTACTGCTACATCACTTGCTATGCATGTTATTTCTAATGATATTGCTTCTCTAACAGATATTGCATCACCGTCAGAATTTGTCGGTCTTAAAAAAATTGAACTTTGCTTCAATATAGGATACATCTCAACTTTATCAGTAATAAATAAAAAATCTTTTTTTATCTTTAATTCTTCTATTCTTTTTTTTAGTTTTATAAAGTAGTCGCTATCCTCAACTTGAGGCAACAAAAAAATAAATCCAATCTTTTCCCTTCTTTTTACTTTTAGACGTCCTAAAAGCTCTATACACATATCTATTCCATATAAATCTTCTCCCTCATAAAACCTCATACCAGATGCATTAGCTGTAAGTATCTTGTCTTTACTATTTATAAAGTCCATAATCTCTTTTTTTATTTTAAATTTTTCATTATTAATAGGCTTTATAAATGCTGGAATGACTGATACCTTCTCTCGGCTACACCCATATTTTATTAACTTTTCTTTTATAAGTAAGTTAACTGCTATAAAATGGTCTCCCTTTTCTAAAACGCATTTAACTATTTTTTTCTTAAAATAGTTAAATCTATCAATTTCATCTCTAAAACTATGGAAAGTAAAGCAA
The DNA here is from genome assembly GCF_027925155.1 of Propionigenium maris DSM 9537. Classification (GTDB taxonomy): domain Bacteria; phylum Fusobacteriota; class Fusobacteriia; order Fusobacteriales; family Fusobacteriaceae; genus Propionigenium; species Propionigenium maris. The sequence goes on along the minus strand of NZ_BSDY01000011.1, from coordinate 61,531 downwards.
ATTTTTATTTTCCTCAATTTACAAATTTTCACTAAGATATACCTCATAATCCAGGAATGTGAATGATAGTGTATTACCCTATTTCTGCTCATGAACAACAATTGTAAAAGTATAAGGAGCTTTCTCTTCCCAATGATAATATCCATGTTATTTATATCTTTTATTGAATTGTTTTTACTGTCATCCACCAGCGCAAAGTCTGTCTCACCTATTGAAAATAAAAATTCGCAAAACCTTTTTATGTGAATAGATAGTCCTCCAATAGGTGGAGGATAAGGACCAATAATTAATATTTTTTTCTTTAACCAGCTATGACAACTTAACATTAACATTCCTCTTTTCTAACAGGTATTTTAATTTCAAAATAATTTTCTTGTTTGGCTTTATTCACAATTTTTTTACTTTCTAAACTAACTCCATAACTAGGAGAAACTAACACGTCTTCTAAAAAACATTCATTGTTACATTGTATAGTCACTTCATCAGATGTTTTTATTATAGTTTCATCAAACTTTTCTACCTTTACATCACTACCTAAAATCCAGTTTGCTTTAAAGCCTTTATTATTACTAATAGAGTCTGTGATTTCAATCTTATAATTTTTAGGATCGTAGATTATTTTTCTGGTGTGTACTACTCCTAGATTTTCTTGGTAACCATAATGCAATCCCTCAAAGCAGGTTTTTTCACCTTCCTTTTCAAACTTAATACATTTAGCCTTGCTTCGATCGTAAAGTTTAAAAAGTGCTTTTTCCTCTATGTGATTTTGTTCTAACCCTTCTATACTCACTGTATTATGAAGTTCTGTGCTTCTAAGTAAATTTCGCGTTTTATAATTAGCCGTATAAACAAAAGTACCAGGGTCTATAAATACATCATTTCCATCTATTTGAATCTCAACACTCAATTGGTCATTGTGAGCGTGTCCTCCCATTCCAGCCTGTCCTACTCCCCCACACCTTATAAGTATATTGACCCTATTATCTTTAATTATGAAGTATCCCATTTGAGGATATCCTATGGTCTTTACCTCTTTTAGAGACTTAAGCCCTAAAGAATTCTTAGCCCTACCTGTCAACCATAATGCTTCTGATTTATAATTTTTTCCACATTCTCTAAAATCATCTCTATTAAAGTACTCTCCAGCAACTGCCATTAAATGTCTATGATCCCTTTTTTCCTCCTGTCCATAGTTTGAAAAAATATGCAGCCTTCCATCGTCTGCATCGCCTATTTGTGGAGCTAAGCCATTATTTTTTGTATAATTCAAAATAAACTCACACATTTTCTCTAGCCGAAACGTATAATTTGAATCAAATTTAATGTTATTTTTTTCGCATAAAATTGTGGTGCTTAGCAATAGTTCAGTTGCTAACCTATGATATGGAATAGATGCCTCAAAGTTTGTTCCTTCTTCATTTACTTGATATTCAAACTCTGAAAGGAGCCTATTCAATCCTTCATCTAACCATTTTCTTGCTTCTGAATCAAAATCTTTCATAAACAATCCTAACCATATTAGGCCTACTAAGTTAGTAAGATAATGATTATTACCATGACCCACCACATCACACTCTAGGTTTCTTTTTATAAATTTTCCTGATACATATAAATTTTTAAATAGATTTTTCTTAAATTTTTCATCAATGTGCGCTGAATTATTGAAATAAAAATAACCTATAATAAAGTTTATTACTCTTATGCAAACATCCATTGTACAAGTCCAGTTCACTCCTATATAAACTGGATTTTCCTTAATCCAGTCCTCAACTTCTTCTTTAAACTCTAAAGCAAATTTTTCATCATTAGTCAACCAATATGCCTGACCTAAAGTAGGTATGTGCTGAAATCTAGAAAGTTCCCATGGGAATTTTACATCTGAATCATTATTTAGATCTACAATTTTCAATTTTTTATAATACAGCTTTGGCCAGCAAAAATCACTTTTATAGTCCTTATGCCAATTAATTTTTCTTCCTAAATTAATTTCTCCACTTCCTAATAAATTAAATTTATGATCACATATTTTATTGGCCTGAAAAATTATATTTTTATCTAAATCTAACTCTTCTAGAAATTTATTGTATTTTTTTTTATCTTTTGAATTAAAAAAAAATAGATCATTCGGTATAAACTTATCAAACTTTCCATCTTTTATTTCACTTTTTATTTTAATCACTACACTTTCATTAAAAACATGAAATATTTTTTCAAATAACCTTACATATACTTTCTTTAATATTTCATAATTTGAGTATTTTATTCTTAGATTTTCGTATTCGTAAATAATTTTATTAATCAAAATATCACCGCTTTATTTAAAAAGTTTTTCAATCTTATTAAGTAAATATTTTTGCTGTTTTTTCATACTAAAAGTCTCATCAAAATTACTTTCTTTTTTATTTCTTTCACTATTAATGCACTCCACTTTCTCCAGCCAATCATTCTTTGAAATATCAATGAAGTGGTTCCTGTCATGAGTGTTTTCTAAATCTTCCAAAATACCAATTTTTCCTGAATATAGTAAAGGAACTCCATAAGTTATATATTCCGATATTTTTGTTGGTGCTGCTACCTTGTTCACAATATTGTTATTTCTTATAACAAGTCCTAAATTACTAATCTCTAAATAGTATTTTACAAAATCATGTTTTACAGATTTTATAATTATTGACTCTTGAATCTCTTTTGTGATATTTTCAGGAAAGTTAACTTCGCCATTGGTTAAAATTAACAACTTAGCTTCCTTTATTTTTTCTCTTACTTTTAAATATACATCAAATATTTTAGTTATAGATTGCCAAGCAGCTACAGACCCTATATAAGTTACATAAAAGTTATTATTATCATAATTTATTTCATTCTTTATTTTATTTAAAACACCTTGATCTAACTTCTCTTTATCCGCTAGTGTTGGTATAATAAAATACTCCTTATCCCTTGAATAGTCATAATCACTTATCAGGTAATTTCTTAAGTTGTTCGTTACAAAAGAGTATGCATTACAATTTTCTTTTGAAAAACTAATAGCTCTTCCCTTTACCCTCTTATTTAATTTATAAATAAGATTAGACTTATTTCTCATTTCTAACTCTTCAATAGGCAAGCCTCTATTATCATATAAAATATGTACGTTCTCAAAATTTTTAAATGCTTTTTTAGCTATATATGTTGAAAGCTCTCCTCTACACATTATGAAAATAGCTTCATCCTTTTTATAACTTTTTTCAACTCTATGCTTTAACCTTAATGCATCAACTTTTAATTGAAATTCAAAAAGTGGCGGTAATGAAGGAAGAGTAATAAACTTAGTTAGATACTTAGAAATCTTTTCTTCAACTTCTTTCTTCTTAAAAAAAGTCTCATGATTTCTAAATAGCATTAAATCAACGTAGTGCTCTTTTTTAGCCAAATTTAAATATTTCAATACTTGGGACTCAAATATTAAAGTATTATCTTCCCTATAAACTATATATATTATCTTCATTATCCAACTCCCTTTTTCCTAAGCTACTACCCTCTATGTTTATTAATGTAATACTCTTCCATCCACTTAGCTAGAGCTTTTATGTCATATCCTCTATCTACAATTTCTTTTTTTGTTGATTTTCTTCCGTATCCATCTTTATACTTAAGGATCTCATTACTCCAATACGTAGCTCCCTCACTTAAATCTAAAAAGCTATTCGTTTTTAATATGTCCGCCTCATCAGTAATTTTATCAGAAAAAATACACTTAAGGCCTGCAGCCTGTGCTTCTACTCCTACAACAGGTAGCCCTTCAAAGTGTGAAGGCATAACAAAAACATCCATGGCCTGCATCAATTTAGAAATATCCTCTCTTACTCCTAAAAACAATACTTTATCTTCCAAGCCTAACTTTGAAACTTTTTCTTTTATATCATTTTCTAACTTTCCTCTGCCGATTAAAAGTAACTTTGAATTTTTGTGTTGCTTTTGAATCTCATTAAATATATCTACTAAAAATTCATGATTCTTTTGATAGAAAAATCTCCCTACATGACCAATCACAAAGTCATTTTTTAGTCCCAGATCTTTTCTATATTTTTCTCTAATTTTTTCATTATATTCATATGCTTCTGAATCAATAGCATTATTTATAACTTTAAACCTTTCACTATTTATTGCAGCTTTATCAAAAAGCCATTTTCCTGCTTCCTTAGAACAAGCAAAATAATCCGTTGAAAGTTTTTGAATAGGTAATTGTAATAAAGTTGTGACCTTTCCTGTTAAACCCTGTCTGGATTTTGTTAGATGGCTATGCGCAATACATGTTTTTACGCCATGTTTTTTAGCTAAAGGCATGTATAAAGAAGCTGTATTTGTCATATGGCCGTGAATAACATTAAACTCCTGATGTTTTTTAAAAAAGCTATTCAAGGCTTTGATATACTCAAAAACTTTCCAGTAATATGTTTTTGTCATCGATTTAATTTTAGGCATTTCATAGATTTCTCCACCTAAGCTTCTTATTTCCTCATTGTAATGAGCCTCTTCTCCAAAATGACATAAAAAATCAAATTGAACTTTACTCCTGTCAATGTTTCGATAAATATTCATAATCAGTGTTTCAAGTCCTGCTCTTTCCATTCTTCCTACTATTTGTAAAACTCTTATTGGTTTTTCCATTATTTCACCTCATTATTTGCTATTTTAAATACCAGGCTTCCATATAAACTCGATATAATATTTGGTCTTATCTTATGCAATAATTTTATTAAAGCAAAATTCATTTTTATCAAAACAACTTTCTTTCTACTTTGTTTCGCTAGTAACTCCACTATTTCTCTAATAGATAAATCTTTATCATCTTTTGGTATGTATAAACCAGATTGATTTTTCTCTATTATCCTCTCAGTTTCATCAATTAATTTTTCTATATGAACAACACTTCTTTTATTTTCCTCATTGCCAAGTGGTACTATTGGAAGCTTTTTTATTAATCTCTCTAACCTGGGAATATTGCCTGGACACCCTTCTCCATAAACCAAAGGCGGCCTTAAAATATATATTAAAAAATTTTCATTTGATAATTCTTCTAATATTTTTTCAGCATTTAACTTGCTTTTAGCATAAGGAGTTACGGGGTTAGTTGGAGTATTTAAAGTTATTACTCTATCATGATCAAAGTAGCCATGTGTCCCCCACACTGCTACAGTAGAGTAAAATACAAAGTGTTTTACCCCTGCTTTCTTGGCCTCTACTGCTATTCTTCTGGTTAACTCAGTATTTACTTCAAAATACCTTTCCTCTGGAGCTCCCTTCATTTGGTGCACTAGAGCAGCAAGGTGAAGAATGCAATCGACACTACTATAGTCCAGTTCTTCCGGCTTATTTTCTATTAAACAAACCGGAATTATATTGTATTTCTCACTGTACTTTTTTATAAAGTTACTGCCTACAAATCCACTAGCTCCGGTTATCATAAGGGTTTTCTTTTTTCTCATCTTATCCCTGCTCCCTTACCAAACTTTTATTTGTATACTTTTCCTCTCCAAACAGTACTACTCCAACAGTTCTGATAAAAATCTTTATATCCAGACCTAAACTGAAGTTTTCTGCATAATATACATCCAGTTTATACCTTTCCTCCAGTGACAGATATATATTTCCGCTGACCTGAGCAAGTCCTGTCACCCCGGGTTTTACGTTAAGTCTCTTAGATATTTCTGGAGTATAGTCTTCCAGTGAGGCTATCCTCTCCGGTCTTGGCCCTACCAGGCTCATCTCTCCCCTCAATACGTTTAACACCTGAGGGATTTCATCCAGCTTACTTCTCCTTAGGAATTTACCGATAGAAGTGACCCTTGCATCATCCTTCATTACTTCCTGCCCCTTAACCATTTTTTCCGACCCGGGCTTCATAGTCCTAAACTTAAAAACTTTAAATATCTTTTTATGCTGTCCCGGCCTCTCCTGAAGGAAAAATACCGGACCTTCAGATGTCACCTTTATTAAAATCCCTATTAATAGCCATATCGGTAAAAGAGCAATTAAAACAATTAGCGAAACGCTGATATCAATAACTCTTTTTAATATTAGATCTATCTTATTGTTCTTCATTTATTGTTTCCACCTCGAAATCAATTGGTTCCAGATACCCATCCACAAGCTTTATCGATCCATTCTCTTTATCGACTTTAGCAGACCATATTATGGTTTTCTTATTATCTTTTACATAAAATGCTCCGGGATACGGATGGGTTACTGCTCTTACCAGCTTCTCTGCTTCATCCATAGTCATCTCACTGGTAACCTCTCCATCTTTAGCTGTTCTTCCCGGCCATTCTGTAGCCTGAGTGTCATCCTGCTTTGTGAGGGAAACTCTATCAGTTATAATATCCTCCCAATACTTGGAGATAAGGTCTACATGCATCCTGTTAACATCTTCATATAAATTAGTAGCTGTGGTACTCTCATTTAGATTAATTATCCCCTGGCCTATTATCTCACCTGTATCCACTCCTTCATCCAGCTTAAACATAGTTACTCCTGTCCTATCAAGACCTTTGAGTATAGCCCAAGGAATTGCAGCCCTTCCTCTGCCCTTGGGAAGAAGCGTAGGATGCATTCCAATACACCCCTTGCTAGGTGCTTCCAGAACATCTATTTTGGCTATCTGGGACCACCCGATTATGAATAACCAGTCTATCTCATGCTTCTTTAAAGCATCCAATACCTCTATATCATTTATGTTATCGATCTTTAATAGTGGTGTATCATAATTGGAGGCTGTTTCATCTAGATAAATTCTACCTGATTTCTTTTTTGCTTTTTCATCTTTCAGTGTAATCAGCAGATCTAACTCTCCGCCAATTCTGTATATCTCCTCTATGCAGCTCAATCCAAGCTGAACACATGTAACAAATGCAACTTTCTTCTTCATCTTTCCATCTCCCACCTATTTAAAATCCACGTCTAAAAGCACTCTCAAAGGACTCTGCATAAACCATTCCGGCTTCTCCTCCTCTGTAGGCTGCAAGACCCTTTATTGCTTCATTGCTTCTGGGATGCGGATACTCCCTCATTACACCCCTGTATTGAGATAGAGCTTCAAGCTTTTTATTGATTCCTTCTTCTCCTACCTCTATATAGGTATTAGGGTTATATTGATTCATAGATTTATTTAGAGACCATTCAGTGGCTGAAGGAACTTCCATAAACAACAGTTCCTTTAACGGCTTTACCATTGAATTTCTCTGAAAATATCTTACTGCAGCCTGACAAGCCAATGATGTGTGAAGGTGATCATTATTTAAATCAGAAGGGTGATGAGTTATTACAACTGCAGATTCGGTATCTACTATAGCCTTCTCAATAAACTGGACCAATTCTAAGTGTGGCACCATATTTAGTTTAATATTTGGAAAATCTCCCTTTATGACCTTATTAACTCCCAGTATTTTCATGGAACTGTTAACATCTTCTTCCAGCTCGTCGTCACTAGGCCTATAATTTCTTACATTAACCTCCCCAGACAAAATACAAACATTCACATTATGCCCCTCTTGTGTCAGTTTGTAAGTTGTCGCTCCAGCTCCCAATACCTCATCATCTGGATGAGCTACTACTATTAGATAATTCAACTTCATTCCTCCCAAACTCCTATATTAACTTTATTTTTTTATTTCTCTCTACTGTAATTCCCATATCGATAAATACCCTTTCATCGGTACCGCTCCCGCCACCTAGAATAACTCCGTAGGAGATATGGCTGTATCTTCCGATCTCACAGTCATGTTCTATAACAGCCTTGGTATTCACAATGCTCAGTCTTCCTATGACAGTATCTGCATTTACAGCAGCTCCAGCCCCTATAAAGCATCCCTCTTCTAACTCAGCTCTCCTTGAAACAATGCTTTTTGGATGAATAACTGTAAGGTACTCAAATCCTTTATTTTCCTCGTAGAACTTCTTTCTGAAACCATTATTTCCTACAGCCAGATGAATGAGATTTCCCTTATAGCTTTCTGCTTCCTCTATACTTCCAAGTCTCTTGTATCCGTATATCTCAGTATTTTCCTCATTGTCATCCAAAAACCCTGATATCTCTATTTCCTCTCCCGCAGAGATCATCTCCTCTATTGCATCGATAACCACCTTGGCATGGCCTCCACCGCCTACTATCACAACTTTCTTCACTTTTCTCTCCTAAAGAATAATCTCTACTCTAATTCTAAAAAAAATTTATAGTGTCCTTCTACCATCTTCATATCGCCCTAATATAATTTCCAAAGATTTATAAGTCGGCTGCAGGCAGTCGTCGGACTTCCCTCCAAGAGTTAACTTCATTGCGTAACTAAAAAATATTGATATTAATAAGTTTATTTTTTAGTTCTCAGATTTCTTGAGGAAATTCTGAGTTTTATTATAGGTTTAGGCTCTGTAGAGAATGAAAAATCTTCTTTTCTTCATACTTCCACAGATTGTTACTCACTAATTCGTGTAAATTCGTGGCAAAGGTGTAATGTTTTGATTTTAAAACGTTGCTTTTATCTTTCTCTATGCTAGAGCCACCTTCCCTTTCACAGCAACTATCTCTTCCTCTACCTGAGCTTCTCTTAGCTTCTCTCTCACAGGAGCCTTCTTCTCCTCAAAGTGATGACTAGGCTCAGCATAGGTGGATACAAACTCCTTCATTATCCCCTTTATGATATCCACATCTGGATCTACTACCTCTCTCTTGAGTACCTTAAGGTAGTTCTCCACATCCACTGCCTCCTCCTTGAGCTTGGAGATAAATATCTTCCTGTTCTCCGTCTTTATGGCAGCATTTACATCGTAGAGGAGCTCCTCGTAGAGCTTCTCTCCGGGACGGAGTCCCACTATGTCTATTCCCACATCAGCATCAGCCAGCTCTATCAGGTTCTTGGCCAGGTCGATTATCTTTATAGGTTCCCCCATATCCAGGATAAATACCTCTCCTCCCCTTCCAAGGTATCCCGCCTCTATAACCAGCTGGGCAGCCTCAGGTATCGTCATAAAGTATCTGGTGATATCCTTGTGGGTCAGTGTCAGGTTCTTCCCCTCCTCGATTAACTTCTTGAAGATAGGTATTACGCTTCCATTACTCCCCAGCACATTACCAAACCTTACAGCCATATACTTGGTCTTGCTATTCTTTGCCTTCTCCTGGATCACTATCTCACAGGCTCTCTTTGTGGCTCCCATGATGTTGGTAGGGTTTACCGCCTTATCTGTGGATACCAGTACAAACCTTTCCGACTCGTACTTCTCTGCAGCATCCGCCACATTCTTGGTTCCCATAATATTGTTCTTTATGGCTTCCTCCGGGTTGTGCTCCATGAGGGGTACGTGTTTGTGGGCAGCGGCGTGGAACACCAGCTCCGGTCTGTACTTGTCAAAGAGCCACTCCACCTTATCCCTTTCCCTCACATTGCATATCTCACTTACAAAGTTGAGGTTACTGTACCTTCTCTTGAGCTCCAGCTCCAGGAAGTAGATGTCATTTTCATTCACATCTATGGCCACAAGTCTCTTGGGATTGTGCTTAGCTATCTGTCTTCCCAGCTCACTTCCGATACTTCCTGCACCACCGGTAACAAATACCGTCTTTCCCTCTATGAGCTTGTCCAGGTTCTCATTGTTGATGGACACTTCCTTCCTTCCCAGAAGGTCCTCTATCTTTACATCTCTCAGCTGGTTTACCGTGGATCTGCCATCCAGCAGGCTCTCCATTGCAGGAAGCACCTTTATCTTTATATCTGTATCCACAAAGTAATTTCTCAGCTCCTTGATTACCTCGCCGGTAGCCGACGGGATAGCTATGATTACAGTCTTCACCCTGTACTTTTCCAGGATATTTGGGATGTTATTCCTTCCTCCCAGTACCCTGTAACCGTGGAGGATTACTCCATGCCTCTTGGGGTTGTCATCCAGGAATCCCAGGATATCATACTTGAAGTTGGGGTTCTTTCTGCTCTCCTTGGCGATGCTCTCCCCGGCTTCCCCAGCTCCTATTACCAGGGCCAGCTCTCCGTCCCCCTTTACCTTGTTCATCGTCTCCACATACCTCATCACTCTGAGAACATATCTGTTAAAGAGCTGGAAGAGGGTGCAGATCAGCGTGGTAAACACCAGCATGGAAACAGATATACTCTGCCCCAGCTGGATAAATGTTCCCAGCATGAGTATTCCCGCCATTATATTGGTGAATATGATCTGGCTTATCTCCACTATACTCGTGTACCTCCAGCTTTTATTCTGAAGGTTAAGCAGCAGATATACCAGCAGGAAAAACATTATATATACCCCGTGGTGGTCCTTCTGCAGCTCATCGCTCCATGTCAGGTCATACTTTAAAAGGTGGGCTACCAGGAATCCCAGCAGGATAGATCCCACATCCAGGATTATCTTTCCCTTTCGTCTAAGGCTAAATTTATACATCTCTCTCCTCCCCTAGATTAAATTTTATGTAAATGTTAATTACGCCCGTACTTATCTTTCTCTAATCTCACTTCCGCCTCTAGAACAAGCTTTAATTACCTTAAACCTCCTCCTCCAGGCAAAATCATTTCTGTGACTTTGTCACAAAGTCGTTCAAATTTTTTAAACTATCCTTAGTTTGAGGTTATCCTCACTCTTCAAAAAATCTCTTTAGAACAATATTTATATTTTATATATCAATATATATTTCAAATAAATTTATTTAAGTTCTCTTTTCAATCTAAAAAAACGTGTGAACCAAGGAGTCAAACTCTTGACGACTATGGTTCCCCGCAACGTCAAAAACCGTTGACGTTGTTTCCTCATTAAACCTTAATTATGTCTTCTGATCTAACCTGTGACTAAGACCAAAATCTTTTTCTGCCACGAATTTACACGAATCTTCATAAAATAAAATCAGTTTTTATGTAGATCTTTTTAGAAGCTTCTGATTACATAGTCCACATCACTTCATTAAAATATTTATTAGTGGATATTAGTGTTAATTGGTGGCAAAGAGATCACGAAGCTTTTTATCGACTGTAGATAGTCGTCCGACTTCTCTGTTATCCCTACTCCGTTTCGTCGGACTTATTAGGTCCTATCCAGAGTCCATAAAAGAAACGATTAATATGTTATACCTCCAAAGACAATTACCGGAAGTCTTGAACTTTGGGCACCTTTTTTTCAAGAGAAAGGTACAAAATCCTTTTTCACTCCAGGTTAATCCATATACACCCTTACAGAAAATATACTACACTAATTTCCAGATGAATATAAGTGACAAAGTCACTTATATTCATCTTTTTTTTAATATTTTTTCACAAAGTATATTTTTCAAGTCAAATTTGTCAAAGTTAACTTTCTATAAATAATCTTAATTTTAAAATAATTCGTGATTAATGTTTACCTTTTCCCCTGTTATCTTCTCCCCTTACCAAGGGGGAAGCACACTCCCGAGAAGGGGGTCTAATCTGTTTAAATCTGTGACTAAGATCAAATTCTTTTAGCCACGAATTTACACTAATCTTCACTAATAAAACCAACCTTTTGTATTAATACATCCACAAACTTCTACTTCCATAATTCGTGTCCATTCGTGGCAAACTAAGGTCTAAATCTTCTCTCCGTGAGCCTCTGTGTTGAAGGGCTTATTATTATCTAATTTTTCTCCCACCGCTTCTTTTTATTCGTGTAATTCGTGACCATTCGCGGTTCCACTTCTTGGTTTTTAATTATCCCTTATCGCTTCTATGGGCTCCATCCTAGCCGCCTTCATGGCAGGACAGTACCCAGCCACTCCTCCCATGGCTATGGCTATAAGGAGAGTCACCCCTACCTGCCACAGGCCGTAGCTTGGACTCACTCCTGTGACCCTTCCCACTACCTCCGAGGCTATAAATCCTCCGGGAATTCCCAGAAGTCCCCCCGCTGTGGTGAGGATCAGGGTCTCTATGAGAAAGATCTTCCCCACTCCCGCTCCCGGTGTCCCCACAGCCCTCAGGATACCTATGTGGGATCTCCTCTCATTTATAGAAAGAAGCATGAGGTTCGCTGCTCCAGCTCCCCCCAGAAGGAGGGCTGCCGTTCCCATGGCTCCCAGGGACATATTGATTATCTTCATTATCTTTTTTATCCTCTGATACCTGCCGTTGGTCTCAGAGATCCTGTATAAGTTTCTTCCTCCGTGGGATCTGTCTAAGGTACTGAGGATAAGGGGATAGCTCCTCTCGGGCTTCTCCTCGGGATAGAAGGAGACGATCATCTCCCGGGATCTTATCCTTCCAAGGATCTCCTCCATCTCTCCTCCAGCCACCATGGCTCCCCCGTGGATCTTCATGCTGTCCATGCCGTTACGGTATACCCCGGAGATCTTATACTCACTCTTCCTGCTGCCCATGCCGATTTCCAGACCTCTCCCGGCCACATCCAGGCTTCCATACTCCTCCCTGGCTGTCCTCTCATCGATGAGGATCTCACCTCTTCCAAGGGGAAAACCAGAGCCCTTAACGACCTCTATCTCCATGGCATTCATGGCTTTACCTCTATACCCCGTCACCTCTACCTGGCTCCCCCTGGAGGTGGTGGCAACTGCCCTGTTCTCAGTAAGATGCACATACTCCACTCCGGGGATCCCCTCTATCCTGGCTGCATCCCTCTCATCAAAGGCCTTGGCCCTCCTGCTGCTCCCGGGTACAACCATTATCCTGTTCTCTCCCAGAAGGCTCAGATCAGTCCGTACTGTACGCCGCCCCCCCTCACCAATAGACAGGATCACAAACACCAGGGAAACCCCTGCTGCTATCCCCAGAAGGGGGATTATGGCTCTTCCCCTGTTCCCCCATATGAATTTTTTTGCTGTCCAAAGGTAAAATTTCATCTGTGCTCCTTCTAAAAAATATTGGATAATTTAAAAAACTAATTTCTTTTAATCTTCAACTAAGTTCAAAGTCTTTTTTTCAGTCACGAATGACACGAATTTTCACGAATATAAAAAACATTAGTATTCCTTAGCTGAATTTATAACTAAATAATTAAAGTTTTTAATTATTTGATAAAAATTTCGTGTAAATGCTTCCACAGACTCTTACCTCCATAATTAGGGTAATTCGTGACAAGTGTCTAGATTTTATATTTTAATCTGTGTAAACCTTTAGTTAAGTTTAAAACCTTTTTTTGCCACAAATTAACACGAATCTTCACTAATTCTGTAGATCTACTATTGAAGTATTCTAAAAGTGTAAACTAATAATCTGTCTTTATTGGTGTCGATTGGTGAAGATTAGTGGCAAAAATAATGTTTGAGGTCTCCTCTGTGAACCTTTGAGTTCTCTGAGGCTCTGCGTTAAAGGGCTAGTTTTTATTATTTCATGCCCCTACCCTTCACCCATTTAAGCCTTAACTCGTATAAATACCTCCACAAACTTCTACTTTCATAATTTGTGTAACGCTGTGAGCGTAGCGAGGAAGTCCCCTTGGGGGGTTCGTGTCAGATGTCTTGACTTTGATTTTCTATTGTCAATTTTCAATTATAAATTATAAATTTTCTCTTTTACCTCATCACCCTAGTCTTATCACCGTTTCTTATGGCAAAGGGATTTACCACTATCTCAGTTCCCTCCTGGAGATCCAGAACCTGATACTTGGAGAAGGTCTTTACACCTATGCTTACCTCCTGCTTTCTGGCTCTTCCCTCCTCTATGGTATACACATAGTTTCTTCCGTTCTCCTCCAGTACCGAGAAAGCATCCACCACTGTGATCATCTCCATACGGTTACCCAGGATATCTATATCCACAGGGGATCCTGGCTTCAGTCCCTCTGCACTGTCCAGTGAAAGCTCTACCTCCACTACCTTGTCCTCATAGTTTCCTCTGTCCACAGTCTTTATTACTCTGGCGATCTTATCAACTTTACCGGAATATATCTTGTCCTCATAGTTGTCCCTGGATACGATGTCTGCATCCATGCCCACCCTCAGGGTCTCCACGATACTTGCAGGTACATCTGCCTTTACCACAAAATCATCGTGGGTAACTATGGTCATAACCCTCTTTGATGGTGTTACCGGTGTCCCGTTCTCCACCTCCAGGGCACTTACCACACCGTCTACAGGTGCCTTCAGCTCAGTTATAAACCTGCTGTGCATCTGGTTAAGTGAAAGCTGATACTTCTCGATCCTGCTCTCTATCATATTCTTCTGGATGGCAAGCTCCCTCTTCAGCCTCTCATATCCCATTACAGACAGAGACATCCTCTCCTGAAGAATAATAACCTCAGTTTTTATATCCTCATACTCCATCTCTTTTCTGGCCTTTCTTGTTATTACATCGTTGGCCTCTATGGAAGAGATCCCCTCTGCACTAAAGAGCCGCATCTTTACCTCTGCTTCCTCCGTAAGGTTAGCCAGCTCATTTTTCACTACCAGCTCCTTCCTTCTGAGACTCTTCATCTGATTTTCCATTCTTTCTGTTTCCAGCTTTCTGGAATCCAGATCCAGCTTCATACTTCCCGACTCCAGGTCATCCAGTTCCAACTTGGCGTTTCTCAGGTCCAGCTCCAGACCTCTTATATCGTTCTCCACAGATTCTACCGATCCCTGGCTGAACTTCACCAGGACATCTCCCGCCTTGACCTCCTGTCCCAGGTTCACAACTACCTCGTCCACAACCAGAGGCACCTCTGTATAGAGGTTGTACATATTCTTGGGAGCCACTACTCCCTCCAGTCTTACACTCTCCTCCAGGTTCTCCCTGGCTACAGTGGCCAGACGTACGTCCTTCACGCCCCTGTTGTTTACTGCCTTTATTCCTGCCCCTCCCAGGAGCCCCACAGCCAGTATTGCTATAGCTAAATATTTCTTATTCATTCTATATCTCCCATGGTTCTTTCTATTTTTTATATTTGGTGTATCTTCCTCTTAACTTCCTTTAATGATTTTGTACTTTCTTTGCTTGTCCAAAGAAAGTACCCAAGAAAAGACACCTCTTCTTCAATGTTTCATAAGTTTAATTTTTACTCTACGACCTTTATGAGCTACAGTCCTCGCTTTGCTGCGGAACTTAAGCTGTTGTACGGTCTAGTGCAACTTTTAAGTACAAAGCTATGTCAACTTAGAAGAGGACTTTTTTACCTCAATTCGTGTAAATGCTTCCCCAAATTCTTGCCTTCATAATTAGCCTCATTCGTGGTAAGTGTTTAAAGTTTTTATAGGCCGACTGCAGTTAGTCGTTAAGCTTCACTGAGGTAAGTTACTTCGACTCGTCATACAGGATAGGTTCTATCTAGAGCCTATAAAAAGAGTCGGGAACTTTGCTGTACCCCAAAAGACAATTAACGGAAGTCTTGAACTTCGTGAAAATCACCGAGTCATAAAGTGACGACTATGATTTGCCGCAACGTAATTTTATTACGTTGATACAAATGAAACAACGTTAAATCATTTAACGTTGCGGAAAAGTATAGCAATTAAAATTGCTTACTTTTCACGAGACAAAAGGTGCGAAATATTATTATTTGAGTAGATCCTGATATCTTATCTCTGAAAGAACAAGGTCTCTCTGGAGCCTAAAAAACTCACTCTCAGCCTGGCTTAGCTTCGTCACTGAATCCAGATATTCAAAGGATCCGATAAAGCCGCCGTCATATCTCATTGTATCTATCCTCAGGTTTTCCTTCCTTATGGCCAGGTTTTTTTCCTCGCTCTCTGTAAGGATATACAGGCTGTTCATATTGGCATATTCAGATCTTAGCTCCACCTCTACATTATCAAGGCCTCTCCTGCTTTCTATCTCTGCCTGCTCCAGCCCTATCTTAGACTGATTCAGGTTATCAAAGTTGCTTCCCCAGTCAAAGAGCTTCCAGGTAGCACTTATAGTTGCCACATAGTCATTCTCATAATCCTCATATCCCTCGTCTGCTACATATGCTGCAGCGGCATTTATCTTAGGGAGAAACTCTGCTCTTGCAATCTTTACATCCTGCTCTGCCCTCTCTACCTTCAGCCTCTCTATATCTGCTCTGTTACCCAGAGCCAGTGCTGTATTTACATTGGATTCAATCTCATATACCGACAGATCCACCTCCTGGTAGTCAAATGCCGATAGAGTTAACTCCTCTTCCATCTCCAGCCCCAGGAGGATCTTCAGATTGTATTTTTCCACTTCTAGGGTCTGCTCAAATGTATAGAGCTCCGCTTCAGCTTTCAGGATATCCGATTCCACCTTGAGGAGCTCAGATTTTGGAATCAGTCTCCCTCCCTCATAGAGTCCGCTTAATCTATCCCTCTGCTTATTCAGGGTTTCTATCAGTGTTTTATTTACCTCTATATTCTTCTTGGTATTGAGGATATCAAAGTACTGAAATACCACCTGCTCCTTGATATCCAGATCCAGGATCTCCATCTCTCTTTCCTGTATCTCCATGTCTATCCTGCTCTTAGCCAGATTTGCCCTACGGATCCCACCGGTATACAGTGGCAGGTTAGCCCCTACAAATGTCGGTGCCCATCCGTCATCTCCGTCCTTATTTTCCTTTGGCAGGTACATCGTCCTTGCACTTACCACAGGTAGGAATTCTTTCTTATCCTTGCTTACCTCTAACTCCCTTTTTCTGCCTTCCAGTTCCTTTATTCTTATATCCGGGTTTCCAGTAGCAGCCAAATCCAAAGCTCCGTCCAGATCCAGCTCCCTCCCGTAACTTAAAGATGCCACCGATAAGACTATTAGTGCTGCTCCCATAATTCTTCTCTTCATCTCTTCCCCTCTCTCTTTTTCAATTCCTCTTCCCCAGAGTTTCTTTCTTCTCTTTTCTTAACTTATTGCCTTTAAAAATCTTCTTCTGTCACGAATGACACGAATTTTCACTAATTATATCTGTACTATGAAAGTACTCTGAAAAATCTAACCTATAATCCTCTTTATTGTTATTGATTGGTCTATTCGTGCAAAGTAATAAGGTTTTCTCTGTGAATCTCTGAGATCTCTGCGCCTTTGCGTTGAAGGGCTTATTTATTAGATTATCTATTCGAGTAGATGCTTCCACAGACTTCCATTTTCATAAATTTGTGTGATCCGTGGCAAATATTTTTTGTTCCCTCTCTTATCTTCTCCCCTTGCCAAGGGGGAAGTACATACCCTAGATGGGGGTATATTAGATTTTTAATTTATAAAAATTTTCTCTCTCTTAAATAAATATGTTCATTTCTTTTGACCAGCAATACCCCAAGAGTACTTCCTCATTTCATTCACTGCGAAGAAACGAACCAAAGAAAACCTGGCCCTCTTTATCATCTCTCTAAAGTTGAATGATTCCTCTACGGCCTTTAATAGCTACAGTCCTCGCTCCCTATGCAAAACATATGAGTTTATCACTGCGGAACTTATTCTGGCGTACGGCCTAGTGGATAACTAAGCACAAAGCTTCATCGATATAAAGACGGTGTTTAATTATTTAAAATCAAAATTCGTGTAAATACTTCCACAGACCCTTACCTTCTGAATTCGTGTCATTCGTGGTTAGCCTCTTAATCTCTAATGATTAATTTGTGTAATTTGTGGTAATCTGCGACCAAATTCAACATCTTTTAAGGTTTGTTCGTGTCCATTCGTGCAATTCGTGACAAAATCGCGTAAATCAAAGAGTCAAGATATTGACGACTATGATTTCCCGCAACATTTTGATT
This sequence comes from Propionigenium maris DSM 9537, assembly GCF_027925155.1. GTDB lineage: Bacteria > Fusobacteriota > Fusobacteriia > Fusobacteriales > Fusobacteriaceae > Propionigenium > Propionigenium maris. Next base: position 43,881 of record NZ_BSDY01000011.1, on the reverse strand, counting down.
TTTAAACGTTGTTTCCTTTTAGATTTCTTCCGTGAACCTTTGCGCTCTCTGAGACTCTGTGCTAAAGGGCTTTTGTTCGTTCTTGTGTCAAGACAAAAGGTACAAATAATCTTTTAGCCGCTAATTTACACTGATCTTCACAAACTTCAATCTTTATTGTATTAATACTTCCACAGATCTCTACTTCCATAATTCGTGTCCATTCGTGGCAAAGATAAGGTTTTCAGGCCTTAGATCCTTTAATTGTCAATTCCCCATTGTAAATTATAAATTAAAAAACCTTCCTACTTTTTCTTTCTTCTAACAAGTCTGAGGAGTTTACCTAATGAACTTATCTTTTCTTCAGGCTTTTCCTCCCACTGTATAAGTTCCTCTCCAGCCAGAAGCCTTTCGGGATTTATCTCCGTGAGGATCTTGAACCTCTCCTCACCCAAAAGACTCTTTAGAGCAGCTATCTCCTCTGTCAGTTCATAGCTCCTCCCCTCTGCCCTGTGGGCATCGGTGGCCAGGACATCTATGAGACCGGAAGTTAGCCACTCCCTCCACTGGTCCTTCCCAAGAGCTGCTGCTCTCATATTCATCTGGAGTATTCCCCCAAGCTTTTTCAGTTCTCCCAGGATTTCGGTCTTCCACCTGTACCTCTCTACGTGGGCTATGAGGGGAATGTATCCCGCTTCCACGATCCTTCTCACGCTCTCCAGTCCGCCCCTCTCGATGCTTCCTACCTGAAACTCTATGAGAACAGTCCTGCTCTCTCCCAGGGTATCCGCCTGCCCGTCCTCTATCTCCCTGAGGGTTTCGGGACTTATCATCACTTCAGCTCCCCTGAGCACTTCCATTCCAAGGGTCTCAGCTTCAGATTTCACTATCTCCAGCCTCTGAGAGATACTGAAATCTTCCCCGTCACCCTTAAACTGATTGTTGGGATAGTGCCTTGTACTCACTATCCTCCTATATCCTACTTCCCTAGCCTGGAGAAGCATCCTTCTGCTCTCCTCCAGGCTCCTTGCTCCGTCATCTATCCCGTAAAGGATGTGGCTGTGTAGGTCCGTCATAGGCTACCCCTGCTGATATTCATTGTAGTACTTGTAATAATCTGTGTAGTAGCTGTATGATCCGTATGCGTAACCGCTTCTGTCTATCCTGTTTACCACAGCGCCGTAGATATTTGCCCCTGCATTTTCAAGGTGTTTCTTGGTATGCATCAGCTGCTTCTTGTTTATCATGTCATAACCACACACCACAACTACCCCGTGGGCGTGCTTGGAGATGATTCCCGCTTCTCCCGCTACTCCCACTGGAGCTGTATCTATTACAATCTGATCGTAGTTCTTCTTCAGTTCCTCCACTACACCAGCAAACTTCTGGCTGTGGAACATCTCAGTGGTATACTCGGTGCTTCCCTTGGTAGGAAGGATATCCAGGTTTCTGTACCTCTCCCTTACGATGCACTCTGCAAGCTCCTTCTCTCCCCTCAGGTGAGCCAGAAGTCCTCCCCTAGCCTCTATATCAAAGGCGTTGTCTATCCTTGGTCTCTTTATATCGCAGTCTATGATCAGGGTCCTCTTCCCGTTTACAGCTGTACTCATGGCGTAGTTGGCTGCCACAGTGGTCTTTCCCTCCTTGGGAACCGAGCTTGTAAACACCACCACGTGGCACTCCTCCCTCTCATTCATAAAGTAGAGGTTGGTTCTCAGCCCTCTGAAGGCCTCTGCCATGGGAGAGTTTGTATCCTCATTAAAAAATATCTTTCTCTGTGCCTGCTGTATGTCTCTATCTCTATCTCTTGCCATTCTTCTTTGCCTCCCTAGCTTCTAAATCCTCAAAATCAGGTATGCTTCCGATAACAGATACCCCCAGGATCCCCTCTATGTCTTCCGGTTTTCTGATGGTATTGTGGAAAAACTCCAGACCAAAGGCGATAAATACTCCTATCATTCCCCCCAGTACTATGGCTATAGCTACTATCAGCTTCTTGCTAGTTCCCGACGGATAGATCGGTGTCTCTGCCTGTTCCACAACCTTCAGGTTCTGGGTTCCCATTACCTCTCTTACCCTTACCACAAAGGCTCTGGCTATCTCATTGGAGATCATAGCCGCCATACGGGGCTCCCCGTCTGTATAACCTATCTTAATAAACTCCGTGTCTCCCACAGGGCTTACCTTTATCTTCTTAGCCATTGCACCTGGAGTCATGTCCAGTCCAAACTTTCTGATTATATCCATGGATACTTCCCTGTTCTTGGCTATCTCAGTATAGGTAGTTACCAGCTGCTGATTCAGGCTCAGCTCATTTTTGTCCAGAGATCTTGCACTGTAATTTCCGCTGGATATCATTAGCTTTGTGCTGGCTGTATAAACATCAGGCTTTACCAGGGCAAATACTACTCCCAGTACCGCCATACCTGCAGTGGTAATTCCAATAAGCTTCCACCTTCTCACCAGGATAAACACCAGATCCATGAGCTCTATCTCATCCTCATCTGCTCCCTCATCGTAGTAGAGTTCCTCTTCATACATTCTCTTCGATCTCTTCAACCTCTTCTTCCTCCATTTACTTTAAGTTAATTTTTTAAAGAATTAATTGGGTATTCCAAAAGTTAATAAAATAAAAATAATTTACTTAACACTTCGAAAATACTCCACCAATCCCTCTTCTTTACTTTAATAAAGACCAGGCACTAAAATCACTCTTTATCCGGTTGATCTTGTCAACTTTCTTTAGATATCCTATACTCCTACCTTCCTTTAATTCTTGCTTCTGGGTACAATTTTAGACCTTAAATAGTATATACTAAAATTTCACTAGATATAAGTGACTTTGTCACCCATTACTAAATTATTTTCACTCTCCTCCCCAAATTCCCTTATTTCATCAAAGCTTATTTTATAAAATATAGGATAAAAATAACAGTGACTTTGTCAATTGTTCCTTAAGTTTTATCACTTTTCCTTCCCGGAAACCGAGTCCCCCATAGGGAAAAGCTGAAAGTCGCAGAGATAAAGAAAGAAAAAGATATAAAACCTTAATCCTTGCCACAAATTAACACGAATCTTCACTAATTCTATAGATGCACTATGGACGTATTCTAAAAATGAAACCAATGGTGATGGAATCTCAGAATTACCTATGGCAATCTGAGTACTGATAATTATGCTCAGAAGCTCCTTCGCTAATTCTCAGCAATTGGTGTTGATTAGTGAATATTCGTGGCAAATATTTTCCTTTTTCTCTCCTATCTTCTCCCCTTGGTAAGGGGGAAGTACATCCCCTCAATGGGGGTATTTGAAATTTAAATTTTTACTCTTTATAAAACCTTATTTCACTTTGTGAGTTCATTTCTTTTGACCAGCAATACCCCAAGAGTACTTCCTCATTTCATTCACTGCGAAGAAACGAACCAAAGAAAAACTGGCCCTCTTTATCATCTCTCTTGAGTTGAATTATTCCTCTACGGCCTTTAATAGCTACAGTCCTCGCTCCCACTGCAAAACATACGAGTTTATCGGTGCGGAACTTATTCTGTCGTACGGCCTAGTGAATAACTAAGCGCAAAGCTCTATCGATATAAAGACGGTGTTTAATTATTTACAACCATAATTCGTGTAAATACTTACACAAATCTCTGCTTTCATAATTTGTGTCATTCGTGGTTAGTTCTTAATCTTCAAAGGTTAATTGATTGAATCTGCGTTAATCTGCGACCGTGATCAAGTTCTTTTAACCACTAATTTGCACTGATCTTCACAAATTAAATCAAACTTTATTGTATTAATGCTCCCACAGATTTTCTTTTTCATAATCCGTGTTTATCCGTGGCAAATATTTAGTTTTTAAGTCTTTATTAGTGCCAATTCGTATAATTCGTGACTAAATCGTGTAAATCAAGGAGTCAAAATATTGACGACTATGATTTCCCGCAACGTTTTAATTTTTAAACGTTGTTTCCTTCACAGGTCCCTCTGAGAACCTCTGAGAACTTTGTGTCTCTGTGTTGAAGGGTTTGTTTTTATTGCTTCCATCATCACGGTTTACCAATTTAACTTTTTATTCTTTGTAAATACTTCCACAGACTTCCACTTCCATAATCCGTGGAATGCTGTGAGGGTAGCGAGTAACCACAAGAGTCATTGGCATAAATCATAGTCGTTAAAAATCCTTGATTTAAGCAAGAAATCCCCTTGGGAGAATTCTTCTCAAATGTTTAAATCTTTACTTCTAAATCCATTTTAAAATAATCATATTGTAAAAAAATTATCAAATGGTGACTTTGTCCCTTGTTTTTTAAAAAGATTCTCTGTATCATCTATCCTGTTAAATAATATATTTTTTATGAATTTTGTTGATTTTTAGTTTTTCTGGTATTAAAAATAAATAAGCTATTATTCTTAAAAAGCTTTCCGACTTTACTCCAGGAGGCCTGCCATGAAGATAATCTTATTTTTAATTATCAGTGTCATCACCCTGGGAGAAACCTTCAGACCCCTGACGGTTCTGATGGACTTTCCAGATTACAGCTATAGATCCCTCCACCTGAGGGAGGAGGAACTTATAAATAAGCGTAAGGGGGAGGAGTTTAATCCTTCCCTCTACGGTGAGATGTTTTTTGCAGAAGAAACCTATGCTGCATACAACGGTGAAAAACTCATCTCTGCCAGAAGATTTTTTCAGATGGAGTCTGGTGGAACCTTCTCCCTCGAGGGAGAGGTGGGGGACATCTACGGGTGGTATACTGCTTCCAAGCCCTCTGAACACTATGGAAGGAATATCCAGGGCAAGGGGGACAGGCAGGGTGCTGCCGATCTCGTAAGGGAAGCCATCGACAAACTGGTGGAGGAGGAAGTGGATTTTTCCAGGTATGATCTGGAGGGAGACGGCATCATCGACGGCATCGTCATCGTCTATGCCGGCAGGGGAGAGCAATTTAAAAACTCCCTTGGGAGCAGGGCTATCTGGCCCCACTACAACACATTTTCAGATATCTCAAAGGGACCCTTTGCCTACTTTGCCGATCATGAGGGAAGGAAGTGGATAGTCAATAAATTCTCCCTCATACCCCAGGATATCCCCCTGGATCTCTACATCCACGAGATAGGACACTTTCTGGGGCTCTCAGACCTCTATGGGAAAAGTTCCACTGTGGGATTCTGGTCCAGCATGGCCTATCTCTACTGCGGCGAGATTCCCGGAAGTAAGCTTAATTCCTTTGGAGGCTACCACAGAAATAACCTTCAGAACATCTATAATATGAAGAATATCCAGACCTTCTGGGCCCAGACCAAGGAATATGAGCTGGAGGACCTGAAAGAGGAACCTCTTTTTGTGACCCTCCACAGCAGTAGAAATAAGAAAAACGACAATCTCATTAAGATAAAGTTGCCGGGAAAAAGACCGACCATTCCCATAAAGCCAAAGAAAACATACTACAGCGACAACTTCTTCAACAGGGGGAGTAGCTTTACCTTTACCACATACCTCCCCAGGCATACAGATAACCTACTGAAACTGGAGGCCTGGTTTAACTCCAGTCTGGACAGAGGGAATGCCCGGCTCTATATAAAGCCAATTATCGGGGACAACTGGGTACTCCTGGAAAGGAAAAACAGGAAGGGAGAGCTTCCCTACGGGGATAGAAGACAGTGGCTCTCCTTTGAGTACGACCTAAATAGGTATAGCGGGCATACCGTGGAGATAAGGGGAGTTCTCCTCCCCTCCATTAAGGAGTGGAGAAAGGGAGTCTATGTATCGGATATCAGGGTTACAGCAGATGGAAAAAAGATCTTCGATCTGAAGATAGATAAAAATAAGATAATCTTCGACGGCTTCTCTGAAGCCAGAGGGGATGAGGAACTGGAGAGATATCTCCTTATAGAATACAGACAGCCCGTGGACAGGGAGATCGATGAAGGTCTCCTTCACACCCCAAATAAGCTACCCTATCCTGGAGGGATCATAGTCTGGTATATCGATGAGGACTACACTCCTCCCGAGACCCTGGTATCCATCCTTCCTGTAAATAATACTCCGGTATACGAAGTGATAAAGGGAAGGATGGTGGAGATCAACGACAATAAGTATAAACCTTCTGCGTGGGTTATCTCCAGCAGGGACATCCCTGAGGCAGCTGTGGAGAAGGATGGCCGATACTTTTACCGTCCTCCGATCGTGGGAAGGTCCACCTTTAAAATAATAGACGGTCTCTACCTTGAGATCTTAGAGGAGACCCCTGCAAAGGTTCTTCTCAACCTGAGCTATGGAGATGACTAGATCCTCCTATGAGCTTACCCATACTAATTACAACTTAAAATATACTTGAAACACTTAAAGGGAGGAAAAATTATGAACTTACAGAAATCCATTATCCTGGGGGGGCTTCTTATCAGTTCCCTGGCACTGGCTGAAACCACTGCCAACACCGCTGCTTCATCTGCAGCCCTAACAGATTTAAAGGCTAAATCTTTAGATGAAAAATCAGACAAACTATTCTACCTGGTAGATGACTTCAGCGGCTTAGCTGCCCTGCCTGGCTTCTCCTTTGGAGCACCATCTGGTCTTGTACCTGGATTTGGTACAGCCTTCGTATCCCTTGCTGGTACTACCTACAGCGATGATACCGACGGAGCCCTTGCAATGGGTGCTGGTTTTGGTGACCCGGTAAAATACCTGGGAGGAGCTGCGTCCCTTTCCATAGGTAGTATCGATCCTACCGACGGTGGATGCTTCAACAGAGGATCATTAAACCTAAGCCTGGGAAGACACATCCCTAAGTATGGGCTGGGAGTTTCTGTGGGGGTTTCCAATGTAGACCTATGGCACGAGACTCACGACGATGAGCTGGATCCAAGTTACTATGGAGCTGTTACAAAGCTGTTCCCCAACGATATTGCACCGGTAATAATCTCAGCAGGTATGGGAAGTAACGCCTATGCAGATATCAGCAAGGACGACCCAAAAACTACAAGAAACGACAGAAAGCACAAGTGGGATGAATTCGTATCTGCTGCAGTATATGTTCACCCGCAGATGAGTTTAGTTGCCGACTATACATCGGGAATCACTACCCTTGGTACAAGTATCGTACCTATGCCGGCTTACCCGGTAACAATAGGACTTGCTGCCCAGGATGTCTTCAAAGAGGACGAAGATGCAGATTCAGTTAAGTTCCTGGGAACTCTGGCTGTAGGTTTCACATTCTAAATTTAGAATTAATTGCTGATTTGTTACAAATAACATAAACAAATATCAATTAAATAAAAAGATATTTCGTACCTTTTGTCTTGACACAAAAGGTACCTAAAAGGTCAAGACTTCCGTTAATTGTCTTTTAGGGTATAGCAAAGTTCTCGACTCTTTTTACAGGCTCTGGATAGAACCTATCCTGTATGACGAGTCGAAGTAACATATCTCAGTGAAGGTCAACGACTAACTGCAGTCGGCCAAGAACCCTAAGAATTTTGAGTTTATAAGTTACCGATTTTATTAGGTTACATATTATGAGATACATTTAGTTTTTGATTTTATCAAAGGTTAAAGTGAATTAAAAAGGCGGGGTTCATAGTCGACTAGCTACACAAGAAATAGTTACTTCGTTCCGTCGAACCTCTTCAGGCTCTGTAGAGAGCCCGACAAAGGAACGGAAATGCTGATAATACCCAAGAAGACAATTATGAAGCCCTAGACTTTCTTTGGTTCGTTTCTTGTGTCATGACAAGAAATGAACTCATTCTCTTAATAGAGAATGAAAATAAAAGTTCTAATATAAAATTTTTTCTTTATTAACTTTCTTTGAATAGCAAAGAAACTTCAAAAACCAAGGAGGACCACATGAAAAAAACACTTTTAATCCTATCTTTCTGCATACTATCTTCAGCTGCCCTCTATGCAGAAGAGAATACATCTACTGATAATAATGCTCCTGCTACTCAGGCTGAGAGCTCTCCTGTAACTGCTACTGCTGTTCCCAGCAGCGGACTTGGAGATTCCTTCATGGCTGCCTTTGGAATGGATGCAGCTGCAGCTGGAGATACTGGCGAGGGAGGTCCTAGTGCTCAAGGTGCTAGTGCCCGAAGTTTGGGACCTGGTATGGCCGCTATATCCTCTGCTGCTGCAAACCAGGTTACTCCGCCATTCACTCCATATAGCTATAGACACGGTCATGGATACGGTCATGGAAAGTAATTACTTTATATAAAAAGAGGAGGGATAACCCCTCCTCTTTTATTAATTTTTTTTAATTTAATCTACCTCAAACCTTTATCTTTACCCAGTAGGTTTTCATAGCTTTTGTTATTTCAGGGAGGTATCTTCTATGAAAAAACTACTGTTAATCCTCATCCTTACAGGTGCATGGAGTCTTTCTGTATTTGGTGATGAGGAGATAAGGGATAGAGAAAATAAGATAGAAAAAACTAAGGCAACATCAGAGGAAGTTAAAAAAGTTGAGGAAGAGAGGAAGGATCTTTCTGATACCTTTATAGCAGCCTTTGGTATGGATGAAGACAGTGAAAACAGCCTTTCAACTGGTATGGCCGGAATCTCAGCAACATCCGTAAACCATGTGGTTACTCCCTTTACACCCCATATGCCAAAGTAGCATTTAAAAAAAAGAAAGAGTTTGCAAACTCTTTCTTTTTTTGTTCGTTCTCTTACAAACTATAAATTCCTTTCGCACCTTTCTCTTGTACCCCAAGGGCATTTCTTCCCTTCGGTCAGGGCAAAAAAAGGTGCCCAAAGTTCAAGACTTCCGATAAGTGTCTTTATGAGCAGAGCATATTAACCGTTTCTTTTATGGGCTCTGGATAGAACCTAATGAGCTCGACGAAACGAAGTATGGGTGAAAGTGGAGCAGGACGACTATCTGCAGCCGACCAAGGATCCTAAAAAAAGAGATTCCATTAGTGAAGATTCGTGTAAATTCGTGGCAAAAAAATATTTTGATCTTAATCACAGATTATACAGATTAAACAACTAAACACTTACCACGAATTACACTAATTATGGAAGTAAAAACCAACAGAAGTATTTACACGAATAAAGGTTTCAAATTAACGAAAGTGTTTGAAGTCAGTCGTTAAAAGTTTACTTCATTGCGTTTAACCTATTCAAGCTCTGGAGAGAGCCCTGCAAAGAAGGGAGTCTTCCCATAAACTTTACTTTTAGTTTTAAAACTTCCCTCTTTATATCGATGTGTCTTTGTACTCACTTATCTGCTAGGCCGTTATACAAATTAAGTTTATCGACTGCTATACATTGTGTTGTAACTCTTAAAAGGGAGATTGTAGCTCATAAAGGGCGTAAATCAATTATACTACTTATGAGAAATTATAAAGAGGGCCAGCTTTTCTTTGGTTCGTTTCTTTTGCTGGCCAAAAGAAATGAACTTTAAAAAGTAAAATGAAAATTACTGTAAATATATTTCTATAAATTGGTAAAAATACCTTACCCCCAATAAAAAAAGCCTTCACATACGTGAAGACTTTTTCCTATCTACTACTTTACCTTCGCTCCCAGCTTAACAACAGAATCGATCTCGATTAACTTTAATCTCTTCTTCTCCTCTGTAGTCAGAAGCATCCCCTGGCTTAGCTCTCCTCTAAGCTTTACTGGAGCCAGGTTAGTTACTGCAAGGACCTTCTTCCCCACAAGCTCCTCCGGCTTCTTATAGTGCTTAGCGATACCAGATACTATCTGTCTGATCTCTGAACCAGTATCCACCTTAAACTTAAGAAGGTTCTTAGCTCCCTCTATATTCCCAGCCTCTAGGATCTCAACTACCTGGATTCCCACCTTATCAAAATCATCTATTGTAATAGGATTCTCTATCTCAAGATCCTCCTTGATCTCTGCCTTAGGTTCCTCCTTAACTATCTCTATTCTAGGGAAGATAGGCTGTGCCTCTCCCAGCTTGTGGTCGTATTCCATAGATCCCCAGGCTGTGATATCTGCTACCTTAGCTTCCTCTATATTCTTCTCCACTCCAAGCTGAGCCCAGATCTTACCTGCTGACTCTGGAATGAACGGGTATACCATTACAGCTATCTTGTAGAGAGCCTCTACAAGGTTATACATAACTACAGCAAGTCTTGCCTTCTTCTCCTCATCCTTAGCCAGAGCCCAAGGCATAGTTTCATCTATATACTTATTCATTCTGGAGATAAACTTCCACGTAGCCTCAAGTGCCTTTGAGTACTCCAGTCTGTCCATGTGCTTCTCTACATTGACAAGAGTCTCACTCCAAAGTTCCTTGATCTGATCGTCATAGATCTCGTGTCCTGTTCCCTCTACAACTACACTTCCAAAGTACTTCTTGCTCATTCCAAGAGTTCTGTTTAAAAGGTTTCCAAGGTCGTTGGCAAGATCTGCATTTACTCTTGTTACCATGGAGTTTGTCGAGTAGTCACCGTCGTTACCGAAGTGTACCTCTCTCATTACAAAGTATCTGAATGCATCTACACCGTACTTTTCAGTCTCAGCGATAGGATCCACAACATTCCCCTTGGACTTAGACATCTTCTCTCCCTCTACAGTCCACCAACCGTGAGCTACAACCTTCTCAGGAAGCTTCTCCTCAGCTGCCATAAGCATACATGGCCAGATAATAGCGTGGAATCTCAGGATATCCTTTCCAAGAAGGTGTACTACCTCTCCATTTGTCCAGAACTTATCAAACATCTCAGGGTTATTCTCATATCCTGCAGCTGTGATATAGTTAGTCAGGGCATCAAACCATACATAGGTTACGTGCTCCGGTTCAAACTCAAGAGGGATCCCCCACTTAAATGTGTTTCTTGAGATAGACAGGTCGTTAAGTCCCTGCTTGATAAATGAGATTACCTCATTTCTTCTTGAAGTAGGCAGGATGAAGTCAGGATTTTCATCTATGTGCTTAAGAAGGGCATCCTGATACTTGCTCATCTTAAAGAAGTATGACTCCTCCTTTACAACTCTAAGCTCCTTACCACAGTCTGGACAGTTATTCTCCCCGGCAATCTGGTTCTCAGGAACAAATGTCTCACAAGATACACAGTACTTTCCTTCATATGCACCCTTGTAGATATCCCCCTTGTCATATACCTTCTTGATTATCTTTCTCACTGCATCTGCGTGTCTAGGCTCAGTGGTTCTGATAAAGTCATCGTTTTGAATATTCAGAGTCTTCCACATCTCCTTAAATCTTGGAGCCATGATGTCTGTCCACTCCTGAGGCGTGTGTCCCTTGGCTATAGCTGTCTCCTCTACCTTCTGACCGTGCTCATCTGTTCCAGTAAGGAAGAATACGTCGTATCCCATAGTCTTCTTGTATCTTGCTATTACGTCTGCTGCAATTGTCGTATAAGCACTTCCCACATGGGGATCTCCATTTACATAGTATATCGGTGTAGTTACATAAAAATTCTTACTCACTCTATCATCCTCCAAATAAATTTAATTCTCTAAATTCAAAATCTTTTTTGTCACGAATCTACACGAATTCTAAGACTTTACAGTTAAATCACAGAAGTTTTTCAAAAACCTCTTTTACTTTTAAATTGAAGAAATCTAAAGATTTTAACTTAAAAATAATAGGTATTTATTCAATTACTCCTGAGCTTTTGCTATTTTATTCGTGTTAATTCGTGTCATTAGTGACCAGATCTTTTAGTCTTGTTATCCTTCACTGCATTTCTGCAAAGTCATTTTATAATTTTAAATCGTACATTTTCAATTATAAATTTAGCTCCCTACTTCTTAAGAAGCTCCTCAGCTTCCCTGTCCAGCCTGTGGATCTCTGCCTCTATCTTCAGTGCATACTCATCTAAGTCTGCGTCCTTTGGTATCTCTATTGGATCTCCCACTACACAGGCTACCCTGGAAAAGGGCTTTGGAAAGTTAAACTTATCCCAGGCCTTTTCAAATACCCATGCATTGCTGAAGGCTCCTCCTACCGGGATCATCTTCTTTCCGGATTTCTGTGCTATATAGAGCATCCCCGGTTTCACCTTGTAGATGGGACCCTTAGGACCATCTACCGGAGTTCCTGCATTATATCCCTTCCTCACAAGGCCTATAAGCTTGATGAGACTCTTTACACTTTCCTTATTGGATGAACCCCTTACCACCTTAAATCCCAGCTTTTCAAGGGGAACAGCTATGAGCTCTCCGTCCTTTGAGGGGCTTGCAAGTACCGCGGCCTTCTCTGTATATCCCAGACAAAGAGAAGCTATAACAAGCTTATTGTGCCAGAAACCATAGGTATAGTTGTCGGCAGGATCCACCTTATCGCTCTTTACCATCTGGAACCTCAGGGTCTTAGATACAAGCTTCAGTATGAAGTAGAGAACTGCCCCATACCTGCTATATTTCTTATTTTCCTCCATCTTAAAACATCTCCCGTCCTCAGCTTTAATAATAGGTTAAAGCAGCTATAACCCATCTCCCTACCCAAGGGAGATACCCTATCCTGCCTTAACTCTACATGGATTTTCTCTTGTATGAAAAAAGAGGGAAAAGCCCTTTCCCCCTTTAAAAGCTATTACTAGATAAGTCCTGGAATGTTGATTCCACCAGTTACCTGACCCATCTCCTTTTCAGCAAGCTCTTCAGCCTGTCTCATAGCCTCAGATACTGCAGAAAGTACTAGATCCTCTAGCATCTCCTTGTCATCTTCAGCTGCTTCCTTTACGATCTCGTCGCTTAGCTTTATCTCAAGGATCTCTTTTTGTCCGTTGATCTTTACAGTTACTGCTCCTCCACCAACAGAAGTTTCTAATTCCTTTTCTTTAAGACCTTCCTGTATCTTTAGCATCTCCTGCTGCATCGCCTGAGCCTGCTTTAAGATATCCATCTGTCCTCCACCTGCTTTATTATTCTTTGATTTTAATTTTCTAACCACCGAATACTCCTCCTCCTATTGTGCTTTTGCCCTATGATTATAGCACATTAAATATAGATTTTGCAATAAAATAACGCCTAACCCCATTGAGATTGCTATATGGAAGGACTACTCCTCCCTGAAGTTTTTTCTTATCTTAAAGAGGAGTCCCATAAGGACCTCCTTCTCATCCTCTGTAAAGCCGGTATAGGTCTTATCCAGAAGCTCCCTGCTTATCTCCTTAAAGATATCTCTGAACTCCCATCCCTTCTCCGTAAGGGTTACCTCTATTACCCTGGCATCCTCCTTACTCTTCTCCCTGCTCACATATCCAAGCTTCTCCAGCTTCTTTACCATATCTGTGATGGTAGATTTCCTCTTCCCCACAAACCTGGCTATACCGTTCATAGTCATCTTTCCGTCATTGTCATACATGGCTGAAAGCACCGTACCGTGGCTGTTGATAAGGCCCTCTACTCCCCTGTCCTTAAGCTCTTTATTTATAAACTGGGCACTCTTCTCCCTTATATTGGATATCACTCCGATTACTACATCTGTTCTCATCTTTTCACCACCTGGCTGTTATCATTCACCTATATAATACCCCAAGTTTGCAAAAATTTGCAAATGTTCATCCTATTAGAATAGTTAGATGTCAACTAAAATCCTAATTTCTATTTGAAAAAATAAACTTTATTTTTGCCACCAATTAACACCGATAGACACCAATAAACCATTAGTAAAAAACTTTAAACCTCATCTTTGTCACGAATTACACGAATTGGCACTAATAAAGTCAGAAAGGCCAGAGATCATATCTTTATAGTCCTTCCATTATGCTACACATAATTTTTGAAGATTCGTGGCTAGAAGAAATTTTGATCTTAGTTACAGATTAGCGCCGATCTACTAAAAGAAAGGTTTTGAATGGAAGTGGCTGTCTGCAGGTAGTCGTCGGACTTCACTATAATAATCCACCTCATTGCGCTTAACTCCTTTAGGCTCTGTAGAGAGCCCAGGAGAGCAATGGGAACTTTGAGCATACCCAAAAAGACAATTACCGGAAGACTTGAACTTTTGGGTACCTTTTGTTTCAAGACAAAAGGTATAAATAAAAAAATTGATATTATTAACAAGGGAGAACAAATAAAATTATAAAAGAGAATACTAAAAAAGAGGAAAAAAGATTTCTCCCCATCTTCCCGTATATACCTCCTATAAACTCTGGAGGTGATACCATGAAGGATATAGTAGTTGCAGGAGGCTGCTTTTGGGGTGTAGAAGCCTACTACAAACTTATAAAAGGGGTTGTGGATACAAGGGTAGGATATGCCAACGGTCACAAGGAGAACCCCACATATAGAGAGGTGTGTACAGGAACCACCGGTCACGCCGAGGTATGCAGAATAACCTATAATGAGGAGATCATAGATCTCAGGGGAATATTGAAGTATCTTTTCAGGATAATCGACCCCACCCTGTTAAACAGACAGGGTAACGACAGGGGTACCCAGTACCGTACAGGTATCTACTACAAGACTGAGGAGGAGGCCCGGGAGATAGAGGAGTATATAGAGGAGATCTCCTCCAGCTACTCCGCTCCCATAGTTACCGAGGTTCTTCCCCTGATATCCTTCTACGATGCTGAGGAGTACCATCAGGACTACCTCACAAAGAACCCGGGAGGCTACTGCCACATCGATATAAACGAGGCTTTGAAATAACTTTTTAACTTTTAAAACAAAAGACTTTAAACACCTACCACGAATAACTTCTAAACAAATAAATAAACCTATAAAGAAGCCCTTTAACACAGAGACACGGAGATCGCAGAGGTTCGCAGAGAAAAATTATAAAGAAACAACGTTTTAAAATCAAAACGTTGCGGGGAAGCATAGTCGTTAAAACCTTAACTCCTTGCTTCACACGTTTTTGCCACTAATTTTCACCAATCCACACCAATTGCGGAAAATTAGCGAAGGAACTTCTGAGCATAATTATCAGTACTCAGATTACCATAGGTAATTCTGAGATTCCATCATCATTGGTTATGTCTTTAAAATACTTCTACAGTGTATGCTATGCATGATTGGTGTGTATTGGTGGCTAATAAAGAGTTCTTGACCTTTATCACAAATTGACATGAATTTTGAAAGTAAAAGTCTGTGAGAGCATTTACATGAATTATGAATTAAAGAGCTGGCTGCAGGCAGTCGTCGGACTTCACTTAAAAAGCTTACTTCATTGCGTTTAGCTCCTTTAGGCTCTGTAGAGAGCCCAGGAGAGCAATGGGGAATTGTGAGAAATAATGAGCTCTTTCAGAGCGATTATATTTCTCCACAACGTAATCTATACATTACGTTGATACATAATGAAACAACGTTAAAATAGCTTTAACGTTGCGGAAAAGTACAATAATTAAAATTATTTACTTTTCACGAGACAATTGCCAAAAGACTTGATTTTTGGGATACTTTTGTATCAAGACAAAAGTATCGAACCTTCTTTGGTTTCTTTCTTCGCAGTGAATGAAATGAGGAAGTACTCTTGAGGTATTGCTGACCAAAAGAAATGAATATATGCTATTCTATAAAGACTTTAAACACTTGCCACGAATTAAACTAATTATGAGTGCATGAATTTGTGGACCATCTACACGAATTTTGCTTTTAAATATCCTCTTTAATATCAATCTGGCTTTCTGCTTAATTATGCGCTAGACCGTACAACAGAATAAGTTCCGCAGTGATAAGCTAATATTTTACAGTAGGAACGAGGACTGTAGCTACTAAAGGTCGTAGAGTAACTATTATACTTTGGAGAAATAATTAAAGAGGTCAGCTTTTCTTTGGTTCGTTTCTTTTGCTGATCAAAAGAAATGAACATAAGCATATACCTTTCTAAAGAAACTTTACCGTATATTGCATAGAGTTTTAGAAAACTATTCAAATAGCACAGTGAATAAAAAATCAAGATTAAAAAAAGGAGGAGCACCTGCTCCTCCTTTTATATCAATGATATCCGGTATATAAAATACATCACCATATACGAGATATAGCTCTTCACAGGCATCTTCCTGCTTCCCTCTTCACAGACCAGCAACATAAGAAAATCTATAAGAAATGCCAGCATAAAAAATATAGCTACAAAGCGCATCCCGTCAGATATTCCTCCGCTGCTGCCCACACTCATTATATAGTTCGCCCTAGTTAAAATCATAGAAATACACCCCCCTATGATTATTTTCTAGAAAAATTATCGATTTTTCCTTTTTTCAGGGCTCATTTTCAAAGATTTTATAACTTCCCCAGTGACCTATATCTTGTATGGAAGGTACATTACCGGCCTTACAAGGAGCTCATTCTCCTCTACAACAGCCTTCTCATCTCCGGAAATTACAGCCATTACCCTGCTGTAGACTCCTCTCATATAGCTGTAGCTCATAAAGAACCTTTCAAATGGCTTCTCATCCCTTACCTCTACTACACTGTACTCCTCTAGCTCCAGATACTCTGCCATACCCTCTATGGCGGCCTCTATTCCGCCGATCTCATCTACCAGGCCGTTTTCCACAGCTTCTTCACCCAGCCATACTCTTCCGCCGGCTATCTTCTCAAGGCTTTCGCTGTCTATTCCTCTTCCGCCGGAAACTCTTTCCTTAAACTCCTCGTAAACTCCCAGACTGGATTCATAGATCCTCTCTCTCTCCTCCTCAGTCATCTCGTTAAAGAGGGAGTAGATCCCTGAAAACTTACCCTTTTCGATTATCTCTGTATTCACTCCCAGCTTCTCGCTTACCTCTGAGAAGTTTGGAATTATACTTACCACACCTATGGATCCCGTTACCGTTCCACGGCTGGCGTATATCTTCTGTCCCGCTGAGGATATGTAGTATCCTCCAGAGGCTGCTGTTCCACCCATGGAGATGTAGATAGGCTTCCCTATCTCCTTCATCTTGGCATTTATAACCTCACTGGCAAGAGCAGATCCTCCCGGTGAATCTATCCTCAACACTATCCCCTTTACATCGGGGTTCTCCCCAGCCATATCCAGCTCCTTAATGAGGTTTTCAGGGGTAATTATAGCCTTGGGAGATCTCTGGGCTGAATAGAGGATATTCCCTTCAGCGTATACCACTGCTATCTTATCCTTTACCTCCTTGGGGCTGTGAATATTCTTGGAATACTCTCCCAGCCCCACTACATTTTCTATTCCTCTGTTCTCCAGGAACTCATGGTAGTACTCCAGGCTGTCTATAAGCCTCTCCTTCTTAAGCTTAAACGGGTCTGCCAAGACAAAATCCCCGTCCAGTATCTTTCTGTTTAATATGGTTCTCGGAAGGTTTCTTCTTTCAGCAACCCTAGCCACAAACTCATCATATATAGTGTCCAGTATCCTTGTAAGGTCTGCTTTCCTCTCTGGAGACATATCCTCCCTTACATAGGTTTCCCCAAAGGCCTTGTAGTCTCCCACATGGATAACATTGTACTTTATACCCACCTTGTCTGTGAGCCTCTTAAGGTACCTGGATTCCGTATAGTAACCCTTGAGGTCTATGCTGCTTCCCCTGCTTGGGGGCATCACTATCTCATTGGCATTAACAGCCAGGTAGTAGTTCCTGTTATCCATAACCCTGCTAAAGGCATATACAGGCTTTCCTGCCTCCTTCAGCTCAGTCAGCTTGTCGCTGAGCTCCTCTATCTGGGCTCTGTTAAGAGCTACATCGTCGCTCTTTAATATAACTCCCTTTATCCTGCTATCCCTCTCTGCGCTGTCCAGTATCTTTAAGAGGTTATAGAAGTTTATGTTCTCTCCCTCTATAGCAAAGAGGGTCATTCCTCCCTTCTCCGCCACCTCAGAGGACAGGTTCAGCTCCAGGTAGGAATCATCCTTAATCCTGGCAACCTTCTTCTCCCTGTCTCCGCTGATCTTTATGAATATCCCTGTAAGGATGGCTACTACAATAAGGATCTTTATAGCAAAGGAGGCCAGCTCTTTTAGGATAAACAGTATAACATTTTTCAGTAATTTAAATACAACCATATCTTCCTCCATCATCAACAAAACTTACTCAGGGGAGGTTCACAGGACCTCCCCTGAGTAACTAATCTAAACTTTTCCCAGAAGCCCTATCGGCCCCTACTTCTTTTTCCTTTCATACTTGTCTATCTCCTGCTCCAGAAGGTCCAGAAGCTTATCCAGATCCTTGGCCACTGCTGCCACTGCCTCCGTTTCAGAGAGATCTACCCCTGCCTTCTTCAGCTGCTCCATAGGATGATCATTTCCTCCGGACTTTAGAAGGGTTAAGTACCTGTCCAGAGCTTCCTCCCTCTCCTGGGCACTGTACTTCTCATTTGTAACCTTGTCGTGAAGCACAGCAGATGAAGCAAAGCATGTAGCATACTGGTATACATAGAATGGCGAGTTATAGAAGTGAGGTATCCTTGCCCAGATTATCTTCTGTAGATCATCTATGGCTATGGTATCCCCAAAGTAATCCTTGAAGAGCTTATCCATAATTCCATCCAGTACCTCTGGAGTTATAGCCTGCCCCTCCTCTACCATCTTATGTGCCTGATACTCAAAATCTGCAAATAAAGTCTGTATATAATATGTCCCCACAATATTTCCAAGAGCCTGCTCTATAAGGGCTATCCTCTCAACTGGATCCGTTGTCTCCTCTAGCATGTGGTCCAGAAGAAGTCTCTCGTTGAAGGTAGACGCCACCTCAGCCACAAAGATAGTGTATCTGTGGTTAGCATAGGACTGGTTTTCCATGGAAAGCATGCTGTGCATAGTATGTCCCAGTTCATGGGCCAGGGTAAATACCGAGTCCAGAGTTCCTGTATAGTTCAGTAGCATATATGGATGAACTCCATATACTCCAAGGGAGTAAGCTCCGCTTCTCTTTCCCTGGGTCTCATATACATCCAGCCATCCCTCTCCTACAGCCTTCTCTATTCTCTCCTCATACTCCTTCCCCAGTGGTTTTACCGAGTCCAAAACTATGTTCTTGGCATCATCATACTCAAACCTTCTCTCATACTCCACAAGGTTTATCTGATTGTCATAGTAGTGGTAGTCATCTATTCCCAGAAGTCTCTTTCTGAGACTTGTATATCTCTGAAGGGGCTCCGTATTCTCTCTGGTTACCCTTATCAGGTTCTCATATACCTCAGTTGGTATATTGTTCCCCTCAAGAGCCCTTGATAATATAGAGTCGTAGTTCCTTGCCTGAGTGGAAGCAAAGTTCTTCTGAAGTATAGATCTGTAGATTGCTGCATAGGTATTCTTATTGTCTGCGTAGGAGCTGTAGAGAGCCTCAAAGGCCTTCCTTCTGTCCTCCTGGTTTCTGTAGGTATTAAGTACCTTGGAATACACACCATTTGTAACCTGGAGCTTCTCCCCTGTAGAGAGCTCCACCTCATTCCACTTTATATCGGAAGTTGTGAGCTCCTTGTATATACTTGTTGGAGCCCCCATATACTGTCCATAGTAGGAGAGCAGCTTCTCCTCATTGGCTTCCAGTACATGCTCCTCCAGTCTGTAGATCTCCATGATAGAGAATCTGTGATCCTCCAGCTCGCTGTTGTCATCTATCCACTTTACCATCTTCTCCTTGGGAACTTCCAGGATCTCTGGAGTTACCCAGGCTGTTGCTGCAGAGTACTGGGTCAATAGTGCCTGTACCTCCTGTAGCTTTGAAGATGCCACCTCATCTGTGGAATCCAGGTCTCTCATCATATATGGGTAAAGGTATATCTTGTCCACAAGCTTGGAAAGCTCCTCCTCCATCATCATCACATCTATAAAGTCCTTGGAACTCTCCTTTATCCTTCCCTTGTATCCCGGTATCTTATCCATGAGCTCCTTGGCCTTTTCAAGGTCTGCCTCCCAGGCCTCCCATCCCTCATAGATATCCTTAAGGTTCCATTTATACTTAGGATCTATCTCGCTTCTGCTTCTTAATTTTGTCTCATTCACTCCTTTATCCTCCTTTATCTCAGCTGTTTGGCTCCCCACTTCACCAGTGTCGGCCATCTCCTTCTCCGCAGTCACAGGAGTCATCTTTTCCCTTCCCCTATTGAGGTAGATGTGTCCTCCTATTCCCATAACAGCTATAAGAGCAAGTATAAAAAGTCTTTTTCTCATATTTTTCACTCCCCTATTCTACTTGTCTATTTAGTATTCCCCTTTTTCAGAGATTTCCTTCAACTTCCCTTTAATATAGCAGATTTTAGAGGAGATTGAAACTCCTTTCATTCTTCCTCAGAGTATCTCTCTTCCTGTCTCTCCTTCTATCCCCTTCATAAGCTCCATTCCTTCCTTCTACTCCTTACCCTTAGGAAATCTCATACTATGTAATCTCTTCCGTTTCTTCAGAAATTAATTTTTACAAACATAGAAACACTAACTTTTTTCACCATAAATCAAAGTTTTTTAACAGACCGTTGGATCTCTTTTAAAACCTTTATTCAAAAGGGGTCTCTCAGTGTTCGGAAGATGTATTTTTTCCTTTTTTTGAACTCTCATCAAAACTTATCGTTGACAAGTCTGATTTTTTGGTATATCCTTACTATCAAATAAATCTAATTCACGGAGAGATGTCCTATGAAAACTTTAATGTTTCTAATTAACAACAATAATAATAATAATAATAATATGAGGGATTTGCGCCATTAACTATTTAAAATTAGTCATTGGTTCGAATCTATTTTGCGTATCAAAAAGATTTTAGCCCATGACAAATTCCTCAAACCATTGAATGTTGAGCCGTCTGGGTTAAAATCCAGGCGGCTTTTTTGTTTTAAATTAATGAGAATAACTATCCGATATATAATTTAAAGCACTCAGGCGACCAAAGGAAGTTCTGAGTTTCATTATTACAATCCGTGGCAAAGAATCTATTTTTAAGGTTTTAATAACATTTTCATAAAAAATTTTATCAATTATAAAAATTCAGGAGGTACTACCATGAAAAAACTAATTATCCCAAAGGACTACACTGCAAAACTACCACTATTTGAAACTGAGATCGCCATAAAGGAGCTCAAGGACTTCTTCCAGGTATCCCTCTCCAAGGAGCTTTCCCTTACAAGGGTTTCAGCACCTCTCTTTGTAAGATCGGAATCTGGATTAAACGATGACCTTAGCGGTCTGGAGACAGCTGTTTCCTTCTCCACAGACCACGAGAAGGAGGTACAGATCGTCCACTCCCTGGCTAAGTGGAAGAGGATGGCCCTCCACAGATATGGGATCAAGCCATACAACGGTCTCTATGCTGATATGAACGCCATCAGAAAGTGTGAGGAACTTTCAAACATCCACTCCCTCTATGTGGATCAGTGGGACTGGGAAAAGATAATCCCAAAGGAGGCAAGAACTCCAGAGAAGCTAGAGGATATCGTTAGAAGGATCTACAGGGTATTCAAGGAAACTGAGGAGTATATCACAGGTCTATATCCTGCCCTGGATAAGAAGCTTCCAGAGGATATCACCTTCATCTCCTCACAGGAACTGGAGGACAGATATCCTGATTCTACTCCAAAGGAGAGAGAGGACTATGCAGCCAAGGAATATGGTGCTGTATTCATAAGCAAGATCGGAGGGGCACTGAAGAGCGGTGAGAAGCACGACGGAAGAGCTCCAGACTACGATGACTGGGAGTTAAACGGAGATATCATCTTCTGGAACGACCTCCTTCAGAGAGCCTTTGAGCTGTCTTCCATGGGAATCAGAGTAGATGAGGACAGCCTTGCCAAGCAGCTGGAGATAGCAGGGTGCACAGAGAGAAGGGAGCTTCCATTCCACAAGATGCTTCTAGAGGGTGAGCTTCCATACACAGTGGGAGGAGGTATAGGTCAGTCTAGAATCTGTATGTTCTTCCTGGAGAAGGCCCACATAGGTGAGGTTCAGTCCTCTCTATGGCCAGAGGAGATGGTAAAAGCCTGCGAGGAAGCTGGTATCGAACTCCTGTAAACCTATCTAAGCATGAATTTATGAAGCCTTTAAACACTTGCCACGAAATCCACTAATTATCGTGGTAAGTATCTGGGAAAAGCATTTACACGGCTTTTGATCATTGAAAAGCTCTAAATAATCAAATTCCCTCTTTATATCGACCTAGCTTTGTACTTATTTATCTGCTAGGCCGTACAACAGAATAAGTTCCGCAGCGATACCCTCGTATATTTTACATTAGAAACGAGGACTGTAGCTCTCAAAGGCCGTAGAGAAATAGTTAAGCCCTAGAGAGATTATAAAGAGGGCCAGCTTTTCTTTGGTTCGTTTCTTCGCAGTGAATGAAATGAGGAAGTACTCTTGGGGTATTGCTGGTTAAAAGAAATGAATACCAAAAGAATTGTTATAAGTTTTATAAATTTCTATAATTAATTAAATAATTAAAAAGAGGTCGCCAACAAGCGACCTCTCTTTTCTTAGAGTCCCCTAAAGAACTCCTCCTTATAATCCTCTTCCTCTATAGCTTCCTCTATCTCCCTCAAGAGCTTTTCCTTATCCCTTCCGAGAACTCCCTCCATAGCCAGGTAGTTGGAAGCATGGTTACTTCTGAATATTGTCTTATCTAAGCTTGTCTCCTGAAGGAAGATCCTTGCTTCATCCAAGACCTCCTCTGGACTCAGAAGCTCAAACCTTCCCTTCTCTATATCTCTCATTATCTCAGCGCTTTCATCCAGCATAAGGGTGAGAAGGGACAGGTAGTTGGGTTTTATCCTGTTCACTGCCCTTGCAGATTCCACAGCATGCTCTTTCATCAACTTCCTTCCTCCAAGACCCGATATGAGCATCACAGATACCTTCATTCCCGCTTCCTTGGCTCTCAGAGCTCCCTCTACACACTCTCCCACAGATATCCCCTTATTCATCTGGGAGAGCACTCTATCGCTTCCGCTTTCAAGACCTATATAGGCTATTCCAAGTCCCGCCTCCTTGAGCTTTTTCAGCTCCTCTACACTCTTTCCCAGCAGGTTTTTCCCGTGGGCATATATCCCCACCCTGTTTATCTGGGGGATCTCCTCCCTTATAAAGGTAAGTATCCTCATAAGCTCGGAAGTTGGCATCCCCATAGCATCTCCGTCAGCTAAAAAGACCCTCTTATAGTAATCATAATAGTTCTTCAGACCTCTGAGCTCCTCTATTATCTCATCACTGCTCCTCATCCTGAACTTCTTCTCCCTGTACATGGTACAGAAACGGCACCTGTTGTGGGAGCACCCGATAGTTGCCTGTATAATCAGACTCCTCCCCTCGCTGGGGGGTCTGAAAACTCTTCCCTCATATTCCATCTCTCTCCTCCTAACCTTCCTCTATCTCCCTTCCATATTAAGCCATTTAGAGATAAATGTCAAAAAAAGAGAGGGCTCAGCCCCCTCTGCCAATCTCTATCTGTTTTCGTGACCCCTTCCCATATTGTCCAGGTCCCTGTGGAACTCAGAGTAGGTCTCCATATTAGCTTCCCTATCCCTTCTTTCCTCTGTAACTATAAAGCTGTACTCCTCTGGAGTAGCTCTGTTTAGCATCTCCTGATTCTCCGCATACTCCTTCTGTACCTCTATAAACTCATTTCTTGTCCTAAACTCATGATCCCTTCCGTAAGAAACTGCTCCCACTACTACCATTCCTACTAATAATAATTTTTTCATAACAATTCCTCCCTTTCCGTCAGTGATTTTATTCTTTATAGGCACATTATACTACCCATAATTACATTTAAAAATGTCACCTGACGCAAAAGAAAACTTTTGTTCCGGTAGATCCATATGATCTTTCTTTGATCCTTAATTTTTTTAATCATTCTACTCTTATTTTCTGGATAAGAAGTATTTCGCACCTTTCTCTTAAAAAAAGGTGCCCAGACAACGCAAAGAAACATTGCGTTGCGGCAAATTATAGTCGTCATCTTATGACTCTTTGATTTCCACGAAGTTCAAGACTTCCGATAATTGTCTTTGAAGGTAGAACATGTTTCCGTTTCTTTTATGAACTCTAGATGAACAAACTCCCATATCTCTAAAATTTATTCCATAAATTAAGAGCTAGTGGGATAGATAGAACCTATTCTGTCTGACGAAGCGAAGTAAGGATAATTAGTGTAGTAAGACAGCCACTTTAGAATCTCAATTTACCGTGGAAAGGCTATTGCCACAAATACACTTACCACGAATTTACACTAATCATAAAACCAAGTGTCTGTGAAAGCATCTATACGAATTAAGATTTTGAATTAAAGTGGCTGTCTGCAGGCGGTTGTCGAGCTTCACTTCCAGTCTGCTTCATTGCGTTTTACACCTTTAGGCTCTGTAGAGAGCCCAGGAGAGCAATGGAAACTCTGTAACACTTATAAAGACCATTGCCGGAAGACTTGACCTTTTAGGTACCTTTTGTGTCAAGACAAAAGGTACAAACATTGATCCTAACTTACTTATAAAAATTTTTAAAAATTAAATGTTGTTTCTTGACCTTTTATAGAAAGGCATACATAAGAAAAAAAGAAAGCCCTAAAGGCTTTCTTTATAAATTACATACTCTTCCTAAAGTTTACAATTGGAAGTACTGGGAATATTCCATTCTCAGCATAGTTTACAAGTCCTACCTGCAGACCGTCCAGGTTCTTAGTAGCGTTTACAAATCCCAGCTGGAATGTTGTTGATTCAGCATAGTTTACAAATCCAAGATCTATAGTGGAGTGTCCACCGGTATAGTTAACAAAACCTAGCTTTAGCATAGAATCTCCCTTGGTTGCATTTAAAAGCCCAAGATCGATAAGACTTTCACTCTTTGTGTAGTTGACTAATCCTAGCTGTACACCCTTCATATTGTTTGTGTAGTTTAAAAGTCCTATGTTTAATCCCTTACTCTGACCCTCCTGCCAGTTAAATAGTGCCAGGGAAGCTCCTGTAAACTCTCCGTTTACCCTTGCTCCTCCCAGGATGAATCCCAGCTGAAGTCCCTTAAAGTTCTCTACCTCAGAAAGTCCAAGAACAGATACATTTACTCCAGTTACATTCTCAGTCTTTCCATAGAGAAGGTTTAGCCTCGCTCCCTTTACATCTCCCTCTGGAAGGTTTGCCCCTGGTACAGACAGCTGAACCGGGTTAGCTGCAAATGCCACAGAGGTCATTAAAAATACCCCTGCAATTAAATAAAATAACTTCTTCATTGTATAGCCTCCTTATATGTTGTGAACTATATTATAGAGAAGTTACCCTATTTTTTCAATTAAAGGCGAATTTATTTTTTTTAATGATCAATTTTTACTTTCTAAATAACAACTGCTAATGCTGTCCTCTTCTCCTTCTGTCCCTTAATCCTTTTCCTTAACCCTGCACAGATTACTGGTGCTTGTTAAAAAATCATTTATATTATTTAAGATGGGTTCATCACATTCTGCTATTCTCTCTTCATTTCTCCATCTAATCTCTCTCCCTCTTTATATCGATATAGCTTTCTACTCAAATATAGGCTAGACCGTACAACAGAATAAGTTCCACAGTGATATTCTCATATATTTTACATTAGAAACGAGGACTGTATCTTTCAAAGGTCGTAGATTAATAATCTCTACTTCTAAAAAATTATAAAGAGGGTACATTTTCTTTGGTTCGTTTCTTTTGGGTAACAAAAGAAATGCACAATAAAAATAGAGGGCTAATAGCCCTCTACTGGATAAACACCTTGTAGTCCAATGTATGTTTAATTTCTGGTTTCTCCTGTTTTTTCTCTCTTTTTCTAAAGATTCCCCTAAAGTTCTTCAACATCCTTTTCATAAAAGCCCCTCCTTTTATAAAATGCGATAACATCCTTTAACTTAATAGAAGTATACTACATTTTTATGTTGTTTTTGTGTCTTTAAGGGTCCTTTTTAAGAAAACTTTAAGCTCCCTGTAATAATCTTATATATTTTTAGGAAGGCTCTTGTTAAGTACCACACCAACCAGGGCTGCAATAGCAAGGCCTGAAAGGGATACTGTTTTCCAGATCACTACATTATCTATAGCTATTCCAAGAACAAAGATAAGAGAAGCTATAATAAGGTTTCTTGAGTGTCCAAAATCAAGCTCAGCTTCAATAAGGGTTCTTACTCCCACAGAGGCGATCATTCCAAACAGGATTATCGATACCCCTCCCATTACAGGTACTGGGATCGTCTGAAGTATTGCTCCAAACTTCCCTATAAAACTCAGTGCTATTGCATATACTGCTGCAATTCTAAGTACTGCAGGATCATATACCTTAGTTACAGCAAGTACCCCTGTATTCTCACCGTAAGTCGTGTTTGCCGGTCCACCAATAAGCCCAGCAAACATTGTAGCCACTCCGTCTCCCAGCATAGTT
The DNA here is from genome assembly GCF_027925155.1 of Propionigenium maris DSM 9537. GTDB lineage: Bacteria > Fusobacteriota > Fusobacteriia > Fusobacteriales > Fusobacteriaceae > Propionigenium > Propionigenium maris. Next base: position 17,677 of record NZ_BSDY01000011.1, on the reverse strand, counting down.
CTGTGGATTCCAGGCTCCTCAAAGAAGTCCTTTCCAACTACAGCTCCGTTTGTAGTTATATCTCCTATATGCTCGATGAATACAACCATAGCTATTGGCGCTATTGCTACTATTCCTGTTACAGAGAACTTAGGTACAGTAAGCAGGTGGCTCATAGCTTCTGGTGAGAAACCTATCCAGTTAGCCTTTGCTATAGCTGCAAAATCAACCAGTCCTGCAGGTATCGAGATAAGGTATCCCAGAGTTACCGAGATAAGGATTGGTACCAGTCTGAAGAAGGATTTCTCCAGTACAGATATCACTATCATAGATGACACAACAACAAGGGCTATAAGAAGACTCTTGATGTCAAAAGCTCCGTCAGCATATCCAATCATTCCCAGAGCTATAGGACTCATTCTCAGTCCGATTACCATGATGATAGGTCCAGTTACAATTGGCGGGAAGAAGGATCTTACCTTATCCACTCCAAACTTTTTAATCAGAAGAGCCATAAGCATATAGATTACCCCTGCTCCCATAACCCCGGCTTTTACGCTGGCAATTCCCTCAGCCTTTAAAACAAGTGAGATAGCTCCTATAAATGCAAAGGATGATCCTAAAAATACCGGTACAACCTTCTTGGTGCACATGTGAAATAGTAGTGTTCCTGCTCCTGCTGCAAGTAGTGCTATAGATGGATTCAACCCTGTTAAAAACGGTACCAGTACTGTAGCTCCAAACATTGCCAGTACGTGTTGTAATCCAAGTATATACTTGGTCTTTCCTTCAATTTTATGCATTTCCTTTTCCTCCCCATATCTTATATAAATTATTTTATAAACTTAATTATTCCCAACATTTTAAAGTCAGGTTATTTCATTACCTTATTTTATTCCATAAAAAAAGGGGACACTATCCCCTTGAACTACTTCTTAATATTTTCCAAAAACTTTTTCTCATCAACTATAAATCTAACGTGATCACCGCTTCCAACAACTTCACCACTAAATGTAACCTCCACTGTATAGTGGAGTTTCTTTCCCTCTATCTTAGTTAATACTGCATTACACTGAAGCTCATCTCCAATAAGATTTGCTCTCATATGCCTGATATTAACAGATATACCCACAGTAGTCTCTCCAACGGAAAGCTCTCTCTGAGCCAATTCAAAAGCTGTATTCTCCATAAAGGCAATCATCATAGGAGTAGAAAATACTTCCAGTGCTCCTGAAGCTACCTTAGCTGCTGTATCTGCTGGTGTTACTACCTTTTTAAGTGTCAGTTCCATTCCTTCTCTCAACATTTCCATCCCTCCCTCAATTAACCTTCCGAAGGATTTTACTATATATCCTGACTTTTGTCAAACTTTTAATATTTACCTTGGATTTTAAATGAGGGAATGGTAGTATAAATCTATACATAACAGGAGGTGCAAGATGACTATTTTAACTATATCGGATATCCACGGTTCCTACCACTATCTGGAGAAGGCCCTTGAGGTTTTCCACAGGGACAATGCCGACCTAATCCTTATCCTGGGGGACGAGCTCTACCACGGTCCCAGAAATCCCCTGCCAGAAGGATACAATCCAAAGCTTGTGGCTGAGACCCTCAATAAATATAAAGATAAAATAATAGCTGTAAGGGGAAACTGTGACAGTGAGGTTGATCAGATGGTTTTAGATTATCCCATAACTTCAGATCTTTCCACACTTCTCTGGGAGGGAAGAAGGATTACAGCTACCCACGGACATATCTACAATGAGGAGAATACTCCTCCAATGAGCAGTGGAGACATCCTCATCTATGGACATACCCACCTACCGGTGGCCAAAAAGGAGAAGGATATCTTCATCCTTAATCCCGGTTCCATAAGTCTTCCCAAGGGAGGAAATAAAAACTCCTATGGTATCTTTAAAGATTCCTCCTTCAAGGTCATCTCCTTTGAGGGAGATATAGTTGCAGAGATCTCCTTCGACTAAAGATTTACCTTACTTAAATATGAGTTTGAAAACGTGACTCATAGTCGTTGTGCATCACAATAATATTTTTGCTTCGTTTCGTTGAACTTCTTTAGGCTCTGTAGAGAGTCCTGCAAAGAAACGGATACCCTGAGTCTGCTCAAAAAGACATTTATGAATCCCTAGACTTTTGTGTGAAACAAGGAGTTAATTTTAACGACTATGTTTCCCCACAACGGGATAACGTTGCTTGGGTGCTCAGTCAAGGTTTTGACTGAGTACTGAAAAACATAATCATGAATATCAGTGTTTTTCAGCAAAATGAACTCCATTTCTCAAAAGAAAGAGGAAAAAAAACTTATTAAAAAAAAGAGAGCTTTAAGCTCTCTATTTTTTATCATCTATGTACTTTCTATCCTTAAGTATGAAATAACTTATTCCCAATATAAACTTTGCAATACCGTCTTCCGTCTTCCTTAAAAATTTGGGACCTTTCAATGCCCAGTCGTGTACTCTGAATCCTGATTCCATAATCTTCAGGAGGTACTTATCGTCCTCTTCATAGGGAGTAAAGATCAAAAGTGCCGATGCATATAATATCACAATTAACAGGGATACTAGCGCCAATGCAATAATAACAGCCATAGAACCGTCCCCCTTTCATTTTGACTTCTTAATTAGATTATACTATATTTCCATGTTTTTCCTATATTTTTTTTGTACTACACACAATAGTTTTCCGGCCTTAAACTCTACTCTTCCTCTCTGTAAAATCACATTACTCATACAGATAGATTCTCCTCTTTTCAGGGTGTAGTTATCCAATGGGAATTTAAAACCTATTAGGGTAACTCCCACCACTTCATCTGTAAAGGGTATAAATGAGACCGTTGTTCCAGATGGATAGTCCAGCTCTGCAAAACTATCTATGGCAAAGACCTCCTCCCTCTCAGTTATAAACTTTACCCTTCTATACTTGAAGAGGAGGTTGGTATTTGTCAGGCTGTGATCTATCCTTCCCCCAAAACCACCTATTACATGAATTTCATCGTAACCCTTGGAGGATACATATTCTAGGATCAGCTCCCCGTCTGTAAAATCCTTATCAGGTGAGAACTTCTTTACCTGAGTTCCCATCTCCTGAAACTTTTTCAGGACCTCCTCCCTTACGGAATCCATATCTCCCCATATCTCCTTGGGGTATAGGCCTATCTCATCTACAAGGTTGGCTCCCCCGTCACCGCAGTAGATATCCTTCTCCTCAATGAGGTTTTTATAGTATTCTATGCTCCCCCCTGCTTCTCCGCTGAGAAATACATAAGCTAGCTTCTTCATCATAGTTACATTCCCTTCAGTCATCATCCCTTGTAATATCAACTTCTATAAACACCGGTAGATGATCTGAAATAGCCTTCCTCACCTCCCTATACCTTCCATTTGTGAAGTCAATTATACCACTATTTCCCGTATATTCGCCAGTATATTTATAGGAATAAAAGATATTGTCGTAGGAACTTGATAGCCCCTTCTTTCCTATGGTTGTCTTATTTTTAGGGCTTATTCCATAGTAGAGTTGATCTTTGTGGGACAGAAGATCGGAAAAAGCTTCGTCGTAAGCTGGCAGGTTAAAGTCTCCTGCCAAAAGTATATCCTGCTCCCTGGAATCCTGTCCCTGGTAGTACTCATATACTTCCTCCATTTGAAGTGCCTCTGCCCTTCTTTCGCTGATACTCTTTCCAAATATACTATGGCAGGAAACAAGGATGAGATCAAATTCCCCTATCTTAAAGGTAGCCCCATAGGGAGGTCTTTCAAAGTTTGTCCTGCCTCTCCCCTGATAGTAACCATTTTCTCCTATAAACTTTACTCTCTGACCCTTCCATATAAAGGCATAGTATTCTCTATACTCTCCGCTGCCAACACTGTAGGGGGAGATATGATACTCCCACCTCTCTTCTCCCCTGTGGTTCAGCTCATCTACCAGCTCCTCAAGGCCCCTCTCATCCATGACCTCCTGCAGCGCCACAAGATCAAAGAAACTTAAAAACTCTGCCATCCTGTCATACCTCTTCTCCTCATTCCATCCAAGATGAAGAGTATTAAAGGAGGCTATATAAGCAACCTCTCCATAGGCCAATATGGAGAGGAGGATGTAGACAAATACTATAATTTTTTTCATTCTCTCCCTCCAGATAAATTTAATAAAACATACTCCTTGGAGATTAAGAGTAGATTAAAACTTTACCTACACTTTCATTAGGGTTTCCTTTACTCTTCCTGTCTTTCCAAGGAAATCCTTTTAATTTCCCACTTTTTTAAGATACTTTTCCATAGATAATGATATATAAATACTTTATTAATTCTTCCGAATAAAATATTAAGAAGAATTTTTTCCTATTGCTTCCTCCCTTTAAACATAAAAAAAGAAGGTCCACGGACCTTCCTCTATAATCTTACTTTGCTCTCTCTACGTACTTACCAGTTCTTGTATCTACCTTGATAAGCTCATCCATCTCGATGAATAGAGGTACTAGGATCTCAAAACCAGTCTCAAGAGTTGCCGGCTTCATTGCCTTTCCAGTAGTATCTCCCTTTAGTCCAGGCTCAGTATAAGTAACCTTTAATACTACATGGTTTTCTAGCTCCACACCTACTGCTCTTCCCTCAAAGAAAAGGATGTCTATTACCATCTCCTCCTTAAGGTAGTTAACAGCGTCAGCTAGGTCATCCTTCTGAAGTGCTATCTGGTCGTAAGTTTCCTGGTTCATGAAGTGGTACTCTCCGTCCATCTCATATAGGAACTGCATCTGGCTTCTCTCAAGGATGATGTCGTTCATCATATCGTTAGCCTTTACAGTTATATCCGATACCTTTCCACTGATAAGGTCCTTTACTCTAAACTTAATCTCTGGTGCTCTCTGTCTCTTACCAGATGTTGATTGGAATCTCTCTCCCTTTAGTATAAGGAATGGTACTCCGTTATCTTCAAAAGTACTTCCTGCTCTTAATTGATCTGCTTGTTTCATCTGTTATTTCCTCCCATTTGAGCTTCATTTGACTGCACAATTATACTATACTTCTTGTAAAAAAGTCAACTTGACCCCCCAAAAAGAATGATGTCAAAGAGGTCTGTAGCCTCATAGGGACTGACCAGTTTTTCCTTTACCTTCTCCCAGATAATCTTTACCTCACCGGCACTAAAGTTTTCTATTGCCTTCAAGGCCTGCTCCCTGTAGAGAAGGTTTTCCCTGCACCTTCCTACTCCCACTAGAAGAAGTTTTTTCACCTCCTCTGCTGTCTCAGCCTGGAGAACCTCCCTCTTATAGTATCTTATAAGGAGTGCCCTGTCCTCCTCACCGGCAAAGTGTATGACCTTTCTTAGGAGGCTTGCTATAAAGTCAATATTCAGGTAACGGGAGAACCTCCCCCTCCTGCTTCCCTCTGTTACCAGAAATGGAAGAAACACGTTTTCCAGGTGATAGTCCTTTACCGACTTAGTGAAGAGGAATATATTTTTCATGAACCCTGTATTTCTAACCTCTTTTTGCTCAAACTCCCTGTCTATGAGGTATACACTCCCCACATGATTGAAGAGGGAGATAGTGAGGTCCTTGGAGTGGCAGAAGTTTACCACCACATCCTCATAGGCTTTGTTGTTCCTCACCTTTTCAATAAAGTTCTTTGCTTCCAAAAGGCACCTTCCCAGCTCAGGTAGGGTAAGAAGCTTCCTTACAAACTCCTGGTCTCTGAAGAGCCCCCTCCTTGTGGCTATACTCAAGCTGCTCACATGCTTGTTGAGCTTTGTAGACTTTATAAACTCCTCTATATTCTCGGGCTTTATCTCATGGTGTACAAGGTGGCCATTGCTAACCTTTACATTTCCCCTGTCCTTTATGTACCCCTTCTTCTTTAGCTCCCTCATGAGGAAATCCATATAGGCTTCCTTGAACCCTATAAGAGCTCCTATCTCCTCACTTTTAAAGGGATAGACCTCCCTTATTGCTCCATCGAAATCTATAAAGTCATCTACACCTACTATGCCGCTTTTATTTATTCCCACTGCGTTCCATGTGCAGGTATAGGGGATGGTATATCCCTTTTTATCTGCCATTATAGCCACAAACTGAGCTATCCCTCCCCCAAGGGAGTGCCCTGTTATGGAGATATTTTCACTCTCCCCCTGGAGCATCTCCAGAAGATCTTCATATACCTCAAACCCCTCCATAAACTGCTGGGGTCTCTTTCCCATTCCCAGAAGGAGATCCGTTTCCACAAAATCCTTGTAGGCATCCTCTAGAGGAAACCTCTCACTTCCCCTGTAGGAGATTACATATTTTTCCTTATTTTTAAATACTACTGCATAAAAACCTGAAGCCTTGGAGTAGAAGTTTTTTCCATGTTCAGTTCTATTATCTACATAGTAGACCTCCCACTCCCTGAAGACCTCCTTAAAAAATTCAAAGAGGTGGGGTGCACTCTCATCTGTGAGAAACCCCTTACTGTTCTTCATTATCCTCTCTCGGCTTCCCCCTCCTCCATAGAAGAGTTCCTCCAGAGTTCTTCCCCTATCCATATTGGAGAAGTCTCCATAGGAGAGGGTGCTGAGAAGGAGATATTCCATTGCTGAATTCATTAGTATCACCTACATTCCTAAAAATATAAGCACCAGATAGGTGACTGCAGCTCCCAAAAGAGCTCCAGCAAGGGTCTCTCCCAGAGTGTGAATCTTTCCCTCCACCCTGGACTGGATAACCAGAAGCATAAGAAACATAGATAGAAAAAACACCTTTATGCTGCTAGTGATGAAGGCCACTGTTATCCAGAGAGAAGCCGCAATGGCACTGTGACCACTGGGCATCCCCCCCTGAAGAGGGGTTCCCTTCTTAAAAAAGCTTTTTATTACAAATACTGAAATAACTATTATAGCCATTATCATTACCAGACTGTGCTGGTATGATCTCTTGAACACATCAAAGGTCAGCTGCATCTTATCCTTGAGCTTGTCGTGAAAAACAAGATATCCCACTACAGCTGCATTTACAGAGGTAACCAGGACAGCTCCCGCCGCCACATCCTTGGCCTTTTTAGCCAGGGGATGGTAGGCCTTGCACACTATATCTATGGAGTTTTCTACAGCGGTATTGAAGAGCTCAGCCATCCATACCATTGTTATCACCACAGAGAGAGCTATTATCTCCTGCTTAGTCACTCCATACAATATGCACAGCATCACCACGATAAAGGTCATCCCAGCATGGACCTTCATATGCCTTTCAGTCTTCAGTGCATCTATTATCCCCTCGATAGCATAGTTAAAGCTCTCTCTCAGGGTATGTCCATCCTTCAACTTGTTCATAAGCGCCTCCTAGTTGTCTCTGGTATAGCCGTGTCTTGAGAGGATCTCCTCCTCCTTGGCTCTCATCTCCTTCTTGTCCTCCTCCTCTATATGGTCGTATCCCAGTAGGTGAAGCAGACCGTGGGTAAGCACATAGTAGAACTCCCTTCTGAAGCTATGACCGTAGTCCCCTGCCTGCTCCTCTACCCTCTCAAGGGATATAATTATATCTCCCAGGGTATCGTAGGGACCAAACTCTGCCTCATCTGAATCGTGGTAGGCAAAGGAGATCACATCTGTTGCACTGTCCTTCCCTCTGTACTCCCTGTTTACCTCCTGAATATTATCGTTCCCTGTGAGTAGCAGCGAGATATAAACGGGCTTCTCCGGGGTATACTCATCCTCTATTACCACCTTTATATAGTCCTCTATAGTCTGAAGGTCCAGCTTATCCTCCCATCCCTCTATTCCCTTAGTCAGTTCTAGTACTAGTTCCAATTATCATCATCTCCTGTTTTCTTTGCTAAATAATACTTACTTAGTATATCAAATTTTCCTATAAATTTCTAAAAAACAAATAGCAAGAGGAACAGCTCCCCTTGCCATCTTATACTTACCTCTATCCCTGTATTTTCTAACCTTTTTGACCAGGATACTTGAGTCTTATATGGTGTATCCCCATGAGTACCTTAGTGAAGTTGTGGATAATTATCTCGATCTCCTTAAAGGTCAGATCTGCTTCCGACAACTGATTGTCCTCTATCTTTCCATTTATGATCTTTCTTATCATCTTCTCTATGGTTATTGGGGTTTTGTGATCTAGAGATCTCACCGCAGCCTCTATGGAATCTGCCAGCATAATTATTGCCGACTCCTTGGTTCTGGGCTTAGGTCCCGAGTATCTGAAATCAGATTCCTGGATATTTGAATCCTGCTGCTTGGCCTTGTTGTAGAAGTAGGCCAGCAGGGTGGTTCCCTGGTGCTCTATCATTATATCCCTTATCTCCTTGGGGATTCCGTGCTCCTTGGCCATCTCCACTCCATCCTTGGTATGGGCAGTGATAATCAGGTTACTCATAGACGGATTCAGTTTGTTGTGGGGATTTTCCCCTCCCCTCTGGTTCTCCACATAGAAGTTAGGACGCTTCATCTTACCGATATCGTGGTAGTATGCTGCTACCCTTGCAAATACTGCATTGGCTCCTATAGATTCTGCTGCATTCTCAGAAAGAGTTGCCACCATCATAGAGTGGTGGAAGGTCCCCGGAGTATTTACCGATAGTTCCTTTAGAAGGGGATGGGAAAGGTCTCCCAGCTCCAGCAGTTTAAATGTTGTTAGGATATTAAATGTCTTCTCAAAGTATGGAAGAAGGGCTATCGTGAGCATTCCCGAGAAGATTCCCGAGAGAAGTACCGCTCCTCCATCCAGTATTAACTTAAAGAGGTCCTCCCTCAATATAAACCCCACAAATACCACCACTATCATCTTGACAAATCCCATCTTTACCCCTGCATTTATAAGGGTGGTCCTGTTCTTTATGCTCCCCAGGAGGTAGAGCCCCAGCAAAAAGGTTATGATGTTTGCCAGGTAGTATACCAGATCAAAGTTCAGAAGGGGCATGGAAAAGGAGAGCAAAAAGGTCCCCATTATTGCCGCAAACTTTGGTCCCACAAGGATCCCCAGAAGGAAGAACATGGCATCCAGGGGAAGAAGGTATGTGAGCTCACTGCTTGTAAGCCTCATAGCCATAAGGGTAACTCCCACTATTAGGAAGGTAGATCTGAAGTAACTCTTCTTCAGAAGCTCCCTTCTCAGATACCTCTTTGTTACCGAATAAAATATTATGGACAATCCCAGAAGGTAGATAAAGTATGAGATTATAAGGGATATATTCTTCTGGAAGCTGTGGATTCCATAGGCCCTCATCATGGAAACCTGCTCCTTTGTGAGGATATCTCCCTTCCCTGCAATGAGGCTTCCCCCCTTTATCTCTACAATTACATCGTCTACCTGGGCTATCTTATCGTTTATTATCTTTCTTGTACTCTCCTCGTCAAAGATATAGTTCGGTGTAAGAAACCTCTCCACCACCGCTATATCTATGGGATCCATCTCGCCCTCCAGATCCCTGATACTCTTTTCAGGGTCTCTCAGGTTGTTTCCCTTGAGGACTCCCACACTATATATCTCCCTGAGTTTAGCCTCTACCCTCTCCCGGCTCCTCTCTATATCTGCAGGCTTCATCTTGAGGATCCCCTCCAGGACCTCTGTATCCATTACCACATCCAGGTTTTGAAGGGCACCCTGAAGATCGATCTCCCCCTCCCTGCTCTTTAGCTGAAGCATTATCCTGTAGAAGGTTTCTGTCTTTCTGATGGCAGTTTTTTCAACCTCTGGAATATAGATATACTGCTTCTCAGACCCCGTTATTATACTGGCAACAAGGTCTTCCTTTCCTACCCTGTCGTTGTACTTGAGGTTACGGGGAGCTATTATGTCCTTGGTTACTACATCTCCCACATCCAGTGTTGGTGAGAGAAGAAATATCTTAGACGATATTACAATGGCAGCTATGAGGATTATAAGGTACACTATCTTCTCACCCAGGATCTCCTCGGGGTTTATATCGTACTCCCTCTCCTCCTCCTCCTTCTTTTCGATCTTAAAGATCAGCCTTCTCTTAAATATCTCTATCTTCTTCATGAGACACATGCCTCCTATTTATAAAGTATGTCATTCTTAGTCTTTACCAATATATTTTTAGTAGGTATTGCATCTAAAAATAATTTTCCATATCTTTTCTTTATAGTTCTGGTGTCCAGTATAGTTATTATCCCCCTGTCATCCTTACTCCTTATGAGCCTTCCTATCCCCTGCTTAAACTTTATTATGGATTCAGGTATCTGATACTCCAAAAAGGCATTCTTTCCCTCGGCGTTGAGGTTTTCTATGATTGCCTCTACCACGGGGTCACTTGGAACCCTAAAGGGAAGCTTTACAAGGATTACAGAGCTCAGCTTGTCCCCCTTTACATCCACTCCCTCCCAGAAGGAATCCGTTCCAAAAAGGACAGGTTTCTTACTCATCTTATACATATTCACTATCTGATTTCTAGGGGCCATCCCCTGGATGAAGAGATCGTATCCCTCCTCCTCCAGCTCATCCTTTATCATATAGTACATATAGTTCAGGCTGGAATAGGACGTAAAGAGTATAAAGGTGTTTCCCTTTGCTCTTCTTACGAGCTCCTTTATGAAATCCTTTATTTCATAGGTAAAATTTTTATCGTTGGGAAGGGGCACATCGCTTGGAATATATACCCTCATCTGTCTGTCATAGTCAAAGGGAGAGTGGATTACCCTCTCCAGAGTTTCCTCGGTAAGGCCTATGGATTCCTTGAAGTAGTTGAAGTCATCTCCAATGGCGATGGTTGCCGAGGTAAAGACTATGTGGTCTAAGTTTATGTAGAGGCTCTTATCCAGCTCATCGTTTATCTTCAGGGGAGTTGCCACAAGTTTTGCATTGTTCTTCACCCCGTTTACAGATACCCAGTAGATAAAGTTGTTGTCATCCATCTCCTGGATAAACTTAAAGTTCATAAAGAAGGCTTCCAGACGGTCGATATACTTTGTAAAATCATTTATTATACCGCTCTCATCATCTGCTTCCTTTACAACCCTTATAAGGCTTCTTACCTTCTTCATATAGGAGTTGTAGGTAAGAAGAAGTTCCTCCTCCGCCTCCTTCAGATCCGGCCAGAAGGGAGCGTGTTCCAGCTCCTCTGGTCTCAGCCTTGCGCTTACATTCCCCTTCTGTCCACGGCTGAAGGCGTCTATAAGCCTCATAAAGTAGTCTCCCCCTCTCATCTGAAGGTCTATATGTCTTTCAGTGAGGTCGTTGGCTATGAGCCTTTCTACATCCTTGTAGTTGTCAAACTTTATATTCTTCAGGTAGTTCAGGAGAAGCTGATAGCTTCCCAGCTTCTTTCTTTTCTTCCCTGTATTGTAGATCTGGTTCATGGTTTTAGTAAAGGAGTACTTGGAGGACTCATAGGAGAAGTAGTCCCTTGCTACCTTCTCTATATTGTGTGCCTCATCAAATACCACCAGATCATAGTCTGGCAGGATGGCGTACTCTGTATTAAAGCCTGTTTCCTTCCTTATGGAAAGGTCTGCAAAATACATGTGGTGGTTGGTTATGAGGATATCTGCCTGCTTCTTCTCCTCTCTGGATTTGAGGAAGAAACACTCTCCCTTGTAGGGACACTTGGGTCCCGAGCACATATCCGATTCACTGTGGAAGAACTCCCACACGAAGTTATCCACCTCAAAGGGAAGCTCTCCCTTATCCCCCTTCTTGGTCTTAGCAGACCATCTGAGGATTGCCTGAAACTGCTCCTTCTGGGACTGGGTGAAATCCTCGAAATCCACCGTCTCACCACTGGCCATATTCATAACCTTTCTGTTACACAGGTAGTTTCCCCTTCCCTTTACAAGAAGGTAGCTAAAGTCTCCCTGGATAACCCTCTTGGCTATGGGGATATCCTTATTCAGAAGCTGCTCCTGAAGGTTTATGGTATTTGTGGATATAACCACCTTCTTCTGGTTCTGTATAGCCCACTCAATACTTGGGAGAAGGTAGGCCAGGGTCTTTCCAGTTCCAGTTCCCGCTTCCACTATAACCTTCTTTCCCACATTCAGTCCCTCTTCTATCACGCTGGCCATCTGAAGCTGCTCATCCCTGTACTCAAACTCGGGAAAAGCCTGGGAAAGCATTCCCTTTCTTTCAAAGTAGGGCTTTATATCTATGGCTACATTTTCCTCAGGTGTAAGCTCCACTATAGCGTAGATATCTGTAAGATCGTTGTTTATAATGTAGGAAGCCCCGCTCTTCTGATTGGCATACATGGAAGCTATGGCCACATCTGGATCCGATGGGTAGAGGTGTCCCGAGGGATGGTTGTGTATAATTACCTCTCTCCTCTTCATCTTATTCATAATGGCCGGTACCGAGTGCTTATTTCCCCGGGCGAGCACCACTACATCCTCTACCACGCCATCCTCATCGGGGATTCCCCTGAAGAAAACCTCGTTCCCTTCAGCCTCCTCAATGGCTTTTATCATAGCATTTCTGGCACTAGAGGATATCATTTCATTTATATCCATCTCATTGTTCCTTTCAAAATTCTTTCTAATAATTTTATCATAAAAAATAGATTATACCAAATTCTACAGGTTTTGTAACGCTAGATTTTTTTTATTGAATACTAGCAGGGATTTTCATTCTTTTTGTTAATGATACCCCTATATTTATTGACTTTATCCCCAGCTAAGTATATCATATCTATAATTTTAAAGTGTGAAGAGGGGGAAAGTTTAGATGAATACAAAAGAGATAATGGATGTAGCCCTTAACCTTGCTGGTCTCGAGGAAGCTCCTGCTGATTCGGGAATCCAGGTAGAGGGAGAAAATATTAAAAAAGTTCTTATAGGTGTGGATATGGAAACTCCTGAGATCCTTCTTGGAAGGGAACTTGGAGTGGACCTTGTTATCAGCCACCACCCAAACTCAGATGAGGCAAGAATCGACTTCCACAAAGTAATGGATGTTCAGGTAGATAAGATGGTGGAATACGGTGTACCTATCAACAAGGCACAGAAGGCTCTGGCCAAGAGAAAGGCCGAGGTGGCTCTAAATACCCATGTGGCAAACTATGACAGAGCAAGTTCAGCAGCAAGACTTCTGAAGATACCCTTCATGAATATCCACCTGCCTGCAGATATAATCGGAGAGAAGATCGTACAGAAGTACTTAGATGACTTTACAGGAGACAAGCCAAAGGCTACCTGCCAGGATATCGTAGATGCCCTTAGAGAGATGGATATCTATAGGAATGCTGTGGCGGGACCTATAATCAGAGTGGGATCCGAGTCCAGCTATGCAGGAAAGGTTATCGTACTCTTTGCAGGGGGAACAAACGGAGGAACAGATGTTTTCAAGTCCTACTTTGAAGCTGGAGTGGGAACTATCGTTTGTATGCACGTACCAGACGGTGTAAGAAAGGCTGTAGCTGAGCAGAATATTGGAAATGTAATTGTAGCCGGACACATGGCCAGTGACTCCATCGGTCTGAATAAGATCATAGAGGCACTGGAGGAGAAGGGCTTAGAAGTTCAAAAGATGGCTGGAATCCTCTAGCAAAACTTAAAATCTGCTTAAAAAAGTCAGGAAATATAACCTGACTTTTTTTCTTTTTTGTGATTTTTTAAGGAGCTAAAATGACCTATTAACCGAGCTTTAACAGGAACTTTACCTCTCTATTACCGGAGACTCATATCCTAAATATTTCTTTAACTGTGCAATCATCTGTTTATTTTCCTGTTATTTTGTCTCAATCTGTGATATAATATTTGAGTATTAAGTAGTTTCGCGGGGTAGAGCAGTTGGCAGCTCGTCGGGCTCATAACCCGAAGGTCGCAGGTTCAAGTCCTGCCCCCGCCACCAATTAAATTCAAGGCAGCTTCGAAGCTGCTTTTTTTTTAAGCGTATCTGTTTATAGCTTTATATTTGAAAGAGAGGTACCAAGATGAGTAATTCAAGAGGTAGTAATTGTTATATTGTAAGGGTAATTGAGAAGATCACCGCTGAGGGAACCTTTCTAAAGGAAAAGAAGGTAGTTAACAGAGAAGAGGAAGCACTAAAGATCTACAATAGATTTCTGAAGGTTTATCCTGATTGCCAGATCGAGTGTTTTGACTATAAAGCTGGAGAGATGGTTATTCAAAACTATTAATCTATAATGAGTTTCAGAATAAAGTAAACCCTCTGACCTATTATTAGGGTCAGAGGGCTTTTCTTTTTACAGACATAAAAGGATCCCCCACCTGCAGCTCACATCCTGCCGGTGGGGGATCCTTTAAATCTCTATCTTCAGAAGGATCTTATGAAACTCCTCCCTGCTAAGTTTGTAGCAGCTAAATACCTCCCTGAGGTTTGCAAGGTGAAATAGGGGACACCCCTCACAGCCTACACCTCTCTCCCTCAGAAACTCTCCTATCTCTGGATACCTTTCCAGGACCTCCTTCAGTGGCTCCTCAAAGATATCTCTATCCTCTCTTCTTTTCATGACACTTACACTCTCTGCTACGACATCCACTGCCATGCTTCTCCTCATTTCCGTCCTTTGAACCTCCACACTGACATGTGTGCTTCTCCTGCTTCTTCTCTCTGCAGCAGCTCTTCTCCTTCATCTTTTACCTCCCTCTCTACTCCTTGTCCTCTATTAAAATCCCCTTATTGTTTAGAAGGGACTCCACTACCTTTTTTCTTCCCTTTATAAGCAGTCTCTGAATAGTTCCCCTGGAAACTCCCATGGCCTCAGCTGCCTCTATCTGACTCTTCCCCTCAAGATCACAGAGCCTCATAGCTTCAAACTCATCTATTTCAATATTATTTATATCCAATCCCCTTCCAGGAACTCCTCTGGGCTTAAACAACCTCGATCCTCCAAGCTCCCTGCAGCACCTTTCCTTCTTACACCTTCCCATAACCAACTCCTTTTTGTGTGCATATGCACATTTTATACTTTTATGTTTACATTGTCAATATATTTTAGCAGATAAGTTCTTCCATCTACAGTATCTTCTTAAAAAATTTTAATTACCTGAATCCATTGATTTTTCTCCTTTATGTACTACCCTTAAATTAAACAGTCAGGTAAGAAGGATGTGATATTTTGGAAGTTATACTGAGAGAGGTCAAGTTAAAGGATCTGGAAGATCTCCTCCACTGGACCCATCCAGACAGGGAGTTTCATAAATTCAATGGCCCATACTTTCCTAAGGAAACCCATGAGGAGCTAAAAAAATACATTGAAACCCTCAGGGAAAGGTTAATTGCCGGGGATAGTAATCCCTATGGAAATAAAAAGATCATTGCCAACAGGGACACAGATGAGATAATTGGAAGCGTCAACTGGTACTGGAAGTCCGTGGAAACTCTCTGGATGGAGGCAGGAATTGTTATCTTTAATGAAAACTACTGGGGTAGAGGTATAGGTAAAATTGCCCTGGAGATGTGGATCGACGAACTCTTCAATTCCCACCCTGATATTGTGAGACTGGGGATCTCTACCTGGTCTGGCAATCAGCGAATGATGAGACTGGCTGAAAGCTTGGGATTAAAAAAGGAAGCCGTATACAGAAAAGCCCGAATCGTAGAGGGAAGATACTATGACTCTCTAAGTTACGGGATCCTCAGAGAGGAGTGGGAGACCAAAAAGAAAAACAGGAATTAAAAAAGCGCCCTGAAGTGAGGGCGCTTTTTTATCTGCCTAACATAGCTTTCTTTAAATTTTTATCTGCCGGTTTATCTCCCAGCCATATCCCATAGAGAGCTCTCTTAAAATCAAGCCCCTCTACTGTGGTAAGGTGGATTCCGTTCTTATACACCTCTACTCCCGCATCTGGAAGGTAGTTAAAGGTAAACCTGTCTCCCTTATTTATCTCATCGTTAAACACCTCTATGAACCCCTCTATCCTTTCATTTAGGACTGCTCTCTCCTCCACAGTGGTAGACGCATCAAATCCTTCCTCCACAGCCTCTCTCATTGCATCATTGGATATCATCCCAGAAACGATGTGAAGCTCCACAGACATCTCCTCATCTCCCTCTACTGCTCTTGAGGAATCCTCTACCCTATTCTCTGTATAGAGGGATCCCACATATAGACTTAAAAATGCCTTCTTCCTTACTCCGGCACCATTTAATTTTAACTCCTTCTCTCCTACCTTCATCCCCTCAGCTACCTCCACACCGGCAACTTCAGCTCCAAAGCTCAGGACAGATACAAGAATCATCAATATTAATGTTAACTTCTTCATTTCAACCTCCTTAAAAATACAGATGTATTATATCATCCTGTATATCTAATTGCAATTAAAATGAAGCCCCTGCTACTTCAAGGATCTCCCTTACCTCATACCCTTAAACCTATTGACCCTTTTTGACCTTCAGGTACTGGATATATGCCTTCCCCAGCTCATCTACCTGCTCCTTTGAGAGAAACTTCTCCCCCTTGTAGGACTTCAGATACTTTTTATATGTTTTGTGGGTAAAGAAATCCATTATCTCCTCATCCTTAGCTCTGAAATCAGCTGCCAGTATCCAGGAAACTTTTTTTCTCAGGTCATAGTCCCAGGCAAGAGTGCTTCTTTTTTTATGATTCTCCCAGTACAGATAAGCTATACCTGCCAATATTACTATCTTTAATACTCCCATAACTCTCCCCCCTTACTGTCTGCACTAATATTGTAACCCACTTAAGCTGTTTTTCAAATATTTACTTTTTTCCGTCTTTGTGTTAGAATACTTATGGTCCGTTGTTTAATTTTTTTTAGTGTCTCTTTTTAACTTACCTGTCAAATTAAACCTTGAAAGGCAAGGACATTAGCTTGACTTTCATTATCAATTATGTTACTATTTTACTTATTGTAAAGATATTTTAGGAGGTTTTTAATTTGGCACACACTAAACAAGGAAAAAAGAGAATCGTTATCGCAGAGAGAAACAGAGTGAGAAATCAAGCAATCACTTCTAGAGTAAAGACTATGGTTAAGAAGGTACTAGCTGCTATTGAAGCTCAAGACGCTGAGGCTGCTAAAGCTGCTCTTTCTGTAGCATACAAGGAGCTTGATAAAGCTGTAACTAAGGGAGTTTTCAAGAAGAACACTATTTCTAGAAAGAAAGCTAGACTTGCAGCTAAAGTAAACGCTCTATAATTTCTTTTTGAGAAGAACTTGAGGAACTGTTGAATTCATTCAGCAGTTCTTTTTCTTTTTTGCAGCTTTTATTAAAAGGGATAACTCCTCCTCCTTTTCTCAATTGAATTTCCTCCTGCCTCAGGTTAGAATTAATCAAGGAGGGGATATTTATGGAAATGAAGAGAAGGAACAGGGAGGAGTATCTAACAAATCTGGTAAACTATGCCAACTTCCTTTGTAGTGAGGAGATCCCTGAGCGGGAAAGCATTGAATATCTATGTGGTATCCTTCAAAGAACCACTGAACACTTCAAGGATATTAATGATCCCTGTCTTCAGAATAACCTTATTAACATAGGAAAAGCTTATGATCAGTTAAAGGCAAAGTTAGATTCTTTAAATTAACAAGCTATGGATAGCTATACTGGAGTAGCCTATAAAGCTACTCTTTTTATATTTCTGGTAACACTTCATCCATTTAAGATCTTTATTTGTTTAGATTTAAAGTATCTAGAGTGTTGCAAAAGTAATTCACAAAAAATTAAAAATCATATCCAATATAGAGTAATAATTGAGTTACCACACAAAATTCTACTCGAAAGGATATGACCAGTAATGTATATACCTCAAACTACTAT
>NZ_BSDY01000010.1 GCF_027925155.1 Propionigenium maris DSM 9537 | reverse complement strand
GTAGCTATGAACATATCCTTTCCAAAGCTTGGAGTTACTACTCTTCCTACTGTAGATACTCCGATTGGGAAGCTGTAGTGCATAGTTACACAACCTGCGATGTAGTTGCTGTCTAGCAGCTCCTCCATCTTCTTGTGCGCTTCCTCTTCTGTATTAGCCTCCACTACCTCTAGAGTAGTTTCAACCTTTGGTCCGATTAATACGATATCATAATCTGCAGTTCTTGCAGCTTTTTCAGCTCCCTTTACAAGGTTATCTACTCCGTGCTCACTTCCAAGAGTAGTTAATCCTACCTTAACTCTGCTTCCAAATCTACCAGTTTCAAGGGCATCTGCAAGGTCCATGAATGTATTTCCGATGATTTCTCTTATCTCTTTTGACATTTTGCCCCTCCTTATTCTCCTAGTAGGTGTGATGCAAAGTTTCTCATTGCTTCTCCGATCATACCGTTGATTTCTTCTTTTGATACAGATGAGTTAGACTTCATTTCTCCAGAGTTTCTCTCGATGATGATAGATACTCCGTCAAACAGGTTAGTCATTCTTCCTAGGAATAGAGATCCTTTTCCTACGATCATTGCTCTGTTAACGTCTCCCTCTGTAAGGTCCTTCTGAGCAAATCCAAGGTATGGTACTCCTGATGGGATATGTCCCTGAGTTGGTGCCCATCCTGGCATTCCGTGCTGATCGATGAATGACATAAGGTCCTTTCTCTCAAGGTCTCCTCTCTTAACACCAAGAGCTCCGATCATCTTGTAGTTAGCTTCAGGTACATCTCCAGCTCCAGCTGGCTTAGTGATGTCTGGGTTTTGCATCTCTACTGAGTATCTCTCTACATCTTTAACTGTAAGTCCTGCTTTATCAAGCGGGTTAGTGATTAGTGATGTGATTACTGCCTGAGGAGATGATCCAGTTCCAACTGTGTGTCTTCCAACAAGGTCAGTTCTTAGCACTGGGCTAACTCCGTCGTTCTTAGATACTAGTACAGCAAATGCTCCAAGTACGTCCTCTAGGATAGGAAGTCCCTTCTTAACGTGGTCCTTACCGTTCATTCCAAGCTTAGCTGTTGCTCCTCCTGCTACTACTACTACGTTCTCATAAGTTCCAGCCTGAACTAATGATGCAGCTTGAATAAGCGCGTGAGTTGGTGCAGCACAGAATCCTCTTGTATCCGATCCAGTTGCGTTAGTAGCTCCTACAGCCTCTGCGATAGCCTTAGCGAAGTTACCTCCACCTCTCTGGTTCATGTCTCCACAAGCTTCCTCTGAACACTCGATTACATACTCAACAGTGTTTACATCTAGGTTGTGGCTCTTGATTAGGTGTTTGAATGCAAGTACTCCAGAAGCTTTTACTACAAGGTTCTCATACATTACGTGTGCGTTAAGGTTTACGTCGATATCGTGAGCTGTCTTTACGCATCCGATTAGGATGTCGTTGTTGTAGATAGCCTCTGCGTGCTCTTCAGCTACAAGTCTTGCGATCTCGTCTCTGTCGATTCCCTCTCCGATTGAAGCTACTTCCTCATCAGTAGTAAGCTCGTGAGCTGCATATCTAGGCTTAACGTCTGCTACGAACTCCTTCTCTAACTCAACAAGTCCAAATGCGTCTGCTACCTTTATCATAACAATAAACTCGTCCTGAGGCATGATCTCTCCAAGTTTACCATATCTATTTCCTTCAACTTCTACATCTACCCAGCCCTTTCCAAGCTCCTTTAACTCTAGCGGGTGAATGTTTCCAATATATGTCTGGTTTGGAGCATAGTTAACTACCTGCTCATAAGTTCTGTATGAGTCTCTGATATTCTTTAGATACTCTGAATCAGGATTTACATGCTTTTCTGTAGTTTGAGTAGTACCATTGTGTAGTATCATGTCAGGTGTGTGAATAAGAGCGTATGAAGCTCCTTTAAGAACTGAATAATTCATTGTTTTCCCCCTATTTAAAATCATTTAAAAATTTATAGTTGTTAATGAGTAGTCTAATCTTTTAAACCTTGCCACTAATTAACACCACTCCCCACTAACCTAAACCCATTAGTGAAGATTGGTGAAGATTGGTGGTTAGTATCTTCATAGTAAAAGAGAGCTGAGGGAGTGGGACACTCCCCACCGTCCTCAGCCCCCACTCTTTTACTAAGTTGAAAATTTATACACTTATAAACTTTCTCTTATCTTTCGAAAACTGTCTGATCTGTTACTTCAGTAGTAAGTGCCTCAAGAGACTTTTCTACGATGCTTCTTCTTAGTGCTTTCTCCTCAGCTGCATCTAATGCAGGGTTCCCTAGTGGGTGAGGGATTGCGATTGCTGGAACGATTCTGTTAGCTCCAACAGTTAGTGAGATAGGTACTACTGTAGCAATGTGTACTACAGGTAGACCAGTTGCTTCGATTGCTTTTACCATCGTTGCACCGCAACGAGTACAAGTTCCTCATGTAGAAGTTAGGATAACAGCGTCAACGCCGTCAGCTAATAACTTCTGAGCAAATTCAGTTGCGAACGCCTTAGAGTTAGCTACTGATGTACCGTTACCAGTTGTAGTATAGTAGTAAGGGTGGATCGATCCGATCTTCCCTTCAGCTTGAAGGTCCTTAAGTACGTCTACAGGAAGTACTCTGTTTGGATCCTCGTTAGCGTAGATTGGGTCATAACCACCGTGAGCAGTCTCTCCCATGTTCTCGATCTCATACTGTCCATACTTAGATGCAGATGAAGATTCGATTCTGTCAGGGTTTCCAGATGGAACGATTCCTCCAGAAGTTACTAGAGCGATTCTAGCTTTTGAAAGGTCTTTGATAGCCTTTCCTGGCTCAACGTTGTCGAATACTGGCATTGGATACTCAGTAACGAACTCTCTTCCGTTAAGCTTTGCTACAAGCATCTCAGCTGCTCTTGTAGCACCATTTTCTTCAGCGAATATATTTCTTCTTACTCCTCTTGCATGGTACCCTTCCACTGCAGGAGATCCGATTGTTTCATTCTTAGCTAACTTAAGAGCAAACTTTCCTAATACAGGAAGTGCTTTTCTCATTCCAGCTGCTGAATTTGTAGTTGCTAGCATATATACGCTCTTTCTGAACATATCTACACCAGGGTTTTCCTCATACATTGCTGTTACTACAGGAATTCCAAGCTTCTCTTGTACTGCGTCACACACAGTTCCACAAGCTGCTCCGTATCTACCAGCGTTAAATGCAGGTCCTGCTACAAATAGGTCTGCACCCTCTTCCTTAACCATTGCAAGGATATTTTCTAAAGCTTCATCAACGTTTTCGTTGAAGTAAGAGTCTCCACAGATAATAGTAGCTACTATTTCAGCTTCCTCTCCAAATTCTTTTTGTAGTCCCATTCCTGGACCAACATGCCCTGCTCTCTTTTCAGCTGGAACATGAGCCATTTCCTCTCCACCAATATTAGCGAAGAATTGGTTTATATAATGAACAACTTTTAATTTTGCCATAGCTCACCTCATAGTCTAAGTTGACTATATAGAGGTATCCCCCCCTTCTAATATAATTAGTTAGTTTTTTTATATCTTTCAATAGGTGGGAGCTCACTCGCTCCCGGATTTTTTTATTAATTGGCTTGAACCTAACCTAGGTTCAATTGGATTCTTTGGATTTTTAGAGTTTTTTTTAAGAGTTTTATTTTTGTTGCCAGCTTCCGTCCTATTGGCAGTAGGTCAGCCGCCTTATTGCTTTCTACCTTAGTTGTTAAGGTACTTACTCAAAACACAACCTAGGCTTCATTATCTACACCGTAGATCCTAAGTATTTAAGTTTTGATTAGAGTTTTTAATTTGAAGTAAGCTTCAAATTAAAGGTATTTACAGTTGTCTCCTCTGATCTCGTTCATCTCAGAAATGATCTCTTCTACATCAAGAACCATCTCCATCATTCCGATTTGCTCATCGTAAACATCTGCGTTTACTTCAGATTTGAACTCAGGCTCAACTGCGTGGAATACAGTTAGTCCTAGCTCCACTCCAGCTAGGCATCCAGCGTAAGTTGGATCTCCTACTGTTACTGTTTCTGCTGCTAAACCTGCTGCCTCAGCTTCAGCTGCTCCGAATAATACTAGAATATTCTCCGGTCCGTGCTCCTCTGCAAGTGCCTTAACTCTCTTTTGGTTCTCTAAATCCATTGCTCCTGCTGCCGTTCAGACAAAACACTCAGTTGATGCGAATACTACCTCAGCAGTATTTACTGTTTCTACACACTCTTTTATTGCTTCACCAGGAATACCATCTCTATCCCCGATAATGATTACCTTTTTGTTATCTAAGATACCCATTAGGTTGCCTCCTTGAATTTTTTCTATTTTTTTAATGTATTATTTTTTATGTTATATTCCTATCTCCCACTATCACACTTCATCTCCTGGCCGCTTCTATGGTATTTCTACTTTTTATTATATCGGCTCCTATGCTGGATCGTGGTTATCTATCTCTTTTACTACTAAACTATATACTTCAATTATTATCTGATAACTTTAATTAGTATCCTCTAGCTGTAAGCTTGTTGAATCCTAACTCGTTTGTTGCTCCAGTGATTACCTGAATTTCTGCTTCGATAGATCCGTCTTCCTTAAGGGATCCAGCGAATCCTCCTGCAATCTTATCAGTGTAGTCTAACATTCCAATTACTTTTTCCATTGGAGGAAGAGTGATCATTTCGTTAGCGTTTCCACCAGTTACTACAGCGTCAGCTGATTTATCCGCGTCTGCAAGTGATTGAGAAGCTCCGTCTCTTCCTGCATACTCGTCAGTAACGATTACAGTCTTAACACCTTCTCCTTCGATCTTCTTACAGTTCATGATTAGGTCTGTATCAGGGTTTCCGAATCCTTCCTGAGATACGATTGCACCGTCTAATCCTAGGTACTTAGTGAACTTTGCAGTCCAGTCTGAAGATCTCATCTTGTCAGCAAGGTATACGTTTTCATTTGTGATGATTACACCCATGAAGTTGATTTCCTTACCGTGCTTAGCGTAAAGCGACTTGATGATTGGGTTGTTCTGGTGGTGGTAAGTTGTGTTCTTGTCACAAGCTGATACACAGTTTCCACTTAGGATAGCTCCGTCCATTACCTCAGTTGGGTAAAGAACTGTTGGAACGATCTTCTTAGCGTCTACTCCGTATACATATGTATCGTGAAGTAGTCCCTGAGTTTGAAGCATGTATACATATCCTACCTTTGGAAGCTCAGGATACTCAGCTGCTTGCTCAAGAAGTGGCTTAGTTTCATAAACCTCAACGTGATCAGGCTCTACGTTCATTCCTAGTTTTCCAACGTGCTCTGCTATTTTTAATCCTGCCATTCTAGCTGCTGCCTCATACTCTGGCTGGTTAAGTCCTTCTTTAGGCTCGATTACCATACAAAGGTTGTTTAGCTTAGAGAATGGAGTGAAGTCTGCTCCTGGTCCCTGCATGTCGATGATTCCCTCTTGGAAACCTACGATCTTACCACAAGTTACGATAGCAGCTCCCTTTAGTACGTGAGTTCTTCCGTCTCCTACAGTATCAACTTTTGCTCTTACACCTGGGAAGATTCCCCCTCTTCCAGATACTTTTACTCTTGGCTCGATTACATCCTTTACAGGTGTAATTCTTACTGATTCTCCTGGTCTTGCAATTTCAAGTTTAACGTCTGCAATGTGCTCGTCCTCAAGAACTAATGTTCTTATCTCGTCAGCATTTACATAAAGAACTCCGTTCTCTACTTTAGACACTTCTCCAAATTGCACGTCATTGATTTTGATTTCACCTAATTCTAAACGCAATTTAGTCCCCCCCTATTTTTCTGTTAAGGTTTTATTATAAAGCCTCTTCGATCATCTTTCTGATATTTTCCTTAGTTGCATCGTCCTTTGTGAGCTCAGATAGCTTTTCTCCGTTTTTGTAGATAATTACTGTTGGTAATCCAAGTACCTTTTGCTTTATAGCAAGTCTTCTTGCCTTAGCTGTGTTCAGCTTTGCAAATGTCATCTTGTCACCAAACTCTTCAGATAGTTCTACTACATGTGGCATTAGAGCTTTACAAGGCTCACACCCGTCACTCCAGAAGTCCACTAGTACTAGTCCTTCCTTGTTTAGCACTTCTGCTTCAAAAGTATCTTTTTCTAATTGAATCATGATATGCCTCCTATATTTTAATTCGGATTATGCATCCAAAGTTTTTGACTTAGCGTCTTCATCTGCCACTACCTGACCTAGGTTTGTGGCTACATAGGGCGTAGTTTCCTCAAATTGCCCTAAGTACTTCTCAGCTGCTGTTGCTGCTACTGCACCGTCTGCCGCTGCTGTGATTACCTGTCTTAACTCCTTAGGTCTAAGGTCTCCTGCTGCGTATACTCCTGGTACGTTTGTTGCCATGAACTCGTCTGTAGGAATGTATCCCCACTGATCCATAGCTATGTGTCCCTTGAATACATCTGTAGCTGGAATATATCCTATGAATACGAAGATTCCGAATGTTCCATCTTCCTCATCAGCTTCGTAGTCCCAAGTTTCTCCAGTGATGTTGTTCTTGAATGTACATCCCTCAAGAATTCCATCTCCTCTCATATCAGTGATCTCAGTGTTAAACTTCACATCTACTTGAGGATGGTTCATAACGTGCTCTGCGATTGATGCTGCACAAGTGAACTCAGGCTCTCTTGCTACAACAGTTACCTTTCTAGCGAACTTAGTAAGGTACATTGCTTCCTCAGCTGCTGCATATCCTGCACCTACACAGAATACCTCAAGGTCTGTAAAGAAGTCTGCGTCACAAGTTGCACAGTATGATACTCCCTTACCAGTTAGTTCCTTCTCACCAGGTACTCCTAGCTTTCTAGAGTAGGCACCGGTTGCAATAATTACAGTTTTACCTTGGAACTCTGTTCCGTCCTCTGTGTATACCTTCTTTACTTCTCCAGCAAAGTCAACATTTGCTACACCCTTCATGATTCTTTCAGCTCCAAAGTGCTCAGCCTGCTGAACCATTCTTCCGATAAGCTTAGGTCCAGATGTTTCCATCTCTCCCTCATCAAATAATGATCCTGGGTAGTTAGCTACCTCTTCAGTAGTAACGATCTGTCCTCCCATCTTAGTCTTCTCTAAGATTAGTGTAGACAGCTTTGATCTTGAAGCGTACAGTGCTGCTGAAAGTCCTGCTGGACCACCACCGATGATTATTACGTCGTAAATCTTGCTCATCAGTCCCCCCCTTGATTTTTTTTATTTTTAAGATTTAATTGAACTGATTAATACTTTCGATTCCGCTACTTATTAAGTTGTAATCGATAAGTTTAAAGTCATTGATTATTCTCTCGGGCCACTCCCTTACCTTACAGTCATTTAATAGCTTCTCAGTTGTTGCAATTGCGTTTTCTATTATTTCCAGTGACTGCATATCAAATTCCTTTGCTTCTAGAGACAGTGCCAGACTTTTAAATGGTGTCTCATTTGGCTTGATACTTCCAGAAAGTGGGTGAGTCAATAAAGTATGATTTTTGTGAATTAAATCTCTTGCTAGGTATAGAACATCCAGGTAGGTCTTTTCTTCAAGATACTCCATCTGATTGTTTTCTGCAAAATCTTTTGCTACATTTGAATTGTTCGTTATTATCATTACCTTCAAAACTTCCACCTCTTACTTAAAATCCCATATCCTTTTGGGAGCGGTTTCAATAACCGTAAAAAATTTTTCGTAAGGAACTTTTCTGCACTTGCTCCTTACACCATTATTTTTACCTCACTATTGAAACAATGTCAACATAAATATTGAAATATTTTTAAAAAAACAAAGTGAATTATTTCAGAACAAAAAATACCCTAAAAGTTCAATGTAATTTTTTCACATTCTATTGGTGTAATCTCCATTGAATTCATTGGGGTCCAGAGGTCCAGTGATTTTTTTTGGTCCTTTATATTGTATTACTTCAGGTGTTTTTTAATTTTTTTTAAATATTTCTTCAAAAAAAATTTATTTTATTTTTTTATTTTTCTTCCTTCCACTGCGTTAACTTCTGTCTTTTTTTCTAGTAATTTTATTTCACAATTAACTTTATCAACTAGATATTTTGATTAGCTTATAAAATTATCTGATAGAAGGATCTCTCCTCAGAGAGATCCTTCCACTGTATCTTATTCTTAATTTTATATCACCCCTACTCAAGATCCTCCACAAGGTTTTTTATCCACCTGCCAGAGTAGAGCCTTCTACTTCCTATAATAAACTTTGCCACTACATCTGTCTTGGAAAGAAGGTAGACTACCCTTGGAGAAAGGCCCAGATAGAGCCCTCCATAGACAGTCAGGGGAACACTGAGGCCCCAAAGGGTCAAAAGATCGGCCCACATGCCAAACTTGGTGTCCCCTCCAGATCTCATAATTCCAGTAAGGCAAACTGTGGCACTTCCCCTCAGGGCACACAACACACTGTAGTACCTGAGCATAGCTCTGGATATCTCCTTAACTTCCAGGCTGACATTGTAGTAGCTTAAAAATACCTCTATCACCGAAAGAACTATTAGACAGTTCAATCCTCCAAGTATGAGGGTAGCTTTAAATATCCTCTTTCCCGCTTCCAGTGCCTCCTCTGTATCTCCTCTTCCTATACTGCTCCCTACAAGAACTACTGAGGCACTTGATAGACCTATAAATGCCACATAGATAATCCCCTCCAGGCTCTTGCTCATATTAAGAGCTGCCATGGTTTCTACCCCCATCCTGGCAAAAACCACAGTATGGATGGTCATCCCCACTCCCCAGAAGAGTTCATTTACCATAACCGGAGTGGCAGTATCCAGATACTTCCTAATAAATCTTCTGCTGTATCTCCAGTACTCCTCAAACCTCCCCAGAAGGGGATACCTCCTTATATAGATCACCCCTATAAAGAAGATGACCTCCACAAACCTTGCCACAAGGGTTCCAATTGCTGCACCCTGTACCCCCATTTCTGGAAAACCTAACTTTCCAAAGATCAAGAGGTAGTTGAGGCCGCAGTTTACCAGAAGGGATATAACACTGTTCACAAGGCTCGGTGTAGTGACCCCTATACTCCTGAGAGCCATGGAGAGGGCAAAGGATACCGATGTGACGACATATCCCAGGGAAACTATTCTGAGGTAACCAGCTCCCGCCTCTACTACCTTTAGATCTCTGGAATAAAGGCCTATTAGGAACTCCGGAAAGATAAAAGCCAGGAGGAAGAAGACACCACTCACCACCACTCCCATCCCCAGAGTAAGGCCAAGTATCTTCTTCAGATTTGCCCCATCCCTTCTTCCCCAAAACTGTGAGTAGAATATCCCCGATCCGCTGTTTATCCCGAATAATATGAGAGCCATAACAAAAAAGATCCGGTTGGCAATTCCCACCCCCGCTATCTCCACCTCTCCCAGCTGACCTATCATAAAGGTATCCAGCAGGTTTACAGAAGAGGACACTATATTCTGCAGAGCCACAGGAATGGCAATTCCCAGCATACTTCTATAAAATCTTATACTCAATTCAATACCTCCAGACAAAGAAACTCCCCCAACTATAGTCCACCTCCCCCTAGGAAGCAATAGAAAGGTTCTTCTCTCCTCTAGAAAATCTTCCACTTTATTAACCGTTGTTTCAACCAACCTCTACTCACTCTATCTGACTCCCCTCCCCCAAACCGAGTTATACTTAACTTTATCCACCTTTTCCAGCTATGATTTTTTCAATATCATCTCCTGAACTATATAAAAAAGACACTCCATAGAGTGTCTAAAGTATTTGCTATTCAGTTTAGAGGGATTATCCTAGAGTAACCCTATTCCTTCCATTCCTCTTACTCCTATAGAGGAGTTCATCCACCCTCTCCATGAGGGTATCTACACTATCCTCAGGCCCTACCAGGGTAGCTCCGCTGGATATTGTAACCCTCAGCTCCTCCTCAACAATCTTTACAGAGGTATTTTCTGCAAGGACTCTCAGCTTTTCAGCCACCCTGTTAAGGCCGCTTTCATCGATTCTGGAGAAGACTCCTATAAACTCCTCTCCTCCCCATCTTCCAACGATATCATCTCCCCTGAGATTGTTAGAGAAGGTACTGGAGATGGTCTTTAACACTAGATCCCCTGCCCCATGACCATAGTCATCGTTGAACCTTTTAAAGTAGTCTATATCCATGAAGATCACCCCAAACTCCACACCACTGATCCGGTATTCATTTAACTTCATCTCAAGGATATTTTCCATATACCTTCTGTTGGGCACCTGAGTAAGCTCATCCAACATAGCCAGCTTCTCAAGCTCCTTTATCTTCTTGAGGATGTTTTTACGTTCAGAGTTTTCACTGAAGATCTCTATGGCTCCCACAACCTCTCCTCTGCTGTCTCTGTAGGGTATGGCCTTTACAAGGGTAGGAACCCTGTGGCCATTCCTATGGTGGAAGTAGACCCTCGTTTCATCTATATCCACCCCGTTAATTGCTTCGATAAGGGGGCAATCATCTGTACATAGTTTGTTCCCTGTCTCATCCACATGGTTGAGTATATTGTCGTTGCAGCAGCTCCCCAGCAGCTCCCTGGAGGTATAGTCTGTAAGCTCCTCTGCAGCTTTGTTCCAGTAGCGTATACGTCTGTCCCTGTCCACAATGTACACCCCGTCATAGAGGTTATCCAAGATCTCCTTCATATTTCCATTTATTATCTCCATACATCCGCTCCTATATATAAATCCGTTATTTTCATCCACTCTTCTCTCAGCTGACTTCCATTCCTTCCCCCAGGTAAATTTCCATGGAAACTCCCTATAAAATATAATTACATTATACCACCTTTTTGCAGCTGTTTAAAAGTATTCATTGAATTGCCTTTAATTTTAAAAAAATGAAGGGACATGATCCCTCCTTCTTATAGAGTGTACCTATATTTCTTCACCTGATCGATGAGGCTCTCAATATGCCTGGCCATGGCTTTCTCTGCAGCTGTCTCATCCCTCTCTATCACTGCTTGAGCTATAACCTTATGCTCCTCCAGAGTTTTAACTCCAAGCCCCTTTTCTACTCTCTTTAATATAGGAGTAAACCTGGTATCATCTATTACAAGTTCGAGCATATGTTCCAGTATCCTGTTTTTGCATAGGGAGGCTATATACTTATGAAAGGGAACATTATACTGATAGGTAGTCAGTCCCCTGAGCCTCCTCTCATGACTCTCTATAATCACCTGAAGATCCTTTTTTGCCTGAAGGTTGCACCTCCTTGCTGCATACTTTGCAATCTGGCTCTCCACTACCTTCCTTGCTTCCAGGGCTTCAAGAAGTTCATCTATCTCATTTATATCCAGAGCACTTAGGAATATCTCACTTCTCCTTCTTATCTGCTCCTCCCTCTCCTTGATATCCAGATATTCTCCCCCCAGGGAGGTTATCACCCTTCCCCTGTATCCCTCCTTTCTGCTGTATCCCTCACTGTCCAGAGAAAAAAGGATCCTTCCAATAGTGGCCTCACTTACCTCCTCACCAAACTTCTTCAGCTCCCTCTTTATGTAGGATGCCCCTACCGGTCTGCTGCTCCCCCTCAATATCTTCAATATATTCTCATTACATCCCATGATTCTCTCCCCCATAAACATTTTCCATTCCCCTTTTTTATTATACTTTCACTTTAAAATAATCCCAAATTTTCCCTCCTCATCTGTGAGGAGTGTATTAAATCTGGAGAACAAAATCGACAGCTTATATACACCCTCCTCCAGAACTCTTTTAAATAAAGGAAGAAAAAGGATGGTGTTTTTTCATAAAATTTGATTAAAAAACTTTAATTTTTTTGAAACCTTGCCTCAGTCAAATTCAGGAACCTATACTTGTCTTAAATTCAACTTAACGCAAACCTGTTTCAACTTAAATTAGACTTAATAGAAATTTAAATAGGAGGTATAGTATGAGAATTGAAGATCATCCCGTACTGGGAAGAGAAGCAGAGGGGAAGTATGTGACTATCTACTACAACGGTACTCCCCTCAGTGCCCTAGAGGGGGAGACCATTGCTGCAGCTCTTATGAGCCACGGGATCAGAAAGATGAGAAAGACACCTAAGTACAAGAGAGACAGGGGAATCTTCTGTGGAATCGGAAGGTGTACAGACTGTGTAATGGTAGTGGATGGCCAGGCAAATGTAAGAACCTGTGTCACTGAAGTAAAAGAGGGAATGACAGTGGAAACTCAGGTTGGATACGGCAAGGAGGAAAAATAATGGTTGAATCTCAGGTAGTTATCGTAGGAGGAGGTCCTGCAGGTCTGGCTGCTGGTATAGAAGTGGCTAGAGCTGGAGGCAGGGTTACAGTTATAGATGAAAATAAGAAACCTGGTGGTCAGCTCTTTAAGCAGATCCATAAGTTCTTCGGATCCAAGGAGCACCTTGCCGGGGTAAGGGGATATGATATCGGAAAGAAGCTCCTAGAGGAGACCGAGGAACTGGGTGTGAACGTTATCCTGGATGCTCCAGTATACGGGGTATTTGAGGACAATACAGTTGTCTATGCCAAGGACGGTGTCCAGAACAAGATAAGGGGAGAGAAGATTATCCTGGCTACAGGTGCCACTGAAAACTCTCTGGCATTCCCTGGTTCAGACCTTCCTGGAGTAATGGGAGCGGGAGCTGCTCAGACTATGATCAACGTTAACAGGGTTCTCCCTGGAAAGAGAGTTCTCATGGTCGGTTCTGGAAATGTTGGACTCATCGTATCCTATCAGCTCATGCAGGCTGGGGCAGAGGTTGTTGGCCTTGTAGAAGCTGGTCCAAATGTCAGCGGTTATGGAGTACACGCCTCTAAGATAAGAAGGGGAGGTGTCCCTGTCTACACATCTCACACAGTTACAAGAGCTATGGGAGAGGGAGAGGTAGAAAAAGTTGAGATATGTGAGGTAGACAGCAGCTACCAGCCTATTCCAGGAAAGGAGAAGGTACTGGAGGTAGATACCATCTGTCTGGCTGTAGGTCTTACACCAATGTCTGAGTTGGCTTGGACCCTTGGATGCGACTTTACCCACATCCCATCCTTTGGAGGACATGTACCAAAGCACAACGAAGATATGGAAGCCAGCCTGAATGGTATCTATGTTGCCGGGGATATCTCTGGTGTAGAGGAGGCAAGCTCCGCCATGGAGGAGGGTAGGCTTGCAGGTATCTCTGCTTCTGAAGCTCTGGGGCTATACACTTCAGAGGAAGCGGCTAAGCTTAAAGGTGAGGTGTGGAAGAGACTGAATACCCTGAGAGACGGAGAGTTTGGTGAGAAGAGAAGATTATCCAAGGCAGAACAAATCAATAGATCTAGGAGGAGTCACAATGAATAGAGGCGTTAAATATACAGGAGTAGCTTCAGATGAGGAGCTTAGAGCCTGTCCTGGAATTCCCACAGAGGAGAGATTAGAGAAGGGACCGGTAGTAGCTATAGAGTGTGTTCAGAAGATACCGTGTAACCCATGTGAGGGATCATGTCCCTTTGGAGCCATCGAGATCGGAAGCTCCATTACAGAGCTCCCTAAGCTAATGGAGGATAAGTGTGTAGGTTGCGGTATCTGCATTCCCAAGTGTCCTGGACTTGCTATCTTCAAGCTACACAAGAACTACAGCGACACAACATCCCTGGTGGAGTTTCCATATGAGTACCTTCCCCTGCCGGCAAAGGGAGAGGAGGCTCCCACTGGAAACAGGTTTGGAGAGCATGTAGGGATGGGTAAAGTTCACGATATTAAAAACCTTGCCAAGAATGATGGGACAACTCTTGTAACACTGGAGATTCCCAAGGAACAGCTTATGGAGGTAAGAACTATCTACAGGGGGGGTATAAATGGATAACAGAGACAAACACGAAACATTTATCTGCAGATGCCAGGAGGTCACTGTAGCAGATGTGGAGAAGGCCATAGAGGAGGGTGCAACTACCGTTGCAGGAGTAAAGGTAAGAACCCATGCTGGAATGGGACTATGTCAGGGAAGAAGCTGTGGAAAATTAATTGCCAGGATGCTGGCTGAGAAGAAGGCTCCAGAGGATATCCTTCCTGGTTCCTCTAGACCTCCAGTGAGAGTAGCTAAAATAAAAGAATTTTTAGGGGAGGAGTAGTATGAATTCAGATATTATTGTTATCGGAGGGGGAGTTATCGGTACATCCATCGCCTATAACCTCTCAAAAAATGGTAAGAAGGTTACCCTCATAGAAAAGGATGACCATGCCAGAGGAGCTTCTGGTTCCAGTGACCAGCTGGTACTTATGCAGTCTAAGAAGCCTGGTGTTCACCTGGCCCTGGCCCTCGAAAGCTTAAAGATGTATAAGACCCTGGAGGAGGAGCTGGGAGAACCAATCCACTTCAGACAGCTAGGGGGGCTTATCCTCATAGAAAATGAAGATGAGATGAAACTCATGGAGGAGTTTGTTGAAAGACAGAGAAAGACAGGACTGGACGTATCCATCATCTCCCTTGAGGAGATCAACAAGCTCCAGGAGGGAATCGCTCAGGATATTATAGGAGCTACCTATAGTCCCATGGATGCAGAGGTGGATCCCATTGCCCTTAACGTAGCCTTTGCCAAGGCTGCCAAGAGAGAGGGGGCTGAGATAGTTCTCGGTACCGAGGTTAAAGATATCCTTCTAGAGGATGGCAAGATAACTGGAGTGGAGACAGACAGCGGAACCTACCACGCTCCAGTAGTTATAAATGCTGCAGGGGTATGGGCTCCACTCCTTGCCCAGAAGATTGGATTTGATGCCCCTATAAAACCTAGAAGAGGTCAGATCTGTATTACAGATGAGGTAGATTACTTTGTACACATGCCAGTTCTCTCTGCCAAGTATATCATGGCAAAACACAACCCAGACCTTCTGAAGGATGCTCCAGAGGTTGTATCCAGGCTTGGAATAGGTCTGGCTCTCAGCCAGTCCCCTAAAGGAAACATTATGTTTGGAGCTACAAGGGAGTTTGTGGGGTATGACAAGGGTGTTACCTATGAGGGAATCAGCGAAGTAGTAAAAAATGCTGCCCGTTACTTCCCTAAGCTCAAGGATATGAGCATCATAAGAACCATGGGAGGGATGAGGCCCTTCACCCCAGACGGCCTTCCCCTCATTGGATGGACGGAAGGAATCGAGGGATTCTTCATGGCAGCTGGTCACGAGGGAGACGGGATAGCTCTGGCTCCAGTTACTGGAAGGGTGGTATCAGACCTCATCCTTCACGGGGAAACCTTTGTGGATGTGTCAGGATTTAATCCAAATCGTTTCAACAAATAGATTAAAATCATAACCTGACTTTTCACCTTATAATTCATTTTTAGATTTTAGAGTCAAAACAACTATGAGCTTCTTGAAAAATTACCTGCTAAAAACCGTTGATTCATCTGCGGTCATTAAATCGTAATACAATTAATTGGAGGTGTTTTTGTGAATCGAGTTTTTTATATTGTTTTAGCTACAGCCATTGTCCTTTTGGGAAGTGGGGCAATTTCCCTATATATAGGAAAAAGGTGTAATACCAGTGAGGATTGGGATGTAGGAGGACGATCCCTTCCCCTCTATGTTACTGTTGGTTCTCAGTTTGCCACTGTTATGGGTGGAGGAATGCTGGTAGCCCATGTAGGTCTGGGATATAGTAGTGGATGGGCAACACTTACTTACGGTCTATTTTTATCGGGAGTCATGTTTATACTCAGCTTTTTTGCTAAGTGGTTTAGAAGTCAAGAATTTACAACTATCCCAGATATTTTAGAGAGATTTTACGGAAAGAGTAAAGGACTTACTTTGGCAGCTGTTTTAGCTACTATAATTGTTCCCTTTGGCTGGATCTGTACACAATTAGTTGCTGTTTCAAAGTTATTTTCAAGCTTATTAGGAGTATCACCTGTCATATTAATTATTATCTTTGCAATTATAAGCTTACTTTTTGTTCTTCCTGCAGGTTTAGCCTCTGTAGCATGGACAGATTTTATCTTCAGTTGTCTTATGATCGTAGTTTCTATTGGTTCCCTTGTATTTGCATTTAATATGGGGGGAGGAGTCTCCAATATATTTGCAAATATCCCTCCAGATATAAAGGCTTTTCCCGGAAGCATGACTTCAGTGGGGTGGCCTACAATCCTTCTCTGGATGTTTGCAATCCTTCCAGGAGGACTTACTAATCAACTATACTACCAAAGAATAGGAGCAATTAAAGATATAAAATATGCGAAAAAAAGCCTCATCTACAGTGGTTTATTAATTTTATTTGCTGAATTCTGGGCAATCTATCTTGGATTCTCCATAAGAAGTATGGCTCCTAATTTACAGCCAGAAATGGCATCAGCTTGGTTTCTTGACAGGCTACCAATATGGTTTTTAGCTATCTACTCAGGATTCCTTGTAGCTACTATTATTTCAACTATCGATAGTGCTATTCACGCTGTTGTTGTTAACTTCACTACAGACATCTTAGGTAAAGTAATCAGTACAGATTCTATGGACTCAAAAAAGCGTCTTCATACTTCAAGAGTTTTTGCTGTGGGAGTAACTGCTGCTGCTGTTGCTATAGCTGTTTTATTCCCTCAGGCGTTAAAACTTTTGGTTCTTACCTATGCCTTCTCAGCTTCTGTATTGTTGGCACCTATATTCTTAGGATATTTCTATAAGGATTCTGATTTTTTAACTATTCAGGGAGCTATTGCCAGTATGATCTGCGGATTCCTTGGATGTATCGTGGGGATGACTCTAAAAACAAGTGTACCATATGTACTCTTCGGTCTGGTGAGTTCTTTTATCTCTCTCATCCTTGTAAGCAAGTTTACTAAGAGAGAATCTGAAGCGGCTGAGGAAAAGATCGATTTCCAGTAATCTACAGTAATTTTTTATCGTAACATAAATAATATAAGGGAGTGAATTAAGTGGGAATTAAAAGACATGATAGTGGAAAGAGAATGAGCAGAGCAGTAATTCACAATAACACTGTATACCTATGCGGTCAGGTCCCAAAGGATGAAACAGTAGGAATTAAGGAGCAGACAAAAACCACCCTGGAAAAGGTGGATGAACTTCTAGCTGAAGTGGGAAGCCATAAGAGCAGAATATTATCGGCTACTGTATATATAAAAGATATGGACCTCTTTAAAGATATGAATGAGGTATGGGAGGAGTGGACTGCAGAGGGACACGCCCCTGCTAGAGCCTGTGTAGAGGCCAAGATGGCCAGAGAAACCCTTCTATTTGAGGTTTCTGTTATAGCAGCTCTTTAACTAGCCCTTTTTTATAATTTGCTGATAGACTTAAATGAGCACCCATTAAGGGTGCTCATTTTCATTAAAATCCTAATTCATCCAGGACCTTTTTCCCCAGTCCCCTATTCTTCCCTCTATATGGGTAGCAGTGGATATGAATAGCTGGATTAAAGTTCAGCTCAATTATTCCATATCCCCTCTCATCAAATTCCTCCATCTGGTCCAGCATCATATCTACTCCGCAGATAGTAGCATTCACAGCCTTTGCCGCTTCCACAGCTATCCTCTTATACTCTGGATGGATTTCATCTGTAAAATCTATACTGTCACCACCTGTACTGATATTGGAGTTTTCTCTAAGATAGATAACCTCTCCCTCTCTAGGAATGTAATCGAAGCCTAGGTCCTGCCCCTTTAGGAACATCTCCTCAGCTACTCCGAGGTTTATCTTCTCCAAAGGAGTCTTATACCCCTTGCCTCTCAGAGGATCCTTATTTTTTTCATAAACAAGATCGGAGATACTGCTCCTTCCATCACCACAGACATTGGCAGGTACCCTGTGAAGGATCCCCACTACCTCATCCCCTATTACAAAGAACCTGTACTCCTTACCGGAGATAAACTCCTCTATAAGGATGGTTGAATCATGACCGAAGGCGATCTCCACAGCCTTTTTGTAGCTCTCCTCATCTATTCCGTTCTTGAAGATGGTTATCCCAATACCAAAGTTGGTGTTGTTGGGCTTGATTACTATTCCTCCACCGCTGTAAAGCTCAAAGTCATCCATAGCTTCCTCTATATCCGTGTAGCTCCTCCCCTGAGGGGTTCTCACCTTATTTTCATCCAGCACCCTCTTGGTCACCAGTTTGTTTTCCATAACAAGAACTGTACTGTAGGAATCCAGAGATGTTTTAGTGGCCTGCTTTACATACTCGGTCCTATCTCCCTGGTGTAAAGCTATAAAGCTTTCCTTCCTGTCCAGGATATCAACCCTTACTCCCCTTTTAAGGGCTTCCTTTATTAGGATCTGCGTGGAGAGCTCAAGGTCCTCATAGGATTTCAGGTTATACTCCTTGGCTCTTGTCTCCTCTAAATACTTCTTGGCTCTATCTAAATGGAAGTTGATATATCCCTCATCCTCCAGCCTGTCCACAAGCTTTTTAGAGAGGGGATCTTCCATGGCCCTTACCTCTACCCTGTTAAGAGCCTCCTCATAGATCTTCTCCTTTGGAGATAGTGTTTCCAGGAGCTCCCTTACCTCGCTGAAGATCTCCCTCTTCCACTGCTTTATATCTACCTTCTCCCCGTCTCTCATTAGAAGGGTATTCTTCATACGTCCTGCAGAGGATACAAGGGTGGTGTTGTACTCATCCTCCCTCTTAGCCTCCTCTGTATATCTTCTGTCATCCGCTACAAGACAGTAGATGAGGAAGAGGTGAAGGAAGTAGAGGGTCTCCCTCTCTATTCCGATCTTCTTAAATGGATTGAGATCCACAAACCTCAGCTCCAGGTAGGATACTCCATTTTTATCCAGGTTATCCAGGATATCCCCTTCACCTAGGGTCTTAACCCTTACAGAGCTGTAGTACTCCTTAGCTCCAGAGATCTCTCCCACCTCGATAAGCTTCCTCAGGTCTGCAGTATACTCCCTGATTGTGTTGTAGGACACCATATACTCCTTTAGGTTCTTGTATCCACATGGCCCGTTTCTGAAGGATGTTGCATGGGGGAAGTAGTAGGTCCCCTCCCCGGCAGCCTTCATATAGCTGTTACACTTCTGGGAGTAGCTCTCATGGCTACCAATGCTGGCACCAAATATATATATCAGAAGCCAGTTATATCTCAGGAGGTTTCTGGCCATCTTCAGGTAGATATCGTCCTTGAAATCCTTAAATTCACGGGTATCCCCCAACTGTACCTGAACCCTTCTTAGGAACTCATCCTCAAAGGAGAAGTTGTAGTGGATACCAGAGATTAGCTGCTTCTTCTTCCCGTACTTTTCAGCCAGCATCTCACGGTACTCCTCAGCCTCTATTCCCTTCTTACTCCCGTCATATCTGGCTATGGGAATGTGCTCCTCCTCTGGAAGAGCTGGTGGAATACTCTGGGGCCACAGAAGCTCCTCCCCTATGCTTCCAGACACTATATCGTGGATATTTTCCATGAAGTAGTAGGTCTCATCTAAATTTTTAAAGGGAGGAGTTATCATCTCTATCTGACTCTCGGAAAAATCTGTAGTTATATATGGATGGGTACTCTTATCCCCCAGTTCCTTTGGGTGGGGAGTAAGAGCCAGGTGCCCCTCCCTGTCTACCCTAACATTTTCCTTTTCCAGTCCAAAATTTCCCTTTAGTATATCCCTCTTAAATCGACCCTCTCTATCCAAAAGGTCCCTTAAATTTCCTAGCATCACATTCCTCCTAGATCTATGTTAATAATTTATCACCTTCAAATTTAATTGTATTATACAATATTTTTTATTCCATTGAAATTAATTTTATTTAAAAAAGGAGCCCCAAGACTCCAACAATTTAAAACTTACTCCACCTTTATCATACTTTTTTTCACACTTTACACTTCTTTACACTAAAATTCATCGAACCTTATTCCATACTTTTCCTCTTTAACTAGAGGGTATACCTCTCCACTCCTCATAAATATCCATCCAAAACCTCTTAAGTTAGCTTTCTCAATTATTTCTTCTATCTTATCTTTATCTTTTATAGTCCCAATACCATTAACTTTAATCACTGGAATAAAAGGAACTTTACCTCCCAGGTAATCTTTAATAAACTTTTCAAGATCCCCAGCTTTCATAACCACAGTTTCCCCATTAGATGCAGTTCCATATGGAAATAAGTCTTCAACTTTTTTATCTTCCTTTACAAGATACATGTGCAGTGCTGTCTCTATATTTCTTCTGTTGGCCTGTATCTGAGCTATCTCAGCATCCTTGGTAATATTAGAAAATCTTGGAATGGCTATAGCTGCCAAAACTCCTATTACTGCTATAGTTACCATTAGCTCTATTAGAGTAAATCCCTTCTTCATCTCATCCTCCCCCTATACTTTCACTCAATTTAATCTCTTATTCTATCTTTAATATTTCTCATAAAGAAACTATTGCAGACTATTTACGTTAAGTATATGCAAGGTCAGATTTATAAATATATAAAAAAGGCGCCCTATAGGCGCCTCTACTCATTCTCTCTTATTTATCTTCTTTAGTTCTTTAGTCTAAGAAGCTCTCCTCATTCAGCTTCTCTGGCTCCCCTCTGAGGTAAGCATCCTTTGTCTCCTCAGTGGTAGACCACTCCTTCCATCCACCGTCGTAGATAGAGGTAGTGTCTACTCCCATAGCCTGAGCATAGAACCAAACCTCACTTGCTCTCCATCCAGTACCACAATAGAATGCAAGGTTGTGCTTAGTATCTATCTTCAGCCCCTGCCACATCTGAGCAAGCTCAGTGTATGGTCTCATGTGAGCTTCATCCATAGCTCTGTAATCCTCTAGGTGCCACGGGTCAGATCCACCCATTCCCCACTTGGATCCTTTGATCCTTCCTCTTGCCTTAATATAGTCGTAACCGCTTGTCTCTCCCTTATATTCCTTCCAGCTTCTGATACTTACAAGGTCGCTCTCTCCGTCCTTAAGGTATTCTACAGCCTCTGGAAGGTCTATGATCAGATTAGGGTTCATAGGCTTATCTGCACCAAAGTACTCCACAGCTTCAGGCTCTACATACTCAGTCTCCATTGGGTAACCAGCTGCCTCCCATGCCTTGAGTCCACCATTTATAAGTCTTACATCCTCCACTCCCATATATCTGGCTATTATTCCAAATCTTGCTGCAGGAGTCTGGTCCTTTCCGTAAAGTAGAAGAAGAGTATCCTTGGTAATTCCCATTCTCTCCATCTCAGCCTTTATCTTCTCATCGCTTACCCTGTTCCATAGAGGTCCCTCCTCTACCCACCCAAGGTGAGCCCAGTATGAACCTGGAATATGCCCCTTCTTATGAGCCTCTCCAGTCTCATCCCATCCGGCATTTATTATCTTCACTGGTCTTCCGTCGTAGTCGCTTACTTCCTTTCCCTCCATAAGATCCTTTACCCAGCTAACAGGAACTATCATACTCTTATTTTGTAGAAAATCCAGAGTATTTCCTGCTTCAGCCCAGGCTTTAGCTCCACCGTCAAGAAGGCTTACGCTGTATCCCTTCTCCTCCATAAGCTGAGCAAGCTCTGAAGCCTCTCCTCCATAGAGAACGATACTGTCCTCGCTACTTACTTCCTTTCTTTTAAGGATAGCATCAAGGTTCTTTTCATTCACCGCTGATCTTGGAACACTTAGGGCTCCTGGGATGTGTCCCTCTACTCCGCTGCCATCTATATCCCATCCATTGTACTCATCGTAGCTTCTTGCATCCACTACTACAGTGTTATCCTTCTTCATATCCTCAGCTAACTGGGATACCTCTATTAAATTAATTCCAGTCTTCTCGTCTACAGTCTCTTCCTTCTTACTTGTGCATCCCAGCAGCAGGGCTACTGCAAATACCAGTGTAAATATCTTTTTCATCTCTTCCTCCTAATTGTGTTAAATAAATTTTAGTTTCCTCAGCTTATTAATCTACACTTAAAAAACTCCATGGTCTTATTTTACCATAGTTATCCTCATATTAATTATAAAATACCATTGGTACCCTGAATAAAATCTTTAAAAATGAAGTCTTAAAAATAAACTGATTGGAACAGAAAGTGGAAGCGAAGGGATATTCACTGAGAAGGGATAAAAACACTCATCTATCAACTGGATCTTCTCATACTTCACAACTCCCTGGGGTATTTACTTCTCCCAGAAGTAATTTTTTCACATCAAACTCAGAATCTTAACAAGGATATTCCTCCTTTTATAGACTTTTTGTTTATTTAAAATACACTTTCTTAAAATTATATTAGCATATTTTTTTTTTAAAGTTAATAGCCCGTAACAAAAATTATATAAAGTTCCCTTTTTAAGCCTTGTAAAGTATAGAATTTAAACAAGAGAAAAAATCTCCCCTGAAAACTTGATTTTTTTCAATATACCTATGATATAGTTCGTAAATTTAGTATATATTATATGTAATGTTATATTTTTATCTTATTGTTGTAATTTAAATTACCTTTTGTTATGATAGCTTCAAAGAAAAGGTTACACTAATAGGAGGGGTTTAAATGAATAATTTCAGGATTGAATCTGATTCACTGGGGGCAGTGGAAGTACCAAAGGAAGCATACTACGGAGCACAGACACTTAGAGGTAAGATGAACTTCCCTATTACAGGGCACAGAATATCTGAGGACTTCATTAGAGCAATGGCCACTGTTAAGAAGGCGGCAGCTCTGGCTAACCTTAAGGCTGGAATGATCTCCAAGGAGATAGCAGATGTCATGGTAGAGGCCTGTGATGAGATATTAGAGGGTAAATTTTTCGACGAGTTCATAACTGATTCTATCCAGGGGGGAGCAGGAACATCTATGAACATGAATATAAATGAGGTTATCGCCAACAGAGCCGGTGAGATCCTTGGGGGAGAGAAGGGTGCCTACGATAAGGTCCACCCAAACGACCACGTTAACTATGGTCAGTCTACAAACGATGTAATCCCTACATCTGGAAAGCTTACTGTACTGATGAAGAGTGGTAAACTTCTTGAGGCACTGGAGGAGCTCCACGATGCTCTTCTGGAGAAATCTAAGGAGTTTGACGATGTAATAAAGATGGGAAGAACTCACCTGCAGGACGCTATCCCTATCAGACTGGGACAGGAGTTCAAGGCTTACGCTCTTCCTATTGCTAGAGATATAAAAAGAATTAAGTATGTACTGGAGGACTTTAAGTTTGTAAATATGGGGGCTACAGCTGTGGGAACTGGTCTTAATGCAGATGTTGAGTATGTAAACAGCATCGTTGGAACCCTAGCAGAGGTAAGTGGTTACGACATCCATCAGGTAGAGGATCTTGTAGACGGTACAAGAAACCTTGATTCCTTTGTATGGCTGTCATCAGCTCTTAAGATAGCAGCTGTAAACCTGTCTAAGATGTCCAATGACCTGAGACTAATGTCATCGGGACCAAAGGCGGGAATCAACGAGATCAACCTGCCTCAGAGACAGCCTGGATCATCTATCATGCCAGGAAAGGTAAATCCTGTAATTCCAGAGGTTATGAACCAGGTATCCTTCCAGGTATTTGGTAACGACCAGACTATCACAAAGGCTGCAGAAGCGGGACAGCTTGAGCTAAATGTATTTGAGCCGGTACTATTCTTCAACCTATTCCAGTCTATAGAGGTACTTACAAATGGAGTTAAGACTCTTACCACTAACTGTATAGAAGGTATCACAGCCAACAGAGAGGTATGTAAAGATATGGTAGATGGAAGTATCGGAATAATCACAGCTCTTGCACCGCACATTGGATACAAGAACTCATCGGATATAGCTAAGGAAGCGCTGAAGACTGGTGTTCCAGTGGCAAAACTTACTGTGGAGAAGGGACTTCTAACACAGGCAGAGGTGGAAACTATCCTGAATCCATTTGAGATGACAAGACCTGGTATCCCGGGAAAGGTTCTTCTTAGAAGATAGGCCCTGCTAGCAACTGAATTTAAAAGATTTTCATAGGCAGATCCCTAGGGATCTGCTTATTTACTTTGGGTATATATTGTGTTAGAATAGCTGAAAAATTGAAAGGAGAATCTGCAATGGAAAGATTGAAAACAGAAAGCATTACTAGTTTATTTTTAAAATACCTCATCCCATCTGTTACTGGTACACTGTCTGTTGGGGTTCTCATATTTATAGATACTGTATTTATTGGAAGGGGAGTTGGAAGTATGGGACTTGCTGCCCTAAATACTGCCATCCCCGTCTTTACCCTCTACTCCTCCACAGGTTTACTCCTGGGAATGGGGGGAGCTACTGCCGCTGCCATCGACAGCGGAAGGGGAAATATCAGGGGAAAGAATAAGATCTTCTCCCACGCCGTAATCCTGGCCACGGGAATAGGAATAATCTTTACCCTCCTTCAAGGAATCTTTATTAACGGTCTTACTGGGATACTGGGAGCCACCAAGACCCTCTTTCCTATGGTAAAGAGCTATCTGGGGATAATTTCAAAGTTTACTCTTTTTTATCTGGTTCCCCATACCCTCAATGCCTTTATCAGAAATGACGGTAATCCCAATCTGACAATGATAGGGATGGTAGTGTGTGGAATTATAAATATCATACTGGATTATGTTTTTATATTTATCTTTGGATGGGGGATGGCTGGAGCCGCCCTTGCCACTGGTCTGGCTCAGGTGGCTTACTTCCTGATCCTGATCCTCCACTTCTACTCCCCTAGGAATACCCTTAGAATTCAGAGGAGGAAGTTTCAGCTGGAAACCGCCACAAGGATCTTCAGGATAGGATTTCCAAGCTTCCTCAATGATACCTCCATGGGAATTGCCATCTTTGCCTTTAACCTGGTTCTCTTCAGGATAAGGGGAGATCTGGCTGTATCTGCCTACAGCATCATACTGAATATCAACTTCCTGGTGTACCTGATCTTTGTGGGAATATCCCAAGCCTGTCAGCCTCTTCTCAGTATAAACTACGGGGCTGGTAACCATGATAGAGTAAAGGAAACTATGAAACTTGGTTTTCTAACCTCTGCCCTTGTGGCAGTAGCCACCATTGTACTGCTAAATGTGTTTAAGTATCCCATTATCCGGCTCTTTAACAGGGAGGATATGGAGCTAATAGGTATGGCCGCTGTGGGAATGCCTATCTTCTTCAGTGCCACACTGTTTATGGGGCTTAACATTATCTACGCCATCCTCTTCCAGGCTGTGGAAAATCCAAGTGTATCTTCCCTCCTGACCTTCCTGAGGGGATTGGGGCTCATAATTGCAGGACTTACCCTCCTGCCAAACATCTTAGGAATTAATGGCGTATGGGGAACTCCTCTCTTTGCAGAGACTATTACCCTTATCACTGCCCTTATCTTCTACAGAAGATTTAAATCTAAAAGTGCAAACCACAATTAAAAAAGGATGACCAGACTGGGTCATCCTTTTTTATTAATTGCTCTCCTCATCGGAGTATACCTCTACCTGGGGGATCTCAGCTCTCTTTCCCCTCTCTAACTCTGGAATCTGGGGTTTGGCCTCCTTCATAGCCTCTGCATCCTGGGAAACCTCCACCTTCACACTCTCTCCAAACTCTACCCTTGCATCGGGAAGTATTTCCTCGGGATCGTGCTCCTTCTCAAAGTCATACTTATATGTTCCAGCCTTCTGAGTTTGAAAAAACTCCTCCTCTCCATTCTGGCCAACATACCTCTTTTCAGTTCCCCTTCTCTTCCTGTTTTCTACCTCATCATTTTCCACATCCCCTACATACCTCTTCTTACTGTCCTTATTTTTTACCTCTCCCACATACTTCTTCTTCTCATCCCTTCTTCTGCTCAATTCAGAGGTATCTGTATTCACAGCAATAGTTCCCTCGTTGCTCAACTGGGTCTCACTGTATACCCTTCCAGCCCCTCCAAGATACATAGTAAGGATTAAAATTAAACAAACAGATCTCTTAGACATATAAAAACCTCCTTCGCCCTTATAGATAGTAATACTGAATATTTTTTTAAATTCCTCCGAAAACTTCCCTGAAATAAGGAATTTTAGATGTATCTTTGGAGAAAAATAGGTTATATTAAGGTTAGAATATAATTACATCGGGAGGCTATATGAAGAAGACATTAAA
Organism: Propionigenium maris DSM 9537; assembly: GCF_027925155.1. GTDB lineage: Bacteria > Fusobacteriota > Fusobacteriia > Fusobacteriales > Fusobacteriaceae > Propionigenium > Propionigenium maris. The sequence continues at coordinate 133,277 of NZ_BSDY01000010.1, read as the reverse complement.
CTTTGGAATAATTGGAACCGGGAGAATTGCCGGACAGTTCGTAGAGGAAGCTCTGGAAAACAATAAGATAAACCTGGCAGGAGTAAGTGCCAGAAACTATGAAAAAACTGTGGATTTTGCTGAAAGATACAATATAGACAGAGCATACTCTTCTGTGGATGAACTCCTTGCAGACGAAGGGATAGATGCCATCTATGTAGCGAGCTTTCATCCCACACACTTTCCCTACACCATGAAGGCTCTTGAGGCTGGGAAACACGTATTATGTGAGAAGCCCGCTGTACTTAAGGCTGAGGACATGGAGAGGGTGGTGGCTAAAGCCAGGGAGAAAAAACTCCTCTTTACAGAGGCTATGACTGTGGGATTCAACCCAGTCTACCAGGAGATAAAAAGGGAGATTGAAAAAGGCAGTATCGGAGAGATAGTTCATGTGGAATCTTCCTATGGAAGTGTAAGCAGCAAGATACATAAACACAACCCCAAGCAGGCCGGGGGAGCCCTCTATGATATCGGAATATATAACATCTTCCTAAATACAGACCTCCTGGGGGTTCCAGAGGAGGTATTTGCTGTTTCCAGGGATAACAGGTGGGGAGTAGAGGGGAGTGTAAGCTGCCTCAGCAGACACAGGGGAGGGGCTACCTCCTCCTTCTATGCCACTATGGATTCCATCTCGGGAGAGCTGGCCAAGATAATAGGAACCCAGGGGATAATAGAGTTCCAGCCCTCATGGACTGTAGCCAAGGGGTTCACTGTAAAAACCAAGGATGGCAAGATATGGGAATACACCTCATCAGAGGATCTCTGGCTGGGGTATGAGATAGAAGCCTTTACCTCTGCTGTACTCTCTGGGGTAACTGAAAGCCCGGTTATGACCTATGAAAAATCTCTTAACCTCCACCGGACTATAGATGAGATAAAGAGAAGGCTAGGCTTTACCTATGAGGAGGTAGAGGTAACCCTCTACTAAATTCTTCGTTACCTTTAATATGAAAGAAGAAACCTCTTAACAACAAAAAACCTGCAGCTTATAGCTGTAGGTTTTTTGTTGGGCAGATCTCCCCCTTAGAATATCTTAAGGTCGGATACAAGCTTGGCATCCTCCTCCCCTGCCAGAGTATATCCATTCTCTATCATAGACTTTACCCTTCCCCTGTTAAAGAAGAATAATCCCGTTACTCTTATGGCTATCCTTTCTCCCTTTGGAGATATCAAATTTACTTTCATTTTGTTTCCCTCCTTATGATTTCAGTTTCGTTTTATTGTTCTTGAAGTTATTTTATTTCATTTGGTTTCGATTGTCAATATTTTTTTTATTTCTTTCAATTGGATGATATAATTAGATAAATCTATTTAAGTATTTCGGAGGAAGGTCAGTGTTTGCAAAGGAAAGAAGATTAGAGATATTAAGCATGTTAATGAATAAAAAGAAGGTCAGAGTAAGGGAACTGAGTGATCTCTTCAATGTAAGCGAAGTAATAATTCGAAAGGATCTGAAACTTCTCGAGGAGGAGGGCAAGCTGGAGAGGACCCATGGAGGAGCCATCCTAAGGAAGGAGATTCCCGAGGATATATCCCTCACTACCAGAATGATCTCCAATGTAGAGGGAAAGAATAGGATAGTGGAAAAGCTCTACAAGCTCATTGAAAGGGGAGAGATCATCTTCCTGGACTCATCCAGTACAAACCTTATGCTGGCCCAGAAGTTAGCCCAATTCCCTAAGGAGGTTACCATAGCCACCAATATGCTGGATATAATGAAGACCCTGGAGAACGTTCCCGGCATTACCCTCATCGGCATCGGTGGGACCTACCACAGTCTCCTGGGAACCTTTTTAGGAGGGATCGCTCTGGACTCCGTTCTGGGGATAAACTCCCAGAAACTATTTTTAGGGGGAGCCGGAATAGATATTCAGAGGGGAAACCTAAGTATCTTTGACTCCGATGAGGTACAGCTGAAAAAAGCCATGATAAAGATGGCCTCAAAGGTTTACTTTGTCTGCGAGGGGGAGAAATTTAGTCACTACGGTATCTATAACTTTGCTACTTTAGAGGATATCGACGGACTGGTTACAGACATGGAAATGGAACCACAGATTACAGCCAAGCTGGAGGAACACGAGATTGAGATCATCTAGCTTTAACATCTGTTAGGTAATAAGGAGGAAGGATTTTAATGAAGGATGTGACAATCACTTTTCATGGTTATCTAAATAAGCTCCTTCCCAGGGAAAAAAGAGGTAGGACCCTTCGGGGAGAGCTGAAGGATGCCAGAAGTATAAAGGACCTCATAGAGGCCATGGGGATCCCACACACAGAGGTGGGAAGGGTCCTTGTAGGTGGATGTACCAACCCAATCTCTGCACAGCTAAGGGGTGGAGAGGATATCCAGGTGTACCCCGCCTTTATAGATATCAATAATCCTATAGAGGAAATTACTCTCCCTCCTATGCCAAGAAGGTTTATCCTGGATGTGCATCTGGGGACCCTGGCCAAGTATATGAGAGCTCTGGGAATTGATACCCTCTATGAGAACTACTACTCCGATGAGGAGATAGTGGAAACTGCTCTCAGGGAGGGGAGAACTATCCTTACCAGAGATAGGGGAATCCTCAAGAGGAAAAGTGTAGAGTATGGATACCTGGTGAAGTCCAACAGAAGCCGGGAGCAGCTTATGGAGATCTTTATAAACTTTGACCTCCTTCCATCTGTTCAGACCTTTTCAAGGTGTCTCAGGTGTAACGGTTCCCTAAAGGAAGTAGAGAAGAGGGAAGTAGCACATGAGCTGGATCCCCTCACTGAAAAGTTTTACGATGAATTTTTCAGGTGCAGCTCCTGTAACAGCCTCTATTGGAAGGGGGGACACTGGGAGAGGATGAAGGTTTTTATAGATAATTTTTTAATTGAATTAAAAGCCAGATAAAAAGGACCTGGGAGAAAATCCCAGGTCCTTTTTATCTATTCAGTTTTGCCGATGAATTCTCTGGCGTATATAACCTTATCTATCTCAGTATCTGCTTCCTCTGTCTGAGCAGCTAAGACCTCATAGTACTCCAAAGCTTTAGGGATATCTCCCATTAATTCCGCTGCCCGTCCTGCTCCGTAGAGACTGTTGAACCTGTTTCTGCTTCTCATAAGAGCTCCCTCATACTCTAACAGAGCTTCTCCATACCTTTCCGCTTCCATGAGCATATCTCCCAAAAGTTCCCTTGCTGGCAGTACCTCACCTGGAGTTACAGGGTGCTTCTCAGTGGTGGCTTCCAGTTCCGCCGCTTCCCTCATCACCCTGATTCCCTCTTCCATATCTGTATTGTAGATAAGCCAGGCTTTAGCTGAGAGGTACTGTACCTCTATCTGCTTTGCCCAGTAGGCTGAAGTTTCCCTTGTTTTCTCCTCAAGAACCTTTAATTCGCTGAGAGCTTCCTCTGCCTTAAATGCATCCCCCACTCTGGCTGCTCCCAGAGCTCTGGCAAAGTATGTGATAGCTTCCATGGCAGGGTATCTTCCCATCTCATAGTTTACCGGTAACCATGGCTCAAGGTTCATAGCTTCATCCCAGCTCTGTCTTTCAAGAAGAAGTCTGGCCGGTGCTGCATTATAGGTATAGTGGGATGCTATATGTGTCTGAAACTCCTCTTCCCTTGTCATGAGCTCCTTTAAACTCTCTCTGGCCTTCTCATCCTCTCCCCTCTGAATATAAGCATATACCAGATAATCCACAGCATGGGGGTAGTGCAGAGATACCTGTCCATTGAATGGATGAGCAAGAGCTGCCTCTCCAGACCTGCTATTCATCTCTATGGATTCCTTCCAGAGTCCCAGCCTTGTAAATATATGGGTAGGCATGTGCAGAGAATGGGGAACAGCAGGAGCTATCCTTCCATAGCTTCTGGATACCTCTAGAGCCATAGGGGCAAGTTCCGGATAGTCATAGGCATGGATGATGTAGTGGTGGGCTCCCGGATGGTCTGGTACTACCTTGAGAACCTCCTCACCTACTCTACCTGCCTCCCTCTGTATCATATAGGTCTTGTCGTCGGGATCTGCTGTGGAAAGGTGAGCAAGGGCGTAGAAGGCTGCTGCTTCTGTGTCATCGGGATATTTTTCATATACCCCCTTCCACCCCTGGGCAAAGGCCCTTAGGTTTGCCTTCTCACTCTTGTTTCTACCTGCCATGTAGTAGGACTCAGCTGCCTCTATATAATCTATCTCCCTTCCCTTGGCATACTCTCTTCCCTTCTCTAGAAGACTCATCCCCAGATTAAAATCTTCCTCACTTGGAGGATCTGCCCATAAGGGATGGATATAGGTCATGGCCTCTCCCCAGTATCCCATGGCTGACTCAGGATCCTCCTCTACAGCCTTTCTAAACTCCGCTCTGGCCCCGTTATAGGTCATGTGGTGAAGTAGAGCCAGTCCCCTTTCGATGCTTTCCTCTGCTGGAGTTTCATACTCCAGAAAGAGCTGTACACTTCCCAGCTGCTCTCCATACTCCCTCTCCCCTGGAAGAGGCTTCTCCCTCCTTCCGATAGTTACAAATAAAATTATTATACTCAGTATTAAGATAAGAATGTTTCGTTTTTTCATATGCACCTCCTTTATATCGATTTTATCTAAAAGTTTTTTTAATAAGCCTGCATAAATAATATACTCCATTTTTTAGTCCCCAAGGGGAAAACTTCATCTTAATCCCCTCCAACTACTTATTATTAGAGGGAAACCATTAATCCTTCAAAATTGATAATAAAAAAAGGACAGATCACTCTCTGCCCCCTCTATCTACAGTTCCTCATATATATTTATCTCGGTCTCCCCCTGGGTAAGATCTCCCAGCATTGGGACTATCCTTTTAAAGTGAGGTGCTTCAAAATGGTCCTTTAAGTGCCCCTCTGTATGCCACTTTTCTATAAACGTCAGGATATCGCTTCTCTCTGAATCCCTCATAAGGCTGTACTCTATACACCCCTTCTCCTTTCTGGTTTCTCTTATAAGCTCTTGAGTTAACCTTAAAAACTCCTCTACCTTCCCCGGTTTTATGATATTCTTTGCTACAACTACTACCATGACCTTCCTCCCATCACTCTTTATTTACTGTTAATAAATTAAAACACATAATCATTTATAAGTTATAAGGGATGGTAACCATAACTTATATCTCTCTAACTTTATGGCTCCCCCCTTGTCTAAGAGATTCCAGAACCTTATTTAATTGTATTAATTTCAATCTTCTATCCCTTATAAATTATAAAGGATGGAAAAACTCTATAATTTAGACTAACACCCTCCGAAGGTTAAATCAAGTATTTTTACTACTTTATAAGCCAAACTAAAAGGAGCCACTCGGTGGCTCCAACACTACATTCTATCTTCTCAACCTTTAAATATTAAGGCTAAATATTTATAATCCTCTATAAATAAGAAAAGAGCCTTCTTTAAAATCTTCAGCTTTATAAGCTTAATTTTACATAAAAAAAACTGAAAAAGAAATCTTCTAAGTTTAAAAACCTATTCTACAAAATCATCCCTTATAAATTAGAAAATAAAAAAAGACCGATGATATCGCTCTTAAATGTTTTGTCATATGTTTCTTAATTTATAAAAAGTTGAGGATGAACTTACTTTATTCTAACTCTTATTTATAACCTTATCCCTTATAAGTTATAAATTAATAAAAAAAATCCTGAATTTACTTCAGGTGAATTTTTTTATTAAATTTAATGGTGCGGAGGGGGAGACTTGAACTCCCACGTCAAAGACACTAGATCCTAAGTCTAGCGCGTCTGCCAATTCCGCCACCCCCGCAAAGAACTTGACAAATTTTCTAGCGAATGATGTGAAATCATTCTTGAAAATTTCGTCAGTTAGAAAAGATTTTAATCTCTTCCAGTGGCTAAATGCATAATGCACTTATTCCTTTCTGAAACAAATCTTGATTTGTTTCAATACTCATAGATTTTGTAAAATGAATTTACTTCATTTTCAAAGAAATCTATAGAGTTATTTAAATGGTGCCGCCTATCGGAGTCGAACCAATCACCTGCTGATTACAAGTCAGCTGCTCTACCAGATGAGCTAAGGCGGCAAATTAACAAATTTACTGGCGAGTGATGTAAAATCCCTCTTGTAAATTTCGTCATTTTAAATAAAAAATGACTTTCCTGAAAGAAATCCTGATTTCTTTCAAAACTCATAGATTTTAGAAGATGAACTTGATTCATCTGAAGATAAATCTATAGAGTTATCATGGCGGGAGTGACGAGATTCGAACTCGCGACATCCTGCGTGACAGGCAGGCACTCTAACCAACTGAGCTACACCCCCACAATATTCTATAAGGTTTTAAATGGTGGTCACAACTGGACTTGAACCAGTGACCCCCTGCTTGTAAGGCAGGTGCTCTCCCAACTGAGCTATGCGACCAAATTGACATCTCATCTGCGGATGAAATAAATTCCTCCTTGATGAGCTCGTCATTTGAATTTCTTCAGCTTGACGATGTAGCTTTTAAAATCTAATGAACTAAGAAGTTGAACTTGCTTCAACTGAATTAGTTGTTAAGGTTTTGTGGTACCCCGTAGGAGAATTGAACTCCTGTCTACAGAGTGAAAATCTGGTATCCTAACCACTGGACGAACGGGGCATTAACTGCTTCTCTCGAAGACAAGAATAATAATACTATAGAAAGAGGATAAAGTCAAAGGTTTTTTTATAAAAAAATGAAAAAAGTCAGGAGAACCTGACTTTTTTATGAATTAAACTGTATTTTTTATGATTTTTCCACTGTTTTTTACACGATAACCAGGAAGTGCCTCTACCTTCCCCTTAAAGGAATCCGATTTCAAGAAGGAGATGAACTCCTCTATCCTCACATCCTTCAGATCCTCTTCTCTAACAAGGAAGTCATACTCCTCATAGGAAAGAGAGATGAAGTCTAGCCCGTTTATATCGGCAGCGGCTCTTATTCCCAGAGCTGCATCTGCATCTCCACTCTTCACAGCTATACCACAGGCCATGTGGGTGGTAGCTTCTCTGTCGTATCCTACAATTTCCTCAGAGAAGATCTCCTGGGTTTTTAAGAGATAATCCAGAAGGATTCTGGTCCCTGCCCCTCTCTGCCTGTTGATAAAGATAAGGCTCTTCTCTGCGATATCTCTGATACTCTCTACTCCCTTGGGGTTGCCCTTGGGAACCATTATCCCCTGCTCCCTCTCTATGCCCTTTATGAGGCATACAGAGTCATCGAAATACTTCTTCAAAACCCCCACATTATAGAGACCAGTAGCCTCATCTAAGATATGGATGGGAGCAAGGTGAGTCTGCTTTCTCTTGAGGGCTGAGATCCCTCCCATACTCCCCACATGGGTAGAGGATAGGTGAAGGTTGCTGGAGATTAAATCCATAACGATGTCGTGGCTTCCTATGGAGATGAGCTGCTCCTCTATCTCCTCCAGGCTTGTAAGAAGCTCCACCTCTACCCTGCTCCCTGCAGAGTACCCCTCATACTCTCTCGGTATGGCAAGGAAGGCGTGAGCCTTCACCAAGCTCATAGTTACCCCTGCTCCCCTGGTAAGAGGAGTGGCCAGTAGTTCCCCGTCTATATATCCCAGACTTACCCTCACTATCTCCTTGTGCTTAAGGGATGAAGGAATAGTTCTGGAAAGGACAGCCTCCACAACGCTCCTCCTCCCATCCCTTCTCTTGAGGTAGTGGGAGATTATAGGCTTAACAAAGGTATCAAAGGTGATGAAGGAGGACACAGGATATCCTGGGATGCCTATAACTGGCTTTCCATCAATAACTCCCATTATAGTTGGTTTTCCTGGTTTTAGTGCCACCCCGTGGCTTATTACCCTTCCCAGCTTTTCAATTACCCTTACTGTGAAATCCTTGGTTCCCGCAGAGGATCCGGCATTGATTACGACTATATCGCTTTCCTCAGCTGCTCTGCTTACAGTTTCACACAAAGTATCAAAGTCATCTTTGACGGGAGAGTATCTTATCCCCTCTCCCCCGAACTCCTCTACCATCCCCATAAACATATGTGAGTTGGAGTCGATGATCTTCCCTACCTGAAGGTGGGAGGTTTCCTCTACTATCTCACTACCAGTAGGTATGATGGCTACTTTCGGCTTTGCCACTACCTCTACCTCTAGAACCCCCCCGGAGATGAGAGCTCCTATATCCTGAGGTCTGATTTTATGACCTGCAGGGATGATTGGGTCCCCCTTTATAATATCCTCCCCTATGGGTCTGATGTGCTGCCAGGGTTTAGAGGCCTTTATTATCTCTACTCTGCCCTGCTCAAGCTCTGTTACATCCTCTATCATTATCACTGAATCCCACTCCCCTAAGATGGGAGCTCCGGTATTGACATAGATAAACTCTTTCCCTTCTTCTAGGATAAAGGGGTTGCTCTCCCTTGCCTCCATTGTGTCCGCCGACCTTACTGCTATCCCATCCATAGCTGAGGCGTTGTAGTTGGGTGAGGATACCCTGGCTGTAATGAGTTTTCCCGTAATCCTGTGCAGAGCCTGGGTTATGGAGATCGTTTCAGTCCTCTCTGAAAACTCCACCTCTCTTTTAAAGTTTTCTATAGCTGTATCGCAGTCAATATTATCTATATACTTGTTTCTCATGGTGTCCTCCTATAGTTTGTATACCTCTACTATCTCATCAGATCTGTACCCCTCCTTGTGGGTGGGTATTATAATATAACCGAAGGCCTTGCTGAGAAGACTTATTACTCCAGATTTACCATAGGTTGGAACTGCTTTTCCCTCTTCAATGGTAACGGTCTGATATGTTGTTCTTCCCGGGGTGGAGTGGATGTCCTTGGCAAGGGGTAACCTATATGGTATCTCCCTTCCCCCTGTCATAGCCTCCTCAAAGAGAGCTCTGAATACCATGGTAGCAGACACTGGATGCCCGGGAAGACCTACCACAAGCTTCTCTCCGATCCTTCCTATTATTGTGGGCTTTCCCGGTTTCATGGATATTCCGTGGATAATTATCTCTCCTCCCAGCTCCTCTATGGCCTTAAGGGTGAAATCCTTGGTTCCCACTGAACTTCCCCCGGAAAGGATTACTACATCTGAACTTTTAAAGGATTCCTCTATCTTCCCCTTGAGGAGGTCGAGGTCATCTCCGATGATGGCTATACTATCCACCACTCCTCCGAATTTTTCAATGGAAGCCCCAATGGTATAGGAGTTGATATCCCTTACCTGGGCGGTCTCGATCCCCTTGGAGGTATCCCTTATCTCGTCCCCGGTGGATATGATGGAAAAAACTATCTTCCTGTAAACTGGAAGTTCCATTACCCCTGCTGCTGCCAGAGCTCCCATGTTTTCAGGGGTCATCTCTGCTCCCGCATTCAGGATAGTATCTCCCTCTCTGATGTCCTCTCCCCTATAGATTATATTTTCCCCATTGGAAACAGAGGAGTGAAGAAAGGCCTCATCCTCTAACTCCTCGGAGTATTCCACCATAACAACCCCTGTACTTCCCTCTGGAAGCATTCCCCCTGTGGGAACATAGGCACACTGTCCTGCCTCGAGGTTAAAAGAGGGCTCCTCCCCCATCTCCACCCTTCCGATATTGCTTAAGATAGTGGGAAGGGACTCGGAAGCACCATAGGTATCCTTGGCCACTACAGCATAACCATCTACAGTTGATTTATTAAAATTAGGCACGTCCTCCTGGGAGTGTATATCTTCAGCAAGGATCCTGCCTCTGGAATCTCTCAGGGAAACCTTTTCAACGCCTCTGCATCCCCTCAAAAGGGTTTTTATTCTCTCCTGCGCATCGCTTACCGATGCTACCTTAAAAAAATTCAATTTAAACCACATCCTTATGATGAAATCTTAATCTGTTAAATACCTTCTACTAAACTGTCCTTTAATACAAATTAAAAGCTGTCATACTGGACAGCTTTTAACCTGGATTAAACACATTATAATAGTTTTAAAGTGGAAAAGCTATTGTTTTCTAAATCAATATAGAGAACCTCTCCCTTTAGTGAATCTCCCTTATTTAGAAGGAGCTTGATTACCTCTCCAGCCTGGATAGAAGCAGCCAGAGCAGGTGTGAAGCTGGGATTTCCCATCTCAGCCTCCACTCCGGCATCTGTATCCCCATAGAGCTTTTCCAATAGGAACTCCCCAGGTCTCACCACAGCAACCTGGGCTATCCAGCCTCCAATGGCCCCATGAACCATAGGAACTTTCATCCTTGTACATGACTCCTCCACTTGCTTCTTCAGGGGGATAGAGTCCAAAGCATCCACTACCACCATGGCCCCCTCTATAATCCTATCCATATTTTCCTCGGATACCCTCTCCTCTAGGACCTCTACCTCTACCAGGGAGTTGATGAGCTTCACCCTCATCTGAGCTTCCCTGGCCTTGGCTCTTCCAAGGTTTTCTTCCGTGGAGAGGAGCTGCCTGTTGAGGTTGCTCTCATCAAAGGTATCGAAATCCACAAGGGTGAGCCTTCCCACCCCTATCCTTGAGAGCATCTCTATGATATAGCCTCCCAGTCCGCCGCAGCCGAGAATTACTACTTTCATCTGAGCTAGTCTCTCCTGTTCCTCCTGGGAGATAAGCTTCTTGTTTCTCAGGTATCTCTCCATCCTATCCCCCTCCCACAGGAGGGAAGAGGGCAACCCTGTCACCCTCGGCAAGGTTCAGGTCAAAGTCCTTCACCCTTCTCCCGTTTACCATGAGTATAAGGGTGGTTTTGTCCTCTACCCCTATCCTGTCCAGAAGGGTGTGGATGGAGGCTGCCGCCGGAAGCTCCACCTCCTTTACCCCTCTGCATTCAGAGGGGAAGAGCTCTCTCAGTGTGGCAAAGAGCCTTACCTCTATAGTTATCTTTCCTCCCATCTATCCTCCTAAAACTCCAGTGTAGTGTCCAGTTCCTCCCCTGTGATATCAAATGTCACATTGTGAGGTGCCAGCTTCTCCTTGAAAAATTCGGGAAGCCTGTCGTGGGACTTTGTAAATCCGGCATTTTTGTTGAACTCCTTCTCCAACTTGAGGATCTCCTGACCAAGAGATACAATCTCCGGAACACCGATCTCAGTATTGTACTTTGCATTTATCATGTGGGCAATCTCTGGAAGAGCTCCGTCGTTGTCCAGGATAGGGAATGCTACAAATAGACAGAGTCCTGTACTGTCCAGAGCAGCTGTAGCTACCTGAAGGTTACGGGAAAGCTCCACCTGTCCCTCCTTCTTCAGTGGATCTATACTACCTCCCACTCCCAGAACATTGGCAGTTACAGAGTATCCTGCAGTGTGGTCAGCTCCCATAGGAGTTGTAGCGTATGTAACTCCGATTCCCTTTACCGATCTTGGATCGTAGGCAGGGATAGCCTGCTTCTTAACCACAGGTACCCTCTCCGTTCCAAAGGCCTGTCCTGTAAAAGCTGCCCCGTTACCTATAATCCTTCCGATTGGAGATCCCTTACCGACTTCCTTGAGGAGCTGGATGGCTCCATCCTTGTCTCCAAGTTCTATATATTTCCCCTCCATAGCAATACCGATGGTCACCCCTGCCTCTATGGTATCTATACCGATATCATCACAGAGTCTGTCCATCATGGCAATGGCATCCAGATCCTTTATATGACAGTGAGCTCCAAAAGCCCAGATAGTTTCATATTCAAATCCCCCTGTGAGGTACTCACCGTTCTTATCGTTGTAGATCTGAGAACACTTCATGATACATCCTGGGTGACATGCGTGGGTAGGGTTACCGTTTCTCTTATTAATCGTTTCATACATAGTTTCCCCACTGATACTCTCAGCAAACTCAAAACGCCCGTCTCTGAAGTTGTCCGTAGGAAGTCCCCCTGCCTCATTTAGGATGTTTACAAGGACAGCTGTTCCATAGGTAGGAAGTCCCTGACCGGATACAGGGTGATCCAGTACCATCTTAGCAAAGGATCTGGAAGCTTTTATAAAGGCATTCCTGTCGTGGTAATTCACCTCATTAATTTTTCCAGGGTCTATAACTATGGCCTTGATCCCCTTGGAGCCCAGTACAGCACCAGTTCCTCCCCTACCGCAGTGTCTTGTAGGGTGACCCTCGGTGTCTGTAACAGCTATGGAAGCTGAGGTCAGCCTCATCTCTCCAGCCTGTCCTAAGGACATAACTGTGGTCTTAGCTCCAAACTTCTCCCTCAGGATATCTCCTACCTCATAGTTCCCCTTCATAGTCAGGTAGTCGGCATCCTCTATGGTGATCCCCTCAGGTGTTATCTTCAGCAGGTTCAGCTCATGTTCCGCAGGTTTATCCTCTATAATGATTGCCTTGTATCCCAGCTTAGCCAGACTCTGGGCTGCAGTTCCTCCTGCGTTACTCTCCTTTATGGTTCCCGTAAGGGGACTCTTGGTTCCTACGCTCAGTCTTCCCGAGCTTGGAGCCATGGTACCCGAAAGAAGTCCCGGAGCAATTACAAGTTTATTGTTTCTTCCCAGGGGATGACAGGTTGGGTCCACCTCATCTGAGATAATTCTCGAGGTAAGCCCCCTTCCTCCCAGTGCCAGATAATCAGCTTTTACATCTTCAAAGGTAACACTTTTGTTTCTCATATTGATACGACAGATCTTCAAAATACATCCCTCCTTAGTAAATAAGCTCCTTTCCAAGCACGGGAGGCAGTTGGGTTTCCTCAGCTACCCATAGGTGTCATTCCCTAGACCGTAAGTTTTATCCTTAGGAATTTTCACTCGGAGATATTCTTTCTCTGGTACTAAATTACCATAACTTTTTTAAATATCAAGGGTGTACCCTAAAAAACACCAGAAGAAAGGGATGGAAATACTAAATTTTTCTACCACCTTACCTCGATCCTGTCTTTCTTAAAAAACCCTTTTGGAGAAAAGTTTTTATGCAAGGATTCCAATAAATAGGGGATGGTAACTTTGGGGAATATAAAAAAAAATTTAAGAAAAAATAAAAAAGTGTTGACTTAATGGGGGGAAATAGGGTATTATACTTCTTGTCCGACGGGACAGCAGATGCGTCACTAGCTCAGTTGGTAGAGCACTCGACTTTTAATCGAGTTGTCACAGGTTCGATCCCTGTGTGACGCACCACTAATAACTCTATAGATTTCTTTGAAAATGAAGTAAATTCATTTTACAAAATCTATGAGTATTGAAACAAATCAGGATTTGTTTCAGAAAGGAATAAAGCGAAAAACTTTAGCCATCGGAAAAGATTTTAATCTTTTCTAACTGACGTAATTTTTAAGAATGATTTTACATCATTCGCCAGAAAATTTGTCAAGTTCTATGCGGGGGTGGCGGAATTGGCAGACGCGCTAGACTTAGGATCTAGTGTCTTTGACGTGGGAGTTCAAGTCTCCCCCTCCGCACCAGTTACTTTATAAAAAGTTTATCGGCTGAAACAAGTTCATCCTCAACTTTTTATAAGTAAAGATAAAACATAACAAAACAAACATTCAAGGGCGATTTAATCGGTCTTTTTTTATTTTATAATTTATATAGGATGTAAGGTTACAAAGTATCTTACTTGAACAAACTTCTTCCCAGCTTTTTATAAGTAAAATTAAAAAAATAAGGCAAATATTCAAGACCGACTTTGTTGGTCTTTTTTTATAACCTAACATTACTTCTGTCTTTTACCCCAAGATCTTTCCTCACTATGCTCATGGCATACAAAATTAACCAGAAGATCAAGGCATCAAACACCTTCCTCTAACGAGCTCTTTCCTAACTATAAAGTCTATACTAATGCCAGTGTCAGCTGCTTCAACTAAAATTATACTGGAAATCTAGAAGGAAAATAGTAGATATATGGATATAAATTAAATTAAAGGCAGCTTACTTTTAAAAGAAAATTTAAAATGTATATTTATTTAAGGGAGGCACTTTATGAGAGACTTGTTAAGTAGATGGAATCAAATGAGCTTAGTCAAAAGGATTGTTGTTGGTTTAATAGTGGGTATTATCTTAGCTGTAGCGCTACCAGACGTAGCAAAACCAGTTGAGTTGCTGGGATCATTATTCGTAGGAGCACTAAAAGCAGTAGCACCTATCTTAGTACTTTTCCTAGTAATGTCAGCAGTATCTCAGCATAAACCTGGTCAAAAAACAAATATGAAATCTGTTATAAGTCTTTATCTTGTGGGAACATTCTTAGCCGGTGTAGTTGCAGTTATGGGAAGTTTCTTATTTCCGGTAACTATCGCTTTAGGAGAAGGAGTGGAAAATGTTGCTCCTCCAAGTGGAGTTAGTGAAGTATTAAAAAAATTATTAATGAATGTTGTAGACAATCCAATCAACGCTCTTGCTAATGCAAATTATATCGGAATATTAGTCTGGGCATTGTTATTAGGGTTGGCATTAAAGCATGCACCAGCTTCTACTAAGACAATGATTACAAACTTTTCAGATGCATTATCTCAGATAGTAAGATGGGTTATTCACTTTGCACCATTTGGTATCATGGGATTAGTGTTTAGCTCAATTGCAACTGGTGGATTAGCTTCATTGTTACAATATGGTAAGTTATTAGGATTATTACTGGGAGCTATGGCATTTATGGCACTGGTAGTAAACCCAGCAATCACATTTGTTATGATAAGACAAAATCCTTATCCATTGGTATTCAGATGCTTAAAACGAAGTGGAATAACAGCTTTCTTCACTAGAAGTTCAGCTGCAAACATCCCGGTAAATATGGAGTTGTGTGAGGAGTTAGGGTTAGATAAAGACATGTATTCAGTATCTATTCCTCTAGGAGCTACTATAAACATGGCAGGAGCTGCAATCACAATATCAGTATTAACACTTGCAGCAGTACACACACTGGGAATCCGTGTAGATATTGGAACGGCTCTTATCTTAAGTATCCTATCGGCAGTAAGTGCCTGTGGAGCATCTGGTGTGGCCGGTGGATCACTCCTTCTTATTCCTTTAGCTTGTAGCTTATTTGGTATTCCAAATGAAGTGGCAATGCAGGTAGTTGGGGTAGGATTCGTTATCGGAGTAATCCAGGATTCAGTGGAGACTGGTCTTAACTCATCAACAGATGCACTATTTACAGCTGTAGCTGAATTTGCAGAATGGAAAAGAGAGGGTAAAGAAATCACTATTAAGAAGGAAGTTAACTTATAAATACTTGCAAGAAACTTTTAAAATGAAAGGATATAGAAGTTTCACAAGAAGCAGAGACCTGTTTTTAAAATCAAAGCTATAGGGCGATACAAATAGAATAAAAAAAGAGAAGGCAATATACCTTCTCTTTTTTATTCTATTGAATTATTAACCTATCTTTCCGATGTCTTTTCTGTAATAGATCTTATCGAAGCTTATATTTCCTATGGAGTCATAGGCTTTACCTCTTGCTTCATCTAAGTCCCTACCCAGGGCTACCACATTCAATACCCTTCCACCATTTGTAAGAAGGCTCTCTCCCTCCTTCTTCACTCCTGCCATAAACACTGTGTCCTCTATATCCTCAGTCCCGGCAATAGTATATCCCTTGTTGTAGCTCTCAGGGTACCCTCCGCTGGCAGCAACTACACAGCAGGCACTTCCACTCTTCCACGAAATCTTTTCTCCGTCTAAATTCCCCTCAAGGGTATCTCTGAATATCTCGTAGAGATCTGTTTCCAGTAGAGGCAGTACTACCTGGGTTTCAGGGTCTCCCATCCTCATATTGTACTCCAGAAGGTAGACCCCTCTCTCATTTATCATAAGCCCGAAGAAGATCACTCCGCAGAAATCCAGCCCCTCTGCTTTTATTCCCTCTAGTGTAGGGTTCAGTATATCCCTTATAAAGGCTTCATTTACATCCTCAGTTACATACGGGTTAGGTGAGATCACTCCCATTCCTCCGGTATTTAAACCAGTTTCTCCCTCCCCTATTTTCTTGTGATCCTTAGCTGAGATAAATGGCACTATTTGCCTGGAGTCGGTCACCGAGAGGATTGAAGCCTCCACTCCCTCTAGGAACTCCTCTATTACAACGGTAGCTCCTGCGCTTCCGAACTTATTCTCCTCCATTATCTCCTCTACAGCTGCCACAGCTTCCGACTTATCTGCACAGATTATTACTCCCTTTCCCGCTGCAAGGCCGCTGGCCTTTACAACTACAGGATACTCACATGCTTCAAGGTAGTTCTTGGCTTCCTTGGGATCTTCAAAGGTTTCATAGGCAGCTGTCTTTACTCCATACTTCTTCATGAACTCCTTGGCGTAGGCCTTGGAACCCTCAAGCATAGCAGCTCTTTTATCTGGACCGAATATAGCAAGCCCGTGCTCCTTAAACCTGTCAACTATCCCCTCTACCAGCATCTCTTCGCTTCCCACAATGGTAAGATCTACCTGATTCTCTCTGGCAAAATTCACAATCTCATCCATGCTCTTTATATCTATATTCTCTGCAACATCCAGCTGCTCCGTCCCTGCATTTCCAGGAGCACAGTATATCTTCTCTATGGTATTATTCTGACTCATCTTCCAGGCAATTGCATGCTCTCTTCCGCCGCTACCTACTACCAATATCTTCATTTTTCCTCCCTTACTTTTGTCTTGAAACAAAAGTAACAAAAATTCAAGGCCTGTTGAAAATCCCTATTCCATAATCGATAAAATATAAAAATATCGTAACTTGAAGAAGAAAAACACTTCTTCTTTAAACAGACGATATTTTTTAAATTTTTTCTTCATATTCCATTTACGATATTTTCAAATGGCCAATATTTAAAAGCTAGAATTCAAACCTCATAAAGGTTTTTTATAATAACCTCATTGAGAAAAAAGCGTGCATTTAATATGCAGTAAAAACTTTTGAAAATGTCGACTGTTTGAGCAAAGCGAGTTTCGATTTTTTCAAAGTTTTTCAATTATTAAATAGCTTTTTTCTCACAGAGGCTCCCTTTCTTGTTTCGTTCTTTGGGTGAGCAAAGAATGAATGAATTAGTGTTTGAAGTGCCTCATCCCAGTCATCACCATAGAGATACCGTGCTCATTGCAGGCATCTACAGATTCCTGATCCCTCATAGATCCTCCAGGCTGAATTATAGCACTTATCTTGGCCTTAGCACACTCATCCACAACATCTCTGAATGGGAAGAAGGCGTCTGAAGCAAGTACTGCTCCGTCCTCTGCTCTTTCAATCGCCTGCTTGGTAGCCCAGATTCTGTTTGTCTCCCCAGTACCTACTCCCTTGGCCATTCCGTCCTTCACCACTACGATTGCATTGGATTTTACGTGTTTTACTACCTTCATTCCAAATACCATATTATCCATCTCTTCCTTGGATGGCTCCTTCTCAGTGACTACACTCATATCTGTAGAGAAGGCATGATCTGCATCCTGTACCAGGATACCACCGTCTACCTTTACATACTCCAACTTATCCACTGGAGCCTGCTTGGCCTCTATTACCCTTAGGTTCTTCTTCCCTTTCAGTATCTCAAGAGCCTCATCTGTAAATGATGGTGCGATTACTATCTCTAGGAATGTTTTAAGAAGCTCAGTAGCTGTTGCAGCGTCCACTGCTCTGTTAAATGCTACGATCCCCCCAAAGATTGAAACTGGATCACAGCTGTGGGCTTTATTATAGGCTTCCAGTACCGTCTCACCCACTGCCACACCACATGGAGTAGAGTGCTTTAGTCCGCAGCATGCTGTCTCGGTAAACTCATTTGCCACCTTCCATGCCACATCCATATCCCTTATATTGTTAAATGAAAGCTCCTTACCATTCAGCTGCTTAAAGTCCTTCATAGCTCCCTTTTCAGTTGTAGAAACATAGTATGCAGACTTCTGATGAGGGTTCTCCCCGTATCTGAGATCCATCATCTTTTCATAGGAAACATTCAGGTACTTAGGCATCTCTCCCTCTAAAAGGAAGTTAGAGATTGCTGCATCATAGGCTGCTGTAAGGTTGAATACCTTTCCTGCTAACCTCTTTCTTGTAGCAAAGGAGATCTCATTTGATCCCTTAAGCTCATCCATTACCACACTATAATCAGCTGTCTCAGTGATTACAGCTACATCCTTAAATGACTTCGCTGCTGATCTGAGCATTGTAGGTCCGCCGATATCGATAAACTCTACCTTCTGCTCAAAGGTAATATCGTTTTGTACCTCATCGAAGAACGGATATAGATTAACTATTACCATATCGATAGTTCCTATCTTTCTTGCTTCCAGTGTTTCCATATGTTCCTTATTGTCTCTTATGGCAAGGATACCACCGTGGATTACAGGGTGAAGTGTCTTTACCCTTCCGTCCAGCATCTCTGGTGCATTGGTAACTTCTACTACCTCAGTTACAGCGACATTATTTTCCACAAGGTGTCTGTATGTTCCCCCGGTAGATACTATCTCTACCCCTCTATCTATTAAAAATTCAGCAAATTCAACTATCCCAGTTTTATCGTAGACTGAAATTAACGCTCTCTTCATTTTCTTCTCCTTATCTGCTAGATTAGACTTCTTCATACCTTTAATACTTCCCCAGAATCCAATTTCCCACAAACTCCTTCCTCAAACCTACCTAAACCCATTCATCTCAGAAGATCTATATGAAACTGCAGGCCCGGGTTAATCATTTTTTCAGGTTTTAGGTTTTAGGATTTTTAATTAACTTTATCTCATTAGGTTTTAGGAGTTTTATTCAATAAAGTTTTTTAGGCCTGCAGTTCCAAGCAATTTAGTGTGCCATGGCTATATTCTTAATAGCCTGTGGCAGCAGCCTGTGCTCCAAGGTGAGCACCCTTTTCTGAAGATCTTCCGGAGTGTCGTTAGGTTTTACCTCTACCCTCTCCTGAAAGATTATCTCTCCTGTATCTACACCGGCATCCACATAGTGAACGGTACACCCGCTCTCTCTTTCACCGGCCTCTACTACAGCCCTGTGTATGTTCATTCCATACATCCCAGGCCCCCCAAACTTTGGAAGTAGCGAAGGGTGGATATTTATGATCCTCCCCTTCCATCTATTTGTAATGTTCTCATCTAAGATAGATAGGAACCCTGCTAATACTATCAGATCTACCCTGTCCCTCAGAACTTCATCCAGCATTTCTGAAAGATTCTTCTTGTAAACTTTTCTGTCCAGGAGCACGCCTTCTATCCCGTGCTCTGCAGCTCTCTCCAGGCCATAGCATCCTCTGTCTGCCACCACCAGCTCTATACTGCACCCTATTTCATCTGCCATATCTATTATCGACTGGAGGTTGCTTCCCCCTCCAGATACTAACACTGCTATCTTAAGCATATTCCCTTCTCTCCTCTTTGAACATAGCCTATTTCAAAAGCTGTCTCTCCAAGGGATTCAAGTTTAGCCAGTACTCCATCCCTTTCAGAAGCAGGAACCACCAGTACAAAACCTACCCCCATGTTGAATGTCCCGTACATCTCATCCTCAGGTACTCCCTTTTCTCTGATATAGTCAAATACCGGAAGGGACTTGATCTTTGATTTTTCTACAACTGCTTCATAGCCTTCCCTCATTGTTCTAGGAAGGTTTTCAGGAAGCCCTCCACCGGTGATGTGGGCCATCCCGTGTACAGTGTGCTCCTTCAATACTTCAAGGACCGGCTTCACATATATCTTAGTAGGCTCAAGAAGGATCTCCCCTATCTTCCTACCGTCAAACTCCTCATCTAAATCTGTAAATAACTTTCTTACCAGAGAGAAACCATTGCTGTGCACTCCGCTGGACTGAAGAGCGATAAGTACATCTCCCTCCTCCACTGTGCTTCCATTAATTATCTCATCCTTTTCAACGATACCAACGCTGAATCCTGCAATGTCATAGTCGCCTTCCTTATAGAATCCTGGCATCTCTGCAGTTTCTCCCCCTACAAGGGCTGCTCCCGCTGCCTGACATCCAGCTGCCACTCCAGAGACCATACTGGCTGCCACATCTGCTTCCAGTTTACCGCAGGCCATGTAGTCCAGGAAGAACAGGGGCTTAGCTCCGTGACACAGGATGTCATTTACACACATAGCCACACAGTCGATCCCCACTGTATTATATACTCCAGTTTTAAAAGCTATATCCAGCTTTGTACCTACACCGTCTGTTCCAGAGACCATTACCGGATTTTTATATTGTCCCAGCTCATACAGGGCTCCAAAACTCCCAAGACCATTTAGAACACTGCTGTTATGAGTAGCTGCCACCGACTTCTTCATCAGCTCTACAGCCTTGTATCCCTCTTCCTTATCTACCCCTGCATCTTTATATGAAATTGACATCTTTCCTCCTAAAACCATTTTTATGGATAACTATTGATTTAAACTTTTAACCGATTAAAGCCACACTCTCACTAACACTTCTCAGCCGACATCTCCTCCTGGAAACCCATAGGTGCCTGCACAGGATATGCCCCGTTGAAGCATCCCACACAGCACTCCCTCTTTCCAAGGGAGGCATAGAGGTTTTCCAGAGACAGGAAGTCCAGTGTATCTGCCCCTATAGTCTCAGCCATCTCCTCTATACTCATCCTGCTGGCAAGAAGTTCGCTCCTTGCTGCTGTATCTATCCCAAAGAAGCACGAGTGCTTTACAGCTGGAGAAGCTGATCTGAAGTGTACCTCCTTTGCTCCGGCTCTTCTGAGCATATCTATAAGCTTCTTGCTGGTTGTTCCCCTTACCAGGGAGTCATCTACCACAACTACCCTCTTACCCTCTATATTAGATTTTAAAGGATTCAGTTTAACCTGTACAGCCCTTTCTCTCAGCTCCTGAGATGGCTTTATAAAGGTTCTTCCTATATACTTATTCTTTATAAGTCCCACACCATATGGTATTCCGCTGGCTTCTGCATAACCTACAGCTGCCGGAACTCCCGAGTCTGGTACACCTATTACTATATCAGCCTCTACCTTCATCTGCTTAGCCAGGAGTTTTCCTCCCTCTACCCTTGCATTATATACATTTATACCGTCTACAATACTGTCTGGTCTGGCAAAATAGATCTGCTCAAAGGAACAAGGAGCATTCTGAGTTTTCTCAGCGTACTTAATGGATTTTACTCCCTCCTCATTGATGATCACCATCTCCCCAGCCTCTATATCCCTTATAAGGGTTGCTCCTACAGAGTCCAGAGCACATGATTCCGATGCCAGGAAGTAGTCCCCTGCTTCATTTTGTCCCAGGCAGAGAGGTCTTATTCCAAGGGGATCCCTTACACCAATAAGCTCGTTGTTGGCTAGGATAACAAGGGCATAGGACCCCTGAATAGCTCCCACTGCACTCTTAACAGCTTCTGCCACACCATTAGCAGCCTTTCTGGCTATCATCTTTATAATTACCTCTGAATCTATGGTAGTGCTGAATGTTGCACCAGTATCCTCTAGAAGATCTCTTATTACCCCTGCATTTACAAGGTTTCCGTTGTGTGCCACAGCTATCTGCCCCAGTTTATAGCTGGACTCAAGGGGCTGGGCATTGGCAAGCTGGCTGGCTCCCTGGGTTGAATACCTCACATGACCAATAGCTGCATTCCCCACGAGACCAGCTAGAGTCTCTGTACTGAAGGCATCGGCCACAAGACCCATACCCTTATGAGTTTTTATCTTCCCGGCATTGGAAACGCTTATTCCTGCGCTCTCCTGTCCCCTGTGCTGAAGGGCATAGAGTCCATAGTATGCCAGACCCGCTACATCCTTTCTTTCATTGGAGTAAACACCAAATACTCCGCACTCCTCTTCCATCTTATCTATATTAAACTTATCCATTGGACACATAGCTACGCCCCCAGTCTCTTTAAGATTTCAATATATGCTTCCTCGATTCCCCCAAGGTCCCTTCTGAACCTGTCCTTATCAAGCTTCTGACCAGTTTCCTTATCCCATAATCTGCATGTATCTGGAGTTATCTCATCTGCAAGAAGCACCTCTCCCTGGCTGTTTCTTCCAAACTCTATCTTGAAGTCAACCAGTGTAATTCCCTCACTGTCAAATGTTGTCTTAAGAAGGTCGTTGATCTGTGCTGTTGTAGCATAGACCTTCTCTAGCTCCTCATATGTAGTAAGTCCCATAGCCACAGCGTGGTGGTCATTGATCAGCGGATCTCCACACTCATCATTTTTATAGCAGATCTCAAAGATCGTAGTTTTTGGAGTAGTTCCCTCCTCAATATGCAGTGTTCTTGCCATAGATCCTGCTATTACATTTCTTACGATTACCTCTAGAGGTATAATCTCAAGCTTTTCACAGAGCTGATCCCTGTCGCTCAATCTTTCCTTGTAGTGAGTTCTTATACCATTTTTTTCAAGCATCTCATATAGAGTAGCTGTGATCTTGTTGTTGATGATTCCTTTATTTTCAATAGTTCCCTTCTTCTCACCATTTCCAGCAGTTGCGTCATCCTTAAAGTGGATTACTACTAGATTCTCATCGGCTGTTGAAAAAACCTGTTTAGCTTTACCTTCATAGACCATTTCTTGCTTTACCATTTTTCTACCTCCAGTTTATTGTCATCGACTGAATCCCATAGCCCCCATCGATGTCAGTCTACCCTCTAAAGTTATTTCAAGGATAAACTATGAGTTAAGAGTTTTCACTGATTACCTTCAGACACTCCCTTGCCTCAAGAGCCTTACTTAGAGCTCCCTCCTGAGTGTTATCCAGTGTTGTAATATGTCCCATCTTTCTAAATGGCTCGGTATCCTTCTTGCCATAGATATGAAGATAAGCACTGTCTACCATCATCATATCCTCCAGGCCGGTTACCTTTACCTTCCCTGTATATCCGTCCTCTCCCAGGATATTTATCATACAGGATGGTGATAAGAGATCGGTACTTCCAAGCTTATAGTTCATCACAGCCCTTATAAACTGCTCATACTGAGATGTCTTGCAGGCTTCTATTGTGTAGTGCCCTGAGTTGTGGGGTCTTGGTGCTACTTCATTTATAAGTATCTCCCCATCCTTAGTTAAAAACATCTCCACTCCGAATATCCCCACGCCGTCCAGTGCTTCTACGCACCTTCTGGCAAGCTCGGTGGCTTTTTCAGATTGTTCCCTGCTTATCCTTGCTGGAGCTATGACTGTATCACAGATATTGGTTCTGTCATCAAATACCATCTCAACCACTGGATATGTATTCATCTGCCCCTGAGAGTTTCTGGCTACCATTACAGCGATCTCCATCTCACACTCTACAAATTCCTCGAAGAAGGTGTCTCCCCCTATGATCTTTTCTACATCTTCTCTGTCCTTTAGAATGAACACTCCCCTTCCGTCATATCCACCCTTACAACTTTTCTGTACAACCGGCAGACCAAACTCCTCTACCAGCTCCTCTATATTTTCCTCTGTTATCCTCTTCCACTTGGAAGTAGGGATTCCTTCTCTGTCTAGAAGCTCCTTCTGCTTCGACTTATCCTGGATAAGCTCTATAACCTTTGAGGAGGGAAATATCTTCTTTCCCTGCTCTTCCAGCTCCTTTAGGACCTCTACATTTATATGTTCTATCTCATAGGTAAGCACATCACACTTAGCTGCTACCTCTTTTATCTTTTCAGTGTCATAGAGACTTCCCACCACATATTCATTTGCTATCTCACTGGCAGGTGAGGGATACTCACTAGTCAGTACACAGGTATGAATATCCATCTTTCTAGCTTCTAGTATGGTCATCTTTCCAAGCTGACCTCCGCCAATTATTCCTAATCTCTTCACCTTATTACTCCCCTGTTTACATGGTCTCTAAATACTTGCTGTACCCTATATTCTCTACCTTCTCAGCCTTAGCCTCTACCTCGGCTTTCATATCTTCCATATAGCTCTTTACAGCTTCCTTTACCATACCATCCTTGATTCCAACCATCTTAGCTGCCAGTATTCCGGCATTCTTGGCTCCGTTTATAGCCACAGTAGCTACAGGTACTCCCCCTGGCATCTGTACGATGGATAGGAGGGAATCTAGTCCGCTCAGGTTAGAGCTCTTTACAGGTACTCCTATCACAGGTAGGTGGGTTATGGCTGCTACCATCCCTGGAAGGTGGGCTGCTCCCCCTGCTCCTGCGATGATTACATCGATTCCTCTCTCATCAGCAGTCCTTGCATATTCATACATCCTGTCTACAGTTCTGTGGGCAGATACCACTGTGAGCTCAAACTCCACTCCAAGTTCCTCTAGTATCTTAGCTGCTGCACTCATTACTGGAAGATCCGAATCCGATCCCATTATTATTCCAATTTTCGCCATTTTCTTCTCCTCACTATTTAAATCGACCATTTGAAAATCTTGTAAATGGAATACCAAGGAGAAAATCTTGAAAAATACTCGTGGACTTTCCCGAAAATTTATCAGTCCATACGATTTTTTCAGATTTTCTTTGGTATAAAATAGAGATTTTTAATAGGTCTTGAACTTTAGGTACCTTTTTTTCAAGAGAAAGGTACGAATTACTTCCCTGTAAAGTATCTTACTCCGTTTTCAAAGATCTTCTGTTCCTTCTCCCCTATGATGTTCTTATAGAGGTTCTCTCCCACTCTTTCCGAGTGTCCCATCTTACCAAGGATCCTTCCGTCTAGGGAGGTGATACCCTCGATAGCCATGACAGATCCGTTTGGATTGTGCCTGAACTCAGTAGTAGGCTTTCCGTCAAAGTTTACATACTGGGTAGCTACCTGACCATTTTTGAATAGCTCCTCCACTACCTCTGGACTTGCCACAAATCTTCCCTCTCCGTGGGATACAGCTATCTGGTGCTCCGATCCCAGCTCTATTCCGTTTAGCCACGGAGATTTATTTGATACCACCTTGGTAGTAACCATCTGGGAGATGTGTCTTCCGATACTATTAAATGTAAGGGTAGGTGAATCCTCTCCCACAGTTCCCACCCTTCCATATGGAAGAAGTCCCGATTTGATAAGTGCCTGGAATCCGTTACAAATTCCTAAAATTAATCCGTCTCTCTTTAGGAACTCGTTGATTGCCTCTGCTACCTTGGGATTATTCAGTACCGTTGCGATAAACTTGCCAGATCCGTCTGGCTCATCCCCTGCACTGAATCCTCCTGGGAACATAAGTATCTGAGACTGAGATATATTAGCCACCATCTCCTCTATGGAATCATCTATATCCTTCTGGCTCTGATTTCTAAAAGTCATTGTAACAGCCTCTGCTCCTGCTTTTTCAAAGGCCCTCATGGAGTCATACTCACAGTTTGTTCCAGGGAAGGCAGGTACAAATACCCTTGGAGTTTCTATTGCCTCTCTTGGAGCCACTACCTTCTCTGTATGGTAACCTGCAAACTCATACTCCTCATTTTCATTCTTTATAGTATGTGGGAAGATTGTATCCAGCTTCCCTAGCCATATCTTTTCCATCTCTCCCAGGTCTACAACAGTGTCGCCGGCGACAATTTTTGCCTCCTCAGTTGTCTCTCCTAGAAGGATAAGGTTGCCTCCAGTGAACTCCCCTGCTGTTTCAACTACAAAGGAACCGTAAGATAGCTTAAATAGCTCCTCATCTGAAGTTATCTTAACTCCGATTCTATTTCCAAGGGTCATCTTAGCTATAGTTTCAGCTATTCCACCCTTCTTTATAGTACTTGCTGATATTATCTTTCCATTCTTTATATTCTCATGGATGAACTCAAATGTTGACTTCAGCTCCTCCACATTAGGCATGAGGTCCTCTCTCATATTGTGCTTTACAAGGTAGATCCTGTTTCCAGATCCTTTAAGTTCCGGTGATACCACCTCACTTGCCTTTACTGGTGCCACTGCAAAGGAGATAAGTGTTGGCGGCACGTGAAGTTCATTGAATGTTCCGCTCATAGAGTCCTTTCCACCGATTGCTGCCAGCTCAAACTGCTTCTGTGCAAAGAGGGTACCAAGTAGTGCCGAGAATGGTTTACCCCAGTTTACCGGGTCATTCCCAAGCTTTCTGAAGTACTCCTGGAAGGACATCCTGATCTTCCTGTAGTCTCCCCCTGCTGCCACTATCTTAGCCAGGGACTCCACAACTGCATAGGCTCCCCCGTGGAATGGTGACCAAGAGGAAAGGTCTGGGTCAAATCCCCATGAGATAGCTGAAGCTGTATCCGTCTCTCCCTTTAATAGAGGAAGCTTCTGGATGCTCAGATCCGTTGGAGTCATCTGATACTTCCCTCCAAATGGCATTAATACCGTAGTAGCTCCGATGGAGGAATCAAACATCTCCATAAGGCCCTTCTGGGAAGCTACATTTAGAGATCCCATCATATCCAGCCATCTGTTGTCGCTCTCTGTAAACAGTTCTTTTTCTAGTGGTGAAGTTCCCACAGGCTCCTCTACCTCTACCTCATTCTCTCCCATTACTCCGTTGGTATCCAAGAAGTCTCTGCAGAGGTCCACTACCCTCTGTCCCCTCCACAGGATCTCCAGTCTGTTTCTGTCGGTAACTTCTGCAACCTCTGTTGCCAGTAGATTTTCCTGTTCAGCCAGAGCTATAAACTTTTCTCTGTCCTTTGCCTCTATTACAACTGCCATCCTCTCCTGTGACTCTGAGATAGCAAGTTCCGTTCCATTTAATCCTGCATACTTTGTTGGTACTACATCCAGATTTACCTCAAGTCCCGGTGCAAGCTCTCCAATTGCTACAGATACTCCCCCTGCACCAAAGTCGTTACACTTCTTGATAAGCTTGGTAACCTCAGGTTTTCTGAATAGCTTCTGGATCTTTCTCTCCTCTGGGGCATTCCCCTTCTGTACCTCTGCTCCGCATGTAGCCAGAGAGTCATCTGTATGCTCCTTGGATGATCCTGTAGCTCCACCGCATCCATCTCTTCCAGTCTTTCCTCCCAGAAGGATAACGATATCTCCTGCTGCTGGTGACTCTCTTCTTACCCACTCTGCAGGTACAGCACCAACTACAGCTCCTACCTCCATCCTCTTAGCCTTGTATCCCTCGTGATAGATCTCAGCTACGTGTCCGGTAGTCAACCCTATCTGGTTTCCATAGGATGCATATCCGTGAGCTGCTTCCCTTGTTATCTTCTTCTGAGGAAGCTTACCAGGGATTGTATCCTCTAGCTTCTCCAGTGGATTAGCTGCTCCCGTTACTCTGATTGCCTGGTATACATAGGATCTTCCAGATAGAGGGTCTCTTATTGCTCCCCCAAGACATGTGGAAGCTCCTCCAAAGGGCTCTATCTCTGTAGGGTGGTTGTGGGTCTCATTCTTAAACATAAGAAGCCACTTTTCAGTTTCACCATCTACATCTACATCTATATAAACGGAGCAGGCATTTATCTCCTCTGATATTTCAAGGTCATCCAGCCTTCCCGTCTTCTTTAACTCCTTACCGCTTATAGTTGCCATATCCATAAGGGAGATGTACTTCTTCTCTAACCTCTCACCGTGGACTACCTCTCTGCTCTTAAGATACTCATCAAAGGTCTCCTGAAGGACCTCTTCAAACCTTCCCTTGGGAAGGATTATGTTAGTCAGTTTTGTCTCAAATGTTGTATGTCTGCAGTGGTCCGACCAGTAGGTATCCAGCACCTTTATCTCAGTCTCTGTAGGATCTCTGTCCTCTGTATCTCTGAAATACTTCTGTACATGGAGAAGATCTGCCACTGTCATAGCCAGCCCCTCAGCTCCTCTGAAGCTCTCCATCTCATCCTCTGTAAGATCTGTGAACCCCTCTAGAACAGGAACCTCCTTGGGAGCCTCTATACTCTCAACCTGAAGCTTAGCCAGGTCCTTTTCCCTCATCTCCACAGGGTTGATATAGAACTTCTTTATCCTTTCAAGATCGGTATCTGCAACCTCTCCCTCAAGGATAATCAGCTTACCGCTTGTCACCACTACCTCTGAGTTGGCATCGGATACCAGGTTCAGACACTGCATAGCTGAGTCTGCTCTCTGATCAAACTGCCCTGGAAGGTACTCTGCTGCGAAGTATCTCCCCTCCTTAAGCTCCACCTCATCGTAGATTAGGTCTGTAGGTGCTTCTGCAAATACAAGCTTCTTGGCTTTTTCAAGCTCATCCTCATTTATATTAAATAGATCATAGCAGTTAAGGATTCTGACATTGGACAACCCCTTAAGCCCAAGACCTTCCCTCAACTCTCCAAATAAACCCTTAGCTTCTACATCGAAGCCGTTTTTTTTCTCCACATAGATACGATAGTTCATTCTTCCTCCTAAAACCCTTTTTTTATAATAAAAAACGCTCAAATACTTTTCAAAGTGAAAGTATTTGAGCGATAAAACTCAATCTGGGTATAGTTACCCCTCTACCTTCACCTATAGCGTGACATTTACGGCGTCACGTAGAAACTCCCAACCATATTATGGGTATATATAAGTGATTATATCAATCTTTTGT
Organism: Propionigenium maris DSM 9537; assembly: GCF_027925155.1. GTDB lineage: Bacteria > Fusobacteriota > Fusobacteriia > Fusobacteriales > Fusobacteriaceae > Propionigenium > Propionigenium maris. Next base: position 104,950 of record NZ_BSDY01000010.1, on the reverse strand, counting down.
GTTTTTTATTAGAATAATCCAGTTATCTTTCCGTTCTCATCTATATCGATAAGCTCTGCCGCCGGTTTCTTAGGCAGTCCAGGCATATCTATAATGTTTCCAGCCATAGCTACTACAAATCCTGCTCCAGCTGATAGTCTCAGCTCATTGATATTTACTGTAAACCCGCTAGGTCTTCCCAGAAGGTGTGCATTGTCTGAGATGGATTTCTGAGTCTTGGACATACACACTGGAAGGTTGTTGTAACCAAAGTCCTCCAGAGTCTTTAGCATCTTCTTAGCCTTAGCTGAGAAGGTTACTCCGTCAGCACCGTAGATCTCCTTGGCGATCTTTTCGATCTTTTCAGCCACTGGAAGGTCCAGCTCATAGAGTGGAGTATAGTTGTCCTCCTCCTTCTCTATCTCAGAAAGTACCATCTGGGCAAGCTCCTCTCCCCCTGCTCCTCCGTTAGCCCATACATCACATAGGGCTACTGGTACTCCGTGCTCTCCGCATCTCTCTCTTATTAGGTCAAACTCTGCATCTGTATCTGTAAGGAATCTGTTCATTGCCACTACCACAGGCAGGTTGAACTTCTTCATATTTTCTATATGCTTATCCAGGTTGGCAAGTCCAGCAGAAAGAGCTCCCAGGTTCTCCTCCCCTAGCTCCCTTGCTCCCCCGTGGTGCTTAAGAGCTCTTACAGTAGCCACTATGACCACTGCATTTGGTGTTATCCCTGCTTCCCTGCACTTTATATCCAGGAACTTTTCCGCTCCCAGGTCAGCTGCAAATCCAGCCTCAGTTACAGTGTAGTCGGATAACTTAAGAGCCAGCTTGGTAGCCATTACCGAGTTACATCCGTGGGCGATATTTGCAAATGGCCCACCGTGGATAAATACCGGGGTATTTTCCAGAGTCTGTACCAGGTTTGGCTTGATTGCTTCCTTAAGAAGGGCCGCTACAGCTCCCTCTACCTTCAGGTCAGCTACTCTTACAAGATCTCCTCCCCTTGTGTATCCAAGAACCATCTTGGAGATCCTCTCCTTAAGGTCTGCCAGGGAGTTTGCCAGACAAAGGGCAGCCATTATCTCTGAAGCCACTGTTATCTGGAAGGAATCCTGTCTAGGGATTCCGCTTGGGGAACCTCCCATTCCTACTACTATATTTCTAAGAGTTCTGTCGTTCATATCCATAACTCTCTTCCATGTTATCTTTGTTACATCTATATCCAGGTCGTTCCCCTGCTTGATGTGGTTGTCCAGGCAAGCTGAGATTAGGTTGTGTGCCACTCCGATGGCATGAAGGTCCCCTGTAAAGTGAAGGTTTATATCCTCCATTGGAATTACCTGGGAGTGCCCTCCCCCTGTAGCTCCCCCCTTGATACCGAATACCGGTCCTAGAGATGGTTCTCTAAGAGCTGCTATGGAGTTCTTACCAAGTCTGTTCAGCGCCTGAGTAAGTCCCACACTTACAGTGGACTTCCCCTCTCCAGCTGGAGTAGGAGTGATTGCAGTTACAAGGATTAGTTTACCATCCTTCTTGTCCTCTAGTCTCTTAAGAAGGTTTGAATCAACCTTCGCCTTATACTTTCCATATTGGTCATAGTCATCTTCACTAAGTCCAATCTTAGCTGCGATCTCACTGATCTTCAGCATCTTCGCTTCCTGAGCGATTTGAATATCCGTTTTCATTAAGTAACCCCTCCTAACCAATATCTTAAAATATAAAAAGGCCTAAGTACACACTAATTCCAGATTAGACTATACTTAGACCCTCTTATAAAAGATATCTTTTCTACTTTAATTACAGATTTTTTCATCGGTATATAAAACATTGATCTCTCCTTAATTATAAGAACGCTAAGTAAATTGACACTACAGTTAAACTACATACTATAAAAATGAAGTAAACTAAAAATCAATAAAACAGCTTCGACCTCTGCTCATACCTCATCTATAGTAGTTAATTTACGGTTAACTGTAGAGACGTCAGGCCCATTCCTGACATATATAAATGACACTGCTATTCTTTTGTGGTGTAACATCTCTGCTACATCCTCAATGTATCATAATTGAAATTTCTTGTCAAAAGTTTTTTTCATAGGCTTTTTTAGAGAAGTTTTTAACATTAAATTAACCTTATATTTTAATATTTTCGTATAATTTTTATGGATTTTTTTCCATGGAACACCACATTTTTTTGGTACCTTTTATATGAGGCCCTCCTCTTGAAAACATCTCTATCACCCCTGTAAACACTAGTCCTTTTAAAAATACTTTTTTCACTTTATGGACAAGTTAACATCTTAAATCTCATATTAGTACACTCCCTGAAAAATAATAGTTGGAAATATTCATTGACTTTTATTTTGTTCATTGTTATAATCCTTCTTAGAAATTTTAGCAAGGATATGAGGAGGCGAGTGGTAACTATGAAGAAGAAAAGATCGTTAAAACCTAAATTAACTATTCCATCTCCAATGTTATTACTATTTATTGTTTCTATTCTATCTATATTCCAGAGGCTCCTGAGTGGCTTCATTCTTGCTGTTGATGTTACTAATTTCTATATTTTGAATTTTTCAAATGATACATTTGATTTTAATAGTTGTTATATTTATGGGAATAAAGACTAATTGATTTATTAGTCCTTATTCCTTTTTTTATAGGTAAAAATAATTTAATTATATTAAGGAGGATCAACTTATGAAAGCTAAGCTGATACTGGAGAATGGTATGGCCTTTGAGGGGAAAGCATTTGGTTATTTAAAGGAGAGTGTAGGTGAGCTGGTATTCAACACAGGAATGACTGGTTACCAGGAGCTACTTACAGACCCTTCCTACTACGGACAGATCGTTGTTATGACCTACCCTCTTATGGGGAACTACGGAATAAACCTGGAGGACCTGGAGTCCGACGGAGTAAAGGTAAGGGGATTTGTAATCAAGGAAGATGCAAAACTTCCAAACAACTTCAGATGTGAGCTTACTCTAGACGGTTACCTGAAACAGCACAAGGTAATGGGATTCAAGGGTGTAGACACAAGACACCTTACTAAGATCATAAGAGAAAATGGTTCCATGAGAGCTATCATCACCACAGAGGACCTTACTCAAAAGGAGCTAAAGGAGAAGTTCAACTCCTTCTGCAACAAGAATGCAGTAGCTACTGTAAGCTGCGAGGAGAAGTACCACATCCCTGGAGAGGGGAAGAAGATCGGAGTTCTGGACTTCGGTGTAAAGAGAAATATCCTTAGATCCTTCGAAGCAAGGGGATGCGACATCACAGTATTCCCATTTGGAACCACTGCTGAGGAGATCCTAGACCACGATCTAGACGCAATCTTCCTGTCAAACGGACCTGGAGATCCCGCTGACCTTACAGAGACTATCGAGGAGATCAAGAAGATGGTAGGAAAACTTCCTATTATCGGTATCTGCCTTGGACACCAGCTTCTTGCATGGGCCCTGGGAGGATCTACAGCTAAGCTGAAGTATGGTCACAGAGGATGTAACCACCCGGTAAAGGACCTTACCAAGAATAAGATCTTCATCACATCTCAGAACCACGGATATGTAATCGACAAGATGCCTGAGTGTATGGAGGTTACCCACGTAAACCTAAACGACAACTCTATCGAGGGAATGATGAGCAGAGATCTTAAGATCCTTTGTGTACAATACCACCCAGAGGCATGGCCTGGACCAAAGGACTCGGGATACATCTTCGATGACTTCCTGGAGTTAATCGGATAGTAGGATTAAACACTACAAAACTTTCACATTGACGAGGATACACAAATGGCGGTTGCTTATTGCAGCCCCTGGCCACTGAATAGATGGCAGCTTTTCAACTTTTTTTCGGGAGGATATTAACTATGTTAGATAAAACTATAAAGAAAACCCTTGTAATAGGATCTGGTCCAATCGTTATCGGTCAGGCAGCGGAATTCGACTACTCTGGAACTCAGGCTTGTGAAGCACTAAAGGAAGAGGGAATCGAGGTAGTACTGATCAACTCAAACCCTGCAACTATCATGACAGATAAGGCTGTAGCAGACAGAATATATATCGAGCCAATCACAGTAGAATTCGTAGAAAAGGTAATCGCTAAGGAAAGACCAGACTCAATCCTTGCTGGAATGGGGGGACAGACAGCTCTAAACATGGCAGTTGAGCTAGAGGACAAGGGAATCCTTGAGAAGTACGGAGTAAGGGTAATTGGAACTCCTATCGATTCAATCAAAAGAGGAGAGGACAGAGACCTATTCGGAGCCGCTATGGAAAAGATCGGACAGCCTACCATCGAATCTAAGATTGTAGAAAGTCTTGAAGACGGACTTAAGTTTGCCGGAGAGATCGGTTACCCACTGGTAGTAAGACCGGCTTATACCCTTGGAGGATCTGGAGGAGGTATCGCTTACACTCCACAGGAACTAGAGGACATCCTGCTAAAGGGACTGTCTCTATCAAGAGTAGGACAGGTTCTTCTTGAGAAATCCATCCTAGGTTGGAAAGAGATTGAGTATGAGGTAATGAGAGATAAGAATGGTAACTGTATCACAGTTTGTAACATGGAAAACATCGACCCAGTAGGAATCCACACTGGAGACTCCATAGTAGTAGCTCCATCTCAGACCCTTTCAGACAAAGAGTACCAGATGCTAAGAACCGCTTCCCTTGAAATCCTTGATGAGATCGGTGTTATCGGTGGATGTAACGTTCAGATAGCTCTACACCCTAAGTCATTTGAGTATGCTATCATCGAGATCAACCCAAGAGTATCCAGATCATCAGCACTGGCTTCAAAGGCAACTGGATACCCTATTGCAAGAGTTGCTGCAAAGCTTTCCCTTGGATACACACTGGATGAGGTAAAGAACGAGGTTACCGGTCAGACATATGCCTGCTTCGAGCCTGCCCTTGACTATGTGGTATGTAAGCTTCCTAAGTGGCCATTTGACAAGTTCAAGAAAGCAGATAGAAAACTGGGTACAAAGATGATGGCTACTGGAGAGGTAATGGCTATCGGTAACAACTTTGAGGCAGCATTCCTAAAGGGAATCAGATCCCTAGAGATCGGTCAGTACAACCTGGAGAACAGAGTTGCCAAGGAGATGACTATAGAGGAACTGAAAAAGGCTGTAATGAGACCAGACGACGAGAGAATCTTCGTAGCAGCTGAGATGCTTAGAAGGGGATATGTAAAGGAAACTCTTCAGAAGATTACTGGAATGGACAAGTTCTTCATGGAGAAGATCGAGTGGATCGTAAAGCAGGAGGAGCTTCTTAAGAGAATGACCCTCAAGGATCTGGATGAAAAGTTCCTGAGAAACCTTAAGAAGAAAGGGTTCTCAGATAAGGGGATCGCGGAGCTTATGGGTGTATCTGAAGCTGATATCATAGCTAAGAAGAGCCTTTACAACATCAGGCCAGTTTACAAGATGGTTGACACTTGTGCAGCAGAGTTTGAGGCAGTATCATCCTACTACTACTCTACATACGACCAGTATGACGAGGTAGTTGTATCGGATAAGAGAAAGATTGTAGTAATAGGATCTGGACCAATAAGAATTGGACAGGGAATCGAGTTTGACTACTGTACAGTACATAACATCAAGTCCCTTCAGAAGATGGGAATCGAGACTATCATCATAAACAACAACCCAGAGACAGTATCAACAGACTTCTCAACTGCAGACAAGCTATACTTTGAACCACTGGTAACAGAGGATGTAATGAACATCATCGAGAAGGAGAACCCAGAGGGAGTAGTACTTCAGTTCGGTGGACAGACTGCAATCAAGCTTGCCAACGACCTAGCAGCTAGAGGAGTTAAGATAATCGGTACATCTGCAGACAAGATCGATGAGGCTGAGGACAGAGAGAGATTCGAGGCTATGATGGAGAAGCTTGATATCCCTAGACCTACAGGAAGGGCTGTATGGAATACCGAGGACGGTATCGAGATTGCCAACAAGGTAAAGTACCCAGTACTTGTAAGACCATCATATGTACTAGGTGGACAGGGAATGGAAGTTTGCCACGATGAGTACAACCTGGTTAAGTACCTAGAGGCATCATTCCTGAGAGATCCTGAGAACCCAGTACTGATCGACAAGTACCTTAACGGTATTGAGATAGAGATCGACGCTATCTGTGACGGTGAGGATGTACTTATCCCAGGAGTAATGGAGCACCTGGAAAGAGCTGGAGTTCACTCTGGAGACTCTATCACAGTGTACCCATCTCAAAATTTGTATGAGGGAACTGAAGAGAAGATCCTGGAGTACTCAAAGAAGATTGCCAATGCCTTAGAGGTATCTGGAATGATGAATATCCAGTTCATCGCATATGAAAATGAAATCTATGTAATCGAGGTAAACCCTAGATCATCTAGAACTGTACCATATATCTCAAAGGTAACTGGCGTACCTATGATCGACATCGCTACAAAGGTAATGCTTGGTCAGAAGCTTAAGGATCTTAACTACGGAACTGGTATCTACAAGAAACCAGATGTAGTTGCTGTAAAGGTACCAGTATTCTCAACTGAAAAGCTTAACAACGTTGAGGTATCCCTTGGACCTGAGATGAGATCCACTGGAGAGGTATTAGGAGTAGCTTCCAATATAGATGAGGCTATCTATAAGGGACTAGTTGGTGGAAACAGAATCAGCCAGATCAAGGAAAAGAATGTTCTTGTAACTATTAGAGACAAGGACAAGGAGGAGTTCCTGGGGCTTGCTCATAGACTAAAGGGGCAGAACTGTAACCTGTATGCAACTACTGGAACAGCTAAGTTCCTAAATGAGAATGGAGTAGAGGCTGAGGTAGTAAACAAGCTGTCTGAGGCAACTCCAAATATCCTAGACGCTCTTAAGACTGGTCAGATCGACCTTCTTATAAATACTCCGACAAAGGCTGGAGACACTATGAGAGACGGATTCAGAATTAGAAGAACAGCTATCGAGTATGGAGTAGAGGTGCTTACATCTCTAGATACTCTAAACGCTATCATGAACATCATGGAAAAGGATGTAGCTGACAGAGACCTAGACATCTTCGATGTATCACTAATCTAAGAAGAATGACAGATAAAGATAAGCAGCCTGAAATTCAGGCTGCTTTTTTACTGCCTTTAACCTCCTCTTTTTATGGAAAGGGCCGGGGTTTTATGTTAAGATTAGTTATATATCAACTAAATAAAAAAGAGGGGGAAGTTCAATGAAAAAACTTTTATTTCTAATCCTTACATGCCTTGCTCTCACAGCATGTAGTTCTACAGATACCATAGAGAGGGAAGCCCACAGCTTCAACTATGCAGGAGTCCTTGAGCCTATAGAGATGTCTATCTGGCAGTATGGAACTCACACTTTGACTACAGATGAGGGAAATTTCTATGCAGTAAAGTCCGATACAATCGACCTCAATGAGTACAACAACAAGAGTGTTCAGGTAGAGGGAGAGGTTATCGATGGATACCCTGTGGACAATGGACCAGAGTTTTTAGATATAAAATCCATTCAGGTAATGAATAAGTAGGGGGAAGTGTGAAGATAAAAAAACACCTTGTGTCTCTACAGATTAAAAACCCCCTCTTCACTGGAGGAAACCTGTGGCTGGACGACAGGGAGGTGGGATATATAAGGGGAAGATCTACTCTTACACTGGAGGAGATAGAGGAGGGAGCCTATAACCTTACCCTACATACAGACAGGGGGACCTTAAGGAATACCCTTATTGCCCAGGCTGGAGTCATCCACTCTATCCACCTGGCCCATGAGTTTCAGGAATCCGAGATAGAGTACCGGTTCAAAGAAGCTTCGGAACTGGCAGTTAACCACAGCAACCTGGAAAGGTTAAAGGAACTGGCAGCTATTCCCGGCATCCTCATAAAAAGATCCTTTGAAGAGGGGAAGTCCCTTCTTCATATGGCTGTGGACTCCTTCTACTATGAGGGGGCAAGAGTACTTCTGGAGATGGGGGCTTCCCCCAACTCCAAAGATCGTTTTGGCAGTACTCCCCTCATGTGTGCTGTGGAAAAGTCCAATATCGACCTGGTTAAAAAGCTTCTCAGGTATGGAGCTGAGGCCAACCTGCGGGACTGTCACAATGAAAATGTCCTTATGAAGGGAATCACCAACCATAGAAATGCCATGAATATTTTCGAGATACTTCTGGAAAGGGAAGTAGAGATGGATATCAAAAGCTCTGCTTCTAAACTTACTCCCCTGCTAAAATCTCTTGCAAACAAGGAGTTTGAGAAGTTTGCCCTTATCCTTATAGAAAAAGGAGAGAAGAAGGATCTCTACATAAAGGATAGTCAGGGAAGCTCTTCCCTGGATCTGGCTCTAACAGGAGGAAGTATCAAGTGTATAAGAAAGCTCATTGAGATGGAGGTAGCTCCTCTATCTCCCAAATCCCTTTATAAAGCAATAGATACAGAGGACCTGGATATCATGAGCTATGTAACGGACAGCCTCGTAGAGAGAGGATGGGATATAGATATGGCAGGGGATAACGGTGTGACTCTCCTGATGCACTGTTGCAGCCTGGGATACCTGGAGGGAGTTAACTTTCTTCTGGACAGAGGTGCCTCTCTGGAGAGAAGGGATTTTCAGGGGGAAACCCCTCTATTTTACTCCCTCTACCACCCCAACATCTGCTCTCTCCTCATCGAGATGGGGGCAGACAGGGAACATGAAAACCTCAAGGGGGAAACTCCTCTTATTAAGTTAATCCCTGAGAAGTTTAGAGTGACGTCTAATATTCTTCTCAAAGGATAAAATTTTTTATAGTCTGTGATATTTTTAATTAAGGTTCTTAAAGTAAAATCTATTTTACACCTTTCTCTTGTACCCCAAGGGCATTTCTTCCCTTTGGTCAGGTCAAAAAAAGGTGCCAAAAGTTCAAGACTTCCGATAATAGTCTTAATGAGTATGACCTATTTTCCGTTTCTTTTTACAGGTGCTAGATAGAATCTATTCTACAGGACGAAACGAAGTAGAGATAATAAGTGAAGTAGAACGGCCATCTGCAGTTAACCATTTAAATTCATAACTAGAAATATAGAAATATTTATTAAATATATGTAGTTTAAAGTGTCCGAAGTAGTCGATGTGCCTTTGACTCCAAGCTTTATCTGGACCGTTAAACTAATTAAGTTTATCGACTGCTATACATTAAGTTGTTTCTCTTAAAAAGAAGATTGTAGCTGTCAAAGGTCGTATATTAATAGACTTACCAGAGAGACATTACATAGGACTAGACTTTCTTTGATTCGTTTTGCCTTTGTTCTTAGTTTACTTTAGTAAACTTTAGAAAAATGGTATGTCATGACAAGAAATGAATACATCTTATAACAAAAAAAGAACCGATTACTCGGTTCTTTTTAAATACTCTATGATTTTTCACACTTTTTGTTGGATATTACACAGTCACCACTTTGAAGCCACTTACAGCCAGCTCTTCCACTCATCTCCTGACAGTAGTGATCCTTCTCCCTCTTTAAATCTTCCATTCCCTTAGCTTCCCTGGAAACTTCCATTACTTTCCTTTCTTCAATTACCCCAAGCATAGCTCTTCCTCCTGTTAGACCAAAGACTGATAACTGCTCCAAACTTAATTTTAATAGCTCTTTAAAGCTTCCTCTATACTGTTGAGACTTTTTATTATTACATCCAACTCCTCATCAGTTATTTCCTTCTTGTATTCCTCTCTTATAAAGGTGTAGATCTCATTTGTCCTTCTGTAGATCTCCTCTCCCTCACCTGTCAGGAGATACTCATTTCCTGATTTTTCAAGAATTCCCCGTGAAAGAAGACTGTCTATAAGTCTAGAGATATAAGATTTATCCTTCAAAAGGACATCTTTTACATTATTTTTAGTGCACCTTTTTCTCTTGATTGCTTCTATGGCCAGCGTCTCGTTAAATGTCAGATTTACTTCTTCGTTTTTTAATATAGACTTATACCTTCCCATAATTCGGTTCATCACAAGTAATGTGTCCATAGCCACCTCCCCTTAGCATTTTATGTTATCAGAATTCCCACCTTAAGTCAGTAGATTTTGTCTACTCAATGAAAATTTTTTTGTAAAAATAAATTCCTATCAAACACTTTCCTCAGTCAAGTTTCAGAGTTGTCATACTTCTTAATAAAAATTGTAAATCTTCAAAAGTTATATATTTAAAGGTTTTTATATAATGAACATTGTTTTATTTGTCTTAAAAAAATAAACCACTAATTAAATTATATAATACTATTTTTTTCCATATTTTGTGAAGTAAAACTTACTTTTTTTTAGAATTAATAATCCCTCCACTCCCAATGAAAAGAAAAAGCGTTTCACCCGCTATAGGGTAAAAGTTTGGCTAAATTTAAATAATTTTTTAAAAAAATATTGACATGCTGCATCCCCCTGTGATAAAGTCGTATCTAATAACTCTCAAGGGGTTATTGAAACTGAATATGATTGTCTTGCTGTAAAAGACAATCCCATCAAGAGAAGTGGAGGGACTGGCCCTATGAAGCTTCAGCAACCTACCCAATGGGTGTGGTGCTAATTCCTGAGAAGATGGATATGAAGGGGATAAGTACATACTTGTCGAAGACTCTATTCATCTAAAGACTCATTTAGGTGAATGGAGTCTTTTTTATATCTTATTTTTTATATCTAGGAGGAGAAGTATGACTTACAGATTTGAGACACTACAGCTACATGGAGGACAGGAGCCAGATACTGCCACAGGAGCAAGGGCAGTACCAATCTATCAGACATCATCCTACGTTTTTAAAGATACCACCCATGCTGCAAGGCTATTTAATCTGGAGGAGCCCGGAAATATCTATACACGTCTGGGAAACCCCACTACTGAGGTTCTGGAGAAGAGGATGACCCTCCTTGAGGGGGGAGTGGGGGCTCTGACTGTGGCTTCTGGATCTGCTGCTGTTACCTATTCAATCTTAAATATAGCAAGAGCCGGGGATGAGATCATCGCCTCTAACAACCTATATGGGGGTACCTACAACCTTCTGGCAAATACCCTGAAGGATTTCGGAATAACCACCAGGTTTTTCGATCCAGAAAATCCCCAGGAGATAGAGAAACTGATAACCGAAAGAACCAGAGGGGTCTATATAGAGAGCCTTGGAAATCCCAGTGGTCAGGTAATCGATATAGAGGCTATCTCTGCCCTGGCACACAGCCATGAGCTACCTCTCATTGTGGACAACACCTTTGCCACACCATACCTCATCAAGCCTTTGGAGCATGGGGCTGATATAGTGGTCTACTCAGCTACTAAGTTCCTGGGAGGCCACGGGACTACCATAGCCGGGGTAGTTGTAGATGGAGGAAGGTTTGACTGGAGCAAAGACAAGTTTCAAAACTTCAACACTCCAGATGAGGGGTACCATGGTTTAAAGTATTCCAACCTGGGAGAATCAGCATATATTCTCAGAGCTAGGGTAAAGCTCCTGAGAGACACTGGAGCAGCTCTCTCTCCATTTAACTCCTTCCTCATCCTCCAGGGGCTGGAGACCCTCTCCCTGAGGCTTGAAAGACATGTGGAGAATGCCAGAAGGATAGCCAGCTACCTGGATAACCACCCAGAGGTAGAGTGGATCACCCACCCGGAGTTTTCAGGGGAGGAGCAAAAAAAGTTAGTAGAAAGGTATCTTAAGAATGGACCTACATCCATCTTCACCTTTGGACTTAAGGGGGGAAGGGAGAGAGCCGGAAGGTTTATAGATTCCCTGGAGCTCTTCTCCCATCTGGCCAATGTGGCTGATGCCAAGTCCCTTATTATCCATCCAGCTACCACTACTCACGGTCAGCTTAGCACTGAGGAGCTCCTTCAGTGCGGAATAAAACCTGAAACCATAAGGATCTCTGTGGGGATAGAAAGCGCTGAGGACCTTATCGAGGACCTGGAGAGAGCTATCTCAAGGAGTTTAGAGGCTGAAACTAACGTTCTAAAGTCTCATAGTGAGATAGCTAAGGTAGATTAACTATTTAGGGGAGAGGCCCATAATTCAACAGAAGCAAGAACGTCTACATAATTTTATTACATGTGAAATAAAGAGGGGGAAGACCTATGTCTATAAATGAATTGTATAAGAGAAAGAAACCTGTTATATCCTTTGAGATATTTCCACCCAATGAGAAGTATCCCATAGAGAGGGTGTACTCCACCATGGATGAACTGGCTAAACTAAAGCCCGACTATATCAGCGTTACCTATGGTGCCGGAGGGACTACCAGGGGGAGGAGCGTAGAGATAGCCTCCAGAATAAAAAATATTCACAATATCGAAGCTCTGGCACACCTGACCTGTATAGGAGCAACCACTGCGGAGATAGACAGAACCCTTCAGGAGCTCAAGGATAACGGTGTCCACAATATCCTTGCCCTCAGGGGAGATGAACCTTTAGAGGGAGAGCTGCTGGGGGGAGATTTCAACTATGCCTCAGACCTAGTAACAAGGATTAGAAGGAAGGATACCTTTACCATAGGGGGAGCGTACTATCCCGAGGGCCATTTGGAGAACAATGATCTCCTGGATCTCTTCTATCTGAAGAAGAAGGTAGAAGCAGGAACGGACTTCCTCATCTCCCAGATCTTCTTCGACAACAACTTCTACTATGAGTTCCAGGAGAAGGTAGAAAAGCTTGGGATCCACATCCCCCTCATTCCGGGAGTTATTCCTGTGACCGATGCCAGGCAGATCAAGAAGATTACTGAACTCTGCGGATGCAGCATCCCTCCTAAGTTTCAAAAGATACTGGACAGGTATGAAGATAAGCCCGAGGCCCTTAAGGAAGCTGGAATAGCCTATGCTGTGGAGCAGATAATAGACCTTATCTCCTCGGGAGTAAGGGGGGTGCATATCTATACCATGAACAAGGTAGAGGTGACAAGAGAGATCATGAGAAGGATTGAGAATATAAGGGAGTCCTTTGAGGAGGTAGTCTAATGGGGATCTATATAGATAGGAAGTTCAAGGGAGCTGAGAGAGCTGCTCTGGAGGGGATTACGTTCACCAAGGGAAGGGGAGATATAAGGATAGGGATAGTTAACCTCATGCCCTACAAGGATGAGGTGGAGTATCAGTTTTTCACTGTTCTTGGAAGATATGATAGAAGGGTAGAGGTGGAGTTTCTCTATCCCTCTACCCATAATCCTAAGAACTCCTCTAGGGAGTACCTCAAAGATAACTACTATCCCCTTCACAGCTATAAGGAGAGAAATTATGACGGAATAATAGTTACCGGGGCCCCTGTGGAGGAACTCCCCTTTGAGAAAGTAGGTTACTGGGAGGAGCTGGACAAGTTCTTTAAGGATAATACCCTTCCCTCCATCTATATCTGCTGGGGAGCCCAGGGGGCCCTCTATTCAAGGTATAAGATCGAAAAGCACTCCCTTGAGAGGAAGCTCTTCGGGGTCTTCCACCACAGAAACCTTGAAAATCCCTTCATAGGGGAGGATTTTCTGGCTCCCCACTCCAGGGGGACCTACAACAGAAGGGAGTCCATAGAGAAGGCCGGATTAAAGGTATTAAACTTCTCTGAGGAAGCTGGGGTCTATATGTGCAGCTCACCGGACTACAGGGAGATCTTTATCAGCGGTCACGGGGAGTATCAGAAGGAGAGGCTGCAATATGAGTATGGAAGGGACGGGAGGGAGCTTCCTGAAAACTACTTTCCAGAAAACGACCCCTCCAGAGAACCTTCTCTTACCTGGGATACACACAGGGAGGAGTTTTACAGAGAGTGGTTAAATTTTATAAGTGAGATTAAATAAATATGGAGATCTCAAAAAAAACTCCGTTTTAAGTTACTTTATTTGCACCTTTCTCTTGAAAAAAAGGTGCCCAAAGTTCAAGTCTTTCGATCATTGTCTTTCAAAGCAGAGCAAAGTTTCCGTTTCTTTTCATTGGCTCTAGATAGAACCTATTCTGTATAACGAAACGACGCAATTTATTCTGTGAAGCTCGCCGACTATCTGCAGCCGACATTTAATCAAGGCTTTAAGAGAAATTTAACAGCCTTTATTTTAAGTAATTTATAGCAAAGGAGGAAGGTTTCGTCAAAAAAATTCAAACCTAAGAGGGGGAAAGCTATGGCACTACTTGTGGAGAAATACGGGGGTACATCTGTTAAGAATGTAACAAGGGTAATGGAGGTGGCCTACAATGTCAGAGACAGGATAAAGGAGGGGCATCAGATAGTTATGGTGGTCTCAGCTCCAGGGGGGATGACCGATGAACTTATAGAAAGAGCCAAATCTATAAACAGCAACCCCAGGGGAAGGGAACTGGATGTCCTCCTCTCTACAGGGGAGCAGATCTCCATAGCCCTCATGGCAATGGCTCTGGAGAACCTTGGAGTAAAGGCCATATCCTATACAGCTTCCCAGCTGGGAATTATAACTGTGGGAGAGCACAACAGCGCCAGGATAAAAGAAATCCATACTGAGATGGTCAAGAGGAAGCTGGATGAAGGCTATGTTGTGATAGTGGCAGGGTTCCAGGGAGTTACTCCAGGTGGAGCTGTAACAACTCTGGGAAGGGGTGGCTCAGATACCAGTGCTGTAGCTCTGGGGGCTGCTCTGGGAGCTAGAGAGGTGGATATCTATACAGATGTAGATGGAGTATACAGTGCCGATCCCCGTATTGTGGAGGGAGCGGTCAAACACTCCGACATCTCCTATGAGGAGATGATAGAGATGGCTGGTTCCGGAGCTAAGGTCCTTCACTCAAGGAGTGTGGAGTTAGCTGCAAAATATGGAATAGATATACACCTGAGGTCCTCCTTTAACTGGAGGGAGGGAACAAGAATAGGGGAGGAGAAGCATATGGAAAAGCATGTAATCAGAGGAATAGCTGCTACAGAAAACCTCACAAAGGTATCCATAGAGGGAAGGTGTCTCTCACTTTCAGATACCATCGGGGCTATCTCAAGGAGCGGAGCTAATATAGATGTCATTACCCACAACTATCAGAGGGGAAGAACGGAGATCTCCTGTATCATCAAAGAGGAGTATCTGGATAGTGCTCTTTCGGCGATAGAAACAGGAGAGGTTTCGTGGAGGAAGGAACTTGCCAAGGTATCGGTTATTGGCCTGGGTGTAAAGTCCAAGGGGACAGCTGCCACTGTCTTTGATATCTTATCCAGGGAGGGGATAGAGGTAGAGGGAGTCTCCTGCTCGGAGATCAATATCTCCTGTATCATCCCAGAGGAGGATGTGAAGAGAGCCCAGTGTGCCCTCCACAAGGAACTAATTGAAACAGAATAGGTTTACATACATCGCCGACTAGATATTTGCTATTATTTGAACTGATTAAGAAGCTATCACGAATTGCACTAATAACCGAGTAGATCTCTAGGAGAGTATCGACACAAATTTTTGAAAACTACCAAAGAAACTGGGGGAAGTTATGAAGAAAGAATTGATAGATATATTAAATGAGAAAATAATGATCCTTGACGGTGCTACAGGTACCGCTATACAGGACTACAGCTTAGATAGTGAAAGCTATATATATAACGATAGGGAACTGGCAGGCTGTCATGAGATCCTTAACCTTACAAGAAGGGATGTAATCTTGGATATCCACAAAAGGTATATCCAGGCTGGGGCCGACATTATAGAAACCAATACCTTCAATGCTAACTGGATCTCCCTGGAGAAGTACGGTATAGGAGACCTGGCATACAAACTGGCATGTGAGGGAGCTGCCATTGCAAGGGAGGCAGCCCTGGAAGCCCAAGAAAAAAGCGGTAGAAAGATATGGGTGGCGGGATCTCTGGGACCTACAAGTAAGAGTGCTTCCATCCCCACAAAGGAGGACCCTATATCCAGGGATGTGGAGTTTGATGAGCTCCTTGAAGCATATAAGGTTCAAGTTGAAGGGCTTATGGAGGGAGGGGCTGATATCCTTCTTATCGAAACCATCTTTGACGGACTAAATGCCAAGGCTGCTGTCATAGCTGCAGAAGAGATCTTTGAACTCAAGGGAAGGATGCTCCCGATTATGATATCTGCAACTGTAGACAGGGAGGGAAGACTTCTGTCGGGACAGGATATCTACTCCCTTATAAGATCGGTGGACAGGGATTCCATCGTCTCCTATGGACTAAACTGTTCCTTTGGAGCCAAGGACCTCATTCCCCTGGTTAGAAAAGTAGGAGAGGTTACCGATAAATATCTCTCCATCTATCCCAATGCAGGCCTTCCAAATGCTGAGGGAAGGTATGATGAGCTCCCTGAGACAACCCTGGAATACTTAAAGCCTCTCATAGACAGTTGTGGGATCAATATTATAGGGGGATGCTGCGGGACCACACCACATCATATCGACCTTATAAGCAGCTACTCTCAAGGAAAGAAACCCCGTGTTCCTGCAAAAATAAAAGATATCCCATTTCTTTCGGGAAATGCTCTTCTTCCCAAGAGCTTAGATTTCCTAGTAGTGGGAGAGAGAAATAATGTGGCTGGCTCCAGAAAGTTCAGAAGACTCATAGAGGAAAAAAAGTATGAGGAAGCTCTGGAGATCTCTAGAAATCAAATTGAGAGGGGTGCCCATATTATAGATCTAAGTCTGGATGATGCTCTCCTTGACTCTGTAGAGGAGATGAAAACCTTCCTGAAGATCCTGGGGAACGATGCCTATACCTCCAAGGTCCCTGTGATGATAGATTCCTCCAACTTCCGTGTAGTTGAAGAAGCCCTGAAAAATATACCTGGAAGGGCAATTGTTAACTCAATAAGCCTCAAGGAGGGAGAAGAGGAGTTTCTCAGAAAAGCCTCTCTGATAAAAAAGTATGGAAGTGCTGTTGTGGTCATGGCCTTCGATGAGGGAGGGCAGGCAGTTACCTCTGAAAGAAAGATTGAGATAGCCAGAAGAGCCTACAAACTTCTTACAGATAGCGGATGGGATGGAAGGGATATTGTTTTCGACACCAATATCCTCACCATAGGAACGGGAAGGAATGAGGACAGGTACCATGCTGTATCCTTTCTCCAAGCTGTGAGCTGGATCAGGGATAACCTTCCAGGTGCCAGAACCATTGGAGGGGTAAGCAACCTTTCCTTTGCCTTCAGGGGAAATAATCCCCTGAGAAGAGCTATCCACAGTGTGTTTTTAGCAAAAGCCAGGGAGAAGGGACTTTCCATGGCTATAGTGAA
This sequence comes from Propionigenium maris DSM 9537, assembly GCF_027925155.1. Taxonomy (GTDB): domain Bacteria; phylum Fusobacteriota; class Fusobacteriia; order Fusobacteriales; family Fusobacteriaceae; genus Propionigenium; species Propionigenium maris. The sequence goes on along the minus strand of NZ_BSDY01000010.1, from coordinate 87,776 downwards.
CCCCGGTGAGGAGGGGAATCCTTCAGAAGATCTCAGAGGGATAATAGAGGAGCTCCTAGAGGGGCAGGATGTGGTGGAGAAGATCCTTGACTACAACTTTGATACTACTCCTCAAAAAAAAATAGAGGAGATAGTTAAGGAGGAGAAAGTAGAGGAGAGACTTAAATCTGCTATCCTTAGAGGGGGAAGCTCCACCTTCAGGAAGGATATAGAGGAAGCTCTCAACCACTACAAACCTCTGAATATTATCCAGGATATCCTCATGAAGGGGATGACTGCTGTGGGAGATAGATTTGAAAATGGTGAACTCTATCTTCCCCAGATAATAAGATCTGCCTCTGCAATGGAGGAAGCTGTAAATCTTCTAACTCCCCTTATGGAAAAGGGGTCTGAGATACAAAGAACCGCCAGAGGAAGAATCCTCATGGCTACAGTAAGAGGAGATGTCCACGATATCGGAAAGAATATTACTGCCACTGTGCTGAAGTGCAACGGCTATGAGGTAATAGATCTGGGAGTAATGGTTGAAAAGGAGATCATACTGGAGGAAGCTGTCAAGAACAACGTAGACCTGGTTACCCTGAGCGGTCTGATAAGCCCCTCTCTAACTGAGATGGAGAAGGTTGTGTCCCTCTTCCATGAGAAGAAACTTAACATCCCAATCCTAATTGGGGGAGCTGCCACCTCCAGACTCCATACAGCCCTTAAGCTGGAACCTAAATATAAAAGAAAAGTCTTCCATGTTACCGATGCATCCTCAACCCTTCCTGTAGTGGGAAGCCTTTTGAGTATCGACAACTTTCAATATATAGATTCTGTTATGAATAACTACAGCTTAATTTCAGAGGCTTACTACAACAATAAGGAAAAGAAACCTTTAAAGAACGTTGAAGAGGCCAGAAGGAACAGGAAACAGGTGAGATATTCCCCAGTACCACCTAAAAAGATAGGAAGGGAGTATATGGAGATACCTTTGGATAAGCTGGAGCCACATATAAACTGGAATATCCTTTTACATGCACTAAAGGTAAAGGGGACATCTCATGAGGAAAGGACTTTAGATGAAGCTAAGGAGATTCTAGAAAACTGGAAGTTGAAAGATGTAAAAGCCAAGGCTGCAGTAGGGATTTTTCCCTGCAGAAGAATAGAGGATACAGTAGAGGTAGAGGGAATAGAACTTCCCCTTGTAAGGGACCTTGGAGAAACAAATGAGTCCCTGGCCGATTATATAGAGGAGGAGGACTATATAGGGGGCTTTGTGGCTTCTATAAGAGCTGTAGAGGAGGATAACATTACCCATCAGTTACTAGCCAATACTCTGACTGAAGCTACTTCTGAGTACCTTCAAAGCTATATAAGCAATAGCAACTGGAATATAGGATTGAGACCAGCTATTGGATATCCATCCTTGCCTCATCATTCTATGAAGGAGGAGATCTTCAAGATAGTAGAGGGAGAAAAAACAGGAGCTTCTCTTACAAAAACCTATGCTATGACTCCAGCTTCCACTTTATGTGGGCTATACTTAGGAAGCCCTAAAAGCAAGTATGTCATTCCTAAAACAACTTAATAATAAAAGAGGCCTTTAAGCTGTTATACGCTTTCAGGTCTCTTCTTTAATTATAATTGGTAATGTAAATAGTTTTGTATTTTTAGATCCTTCTCTTGATTACTGAATGATACTGTTGTATCGAGGTAATTAAGGGAGGAATTTTTTATGTCTGGATTACCAAAGGAACTTGTTAGAGATTTTGTCAGAGAAGGAAACTTTAAATCCATCAAAGATATCGAAAATGCTTTAAAGGATATCTTTAAAGATACCATACAGGAAGCTCTAGAGTCTGAAATTGAAGAGGAACTTGGATACTCCAAGTATGATTTAGCTAATAAATCAACCAACAACATCAGAAATAGAAAGTACAAGAAAACCGTTAAATCAAGCGCTGAAAACCTTGACCTGCTAGTCCCTAGAGATAGAGAAGGCGCGTACCAGCCTAAGATTGTTGAAAAGCACCAAAGAGATATATCAAACCTGGAAGACAATATACTATCGCTCTATGGAAAGGGTATGAGCACCATAGACATCAGCTCCCATGTTCAGGATATCTATGGAGTCAGCGTTTCTGCTGAAAGCGTGAGCAGAATAACAGATAAACTAATTCCTCTGATTCAGGAATGGCAGAACAGACCTCTTGACCCTGTATACCCCTTCATCTTCCTTGATGCCATACACTACTCGGTAAAAGAGGAAAATAGGATTGTTAAAAAGGCTGCCTACGTTGTCTTGGAAATTACTCTGGAAGGAAGAAAAGAAATTCTTGGAATATACATAGGTGAAAATGAAACTTCGAAGTTCTGGTTATCTGTAATGACTGACCTTAAAAACAGAGGGATTAAAGATATCTTAATAGCCTCTGTAGGCGGCCTGAATGGCTTTGATAATGCTATTCTAAGTGTATTCCCCCAGGCTCAGTTTCAGAGGTGTATAGTTCATCAGATCAGGAATACTTTAAAATATGTAAGCTACAAAGACAGGAAATCTTTTGCGCATAACTTAAAATCCATATATACAGCTCCTAATGATGAAGCAGGCATAGCCGCTCTTAATTCCGTTAAGGATTCCTGGAAAGCCAAATATCCGTATGCTCTAAGGAGCTGGGAGGTAAGCTGGGATCAGATCCTGGGACAATTGGCAATTAAATATGAAAACAGGCTCTCAGAATATTTATTCTAAAGAGCCTGCTGGCTTATTCAGTAATTAAGTTAGGAGAAAACACAAAAGGTGTTACATTACCTTATAATTCCCCCTTAATATTTTATAGTGCTTTAAAATTACCCAATATTTTTCTCATTATTTTTATTGTTCTTCTTTTATCATAGAAAGAAAACATTGGTTTGTATGCTGTTTCCGTACTTTTTTCTTTAAATTGCTCTTTCCATTTTGCAATATCTTCCCAAGGAAGATTTAACGCTGTATAAAACTCCTCATTTATAATTTCACCTAAAGAATCTATCTCGCTTCTTTCAACTACCTTTATTCCAAAAGATTTTTTTTCTAAAGCTCTATTATCAATTCCTATAATTATTGTTCTCCTTAAGTTTTGCATAGCTCTTATTCCTCCATGAAGTCTTGTTCCTACAAAATCTATCGACGATTCTTCCTTCAATATTTTATCGAAACTAAAAAGATTTGGAGCAATAGTTATAACTTTTTCAATATTTAAACGATTAAAATAATCTATATCCTTAAATGATTGAGGCCAAAAGTAAACTTTTTCATAATTAGCTTGTAAGATTTCAAACATTCTTTTGTCTTTTTCTAAATCTCTATTATAATCTGTTAATGTTGTTACAACACTTTTCCCTTTTGTTCTTGGTATCCCTTTACAATGTTCAGAGGTTAAACTCCACATTGTGGCACATGATGTATTTAATACATTTTTTATTCCAATTTCATTTAACTTATTTTTAGTATATTCATCTCTAACTGAATGAATTTTATCTTTTGATAAAATTCTTTTCAATATAAACTTAGAAGCGATCGATACTTTAGTTGTATATTTTGAAGCTCCAACTCCCATTAATACAACATTCCCAAGATTAATAGCATCTATTAACCCAATTTTCCATTGATTTCTACTTGCTGTTGCTTTCATTTTAGTGGATAATAGATTAGTCCCACAAACAATTCCATAATTACTACCTTCAAAAGTTTTATGTCCCGCATCTCCAAGACCAGTATGAGTCGGTAACTCTACAAAAAGATCGTCTTTAAAAACTTCTTTTATTATTGGAACATATGCTGACATAATTATTTCATCACCTGTATTATTGCTTGAACACCAAGTGTTAAAAATTGTAATCTTTCTCATAATAAAATTCTTTAACTCCTCTCAATCTATTCATTCTTCCTATATTTTTAATACAAATCCAATGTATTTCTTCCTAACTCCATGCCTTTATTTGACCCTATTAAAACTTCTATAAATCATATCATAAACTTAAACAACTTAATTTCTAACTTCATTTCATTCTCTCGCTAAAAATATAACCATTAATCATACTTATATTATTAGAGCTATTCCCTACAATGATAATCTACATATACAAGGTATTCTCTTTCTTCAAAATTTTTTGATAATCACTGGAATCAATTTCTCTGGAAATTGATATGATCCATAGTTGTTGCCTTACCTAGTAATCTTTGCAGGAAACATATAAATATCTACATAAGCTTTCTTAAGCATATCTGTACTAGTCTCATAAACTTCATAGGAACTTCTTGGTTCTAAAACAGACCTCTTCTACAAATACCTTTGGTATAATCTTTCTACCCTCCAAAACTTTATTTAAGTCTTCTAATTTTATTCCATTTGCGGCTATTAACTTTTTGTTTTTAATTAACGTATTTCCATCTATAAATCCTCCCTTTAAAGTTCCTTATACCTCGCCTGTATTTCCCTGTAAGAACTTATTTCTCTTCTTGTAAATAGAACTTATTAATGCCTATTATCTCTAGCTTCTTCTCTCTAGAGGCTTTAATATTTTAACTTCCTGTACCACATTCTTATAATAAAAATAAAGTCTTGGTATAACATAGTTTAACTTAAATATCCTTGGCTTTTCTTCGATAAAAATGACGTTTTCATTTTTGTCAAAATCTCTAACACCAAACTTTCTAGGAATTTTTGCAAAATATACAAAAACTTTAGCTCCCTTCTTTTTAAAGTGTCATTTCAAATAAATTTTTCTTCAATTATAAAGCTTTTACTAACCCTTTAGGTTCCTTTTGAGTTTCATAATTTATACTAACCCCTAATTTCTCTCCATTGCCAAGATGATTTTTATAAATGTTTAAATCCTTAAGAGCTGTTATTAATAATATCTATCTTATTCCTACTAACACTAACACAGATAGTGGTTAGTATATCATTAGCTTATCGCAAAGAGGAAGTAATTTCTTGTTTACTCCCTTTGTTACAGGATATAATCTCTCTTTACTTCTATTACTCTTCTTCTCTATATTATATTTAAGTAAAACATAAAAAAGAATACTGTCACTGTGCTCTTTTTAAATATTAATCTCTTGCAAAAATATCTCTTGTATAGATCTTGTCTTCCACATCAACTAACTCTTCATTTAGTCTATTTGTGACAATAATATCCGAAGCCTCTTTAAATTTATTTAGATCATTTATAACTTGAGAGTTAAAAAATTTATCTCCATCTTCAAATACAGGCTCATATATTACGACCTCTACGCCCTTAGCCTTTAGCCTCTTCATTATCCCCTGTACAGCAGATGTCCTGAAATTGTCTGAATCCGTCTTCATTGTAAGCCTGTAGATCCCTACAACCTTTGGACTCCTCTTTAATATCTGTTCTGCTACATGATCTTTCCTTGTCCTATTGGCATCCACTATAGCCTGGATGATATTGTTTGGTACGCTCTCATAGTTTGCTCTCAGCTGTTTGGTGTCCTTTGGCAGGCAGTAGCCCCCGTATCCAAATGACGGATTGTTGTAGTGACTTCCTATCCTAGGATCTAATCCCACTCCCTCTATTATTTCTCTAGTAGATAGTCCTCTTATTTCAGCATAGGTATCCAGCTCATTAAAGTATGCCACCCTCATAGCCAGGTAGGTATTGGAAAACAGCTTTACAGCTTCAGCTTCTGTGGAATCGATAAATAGTGTAGGTATTTCCTCCTTGATAGCCCCCCCTGCAAGGAGGTCAGCAAATACCCTTGCCCTCTCACTGTCCTCACCTAGTATTATCCTCGACGGATATAGGTTGTCATAAAGTGCCTTCCCCTCCCTCAAGAACTCCGGAGAAAATATTATGTTATCTGTACCAAACTTTTCCTTAACCGACTTGGTATAGCCTACAGGTAGCGTTGACTTTATTATCATAACTGCCTCTGGATTTATCTCGACTACATCAGCTATTACAGCCTCTACCGATTTGGTGTTAAAGTAGTTGCTCTCCACATCATAGTCTGTAGGGGTTGCTATCACCACATACTCTGCTCCCTCATAGGCTTCCTTCTTATCCAGAGTTGCCCTTAGATTAAGCTTCCTATTCTCAAGATATTCCTCGATCTCGTGATCCACTATAGGAGATTTCTTACTGTTTATCATATCTACCCTTTCTTTTATTATATCCAGTGCTACTACCTCATGATTCTGAGCCATTAAGACTGCATTCGACAGCCCTACATAGCCAGTTCCCACTACTGTTATCTTCAATCATTTCACCTCTTGTCTAGATGTTTATAATTCAAAGGCAATTTATCTACCTCCTACCGTATATTTTATCATAATATTCCTTATAATCTCCAGTCACTACCTCTTTCATCCAATCCTGATTTTCAAGATACCATCTAATTGTCCTTTCAATTCCTTCAGTGAATGGGGTCTCTGGATAGAATCCTAGTTCTCCTACTGTCTTGGCAGGGTCTATAGCATATCTCGCATCATGCCCCAGTCTGTCCTGCACATGATTTATTAAATCATAGGAGATAGTTTCCGGAGTACACCTTATAACACCCCTATACTCATCTTTCAACTGTCCATTTTCAATTATCAATTTTCTTATAATGTCTATAGTCAGCTTCACAATGTTAATATTTTGTTCCTCATTGAAACCTCCTATATTATAGATCTCGCCAAGTCTTCCCTTTTTTAAAGCCAGGTCTATTCCCCTACAGTGGTCCTCTACATAGAGCCAGTCCCTCACCTGTCTGCCGTCTCCATATACTGGAAGCTTTTCTCCCTCTAATATATTTTTTATAATAAGGGGGATAAGTTTTTCCGGAAATTGATATGGGCCGTAGTTGTTGGAACACCTAGTTATATTAATAGGAAACCTATAGGTTTCCCCATAGGACCTCACAAGCATATCTGCACTTGCTTTAGACACTGCATAGGGTGACCTTGGATCCAGAGGAGTTTCCTCTGTAAAGAGCTTTTCACCAAAGGTTTTGGGTATTACTTCTCTTCCCTGAAGTAGATCTTTCATTTCTTCACCTTCGATTGATAGCTCTCGCCCTTCTGGGATATCCCTTTTAAGGCTTCCATATACCTCATCTGTACTCACCTGTAGAAATTTCTTTCCTTCCTTGTAGGTAGGATAACCCTTCTCATCTCTGCCTATACTCCAATGCTTCTTTGCTGTATCCATAAGTATCTGGGTTCCCAGGATATTAGTTTTTAGGAATATCCCAGGATCTTCAATAGACCTGTCCACATGGGATTCAGCTGCAAAGTTAACAACATAATCTATATCATGATTTGCAAAAATATTCTCCACAAGCTCTCTATTGCAGATATCCCCCTTTATGAAGGTAACTCTTGAATCCTTAAGCTCTTCTCTTATTGTTCCCAGGTTTCCTGCATAGGTCAGCTTATCCAATACCACAATATTAATATCATGATATATTCTGAGCATATACTTTATAAAGTTAGCCCCTATAAAACCTGAGCCTCCCGTTATCAGATAAGTCCTCATCTCTTCTCCTTCAGTTTAACCAGATCCATTAAGTATCCACCATAATTCGTTTTGAGCAGTGGTTTTGATGTCTTAAGCACCTCTTCCCTACTTATCCACCCTTTATTAAAAGCAATCTCTTCGAGACAGGCTATCATTATCCCCTGCCTGTCCTGAATAGCCTTCACAAAATTAGTGGCATCTACAAGACCATCAAAGGTTCCGGTATCCAGCCATGCCATTCCTCTTCCCATGTTGATACAGCTCAATGATCCCTCCTCTAGATATAGCCTGTTTATATCTGTAATTTCCAGCTCTCCTCTACCAGAAGGCTTTAACCTCTTCGCCTTCTCTATCACGGTATTATCATAAAAATAAAGGCCTGGAACCGCATAGTTTGATCTGGGATGCAATGGCTTCTCTTCTAGTGAGATCACTTCCCCCTCTTCATTAAATTCTACAACCCCAAAATCTTTGGGATCTTTTACAAAATAACCAAAAATCCTGGCTCCCCTGCTTAAAGATATACACTTTTTAAGGGTATCGCTAAAAAAAGATCCGTAGAATATGTTGTCTCCAAGTATAAGAGCTACACTATCACTGCCGATAAACTCTTCTCCTATTATAAAAGCTTCTCCCAATCCATGTGGCGCCTTCTGAACTTTATAAGTAATAGAAACGCCAAACCTTTCTCCATTCCCTAAAAGCTTTTTATAGTTTCTTATGTCTTCTATTGTTGTTATAATCAGAATCTCTCTTATTCCAGAAAGCATTAAAACTGATAGTGGATAATATATCATTGGTTTATCATATATTGGAATCATTTGCTTGTTTATTCCCTGTGTCACAGGATAAAGTCTTGTTCCACTGCCACCTGCCATCACTATCCCCTTCACAAGTCTCCTCCTTTTTAATAACTTTTATCTATACTAGTATAACATAAGAATAGAGCTGACGTTTCATTCAGTTTTCATTGTCATAAAATATAAAAAGGGCACACTAAACTGCACCCTGGAATTAATCTTTTATAAAAGGCCTCCTGTATACACCTTTACCTCAATATCCTTTAGATCTTTAGGAAATCTTTTACTCATTTCTCTTTAAACTTTATCAGATCATTTATAAACTGAGAATTAAAGAAACCATCTCCATATTTTAAAAACGATTCGTAGATTACTACCTCTACAGGTTTAGTATTAAAATAGTTTCTATCTGTGTCGTGACCTGTTAGAATTCCTATCCCTGCATACTCTGCACCTTCATAAGACTCTCTTGCTTTCAAGTTAAGTTCCTTATTCTTAAGCAATTCCTTATCTACGTATAGGCGACCTTTTACTATTAATCATATCTTATTATATCCTGCGCTGTTACCTCATAGTTCTGAACCAGTAACACTACATTAGATAATCCTATATATCCTGTTACCCTTATCTTCATTCTATCACTGGAATTTATAGAATAATCCACTCTGCTAATTTAGTTTTTCTGTCTTGCTTATAAATTTTTTCTTCAAAAACAATCTATTGATTATATTATATATTAAATAATAAGATGATTTAATTGGTCCAAATTTTTCTATTCTTCTAAATAGTGCCCAGTGATAATTTATTAGGCTTATTTTAGAACTTGATAAAGATCCCTGCACAAGTCGATACTGTGCCAGTGTTTCTTCCAAACAGTAAGCAAACTCTGTCCTTTTTAAAATTTCTAGCCATAATGCGTAGTCATGCCTCTTCCCAATCTCAGGCATATAAATTTTTCCTAACCTCTTTACGCTGTACATAGCTGTCAGGCAGCCAATATAGTTATATTTTAACATTTCTTCATAGTTTACTCTGTTTTTCGACCTCATTATTTTTTCTAACGAATTACCATTAACATCTATTTTTTCATACCAGGTATAGGTTAAACTATAATTATTATTTTCCATAAACTGTACCTGCTTGTTAAGCTTTTCAGGATGCCATAGGTCATCACTATCTAAAAATGCTATGTAATCTCCTTTTGCAGCTTTTATTCCCATATTTCTAGCTACAGCTCCTCCTACATTCTCTTGAAGCTTTATGAGCTTTATCCTACTATCTTTTTCTACAAATTTTTCTACTATTTCAGCTCCATTATCAGTGGAATTGTCATCTATTACTATGGCTTCCCAGTTTGCATAAGTCTGATCAAGAATTGAGCATATAGTTTCTCCGATATACTGCTCCGCATTATACATAGGTGTTATTATTGAAGCTTTCCCCACATTTACACCGCCTTATATAATCTAAAGTTCCTCTATACATTTCACTCATAGCATTAATTAATGAGGTCCTTGTCAAAATTTTTTTTCTTTTTTTTAAAATAAAAGATAGATTGAAAATTAAAGAAAACCATCCAAATAATCTAAAAAACAGAGCTCCCTTAGAGAACAAAGTTCTATCTGTTAACATTCTATTAGAAGTTTCCTTTGAGTGAATAGCTACAGATATAGGAACAAACTTTATAGAACAACCTTTTTTTAAAGCTTCTTGCAAGAATATATTTTCCTCTCCTGTTTCATATAAAGAACCTAAGCCAAATAATTCATCATATTTTAAATCAAATTTTTCTACACTGCTTTTCCTTATGGCTATTTCTATGGAAGAAACTTTTAAAATACTTCTTCTATTGTGAGTATAACTTTTTTTTGAATATCTTTTAAAATCTTCACCCATTGAAGTTTCTGCTTTAAATGTCAATATATCTAAATTTTTATCTTTCTCGAATTCTTTCATAATCTTTTTTTCAAAATTTTTTTTATAATAAACATCATCATCTGTCAAAAGTAAAATATCCCCCTTAGCTTTCTCCAATGCTCTATTTCTACTTATTGAAAGACCCCTTTCTCTAAATGAAATTAATCTTACGTTCCCTTTTGTCAACTCTTCTTTAATCAATTTCAAATTATTAGTAGTTATTTGATTTACAATAAGACAATCTGAAAATATATTCTTTGTTTCAAGCTCTAGTTCTTCAATATTTCGTCTATTCATTGTGGATATTAAAATTTCTATTTTCATGATATCATCCTATATTTCTTATACTTTTTAAGTATTGAGTTGATTTTTTTGACCAACTTAAATCGATATTAGGCTTAAAAAAAGTATCATTCTCATTCAATAAACATATTTCTATTTTGCTAGCTATTTCATCTATATTCTTATAATCATGTATTATATTACTACTTCTAATATTTAATAGTTCCTTAGAAGACACATTTTCAGAAAGTAGCAGTTTACAATTATAATTTAATGCTTCCAGAGGAGCCATCCCAAAAGGTTCATAGGCACTATTCTGTATAAATAATTCACTTTTTTTCATTAATTCAGTAAGCTGAATGTGTTCTATAAAACCTAGATAATTTACAAAGGAATATTTTTTAATTTCCTCAGTATCGACACCATCTTCTCCTGCTACTAACAGCTCAATATCAATATCTTTCAACTTATCAAGTGCTTTACATATAGTTAAAATCCCTTTTTCTTTCCGCCCTCCACCTACCGTTAATACCTTTCCTTTTACCTTTGATAAATTCGATTTTTTTTTCACTTCAACACCATTATTCACATAATCAATATTATTCTTTTTCCTAGGATAAAGATCTTTTAAGTCTTTACTAAATTTTTTAGAGACAGCTATTATTTTAGTTGCACAAAAAATACTAAACAGTTCAATATAATATCGATACCTCGGAACAAACCTAAATTTTCTTTCTAGTTTCAAAGTTCCATGCATTATTAGACAATTCTTTTTTGAGAATAGCTTCCCTAAAATAAAAGAAAAAGCACCTAAAAATGAAATTCCCGAAACAACTATAATTTTACAATTAATAATTTTTTTTAAAAGGTTTAACTCTATTTTTTTTTGTATTTGATGAAAGACAACTATGTCTTTAGGAAAATATTTATTTAAGTTTATATCTACCATTGAAGGGCCATTCTTCTTCTTAAAATCACCTATATACAAAATTTCCATTTTTTCTCCTTCTACTGACTTACTTCTTAGAAAAACCAATAAGTTGATATCCGTTAGTTACTATGGGCGTTATCCCTGTTTTACTGTTACTAGTTTCGATTTTATATTTTTGTAATTAAGATATATTAGTTCTCCGATGATAGGTGTATTTCTTATAAGAGAAAATAGCTCTGAACGCTTAACTCTTAATATTGAAGGTAATGATTTTATATATACCTTTAACCCCAATATTTTATATTCAAAATCAAGACCTTTAGTATAAAATATATTATAAATATATTTTTTATCAGGCCCTAAATTATGAATGATAATATGACTTTTTTTATGTTTCAATTTCTTTTTGCAGTTCTTAATCATTGAAGCTTGATAATTGAAGTCTGCTGAAACTTTTAGAATTTGACCTTCACATACCTTATTTAAGGCATCTTGGTCACCAAGCTTGAAAACACTTATATTATCTATAGAAGATTTTATTAACTTCAATCCAGTATCATCATTACTCATTTTTCTTAAATTCATTAACAGTATACCAGCATTAAAATAACTAGATGATTGCTCTAATCCAATCATCTCTTTATAGTCAGCTTTACTCAAATAATAGAAGTCTTCTACTGCTGCAAACATATAATCAGAAATATCTGTTTTCCACAGGTTTTTTAATGACCCTTTAACCAGAATATCAACATCCAAATAAATTGCCTTAGGTAATTCTGGCTTCAATTCAGGAATTAAATATCTATAAAATGTAGGCAAAGGTAAGTGATAACCTTCAGGCCTGCATTTTTCCAATTTTTCAGTACAAATATCCAAAAATTCAATGGAAAAGTCATACGTATTTAGTAGCTTATTAAAAGCTCTTTTATCTTCTATGGAAAAATCATTCTGTAATATATAGAAATTAAATTTATCTTCTATATCAGCATTTTTTAAGATTGAATGTATTGTGATATATAGATAAGGCAGGTAATTTTTATCTACTGAAAAAAATATATCCATTAACTCTCTCCTATTTATTAATTTTTTCTTTCTTAAATAGATCTTGAAAACACACTCTTGGTATACTATTTAGATTCCCACCAACTCCAGCATTGTAAATACTAATTCCTTTTTTTTGTAATATTTTGTATGCATAAGAAAAAGCTCTTGAATTATCTTCTGCAGGGTCGTGATCCCAAAATTGAATATTTGTTTTTTCCTGCAATGTATCACGGTACCAATGCATATTTGAATTAACTGTTTCTTTAAAATTGTTATCAACACCTATAAAATATATCTCTTTAAACCCTAGCCAAACCGCTATTTGAAGAAGTTGGAGAACAATAGTATATGAGTGAGCTATCGGTTTACTTAAATCAAATTGAAAAAAATTATTAAACATACTTTTTTTCGACCGTTTTGTATACATTGAAAAATAAGATATATTCCTTAAATTTTTACTTGGGACTATATCTCTAAAAAGGAAAAATTCTTCATAATAACCTCGTGGAATTAACTTGCCATAATCAAGCATCGCTTGATTATCTGAAATTCCGTAGAATTTTACTTTTGATAGACCTAATTTCTTCAATAGATATCCTCTATTACAAACGAATGTATATTCATCGTTTAAGACTTCTAAGTCCATTGCTTTTAATGAAGGGGCTCCTCCTATTATAAAACACCTTGCTCCTGAAAACTCTCCCTTTTGAATGCGCACATTCTTTTTTATTGAATATTCAATTCGTTTTGTATTCTTAATAAAAAGTAGCACACAAAAGTACAGTCTTCTTAACTTTAAGTAAGTCTTCTCTTTCAGTATTTTTTCTTTCAGTAATATTTTTATTTTATCATTCATTTATTGGCATCCTCGCTATAAAGTGAAATCCCTTTTCAGGACTTTCATTATAATTATGGCTATCAAATAGTCCGCCACCAACCCCCCGACAGAAATCTAAAAATTCAAATGATGTCTCTTCTGTTTCTACCATTTGAAGTTCTGCTTCTAACATTTTAGCTTGCCACCACTTTTTTTCTTTAATGGTAACGTGTAAAGGATCATCTAAACATTTTGAAATCGAACCGATAAAAATCCCGCCATCAGCTAAATGTTTTTTTACATTATTAAAAACTATAGGAAGATCTTCCTCTTTTATATGTTCTAAAACCTCCCAACAACTGATGACCTTAAACTTTTTCAACTCATTATCCATTGTTAATTGAAATGACTTTGTGATATCACATGTAAATAAATTATTAGGAATAGTTCGCCAGTTTGCTCTTTGGGATTTTTTTGATAAATCACTGCCTTCTAAACCAATTGCTTCATAGCCTCTTAATGCAAAATCAAAAACAAGACCTCCTCCAGAACATCCCAAATCTAAGAATGACATCTTGCTTCCATATAAGTCTATACACCTTTTTATAAATTTTGGGTTTCTTGTGTTATCTTGTAATGTTCCAAAAGGATTTTTGTGATCATTACTTTCATAGGCTATTGGATTATTAGTCTCTAATTTTATATTTGAATTATGCTTTATTTGTTCATTTGAAATTAATTCAATTAAATCACGATATTGCCAATCATTTAATTTCTGCATTTCTTGAAGTATTTTTTGTTGCTGGTCTAATTTTTTATTTAAATGATGTATTTGTCTAAAAATAGGTACTTTCAAGTATATTTTTTTTAAAAGTTTTTTCATTTAATTATCCCCTTCTATTACTTAGAATTAATATTAAAATCAATTTTTAAGTCTAATAATGATTTATGAAGTATAAAAGCATTGTTAGATCGTTGCTTGATAAATGGAATATTATCAATATTTAATAAAATATTCCCATCTTTAGTTTCAAAGTGTATAGCTAGTTTATATTCTCCACTATTCAAAAACAAATCAAATATATTTAAAGTAACTTCAAACTTTCCAATATTTATATCAAAATATTTTCTTACATTTATTCCAGAATAATGTAATATAGATTTCAAAGAGTCTGAATATACCATAAAGCTAAACGCTACATCTTTAATATTACCTATAGAGTTAAAGTTTAATTTCAAATCGTATCTACTTTTTTCCCTTTCTTCAATCTCCAAACCCAAAAATTCAAGTTGCTCTAAACTTTTATTTATTTGAAAGCCCATTTTGTTTAGATTCTTATTATACTTCTCAATCGCAATTACAGTTTCTCCTAAAAACTTTAAACTTCCTTGCTCTACTAATATTGTTTGATTACAAAGTTCTTTCGCAGCTTCCATATTATGCGAAACAAATATAATCGTTCTCTCGCCCTTCATCGAAATTTCATTCATTTTTCCTAAACATTTTTTCTGAAACTCTGCATCACCTACAGCTAATACCTCATCTACTATCAATATCTCAGAATCCAAATGTGCTGCTACTGCAAATCCCAACCTTACCTTCATTCCAGAGGAGTATCTCTTGATAGGAGTATCCAGAAACTTTTCACATCCTGAGAATTCAACGATTTCATTAAACTTTTTATCTATCTCTTCCCTTGTCATCCCCAGTATGGATCCATTCAAGTATATATTTTCTCTTCCTGTAAGTTCCGGGTGAAACCCAGTACCTACCTCTAGTAGAGAGGCTACTCTTCCATTAATCTTAACACTACCATCCGTCGGTTCAGTTATTCTGCTCAGAATTTTCAATAAAGTAGACTTTCCTGCCCCATTTCTTCCTATGATGGCTATCTTTTCCCCCTTTTTTATCTCAAAACTGACATCATCTAAAGCTTTAAATACTTCTGTTTCCGTCCTATTAAAAAGCTTCCAGGGAGTAAATATATTTTTAAACAAATATACCATTACATCTGAGAGTTTCTTATATGGGTCTTTTACTTCATGTGATATCTTATATTCTTTTGTTAAATTCTCTACCTTGATTGCTATATTATTCATAAATACCCTCTCTAAATCTTATCTGCAAAAGTTCTCTCGAGTCTTCTGAATATCTTTACTGAAACTATTAAAACCGTTAATAATACTATTGTTGAAGTAAAAATACTTTTTATATTTAATACATCAGATCCTAGTATGCACCACCTGAAACCATCAATAATTCCAACCATGGGATTCAGGTTATACGCCACTTTATATTTTTCTGGTACTATCGAGCTAGAAAATCCTACTGGTGATATATATAATCCTAGCTGCAATAAAAATGGAATGATATACCTAAAATCTCTGTATTCTACATTTAATGCAGCTATCATAACTCCAAAAGCAAAAACGGTGACAAAAGTAAGGATAATAAAAAGTGGTAAAAATATGATATTACTACTCGGAAGATATTTGTAATATACCATCAGTAGAACAAAAATTATAAATGATATCACAAAATCAACCATGGCTGTTAATATACTGGATACTGGAAGTATTAATCTTGGAAAATATATCTTTGATAGCATTCCACTAGAAGTCACTAAACTATTTGCACAAGCTGTAAAACCATTTGAAAAGAACTGCCAGGGAAGCAAGGCACTATAAACCATTATTGCATACGGGACATTCTTTTCTGAGGGCAGCTTTGCTATCTTACCAAAAACTATTGTAAATACAATCATGGTAATTATAGGCCTTATAATTGCCCATAATGCTCCTATTGCCGCCTGTTTATACCTTACTTTTATGTCTCTCCAGGTTAACACATAAAGCAATTCTCTATATTCATATAATTCTTTAAAATACTTTCCATTATTTTTTTTAGGTTCAATAATTAAATCATACTTCTGCATTTTCCTACCTTTCTACCTAACTGCACAAGCCCTGCTTTAGTACAGATTTCTTTATCGTAATTATTTTAGTCCTATTCGAGGTCCTAAACTCCTCTTCTGCTCAATACCACCTTTATAGTCTTAAAGAAAACCATAAGATCAAACATAAAGTTCTGGTGTTTAAGGTAATATAGATCATATTCCAGCTTGTGGAGCGCATCCTCTACGCTGGACCCATAGGGGTACATTACCTGAGCCCAGCCAGTTAGTCCTGGTTTTATAGAGTGTCTTACATCATAAAAAGGAATTTCCTTTTCCAGCTTCTCTATAAACACCAGCCTTTCTGGCCTGGGTCCTACAAAGGACATCTCTCCCCTTACTACATTCCACAACTGTGGTAATTCATCTATCCTAGTTTTTCTAATAAATTTTCCTACTTTAGTTATTCTTGAATCATTTTTTTGGGCCCACTGAGCTCCGTGTTTTTCTGCATCTACACTCATGGACCTGAACTTAATTATTTCGAACTCCTCACCTCTAAGTCCTACCCTTTTCTGCCTGAATAGAGCCGGCCCCCCATCCAGTTTGACTATAAGAAAGGTTAAGCCCATTACAGGAAGTGTTAAAATGCCTATTATTGTAGCCATGGAAATATCAAATATTTTCTTTAAATTTTTTTGAAATGTATTGTGTAAAATTTCAAAACCCTCACTGTACAAAAACCACTTTTCCTTTATCTTTTCCACGTAGATCTTTCTTTCGATCTCCTGCATCAGCTGCCATTCACAATAAACTTTATACCCCTTTATCTTTAGTTTTAAAAATTCTACCTCATACTTTCTCATAAACTCCTCTTCAACAGATATGAGATCCAGATTTCTTTCCCTAAGGAGTTCCTCTACCTCCTTAAAACTCTTAACTTTATCAATGGAAATGTATTCCAGTTGTCCGAAGTTTCTTTCTGCAAATCCTTTATTTACAGTAATATAATCCTCTGCTTTCCCTATATATAACCCTCTATAGGTTCCATCCTTCCTGTAAACCTTCACCATAACCATTCTCAATAAGTTGCTTCCGACCCATAGTAAAAAAAACTTGAAAAAAACCAGATAACTCTTTGAAAAAGACCACAACATAACAGATATAACTATATTGACTGCTGAAGATCTTACCCAGGGAGTCCACCTCCCATACTCATCTGTGAAATTTAATATATCAAAGAGATAGTAATATAGATAGATCAATAAAAATATTATATAACTATAACTCTTCATTGGGGTACCATAGTATATATTCCCTCCTCTGATCATAAGAAATAAGAGAATAAAATATATTATTCTTAAGTATACTTTTTTATCATTATTCAATGTTCCAACTCCTTGAAATTTTATTGTCCAGTATATATTATACAACAAAAAAAGAGGATACATCCTCCCTTTTTAATTATTTTCCCTATTATTATTTAAAACTTCAAATACCCTCTCAGAATTATTACTGTCCCTGTGTTCAAATAATTTCATTGGTACCTCTATCTTCAAGTTATTATCTATAACTTTTTTTAGATGATCCTTCAATTCCTCCTGGGAATTAACCTTTCTGTATTCGAGAAACTCATCATCTACATACCACTCTTCTTCAGACTTATAAAAAATTACCTCCCTGCCGTTATAGAAGAAGTCCCATGCCACACTTGAATCATCTGTAATTAAAATAGAAGCTTCCCTTACTTCCTTACCTATGTCACTAGTCAGATATTTTTCATCAATATCCAAATCACCCTTTACCATATTATGAACGGCTAATTTCACAGGATAATCTGTAGTTTTTAATACTTCTAAAATTTCTCTTAGTTTGCTTAGATATAAGCTTCCTTCCTTCCAGGTCAGAAATACAAAAATTTTTTCTGTTTTTTTTATATTTTCCGGCAATAGATCATGTCTTGGCAATCCTAGGAGCTTTAATTTTTCTTCTGGTATCCCTATTTGCTCTACTATCTTTTTTTCAAGTTTAGAGGAAACTACAAAATAATCTACAGTATTCTTTAAAGATTTTACATAGTTATTTATCTTTTTAGTAAATATGACTCCATGCTGTATAAATACTTTTTTAGGTCCACCAAGATATTTAACAATCATTCCTGCTTTATGCATACTTGGAAGAATATCTGAGAAGCTATGAGAATAAAAAACTCCACTAGCTTTAAAATAGTATATAAAGGATTTAAAGCTGCCCCTTTTCAAACTATTTTTACCCGTTGGGATATCCTCTATAAAATAAACCTCTTTTCCTAAAGATTTTATGTAATTATAGAGAGCCTTCGCATTATCGCTTCTTTTTGTTCCATAGTTGGAACCTATGATATAAGATTCAGGTTTTTCCCTGATCAAACCCTTTAAAAGAAAAGCCAGAAAAAGCTTTGTAGAACTGAGAATTAAATTCAAAACATCAGATATTAATTTTTTCATACTATAACCCCTCAATGACCTCATAAACTCTTTTACAATTGTTTCGGTCTCGATATTCAAAGTATAAGTCTGATTTTTCTCCATGAATTGGGTTCACTTGGAAGTCATTTAATAGGTACTCTTCTACATGCTCCAAAAGCTCACCCTTAGTCTTGCAGATATAACCAAACCTCATCTCCTGATATTCTTTTGGATTTTGCACATCATAGCCCTCTACATATTCCGAAAAATCCCACTGATAAAATAGCACCGGTTTATTTAGATAGGCAAAATCCAGGGAAACACTGGAATAATCAGTTATCATAAGGTTCCCCTTTTTTATAAGCTCCTGTACACTTTCTTCCCCTAATCCTACTACCCTCACCACATCATTTTCATATTTTTCAAAATACCTGCTATGATGCTGTAATTTTACATGTAGATAGAGAACTAGCTTGATACCTTGAGTCCTCAATAGCGATATAAACCCCTCATCAGAAAGGAATTCTTCTATCCGCCTGTAGTACTCCGAAGATAAAAACTCTTCTTTTTTATGCAGTCCCTTCCTCCAGGTTGGCATGAATATAATAGATTTTTCATCTACTTCCTGATTCTCCAGTTTATCATACCTGCAGAGACCTGTAATTTTAAGCACCTCTTCTGAGTGACCAAAATGATCCCTAAGAAGAACTTTTTCATACTGGGAACTAACACATATTACATCATAGGGCTTTTCAGGATCATAATGAAAACCCCTTTCGGATTTTATATGAATAATCCCATGCTGTATCTGGATAAACTTTCCTTTTATAAAACTACCGAAAAATTTGGAAAAGATCTTGCTGTATCCGGGATAGTGCCAGTACCTGTAATCATGACTCCCTATATGCTTTTCAGTCTGAAAAAGGTAAAGTAAGTGTTTAAATGTTCCGTGATAGACAACATTCCCCAGCATTTCTACCTTCTCTTTATCTGGTGACTTTCTATCTAGAAGATAATAGCACTCTTTTTCAGGGTAGTTTTCCCTGACATATTTAAAGAGGTGGTAACCATTATCCTGGGCTGTAATATCTGTCTCACCTATGAGCCATGTACTCTTCCTTCTCAAAATTCTGCTTAACAGAAGGGCTGCTCCCCCTTTTAAAATTCCACTTAAAGTTTTAAAAACCTTTGATGAAATGGATTTTTTATCACATTTTACAATTCTACTTGCAATCCTTTTTACTCGGTTCAATGATTTCATTATATATCCTCTGACAATTATTATTATCTCTAAATTTAAAATACTTATTACTTTTTTTAATATACTCTTCTTCTGCCTTAAAATCATTATCTAGGTAATAGATAATTTTATCAATTAGAGTCTTTGAGTTATAAGCTATATATCCAAATCTATCATTTTTATATTCCTCATAGCCTTGAACTCTATAACTTTCTATATAGTCTTTGTAGTCATATTGATAAAAAAGAACTGGCTTCTCCATATAAATAAAATCAAAAGAAATACTTGAATAATCCGTTATAAGAAGTTTACTCTTCTTCAAAAGAGTCTGCACATCTTCATCTCCTGCTTCAACTATCTCTATAACATCATTTTCTAACTCTTGAAATAAATCTATAAATTTGTGTAATTTTATATGGAGATAAAACTTTACTTTGATTTTCTTTTCCCTCAGTTTTTTTAAAAGATTTTTATCTTCAAGGATCTCTTTAGTTTTTAAATAGTAGTCTGAACATATAAATAACTCCCTCTTTCTTATTGCCTTTCTCCAGGTTGGCATAAAGAATATCTGATCTTCTACTACATCACTCTTATACAAGTTGTCATATCTTGCAAGTCCTGTTACTATTAAATTTTGGTCAGGATGCCCAAAGTGCTCATTCAACAACCTCTTTTCCCACTCTGAAGAAACTATCACCTTATCATATTTAGCTTCCATAGGATTGTAATGAAATCCTCTTTCCCCTCTCATATGAAGAATTCCATGCTGTAATTGTATAAATTCACCCTTTAGATGCTTTTCAAAGTATTTCTGAAATATTGATCTTTTGCCTGGATATGCCCAATGCCTGTAATCATGGGTCCCAATATGTTTTTCTGCCATAAAGAGGTAGAGTATATGATAAAAGCTGAGCCTGGAAACAACATTCCCCAGACTCGCCACCTTCTCATAATCCTTTGATCTCTTATTTATCAAGTAGTGGGTCTCTATTTCAGGATGATTTTCCCTCATCCACTTAAAAAAGTGATATCCATTATCCTGAGCAGTCACATCTGTCTCACATATTAACCAGATCTTTCTATTTTTAAAGAACCCCTTAATAATGAGACTCAGAATAAATATCATTGAAGAATACATAAATATTATAAAGTTAAAAAGTAAGTTCTTAATTTTTTTTTTATTTAACATCTACATAAACCTTTCTACAATATCTTCCAGTATTCTTCCGCATGCCTTACCATCACCATAGGGATTAACTGCATTAGCCATATGCTCATAGGCGTGTTTATCCACTAGAAGCTTGTTTACTTCTTTTATTATAACATTTTTATCTACTCCTACTACTTTTACCGTTCCGGCTTCCACAGCTTCTGGTCTTTCCGTTTCAGTTCTAAGAACTACCACTGGTTTACCTAATGCAGGAGCTTCTTCCTGAATCCCACCTGAGTCAGTCATAATTAAGTGTGACTTAGAAATTAAATTTACAAATGGTTCATAGTCCTGGGGTTCAATAAGATGAACTCTTTCAACTTCGCCAAACACATTATTCGCTAACTCTCTGATTTTAGGGTTTAGATGTACAGGGAAAACTACTTCAACCTCCTCATTTTCAGCCACTATTTTTTTGACTGCAGAAAAGATATCCTCCATTGGCTTACCCCAGTTTTCCCTTCTGTGACAGGTTAATAAAATTACTTTTTTATTGTTAAAATCTACATTTTTCAATACTTCATCCTCAAATATAAAGTCATTTCTTATCACTTCAAACAATGCATCAATTACTGTATTACCAGTTAAGGAAATCTTTTCCTCCGCTATTCCCTCCTTAAGAAGGTTGTTAACATTTCCCTTTGTTGGAGCAAAATGTATATCTGCAAATCCTCCCACTAGCTTTCTGTTGAACTCTTCTGGGTATGGAGAAAAAAGATCTCCGCTTCTAAGTCCAGCTTCCACATGGCCTACAGGAACCTTATTGTAAAAAGCCGCCTGAGCTGCATTAAGAGTTGTAGAGGTATCTCCATGAACCAGCACAATGTGAGGTTCGGCTTTCTTTATTACCTCATCTACTCCGTAAAGCACCTTGCTGGAAATATCTATTATCGTCTGTCCGTGACTCATGAGATTCAGATCATAGTCTGCCTTTACATTAAATATCTCAAGTACAGAGTCCAGCATCTCTCTGTGCTGTGCTGTTACACACACAATTGATTCAAACCTTTCATCTCTTTCCAGTGCCTTCACCAATGGACACATCTTTATGGCCTCTGGCCTGGTTCCAAATACTGTCATTACCTTTATCTTGTTCATTCTCTCCTCCAAGCATACTTTTTTAGCAAAAATTTAATAACTCTCTATTAATTCTTATTTCTTAAATATTTTATTTTTTATTAGCTTTATCATTATTCCTATTTGTTATAATTTTTTTCTATAAGATACTCAACTTCTCTACTTTAAGAAAAAGACAGGAATTTCCTGTCTTTTCCTTAATAAACTAAATAAAATTAAACTCTTACTGAACTCTGCTTAAATAAATTAAACCTAAGAAAAAAAACACTACAGTTTATAAGCACTCTCAAAAGTACAAATGTTTTTAGTATCTAAAACTAACTTATCTTTGATTTTATCCATGTTTTCTTTGATATGATCATGACCTACTAGTACAACTACTATTTTCACTTGATCCACAAAATCCTCAAAACTTACAAACTGGTTATCTACCTGCTTAGTTTTTATAAATGGATCAAATACCTTTACACCAAAAGCTAGGTGCTCATCCATCTTTTCTAAAAGCTGTAGTGTCGGACTCTCTCTCATATCGTCTACATTTTCCTTATAAGTAAGACCGTATAACCCAATTTCAGAAATGTCTGTAATTTTATGCTCTCTCATGATATCTCTTATTCTTTTTAGCACATGATCTGGCATAGAATCATTTATCTTTCTTGCATTCAATATTAAGTTAGTTAGATCAGGGTAGTCTCCCACTAGAAACCAAGGGTCTACAGAAATGCAATGTCCTCCTACACCTGGACCTGGCTGTAATATATTCACTCTAGGGTGCATATTAGCTATTTTAATAATTTCATATACATCCATATCATCCTCTCTACAAATCTGAGTTAGCTCATTGGCGAATGCAATATTTATATCTCTGAATGTGTTTTCTACTACCTTAGACATCTCAGCAGATCTAATATCAGTTACCACTATGTCTGCTTTACAGAAGCTTTTATAAAGTTCTTTAACTTCTTCACCAATTTTTTTTCTGTCTGCACCGATCGTTCTTGAGTTATATTCAAGTTCATATATCATATTTCCCGGAATAATTCTCTCTGGTGCATGAACAAGGTGAATATCCTCTCCTATAATAAATCCTCTCTCTACAATGGCAGGTCTTACAAACTTATTAATAGAACCTGGTGATATAGTTGACTCGATTATAAGCTTAGTCCCTTTTTCACAGATATCCAGCACAGAGTTTACTGCAGATATTACATATTTAGGATCTAATTTTTTAGATTCCTTTAAATATGGCGTTGGTACTGTTATTATATATGTATCTGTTTTCTGATACTCCGTTGAAAATTCTATCCCGTTTGTACGAGCATCTTTGAATAGTTCCTCAAGGCCTTCCTCCTCAAAGGTTAGCTCATTTCTATTTAAAGAGTCAACCAACTCCTTGTTATAATCTGTTCCTACAACGCTAACTCCGCTTTTTGCGAACATAAGAGCTGTAGGTAATCCTATGTACCCCAATCCAATTACATTAATTTTTTTCATCTTCTAGTTTCTCTCCTTTTAGTATTTTAATTTATATTATTAATTACTTTCTTTTAAATTTTGCTAACTTGAATTAACAACATAAAATCAACTTATGAAAATCAAGATTTAACAAATTTTCTAATTTCTTCATCTTTTATTTTACCTGAAGTCGAATACAGGTTAAATATCTCCAATAAGACCTTTTTAGCATAAAGATAGTCATCAGGCTTTATTTTTTTTAATTTTTCTAAATACCAGTTTTTATAATAATACTCAAATTTCTGCTCTTTATAACTTTTTAGTAACCCATAGGATTCAAGTGCTTCGAGTCTTCCCTTTTCCATAATTAAGTATCTCTCAAAAAATTTTCTTGAAATATTATTTACTGCAGATCCTTCTACTGCAGCATAGTATAGGTGTATTAATTCATCTATAAAAATAATATTTTTAGAATTTAAAATTAACTCTTGAAAAAACAAAGTATCTTGTCCTATTGCTCCTTCAATCATCTCTAAAGAATTTTTTGTTATAATTTCTTTTTTCACTATTAATGCTTGTATACTTTGAGCTCTAAAATTAGTTTTTAATAAATAATCTCTTGGACTGTTAATGTCCTTTTGGTAAAAATGCTTTACAGAAAAAAGAGATTTTTTATTTGTTAATTTCAAGTAATCACCTATTACAATATCTGAATTGGTTGACAACATTTTTTTATACAATTTATAGTAACCATCATTAACCGCTTCATTATCAGGATCTAGATAAGTTATTAATTCTGTAGTTGACAATTCTATTCCCTTATTTCTTGGCCTTGAAGCACTTCCGCTTCCTCCATCATTATAGAAGTATGTCTTAACATTGGCATAATGCCTTCCTAATCTCTCTACGATTTTAGGTGTATAATTGTCAGTAGAACCATCATCCACAATAATTATTTCTATATCATTAAACATAGTACTTCTTTTCAGACTGTTAAAACACTTACTCCACAAGTGGTCTCCATTATTATAAGTAGGTATTATTAATGATAGTTTATAGTCTTTTTTTATTTTTCCGACTCTTTCATTGATAGCTTCTATTTCAAAAGGATCTATACTGTATCCGTTGCCTACTTTCCCTACAATTTTTCTCTTTTTAAAAGCTTCATATGTAAAGGAGTTTTTCCAATACAATGTTCTTGCTTCATCTTTGATATAACTGACATAATTGTTTTGAATTCCTTCGACTAATTTATCGCCCTCATAATACATATCCTTTGTGATATAATCCGAGTCAGTATATTTAAACCCATTTACCATATCCTGAATATAAAACTCTTCATAGAGATATTCTTCAGAAAAATAACAAATGATATCTGATTTTTCATACTGATTCATTGAAAAATCCTCTATTGAAACCAGCTCTTTATTTTCATATGTTTGTCTTTTATAAGATTCTTGAATACTCTCAGTTAGCTTGTCATATAATATAGTTACTAAAGGAGGAGTAAACTCATAATTTTTTTTAGCAATACTAAATAACCTTTGAAGTTTGTCAAAGTTACAATGCCCTGACATCGTATTTCTAATTCCTAGTACTTGGTGTCTATATAGCTCCTTCTCATTAAACCCATTTAGAATTCTTTGTACTTCTGATCCATCGTTTACTATAAAAACATTTGGGAAAAGACAATTTACCCCTATACTATAATTAGATAGTAATATATTTCCCATTGCTTGCAGTTCATAAACTCTATTAGCAAACATTGAAAAACTGTCTTTAATACTATTTAAGTTAATAGCCCAGTTATAGAGCTTGTGAACTTTTTGTAGTTTTTCATGATTTATTGCCGGAGATACAAATTCAGTGTATTGTTCAGGGAACTTGTATTTCTTTAGATTCAAGTTGAAATTCCTATCAATTATTTTCAAACCATGGTCAGCTCTTAGTATGCCGTCAAAGATATCTATTGTTTCCGGACCTCTTTCAGGATATTTTTCAGCTATCCATGATCCTGAAAAAACCACTTTTTTTTCAAAATTAAAGTTTCTCAGTCCTATAGGATTATGATAAATCGGATTAATTCCAAACGTTAGTACATCTACATTTTCGTGGCCACATTCTTTTTTATAATCTTCTATCTTTTCCTTGGCTGAAGTAAATACATATTCACATTTTTTGGCTATTTCTATAAAACGTTCATAGTTTACCGGATCCTCTTTACTGTAGAAGACTGTTTTTATTTTATTTTTCTTACATTTTTCTATAATCTTAAACAAAACATTTCTTTTATCCGGAGCTTTTTGTGTCAGGCCTACCCATTCATCATTTAAACCCTTCCAAGCACTGACAACTAGTAATAAATCAATGTCGGGTATTTTATCCTTATAGTTTTCTGGAGTTATATACACAAATTCAGCTATTTCCTTATATGAATTATATAAAAATTCATCTGCAATAATTCCAACCTTAATATCTAGTTTTTTATAATATCGCGACCCATTACTTTGAGGTATTTTTTCTGAGATATCACTAATTGTCTCAAGAAACTTTATATCATAATTCCCCTTGTTGATTTCACCAGCTGTATAATTGTTGTTAGAATCATCTACTCTATGTGCTGGATTTAATTTTTCTTTTAATTTCGATATTTCTCGAAGTCTTTTTTCTATATCTATTACCATTACAAGCCTCTCTTTTTCTTAATATTATTTCTGAAGTCCCAGTACTTTATTGTTAATCTTCCTAGCTTAGAATTGGATAAAATATTATTTTTTTTGACTACCTTCTTCAGCTCTAGCAAAGCTTTCTCTTCTGAGTTAAGTAGCTTTAATTGCTCCAACTTTAATTTCTCAATTTCTTTATTGGCTTTCTCTAACTTTTTTTCGAGGGTTTCATTGGCTTTCTCTAAAACCTCTAATTTTTCTAACTTCCTTTCAGAAAGCTGTTTTTCTTCTTTTAATACACTAATATTTTTTTGAAGTCTCTTTTTAAACTTTAAAAGTTCTTGCTCTTGAGTAAAAAATCCCTCTTCTGCTTTCTTCAAGAAATATTTATACTCTAAACTATTCTCTTTATTAGAACTCTTTTTAGCAACTACTCCTACCCAGCTCCCCATAATATTCAGATCTTTTACTTCAAAATCATCAGGAATAAGCTCTAAAATATCATTTACATAATAAGTTTTTTTATGATCAAAATAATCATTTATTCCAAAGGGAACAGTAACAACCATTCTCCCATTATTTTTAAGTAACATTTTCGCCTTATCTACAAACCTTTTAGGATCTGTAACATGCTCTAATACTTCTGTTAAAAGGATCGTATCATATTTTTCATCTTTAAAGTCAAAATTCATAAAATTTTCACTTTTAAAGATGACCCTTTCTTTAGTAGTGGACTCCTCTTTTGCAAGCATTTCTTTAGCAAATTCTATCGATTCTTCTAATAAATCCAAACCTAAAACTGATTTTCCTTCCCTTCCAAGAAGAATGCTAGCGATTCCTTGAGAACAACCAATATCCAGTATTTTTTCTCCTTCTGCTTTTTGACAGATCCAATGTATTCTTTTTCTTACTTTTTCTCCAAATTTTTCACCCATACTATTAAAATATGCCTCATATATCTTGTCCAAAGGTTTTATCATTTTCCACTCCTTATTCATATTTTTTCTTTGTATGTTGTTTTCATTTAAATACTTATCAGTGACCTTTTAATATTTTCATAAACAGCATTTACATAAAACAATTTCACATTTTCTTTTAACTTTGACCTAATTTTTTTTAATGTAAAATCATCTAGGTTCAAGATTGTCTCTATTTTTTCCTTACATTCTTCTAAATCTTCGCAATATCCTATAAACTCTTCCCCAAAAATTTCCTCGTGAATTGCTGTTCGGCGTAACACCGGTACCACCCCTAATTCACAGTACTCTAAAAGTTTTGAAGATATTTCAAATGAATTTTCATTATCTATCTTTTCACTTCTAAAAGCATATCCTATTTTAGCTCGTGAGGCAAGCTCCAATGACTCCTCACGACTTATACCTTTAAAAGCTAAAAGTCCACAGTTTTCTTTTAGATAGTCTAACTCTTTTTCAAATTTAACTATTTCATCCTCACTATATTTTGAAAATCTTGAATAAGCAAGAGCGCCCTTATATTTTCCTAATTTAAGAATTTCTAGATATTCATCTACCTTCCAGTCCCTATGAACTTTTCCTATATAAGCAATATCATAACTTCTCGATTGCTTATAAATGTCTGGTATCGGTTCTAAAATAGGAGGAGAGACAAAAACTTGATCTTTTTTAACACCGTACTTTTCAATTAACATATTCATATGTTGTTTACTTTGGCACCTTATTAGTCTGGCTTTTTTAAAAATTTTGATATATTCCTCTTCTTCCAACGTTTCATAGTCTGTTATATATACTATTGTTTTTTCAATTAATCTTGACCCTTTAGTAATCTCTTTTATAAGTTCAGAGCCTCTTACATACAGCCAATCAAAATTTTCTTCTTCATCAATTCTCTCAGCGTACTTAATATATTTTGAAATACTCAGAGAAAATTCATTAATTTCATGCTCTATTGTAGGAAAAATCATCTCTATGTTCTCACAAAGCCCCTCTATGTTTGCCGAATGATAAAGTTTGTACCTGGAAAAGTAATGAACTTCATTTTCTTGAGCGTACATATTCATATTAGCACAAAGCTGAACTGTATCTCCACCAACAGCATTAATATTAGAAGTAGCTAAAAATAAAATTTTCATATTACTTTCCCCTGCCTTTCCATATTCTTTCAAAGAAGAATTTAACCATAATTTTTCTTTGAATATGAAGCTTTTCCAAAGTTTTTATTATTTTATTTCTTTCTTTTGCAATTTTAACAAAGTTAAAAGTATTAATATATTTAAAAGGGATGGAGTAAAAGCCTATAACCATATTCAGAATCATTTCAACATTGTTTCCATTTTTTACATTGATTGCATTCTCCACTACATCATTTATTTTTTTCACTATATCATACTTTGCATATTGCAGGTTATTTATAATAATAAGCTCTGTCTTTATCGCTATTTTTTCCTGAGTTTTTTTCCCAATTTTATACCGGTCTTTGTAAAAAATATTATTTTCTGTATGATCTAAGAGTGTATTTTCTGACTTCCCAGCAGCGAACACAATCTTTCTTTTAGGTAAGTTTAGCTCGTTAATTTTGCCTTTACAAAGGGTGTCTTTAGTGATTTTTACAGAATAGTCATAACCTTTATTTAGAGCAAAAATTGGAACTGTTAACGCTACTTTCTCTAAAATTCCTAACTTACTATCCGAAAAGTAAGTCTCACTTTTTAACTCTTTGAAGTCAAATATATCAATCCCGAAGTTACTGATCCTCTGAAGTACCTCTGATTTTATTTCACTTTTTTCTGTAAATAGATAGTAGTTTATTCCACTATTGGGTAGAGACTCTTTGAAACTTAATAGAGCTGTCGTAGATTGTAAAAGGTCTTTTTTCTCTGAGGTTATATAAATGACCACAATTCTCCTCCTATTTATTTTCGAGCTTATATTCTTCTAAAACTTTTTTAGCCTCACCCTGCATCTTTATCTTACCCTTTTCCAACCAGATTACCTCATCACAAAGTCTCTCTAGAATCCCCATATTATGAGATACCATTACCACTGTTCTTTCATCATGAATTAAGCTCATTATCTTAGCTTCACTCTTCTTTCTAAACTTCGCATCTCCCACACTGAATATCTCGTCTATAAGGAGAAGCTCAGGCTCTATATGAGCTGCAATGGCAAAGGAAAGTTTAGATTTCATCCCTGAAGAGTAAGTCTTTATAGGATTTTCTATAAATCCCTCTAGCTCTGAAAATTCAATTATCTCCTCTAGCTTTTCATCTATCTGAGCCTTAGAATATCCTAATAGTAATCCATTTATATATATATTTTCTCTGCCGCTCAGCTCACCTTCAAAACCGACTCCCAAAGCCATAAGGGATACCGATTCCGTGTCTATCTTCAGCTCTCCACTATCTTGAGCCATTGTCCCCGCCAGCATCCTCAGAAGTGTGGATTTTCCAGAACCATTGGAACCGATTAATCCAATTTTTTTTCCATGCTTTATCTCGAACGAAACATCATTTAGAGCTTTAAACTTTTTCTTTTCTGAATGCTTTTTTAAAGCCCCCATTATCCCTCTTTTCAAATCGGTTCTCTTTATAAGAGTATATTCTAACGTAAGATTTCTTGCTTCTATAATATTTTTATCCATTCTTAAACCACCTTAGCATAGTTCTTATCAAATTTATAAATCTTATGTATCCCTGCAAAAAGAATAATTATACTTACTACTGACCATACTGCCAACTCTTTATACATAGGAGGTGCTCCATACATAAACACATTTCTATAACTTTCAAAAAATGAGGTAATTGGGTTTAACTTCCATACCCACCTATATTTCTCTGGTATTCTGGATAAACTATATATCCCTGGAGAGACATAAAACCACAAACGCAACATATGACTTATTACATTTTTAAAGTCAGAATACAGTGCTCCAACATGTGCAAAATTAAGACTAATACCATAGATAAAAAGAAAGTTGACAATTAAAATTGGAACTATTTCGAGCATATGCCATGTTGGAGTAATTCTATATATCCCCATCATCATTAATAAAATGATGATCCCAAATAAAAACTTTACAAAGTTAGTCGCAACATCTATAAGCGGCAGAACAAATTTAGGAAGATAGATCTGTCTAATAATTCCAGCCTTTCTTTTTATGCAGGTGGTACTACTTCCCAGAGAACTAGTAAGCCACTTCCAAGACAATAATGCACAAAATACAAAGAGAGGGAACGCTGGCTGGTCCCTTCTAAAAATAATTGTAACTAAGATAGTATATACAAACATATGAAGAAGTGGATCCAGCAGCCACCACAAATATCCGAATAGTGTTCCTGCTACCTGTCTTTTTAAATCTGATTTTGTTGAATAAATTATATATTCCTTATATTTTTTTAAATCCCCTATAAATCTATTAACTGTCCTTAACATAATTATCCCTTTCCATTAAATCTATTTTTAAATTTTATACTTAGATTCTTTCCTATATTCTTAAGAGTGTAAGCTGAGAAGTAGTAGCCCGTTTTCACATTCCCAAACCCCTCTACTCTCTTGTAAAATCTCCACTGCTCCCTTGCCATCTTCACCTTGTCGGCCGATATTGAATTCTCCCTCAACCTGTATTTTACCAGTGGTTTCTCACATACATGAGCTTTTTCTCCATTTTTTAGTATTTTTTGCCACAATCCATAATCCTCTTTATACTTTGCTTTCTTGAAGAAATACTGCTTTCCAAGCGTCTCCTGATTGTAAACTACCGTGGAACACCCCAAATGATTATATTTAAGGTTTTCTTTATGATCTATCTCTTTAACCCTCAGGATAAAATCCAAAATATCATCCCCCTCTTCAGAGATAATATTATAGTTGGTACAGCTTAGGTTGATTGCATTTTCCTCCATGAATCCTATCTGTCTGGAAAGTTTATCTGAGTGCCAAACATCATCTGAGTCAAGAAAAGCAATATACTTCCCCTGAGCTGCTCTTATACCTATGTTCCTTGCTCCCACTACCCCTCGATTCTTATCTGCCTTAAAGATCTTTATTTTTTCATGTTCTATTTCATACCTGTGAATAATATCAAGGCTTCCGTCTGTAGACCCATTATCTATTACAATCAGTTCATAATTTTTATAGGTCTGCTCCAATACACTTACAATCGCTTCCTCTAAAAACTTTTTAACATTATAACATGGCATTATAATACTAACTAAAGGTTCCCCCATATTATCCCTCCCTTACTTACATTTATATAGCTAATTCTTCTATATTTTACTTAACCTTAATATTTTATCAGAAAACTCCTCTATTACAAAATTTATTTTCCCCTTCTTCAGCCTATTTTTTCTAATATTCTAAACTTTTAATGTATTTTTAAGTACAAAACTGTCTAGAACCTTTTTTTGTTTTTTATCCGTTCAAAACCTCTAAGGTATAACTATAATATTCTAAAAATGAGTTTCTATTCTACTCAATTCTCTATTTAAACCTTTATTTCCAATAAAGGCAACTATCTCACCTATTCACCTTTCACGTTTTTTCAATTTTTTAATCTTGTCACCCACTTTATTACTAAGCCCCTTTGCCCTCCTCTTTACTTTAAAGAAAATATTGCGCTTCATCATATTTTTTCACTATGATTTAAAATTTAATTCTATTATTTTATGTCTCTCTTCCATCTATAATTTTGTATATTTAGTTCATTTTTATCATTTTTTTATTGTTTTCTGTGTTATTCTAGCACTTCCTGTAATCGAAAGTATATCTTCAATAATTCCTTATTACAAAAAAAATGCCCCAAAGGACATCTTTTTTTCTATCAACCAACATTTATTACTCTTATTTATCACTAAGACTTCTTTAGATTTTTTAATATATGTGGGGCTTTACTGCGTTAGAACTTCATTCCATGTCTCACTCTGAACCGCAAGAGCCTCTCCCAGGTCCCTCATAAGACTTGCATGAGCCAGATCCTCTACTGTATAAACTGGTGTAGTCTCCCTTATCTCAGCTGCTCCCTTATTGATAGACGGAGTCTCAAGGTAATCAACTATCTGTACATATACATCTGGTCTGTGGATGTAGTTGATAAACTTGTGGGCATTCTCCACGTTTTTAGCACCCTTAAGGATAGCCATACTGTCGATATACATCTGAGCTCCCTTCTCCGGCAGGAAGAAGTCCACATTCTCAGCCTGCTCATCTGTTAGGTGAGCTATGATATTCTCATAGTAACCGTGCACTACCCAGTACTCTCCGTTGGCAAACCCCTTACCAAAGCTCTCAGTATCAAACTTCAGGATATTCTTCTTCCATCCTAAAATGATCTCCTTGGCATCTGCAAGGTCTACAGGGTCTGAAGACTCTGGTGAGTGTCCTGCAATAATAAGAGCACTTGCCATTACCTCTCTCATGTCGTCTAGAAGAGTCATCTTGTTCTTAAGATCCTCTCTGTTGTAGATATCAAATGACTTAGGGTAGTCCTCTACATACTTAGTATTTACAGCTATTCCAGTAGCTCCCACAGCGTAAGGAATCACATAGTCGTGTTCCTTGTCAAATACGATCTTGGAAGCCAGCTCCTCATTTAGCTGATCTATATTAGACAGCTTAGACTTGTCCAGCTTCTCTAACATCCCCTGGTTCATCATGATCTCTGCGTAGTCTGTAGACGGAACCACGATATCATATCCAGCTCCTCCGGCCTTTACCTTGGCATACATCTCCTCATTGGATGAGAAGTAGTCCGTTATAACCTTGATCCCAGTCTCAGTCTCAAAGTTAGTTATCAGCTCATCTGGGATATAGTCCGACCAATTAAACAGGTAAAGCTCATTCTTCTTCTCCTTGCTTCCGCCACACGCTGTAAGCAGAACAAGGGTAAATAGTACCAATAATATCTTCTTCATAATCTTTTTCCTCCATTCTTTATTTTTTCTTCTTTAATTTTCAATTGTCTATCCTAAAAGCTATCTGCAGTCGGCCATTCAAATACTTCTCTATAAACCTAAGAATCATCACATTTTTATTAGAGATTATATTTTTTTAAGATGTCCGAAGTAGTCGATGTAGCTTTGTACTTTTTAAACCTACTAGACCGTTAAACTAATTAAGTTTATCGACTGTTACGCAATATGTTGTACCTCTTAAAAAGAAGATTGTAGCTCTCAAAGGTCGTATATTAACAACTTGCTTAAGTAGACATTGCGCAGGACTAGACTTTCTTTGGTTCGTTTCTTGTGTCATGACAAGAAATGAACTTAACTCAACATATACTTCTGTATCTTCTTTGTTGAGAGTGCCAGTCCCACAGTACCTGCAATCAGAATCACCGACAGTGCATTGATCACCGGCGACACCCCAAACTTAATCATAGAGTAGATGTGCAGCGGCAGTGTAGATGATCCAGGCCCAGCCACGAAGAAGGTTATTACAAAATCGTCCAGAGATAGTGTAATAGCCATAAGGAATCCTGAAACTATTCCAGGCATCAGCGTAGGTAGTATCACCTTTGTCAGAGCCTGCCTCTCAGTAGCTCCAAGGTCATAGGCTGCTTCCACCACAGCGAAATCAAACTCATGGAGTCTGGACAGCACTATAAACAATACAAAAGGGATATTAAATGTAGTGTGAGCCAGGAAGATACTCATAAGTCCCAGCTTAAACTTCACAGTACTGAAGAGTATCAGGAGGGATACCCCCATTATTATATCTGGAAGTACCAGGGGCAGGTAGGATATTACCTGAAGGTACTTCTTATGTTTAAAGTTATACCAGTGAAGAGCTATCGCTCCCAGGGTACCTATAACTGTTGAAAGCCCCGCCGATGTAAGGGCAATTATAATACTGTATCTAAAGGAGGTCCACAGTCTCTCAGAGTGAAGGAAGAGCTCCTCATACCACTTACCTGAGAATCCCTCCCATGCTACTCCCCTTCCACCGTTAAGGGAGTAGGCCACCAGTACCACAAGGGGCAGGTAGAAGAATATTATGGTCAGTATAAACATAGTCATTGAAAACTTTTTCTTATTCATCCTACACCTCCTGATGTTCCTTGTCGTATTTTGCAAAGTAGAGTATCAGACCTATAGTCACCACAATAAGAATTGTGGATATGGCAGCTGCCTTAGGCCAGTCCCTCGTAATTGTCAGCTCCCTTGCAATTATATTTCCCAGCATCTGCGAGTCATTCCCTCCCACAAGTTGTGGTATGGCATAGGAACCAAGGGCAGGTATAAATGTAAATAGTACCGCCGTTATTATTCCCGGTTTTATATTGGGAAGAAATATCTTCATATAGGCTTCCCACCTTGTTGCTCCCAGATCCCTCGCTGCATCTATAATGGAAAAGTCAAACTTCTCTATTGTAGAGTAGAGGGGCAATATAGCATAGGGGAGGTAGGCATATACCGTTACCAGCACCACTGCAAACTTATTGTATAAAAACTGATGTTGCTCAAATCCAAGCCTCATAAGAAGGTTGTTCAGCAGTCCATTGTTTCCCAGAAGAGCTATCCAGGAGTATATCCTTATAAGAAAGTTTGTCCAAAAGGGTATTATTATAAGGAAGAGAAGCATATGCTTATACTTAGATGTGGCTATATAGAGAGCCACCGGTATAGCTATAAGCACAGTAAGAACCGTTGCCACCACAGATATCTCCAGGGTATTCCACGTTATCTTAAGGAAGTATGAACTCTTGAAGAAGTTATACCCCTCTACTGAAAAGATCCACTCCACTCCACCGTAGAGCCCCTTCTTAAGGAAGCTGTATGCTACTACAATTAAGGTTGGCAGCACAAAGAGTGTGGTCAGCCACAGAGTTATGGGAGTAGAGTAGGCAAAGCTTGTCCTCTTGTTTTCCTTCATCTACATCACCTCTACAAGGAAGCTGTCTGCAGAGTCCCACACCACATATACTTCATCCTTCCAGTGGATAGTCTCTGCATCCTCCTCAAAGAAGTCTACGTGTTGCTTAAAGGCATTAAAGGTCTTCTCTCCAACTGTAACAAAGAACTTACTCTGGAATCCTGAGTAGATAACCTCCTCTACCCTCCCCTTGAAGATATTGTCGTTCCCGTCAAGATATCTCGGCTTAGCCTTGGATATCTTGACCTTCTCCGGTCTTATGGTAAGCTTCACCCTGTTTCCTACCTCTACCTTCTTATCCAGTTCAAACTTTATCCTCCCGTAGTTAGGAGACTCCATATAACCGAACTCCTCCTCTATCTCTACAACCTCTCCCTCGATGAAGTTGGTCTCTCCGATAAAGTCCGCCACAAAGGCTGAAGCAGGGCTCTCATAGATCTCATTTGGAGTTCCTATCTGGAGTACGTTTCCATCCTTCATTACAGCTATCCTGTCCGACACACTGAGAGCTTCCTGCTGATCGTGAGTTACAAATACAAAGGTGATCCCCACCTCATCGTGGATTGTATCCAGTTCGATAAGCATGTGCTGTCTCAGCTTGGCATCCAGAGCTGAAAGTGGCTCATCCAGAAGAAGAACCTTTGGCTTGTTGATAAGGGCTCTTGCTATGGCAACCCTCTGCTTCTGTCCTCCAGAAAGCTGGTGGGGATACTTCTTAGCGTGGTCCGAGAGCTTTACCATCTCCAGATACTTCATTACCTCTCTGTCTATCTTCTCCTTAGCTATCTTCTTAAGTCTAAGGGGAAAGGCTATATTTTCATATATACTTAAGTGAGGAAAAAGTGCATAGGTCTGAAAGATCGTATTCACATTTCTTTTATTGGGGCTGAGGTGGGTAATATCTTCCTTTCCAAGATATATAGCTCCGCTGTCCGCCTCTATAAATCCTGCTATCATCCTAAGAAGAGTAGTTTTACCACACCCAGAAGGTCCCAGTATAGAGAAGAATTCCCCTCCCTTTATCTCAAAACTTACGTTTTTTAGTACCTCTACTCCGTCAAAGGATTTCCTTACAGAATCTATCCTTATATTTCCTTTTCCCATAATTCTTCCTCCAAACTAATATAAAATTAACCTCTAAGATTAATATTTATAAACTTAAAATTAAAAAAAACTGTCGATCCTTCAAAACATAACACTTAAATATCAATTATATGGGATTTATACCTCGTATAAAATCAATTTTGAAATTTAATATTATTAAACTTTTAAGATAAAAAAATCATTCTTATAGGTCTTTTGAACAACCATATAAAAATGATTTTGCAACAATCAACGAGAAATTTTACTATATTTATCTATACAGTGTCAAGTACTTAATTTTCAACGCTTAACGAGGTTTTTTGCCAGGTCCCTTTCCACTGTTTTCTTCAGTTTCCACAGGGCATCCAGGTAGGTAATTTCATCCCTGAGAGCCAGGATAATCACGTTCTCCTCCCCGCCCCTGAGAGGAGTTATCAGTATCCCGCTTTTCACCACGATATTTTCATCCCCTATATAGTAGCAGGAGAGCTCCCTTCCCTTAAATGCATTGGCCTTGATATAACAGGAAAAATCTACTCTTTTCCTGATTACCCCCTTCTCAGCAAGGATACCGCCCCCTGCTTCCACTACCTCCTCTACACTCTTTCCAGAGACCTTCTCTTCCAGAAGGAGGTCCTCCAGCTTCACCATCTCCTCCGACTTGTAAGGTATGATCCACCTGCCATACTCCCTTAAAAGTTCATGAGCGAGCTTCCCCTCATCCACCTTCTCTGCACTTCCCTTAATTATATCCATGAGCTTTTCCAGCTCAATAACCCTGTGACCCACCTGCTCTAGCTGATCCTCTATAAGGTTTTTGATATAGGTCATCTCCTCCCCCCTCAGCCTCTCGCTGAGAAGTTCATCCTCCCTACATACATTGTAGATAATCTCTCCAACATCCCCCACAGGTGCGAAGTCCCCTTCAGACTTCAGAACAAAGTTATTCTTCATCCTGTAGAGGGCAGATGTGAGGTAACCGGTTATCTCTCTGAAGACCTCTTCACAGAAGATCTTCTCACCTAAACTTCTCTCCACTTCCCTCAAGAGTCCCAGGGTAAAGAGCTCTATGGCTACTCTCTCCTCATAGTAATCCCCCTTGGAGGACCCGCTCAAAAAGTACTCTGTAAGGTGAAGGGTCTCATACTCCAACCCCTCCCCTATATACTCCTTCATCACCTTCTCTATCTCGGTAAACTGGCTGGTTTTCCTGAGGAATTCACTGTTGTGCTTCCTGAGTATATACCTGCCCTTCCCCACTCTAAAGAGGGTAGCCCATAGGTAGTACCTCATTATCCTCTTAAACTCAGAGGAGAATTCCTCCTGAAGCTCCCCCTCTATCCTCTCCAGTACCTCCTGAGCCCTCTTCTGAAGCCCTCTCCTCCTACCCTCTATCAACTTTACTATTCTCTTCTCCAAAGGATAGGGAGAACTCTCAGACCTATCCAGATACTTCATCATCTTCATCATCATAAGGTGTCTCAGCTTCTTCTCATTCCCCCCTATGAACACCCTGTTGCCCTCATGTTCAAAGGAGAGGCCATACCTCTCCAGCTCCCTCTGAAGTTCCGACATATCCTTCTTAATAGTCGTCCTGCTTACATCCAGCTCCCTCTCCAGGTAGCTGAGCT
Organism: Propionigenium maris DSM 9537; assembly: GCF_027925155.1. GTDB lineage: Bacteria > Fusobacteriota > Fusobacteriia > Fusobacteriales > Fusobacteriaceae > Propionigenium > Propionigenium maris. The sequence goes on along the minus strand of NZ_BSDY01000010.1, from coordinate 49,945 downwards.
TAGGCTCTTCACTAAAGAGAAAGGTATTCATTATATGCTCTCTTCTCTCCTCATTACTATATATATACTCCCCATCTTCCAGGGAACACAAAAAACCATCCGCCTCTTCCCTTGTAAGAGAGACGGACAGCTTCTTATTTTTTTTCATTATCTCCATACCTGTATATCTCTTCAGGTAGTAGTCCAGGTTCTCTACACTGTACCTGAGGTTCCTCTCGCTGTCACCCAACTTCTCTGAGAGCTCCCTTACAGTAAGTGGGGTATCCACTATATTCAAAAGTATATCTATCTCTTTTCTTTTCACTCCCATATCTCTCCCCCTATGAGGGATTATACACTATTTTTTTGTATCCAGGGCTTTTTTTATTCCCTCTATTCCCCTTCTGAGTTTCTCTCTGCTGCATCCCACATTGAGTCTTATCCTGTAGGGATCTCCGTAAAGCTCCCCGGACATTATGGCCACACGCCCCCTCTCGATTAAAAGCTTCTGAAACTCTTCAGGTTCAAGTCCCGTCCCTTTAAAATCTATCCACATAAGGTAGGTAGCCTCTGGGATATATACTTCAAGTCCCCTGTAGCCATCCAACTCCTCAGCTACCTCCCTCAGATTCTCATTGATATAATCATTGAGACCGTCTAGCCAGTATTCACACCTGTTATAGGCTGCAATTGTTCCCAACACACCAAATATTGAGGCTGTAGATACACCATCTATACTTCTTGTGTGTTCCACAAACTCCTCCCTTATTCTCCTCTGGGGAATGATAACATAGGATCCGCCCAGGGCAGGAATATTAAAGGTTTTTGATGGGGATGAGGCTACTATGGACACCGAAGTATCTACGTTCAGCACCGAGGTAAACTCCCTTCTGGTCACATCCATGTGTATCTCATCTGAGATAAGATAGGCACCGTATCTCTTGCAGAGATCCACCAGCCTTTGAAGCTCCTTCCTGCTCCATACCTTTCCCGTGGGATTTTGGGGATTACACAGAAGAAAAGCCTTAGCCCCCTCTCTAAATCCCTCCTCTATCCTCTCAAAGTCCGTTTCAAACCTTCCCTTCTCTCCCTCCTTCAACTCCACCTCATAGAGCTCATAGGGTTTTACCAGCTTGGTTAAACCATCGTATCTTGGAGTATGGGTCATAAGCTTGCCGCCCTTACCTAGTATCATCTCTAAAAGAAGACTCACAGAGTAGAGTACTGAGGGTGAATAAGCCACCCAGCTTTCCTCTACCTCCGCTCCGCACCTGCTGCCATACCAGCCCCTTACAGATCCCTTATACTCGGTGTGATTCCACCTGGAGTAACCAAAGACCCTGTGATCCACCCTGGTTGCCAGCTCCTCTACAATCTCCTTGGGAGATTCAAAATCCATATCTGAAATAGTGAAAGGGATAAGGTCACCACTTCCCTCTCCAAACCTGTCCTCTATATAGTCCCATTGGGTACAATAGGTACCCCTTCTGTCTACCACCTTGTCAAAATTCATTACTTCCTCCGTTACCCATCTGATCCTTCCTTTAAAGAAATGAGCCACCAATCTCCACTAATTTTTCGAACTCCTCAAGGGATGAGCATTAAAGCTTTCCCACTCAGTTCCAAAATTAGCTTCAATCAGCGGCTTATTCTACTTCTATTTAACTGCTCCTTCTTTTTAGATGAGCTTCTGCATCTGCTTCTTCATTACCTGTACCTTGGTACCGATAATTACCTGAACATTGGTGTCGCTAAGTTTTACCACATTTACAGCACCAGCTGATTTAACAGCCTCTACATGTATTACATTTGCATCTTTTACCACAAGTCTTAATCTCGTGATACAGTTATCCAGCGTTACTATATTTTCCTTTCCTCCCAGGGCTTCAAGCATGATCTTAGCTGTATATCCCGCCATATCCCCGCTGTCCACAGCATTACTTGCCTGATCCGAGTTATCCCTTCCAGGAGTGAGGATATTGTACTTCTCTATATACCACTTAAACACCGTATAGTATATCCCGAACCAGATTCCTCCCACTGGAATCACTAGATACCACTTTGTCCACATCCCCTGAAGTACCCCAAACACAAGAAAGTCTATGATATTTCCGTCTGTATTTCCGATGGCTACTCCCAGCAGTCCCATCACCATAAATCCAAGACCAGTCATCACCGTATGGAAGAGGTAGAGTGCCGGTGCAATAAAGAGGAAGATAAACTCGATAGGCTCAGTTATTCCCCCTACTGCTGCTGCTACAACTGCTGATATTAGAAGTCCCTTGACCTTAGTTCTGTTCTCAGCAAATGCTGATCTGTACATAGCCAGTGCTGCTCCGCTCAGACCAAAGATAAAGGTAGGCATCTTCCCCTGGGAAAGAAATCTAGTATACTCTGGCGATACGTGGGACGGCCCCTGAGCAAACTGATTGTAGAAGATATTCAGTGCCCCGGATATTGTCTCTCCGCTGCTTGTAATAATCTGTCCTCCTGCCTCAGTAAACCTTATTGTAGCCACCAGGATGTGGTGAAGTCCAAATGGTAGTAGTAGCCTCTCCCCCGCTCCAAAGAGGAATGGTCCGAAGATCCCTGCCTTCTGTATCCCAGCTCCCACTGCTCCTATTCCTGCTGCAAAGTATGGCCAGATAAGAGGTACTGTAAGCCCCACTGCCGACATTACCACTACAGTTGCTATTGCTACAAACCTCGTTCCTCCAAAGAAGGAGAATGCATCTGGCAGCTCTATATACTGAAACCTCTCGTGGATAAAGTAAACCAGTATACCAACTATAAGCCCACCCAGAGCTCCAGTATCGATACTCTCAATTCCCATTATCATCTTTTTATCTGTTACATCCATAATTCCTCTGGCTGTAAGGTGAAAGTTCACTCCCAGCTGAAGAGATATATATCCAATAAGCCCTGCAAAGGCTGCTATTTCCTTATTCTCCCTTGCCATTCCCAAGGGGATAGCCACAGCAAACATCAGTGGTAGAAATATAAAGGCAACCAGACTCACCTTGATCATAAAATTAAATATAAACTGTAGTACTGGATTCCCTAAAAAGGGAAACATCTCTATAGTTGTTCCTCCAGTAAATGCAGCTCCTATTCCCAGCAATATCCCCATGGCTGCAAGAAGTGCCACTGGAAGCATAAATGTCTTACCTAGACTCTGAAAAAACTCCCAGCCGCTTACCCTGCTCCTTTCAGCCCCCTTTACATTAAGTGCCTCGCTACTCATAACAAATCCCTCCCTCATTAATTCTTGTACAAAGTATACTTTTATAGGTTGATTTGTTCAACTTAACTTTTCCTTCTCTTTTTTCGGAATAAAAGTTTAAGGTCATCTACGTTCATTTCTTGTCTTGATATGCCATTTTTCTAAAGTTTACTAAAGCAAACTAAGAATAAAGGTAAAGCGAACCAAAGAAGATCAAGACCTCCAGTAATAGTCTTCCTTAGCGGCGTCAGAGCTTCCGTTTCTTTTTATAGGCGCTAGATAGAACCTATTCTGTATGACGAAACGAAGCAAGATATACTGTGAAGCTCAACGACCACCTGCAGTCACCTATTTTAATTTATCGTTCCTTCCTCTACCTTCTATTTCTACTCAGTCAGAAAGAAAACATGAAAAGAGGCATCCCTCACAAAATACAGCGACCTCAAAGTTTTACAGAGATTCTCTTTAAACCAGTCATGAATTACACTAATCCTTACTCCCCCCTCTTTAAATCGATATAGCTTTGTACTCAATCATCTACTAGGCCGCCACACAAATTAAGTTTATCGACTGCTGTACAGTATGTTGTACTTCTTAAAAGGGAGATTGTAGCTTACCAAGGTCGAACATTAACAATATCACCCTATGAGAATTATTAAAGAGGGGCACATTTTCTTTGATTCGTTTCTTTTGGGTGACAAAAGAAATGAATAATTAAGCAATAAAAAAAGAACCCCCGAAGGGGTTCTACCTATTAATCTAACTATGCACTTGCAAGTACTGCCTGCTTTCTTGTCATAATGTGAGTCACTACACCAATTGCTACTGTAGGTACCACCCATACAAATCCCTGTGATGAAAGTGGAATGCTTCTGTAGATTGCTTCCATTACAGCTATATCTGTACCATCAACAATGATCTGAAGTAAAGCTAGGATTCCAGCTACAGTTACACAGCTACGTCTTACAGCCTGTACATCAATTCCAAGGATTCCTAGGAAGATAAGAACTATTGTTATTGGATAAAGAATTCCAAGAATCGGCTCAGCGATTATTACTATCTTATCTACTCCAAAGTTTGCCATGAATGCAGACAGTGCACACGATACTACAGCCACCTTCTTATAGTCCATCTTGTATGTCTTTGAGAAGAACTCAGATACAACCATTGTAAGAGCTATTGCAGTTGATAGACAAGCTGCTATTACACAGATTCCGAAGATCAGGTTTCCATACTTTCCAAGGAATAGTGTTACGAAGTTAGCAACAAGAGCTGCTCTTGAAATATCTGCTGGGAAGTGTTGGTTTGCTGTTGCTCCCAGGTAGAAAAGTCCAAGGTAGATAATTGAAAGTCCCGTTCCAGTTACGATACTTGCCTTCTTGATGATAGAAGCTCTCTCCTCCTGCTTCTTATACCCTCTTACAGTTAACTCTGCAAGTATAACCATACTGAATAGTCCTGCCATGATTCCGTCCATCGTCTGATAACCCTGTGAGAATCCAAATCCAAAGGCGTTATCGCTTACATGAGGGGTTCCCGGAGCAGCTATCTTATTTGTAGCTCCTAGGTATATCATAGCCAGTACAATAGTAACAATTGTAGGAGTAAGGATCTTACCAACTCTGTCTATAGCCTTAGAAGGATTGATAGACATATACAGTGTCACACCAAAGAATATTATCGATATGATTACAGGGCTTATGTGGAAACCTCCAAGGTTTGGAAGTAATCCAAGCTCATAAGCTGTAGCTGCTGTTCTTGGAGTATTTGTAAATACCACAGATGCCATAAGTAGAAGAGAGTACATAGTGAAGAATAACTTAGATACCCCTCCTGCAAAGTTTTCAAAGTTACCAACCTTATTCATAGTAAGAACACCAAGTACCGGTAAACCAATTCCCGTAAGAGCAAATCCCATGGCTGAAGTTATCCAGTTTTCTCCCATAGCAAGACCTATACTAGGAGGAAATATCAGATTTCCTGCACCAAAGAACATTGAAAACAATGCCAACCCTATTACCAACCAATCAAATTTTGTTTTTTTCACTTCATCCACCATCCTTAAAATTAAAGTACCACCAAAAAAGTCTTATGTGTGCAAGTAGAACTGTTCTATTTAGTGTTCTCTCTTAATCTCCCAAAAAACCTCTCGAGTTGTAACTGTTTGTTTTGTCTTGAAATCAATAATTTTCGTTCTGTTATTGAACTTGAGTGAATTATATGACAAAGTGAACAATGTGTCAACACCGTTTTCTTAAAAAATTAAACCACAGTATACTAAAAACTTCTCTAGCCCTTGAATTTCAGGCTCTAAAAAAAACTTGAGTTTTTTAAGTTTTTTGCGTCCATCTAAGGAGACTTATGTTCTTTTATTAATAAAAGTGATCGTAAATTGATATAAAATATAATTAAAACATCATATACTTCACAATCCATCTGCCTTTAACACCTTCTTACCCACCAAATAATCCTGCTACAGCAAACTCTGTCTTTTTACAACGGACTTCACGAAGCGGCTGTTATACCCCCTGTTATATTGTTGAAAGAACTCCTCTGAAGTTTTACCTACTCTTCCTCTGGTATACCACTACACCAATTATCCTTCAGCCCCATTATCCGAATACACTATATCGCAATTAGTGTGCTTTAATATCACTCCATTGACCAAGGGGAATATCTACCAAAACTTCCCTATGAATATAATAAGGGATAACCTGGGGTTACCTGAGGGTAGAAATTAATACATAGATATAAAAAAGGAGCTGCTGTAAAATACAGCTGCTCCTAAACCTCTATAGCTCTTCTATCTTTTTTATCTTCAACCTATCCTAAAGCACTTCCACACTTGGATCCACCTTATAGATAACGTCCTTTCTCTCTATTATGATGTCGACCTTCTCTTTCAGGCTCTCATCCTCTCTAAGAACCTCTATAAGCTCCTTGGAAGGGTTTATAGCTGTAGGGTGCCCCACAAGCTTCATCATACTCAGATCCCCCATGGTATCTCCATAGGCATAGGAACCAGCCAGATCCAGATCATACTTCTCCACAAACTTGTTTATGGCCTTCATCTTGTTTGCCGAATCCCACATGGGAGATATCTCTCCAGAGAACTTTCCCTCCTCCACATGGTACTTGGAACCACAGAAATCATCTGCTTCCCACTTCTCAGCCATTCTGGATACAAGGAAATCCGGGCTTCCCGAGATAAAGATCACCTTATGCCCCTGCTCCTTGTGCCACTTTATTCTGTCTCTGGTATAGGTATATACCCTGCTGCCCTTGAGCTCCATCACCTGGTCTGCCACAAAATCATTGTACTTTAGTGAAAGTCCTCTGATGGCATCTACATAGGTCTCCGCCATTCCCATGAGGTACATGTCGTAGTCTCCCATTCTCTCATCCCATTTTTTAAATGACTCCTTTACCCTGTTCTCATACTCCTGTATATTAAACAGTTCGTATTTTATAAGCTTTTTAAAGTGTTCCTTTAAAAGGGAGTCTCTGTATATAGTCCCGTCGATATCAAAAAATGCTGCCTTCATATTTGCCTCCTTCAAGCCCTTGCCTTACCTCTCTCTTTAAAAAGTAGAACTTCCCCTTGGGGATACTTTCTTCTATTATACTATAAATTCCCCCTATAATAAAACACCTCTCTCTCCTTCCCGTAAAAGAGGGGAGAAAAATAAAGGATTCACAGAGAGGGAAGGTAAATAGTTATAGTTGTCCTTGGGGCAAATTTAAATATGAAAATAGTCCAGGATATGCTACTATTAATAGGAATTAGTAAATGCCTAAAAGGAGGAAGTAAAAGATGAAAATTGAAGAAGGTAAAGTTGTATTTCTGAACTTTGTTCTTACAGATGAAAAGGGAGAGATCCTTGAGGATACAAAGGAAGTAGGAGATTTTGCATATATCCACGGAATGGGAGATTTCATTCCAAAGGTAGAGGAAATTCTTGAGGGAAAGACAAAGGGATATGAAACTAAATTTACCCTTACCCCTGAGGAGGGATATGGAGATTACTCCGAGGAGCTTATCTACGAGATGGCAAAGTCAGACTTTGCTGAGTTCGAGGATATCTATGAGGGGCTTGATTTCCAGGCTGAAACCGACGAAGGGATCATTCCTCTGACTATCATCGAGGTAAAGGAGGATACTGTAGTTGCTGATGGTAACCACCCATTTGCAGGAAAGACTATCACTTTTGACCTAAAGGTAGCTGATGTAAGAGAGGCTACTCAGGAGGAGCTAGAGCACGGACACGTTCACGTTGAGGGGCACTGCCACTAAAATTAGAGAGACCTTTTCACCTAGGGTGGGGGTCTTTTTTTTATTTTCTGTCATCCTATGCTGGACTTTTATAACAATTTTTCAGGAAACTCAAGAAGTTATTACCCTCCAATATTTTAAAAAATATGTTCGGTTTTTTATTATATAAATACTATATTTTAAAGGATTTAATTAAATAATATCAACATTAATTTGTTCGATATAACCGAACTAAAAAAAACTCAATACTTTTTTATGGTTACATTTATATCAAATTTGTAGTATCCTCTTCTAAAGTTTAATTAAAGTTAACAATAATTACTAATTGAATTTTATTTTTAATAAATTATTTGATTATAGATTTTGTAAACTAAACGTATTTAACGTTTATAAAATTATAAAAAATATTAACTATTTTCACTACCCATAGTTAATACAACCAATAGAAGAACAGAAGAGGTGATTTGTCATGAGTAAAAACAGAAGTGAATGGAGTTCCCGTACTGGTTTTGTACTTGCAGCCATCGGGTCAGCAGTTGGTCTTGGTAACATCTGGAGGTTTCCCTATACCGCCGCAAGCAATGGAGGAGGAGCCTTCCTCATTCCCTACCTTGTAGCCCTTTTAACAGCAGGTATTCCCATCCTTATCCTTGAATTTGCCATGGGACACAGGGTTAAGCTCAGTGCACCAGGGGCATTTAAAAAGCTAAACAAGAAGTATGAAGTTTTAGGTTGGTTTCAGACCCTTATTACTTTTTTCATCTCCACATACTATGTGGTAATTGCAGCCTGGGCAATGAGTTATGCAGCATTCGCCCTAAAAAAAGCATGGGGTCAGGACCCAGAAGGTTTTTTATTTAATAACTATCTTCAGCTGACAGATTCACCCCTCCACCTGGGAGGGATCAACACTAAGATCCTTATACCCCTTTTAATTGTCTGGGGTATCAACTATATTGTTTTAAAACTTGGAATTAAGGACGGACTGGAAAAGGCCAATAAGATATTTATGCCCCTCCTTGTTATCTCCCTGCTGATCATTGTAGTGAGAGGAGTTACACTGCCGGGAGCTGTAGATGGTCTTCAGTATTTCTTTCAGCCTGATTTCTCAAAGCTATCCGATCCCAAGGTATGGCTGGCAGCTTATGGGCAGATCTTCTACTCCCTCAGTATCTGCTTCTCAATTATGCTTGCATACTCAAGCTACCTTCCAGAGGACTCGGATATTGTTAACAATGCCTTTATTACAGCCTTAGGAAACTGTAGTTTCAGCCTCATCTCAGGTATAGGAGTATTCAGTATCCTTGGTTATATGGCTTACTCCCAGGGTGTGGGTGTGGCAGAAGTTTCCTCTGCAGGGGTAGGTCTTGCCTTTGTGGTTTTCCCTAAGGCTATCAATGCTCTTCCTGGCATCAGTAGTACCATTGTAGGGGTTACCTTCTTTATGTCTCTGATATTTGCAGGTCTGTCCTCCACCATCTCTATAATGGAACCAATAACTGCAGCTATCTCAGATAAGTTTAACGTTACAAGGAAGCAGGCCCTTGTGAGATTTATCGCCCTGGCTGCTCCTCTTTCCCTTATAGTTGCCACAAAGGGAGGTCTCTACGTTCTGGATGTAGTGGATTACTCCACAAACCAATATGGGATCATCATTGCGGGAATCATAGAGCTTGTTATTCTGGGGTGGTTCTTTAACACAGAGAGCATCAGAGAATATGCCAACAACCTTTCGGATTTTGGTGTGGGTAAGTGGTGGACTATCTGTATAAGAATTGCTTCGATTATCCTGAGTGTTATGTTAATTCTTAAGATAGTCAACGAGGTGAAGAGTCCCTATGGAGGATATTCATGGACGGTTCTCGGAATCTACGGCGTGGGTGTAATGGCAGCTATGATTATAGGAGCCTTTGTCCTTACAGCCAAAAAGGGTTCCCAGAAGTTTGAGGAGAGTATTGCTACCGACCCTTTGGGAAGGGAGATTTAAATCACTACTAAAATTAATTCTTTATATAGAGGAGGAAGTCTATGAGTACCGATGCAGTTATAACAGCTCTTATAAGTATGTCTATTCTTTGGGGTGGTTTTGCCTTCTGCCTGAGAATTGCCATAAAAACCGATAAGTAGAATTTATTCAAAATATGTAAAAATAAACACTCAACCAAAAAGGTCCGGAGAATAATCTCCGGACCTTTTTATTTCCAATCTTTCTATCCTCTATTAAGGATAAGAAGAAGTTAACTAAAGAGTTTCAGCTATCTTCTCTACCCTCTCACTAAACTCCTTCATCATCTCTCTGGACTTTCTCTCATCATATGTAATAAGTTCCTTCCCTCTCACTACAACCCTACCATTTACAATAACTGTATCTACATTGGAGGCATTAGCTGAGTAAACTAGTGCTGAGTATGGGTTGTAGATAGGGACCATATTAGCCGACTTTGTCTCTACTATAACTACATCTGCTAGCTTCCCCTTCTCCAGAGACCCCAGTTCATCCTCTCTGTGGATTGCTCTGGCTCCTCCGATTGTGGCCATCTCCACTACCTTTAAAGGAGGCATTACAGATCTGTCCTTGTTTGCAAGCTTATGCACCTTAGCCACATATCCCATCTGCCCTATTATGTCCAGTGTATTTCCGCTCATAGGACCGTCTGTTCCCAGACCAACCCTTAGACCCTCATCGTGCATCTTAAGTGCCGGAGATACTCCCTTAGCTGATTTTATATTGGCAACCATGTTGTGAGCTACCCCCACATCCCTCTTCTTCATAAGCTCTATATCCGAGTCCGTCACAAAGATCGAGTGAGCTGCTATAAACCTTTCATTTAATAGACCTATGGAATCCAGGTACTCTACCGGTGTCATACCGTATTCCGCCTTAAACTTATCAAACTCCTTCTGTGTTTCAGCTACGTGCATGGAAACTGGAAGGTTGTACTCCTTGGAAAGATCCCTTATGATCTCCAGATCCTCCTTGGTTACAGTGTGTGGTGCATGGGGACCGAATCCCGGAGTAATAAGCTCATCATTTCTATACTTTTCTATAAACTCCTTAGCCAGCTCTATCTTAGCAGCACCATCCTTACCGTCAGCTGTAGGATACTTTATTATATTCTGTGTCATTATTCCCCTAAGGCCGATCTCCTTTACAGCTTCTGCAGCACTCTCCTCATAGAGGTACATATCTACCATGGTAGTTACTCCCCCCTTGGCCATCTCTATACTTCCGTGAAGGGCTCCCAGGTATGACATCTCCTTTGATACCATCATATTTTCCAGTGGGAAGATATATCTGGTTAGTCTGTCAGGGACATCGTCAGCCAGACTTCTAAATACCGTCATAGATACATGGGTATGGGTATTTATCATTCCAGGCATTATTATTCCCCCATCTGCATCTACTACCTCCTTAGTCGAGTACTCCTTGGCAAGGTCCGCTCCCCCTACCTCAACTATTCTGTTCCCCTTAACTACAACTACTCCCTCTGATATTACCTCTCTCTCTCCGTTCATAGTAAGCACCGTTCCATTCTTAATGACTATATCGGCCTCCTTGGTGTCTACGGCATTTCTACTCATACACCCTCCCAATACAACCATCGCCAACATCAAAATAACTCTTTTCATCCTTCCTCCTTAAAAATAACTTTCTAACCTTGGCTATGATTATAGCACTCCCCTCTGATATTACAACAACAAATATTTTTATCTCCAGCTTCCGAACAAGCGTTTCTATTTAACTGTCTGTAATATAAACATGTTATTAATTTTTTAAATGGTTGTACTTGGAAACTATGAATAATTTAAATGCTATTTCTTGATTTTTTCCAGCTTTTATGATAATATTGTAGAAATAATTTACAATACTTATTTTGCAGGTCAACATCTATAATGATAGTGTAGCGTCACAGAGGTGACAAGTAGAGAAGAAGTCAGATGTTGAACCAGGGTAGGTAGTTACTTAAAAGAGAATATGGGAGGATGGAAGTATGGCAGAAAAGTTAAAGGGAAAGTACGGATTTTCTGTAGCTTTTTCAATGGTAGTAGGAATTGTAATTGGTATCGGAATCTTCTTTAAGGCAGCACCGGTAATCGTGGCTTCAGGTATGAATCCTAAGATTACAGTAGCCGCTTGGGTTGCAGCAGGGGTTATCTCAATCCTTTCAGGACTTACAGCAGCTGAGATTGGTGCAGCAGTTCCTGAAAAGGGCGGAATCATTGCATGGATAAGAAGAGTTTATGGTGATAAGGTAGCATATATGGTAGGTTGGGCTCAGGCTGTTATCTACTGTCCTGCAATTGTAGCTATCCTGGCATACTACTTTGCAGTATTTACCATGGAGTTCATGGGAGTAGAAGCAACTACTACCCTTCATATGGGAATCTCTGTGGCGGCGATACTTGTTGTATTTGCCACAAACACATTTACAAAAAAAGCTGGTGGAATTGTGCAGACTATAGCTACTGCAGCTAAGATTGTTCCCCTTGCAGTTATAACTATATTTGGATTTATGTCAAACAACAACCCAGAGGGTGTATTTGCAATGTCTGAAGCAGCAAAAACTTCTACAGAGTCTCCGCTTTTACTATTTGGTATGGCTCTTGTACCTGTAATGTTTGCTTTCGACGGTTGGATCTATGTAGGTACCATCTCTGGAGAACTTAAAAATGTAAAGAAGGATCTCCCTAAGGCCATCATCCTTGGACTTGGATCCATCACTTTAATCTATACACTACTTAATATAGCTCTCTTAAAGGTATTCCCAGCTGAGCAGCTTGTGGAACAGGGAATGTTCGGAGTAGCTAATCAGCTTCTTGGTCCTATTGGTGCAAAGTTTGTATTCCTGGGAATCATGGTATCAGCCTTTGGAGGACTTAATGGATTTACCCTTGTATCTACAAGAGTACCATATATCCTTGCAAGTGAGGGACACTTCCCTGCAAGCGAGTATATCTCAAAGATAGATGAGGCTACAGAGCAGCCTATGAGATCTTGCGGACTTATGTTTATACTGGTAATGGGTTACCTGGCAGCTATGTTTGTTACAGGTAATGCAGATGTATTTGGAGATGTTCCAGTGGCGCTTTTCTGGGTCTTCTACTCCCTTGTATTTATGGGTGTAATTATCCTGAGAAAGAAGGAGCCAAACCTAGAGAGACCATACAAGGTTCCTCTATACCCAGTAATTCCTATCCTGGCAATTATCGGAGGACTTTCCATAGGAATCTATGCTACTATCTCAAACCCAAGCTACATGCTGATCTCTATAGCAGCAACTCTTGGAGGACTTGTATTCTATAAGAAGGCTCCTCAGGCAGTATCTGCATAATAAAATAAAGTTAAAGCACCCAAATGGGTGCTTTTTTATTTGCTTCAAGTTATTAGAGAGATCTCAAAGTTAACCTCAAACCTTAACTCTAATTACAAATTACTCCTTGTACCTTTTATCTTGATACAAAAGGTACCTAAAAGATCAAGACTTCCGATAATAGTCTTAGAGAGTACAACTTATTTTCCGTTTCTTCTGTGGGCTCTGGATAGAACCTATTCTGTATGACGAAACGAAGCAGAGATAATAAGTGACGTGGGACGACCATCTGCAGTCGACCATTTTAGGTTCTCTAACTCTGTTTAGTTTTTGCATGAAATACCTAAAGAATCTTCTTCACTAAGTAACTAAAAAGGATTTAAACCCTTTGGATAGTAAGTTTATACAAGGAGGTGGAGTATGAATCTAAATGAGCTGAGAGAACTTTTAAAGGGAAGAAGAGTTCTTATCGAGGGAAAGTGGGAGCTCTTGGAGTTTGATTCTGTGGGGATTGTCAATGGGGTAGAGGAGATAGATGACCTTCTTGTCATCACCCTGGATAATCAGAGTAAGTTTATAGGTCGAGTCACCAGAGTAAAGTATGAGGACAGCAATACCCTGGACTTTATAAGCACCACTCCCGAGGAAAATGAGATTATCATCTTCAGAGTAAAACCCCTCTAAAAAAGCACTCCACAGTGCTTTTTTTAGTTATCCCATGAATTTTTGCTACTTCTCTACTCCTTAAACTCACGATGAAAAGCACTCCCTCTTGACAAGGAAGAGTTTATAGTGAAGTCTTAGATAGTAACCTTTAACAACTTTAGATTAGGAGGTAAGATGAATACACTGGAAGTAATTTCAAAAAGAAGAAGCATTCGTAAGTTTAAGGATCTTCCCCTGCCAGAGGAGACGCTAAATATAATACTGAAAGCAGCAACCCAGGCTCCCTCTGGTAAGAATCGCCAGCCCTGGAAGTTCATTCTTGTAAGGGAGGATAAGCGGAGGGAAATGGTGGATACCATGCGTCGGGGAATATCCAAGATGAAGGAATCTGGGATGGATGTAGGGAGCAGCGAGAGGTCTGCAGATATAATGGAGGAGGCTCCTGTTACTATATTTATCTTCAACCCCTATGGCAAGGCCCCATGGCTGCCACACTCTGTAAGGGAGAGCTTTGAAAACCTTGTGGATATACAGTCTGCAGGAGCAGCTATACAGAATATGCTTTTAGCTGCCCAGGAACTGGGAGTTGGCTCCCTCTGGATCTGCAATATCTTCTATGCCTATGAGGAGCTATGCACCTGGCTGGGTGAGGAGGGAGAAATGGTCGCTGCTGTATCCCTGGGATACCCCGACGAAGCTCCTGATGCCAGGCCCCGTAAGCCCCTAGAGGATGTCATCAGACAACTCTAAGAGAAGATATATACTTATTTAAAATTTATCCTTAATAAAAGTGGCGACTTCCCCGAAGGAACTTCTTTACTTCATTTACAGTACTACACTAATTCATATAAAGTAAGAACAAGCCTCCCCTCTTTATGTCGATTCAACTTTAAACCCACATATTAACTAGGCCGTACAACAGAATAAGTTCCACACCGATAAACTATAAACACTACATCAGGAGGGAGGACTGTAGCTTACAAAGGCCGTAGATTAACAGTTCTTCTCGTGAGAATTTATAAAGAGGGGCACATTTTCTTTGGTTCGTTTCTTTTGGGTGACAAAAGAAATGAACACAATAAACAGGGGTCTAAAAAAAGTTAGAAGTAATCTGAGCTTTTAAAACCATTCTTTCCAATTTCTAAACTAAAAGCTTTTCTCCACTTTCCTAAATCAAAAAATATAAATAGGTGTGCTTAAAGGCACACCTATTTTATTTAATATCTGTATTCATTTCTCATGGTAAGAACACCCTCACTGGTAAAGGTATCCCTCTTCACAACTCTTCCGCTCTTATCATAGGTTAGCTCATCATATGCCTTTAAAACCTGATTTTCATACTCCTCCATCTTCACAAGGAGATCTCCCTCGTAGATATACTTCTCCACAGTGGTTCCATAGGACTTCTCTGCCACCCTGTCTCCCTGGTAGGTATACTTTTCCTGTCTCTTCACCTTTCCATTGCCATCTCTATAGACTACCTTAGTTATCCTTCCCCTGTTGTAGCTGTACTCCTCTACCTCTACAAGCTTATTGTTTCCATCGTAGGTAGAGACCTTATCTATATAGAAGCTGTCCTTATAGGAGTACTTCTTAATAGTGTATACTTTGTCCTTGGCATCTCTATACACCTCTTCAGTGAGCCTCAGAAGTTTATCGTAGGTATAGGTTACCGAGTTGTTGTATATACCGTACATCCATACCTCACTCCTTGTAAGAAGAGCCAGGGTGTTGTAGTAGTTCTCATTCTCCTGGAAGGCCATTCCCCTTCCCAGACTCTTAACCTCCCTCTTTGGGTGGTACCTCTTCTCTATAAGCCTTTCATCCTCATCAAAGTAAAACTCATTTCTTGTAAGAACATCTATATTTTTTACCAGCTTCTTTTGGGGCGAGTAAAAATAAATATATCTTCCATCTATCTTGTAGCTGTTATCCAGCTTTAATTTTTTATCCATCTCTACTTGTTGGGTTTCTATCCTCTTCTTCGTCTCATCCTTCTCCCCTCTTTCTGGGGTAAGGCTCATGCATCCAGTCATTACCAGCAAAAATACGCTAACTATCCATCTCATAATCTATCCTCCTAGTTCTCTTGCCTATATTCTATAAGAAAAAGAGAGATTTTACAAATAAAAAGCTAAAACCTTAAAAAAACATCAAACTTCCATCACACTGGAGGAGTATTCTATCCCCATATACAAGTGAAGGAGGCAAAGTTATGAGTAAAAAGAGAATACTATTTATCGGAGCTTTAATGTTGGGTAGCGTAGCCTTTGCAGGGGGAGATCTCAACCTTAGCAGCGATATCCCTGTATGTACCCCAAAGATTGTTGAAAGATATGACTCCGATCCTCAAAATGAGGTAAAGGATATCATCCAGAGGATAAGTGAAAATGAAAACCTGCTCCAAGAGGAGTACAACAGGGAAGACAAGAACTGGGATGAGATACAGAGACTAACTTTGGAAGGCGGAGAGCTTAAGGGTGAGCTGGAGTACATTATATTATCTAGAAATTAATTAGGGAGGTTTACGATGAAGAAAGCATTATTTATACTACTGGCAATAGCTTCGCTAACTGCATGTGGTGGGAAGAAGGAGGAGGTTAGAAAGACTCCTTCCCAGGAGGGAACCATGGTAGAGGTTGCAGAAGTAACTGAAAATAATTCCGCTGCAGAGATTATTCAGTCGGGAGAGGAGATGGATGACCTTCAGTCTGCCTATGAGAAGAATATAGAGGGTATCTGTGTCATAGATGAGGTAAGGGAACTGGGAGACCCTGAGTTGGAACAGCTCTATGGGGATCTGGCTCTTCTTCAGGAAAGGGCAGATGAGTGGGCAAAACTACCAAGAAGCTTGGATGAGCTGGAGGAGATAACAAACGAGATCGGAAGGTTAAAGGGAAGAATTGCATATCGTAGTTTAAGGATCCACTCAGCTTTAAACTAACAAAAAGGGAGCCTTTATTAGAGCTCCCTTTAAGTGTTTTTAAGAGTTGCAGGACAGAGCCTAAAGGCCTTATTCCTGTTTCCTTTCTTATCCTCATACATCTTTTTATCTGCCACAGTTAGAAGATGGTCAAAGGTAAAGGTAGAGGCCTCCTCTGGCTTAATATATGCTGCTCCCAGGGAGAACATGAGCTCCCTGGACTTTCTACCCTTGAGTCTTTTGGTGAGAAGGGAGAGCTCCTCCCTGTTCTTCAGGAGGGTTACCACAAGGAACTCATCTCCTCCCATCCTGACCAGGTAGTCCTCATCCCTTCTGAAGGAGGTACTCAAGAGACGGGTAAAGGAGAGTATGTACCTGTCTCCTGCTTCATGACCCAGACGATCATTTACAACCTTCAGGTTATCCAGATCGGTATATATAAATCCCCAGCAGCTTCTCCCCGATCTTCTGATCCTTTCCTCGATTACCTTGAGGTACCTTCTGGTATAGAAACCTGTAAGCTCGTCCCTTGCAGAGAGGATCTCCTTCTCCTTTACCCTCTTCATAAGAAGAACAGTTCCTGCTCCGCTCAGTGCAACAACAGCAAGGACCACTGCAAAGGTACGGAGAGTTCTTCGAATACCCTTTAAAAGAAATCTCTTGAAGGATCGCCCTACTCCCAGGATATACTCATTGCCAAAGTAATCCCTGTTGTAGGTCAGGTTCACAATATATTTTTCCCCCTCCACAAGGATATAGCCCTCATTCCGTGAACCTATCTTCCTTGAGGCTACAAGGTCCATACTCATATTCAGAAGTCTCTCATTCTCCACCTCCCTGGAGTAGAGACTGGTATAGGGATTGAGCTTTTCAAAGTCTGATTTTGGAAGCCACATGGATTTTACAAGCTTTTTATCCCTTACCTCCAGAATCCAGAAGAGATCGACCTTCTTTATGGTGCAGTACTTTCTTACCTCTGCCAACAGACTTCTGTACTCCACCTTGGAGATCCCTGCGGGCAGGTGGAATCTGTAGTGATAGTCCTTGGGAAGGATGCTCTCCATCTGAAGGTTGGACCTTTCAAGAGTTTCATCGAGGTAGCTTTTCTCAAGGGTAAGAAGGGCTCCCATAAGGATGAGTGAAAATATAAAAAAGGAGATGTTCATATATAAAAGTTCCTTTTTTGAAAATTTCATCTATTAAATACCTCCTGGATTTTTTTCTATTATACTTGAAAGATCTGGGATTTTCTATCTATTGTAATTTTTTATAGTTTTTACTCTAATTTCACAAGGATTTAAAAGTAAACAAAAATAAAGTTTTAAAATTATTTACATATTCTGTAAAGAAGTTTTGCAAGAGGTTTCATTCTATTATATAATTATTAGGAAAATAGGAGGCCATATGAAAGAAATATTATTAGTTGAAGATGAAGATAAAATGAGAAAAATAATAAAAAACTATCTTGTAAAGGAGGGGTACAAGGTCACTGAAGCTGCCGACGGTGAAGAGGGGCTTACAGCCTTTGAAACCGGGAACTTTGACCTGGCAGTTTTAGACGTAATGATGCCAAAAATCGACGGCTGGACCCTGTGCAGGATGATAAGGAAGGAATCGGATCTGCCCATCATCATGCTTACTGCAAGGAGTACAGAGGACGATGAGCTCTTTGGTTTCGATCTGGGAGCCGACGAGTATGTCACAAAGCCCTTTAGTCTGAAGATCCTTCTGGCAAGGATCAAATCCCTCCTAAAGAGGAAATCCGGGGGAGACGGAGGTGGCCTCATCATAGGGGATATCCACATCGATGAGAAGAGTCACAGGATAACCTACAAGGGGGAGATACTGGACCTCACTCCAAAGGAGTATGAGATGCTCCTCTTTATGGTTAAGAACAAGGACACTGCCATTACAAGGGAGAGGTTCCTCAACCAAATATGGGGTTACGACTACTACGGGGACCTGAGAACTGTGGACACCCATGTGAAGCAGCTGAGAAAGAAGTTGGATAACAGGTATATAAAGACTGTTAGGGGTATCGGGTATAGATTTGAGGGTGAGTAGATGAAGACAAAGCTGAGTACAGATATATTTAAGTATATGATTGTGGTAGCTCTGGCTCCCATTATCATTATATACCTCCTAAACGTGACCCTTCTTGACAGCTACTCCATCAAGATGAAGTGGAAGGAGCTTGACAGGATCTCCTACTCCCTTACCCAAGGATCGGGACAGGGGGATATCCCCAGAATAAAGAGGGAAAAGAACGTGGAGATCTACTTCTTTGATAAGGACAACAAATACAGCTACAAGCTGGACGAGGACATCAGAGGAGCCCTGGACAACACCTACTGGGACGGTATAAAGCTGGGAGAGAGCCGACAGATCACCTATCAGAAGGGACAGGGGATAAGCCTTCTTATGAATATAACCAGGATCACAGGAAACCTTTACCTCATTATCACCACCCCTGTATCCTCGGTAGAGGACGCGGTAAAGGTAAGTATGAGCTTCTACCTCTACAGCTTTATAATCATGGCCCTTCTCTCACTGGTTATATCCTATATCTTCTCCAGAAGGGTAAGTATACCTATAATCGAACTGGATAAAAAGGCCAAGAGCCTCTCCGAGCTGGACTTCAGCGAGAAGATCGAACTCCATACGGGAAATGAAATCGAGAGTCTGGGAGAGAGCATCAACCTCATGTCCAGGAAGCTGGAGGAGGCCATTGAAAACCTCAAGGCATCCAACAGGGAACTCCATGCAGACCTCATAGAGGAGAAGAAGCTGGAGGAGATGAGAAAGAGCTTCATCTCCAGTGTTAACCACGAGCTGAAGACTCCCCTGACTATTATGAAGGTATATGCTGAAGGGATAACAGAGGGGGTAGCTGAGCCAGAGGAGATAGGGGATTACTGTGCCACTATAGTGGAGGAAGTGGAGAACATGGAGAGGATAATCAAGGAGCTTCTCTACTTCTCAGAGATAGATGCAGGGTATAAGAAGCCCCAGATAGAAGCCTTTGACCTCACCGAGCTGGGAAAGAAGGTTCTCTCCAAGTTCAGAATGGACTTTGTAGAAAAGAAGGTTAATGTTAACTTCCGGATAGATAACCTCACAGTTCTAGGAGATATAAAACTCATAGAGAGGGTGCTGGAAAACTTTATCAGTAACGCAGTGAACTTTGTCCCTGTAGAGGGAAGGATCGATCTCGAGGGAATACAGGAGGGAGACAGAGTAAGGGTAGTAGTAAGAAACAACGGTGAAAGGATTCCCCAAGAGAAGCTGGAAGCCATCTGGAAGCCCTTCTTTAAGATAGAGGAATCACGTAACAGAAAGTATGGAGGCACCGGCCTTGGTCTCTCCATAGTCGCCAAGATACTGGAGAAGCACGATTCAGATTATGGTGTAAAAAACTTAGACGAGGGTGTAGAGTTCTACTTTACCCTTAAAAAATAGAACCGGGACAGAATACCTGTCCCTAAGAGGGGGCATACTATGAAAAAGATAATACTTCTAACCTTTACCTTTCTGCAGCTTAACATCTGGGCTATTCAGGTGGCTGCCCCAAAAGCCCCTCCCAGCATACCACTGCTGGGAATGGATATCGACCTCACCCTCTATCAGGATGTTTCCACAGAGGGAATCCCTGCCATAGTAAGGGGAAGGGGTGATATCTACATCCTCCCAGTTAATGTAGGAGCCAAGCTCTACAACAAGGGAGCTGACATAAAATTTCTTGGGGCTACCAGTGAGGGGCTTCTCTCTCTCCTCTCCTCTGAGGCAGAGGATCTTGGAGAGCTGGAAAGTAAAAAGCTCTATATAGGGGGACAGGGGTCATCTCCCGATGTAATCACAAGAACCATCATGGAGGAGAGGGGTATAGAGGCGGATATCCTCTACAGATCCTCCCCAGAGATAGCCAAGCTTCTTATCACAGGAAGAATTCAGAACGCTATCCTTCCTGAACCCCTGGCAACTATGGTTCTTGCCAAGAATCCAAATATTCAGAGGGTAGAGGAACTAAAGGATCTGTGGCCGGGAGAGGCCATCCCCCAGGTGGGAATATTTGTCCTGGGAAGCTCCCTGGAGACCAAGGAGAAGGAGGTAATAGAATTCATAGAGGGATATAAAGAAGCTCTAGAATCCATCTCCACAGAGGATATAGAGAGAGCCATCGATGAATTCAACCTTAAGATGAGTGTAGAGGAGTTCAAAAGTTCTCTGGAGTATATGAACCTAACCTTTGAAAGGGACAGGAAGAGTATGGACAACTACCTGAAGAAGCTGAATATAGAGGTAGGGGATGACTTCTATGCCTGGTAGGATCTCATATGTCATTCTTCTGGGAGTATGGGCCCTCCTCTCAGCCAGAGTGGGCAGCCTCATCCTTCCATCACCGGTGGAGGTAGCTGGTGTGTTTAAGAATGAGATCCTCACCCTGGGAGGGCTTATGGAAACTTGGGAGACCCTGGGAAGATTTATATCCTCCTACACTATTTCTGTGACCTCTGGAGTTCTTATGGGAGTCGTAGCCTTTAGGTATAGAGGGATAAGGAATGGAATATGGCCTGTTATCACCTCTCTTCAGGCCACTCCTGTAATATCCTGGATCCTCCTGGCCCTTCTCTGGTTCTCCTCGGGGTTTATTCCCTTCTTTGTACTGTGGGTTTTTATCTTTCCCATCATCACTATAAATATGTATGAGGGACTCACAGCCACCGATGAAAAGTTAATTGAGATGGCCAGAGTGTATAAATTCAGCAGAAGGGATACCTTTTCCAAGATATACTTTCCCTCTGCCCTTCCCTACCTGAGAGCAGGTATGAAGATCTCAGCCAACTCAGCCCTTAAGGTGCTGGTAACCGCTGAGATTGTGGGAAGGCTGCCAGAGGGAATGGGAAGCAGCATGAACAATGCATGGCTGAATATAGATACAGCTTCCCTTCTGGCATGGACCATCTATCTGGTCCTCCTTACAAATATAGTGGAGGATAGTATCTCCACAGCTATGTCAAAAACCTTTAGGAGGTATCTATGATTCAGGTAAGAGGCCTCTCTAAATCCTTTGAGAGGAAAATAATCTCAGACTTCAGTATAGAGTTTACAGCAGGTAAAACCTCTGTAATCCTAGGACCCTCCGGGTGCGGAAAAACAACTCTCTTCAATATTCTCTCAGGTCTCGACAGAGACTATAGGGGAGAGATCTCCATAGACAACAGGGTGAGTTATATCTTTCAGGAGGACAGACTCATCCCGTGGCTCACAGCAAGGGAGAACCTGGAATTAGTCCAGGATAGAGAGAGCAGAGATAGGAATGCCCTGGAGAATATTCTGAAAAAGTTTCACCTGAGTCATCGGAGAGATTCCATGGCCAGGGATCTCAGCGGCGGAGAGAAGCAGAGGCTTTCCATAGCCAGGGCTTTTCTTCACAGAAGCAACACCCTTCTTATGGATGAGGCTCTGAGATCTATGGACCTCTCCCTTAAGCTAAAGATTATAGAGGAGATCAACACCGCTCTAAAGGAGTATAAAAAAACCATGGTAGTTATCAGCCACGATATCAGGGAGGCTCTCCTTATGGCTGACACCATCTACGTTATGGAGAAGGATCCCATGAGGATTGCAGATACAATTGACATCCATATTCCCAAGGAGGAGAGAAACCTCTATGATGAGGAGATCCTTCACCTGGAGAAGAGACTGTATACACTACTCTTAAAGTAAGGAGGTACTATGGACACTACTATAATCAGATGCCGGAGGTGCGGTAAGAAAAATAGGATTGCCCTTAAGAATATAGACTCAAAGTTGAACTGTGGACACTGCAGGGAAAGACTCACTATCCTGGACTCGCCACTTAATATTGGGGAGCTTCACTTTGAGAAGGAGGTTCTCCAGGAGACCGGTCTTGTGGGAGTCATCTTCTCTGCAGATACCTGACCCCACTGTGTAACCCTCGGTGAGGAGTTAATAGAGCTGGCTAAAACCTTCAAGGGAAGGATTAAGTTTGTAAAGATAGATGCAAGGGAAAGTGCACTCCTTGCAAGGAAGCACAAGGTAATGGGGGTTCCCGCCATCTTTCTCTATAGGGATGGAGTTAAGATAGATGAGATAAGAGGGAAGCTTCCCAAGGAAGAATTTAAGGGGTGGCTCACAAACCACCTATAGATGGAGGTAGGATGAAGTATAAGGTACTATTATTTGATGCTGATGACACACTCTTTGACTTTAAGAGGACAGAGGAGTTTGCCCTAGAGGACGCCCTGAGAAGGATAGGGATAGATTATAAGAGAGATTTCCATCTCTCCCACTACAAGGAGATAAACGGTAAGATCTGGAAGGAGCTGGAGGAGGGAAAAATTGCCCTTAAAAAGCTAAAAACTGAGAGGTTCAGAAGATACTTTGACAGGCTGGGAGTGGAGTTTGACCACATGGACTTTGCCAATATCTACATGGAATCCCTGGGAAAGGGATCCTTTCTTCTAGACAACGCCAAGGAGGTAGTAGAGGAGCTCAGCAGAAGTACGAGGATGGCAATAATCACCAACGGTCTTTCCAAGGTACAGGATAAGAGGATAAGGGGGTCTATTATAAGTCACCACTTTGAGGAGATCATAGTTTCCGAGGAGGTTGATATTGTTAAGCCGGACCCGGAAATTTTTCAGCTAACAATGGAGAGGATAAACCACAGAGATAAATCATCGGTGCTCATGATCGGTGACAGCCTGGTATCGGATATCCAGGGGGGGATCAACTACGGAATCGACACCTGCTGGTACAACCCTAATGCCAAGGAAAATACAAGGGGAATAACTCCTACCTATGAGGTGAGGTCCCTAGAGGAGCTCAAGGAGCTCATCCTGAACTCCTAAATTTAACCGTTGTTTCAAAGTAAAGGAGGTTTTCCTGTGAGGAGTATTATCCTGATCCTGTCTCTTATTTTAACCTCTACTCTCTTTGGTAGGGAACCTAAGCTCTCCTCTAAGGAGGTAAAGCAGGGGGAGTTTTTTATCCTAACTCTTCCTGAGACAGGAGATTATCGGATTACCTTCCCCCAGGGGAGGACACCTATAAGAACCTTTCCCAGGGAGGATTATGAGATTGCCTTTGTACCGGTTCACTACTCAACTCCTCCAGGAAGCTATCCCCTTAAAGTAGAGAGAGATGGAGAGTTTCTTCTGAAGGAAGAGGTAGAGATTAAGGATGGGGAGTTTGAAAAGAGCTATATCAGAGTGACCTCTGCTACCAAAAAAAAGAAGTCCAAGAAAAATGTAGAGGTCATGGTGAACTATGCCAGAGAGGCAAGGAAGGATTCCTCCCAGATAAAGCTCTGGGAGGGAGAGTTTATCTATCCCCTTAATGGAAGGATAACCACTTCCTTTGGAGCCACAAGGTATGTAAACAACAAGTTAAGCGGTTACCACTCAGGAGTGGACTTTGCCGTTCCTGTGGGAGTTCCTGTCCTGGCTACCAACAGGGGCAGGGTGGTTCTTTCCATGTACCTCAAATCCACGGGGAATACTATTATTATAGATCACGGGTTAAACCTCTACTCCAGCTACTCCCACATGGACAGCAGAGAAGTAGAGACAGGTAATATAGTTGAGAAGGGGAAAGTTATAGGAAGGAGCGGAAATACCGGCTTCTCCACGGGACCCCACCTCCACTTTACAATGAGTGTGGGAAATACCTTTGTAGATCCATTTCTATTTATTGAAAGAAAGCTTATAGATTAATTAATCTTTTTTTATAGAGGCTTATAAAATGATCCAGGATTTTGAAAACTTACTTATTCTATGTTAAAATAGGTCAATCTTTTATTACATAAAACAGGGGGTAGAATATTGAATTTAAAAGGAACAAAAACAGAAAAAAACCTAATGGCAGCATTTGCTGGAGAGTCGCAAGCTAGAAACAAGTATACTTACTATGCTTCTAAAGCTAGAAAGGACGGCTACCACCAGATCGCTTCCCTTTTTGAGGAAACTGCTCACAATGAGATGGCCCACGCTAAAATCTGGTTTAAGCTGCTTCACGACGGAGTACCTTCTACAGAGGAAAACTTAAAGGATGCTGCTAGCGGGGAAAACTACGAGTGGACTGATATGTATGAAACCTTTGCCAAGGAAGCAAAGGCTGAAGGTTTTGATAAGGTAGCTTATCTCTTTGAAGCTGTTGGTAAGATCGAGAAGGAGCACGAGGAGAGATACCTGCAGCTTCTTAAGAACCTTCAAGAGGAGAAGGTATTTGCCAAGGAGGAGAAGGTAGTTTGGGAGTGTGGAAACTGCGGACACCTGCACGAGGGAACTGAAGCTCCTGAGATGTGCCCAGTCTGTGACCATCCAAAAGCTCACTTTAAGATTCAGGCTAAAAACTTCTAATTTATTAAAAACCCATTACATGGCAGAAGCCGTGTAATGGGTTTTTCTTTTAGTCCTCAGATCTTGTTGCTTCAGCCACAAGGGCAGCAGAGTGGATCTTTGTGGTGTCGAAGACCGGGATAGAAACATCTCCGTCTCCAATGAGAAGAGGAATCTCGGTACACCCCAGGATAACCCCCTCAGCACCTCTACCCTTAAGTCCCTCTATTATCTCCATATAGGCCCTTCTGGATTCCTCCCTGATTATCCCTCTACAGAGTTCATCATAGATTATGTTGTGAACAAGCTTCCTATCACCTTCTTCCGGAACTACCACCTCTATCCCAAACTTCTCCAAAAGTCTTCCCCTGTAAAAGTCCTCGGTCATTGTAAAGTTAGTCCCCAGAAGGGCAACTCTTTTAAGACCTCTTCTTTCTATTTCTCTTCCTGCAGCATCGGCTATGTGAAGCAGTGGAATATCTAGAGCTTCCTCTATCTCTGGAGCCATCTTATGCATGGTATTTGTGCAGATAGCTATGAGGTCTGCTCCCCCCTGCTCAAGCTTCCTGGCTGCCTCTACCATCTCATGGGTCAAGGCCTCCCACCGACCTCTGTGCGGAAGCTTCTCGATATCCTGAAAGTTGAAGGAGTAGAGAAGTATCTTGGCTGAATTAAGGCCTCCCAGCTCCTCCTTGACTCCCTCATTTAAAAACCTATAGTACTCCTGGGTAGACTCCCAGCTCATGCCACCAATTAAACCTATAGTCTTCATCTCTCTCCCCCTTTTTTATTAAATGCTACCTGATAACTTAACAGATTTCAAAAAATGCCTCTTGGCATTTTAATCTTAACTCTATACATAATAATAAGTCTTTCCAGAAAATCATTTATAACAATTTAAAAATGGAATCTATAGTCACTAGCTATAAAACCCTATACCTCTACCTATATCCTACTTCCCTCTTTTATATCGATCTAGCTTTGTACTTGGATTATTAGCTAGGCCGTACAACAAGATAAGTTCCGCACCGATAAGCCATAAGTATTACATCAAAAGGGAGGACTGTAGCTTCAAAAGGCCGTAGATTAATAATTCTACTCATAAGAAATTATAAAGAGGGACACCTTTTCTTTGCTTCGTTTCTTTTTGGTGTAAAAAGAAATGAAGAATAGTCTAGAAGATCTCCCTCTTTAATAAAAATAATATTTATCATAAGTTCACATTCATTTTCCAGAGTTCAATTCTCTCAATAAATTAAGAGGAAGGTTTATATAAACCTTCCTCCATATTCCTATCTTCCAGTCATTATCTTTAGGATTGTCTGGTCAGTTCCTGCCATTCCCTCCTGAGCTAATCTACCGATATTTTTAATAGTCTTCTCTATATCCTCTCCAACAATTCCGTCTCCAGAAGCATATACTCTGCTGTTCATTGCAAGCATGCAAGAGTCAAATGCAGTGTATACTCCAGTGGCGATCTTAGCAGCACATGAAGCCTTTGCACCGTCACAGATAAGTCCAGATACGTTTGCAAGAGTATTTGTAATAGCATCTCCCACAGCCTGAAGGTCTCCTCCAGCTAAGAATGCAAGAGCTCCACTTACTCCTGCAGATGCACATACAGCTCCACAGTAAGCAGATAGTCTACCTACATTTGTCTTTACATGGATTGTAGATACGTGGGATACAAATAGTGCTCTTATAAGAGCCTCTCTGTCAAGCCCCTGGTCCATGCAGTATCTGATAATAGGAAGTGATGCTGTCATTCCCTGGTTTCCAGATCCAGATGTAGTCATTACAGGCAGTGGACATCCGCTCATTCTGGCGTCGGATCCAGCTGCTGCATAACTTGCTGATCTATTTCTCTGGTCGTCTCCATAGATCCCCTTAGCTATGTTTTCCTTGATCATAGATCCTACATTTACACCGTAAGTTTCCTTCAGTCCCTCCTCTGCAATTGAAGAGTTAAGGTCTACTATCTTTCCGAAGATAGGCTCAATTAGAGAGATATCTATATTCTTAGCCAGGTTGTAGATTAACTCTATGCTTAGCATCTCTCTGTCTGAAAGAGCTGAGTTAAAGTCTGCATCGTTACATGGCTGACTTACAAGTACCTCACCATTCTTCTCAATAGTAGTAATGTTTGTGTGTACGTGCTTTATCTCAACACTTGCACTTTCCTCTCCAGCGTGAGCTACGATTCTAGCATAAAGCTTTACATCGTTGTCCTCGTGGTATACGTGGGCTCTTCCAGCTTCCATAAACTCTCTTACTTCAGCCAGCTTCTCCTTCTCTACATTACTGATTACAAGAAGTTCAGCCTCTGCGTCCCCTGCAATAGCTCCCATTGCAGCTGATACTTCGATTCCTACCATACCTCCACTGTTTGGTACGATAACACTCTTTACGTTCTTTATCATGTTTCCAGATACATAGATATCCAGTCTGTCTGGAGTAGCTCCAAGCACCTGTGCTGCCTTAGCTGCTGTATAAGCTATGGCAATAGGCTCTGTACAGCCCTCTGCAGGTACAATCTCCTCCTCTAATATAGTTAATACCTTCTCGATAGTTTCATTATTTATTGTCATCTTTTCTCACCTCGTAAAAAATTAAGCATCTCGATAAAATTTAATTTTGATTTTTTTCAAATAACAGTTATAATAGTGTTATACAACACTTTCGTAACTGTTTTATAATATATGTTTATTTTAACTTCATATAACACTTATGTCAATGTTATATTTCAAAAAGTGTTATACCACAGTTATGCATTTTAAAAACACAATTATTTTAATTTCAGAACATTTAAGGAGGAGATATGAAGAAGAACCTCATAAATATTGATCCATCGGATAAAACACCTATCTACAAACAGATCTACAAGGAGATAAAGGAAAGGATAGACAGGGCGGAGCTTGTTGAGAATACCAAGCTTCCCTCTATAAGGCAGCTCTCTATGCAGCTGGGGATAAACAACCTCACTATCCTCAAGGCTTACAACCTCTTGGAAAGCAAGGGGTATATCTATAAGAAGCAGGGATCGGGAGTCTTTGTAAAAAAGAGGGAGCTTTCCCTCTACTTTGAGCCTCCAAAGGATGTACTTGAGAGCTTTAAGGGAGGGGAAACTGTTGTACAGGACACCATCGACTTTGTCAGCGGAACTCCTTCTAAGAGTATCCTTCCCTTTGATGAGTTTAAGGATATCTCCATAAAACTTCTGGAAAGGGACGGTGTAGACCTCCTTACCTACCACAACACCAGGGGATATGATCAGCTGAGGGCCCACATCACCGAGAGGCTTAAGTCCAGAGATATCTTTATCTCCAAGAGAAACCTCCAGATAACCTCAGGAGCCCAGCAGGGGTTAGACCTCATCCTGAAAGTTCTCCTCTCCCAGAAGAACAACAAGGTTGTTGTGGGAAGGCCTACCTACCACGGAGCCCTGAACACCTTCAGGAAGGAGTGTAAGATCTACAGCGTGGGAATGGACAGGGACGGCTTTGACCTAGAGGAGCTGGAGGAGATCCTCAAGGAGGAGAATATCGCCTTCATCTACACCATGATGGATTTCGAGTCCCCTACTGGGATCTCATGGAGCGATGAGAAGAAGGAGAAGCTCATAGAGCTGGCTGAGAGATACAACACCTATATCGTAGAGGATGACTGCCTCTCAGATCTCTACTTCCACAAGAGAAAACTTCCATTAAAGTCCCTGGATAGGGAGAACAAGTATGTTATCTCCATAAAGAGCTTCTCCAAGGCACTGGTACCAGGGATCAGGCTTGGATATATGATCCTTCCAGATGAACTTACCCAAAAGATCGTGTCCGCTAAGTTTACCTCGGATATCTCCTCCTCGGGGCTCAACCAGAGGATACTCCTAGAGTTTCTGGAGAGCGGTACCTTTGACAAGCACCTGAATAAGCTGAGAAGGCTCTATAAGAAGAGGTATGGGGTAGTAAGAGAGGCCATAGAGGACAGCAACCTCACCATCACCTATGATATAGAGGGGGGATTCTATGTGTGGATCGCCCTTCCAAAGGGTATAGACGGAAATATCTTCTACCTCAACTGTAAGAAGGCTGGTATCTCCATCCTCCCTGGAAATGTATTCTTCCTCAATGAAGGAAGGGTAACCCACTTCAGGCTGAGCTTTGCTGCTGCTGATGAGGAGCAGATCGTAGAGGGAATCCAGAGGATGAATAAGGTCCTCTTCCAGATGACAGCTGAATAGATTTTAACTTTATAGAGCACCCCTCTAGTGACAGGGGTGCTTTTTTAAAGTATCCTTATATTAGATTAAAGATACAATGACCCCTGGAGGCGATGCATATGCTGTTTAAGTCTAAGATGGAAAAACTGGATCTGAGAAAACTCTATAGATTTAATAGGGAAAAAAATGCCTATATTATAGACATATCCATAGACTACTACCGGGACCTATACAACGACTGGGACTTCTCCCCCTTTAAGAGGCGGGACCTGGACACCGACCTGGTTTTATTTATCGAGGAGTGTTCCGAAGAGATCCCCCTGAGGTACAAAGTCATCATCAACTTTTTTATGCCCCTTGATATGAGGGATCTGGAGAAGGAGAAGAGGAGTAAGGCAGGCCTGAACAACTACTTCAAGTATATGCTCTACAAAGTTGAGGGGGATATAGCAAAGCATAGAATAAGAGCCTCAAAATATGCCCTTACTGGTTCCGTCCTTGTGATGATCGCATTCACTCTCCAGAAGTTTATAGAGCACCTGATCTACCTCTCCCTTCTTCCAGAGGGATTCTTTATAGGGGGATGGGTGTTTATGTGGGAGGTATTCACCATCCTCTTCTTCCAGAATGCCGACAGAAAGGCAAAGCTGAGGGAGTACAGGCGTCTCATGGAGGCCGAGGTAAACTACAACTACTATGCGGAGAACTACTCCTATGAGGAGCTTACCCTGCCCACCTCTCCTAAGAAATCTTCCTATAAAAGCGATGCATTAAAACAAATAAAAAAGGGCTGAGAGTTTCTCAGTCCTTTTATCTTCTATAAATTTAAAAGCTTACAAAGTAGTATCCTTTGGATTGCCTTTATCCATACACTCAAAGAGCAGCTCATTGGTCATACTGAGCTTTCTGGATATCTCCCTGGAGATATTGATCATCAGGTGTCCAAAGAGCTCCATATCCGTTTCATAGAAGTCCAGAAGGGCTTTCTTGGAGATTATGGCTAACTCGACATCTTCCATAGCTACAGCTGAGAGGCTGTAGGGCTGCAGTCCTATGACAAACTCCTCCCCCATACAGTCCCCCTCATGAAACTCAAATATCTTGTGGGTTCCCCTTTGAAACCTCACCCTTCCCTTAAGGATCAGATAGATGTAGGTGGGAGCTTCTCTCTCCTTAAAGATAAGGTCTCCACTGCTGTATCTCGCCTCCTCTAAGACCGAGAATATCTTATAGAGCTGATCATCATCAAACCCCCCAAAGATCGCTATTTTTTTAAGCACCAGTTTCATAGTATTTATTTCCAAGTAAGGAATTATATTCTTCAATCTTACCTCCCAATGTTACTTAAATTTAATTTTTCTAAGGGATTAAAATTAATCTTTTGAAAGTATTTAAAACTAGTTAAGGCTGTCTGCCTTAATATATTATTTTACCCCAAAATTTCTATAAATTCATTATAAGAATTTCTGTAAAGGAGGAGAGATAGATGAGCTTGAAGAAGGATCTGACTTTTTTTGATGTATTCAGTATAGCCACGGGAGCCATGATTAGTTCAGGAATATTTATTCTTCCTGGTATAGCTTTTTCCTATGCAGGCCCGGCGGTATTTATATCATATTTTTTAGCTGGTATCTTTGCCCTCATTGGAATACTCAGTGTGGCTGAGCTTTCCACCGCCATGCCCAAGGCCGGAGGGGATTACTACTATATCTCAAGGACCCTGGGGCCCATGATAGGAACGGTAGCGGGATTCCTCAGCTGGTTTGCCCTCTCACTGAAGAGTGCCTTTGCAATATTTGGTATAGCTGAGGTGATCTATATCACCACTGGCTTAAACCTTCTCCTGACCTCCCTTGGGGTCTGCCTCTTCTTTGTAGTTTTAAATATTGTGGGGGTAAAGGGGGTGGCCAAGCTTGAGGTAATGCTGGTTGTGGGGCTTCTTGCATTGATGGTGATCTACATCCTCTTCGGGGCATTTTCTGTGGATAGAGGTGCTTTTGTCCCTCTTCTTCCCGAGAACCCAAACACCATCCTTATAACCTCAGGGTTTATATTCATCTCCTTTGGGGGTCTCCTGAATATATCCAGTATAGCTGAGGAGGTAAAGGACCCCCAGAAAACAGTCCCCCTTGCAATGCTTTCATCAATATTTGTAATAACTGTAATCTATACCCTTATGCTCATAGTTACCGTAGGTGTTCTTCCGGCAGAGGAGCTGAGCGGCTCCCTGACTCCCATAGCTGATGCCAGCAGAAGGTTTATGGGAGGTTTCGGATATCTTGCCATAACTGTGGCTGCAATGTTTGCCTTTGTAACCACAGCCCTTGCTGGAATAATGGCAGCATCCAGATATCCCATGGCCCTTAGTAGGGACAGCCTCTTACCTAGCTTCATAAGTCGTATAAATAACAGGCTTCACACTCCGGTTACCTCTATAGTTTTCACAGGTATCTTTATAGGGGTATCCCTCTTCTTCCCGCTGGAAGTTCTGGTAAAGATCGCATCAACAGTTGTCCTCACCTCCTATGTCCTTACCAACCTTTCGGTAATAATTTTAAGAGAGAGTAAGATACTAAACTATCAGCCTAGCTTTAAATCTCCACTCTATCCCCTGCCCCAGATAGTGAGCATATTCATCTTTACCTTTTTTATCGCAGATCTGGGTCTTGAAGCTGCAGAGATAAGTATCTCCATGCTCCTCCTTAGCCTGGGAGTGTACTTCTTCTACGGTAAGAAGAGGACTGAACAGGAGTATGCCCTCCTCCACATAGTAGAAAAGATACTGGATAAGGACCTGACCACCCACAACCTGGAAACCGAGCTTAAGGAGATAATTAAAGCCAGAGATGAGATAGGAACAGATGAGTTTGACGACCTTGTGGAAAGGGCAAGGGTAATCGATATAAACGGAACTATAGAACTCCAGGAACTCATAGAAAGAATCTCTCAGGAGCTGGAGGTAATGACTGGACAAGACAAGAAGACAACCTATGAGATCCTTTCAAATAAGGAGCGGGAATCTACAAGTGTAGTTTCAGACTTTGTAGCCATCCCCCACGTCATCCTGGAAGGCTCTTCCGAGTTCAACCTGCTCATGGTAAGGTGTCAGGAGGGAATAAGATTTTCAGATGAAGCTCCCATGGTCAAGGCAATCTTTGTCTTCTCTGGAATGAAAGAAAATGTCCTCTTTCACCTGAAGGCTCTGGCTTCCATCGCCTATATCATCCAGGAGAAGCATTTCAAAACCCAGTGGATCAAGGCTAAAAATGAAAACTACCTCAAGGATGTTCTTCTTCTCAGCAGGAGAAAGAGGTTTTAAAGAATATTAGGGTATTTTGAAAGGTGGCTGTAGTATGAGTAAAAAAAGAGCACCTAATAATACAGGAAAGTCTAGCCCCAACTGCCAAGTCGTACTGGTAACCCTTCTGGAGGAGGAAGAGGTAATAATCCTCCTAAAAAATAATTAATTAAACCAAAGCCTCCTATACTAGGAGGCTTCTCTTATAAAGTGGCTTCTTCTCTCCAATGTTTGCTCTCTATATATGATATCTCCATAAAATAAAAAGATTTTAAAAGTTTTAATCGAATAATAGAATTGCATAAATATCTTGTAAAGTATTCACTCTTTAATGACTTAAAGGAGGAGAAAATAAGATGCAAAACTTTATAGGAGATATCAATCAAATTATTATTAATATGTGTCAGCTTCTGGCTTCCATAGTTATATTATTAGGTGTAGTCAAAGCCATCTTAATCTATGCAAGAGATATCTTATATCGAGAAAAATCTCTAGATGCAATCCAGGAGAGCAGACTGGAGATAGGGCACTCCTTCTCCTTGGGATTGGCCTTTCTCATAGGTGCCAGTATTTTAAAGACCATCATTACTCCCAACTGGGACGATATAGGGCAGCTGGCAGCAATAATTGCAATCAGAACTACTCTTAACCATTTTTTATTGAAGGATCTTGAGGACATCTTTAAAAGAAACAACAATGTCAGTGATCAAGGAAAGGATAGTAAAGAAAAGTAAGATATATTTATGAAAGAGTTCTATGAAATATTTTTTAACGGAGGAATTTTATGAAAGAAATGGAAGCGGATATTTTAGTTTCATACAATCCTGAATGGAATCAAAAATTTATTGAGGAAAGAAAGAAACTCTTAAATGAAATTCAGGAAGAGGGTATAAGGATAGAGCATATTGGAAGCACCTCTGTGGTAGGAATGGAGGCCGTACCTACTATAGATATGATGATAGGTCTGACGGAATTTGATAGAGGTATAAAAAATGTTAAACGTGTTTTAAAGGACAATGGATACCGTGAAATGATCAATCATCTAGAGCTCAGCGAGCGTTGCCTCTTCATAAAGGAGGATGACAGTGGTACAAGGATTTTTACGGCTCTTGTTGTTAAGGTAAATGGAAGGTTGTGGAGAAAAAAACTGGAAAAGAAAAGACTTCTTTCCACCTCTGAAGAAGCCAGAAAAAACTATGCAGACTTTAAAAGAAAAAACATAGAGGAGTGCGGGGGTAATTTGGATGAGTACTACAGGCTGAAGGAGGAGTATTTTTCAAAAAAATGATGAGATAGGGGGTGGAGAGTTTGATGGAGGTTTTTAATCATTTTACACCATTCATCTTTGCAGCATTGACCATGATTACTACTTTTTACCTGGTAAAGTTAATTAAAAAGATTATCAATGAACTTCTGAAAAAGGCAAATCAGGAAGTTGCAAAATTTAATTTTATTAAATATTCCATTGCAGGAGTACTGTATATATTGGGGATGGGAATAGCACTGTCATTTATTCCTATCTTTAAAAGTGTTTCCCAGTCAATCTTTGCAGGATCTGGGATCTTAGCTGTTATTCTTGGATTTGCATCTCAGCAGACCTTATCCAATATCTTAAGCGGTATACTCATAGAACTCTTTAAGCCCTTTCAAATAGGTGATCGTATAACTGTTCTGGGAAAAACTCCAATTGGGGTTGTGGAGGATATCACCCTGAGGCATACTGTTATCAGAACATATGAAAATAAAAGAATCATCATCCCCAATGCCACTATGAGTAATGAGCTTATTGAGAATGTAGACATCATAGAGGGAAAGGTGTGTAAGTTTTTTGAGATAGGAATAAGTTATGATTCAGATGTAGATAGGGCAATTGATATAATAAGGGAGGAAGTACTCAGTCATAAGGATTACTTTGACAACAGGACAGAGGCAGAAATAAGAGACGGTACCCTTCCCCCTGTAACAGTTAAGGTTAATGGCTACGGAGATTCCTCCGTCAACTTGAAAGCATGGGTATGGGCACCGGACAACACAGTAGGGCGTCAGCTTCTGTGGGATCTCAATTACTCTGTAAAGAAACGTTTCGATGCTGAGGGAATAGAGGTACCATACCCTTACAGGACCATTGTGATGAAAAAATAGGGGCTTTTGAGCCCCTTTCTACATTACTATAACCAGCGCCGGATTTTCAGGTATTTGACTATTTCCTTTTTTAATTTTACCATTTAATATCCATTTAAATAAAAATTCAGAATGCTTTACAGTGTTTCGGACACATTTTCTTGTTTCAGGGTATGTTCCCATTTTAGCCTCTTTTATATCTTTTAGGTAGGCAGTCAGATATTTATCCTTATAATTAATAGGAGTTCCGTGGATATAGCCACCGCCGGAAAAACGGAGGGCATTATTAGCATACCCTACTATCTCTCCCTGAGCATTTGTATAGGTCATTACTTTCTTTACCTCTGATACCACAAAGACACCTTTGGGAGTTTCATATCCAATATGATTCTCTTTGCCGGTTTTACTATAGGAGTAAGAAACTAACTTCCATTCACCTGCTACCCTTTCAAAAACTCCAAAATTTTGATTTTTAATATCAACAACGATAATCTTTTGAGGGACTTCCCTTATTCTTAAGTTTTTATTTAAAAGTTTATTGCTTATTTTTAAAGGGGATTCAGCTATTCCAAGGGTTTTTACTAGGGATAGTTCTTTATCGTTCTTTAAAATAGAAAGAAGTCTTCCGTCGGGAACAAATATTACCTCTCCCTTATAAGATACTACTGCGCTCTGCTCCTCTACACTTCCATACCTATCCCTTCTTTTTTTTGCATTTTTATTACTTGGATTTGGACGATATGCATCGACAGCACTTAGAGTTCTTCCATGGGAGACCTCTCTCTCTATGAACTCCTCCAGTTTATTGATCTCTTCCTTCATATTATCAAATCTAAACTCCATAAACTTTACAATATCATAGTGGACAAAGGCCTCCTCTCCTTTTTGATTTAATACCTTATACCATTTTTCACCTTGAGAATTTTCCACAACCTCTAAAACAGCCATCTTTTCCAAGTAATCTGCAATCCCCTTTAAAGAACTTTTTGAACTTGGCCTCTCCCTTAAGTTGACTTTGTTTTTTTGTGGAAATACATAGCTGAAAAAGGAGGGAAGGCTTCCTTCATATTTAATCTCCAACTGTATTTCATCTGGTATCTTATTTTGGTATTTTTTTAAGACTTTCAAGTTTTCTTCATTACCTAGAGAAGAGATACTCAATAAAACTAGCAAGATGAGGGTTTTAATCCTAATCATACTCATCACTTCCTTCCAAGTAAATTATATTCCATTGAATAAGTCTGTCCCGTACTGAATAGAGAACCTGTTTAAGGTCTGCCTTTAAATTTTTAAGGTCCTTATAACCACATCATATTTTTTCGCTCCATGTAAATTTAACTCCATAGCTCTGCTATCATAATTAAATTCAAATATTATTTGTGGCTAAATCCATTTTTTAATTTTAAAGATTAAAAGCTCCACAACACCTAGAAGTATCAGGATAATACATACCATTAAGAAGGCCAGGGAGTTATCGGTTCCGGGAATTCCTCCTACGTTTATTCCCAACAGGCCAGTAAGAAAGCCCAAGGGCAGAAAGATTGTAGCTACAATGGACAACACATACATGGTTTTATTGAGCTGCTCACTATAGATACTGTTAATCTCTTCATGGGTTATGGCTGCCCTGTCCCTAGCTGAGTCAATATCTTCTAGGTACCTAATATATTTTTCTGTAAGTTCCTTTATCTTGTATATCTCCTTTCTTTTAAACCATGATATCTCAATTCCTCCCAAATTGTTTAACACTTCCCTTTGAGGAGAGAGATAACGACGGATATTGATCGCCTGCCTCCTCAGAGAGGAAAGGACAGATCGGAGCTTAATATCTGCATTATCCACTACCAGCTCCTCTATCTCATCTATCTGATCATCGATATTCTGAGTTATCTCCCCTATCCTGTGGGATATCTTCATTAAAATTTCCAACAGGAATTCATAGGAGTCTTTGGGTCCGGTGTTTTTTTCAAGGGAAGACTTAATGTTGTCTACAGCCAAAACCTTCCTATGACGAATTGTAATTATCCGTTTCTCCTCCATGTAGATATGAAGAAATACCATATCGTCGGGATCCTCTCCAGGATTGAAGTTTACCCCCCTCAATGATAGAAAGAGCTTGTCTTCCTCCTTTAGAAGCCGAGGCCTGTCTCCCCTGCTTAACAAAGCTTCTGAAATATTTTCTGAGATCCCGCTTTTTTTGTCGATCCATCCATCCTCTGTATCTTCAGGAAGAGATAGATGCATCCAAAGGGTTCCCTTATCAGGGGACCAGGTATTAATCTCATCCCAGCCATAGTTTACAGCTCCTCCCTTTCCATCCAGCAAAAGGGAAAAGATCAATTCGTGGTTATTATCTGCTTCCATAATAAACCTCCTCAGTAACTAACTATCTTCTTTGTTCAAATCGTTCTTACTCCTTTCTATTTCTGCATTTAATCGAATTTCAAACTCCTTTAATCGGTTAAGTTTGTCTTGAAAGGTTTTTTTATCTATCTCCTCTGATACTGATCCCATCACTTTCTCGACTTCATCAATTTTATTTTTAATATCTTCGAGCTGCTTGATCTTATCCTCCAACCTTTCTGCAATGTCTGCCTTCCCAAAGACAGTATCCTCAGGAATTACTTCAAGATTCTGAGCCTCATTTTCAAGAGAGTCCTTAGGAATAAACTTTAAATCATTTACAGATCTGGTATTCATGAAGTTGGGAGATACAATCTCAATGGAGTTTTTGTGAAGAATACGGAGGATCTCATCATTTAGTTTGGAGTTGGCTGAAATTAAATATTTTACTTCTGAAAGGAGGCCACTGACTCTGTATAGTATTGAAAAATCACCCAAATTGACAGTGTATACAAAAGGTTCCTTCAAGCCAGAATTTTTTGCAGCCTCAATAAGCAGGTTTTTTATTAAATCAGGTGGTAAATCATATCCCAAGGAAATTTCAGAGGAAATTATTGTTCCTGAAGAATGAATTACCTTGATAGGTTTAGCTATAAGAAAAATATTTGGTATGGTGACAAGGTTTCTATCCTCCGTTTGAATCTCAATATGAAAGAGTCCTTTTTCAGATATTCTTCCTAAATAATCACCTGTTATTATAAAATCTCCCATCTTCAAGGAACTTATACTTCTGAGCATAATTCCAGCCATTATATTTCCTAAAACGGTAGTTGAGCTTATAGCAATGGTGGCACTTAGAAGAATCCCTAGGAAGCTTAGGATTTGTCCCTTGAGGTTATCCTTAAGAGGAAGAAGTATTATGAATAAAAACAAGAAAATGAAAACTTCAGCAGACATTATGATTTGAGAGTTTAATTTTATATTTGTACCATCATGGGTTGATTTTTTAAAATAATAATGGGTTAAAAACAAAACCATGAATGAAAGTAAGATTACAATCAAAGGTTGTATAAAAAAAATTAAGCTCATAATAACCTCCTCCATAAATCGTCATTTTCCTATATAAATAATACACCTTCAGGTTAATGGTTTTCCTGTGAGGTGTCTCTAAATAGAGGTAGATAACTGACTAGGTAATCAAAACCTAATTGTATGTAGCGAAATTAAATACAATTATCAGTCTATAAGGTGTATTAGGTATACAATGTAGCTAGTAATTAGAACAAAACCCTCCCACCTTTCAATTTTTCTCCACCTTCCCGTAAATACAAATAAAAACAGGATAAAGCTTAGAAACAAACTAAAAAGTATATCTGAATTTACACCTTCCCTTAGGGGGATCGGCTGAATAACCGCAGACAAGCCAAGTATGAAAAGTATATCAAAGATATTAGAGCCGGTGACATTTCCAATGGCTATATCTGGATTTTGGTTTATGGAACTGAATATGTTTACAATTAATTCAGGAGAAGATGTACCGAAGGCCACTATTGTAAGACCGATTACTATATTAGGGATATTAAATTTGTTAGCCAAAGATGAAGAGCCATCTACAAGAAAATTTGCTCCGCAGATTAGCGGAATAAATCCAAACAACATAATAAATAAATAAATAAATAAATAAATAAATAAATAAATAAATAAATAAATAAATCTAGCATCTTTCCTTCTCCGTGGAATACTCCTAAGTCAGCTAAATATATTTCAAAAATTTATGAAACGTTAAACTAAATTTTTCAAATAAAAGTTTTCCATAAAAGTCTGGTTTTAAATCTCTGCTACCCCTCCTCTAAAGTAAGAATTTTTTCAAGGACATGCCTGTATTTTCTAAGTATGTCATACCTGTTGCTGTATATGCTGTCATAAAGAAAAAGTTCATAGAAGATAGAAGTTTCATCCCCTGTGTTCTCCCCTAAATTTATAAAAAATTTATTGGAACGGTAAAGAGCCCTTATCTCATGTTCTGCAATAGTCTTTCTTATATTTTCTATATCACACTCTTCTCCCAGGTTCTCTATGAGTTTTCTATGACCTTCATTCATACCCACATCGCAATATCCACTAAAGTTCTCTTGTGTAAGGTGATAGGGGTGTCCAGTTACCAAGATTTTGAAATCATTTCCAAAGATATTACGAAATAGAGCCCTAGCCCTTACTGCATGGAAGGGAGAGGTAACAACTAGTATATCTCTAATATCTTCTAACTCCTTCCTAGACCTGAGAAGAAGCTTTGAAAATAAAGCATTTCCCACTGTATCCATAGAATCTTCTTCTAGGATGAGTCTGTCTCCATCAAATGAGTAATTATTAATAAGTTTTCTGGCCATTATACTCGCTTCACTTCCATCCAGTTCAAACCCACCGCCAGATAGAAGTACTTTTGCATTGGAATATATCTTGGATATTTCCCCTATCCTATCTATCCTTTCATCAAGGAGCCCCAAGGAATTATTGCAACCGAGTCCTATTATTATATCTGGATTAAAATTTTCAGGTTCTCCTCCTATATACCTATTATGCTTGAAATAATTGATATAAAACTCAATTATTCTTTCCTTTAGATTTAAAAGCATCTCCATTAGTTGCTTAATTTGATCCTTGTTTTCCGACACCCTCTTAAGCTTCTCCAGCCATGAGCTCTCTTTAAATATGTATTCAAACTGATTGTCCAGTATTCCTGCATCAAGCTGTTCATGAAAGGTATCCTGAGTATAATTGTCATAAAGTGTCTTAATTTTCTTAAATCGTCCCCTATAGTTCTTCATCCTTTACACCCCCTAACTCCCCTTCCTTCAGAATAATTTTTAATCATGTAACCTCCCCAATATTTGCAAATATATTTTTTATCAGCTATATATTTATCAATATTTTCAATAGAGCAAATACCTCATTAACTGCTTTTATATTCCATTTAGAAAGTCTATGAGCTCTTTTGCAAAGTCCACACTTATTCCGTCTTTATCTGTAAGGGGATTGAGCTCCATCAAATCTACGGAGGTTATCTTGTAATATTCAAAGAGAGCAGAAAAAATTTCTAATATCTCCTCCTTATTAAATCCTCCCTCTACAGGAACACTCACTCCTGGAGAATATTGTGGATCTACAGAGTCAAGGTCAAAACTTATATGCAGTTCCTCTACCTGTAAAATCTCCCTTGCCTTTTCTAAGGAAGCCTCCAAGCCCTGCTCACGGATTTCATTGTAGGTAATTACATTGACATTATTCGCTTCTATAAACTTCTGTTCTCCAGGGTCCAGATCCCTGGCTCCAAAGAGCAAGACCTTTTCTGGTTTCAGAAACTTTCCTTTATTCAAACGAGTAAGCTTTGTATCTCCATGTCCCATAAGAGCCGCAAGAACCATCCCGTGGATATTTCCGCTTGGACTTGTTTCTGTGGTATTGAGATCTCCGTGGGCATCTATCCAGATTACCCCTGCATCCTTTTCTGCAAGGACCCCTGAAACACTTCCCAGGGATATAGAGTGATCTCCTCCAATTACGATAGGTCTGTATCCATCTGAAACCAATTCTCTCACCCTCTGAGAAACAACCTTCCCGGTAGCAGTTACTGAATTTATAAATTTTCGTTTAATGTCAAGGAGGTCCTCCTCTTCACGCAAAGGATTTATAACCTCTATGGTGTTCTTGAGTTCAGGATATTCACCGAAGAGGTAGTCTATGGCAAACTCTGGACCTGTAACAGCTGCTCCTAGATTAAAGGGGACCCCCAGGATAAAATTCTGCATCTTCTCTACATGGATGTAAACTGCATTTTCTTCTTCGATGACATTTATATTTTCAATATTTGCATCCTCTAAACCCTGTACACTCAAACCGGCATTCTTTAAGTCTTCTACATAATCGATTATCTCCTCAGATATCCTCTCCCCAGGGCATATTATCGGTATCCCTGGAGGATACGCCATTATAAACTCTCCACTTATGTTACCTATGGCATCCTTTAGGTGTTTTCTTGTCTTCCTACTAAAAAAAGATTCTCTGGGGATCTGTACCATCTCTGGAATCTCAGGCATATCCTTAAAAGCTGGAATATCTTCTCGATGTTTCATTTCAGCTGAAATATTCTTTATGGCAGATATAACACTGGCGATACTCTCATCTGTATCCCCGTAGGTGGTAACTAAAAGTACATTATAAAAGTCTGAAAGCTCCACCTGGATATTATATCTATCCACCAAAATCCTTTCCAATTGATATCCTGTATAGCCAAGCTCACGGGCACTTATAGTTACCTTGGTAGGATCGAAGGAGTATCTCCCTCTTCCATCAAGGACCTCTCTGCCAAAAGATTTGAAGCCGCTAACTTTATTTATCTCTTCCCTGAGGTAGTCTGCTCTTTCAATTGATTTTTGGATGAGATCCCTTCCCTCCAGTGCTATCTGCTTTCTGGCGCAGTCCAAGGAAGCCAGCAGTATATATGAGGGTGAGGTAGTCTGTAAAAGGCTCAGTACCTGTCTTACCCTGCTACCACTGATCCTGTCTCCCTGTATGTGAAGGATAGATCCCTGGGTCATTGCCCCTATTATCTTGTGGGTACTCTGGGCACAGGCATCTGCTCCAGCTTCCATAGCTGAAACGGGAAGCTTTTCTGAGAACTTTAAATGAGGTCCGTGTGCCTCGTCTACGAGAAGGGGAATATCATAATCATGAACTACTTTTACTATCTTACGCAGATCCGTTGCCACGCCGTAATAGGTGGGATTTATTATGAGGACTGCTGAGGCATCTGGGTTTTCCCTCAGAGTCTTTTCAACTGTCTCTGGAGCTATCCCATGGGCTATCCCGTTCTCCATATCTATCTCTGGTTCCATATATACCGGCTGAGCTCCGCTGAGAATAACGCTTGCATTTACCGATTTATGTGTATTTCTGGGGACAAGTATCTTGTCTCCAGCTTTTACCACAGACATTATCATGGCTTGAATCCCTCCAGATGTTCCGTTAACACAAAAGAAGCTTTCCTTTGCGCCATAGGCATCTGCAGCCAGCTCCAAAGCCCTCTTTATATGAGTTTTTGGGTTGTGAAGACCATCTACCATCTCGAAGATGGTAACGTCTATTTTAAATGGATTTGCCCCCATAAATTCATAAAATTCCTTTTCTATACCAGCCCCCTGCTTATGTCCCGGCACATGGAAGGGAATTACATTTCTTGCTACATACACATCCTTCAATACACTGAAAATAGGAGTTTCTTTTTGATTCAGTCGATACATTGACTCACCTCACATAAAAAAATCATAGATATTTTAGTCCTAATACTCATATTAGATTTATATCAAAACAATATTTTGAAAAATTACTTTTTATCAGGCTTATAAATTTTAGCCAATTCCATAAGTTCATTATATTTATTTTGATCATAAACTGTATTTTCAGCTAGATTTTTTGCTAATTTTACTGTTTTTTCAATCAAAAGCTCTATATCGTTTGTTTTTTCTAGTTCTTCAGCTGTAGAACCGCTTATTTCAAGAAAATATTTGAAAAGATTAACTACAATTTCATAAATTTCATTATCTTCTTGAGAAATCCATACATTTTGGTAGTAATCATAGATATTTTTTAAATTTAATGCCTTTCCTTCTAAAAGTTTTCCATCTAGAATTAAAGGGAATGAATCACTAAGAAAATCATTTAGATCCGAATCAGATGGATTGCTCATTCCAACTGAGAAATTATCTTGAAAATAGATCCCCTTTTCTATAGCTAAACTATTAACTTCATTCCAAGTCTTATATCTTCCCATGGACATTTCAGCAATAAATTTATCATCAAATTTAATCATAGGTAGCTCCTCCAAATTTTAAATGAATATTGCATATTAACTCTCTGGTTACTTTGTCAAAAAAATCAATAGAAGGGTAGAAAATATTTAACCTAAACAGAGAGATCCATAAAATTCCTTTGATAAAATATATAGTTCTTATAAAGCTCAGAGAATATATAATCTTCAAAAAAATATTTATCCTCTGCTGAAACTATTTATCCTTATACATCTCTTCCACTTTTCCTATAAGGGCGGTGAGGTAATCATCTAAAACACTTAATTCCTCCGGACTTACCTTTATAAATGCTTTTAGGTAGTCAGTGAACTCTTCCACCTCCTCCTGGGAGATCTCATCAGGAATAGAAGCTGTATATATCTTCTGGGCTTTTTCCTCTGTAAAATACCATATGGGCTCCCTATAGTTATCAGGATCCAAGCCCAGCCTTTCAAGTTCCTCATCACTTATCAGTCTGTATGTCATTTTTTACCTGCCTCCTCTCTTTATGAAACTACTATTCTCCTTTTCAATACTTTTATGCTCTATAGTTATTAACCCTACAAAGGTTTATACAGTTTTTTCAAATTAAATCCTACAGAGCTTTCTATATTCGCCATTGTAAAAAA
Organism: Propionigenium maris DSM 9537; assembly: GCF_027925155.1. Taxonomy (GTDB): domain Bacteria; phylum Fusobacteriota; class Fusobacteriia; order Fusobacteriales; family Fusobacteriaceae; genus Propionigenium; species Propionigenium maris. The sequence continues at coordinate 6,759 of NZ_BSDY01000010.1, read as the reverse complement.
GTGCTCTACTATAAGGTAATTAAGTAGTGTAAAAAACTATATCTTTAAGAGGGAGAGAAAGGAAAGTGCTTTTTAAGTTTGAAAGACATATATAGCTGTAGTAAGGGAGGTGTTTATGAAAAATCTTTATTAGATTTTTATAAAGCAGATAGGAACCTTTTCCTTTGAATATAGCCTGGTAACTCTCAAGAAGTTTGAAGTTAACAGACATCTTGCTACTGCATAATATGTATAAAAGCTCCCACCATATCAATAAGAAATCAGGAGGAAATATGAAGATAATGATTGATGATGACAAGATTATAGAGTTAATACGTTATATGCTACAAAATGACTATGAGATATACAATATATCTGAAATAGAGGAGATGGAAGAAAAGGTTTTGGAGAAGTTTGAAAGTGAAAAGGTTATAGAATTTATATATCAATATATCTCAGAGATTATAAATGTCATAAATGAGTAGTACCTCTTTTTTATTCCTGGAGAAGATTCAAGAAGGGTTTTTCTGGAAGTTGGATGAATTAAGTTTTAATCATTCCCGTCTGGAGGAACTTTTTTTATGTTTTTTTATAGATGCCCTATTATTTCAGGGTTTAGAGGAGGGGATATTATAATTCTTAAGAAAAAAACAAAAAAAACTTGACTTTTTTCAAAAAAAGGTGTATTAAATAATCGTTAGCACTCCATGAGTGTGAGTGCCAATAAAAATTTGAGGAGGTTTTAGATGAACATCAAACCAATAGGAAAAAGACTCCTGGTAAAGCCTTTGAAAATGGAGGAAAAAACTTCTAGTGGGATTATTTTACCAGGTTCTGAAAACAAGACCCTCCCAAATATGGGAGAGGTAGTTGCCTTGGGAGGCATCGATGAAGTTAAGCTAGGTGAAAAAATCATCTACAAAAAGTTCTCAGGAACAGAGGTTATTGATTCTGGAGAAAAATACTTAATTCTTGAAATTGAAGATGTTTTGGCTGTAGCAGAGTAATTGGAGGAGGTAGACAATGGCTAAGATATTAAAATTTAATGAAGAGGCTAGAAAAAAACTGGAGGCAGGGGTAGATACCCTTGCAAATGCTGTAAAGGTTACACTGGGACCTAGGGGAAGAAATGTTGTCCTTGAAAAATCATTTGGGGCTCCCCTTATAACAAATGACGGTGTGTCCATAGCAAAGGAGATTGAATTAGACGATCAGTTTGAAAACATGGGTGCTCAGCTCATAAAAGAAGTGGCTACCAAGGCCAATGATGTGGCTGGAGATGGTACAACTACTGCCACAGTTCTTGCTCAGGCAATAGTCAAGGAAGGCCTTAAGATGGTAAGCTCCGGGGCTAATCCCATGTTTATAAAGAGAGGAATAGAGAAGGCTTCCAAGGAAGCTGTCAAGCACCTTAAAGCCAGAGCTAAAAGAATTGAAGGGAATGAGGAGATAGAACAGGTAGCATCTATCTCAGCTGCAGATGAAGAGATCGGAAAGCTCATTGCCCAGGCAATGGATAAAGTGGGAGAAACAGGAGTTATAACTATAGAGGAAGCTAAATCCCTTGAAACTACCTTAGATGTTGTAGAGGGAATGCAGTTTGATAAAGGATATGTCTCACCTTATATGTCAACGGACATGGAAAGGATGGAAGCAAACCTCGAAAACCCTTACATCCTTATTACCGATAAAAAAATAAGCAGCATGAAAGATATCCTACCTATCTTAGAGGAGACTATGAAATCCTCTAGCCCCCTTCTCATAATAGCAGATGATATAGAGGGAGAGGCTCTCACAACCCTTGTGGTAAACAGGCTGAGAGGAACTTTAAATGTGGTAGCTGTTAAAGCACCGGCCTTTGGAGATAGAAGAAAGGAGATCCTGGAAGATATTGCAATACTCACAGGAGGAGAGGTAGTTTCCGAGGAGAAGGGAATGAAACTGGAGGATACTACTCTTCATAGTCTGGGACAAGCTAAAAAAGTTAAGGTAAGTAAGGACAGCAGTGTTATTGTCGATGGTTCTGGAACTCAGCAGAAGATCGATGAAAGGGTTACACAGATTAAAAAGAGGATGGAGGAATGTAACTCAGATTATGACAGGGAAAAGCTTCAGGAGAGACTTGCTAAGTTAGCAGGGGGAGTGGCCATAATAAAAGTAGGAGCTGCCACAGAAACTGAGATGAAGGAAAAGAAGTTAAGAATTGAAGATGCCTTAAATGCCACAAAAGCTGCAGTAGAGGAGGGAATCGTACCTGGAGGAGGAACAATATTAGTTGAGATTGCTTCAGACATGGAGGAGTTTACTCTTAAAGGTGAAGAAGGAATCGGAGTAGAAATATTGAAGAAAGCTCTTCATACTCCGCTAAAGCAGATCGCTGAAAATGCAGGTTTAAATGGAGGAGTCGCAGTAGAGAAGATAAAGATGCTCCCAGAAGGCTATGGATTCAATGCAGCAAATGAATCCTATGTTGATATGATTGAGGAGGGTATAATCGATCCGGCAAAGGTTACAAGATCAGCAATTCAAAATGCAGCATCAATTTCAGCTTTAATCCTCACAACAGAAGTAGTTGTTGCTGAGAAGAAGGAGAAAAACAGCAATAAAGAGATGCCGCCAATGGGAATGCCCGGAATGATGTAAAAAGCTCATAAGGGATAGCATGTTTTTTAAATAAAATTTGATAGGTTTAGTTAGTTGAAAATTTAACTTTTGAAGATACTGGTTTTATTATCACTGGTTTTATTAAAAAAGGAGTGGTTGATATGACAAATCTAATTAAAAAACATGAAATTTTTAATCCTAGTTTCTTTAGAGATTTCTTTGAAGATGATTTTTTAACAGACAGTTTTTTCCACAGAAGAATAACTCCACCTATTAATATATGGGAAACCGAAGATGGATATTCTGTGGAAGTTTCTACTCCTGGAATTGAGAAGGATAATATAAAGATACAAAGACAGAAAAATATCCTTACAATCTCCTATGAACAAAGTGATAAGAAGGTATATGAGGATAAGAACTATCACAGAAGAGAATTCCAGAGCAGATCCTTCAGTCGAAGCATAAACCTTCCTGAAGATGTTGACATCGATAAAATTACAAGCGTATATACCGATGGAATTCTAACTATATCAGTACCTAAGTTGAAGTCTAAAGTTACCAAAGATGAGGTTATTGATATTGAGATCAAGTAGGTTGTTTTAATTTATTGTTATGATTTTTCATTGCTGAAGGGGAGCCCCTAAAGGGCTCCCTTTTCAATTGTATAAAAGAAAAACAGGTCTATGATCCTTAAACCTTTTTCTTCTCGGAATATTTTCAAATAAAAAACAGGCCTCTAGAGACCTGCTCTAAATAATAATTTTACTGCTACTATCTGCCGGAGTGGAAGGAGTCACCTCTACCTTCTCCTGTTGATAATAAGGTCTGAGACTACCATCCTGTGGTTAAGGCCTACATGAACAATCTCCTCGGCCACATCCCTTACTCCCTCAAGGAACCCCTTTGCTCCCCACTTGGCAGCATTGTAGATGGTTTAATTCTTCTTCCCTGCCAGGGCAGCTGTTGTCACAGGGATAACCAAAATACCGCACTTCACCATCAGGGTTAAGGAACAGCGCCTCACCATCTCTATACTCTATAAACTGCATCTCTCTGTGAATTAATGTCATCCTGCCCTCCTCGCCAATCTGCTGACAGCCCTCAATCCTTTTAGCTCATTCTCTTCCCATGTCCTTCTAAAAACATCCTTCTTTCTGCATTCAGTGCAATCCTCTGGTCTACCCCTCTTTGCATTCAAAACCACACCACAAGTCATACCCCTTTCTCCCTTTAATATTGCTGCAGTTAGATCATCCATAAGCTTCTCCTTAAGTTTTTAAGTATCCTGCCTGAACCAATGCACTCATTAGATGTACTGGAGTGTGTCTCCCTCCTTGCCTTTCTAACCTTGCCACTGGGTTTGACACGCTGCTGCCTCTATAAAGCAGCCAGGTATTGCCATTGTTCCTTAATGTATAAATGTGGTTTGCCTTATTTCCTCCAGTGTAGATCCTCAGTACGCCATTAACCTCTCTTGAATTGTGCAGGGGATTATTTCTGCTTCTGCCCTCATACACTATAGCACCACCTCGGGTCGCTCTTATATTATATTCAGGTCTCCTCCTTCTATCATTTGGATAGAGGTAGTGGATCTTGTTGTCTTCTATTAAAATTGCAAGTTGTTTTTCCGATCTGAAATGCGGGTAGTACCTGGTGCCCTGGGGAGTGTTCCTTGCGTATATCCTCTCCTCTCCCTCTATATCGGTTACCAATAACCTGCTATGAGTGGTTACCCTCAATACAAACACCGCCACTAATATTAATTTCTTCATCTTCCTCCTTAATATTCATAGTGGGGCATTGCCTGTCCCTTGTATCTGAAGTATAGTTGTTTTGTGTCGTTCCTTTGGTACAATCTTCTTTTGATAATTGCACCATCTACACCTTTAAATTTAAGCCATCCTATGGCAAACATAATAACTCTGACCAACAACTCTGTTTGACACCTCACAATTACTACAAACCCACTTAGCTTTGTTATAGTTCATTTCCTCTCTCTTAACTTTTTTGCACATATCTCCACTCCTCCCTAGTAAATTTACGGTGTATTTTATCAGCATTCTTCCAACAATTCCGTTGATAATGTCAATTAAAATAAAATATTTTCAAGAGCCATACAAACTCTCCCAAGCACACAAGGCATCCTTCCAACCGATATAATCCTTAGCTCCTCTTAAGCCATGATCTGATAAGTAAGTGGTTGCAGATTCCTCCTTACTCCCATCTCACTTAAGGACCTTTTATCTTCTTAGATACTTTAAAAACTTCTTATTTGCTTGAATATTATCCAGCATATAGATCACTCCAGTTATAGCTGCTCCTGCCCATCCTATGTAACCATTAAAGTTATCCGACGTTGCCCAGCACAGCAGCGCCATAATAATGACTGCCCACACAATCAAAGGTCCTGTCCTTGTATACCTAAAATCCTGTTCTGTAATATCCTTTCTTCTATCGCTCATTGTCAGTGCGACAAGCAAACCCAGCATTGACTACTACCTCCTCATATAGCTTATAGGAAGCCCAGAAAGCCCCTAGAAACCCTATTGTGATCAAGCCCACCTCTTTATAATTCTCCCCTGCCTCTAAAAATAGAGGAGCTATAGTCAGTACCGCTAATACAACCGATACTGGTTTTATATTCTTCCTGAATTTCTTCATTACAACCTCCTAATTTCATGTCCTGTGTAATAGTTTCTCTGATTAAGATCTATCCTCACTCTATACCTGTCCTTAAGTCCGTTAGGTCTCACACCGTAAGCTATGTTAGTATAGGTAGAAGTATCATCTCCATAAGTTCTAACTGTAGCCCCCGTATTGGACTCAATTCCAAAATCGGTATACATACCCCTTCTATATTTGGTCTCTATAACCAAGTTTATATAATACTCTCCTCTTTGATGGATCTCTGAATAGTTCTTACCTGCCAATGACACCCTCTCCATCCCCTCTGGATTACCTCCCTGGGCTTCTGCTCCCAAATAGATTCCTATCATTAAAACAAATATTAATATCAGCCTAAACTTCCTCACTGTAGGCTCCTTCCCTTATCCTAGTTTTAACCTTAGCAATTTCCAAGCCTAGGTCATAGACATCATTTATCATTACACTGGGGATAACTTGTACACCAGTTGGCTTAGCGTGAAAATCTCTCTTTGAAAACAAGTTGGGACTTGCAGATATTGAATAGGTATATACCCCATCCTAATAGGATTCTAAAACCTTTTCTCTGTAGATATATCCCCCAAGGCCGTCCTCCCAAACCACTACAGATACTCCTTGCAGTTGCGCTACTGGAACTTCCTCGTCAGTGGAAAAGTAAAGCTTATGCTTTTTGAAGCTGCTGTCAGTTGTATCTAGTTTAAGCTTGAAAGAATGAGGATCTTCCTCGTGAAAAAAACTAACCCTATAAAGGTTCTCATCTAATTTACCGATATCTACCTCTTTCCAACTTGCTAGGGCAGCTGTCCCTAAGAGAAATAATAAAGCTAAAAATATTTTTTTCATCCTGTACACCTCCTTTATATTAGATGATGTGCTATTACGAAGATGATTCCTGTGGATATGGCCATCATAATATACTCCTTTAATATAAACCCCTCTGCCTCTACTTCTTTTCCGGCCCTCTTTTTACTCTCTTTACCCATTCTTACTCCTCCTTTTTCTTTCTTTTGTTGTCTTTGGCTATGGTTACAGCCTTTATAGCTTTAATGTCTTTACCCTCAATGCCATTCTCTAGACAATAATTATCCACTTCTTCAGGTTTTTAATCATTGATAATATCAACGTTTTTTTAGAAACTGTATTTTTTATGCCGCTTATTAGAACGTTACTTGAAATAGCAACTCTTTTAACGGTATATTTAAAGGGTGAACTTTTTCTTTGGTTCTGAACTTTTTATCCGATCTCGGTTGTGGCAGATACTTTTTCTAATCCCTCAATGCTTCCTGAGCATGGAATCACCTTTATCCTGTAGCAGTAATTCTGCAGGTCAGCCAGCTTGGGCTTTGAGCTCACCCTATTATGAAGACTGAGATAGGTTACATCCCAATAAAAAGTAGCTGCCTACGGGCAGCTTTTTTTGTACTTGCAAGTTTGATACCATATAGGGATGAGTTCTTTAAATAAACCCTTAAAACAAATTCTTTCAAAATACTTCTTTGATTATTGGAGATA
>NZ_BSDY01000009.1 GCF_027925155.1 Propionigenium maris DSM 9537 | reverse complement strand
CTTTTGGAGTAACTCAAGAATAAAGTTAAGGAGGGAAAATGAAATATATTCATGGATTAGGATGGCTGCCCTTGGTAGAAGTAAATGAAAATGGCGTTTCTAAGATAAACATATTTGATGGTAGCGGAATGATAGGAGTAGTGGAGAAGAATAGGGTCAACTACCTGCTGAAGGACCACCTGGGGTCAACGAGGATTGTGGCAGATGAGAGTGGAGTAAAGAGAGGGGAATTTAATTACTCCGACTTTGGAGAGACAGCAGTATCGGGAAATGTAGGGGATATAAGGTACAGGTATACGGGTCAGGAGTGGGATGAGGAGGTAGGGGAGTACAACTACCTGGCAAGGGAGTATGACCCTGCAACGGGAAGGTTTAACAGCCCAGATCCAGCAAGGGAAGGGTTCAGCCCCTATGTGTATGTGGGGAATAATCCAATTAACTTTGTGGATTCCGATGGAAAAGTGAAAACCTATATAACAGGAAGTTATATAGGCTACACAGAATCCCCTTCAAACCCAGGCAAACCTAGCTTGTATTTTACAGAGGGGCACCTCACTCAAGTTCATGATGATGATGATAACATCGGTTGGCACCCAAACAAAGAGGGCCTAAAAAATTATATGGTCAATATTAATGAAAGCGAGGTTGAAAAGATTTTTAAAGGCACACTGGAAGATAGGTTAAAAATTATCAGTCAGATAAAAGGTGGTGTATATCGAGAAAAACCTGACGCATCAAACTTATTTGAATTTGTCTCAAAAGGTGGTATGGCTGTTGATCTCCACATTTCAAGGTCTAAATTAGTTAGGCCGGGGGATCCAGATTTTAAGCCAGAGTATAGTCAAAGTTATGCTGAAGAAACGATAAAAAGTGCTAAAATTGCAGAAAATGAAAATATTAGTGATGCGACTTTGAAATATAGCATATCAAATAAGGAGATTACTTCATTTTCAACTCCCGAAGTTGCAAGTGAGTCTTTATGGACAAGGATTTTCGGTTGCGCGAGAAGAGTGAGAGTGCAAGAAGTATAATAGAGCAACTCTTTAGTCAACTTTTCCAATAAGGTGAGTCCTCATAAAATAAAAAGTAAAATTTAAAAAATAAAGGACTGTCATGGTCCTTTGTTTAGGTTTGATAGAGGTACTTTAAAAATTATCTTACTATTTATAAGGGAGAAAAAATAAGGAGGGAAGATGAAATATATTCATGGATTATGGCGACTTCCATTGATAGAAGTAAATGAAAACGGAGTTCCTAAGATAAACATATTTGATGAAAGCGGAATGATAGGAGTAGTGGAAGGGGGTAAGGTCAATTACTTATTGAAAGACCACCTGGGGTCAACGAGGGTTGTGGCTGATGAGTATGGTGAAAAGAGGGGGGAATTCAGTTACTCCGACTTTGGAGAGACAACAGAAGCAGGGGAAGTGGGGAATATAAAGTACAGATATACAGGGCAGGAGTGGGATGAGGAGGTAGGGGAGTACAACTACCTGGCAAGGGAGTATGATCCAGCAACAGGAAGGTTTAACAGTCCTGATCCTGCAAAACAAGGGTTTAGCCCCTATGTGTATGTAGGAAATAACCCAATAAATTTTGTTGATCCAGATGGAAAAGTTTATGTTTTGTCAGAAGATAAATATTCCAGTTTGAAAGTTGATAAAGCAATAAAGCGATGGGATCCAGGGAGCCAAACATATTTAGATTCCATAAACCCAAACAATGGCATCAAATCAGAAATGTCTATTTTAAGATATCGAGAATTAGGTAAAGAAGAACAAGCTAGGGTTCTGAAGGATTTAAGTAAATGGAAAGACTATTTTTTAGAAAATAGAGATAAGATTGACGCTCATGCTTCCTCGTGGTATACGATTCATTCCCTAACTGAAGGTTATATAATTCATAATGACGACAATTTTCTTTTTTTTGAGGAATTTATCGCAAGAGATGAAAATGGAGAATTATTAGGTGTAGGCGTTTTAGGTGGTTCTAGAGATTATGAGCTACATTTAAATTTAAGAGATCCTAGGGCACTCGTAAACCGAGAAAGTAGACCAGCAGGTGTTGTAGGGAACGTTGGAACACAAATAAGAAATGAAATGATAAATTATAGTTTCAGCAATGGGGCCTCTGAAGTTACTAGTACCCCTATAAGTCCACGAGCAAAGGCTTCACTAGAAGAAATTGGATTTGTAGAAAGGTTTATTTAAAGGAGGAAAATGAAATATGTTAATGGATTAGGAAGACTACCGTTGGTTGAAATAGATGAAACTGGAAACACCAGGATAAACATATTCGATGAAAGCGGAATGGTAGGAGTAATGGAAGGAAATAAGGTCAATTACCTATTGAAAGATCACCTGGGCTCAACGAGGGTTGCGGCAGATGAGTATGGTGAAAAGAGAGGAGAACTCAACTATTCCGACTTTGGAGAGACAACAACATCAGGGGAAGTAGGGAATATAAGGTACAGATATACGGGGGAGGAGTGGGATGAGGAGGTAGAGGAGTACAACTACCTGGCAAGGGAGTATGATCCTGCAACAGGAAGATTTAACAGCCCAGATCCAGCAAGGGAAGGATTTAGCCCCTATGTGTATGTGGGGAATAATCCAATTAACTTTGTGGATTCCGATGGAAAAGTGAGGGTTAGATATTTAATAAACAAGAAAGGGGTATCATTTGAAATGCAAGATAGAAAACAAATTGAATCATCAGTATTGAATATCGAATCAACTGTAAGTGGACTTTTAACTAATGAGCTTTCAAGTTTTGAAAATGAAAAATTTAAAACCACTTCTAAAGAGGTTTTTGGTAGTGATACTCCTGACACTTTAAGGAGGGTTCAAGAGGGATTTGAAATCATTAACAGATATTTAAATGAGAATGTAGTTACTTTTAAACCTACAGATAGGCCCAATGCAGAAGCGTATGTAAGAAAAAATATGGATGAAGTTATAAGAGTAAACATGTCAAATGTAGGACCTGTAAGCCTTGAGTACACTATATTTCACGAATTAACTCATTTGGAATTGAAGACTGTGGATGTGCGGCTTGAGGGAGTAGGAAGAGCAACCTCAGGTTATGCTGTTCCATTTGCACAGGGCGAATTTAAAGAAAAGAAACTTTTTTTTTCAAAAAAGCATACACCTCTAGATAATGCAGGGAATTGGGAAGAATTTTATGTAAAAATTAGGTTATAGTATAAGGGGAGGTAGAAAAAATGAAATATATTAATGGATTAGGAAGACTACCGTTGGTTGAAATAGATGAAACTGGAAACACCAGGATAAACATATTCGATGAAAGCGGAATGGTAGGAGTAATGGAAGGAAATAAGGTCAATTACCTATTGAAAGATCACCTGGGCTCAACGAGGGTTGCGGCAGATGAGTATGGTGAAAAGAGAGGAGAACTCAACTATTCCGACTTTGGAGAGACAACAACATCAGGGGAAGTAGGGAATATAAGGTACAGATATACGGGGCAGGAGTGGGATGAGGAGGTAGAGGAGTACAACTACCTGGCAAGGGAGTATGATCCTGCAACAGGAAGATTTAACAGCCCTGATCCTGCAAAACAAGGGTTTAGCCCCTATGTTTATGTAGGGAATAATCCAATTAATTTTGTAGATCCTGATGGAGAAGTTTATGTTTTGTCGAGAGATAGATATTCTGCTGAAATTTTTCAAGTAGACAAGACAATAAAGAGATGGGATTCCAAGAATCAAAGATATTCAGATTATATAGATCCAGCTACTGGCGTCAAAGAAGAGATGTCTATTTCAAGACATGAGAAATCAGACAAAGCAGAAATGGAAAGGCTTTCTAAAGAGTTAGATGAATGGGAGGCGTATTTTTCAAAAAATAAAGACAGAATTGATGATCATGCTTTTGATACTTGGTATGAGGTCTGGGAGCTAACCAAGCTTTCTTTAAATGCAAGTAGTTTTAATAGTTTTGTGGCAAGAGACGGGAGTGGTGAATTATTAAGTATTGGTGTCTTAGATAGGAGTGTAGGATATAGCTTATTTTTGGGGTTAAGAGATCCTCGGGCACTTGTAAATCGAGAGATTAGGCAAGAAGGTGTTGTAGGAAACGTTGGAGCTCAAATAGGAGCAGAAATGATAAATTATAGTTTTAGCAATGGTGCCACTGAAGTTATTCTTGAACCTATAAGTTCAAGGGTAAGGGGGCCATTAGAAGAAATTGGATTTGTAGAAGTCTTATAGAAAGGGGAGAGAAATGAGATATATTCATGGATTAGGAAGTCTGCCACTGATAGAGACAGATGAAGGTAGAGAGGTCAGAATGAATATATTTGATGAGAGCGGGATGGTGGAGATAATGGGGGATAACAACCAGATTAATTACTTGCTAATTAGAAATGGGGAGGTTCCGAATAGGGTAAGGAGCAGCCTAACGTATAATCATAGATCAGTCGAGTTTAGGTTATAGATAAAGGGCAAAGATTTAAAGACAAAAAACCAAGTTCAATAGCATAGAAGATAGAACTTGACTAAGGAAAAGAGAGGGACGTAGCACCTGAGGTGTATCCTCTTAAGACTTAATTACTCAAAAGTCATAAGTTAATTTTGTTATAAGAAATGATTATATTAAATAGAGAGACAGAAAACCCACTGCGGGTTTTTTGTTTTTTTTGGAAAGGTTCCTTATCTACCCCTTCAAACCCTTAGTTTCCTTGTAATAGATGAGCAAATATTATATAATATGGTAAAAACTTTATTCGGGAGAGTATCGAAGATGAAAAATAAACTGACGCCTAAAAAAATAGTGGAAGAACTAGATAAATATATAATCTCACAGGATGAGGCAAAGAAGAATGTAGCCATATCTCTGAGGAACAGGTATAGAAGAAAAGCAATAGAAAATAGTGACATGAGAAGGGAGATTACCCCTAAAAACATCATCCTTATCGGATCAACAGGAGTGGGGAAGACGGAGATAGCCAGAAGGCTGGCCAAGCTTGCTGATGCTCCCTTTATCAAGGTAGAGGCTACCAAGTATACAGAGGTGGGATATGTAGGTAAGGATGTAGAGTCTATGATAAAGGACCTTCTGGGGATCACCATCAGAAAGCTGAAGAGCGACAAGGTGGAGGAGCTCAAGGAGAAGTACAGGGAGGGTGTTATAGAGAAGGTTGCCAAGCTGATAAAACCCTATGACACAGTGAACCTGGATGTAAAGAAGGAGCTTGTAGAGGATATCCTGGCTGGAAAGTATGATGACTATGAGGTAGAGGTAGAGAAGAGTCCCAAGGGTGATCTTCCCTTTGTAGAGGTGGTTTCAGCTGGGAACGCACCAGAAGAGGGAGTGCAGGGGATAATAGATAATATCGTATCCAGCTTCCCAGGAAGGGGTAAGAGTAAGAGCATCCTTATGAATGTTGTGGACGCTATAGACTACCTATTAAATGAAGAGGTGGAAAAGAATATAGATATGGAGGCCATTATTCCAGAGGCCATAAGAACAACTGAGCAGGACGGAATAATCTTCATCGATGAGATAGATAAGATAGCCGAGAGAGAGGGAGGAGGCAGAAGCGAGGTATCCAGACAGGGGGTACAGAGGGATATCCTTCCAATAGTTGAGGGAACAACTGTAATGACAAAGTATGGAGCGGTAAAGACGGACCACATACTATTTATTGCAGCAGGGGCCTTTACCCTGTCAAGCCCTTCAGATCTTATGCCGGAGCTCCAGGGAAGATTCCCTGTAAAGGTAAGACTTAAAAACCTAGAGGAGGAGGATTTTATCAAGATCCTTACCCAGGTGGAGTACAATCTTCTAGAGCAGTACAAGTCCCTCCTTAAGGTAGATAATGTAGATATCAGTTTTACTAAGGGTGCCATAGAGAGGATAGCTGAGGTATCTATGGACCTCAATGAAAATGTGGAGAACATCGGAGCAAGAAGACTGGCTACAGTAGTAGAAACTGTCCTTAAGGAGATAATGTATGAGGCTCCCTACGAGAAGCTGCAGGTTATAAAGATTGGAAAGAGGGAAGTAGATAATATCTACAAGGAAGAGACAGAAGAGGAAAATTTAGATAATTATATACTTTAGGAGTGATACATGTATTTAAAATCTGTAGAAGTAAATGGATTCAAATCCTTTGCAGAAAAAGTTAAGGTCGATTTCGACACGGGAATAACCTCCATAGTGGGACCCAATGGAAGTGGAAAATCCAATATACTGGATGCCACCCTCTGGGTACTGGGAGAGCAGTCCTATAAAAATATAAGAGCCAGGGAGAGTACCGATGTAATATTTTCCGGGGGAAAGAACAGAAAACCCAAGAACAGTGCAGAGGTATCCCTTTACATAGATAACAGCGACAGAACCCTTCCTATGGAGGAGGACAACGTAAAGATAACCAGAAAACTTCACAGAACCGGTGAGAATGAGTATCTTATAAACAACTCCAAGGCCAGGCTCAAGGATATAAACGAGCTCTTTATGGATACGGGGGTAGGTAAGAGTGCCTACTCGGTTATCGGTCAGGGTAAGGTAGAGAGGATAATCTCCTCCTCCAGTAAGGAGATAAGGGGAATAATAGAGGAAGCTGCCGGGATCAAGAAGGTAAAGGTAAGAAAGGCTGAAGCTGAAAAGAAACTTGAGAAGGTAGAGGCTGAGGTGGAGAAGATAGACCTCATCCTGGGAGAGCTTGAGGACAACAAGGTAAAGATAGAGAGACAGGCTGGAAAAGCCCTTAAGTACAGGGAGCTCAGCGAGGAAAAGAATGTCCTTGCCAAGGGGATAAATGAGATAGAGCTCGCCCAGGCTGTGAGATCCATTGGAGAACTGGAGGGAAGGATAGCTAAGCTGAGGGAGGATATTGCCTCAGATCAGGAAGCCTTTGAGGAAGCTGAGAAGAGGCTGGAGGAGCTGAATAATTCAAGGGAAAGGCTCAGCGAGGAGATCGAGACCCTTTCCCAGAGTAATGTAGACCTCAAGAGGGATATAGATAAGATAGTAAATGACAGGACCCTCTTTACCGAGAGAAAAAAATCCTATGGAAGGGAGCTGGAGGAGAAGAGGGAGGTCCTTGCAGCTGCTGGGGAAAGAACTGCCCTCAAGAGAAAGCTCATAGATGAGATAGAGATAAAGATAGAGCTCCTAACAGAGGAGATAGTGGATCAGGAGAAGGAGAATAGAACCTTTGATACCGTTATTGAGGAAAAGTCCAAGGAAAAAAGGGATCTTGAGATAGAGCTGAATATAAAGAAGGACAAGCTCATGACCTATGAGGTGGACAGGCTGAAGTACATGACGGACATGGAAAACAATGTCAAGAGGATGAAGAGCAGCCGTTCCAAGATATCTGAGCTCCAGGGAGAGGTAGAGGAGTACAAAAAGAAGATAGATGAAAACAAGGCAGAGCAGGAGAAGCAGGTTAAGCTCCTATCCCAGAGGGAGGAGGAGTATAACGGAATAGACGGCAGGCTTGAAGTGTTGGAGGAAGCAGTGGGAAGTATCAGCCAGGAGATGAACCGTGCCTATGAGGTAATGAGGGAAGCTGATTACAACCTTAAGAGACACGGGGGAAAGCTTGAAAACCTTATGAAGCTGGAAGCTAACAATGAAGGGTTCTACAAGGGAGTAAAGGAGGTTCTTAACTCAAATATAGAGGGAGTAGAGGGAGCCTTTATCAGCCTGGTAACTATTCCAGAGGAGTATGAGAGAGCCATAGAGGCTGCAATCCCCGGAAACCTTCAGGATATCATAGTTAAAGACAGTAATGTAGCCAAGAGGTGTATCGGCCTCCTAAAGGAGAAAAGGGCGGGAAGGGCTTCCTTCCTGGCGCTGGATACAGTGAGATCCGGTAAGAAGGCTGTTAAACCCAATGAACCTGGAGTTGTGGGGATGGGAAGCGACCTGCTGGAGTTCGATCCCCAGTATGAAAGGGTTGTAGATATGCTTCTTGGAAACCTTCTTATTGTAGATAAGATGGACACCGCTGTAAGGATATCTAAGAGGAACCTTCACAGGGGTAACATAGTTACCCTCCACGGAGAGCTGGTGTCCTCTAGAGGAAGGATAACAGGGGGAGAAAACCTCAGATCTGTAAGTTCTCAGATATTTGAAAGAAAAAAGGAGATAAAGAAGCTGGAGGCCATAGTGGCTGAACATAAAAAGAAGCATAGTATCTCTGAAAAAAAATACGGGGAACTGAGCCAGAAGATGGAAGCTACCGAGGAGAAGCTGGTAGCCCTAGATGATCTCAAGGAAACCCTTAAGACCCAGGTAAAGAGAGACAAGGAACTTCTGGAAGACATATCCAGAGCTGGAGATAAGCTCCTGAAGAACCTCAGAACTGTGGAACTGGAGGAGAGGGAGGAAAACCTCTACATAAGCGAGTATATGGAGCTTGAAAAGAATGCCAAGGACAACAGGGCCAAGGTGGAAGACCTCATGGAGGAGCTGAGACAGGAGATCCAGCAGGGTGGAGAACAGATCACCAAGTGCAGGGAGGAAGTAGAGGCTCTAAAGGATGACTTTAGTGATAAGAGGATCAGGTTCCTGAACAACAGGGAGACCCTCAAGCAGACCGAGAGGGAAGCAGAGAGACAGAGGGAGGAACTGAAGGAAGTAGAGTCTGGAAGAAAGGCTGTAGAAAAGAGGATAGAGGAGCTCACAGGAGGTATAGAGGAGCTTGAAGGGAAGCTGAAAGCCCTGGAGGAGTCTTATACAGATGAAAATGTAAGATATCAGAAGGAGTTTCTTGAGATAAAGGAAAAGAGAAACGAGTACTCCCTCATAGAGAAGGAGGAGAGGGAAACCATCAAGAGGGTCAAGGATATTGAGAATAAGATAGTCCTTGGAAACAACAAACTTGGAAACCAGCTGGAAAACCATGAGAAGCAGAGCCTCAGAAGAGGAAAGCTGGAAGCTGTGAGAGAGGAGCTGAAGGATGTGGAGCAGGGAGCCCAGATAGAGGACCTGGCTGCATCCAAGGAGGAGCTCCTTAAGCTGGAGGCAAGGATAAAGAACCTGGGAGTTGTAAACCTCCTTGCCATAGAGGAGTTTGAAGAGGTTAAGAAGAAGTTTGAGTTTATAGGGAACCAGAGAAGGGACCTTATGGAGAGTGAAAAGGCTCTGAGGGAGCTCATTAAGGATATAGAAAATGTTGTGGAGATGAGATTCTTAGAGGCCTATGAATCCATAAATGAGAACTTTGGATATATGTGCCGTGAGATCCTCAGCAACTCCGAGGGGAGGCTGGAGCTGAGCGACAGCACCAATATCCTGGAGACTGGAATAGAGCTCATGGTTAAGTTCAAAAACAAGAAGAGACAGTCCATTACCCTTCTTTCAGGGGGAGAGAAGTCCATGGTGGCTGTGGCCTTTATCATGGGAATATTCATGTATAAGCCAAGTCCATTTACATTCTTCGATGAGATAGAGGCAGCCCTGGATGAAGCCAACACCAAGAGACTTATTGGAAAGCTAAAGGAGTTTACAGACAGATCCCAGTTTATCCTTATAACTCACAACAAGGAAACTATGAGGGAATCGGATACCCTGTATGGAGTAACTATGAACAAGGAGATAGGGGAATCTAAGATACTGTCGGTAAGGATGTAGGTTGTCGGCTTAGAAGCTATCAACTGAATAAAATAAGCAAGAAAGACCTCCAGACACTGTGGAAGAACTTAAAATAAAGATAACGAGGTGGAATAATGAGAAGATTAGAGAGACTCTTAAGAGATATAGATGGAAGGGGATATAAAGCATACAAGGATATTAAGGGAAGCTATAACTTTGGAAGCTACATCCTGAATATAATCAAGGTACAGGGAGATCCCTTTGCATCTCCCTCCCTCCTTTCATGTGAGATAGACCTGATAAAGGAGGGGTACTCCAAGAAACTCTATGATACTCCCTCAAAGAAGCTTGCCTTTGAGGACTACTTCCTGAGAAAATTGGGACAGGCTATAAGAAGCAGCGCAGGAAGAGGAGTTAAAGAGGAAAGAGGAAGCAGAGAAGGGGGAGAGCAGAGAGGAAACAGATATGGCAGACCTGGAAGGGGAATGGGAAGCGGTAAGAGCGGAAATATAAGCATCCTTAAGGTAGGTCAGGAGATAATCAAGAGAAGTGCTGTGGAGATCTCTGGAGACAAGCTTACCTTCAGATTTTACCTGGGACTTCCAGCCAGGGGAAGAACTGTTCTGGGAAGAGAAGCCAAGACCCTGCTATTTGATAAGGTAAAGGGAATCTACGAGGGGATAACTGCAAAAAACATCCACCTGGATAAGCTTGAGAGACATGTGAAGGTAAATGAGAGATCAGACATGGTAAGAAGAGCCATGGCTGGGGAGGGGCTTATCTCATTTATCGGAGAGGGAAGTATTCTTGCGAGAAAGAACTCTGTAGATGACAGGCCTATGACAGATGCAGTTAGGTTTAAATCCCCTGGCAACATGCTTGTAAAGCTGAAGCTGGAGGATGGGACCACAGTGGAAGGAATGGGAATAAAGAGGGGAATAACCACCATAACAGGAGGAGGATTTCACGGTAAATCTACCCTTCTAAATGCCATCGAGAAGGGAGTATACAACCACATCCCTGGAGACGGAAGGGAGCTTGTGATTACAACTTACGATGCTGTAAAGATAAGGGCAGAGGATGGAAGAAGCATAGAGAAAGCTGACATCAGTACCTTTATAAATAACCTTCCCCACAAGAAGGATACTAAGTCCTTCACAAGTGAAAATGCCAGCGGATCAACCTCTCAGGCTTGTAATATAATGGAGGCTATAGAGCTTGGTGCCAAGCTCCTTCTTATAGATGAGGATACCTCAGCAACTAACTTCATGGTACGTGACAGAAAGATACAGGAGCTCATAAGCCATGACAAGGAGCCTATCACCCCATTTATAGAGAAGGTAGGATCTCTGAGAAAGCAGCTGGATGTATCTACAATTATAGTAGTCGGAGGTCTGGGGGATTACTTCAGTGTATCGGACAACGTTCTTATGCTGGATGAGTACAGGGTGACAGATATAACCAAAAGGGCCAAGGAGATAGATGAAAAGTACAGAGAGAGTAAGATAATTGAGGATGAAACAAGCATTGTCCCAGGGAGAAAAAAGCTCAACGGCAAAAAAATTCCTTTACTTTTCAACGATAAAAAATGTAAAATAAGGGGTAGAGATTTAGACGAACTTTCTATAAATAAAGATGTGGTGGATATCAGATCCCTTGAGCAGTTTGTAGAAAATGGTCAGGTACCATTTGTAGGAGAGCTTCTTAAGAGATTGTTTACTAAATCCAATGGTAATCCCGATCTGAGGGATCTACTTGACAGGGTTGAAGATGAGATGAAGGATGAGAATATCTGCAACTACTTAAGGGCAGAACAGGGAAGTCTTGTATTTACAAGAAAATATGAAGTTGGGGCAGTAATTAACAGGATAAGAAGAGAGCTCTTTCTTTAAATGGGATGAGAGGTAATAATGGAAATTTTAGCGTATATATACTATCTAGTAACATCTATAAAGAATCGTCTCTATGACAAGGGAATACTCAAACCCAAGGAGGTCCCTGGAGTAGAGATAATTTGTGTGGGAAATATCACTGTAGGTGGAACTGGAAAAACTCCAGGTGTGCAATACTTCACAAAGAAGCTTCTGGATCAGGGAAGAAAGGTTGCCATCGTTTCAAGGGGATATAAAGGGAAGAGAAAGAGGGATCCCTTTCTGGTCAGTGACGGAAGAGAGATATTTGCGTCGCCAAAAGAGAGTGGGGATGAACCATTCCTACATGCACTGAATGCTAAAGTTCCTGTGGTGGTTGGTGCCAATAGATTTAAAGCCTGCAGCTTTGTAAAGAAGCACTTTGATGTGGATACAATAATTTTGGATGACGGGTTTCAGCATAGAAAGCTTAAGAGGGACAGGGATGTAATCCTTGTAGATGCAACAAACCCCTTTGGGGGAAGGGCACTTCTTCCCAAGGGAACTCTTCGTGAGGACCTTAAAAAGGGACTTGAAAGGGCTACAGAGTTTATAATAACAAAATCCGACCTTGTAGGAGAGAGGGAAGTAGAGAAGATCAGAAAGTATCTGAGAAGATACAAGAAGGAGGTATCCATTGCAAAGCATGGTGTATCCTCATTCTGTGACCTTAAGGGGAATATGAAACCTCTGTTTTGGGTGAAGGGGAAGAGAGTACTGCTCTTTTCGGGACTTGCCAATCCATTAAATTTTGAGAAAACTGTAATATCCCTGGATCCTGAATATATCGAGAGGGTGGACTTTTTAGACCACCACCACTTCAAGGAGAAGGATTTTAAAAATATAAGAAAGCGTGCAGAGATGATGGACGCAGACTACATAATAACAACTGAAAAAGATCTGGTAAAACTCCCAAGAAATTTTAAATTGGAAAATACCTATGTACTAAAGATCAAGTTTACAATGTTAGAGGACAACACTCTAAAACCAGTGGGAGGATTAGATGGAAGTAATTAATTTGATAGAAGCAATAAAGGATGACAGAAGAGAAGTATTCAGAGAGATGGTAGCAGAGGAGGGGATAAGGAAGAGCCTTTCCTCCCTCTCTGAGATCATAGGCTGCAGAGCTTACTTCACAATAGACGGCGAGGGGAATATAAAAAGAAAGCCTATGAACTATACCCTTCTCCTTGGAGCCTTTAGCAGAAACCAGGAGAAGCTGGGAGATATGTTCTTTGAACTGGCTAATCCAGTGGAGAGAGTCAAGCACAAGAAGATCGAAAGGTTATCCAGGGAGGACCTGGGGAAGCTGAACAGAAACTTCTTTAAAATATTAGCAAACGGCAATGTAGATTTTGCTAAGAGATATGCCAAGGAGCTCTACCTGAGAGACAGGGAGGGATTCTTCAAGAAGCTCTTCCACTATACTCTTATGGAGGAGATGGATAGCCAGAAAGCACTGATGGCTCTGGCCCTTAAGAAGCTTATCTGGGATGAATATGACGATAATATAATGAACGCAGCAATGACTTATCTTGCCACTGTAAGATCGGACTTCCGTGTCTATGAAGAGGTTAAAGGAACATCTGGAGTTTCCAAGGAGAAAGTTCTTGCTGCAATAGAGAACCTTAAGGCAGGAGGGTCTAAGGAGGAGTTAAACCTTTTGGCATACCTAAGAGTTCTTGGGGAGTACAGCTACACCAATGAAGGAAAGTTTATAGAGATAGCCCAGAAGAGGCTGGAGGAGATATCTCAGGGAAGAAAGACAGAAGCGAACTACTATGAAATTGAGATTATAAAGGGCTTATAAATCAGGGAGGTCATACGATGATAAATTATCTTACTAACAAACTTCTTACTGTGGTAGAGGAGAAGCTCACTAAGGAAGAGGTGGTGGAGCTTCTTGCAGAAAGGATGGCTCAGAATACTAAGGTGGTAAAGGATAAGGGAGCTTTTCTGGAGAAGGTATTCCAGAGGGAAGAGGTAGGAACTACGGGAATAGGTATGGGAGTAGTAGTACCCCATGCAAGATCTGAAAGTGTAGAGGATATAATTGTATCCATAGCTCTACTAAAGCACCCAATAGAGTTCAATACTCCAGACGGAGAGGACGCTCAGCTTGTAATACTGGTTGGAGCTCCAAAAACAAAGAACAAGGAGTATCTAAACCTTCTTGCAAGGATAGCCAGAATATTCAGAAATAAGGATTACAGAAAAAGTGTCTTTGAAGCTACCAATGAAGAGGAGCTTATCGAGGCAATGTCGGAGCTGTAGGATATGACCCAGACAGTTAAGAAGACAGAGAAGATAGGTGTCTATGGGGGGAGTTTTGATCCCATCCATCTGGGACATATAGGGATAATAAAGTATGTTCTTTCCCAAAAAAAGTTAGATAAGTTAATAGTGGTTCCTGTAGGAAATCCCTCTCATAGAGAGGGATTAATTTCTAGCAGGATGAGACTGGAGATGGCCGAGGCAGCGTGCAAGAAGATAGAGGGGGCAGAGGTGTCCGATATAGAGATAAGGGAGGAGGGGACCTCCTATACCTATGAGACCCTGATGAAGCTCAAGGAGATCTATCCAGATGGAGAGTTCTACGAAATAATCGGGGAGGATTCAGCTGACTACCTCCATGAGTGGAAGGAGTACCACAAGCTCATAGAGGAAGCCAAGTTTATCGTCCTCAGGAGAGGAGGGTGGGAGTACACCCCTACCCATCCAAATATAGAGGTATTGGATAGCCCCATCTTCCCCTACAGCTCCACAGAGGTAAGGAACGCCATAAGGGATGGCAGGGATATCTCCTCTATGATAAGCCCAGAGGTGGCTGCAATAATAAGGAAATACAGACTCTATAAAAGTATGGACTAAGGAGGGCTGGATTTGAAGGAACTTGTATTGATATTTAAGGGGTGGTCTAGTACCACATCCCTCTACAGGGATATAGAGAAGCTATATAAGGATGCAGAGGTGCACTACAGCGATGAAGTGGAGTGGCCACAAATAAAACTCTCGGACTACAGCAGGGTAACCCTCATAGCATGGTCTATGGGAACACTGGATGCAATCGAGTATGAGATGAGCCATAAGATAGATGAGATGATACTCATCTCACCTACTCTGGACTTTACATCCACTATAAGACCGATTATTCTCAAGAAGATGATAAAGAGGCTTGGAACAGACAAAGAGGGGTGTCTGAAGGACTTCACAGGGCTCTGCTTCGACAGTACCGAGGAAGCTGAGAGGTACTGGAGGGACTACCACGAGGAGATAATGGAGATACCAGAGGATCTCCTTATAGAAGGCCTGGAGAAGCTCATGAGTAAGAAGATAGAGAGCAGGGAGGAGAGAAGGATATCTCCCCTTATAATTGTAGGTACTGAGGACAGGGTGATTCCCCTTGAAAACTCCAAGGAGGTAGAGGGGCTCTATCCAGATGTGAGGGTAATAAAGGTAGAGGGGGGACACAACCTCTTCTACGACAAGAAGGATGAACTGATAAAAATAATAGAGAGAGAAGTTTAGGAGGAGTTATGCCGCACTTGAGATTTAGAGGTGTAGAGAAGGAAGAAGTTAAGGAGATCAGCAGGGAACTGGTGGATCAGCTGGCAGAGATAGTTGAGTGCCCAAGAGACTGGTTTACCCTTGAGTGTATAGATACAGAGTTTATCTTTGACGGCCAGGAGAGCAAGGGTTATCCCTTTGTTGAGGTTCTCTGGTTTGACAGGGGGCAGGAAGCTAAGAATAGGGCTGCCACAGCAGTAACCGATGCAATTAAGAGGAAACATCCTACAGAGGATATATGTGTAATCTTTACCAACTTAAATGAGAAGGATTACTATGAAAACGGAAATCACTTTTAAAAAGGGAAGGCTAAATGCCTTCCCTTTCTTATAGAGTAATGTTTTTTTCTGCAATAATATTTCTTACCCTCTCAAGATCTTCAGGAGTATCTACCCCTACTATCTTATAGGGAGTCTCCAATACCTTTATCCTGTAGCCGTTTTCCAGAACTCTCAGCTGCTCAAGGGACTCAGATACCTCCAGGGGAGTGGAGTCCATAGTGGAGTACTCCATCACAAAGTCTCTCTTATATCCGTAGATCCCTACGTGCTTATAGTAGTTGCCCATATTAAGCTTTCTGGGATATGGGATAGGGCTTCTGGAGAAGTAGATGGCATAGTCATTCCTATCTGTAACCACCTTAACGTTATTTGGGTTCTCAACCTCCTCTATGCTATCCACCCTGTGCTTCAGAGTGGCCATAACAAGGTCCCTCTCCTCCTTAAATGGAGCTATAAGGGAGTCTATCATATCTCCCTCTATAAGGGGTTCATCCCCCTGTATATTTATAATAACATCGTAGTCGGTGTACTTCTCAGCCACCTCTGCTATTCTGCTTGTTCCGTTGGGGTGGTCCTCTCTGGTCATAACAGCCTTTCCGCCAAAGGCTACTACCTCGTCGTAGATGGCTTTATTGTCTGTGGCAACTACCACCTCGTCTAGGGCAGACATCTTAGACCTCTCATATACCCACTGTATCATTGTGTGACCATGTATATCCTTTAAGGGCTTCCCCTCTAATCTGGTAGAAGCATATCTTGCTGGGATTACTCCTAAAAATTTCATACAATCCTCCTCGATCTTTATTGTGACTATTTAAATTATACATCAAATACTTTTTCTTGTGTAAAAAAATTATCTGAAATTTAAGCTGGAACAACTTCCAATAAATGTACAATAAAAATTGACACAGGCAATCTATGAAAGTATAATCGTATTAATATAAAGTTTAGGGATCAAGTAACCAACTAAATTAAATAAGCGGAAGGTATGGTGGTATTATGAATAGAGGGAAATCCAAGGAAGTAGCTTTTTTTAATCTTTTAAAAAGCCTTATTTCACCAAATATAAAGAATGAAGTGCTGGAATACAGTATATCAGTTGAGGATCTAAAGGAAAAGATGAGTATGGATAAGCAGATCATCTCTTCCTTCCTGGGGAAGCTTCAGGAGGACGGCCTGGTGCAGGTCCTTGAAAACGCCGATGACAGGGTGGACCTTCACTTTGAAAAAACCCACGATAAACTCCTGGAGTTTATGACGGTGGATGACCTAGATAATGTTATCTTAGATATAAAGGACTTTATCAGCAGGAATATAGTTCACTTTCAGTTCCATGTACCCAACAAGGTATTCAATGACTATGCCCTAGAAGCTCTTGCCAGACAAGAGTCGGAGGGGATCGACTTTGATATGACAGACATTATCGAGGGGGGAGTCAACGATATCTTCAACAGGGAGGAAACAATTGTATATGTAAACAGAAAGTTATTTGATATAGCCAGTGAAGCCAAGGAGGAGGATCTAAAGGTACTGGAAGGAATCTTCTACTGCTGTCTGAATCTTCCGCCGGTGGAAAATCCATTCTATATAACTCTCTTTGTCACTAAGCTCTGTTTCCAGATGGAGATGTGCAAGAGGGAAAAGATCTCATAGAAAAGAAAAACCAGCCTAATGGCTGGTTTTTTTATTATTTAAGGAAAGTATAGAATTTATAAAAAAGTCATATGAAGGAACAAGGTTCCAATAGATTATCGGGATGCAACGTCGCGTTGCTTTTTATTATGCAAACTGAAGACCTTTCTCTCTGGCTTCCCTGAAATCCCTCTGAAGTTTTTTATACATTCCAAAGGTGAGAAGGAAGGCAAGCATATCTGCTATTACCAGACTGTATGAAACTCCGTAGAATCCCAGAAACCTTGGAAGTATCAGTACTGCCGGAGCAAAGAATAACCCCTGCCTGGAAACAGCCAGGATAAAGGCCTGCTTTCCATGTCCCAGGGACTGGAAGAGGGTGGTTATAATTATCTGGAACCCATTGGCTACAAAGAGAGTAATCATAATTATAAGAGATCTGGATCCCATCTCAACAACCTCAGGGTGAGAGCTGAACACTCCGATTATATGTCTGGCAAAGACAATAAAGGTACCTGAAAGAAGGAGACAGAAGCCTGAGCTCAAGATAACTGCATACTTAATAGCTTCCTTGACTCTCTCTACCTGCTTTGCTCCAAAGTTGTAGGCCACTATAGGCTGGAATCCCTGGGCTATTCCAAAGAGAACGTAGGTCCCCAGAGAGGTCACCCTCAGGATGATACCGATGGATGCCACAGCTGCGTCTCCAAAGGGTATAACAGCTACATTAACAAGGGCCAGGGCAAGGCTTGAAAGAAACTGCCTGGCAAAGGAGGGAAGTCCCGTAATGAGGATCTCCCTGTAGATGGACCACTTTGGAGTAAAGAAACCAAGATTAAGTCCTACACTGCTTCTTCCTGTGAAATAATAGGAGAAGAGGAAGAGAGTGGATACCCCCTGCGCTATAGCTGTGGCCATGGATGCTCCTGCCACCCCCATATTAAATGTAAAGATAAGAAGGGGATCTAGTAGCACATTTACAAGGGCTCCAAGGGAGATAGCTATCATGCTGTACATGGCATTTCCCTCAGCTCTTATAAGGTTATTCATATTCATATTCAGGATAGTAAAGACCGAAGCCATGAGTATGTAGAGCAGATAAGCCTTTGACTGATCAAAGAGAGATCCAGATGCTCCCGTAAGGGTAAGGATCTCATCTATGAAGACAAGTCCCGTAAGGGTAATCAATAGTCCCACAACTGCTGAAGTAATAATGGAGGTCATAGCCACCCTCTTAGCTTCATCTATATTCTTGCTCCCCAGAAGACGGGAGATATATGCTCCGGAACCTACACCCATGGTCTGCCCTACCGCTACCACAACCATGAAGATTGGAAAGGCTATGGAAACAGCTCCCATTGCTCCGTTATCATTTAACATTCCCACAAAGAAGGTGTCCACCAGGTTGTAGACAGCACTTACCAGCATGGCAATTATTGCAGGAGTGGAGAGTCTAAAAAGGAGTTTTAGTACCTTTTCTTCCCCTAAAGAGTTGCTTTTATTCATATCAAGTATCCTCCTAAAAATTTATACTATATTATATAGTCCTTTCCATGAAAAATCAATGACAGATGACATTTGAAATCTTGCAATACAAGAGTTAAAAAAAGAACTTTATTTCTCTTTAGTTAGCCTATGAGATACCAGCAAGGAAAAAAGGAATGATAGTAGGAATAGTTTATTATTGGCACTGTGATCCTAAAAAAATAAAAAAAAGTGGTAATAGCGGGGAAAAAGTCATATAATTAGCAGTAGTAATTTTATAAAGGAGAGATAGATGGAAGAATTTTTATATGCGGTGTTTAACAGCGCATTGACACTTATTGCAGTAATGAACCCCTTTGGTAATGTGCCTCTTTTTATGGGACTCACAGAGGAGTTTTCAGAAGGTACCCGGGAGAAGATATATAATACCATTGTAGCAGCTGGATTTGGGATAGTCCTTGGTTTTGGACTCATTGGACATGTCTTTATGGAGTATTTCTTTAAGGTGGGAATGGAAGAGGTAAGGATAGCAGGAGGAATGATCCTTATTGTTGTGGCCTTTAACAACCTCCTCTTCTCCAAGAAGAGGAGCAGGGCGGAGATAGAAACTACAACTGAGGAGGACGCCATGAAGATGGGAGTGACTCCCCTGGCCTTTCCCATGCTTGTAGGACCTGGAACCATGGCCACTGCCATGATACTAAAGCAGCAGGACGGACTTGTAGTTACCGTTCTAGGAACTATTATTACCTTTGCTATTATAAAGGTCCTTCTCATGAGTGGTAAGTATCTGGAGAAGATCCTTGGAAAACTGGTGCTCTATCTTCTTTCCAGAATAATGCAGATATTTATAATGGCAGTGGGAGTGAGGCTGCTGGTAACAGGAATCTCAGAAGTAGTAAAGAGAGTGATATAGAGGAGAGGACGATGATAATACAGATCTTTGGTAAGAAGGGATGCAGCGACACAAGGAAGGCCGAGAGGTACTTCAAGGAGAGAGGAATAAAGGTGCAGTTCATAGATATGAAGAAGAAGGGGATATCCAAGGGAGAGCTAAGGGAGATACTGAACAAGTATACCCTAGAGGAGCTTCTGGATACAGATGGAAAGGAGTATAGGAAGAGAAACCTCCAGTATATGTACTATGATGTGGAGGAACTCCTAGAGGAGAGCCCGGATCTATATAAAACTCCTATAGTCAGGTGTAGCGGAAAGGCTACCCTGGGATACCAGCCAGAGGAGTGGAGTAAGTGGCTCAAAAAATAGAGTTAGTAAAAAAGAATGGTCCTAAGACCATTCTTTTTTTGTATAAAGCACACATCTTAATATTTAGGAAAATCTCTTTTATAAAAGCAAACATTATAAAACTATTTTATACTTTTTGTCTTGAAACAAAAGGTACACAAAAGTTCTACCCGCAAGGGTATTCCCAGAGTTCTAAAGTTTATTCGAGAAACTAAGAACTCTGTAAAAGTGCTCCGACAATTGCCTTTACGTGTCAGAACAAGGTATTCATTGCTCTCTATGGCTCCGAATGGCTCTAGGTTTGTTAAACGCAATGAAGGAGGTTATTCATCTGAAGCTGGACGACTGCCTGCAGACAGCCATTTAAATTTAAAATATGTACTCCTCACCAGGACTTAAGATGACCACCTCACCCTCTACCATCTTCTTGAAGGATTCTGGATCTGCATCTATAACTGGGAATGTCTTATAGTGCATGGGAATGGTTACCTTAGGCTTTATAAAGTTTACAGCCTTTGCAGCATCTACAGCGTCCATGGTGAAGTTTCCTCCAATGGGAAGGAGGGCAACATCTATATTCTCATCCTCCAGAAGCTTCATATCCAGGGTAAGCCCTGTATCTCCGGCATGGTAGACCTTCTTCCCCTCTACCTCTATAACAAAGCCTCCGGGATTTCCTCCGTAGATCATACCCTTGTCGGTAGATATTCCAGACCCGTGGAGGGCATTGGTCATCCTTACTACTCCGAAATCGAGCTTTACCCTTCCCCCTATATGCATGGGGTGGATATTTACATTGTACTGTCCCAGGTAATCTGCTATCTCAAAGTTTGTTACGATAGTGGCACCAGTAGCCTTGGCCAGGGGTACAGCATCCCCCAGGTGATCCCCATGACCGTGGGTTACAAAGATGTGGGTGAGATCCTTGAAATCCTCTACCTTTACAGCTGCCTGAGGATTCCCGGTGATAAAGGGGTCTATAAGAGCCTTAAAGCTCCCCTCCTCCACATAAAAGGCTGAATGCCCTAAAAACTTTAATTTCATATGATACCTCCTTTACTTTTCTTTTTATTATACTCTATTTTTTCATCTGGAGTAATCCCAGGATTCGTACTTAGAGAATGGCTTGTTATATGGCTAAAAATATAATTAAGGTTATATTTAAACTTAGGCTAAACATGCCTTTTTAAAAGAACGATTGAAAATTTTTTATTAAAAATTACTTAAAGGGGGTTTCTTTTTTCCTAAAAATGAGGTAAATTCTAATCAAGGCCTAAAACTGAATGTAATGTTTAGAAAGAGAAAGGTTTTTGTTTCTTCTACAGTGGTGGGGAAGATTTAAAGTAGAGGAGGTAAATGAGATGGGAGCTGATATCAAGAGAAAGATCGATTTTTTGCAGATGGTCAGTGAAGGGGAAGACGCAGTTCTAAGTTACTTTAATAATCTTGAGAGTATAGAGGATAGAATGAGATTTTATAAGCTCGTTGTCTGGGGAGAATCCTCTAATTGTATTACAGGATTAACCATTAAAGGGGAAGGACTTCTTTGTGCCAAGCCGGAGCTTACGGGCTTGGGAAGAACGGTCTATGAGGGTCGAAAGGACCTGATATTTAAGTAAAGAAGCGGAGTAGAGGGTACTCTGCTTTTTTATTGTTTATAGATGTCGTCCTATAGAGGTATGAAAAAATTATTTCACTTTCTCAAGAGAGCGAGGAACTTTCTTACCATGATGTAAGAAAGTATCCAAAGAAGATCTAGTCCTACGTAATGTTTACACTTTAATTATTAATATCCGACCTTTTCAAGATACAATTATAACTCTGTAAGAAAATAATTGTGTGAAACGTTATGATAAACTTAAGTGGCATGACGGTCTAGTTGACTTTTAAAGTAGAAAGTTATATCGACTACTTCGGACACCTTTAGAACTTATAATTTAAAAAGCCGACTACAGGTAGTCGTCGAGCTACACAGAATAGATTACGTCGTTTCGTTAAACAGTATAGGTTCTATCTAGAGCCCATAAAAGAAACGAAAAATCTGTTATGCTAAAAAAGACAATTACCGGAAGTCTTGAACTTTGGGCACCTTTTTTTCAAGAGAAAGGTGCAAAACTCTTATATTGATGTGGAAAGGTGTATAAAAAAATAAGGGGTAATACCCCTTATTTTTTCTATCTGTATTGAATCTTAAATGCTTTAAAGTGTCCAGTAACCCTTCTCTCGATATTCTCAATATTTTCCGGTGAACTGCAAGGGAATAGCAAGAGCAGTAGTCTCTCGTGGTAGTCGTAGGAAATGTAGTCGGTCTCCCTTACGCAGCTGGCAATTACATCCCTGAAGAACTCAAACTCCTTGTGCTCCAGGTGATATCTTAGGATAGTGTGCTTCATTCCAAAGATCTTACCCCGCCTCCTTTCTATATTTACCTTCTTTTCAAAGGAAGCTCTGTCCAAGATCCTGCATCCAGGACATGTAGAGTGCAGGTGGGCTACCGGATGGTTTTGTTCAAGGGTTTTTCCTGCAAAGTTAACCAGGCTTTCAAGGAGCCTTACAGTATCCCAGGTAACTCCGGGGGTTTTATCCACCTTCAGCTGAATGAAGCCTATAGGGACATTGTTTACCTTTATAAACATGTAGAGAGTAGAGTTATCTCCAGGGGGTCTCACAGCCTGAGAGTGGAAGAGGGCATGAGCCAGTAGTGGTTTTCTCTCAAGGTAGAAATCACGCTCAAGGTTCTCCTCCCTTCCTAGATATATCTTCAACCTGAAGGTTTTATTCCTCAGGTTAAAGTGATAGATCTGAAGCTCATCAACTTTGATGTACTTGGAGATCAGTAGACACAACTTATCGAAGACCTCCTCTGTATCTGCTGTTAAAAGCATCTCATTAAACTTAGCTAAAAATATTATGTCATCGGTTTTATAATACTTTTCTTTTTGGGGGAGTACAGTATCCATAATGGACTCTTTATTTATCATAGAACCACTCCTTGAGAATAAAAATATAAGATTAACCATTGCCACTTAACACAAAGTCCCTAATATCACTATACTTTATGGTAGAGGAAATCCCTTCAAATAAGCTGTATAATATTTCAGTTGAAAAGTCTCTCTTCTTCAAGCTTTCTTTTGCCATAGAAAAAGGACTCCCCTCTAAGGCAAGTCCCTCCACACTATTTCTCCTCACTGTTAACATAGACTATCTGCATCTCTTTTCCCTTGGTGTCTCCTACATATACATTGGAATCCAAAAAGTAGGTTTTATTCTTCTCAAAGTTATGTATGGTAAATCTGTATACCTCCTCCAGCTTGTTCTTCTTCTCTCCCAGCATAACCTTGAAGGTAGCCCACTGGAAGTCGCCATCAGCCTGGTTTTTTATCCGTCCCTGAATCCTTCTGTAGCCTCCGCTTCTCTTTGAATAAACTTTCAGCTTGGAATACTTAAAGGACTTGGAGATATCCTTTCTCAACCTGAGTTTTATAAGAGTTTTTTCCATAAATCCCCTCTCATCCATATATGACGGGGTGGCCGATACTACATTCAAGGATAGTGCTATAAAGAGTATCAAAATAATTTTTTTCATATTTATCCCTCCTCCCTACTAGATAATTTGATAAAAGAGGGAGATTTCCTTTTAAAATAAATATCTTTAGACTTAAAGGAATTAAACTCCAAAAAGTGTAAGGGTTTAGGGGAGGGATAAGTATGAAGATATTTGAGAACTTGGATATAGTGGAGATAATTGAGAGGCTTGAGGCACTTTTTTACAGGGTTTATGGTACCGAGGAGTGCAGGGTATGCAGGGAGAGGATAAGGTGTTCCTCCTCACAGTTTATAAAGAAAAATAACAAGGTACAGTGTACCCAGTGCAAGAGATACCTTGAAACGGTAAAGGAAAAATAAATTATCTGAATTTTCACACTTTAGACACAAAACTCTGCTAAGGTATTATTTAGAGCAAATTAAAGACAGCGGAGGTTAGGGTTTGAAGTTTAAGAAGTTATTTATTCCGGTTATTTTTCTATCTAAACTGGTATTCGCCGAAGATTATATGGTGAGACACGGGGATACCCTTTCAGGTATTGCTGCAATCCACAATATAAGTCTGGAGAAGCTTAAGGAGATAAATGACCTTGATGGAGATAGGATTAGGATAGGACAAAAATTATATGTGGGAGACTACAGAAACCACATAGTGAGAAATGGTGAAAATCTCGCACTGATTGCCAAGAAGTATGGTATAGGAGTGGATGAGCTTAAGAGGATAAACTCCCTGAAGAACGACAGGATTTATCCCGGACAGAAGCTGAATATATATGACTTCAGTGAGCACATAGTTGCAAGGGGTGAGAGCCTTGTCTCCATAGCTGGAAGGTACAATATGAAGATAGAGGATCTGAGGGACCTAAACGACCTAAACGGTGATGTTATAAGGGTTGGACAGACACTGAAGGTAGGGCAGATAAGGACCCATAAGGTGAAGAGTGGTGAAAACCTCGGGTTAATAGCGAAAAAATACAGTACCACAACAGGGGAACTTAGAAGGATAAATAACCTCAAGGACAGCAGGATCTATCCGGGGCAGGAGCTGAAGATAACTGGGTCCACCCTTACCCCTAAGGTAGGTGCCGTGGCGTCAACTGGAAACCTTGATTTCTACTGGCCGGTACAGTGGAGAGGCGTAAACAGCAGCTGGGGATACAGAACCCATCCAGTGAGCGGTAAGAGGGGATCCTTTCATACTGGGGTGGATCTGAAGGCCGCAATGAACACCCCTGTTAAGTCAGCAGAGGGAGGAACAGTACGTATTGCAGGATGGCTCAGGGGATATGGGAAAACAGTGGTAATAGACCACCCCAATGGGTACAGCACCTGGTATGCCCACCTGGATAAGATAGATGTAAGGGCAGGGCAGAAGGTTGATAGGGCTACAAAGATAGCTGAGAGCGGCCAGACCGGCAACGTTACGGGACCCCACCTGCACTTTGAGGTAAGGATAAATAATAAGAGTGTGGATCCCATCAGATACAGGGGTTAACTTCAACATAAAATTAAAAGAGGACGACCATCGGTCGTCCTCTTCTATCTATAGGTATCTATTCTTCTATACCATCCAGGGAGCCATCTCTCCTCTCCCCTCTCCTTGGGAGAGTTGTCCACCCTTCTCTTCAACACAAACTTTGCTTCTTTTCTGAACTCCTCCAAGGCCTCCCTTCCCTTGGAGGTTCCCTCCATTCCTTCCAGGATCTGAAGAAGCCCCCAGCCCTTATCCATATACCTTTCGCTTTCCTTTACTCCCTCTCCCTTGAAGTTCACGTAGTCGATAAGGGGATAGAGTCCTCCAGGGGAGTGAGCCACCCTGTAGAACTGCTCTTTGACATGTTCCTTCCTATCTGTGGCAGCAAGCATACCCTCTAAGGAGCCCTGGAGCCTCTCATAGATAAAGGCCACCTGAATATCCTTTGTGTTCTCCAGGAAGACTATGGCCTCTGTCACCTTCTTAGAGGAGGTCGCCTTTAAAAACTCCTCCCTTGTATCCCATGGACAGTAGACAGTGTCTCTGAAAAGTTCAGGGAGCGGAATGTTATTTCTTCTATAGTAAGCCAGGAGCCCTGGGAAGCTTTCATCAAAGGGCCCATCGAAGTTTTCCGGATACCAGATAAAGTGCCCTATTCCCAGGGAAGCAAACTCCTCCCCTACATTCCAGTGGATTAACTTCTCTCTGATACCCCCGGTTTCATTTTGATAGATCCTCTCCCCGGCTTCTCTCAGCTCCTCAGTGGAAAGGGTAATGGAGTATGAGGTGAGGGAGAGAAGAAGTAGTAGAGCAGAGATTGTTATAGCTTTAAAGTTTTTCATGTAGGTCTCCTTTTAAGTTGATTTATATAAAGGGGCAAAGTCATCGACTCTGCCCCTTTTTTATTACCAATGAAAGTATAGAATTTATTAAAAGTTGCCTGAAGTAATCAGTGATCCTTTTGATTATAAGGATACAACGTCACGTTGCTTCTATCTGACCTTTTCCAGGTTTATCCCGTCAAGATCATATCTGTTTTCATAGCTTATTAACTCCAGTTTATCTCTCTGGGTTTTAAAGTGCATAAGGTCATCCTCCATCTTCAGGAACATAATCCTTTCCTTGATATTCCAGTATCCTATAAACTCCTCCTGGGAGATAACCTCTCCATCCTTAACTTCCTCTACGTCAAGGATAAAGGTATTCTCCTGGTGCTTTGGAGGAATGAGGTAGATAGGAATAGTCTTTCCCTTCTCAAAAAGTCTCAGGGTGAAGTTATAGGTATACCCGTCCTTCTCCTCCATTCCCTTATAAAGGTAGATCTTCTTGGATACCTGGAAGGTAGTATTACCTAATTTAGGAATATCTGTGTATATTACATGAGGGGTGCTCTTGTAACCAGAGATCCTTACAGACCTCTTGTCCTCTGTGAGCAGGTTTAGGATACCATTTCTATCCTCCCATGCTCCCCAGATCTCCTCAGTGATCTCGGAGTAGTCGCTGTTCTTCTCTTGAAGGTAGAAACGCTGCTCCCCGTCTACCTTGTAGAGAAGAAGGTCGTAGTTTCCGTCGCTGCTCTTACCAGTCAGGTAGTGGTAGGGCTTGGAGTCAAAGTATAATCTGCTTGTTTTCGTGCTAGAGCATCCGCTCAAGACTACCAGTGTCATTAAAAGGGTAAGTATAATCTTAAAAGTCTTCATGTAATCCTCCTGTTATTGTTTTTGCCTTAAAAGATGAAAGTTAAAATCCTCTTTCAGCCATCTCTTCCAGTCTTTTTATTCTCTCTGCAGTACTTGGGTGGGTGCTGAAGAGGTTTGCCATTCCCTCACCAGAAAGGGGACTCACAATAAACATGTGAGATGTAGCCGGGTTGGCTTTGAAAGGTATATTCTTACTCCACATCTCAAGCTTTCTAAGGGCTCTTGCCAGGTAGAGGGCATTTCCGGCAGCTTTTGCCCCATACTCATCGGCCTTGTACTCCCTGGTTCTGGAGATGGCCATCTGTACCAGTGCTGCTGCCAGGGGAGCCAGGATTGCAGTGGCAATAAGAGCTATAGGGTTTCCACCCTCATCGTCATCTCTTCTTCCACCTCCAAAGATCGCAGCCCACCTGGCCATACTTGCCAAGTAGGAGATAGCTCCAGCCATGGAAGCTGCGATAGTACCTATAAGAATATCTCTGTTGTTCACATGGCCGAGCTCATGGCCGATTACTCCAGCCAGCTCATTGTCATCTAATATCTCAAGAAGTCCCCTTGTCACAGCAACAGCTGCATTCTTGGGATTTCTACCAGTGGCAAAGGCATTTGGCTGACTCTGGTTAATTATATATACCTTAGGCATTGGAAGGTCCACATTACGGGCTATCCTCTCAGTTATCTGGTATACCTTATTGTCCCTTTCCAGGGGTTGTGCTCTGTACATAGCTAGTACCATCCTGTCACTGAACCAGTATGAAAAGAAGTTCATTCCAAAGGAGAAGATAAGAGCAATGGTCATTCCGCTTCTTCCTCCCAGGAGGTTACCAAAGAAGAGGAGTATAAGTGTCATTACAGACATCAACATAAAGGTTTTTATAGTTTTCAAAATTATCACCATCCTTGATTTTTCTATACTATAAGATAGCACAGAAAGGGCATTGTGTAAATGTTTATTGGCGCACCTTGAAAAAGGAAAGTGGTGGTTATTTATGTATGAAGTAATAATAGAGGAGGAAGTGTTTATGGGGGGAAAAAGAGAGGTTATACTGGTAATCATCATGTTTTTTTTAGGAAGTTTTAAGGTGTTTGGAGGAGAAGTGGACTATAGAGGTGAGATGAGGAGGTTAATTAGACATATAGATGCTCAACTTCCAGAGGAATATATAGTAATTCAGCAAAATGCTGTGGACCTCTACTATAAGAATGGGGAGCTTATGAGAGATTGGCTTGTTGGGATAGACGGCATATCCCAGGAATCCATCTACTACGGGAATCCAGAGTATAACAGCAGAAGCCCCCAGAGCTATAGAAATCTTCTGGAGAAGAGACTGAAGGAAGTAAGGGGCGAGGGGTTAGCTGTATTTACAACCAACTATACAAAAACCTTGTGGAATAGCTGGACCTCAGACAGGGAGGCAAAAAAGTCCGGATTCATAAACTACAATGTTCCCAACAGGGAGGTCACCCAGATAAATAGCAAGATACCCTATGAAAATACAGAGGACATAGAAGAACTGAAGGATGTAAAAAACTTTCTCTACCTCTTAAACCCTGAGAGATACAGGAGCAAGAGGGAGTATATAGATACTCTTGCCAAAACAAACTTTGATCTTCTTGTAATAGATGCCTTCTTTAAAGGAAAAGCTCTTACAGAAAAGGATATCGAGAGGATAAGGTATAAGTGGAACGGAGGAAGGAGACTGGTGGTCTCCTACCTGAGCATAGGTGAGGCAGAGGACTACAGGCACTACTGGAAGAAGAGGTGGAACGATAACCCTCCAGAGTGGCTGGGGGAGGAAAACCCCAGGTGGGAGGGGAACTATGTTGTTAAATACTGGCACAGAGAGTGGCAAGAGATTATAGAGGGTTATATAGACAGGATAACTGAAGCGGGTTTTGACGGTGTATTTTTAGATACAGTGGATACATACTACTACTATATAAATTATGATTAGGTGGAGGCCTATAAGGCTTCCTTTAACTGAAGGAGATGGTGAAGGTTATGAATATAAAAACTAAAGGAGAGATTAAAGGTAGGTCCTTCTACTGCTTTGCAGAGAGCTTTATCTATACTGGGTTAGTTTACTTTATCTTTTTTTATCTGTCTCCATTTAAGCATGGTTTTCTGGAGCTAAACCTCCACCCACTGCTGATAGTTGTAGCAGTAATATCTATGAGGTACGGGACATATCTCAGTACCTTTGGGGTGATCTTTGCAACCTTCTTCTACTTCCTGGCCTACCTCAATGTAGAGAGGGATCCCATAATCTTCTTTGCTTCCTTTGAGTACTCTAAGTTTATTCTCATGTTCTTCTTTACAGCTCTATTTATAGGTAAGCTGAGGGATTCCACCGATGAAAAGATTATTCATATGGAAAATGAGATAAGCAGGCTCAAGAAGGGGTTCACAAGACAGAAGAGAAATAATATAAAACTTACCTTCACCAACAGCAGGTTAAAAAATCAGATTATAAACAGTAAGGAGAGTATACTCACCCTCCACCACCTGACATCATCATTGGATAAGATGGGAGTAGAGGAGATATTTACCAAAACTATCTTGAATATTAAGCAGTTTATAGACTGTGATGTAATCTCCATCTACACCTACAACTCAGAAAAAAACTTTGCCAGACTGAAGTTAAAGGTTGGAAATGGAAGGCTTCCCAGTTTCTTCCAGATCGAAGAGGGGGAGGCGCATAAACAGGTTATAGATGCAAGAGAAGCAATGGCCTTTCCTCTGGATATAGAAGGAGACACACCGGTATATATAGCCCCTGTAGTAACTGAGGGGAAGATAATTGGTTTTATCAATGTAGAGAGGCTGAGCTTCAGTATCCAGGAGAGGTATACCTTTGAGATGTTTAAGGTAATATCCCACTGGCTGAACAGATCCCTTGTAAGGGCTATTAAGAGACA
Source organism: Propionigenium maris DSM 9537 (assembly GCF_027925155.1). Lineage (GTDB taxonomy): Bacteria > Fusobacteriota > Fusobacteriia > Fusobacteriales > Fusobacteriaceae > Propionigenium > Propionigenium maris. The sequence continues at coordinate 145,964 of NZ_BSDY01000009.1, read as the reverse complement.
GCATAGTGAGGAGGTGGAAAATATCTATGAGGGCACCAGAATCTTGAAGATGGATTACTTCAATAAGCGACTGGAGGAGGAAAACAACAGAAAAAAACTCTTCAAGATGGAGTTTCTAGCCTTTGAGGGGAATCACAGAGGAGCTGCTCCCCATGAGCTCCACAGGATGATAGAGGGCAGAGTAAGGGATGAGGATGTTGTGGGAATGGATGACAGGATGGTAAGATTCATCTTTCCTGCTACGGAAGTTCATAACAAGGGGCTGCTACTGGATAAATTGGGAGAGGTCATAGAGGGGATTGATTTTTATGAGATTTAGTTACTTTATGGTAGTGATACTAATTATAGTCGGAGCATTTCAGTATATGAGAACTACGGAGATGAGTGAGCACTACTCCCTGAAGCAGGTAGAGGAGTTTCAGCTGGAGGAGGGACGGGATGGGACACTGGAGATACAGGCTCCCCAAAAACACCTAATCCTCTATAGAGATGCAGAAAGCAAAGGGGAGATATATGAAAGCCTGAGGGAATCATTTAAGTTTTCCAAGGTTGACTACGACGAGAGGAGTATCCTGGAGGAGCTGAAGGAGGTAGAGGAGTATGCCAGCATCATTGTGATATGCAACTCCTACAGAGAAATGTCCAGGGACAACTTTGATCTCTTAGAGAATTATTTAGAGAGGGGAGGAAATCTGATATTTCTGTCTACCCTTCCCCTGAGCCCCTTTAATTCATCCATGGGAGTAACAGGAAGCAGAAGTTATATAGAGACAGAGGGAATAATTTTTCAGGAGAAGTTTTTTCCGGGACTTGAGGATATAAAGCCCAGTGGGGAGATGATGCCAGGGACCTCTCTAGATGTAGACTTACTGCCAGATGTTAGAATTCTTGCAATGGATAACTACGATACCCCGATAATCTGGGAGAGAGAAGTAGGGAAGGGAAGAGTGATAAGTGCTAATACCACACTTTTAGAAAGTAAGATAACCAGAGGAGTACTTTCCCAACTAATCGCCTATGGAAATGATTACTTCATAATGCCGATATTCAACTCCAAGGTGGTCCATCTGGATGATTTTCCAGCACCTCTTCCAGATGGAAGAGATGAAGATCTCTACAGGGAGTATCGAATGAAGACCCGTAGCTTCTTTAAAAATATCTGGTGGAAGGATATGGAGGGTATTGGGAGGAGACAGAATATCAAATATACCGGTTTTTTAATAGGACAGTACAATGATGTGGTGGAAAAGGAGAAGATGGAAAAGTTCTTTCAGATACACAGAGAGGATCAGGGATACCTTGGACGAAAGCTCTTTCAGAATGGAGGAGAGTTAGGAATCCACGGGTATAACCATCTCTCTCTTGCCCTGGATGGAGGGATAGATTTTGAAATGCACGGTTATAAGTCCTGGGGGAACGAGGAAAACATAATCTCATCCTTCAAGAGGCTGAGGAAGTTACTAGATAACCTCTATGGAGAGGATGTAAGGATCTACTCCTATGTTCCTCCCACCAATCTTCTCACAAGAGAGGGAAAGGCTGCTTTAATAAAAAGTCTTCCAGACCTCAAAAGTCTCAGCGGAGTATATACTGCAGGAGATGAAAGGGGAGTGTTGTTACAGGAGATAGGAAGAGATCCCGATTATCCTACACTTTACTCCCTCCCAAGGTTTTCCTGGGGACTCTTCTACAACGATGATGTAATGTGGAATATATATAACGGAATAGCAACCTATGGAATGGTTTCCCACTTCTTCCATCCAGATGATATTCTGGATGAAGGAAGGGGAGGAGGTATGCCCTGGGAAAGGTTAAAAGTAAACTATGAATCTATCTTTAAGGACATCAATACTCACTTCCCTCTTTTGGAGCCTCAGCTACAGGTGGAAGCAACTAAGAGGTATATGGGACTGGAGGATGTAGAGATGGAGTATGGAAGGTTCGGGGAGTGGATCAGGGTTAACTTTAAGGGATTTAAAGGTGGTATCGATACCCTTATGAGAATCAGAAGGGAAAGGATAAAGGATGTCAGGGGAGGAGAGTTCTACCTGATAGATTCTACCAATGAGTATAATCTCTATCTAATAAAGTTCCACAGGGAAGAGGGAGAAATACTTCTGGGAGGTGCATAATGAAAAGGACAATGTATAAAATAATCTTGGCAGTAATAGTTATTATGGATATCTACCTCATATTAAAGGTTGCCTACTATCGTGATATGCCCTTAAAGGCTTTTTGGGTATATCACCTGATACTCACAGGAGGATTTTGGATTATAAATGAGATATTCTTTAAAAGGGATATAAATTATTTTGATGTACTTATAATACTCTTTCCAGGGGTAGGGTTTAGCGGGCTGTTTTTTCTGGATATCCTTCCAGAAAGGGAAAGCCACTACAGCGAGGTAGAGGAAACGTTGGAGCTTAGGAACTATATTAAGGGCAGAAGGGAGCTTGAGTATATAGATGTGTCAGCAGAGCTGGGAATGATAGGTGCCTACGACAGGCTCTACACAGGGAGTTCCAGGGAGAAGAAGAAGTTTCTTATGAGCTTCAATCCCCCGGAACTGTCCTTTAAGGTAGAGGTGCTGAAGAAGGCTCTTCTAGATGAGGACATAGATGTTATTCACTATGCTGCCACAGAGCTAAATAGAATAGATGAGACCCTTCAAGAGGAGATATTTCTGGGAGAAATGGAAGGGAAGTTTGAAGAGGTCTTTCACTCCTATATGAAGTATATCAGGTCGGGACTTTTAGAGGGAGAGATATTAAAGTTCTACCAGGAGGGGGCACTGGAACTCTTAGAAAAATTTTCAGAGGGGAAGTTTCTTCTGGAGGAACTGAACCTGTTAAAGGACACCTTCAGGTTAGAGGCATGCCAGGTAAAGGTGGAAAGGTTACTTGATGCAGACCCTTCCCTTGAAATAATTGAGTTTGCAATGAGGTTTTACCATGAAAGAAATCACTATGGAAGAGTTTTGGAGCTAAAAAATAAATTTCCAGAGGAAGCAGAGGAGATATCTCAGGGGCTTCTTCAGTATGGAGAGGGGGTGGCCTAAGATGGCTAAGGTGTGTATGATCTGTGAAGGGGCCTATCCCTATGTTGTAGGAGGAGTTTCCTCATGGGTGGATGATTTTATAAGGACCAACGGGGAGCATGAGTTTACTCTACTTTGTCTTATACCCAAGGAAGAGTTTGCAGTTAGGAGGTATGAGCTTCCTAAAAATGTAGTAGAGGTAAAGAATATCCTGTTAAATCCTCAGATGGACGCATCCTCTATGAGGATTATGAGAAATAACCTTTCTAAGAGGGAGGCCTGGGAGGATGAGATAGAGGAGGCGATGGATTTTAAGAGTATAGATCCCAGAAGATCCCTTGAGATTATGGATAGAGTTGTAGGGGAAGGCTTTGGAAATCCCTTTGAAATTGTTGCTAGTAAGTTATTTTGGAAGGCTCTTGAGAACCACTATAAAAAAGGGTATGAAAATACGAACTATAATATATTTTACTGGACCTACCGTAATATATTTTTAAATCTTTTTGCCCTGATGGAGATAGAGATACCAGAGGCAGAGATCTATCATTCAGTGGCCACAGGATATGCTGGATTCATAGCTTCTGTGGCAGGATACAGGGGGATGGGGAAGGTTATCCTTACAGAACACGGAATATATCCAAGGGAGAGGGAGGAGGAGATCCTCAATGCCCCGTGGATAGAAAAGGACTTCAAGGAGATATGGGTAGAGTTCTTTTACTACCTTTCCAGGGTGGCATATTATTATTCTCATAATGTAATCTCGCTCTTTGACTATAATAAAAGATTTCAGATAGAGTTTGGAGCCCTTCCAGAGAAGTGTGAGGTTATTCCCAATGGTGTGGATATTAGAAGGTTTGAAAGGATAAAACGGGAGGAGAGAGTGGGGTTTAATGTGGGAGCAGTGCTGAGGGTTGTTCCCATAAAGGATGTAAAGATGATGCTAAAGGCTATAAAGGTAGCCAAGAGAAAGGTTCATAATGCAAGATTTTATCTCATTGGTCCCACAGATGAAAATAAAGATTACTACAGGGAGTGTATGCTCCTTGTAAGAGGGCTGGGAATGGAGGATTATGTGGAGTTTACAGGGGAGGCAGATGTAGATAACTACTACTCCTTCTTGGACCTTCTCCTTTTGACTTCTATCTCAGAGGGGCAGCCTCTATGTATCCTTGAGGGGCTGGCCGCAGGTATTCCTGTGATAGCAACAGATGTGGGGAACTGCAGGGAGATACTTACTGAAAAAAGGAAGATAGGTGAAGCGGGGATAGTAGTCCCGCCAACATCGTATACGACCTTTGCTGAAGCGATTGTAAAACTTTACCAAAATAGGGACAGATTAAGGATACTGGGGGAAAACGGAAGAAAGATCGTTAAAGCACACTACCCTCGGGAAAAAAGTGTAAACAGGTATAAGAGGATCTATGAGAGGCTGGGTGAGGACACATGGCAGGAATAGGATTTGAACTTAGAAAGATGTTTTCAGAGAGTGAAAGTACCTTTGGAGATCTAAAAGCAATAGCTTATTCCACACTGATAAGTGTGGGCCCTTGGATAATAACTGCAATCAGTCTTAATCTGATGCTGTTTATAGCCAAGGGATATATTGTTCTCAGAAGTGAAAGGATACTTTTTATGGCTACTGTGGTTTACTCCTTTATCTTTTCCCAGATCCTTGTGAGCCCATGGCAGTATATAGTCACAAGGTATATCTCCGACTGTATATATGAGAAAAAGACCCATGAACTGAGGGGAGCCTATATAGGGATAATGAAGCTGGTGATAATAGTTTCCTTCCTGGTAGCTAAGTTTTACTTTCAGTCCTCTCCCCTAAACTTATTTTACAAGGGAGTAGCGACAACACTATTTACCCTTCTAGGGGCGTCATGGATATGTATGAGTTTTGTCAGTGTGCTTAAAAACTACCGGTTTGTTGCCTACTCCTATATAGCGGGGAATACTCTAGCTGTTCTTCTGGGAGTATTTCTGGGAAGGATGCCCATAAGGGTAACCGATAATATTCCTTCAACAAACCTTCTTCTTGCATATACAGTGGGAATGTTTCTGACATTTTTGATGTTATCCTATCACCTTCTCTCTACATTCAAGGAGAGGGAGAGCAGTGAGTTTGCATTTTTGAGGTATCTCAAGGGGTATACCTCACTGTTTTTTACAGGTTTATTTTATACCCTGGGAGTATGGGTACATATCTTTATAAATTGGTTTATAGGGGACAGCTATATAATATCAAGTACATTCAGGACAGCCCCATTCTATGAGGTAGCTCTCTTCTATGCTTTTTTTATAACTATACCCAGTATGGTTTATTTCATTGTATTTTTAGAAACTAAATTTTTTCCAGACTATAAGACCTATTATGCACATATTTCATATAAGGGGACTATGGATGAGATAAACAGGAGCTTGGAAAATATGATGTTCATTTTAAAGAGGGAGATATTCTACTGCATGGAGTTTCAATTTTTCATATGTCTCTCCTTTGCTCTTATGGCAAAGACAATATTTCATTACTTTGAGATGGATCTATATCTGTTGGAGCTCTTTAGAATATTTATATTTGCAGCCTTCTGTACGGTTTTTATCTCAATCTTTATAACTGTATTCCTTTATCTGGATGCCAGGATGGAAGCCCTTTTGATAAGCGTGCTATTCTTTCTGACTAACTCTGTATTTACATTTTTCTTCACCCTTAAGGGGGAGGAATATACAGGAATAGGGTTTTTCTTAGCTTCATTTCTGACCCTTATAGTGGCCAGGGGACTTTTGCTGCGAGCCTTTGAAAACCTTAACTACACCACATTTTACAGGCAGAACTTCATCAAGCATATTGGGTCAGCGGGATTAAGCAAATTGGAAGCCTTTTTTAACAGAAAGGGATATATTCCCATTCTTCTGGTAATTATTATCACGGGAATACTATCGGGATGTACCCGGTACGCTGAGGATGGTTTTAACAGTGTAACAAGACATAACTGGCATACCATGTCCCTCTATGATGAGGAGGGTTATAGTGTAGTCGGCTATAGTTCAGAAGGAATAAGCAGAAGGGGATTTGATACCTATGGATGGAATAGATACACGGATTCCTCTTATGACTACCTTGGGTTTGATGCAGGAGGAACCCATGGGAACACAGGCTTAAATACCGATGAGAGAGGTTTTGATGTAGATGGAATTTATTCAGAGAGTGGCGATAGATTTGATAGGGATGGATTTGACCAGTTGGGGATCCACAGAGATACAGGAACAGAGTACAACGGGGAGGGGTGGACCTACTATGGTTTAAATAAGGAAACTCAGGGTTACTATGACAGAGATGGTTATGATGTGGTTGGTTACGATTCTGCTGGTTATGACCCCATGGGATACGACTCTGAAGGCTATAACAGGAAGGGATGGAGCAGAGATGGAATCTCCAGGGAAACCGGTGGTAAGACCAACCTTAGGGGATTTGATGTAAATGGATTAAATATACAGACCCAGAGCAGATATGATGAAAGGGGCTTTGATGCAGAGGGATATAACAAAGTCACTGGAACCAGGTTCGATGAAAGGGGCTGGAGTGTAGAGGGAATTCATCGAGTAACTGGAAGGGAGTACAATGAAGGTAGCTGGACCTACTACGGCTTAAATGAGAAAACTCAGGATTACTATGATGTTTCTGGATATAGTGCTGAGGGGTATAACAGGGAAGGCTATGACAGAAGGGGCTATGATAGGGATGGCTACAATAACGATGGTTACAATAAATATGGGTATGACAGGGAGGGTTACAGCAGATCTGGATGGAACAGGAGGGGGATCTTTAAGTTCACCGGTGAAAAGTATGACTTCTATGGTTTCGATGTGAGGGGAAACCATAAAGGTACCCACACAAGGTATGATGAGTATGGTTTCAACAGGGCAGGAATAAATATTGAAACTAAAACCAAGTACAACAGAGAGGGATACGACAGGGATGGCCTAGACAGAAGTGGAAGAAGAGAAAATACCACCGAGAATTCAGTAAATTCATTATCTGCTGCAGAAAGTGCTGAGTGGGATATAGAGGGAAATAATCTGGAAACAGGAAGTAAGTATGACAGAAGGGGTTATACGATAGATGGTTTGGACAGAGAGGGATTTAACAGAGAGGGGGTATACATAGGTGAATAGGCGATTAAGAATACTGATGACGATGCTTCTTCTTTCAACTGTGATATATTCGAGGGACTATGAGGATTTTCAGAAAAGAACTGTGGTGGGGAAAACCAGGGGGATAGAGGTTCTGAACTTCTATGAGGAGGTCCCAGAGCAAAATAGTATAAAGCACTATGGAAGGTATGAGTATAATGACGACTACTCCCTCATAGAGTGGAAGCTCGCTGAGGGTTACCTTTCACTAAATGAGAAGTGGGACTTTGAGTACGACATAGAGAGGGAGTTCTACTATGACAGAGATCTGGGAAATGGAGAAAGAAACCTCACTGGCTGGGATAACCTTACGGGCTTTGTGAGAAACATGGGGAAGCATGAGGTTTTTAACAGGGTATGGAGCACAGATCTTGGATTTATGTGGGAGTATGATCAGCTGGATATTCCCAGCAGTGCCGGAGGAAACTATGAAAAGAGTGAGCTGGCACTCAGGTACAGGATAAGAACCAATGCAGACATAGGTAGGGGAGGAACCTACTGGGGATTTGATTTCTGGGGAGCCAAGGTATTCACCACAGGGGATGACGGATACTCCCTGGAAGCCAACCTGATATCTGCAACCAATTGGGGATATGGGTTCCAGACCTTCAACACCTTATACAATGAGTACTATGACTATGGAGGATATAACGGAACCCACCTACTGGGTCTTGAAAGTTATACCAGGTGGACACATGAACTTACAAGGAGCTGGGCCTTTGCTATAGAGGCTGGTATAGACACAGATAAGTATTCAGGCGGTACCCCAGCAGACTATACTATGGAGCTTACTCTATATCCCTATCTTCTCTATAACAGGGAGATACTTCCAGACCTGCGAATCTTTGGTGAGCTGGGTCTCCCAGGATACAGGTATGCAAAGTTTGAGGATGAGTTTCAGTCGGACTCGAGCTCAGGGATCTACTTTGTGGCCCTCATAGGAATACAGTATATCTGGTAGGAAATGACAGTTGAGGTTAGCAACTATGCACCTTAGCTGTCTTTTAGCTTTGACAAAGAACTATAGGAGTGATATAATTGAGAAAAAATAGATGTCTTTAGGGGCGGGGTGTAATTCCCCACCGACGGTGATAGTCCGTGAGGAGATTCTTCTCCTGATCTGGTGAAATTCCAGAACCGACAGTGATAGTCTGGATGAGATAGAGACAATGAATTGAATCTTTACTTTGATTACTTGTTTTTTGGGCCCCTATGAGGGCTTTTTTATTACAAAATTATTGGAGGTAAAGATGGATATATTTAAAAGCAAGGAGATGAAGGGAGCTACATTTGTATGTATGGCTGCTGCCCTCTGGGGATTAGAGGGAGTGGCTCTTATTCCTAGACTCTTTCACTTTAAGGTTCCCTTTGTGGTATTTATGGTTCACTTCATACCATTCCTGGGGATGAGTCTGTTATTTGGAAGGACAGAGATAGAAAATGCCAGAAAGCTTCCCAAGAGCGATCTTTTCTACTTCTTTCTGGTAGCACTCTTTGGGGGAGCACTGGGAACCCTTTCAATTGTTAAAGCACTGTTTCTGATGGATTTTCACCACCTGACTATAGTTACCCTTCTTCAGAAGCTTCAGCCAGTATTTGCAATACTTCTTTCGAGGGTCATACTTGGAGAAAGAGTGGGGAAGAATTTCATTGGATGGGCGTTACTGGCCCTGGTAGGAGGATATTTTTTAACCTTTGAGTTCAACCTTCCAGTGGTTATAAATAATGGAAATCTGCTCAAGGCCTGTATGCTTTCTATGTTTGCAGCTTTTTCCTTTGGAAGCGGTACTGTCTTTGGGAAGAGAGCCTTAAGAAATGCTGCGTTTAGGACTGCTGTTTATCTGAGATACACCTTTACAACTACTATAATGCTCTTTATCTCTGTCTACACAGGAAGCCTGGGAGAGCTTACCAGTGTAGGAAGGGAACAGTGGGCGATATTCCTTATAATAGGTCTTACAAGTGGAAGCGGGGCTATTCTCCTCTACTACTATGGACTTAGATATATAAAGGCCAATGTTGCAACTATATGTGAGCTGGCCTTCCCAATCTCCAGTATAATCTTCGACTATGTGTTCAACGGAAGTGTACTGAGTCCTATTCAGTGGATCAGTGTATTTCTCATGATAGGTTCCATCTACAGACTGAGTAAGAATCAGTCCCAGGAGCTGGAGGTAAAAGCCGCTTAATTAAAAAAAGACCTTCTTTTCGTAGGAAGGTCTTTTTTTATTATAGATCCTCTATGGATTTTTCAGAAGTTTTTTCTGGGGTCTTACTGGAGGTTCCCCTTCTTTTTTTGCCGAATTTTTGAGAGAACCTGGCTGGGGAGATGAGTTTTTCCAGTTCATTTATAAATTTCGATGCAGCATCAAGGATCACCGACTTTTCAGTATGGGTGGGAAAGTCCATTATCTCGATGAGATCCCTTCCGATGACATTTTTTCTGTAGATAAAGACTCTGGTATAATCTGTCTCCTCATAGTGCTCTAGAATATCTACAATATACTTCTTATATATCTTGTATGAAAAGCTATATCCACTCATATTATCTTACCTCGATTCTGGAATTCATCTGTTCTTCCAACTGTTCTATAAATTCAATAGATTTTGCTATAATCTCCAGCTTGGGAGTGTTTTCCTCAAACTCAGTTACATTTATAAGCTTTTGCAGGTAGCGCCTTCCCCTGTAGAGATAAGCCCTGGTCAGATTAGTATCTTCATAGTGATCGATAACTTTTAGATAATAGCCCCTTGGCAGGGTATATTCAAAGGTGTAAAAAGCCATTTCAATCCTCCTCTACTACATTTTCTTAATATGAATTTACTTTAAAGTATTCATAAATCCTTTTTTAACCTCCACAGTTATTTTAATCTAAAAAGGATATATGGTATAATGTTTTTATCGGAATATGAATAGAGAGAACAGGCTAATGTCTGATAATAGGTCGCAGATTAGCTTTGAAGATAGGGAGGCAGCATGATAAAACTAGTAATCACAGATATGGATGGAACTCTTTTAGATGATAACCATATGATCAATGAGGAGTTTTGGGAAGTCTTTGACAAGCTCAAGGAGAAGGGTGTTCTTTTTGCCAGTGCCAGTGGAAGGCAGTACTACAACCTGGTAAAGAACCTCAAGCAGATAGAGGATGATGTTTACTTTGTGGCAGAAAACGGAACCTATGTGGTGCACAGGGGGGAGGAGTTGTTTCTAAATGCCCTTCCAGCTGAAGATGCAGGGAAGCTCATTGTCAAGGCGAGGAAGGTAGAGGAAGCTGATATAGTGCTGTGCGGAAAGAGAGCGGCCTATGTGGAGAGCAGAAACCCCCAGTTTATTCAGGAAGTGGAAAAATACTATGAGGTCTATGAAGTGGTGGAGGACCTGCTGAAGGTAGAGGATGATATCTTAAAGGTTACCCTGTGTGACTTTACAGGAGCTGAGGAAAACAGCCATCCCCATTTTACAGAGTATGAGATCAAGTATAAGGTAACGGTATCTGGAAGGATATGGCTAGATATAGTAAATAAAGATGCCAATAAGGGTGTGGCAGTGGAAAAGCTTCAGGAGATGCTTGGGATTAAGCCAGAGGAGACCATGGCCTTTGGAGACTACTTAAATGATGTGGAGATGCTAGAGGATGCTTACTACAGTTATGCTATGGAAAATGCCCATCCAGAGCTGAAGAAGAAGGCCAGATATACAGCTAAGAGCAACAATGAAAATGGTGTAGTGGAGAAGATAAAAGAGATGATACTATAGAGATTAAGAGGAAGCTTCTAAGGGCTTCCTTTTTTTATTGTTAAGAAGATAGGATTAGAGGTTAGCTCCACTATAAAAAGGAATTGCACAAGATTAAAAAGTGTGGAGAAACACGCTACTTTTATTGGAAAAGTAGAATCTCCAAAGGTACAAAGGTAACTATAAATTTCATCGGTTACCTTTTCTCTATAGACCTTCCGAAGATATTTGGAGTTAAAAATAAAGGGCTCAAAGAGTCTGTTCTTTGCCTTTGAACACACTTTATTTTAAGATTTATAGTTAAAGTATTTCTTGAAGCTTAATCCCCTTACAACCTTAGAAGGACGGGATAACGGTGGTTTTATCTAAATTGTACAAAAAATAAAACATTTTACAACTCAAAAATTTCGTTGTACACTCTGTACGACAGATTTAGAGGGTGAGGTATGTGATTAGTTGATTATCTAAAACCACGGCTAGTGAAGGGATAGACTGAAACTTTGAAATCAAACTTTTATTGATAATAAGAGATAAGGTTAAAGGGAGAGATAATCCCCTTAATTTCATATAAAATGAGGGGGAGTTGAGCAAGGGGGAGATGAGATGGCAGGAGTTAGTTTAATAAAAACAGAAAAGATGTATTCCAATGGATTTACAGCGGTTAAGGGATTGGATCTGGAAATTGATCAGGGAGAGTTTATGGTTCTTATAGGGCCCTCAGGTTGCGGGAAAACAACAATTTTAAGGATGATCAGCGGGCTGGAGGAACCGACCAGAGGAGAGATATGGATAGGAAAGAGAAGGGTTAATAAGCTTGCTCCCAAAAAAAGGGAGATATCACTGGTATCCCAAAACCATGAGCTCTATCCCCATATGACTATATATGAAAATATTGCCTTTCCCCTTAAGATGAAGGGAATATCCAAGGATGAGATTGAGGGAAGGGTAAAAGAGTTCTCTGAAAAACTGGGCATAGAGGGAATCCTTTCAGAAAAGCCCAAGGGTGTAACTGGGGAGGAAAGGCAGCTGGCAGCTATAGGGAAAGCCCTTGTGACAGGAGCTAAGGTAGTTCTCTTTGATGACCCCCTATCAAACCTTGATGTCAGGGTGAGGGGGAGAGTGGGAACAAGGATCAAGGTTCTTCACCAGGAATTGAAAGAGAGTGGACAGGGGGTTACAATGATCTATGCAACACAGGAACGGTTTGAAGCTATGAAGATGGGGGATAGAATATGCTTCCTTGATCAGGGGAATATAGTGCAGCTGGATACTCCTTCAAACCTCTATAACTATCCATTAAGTGGATCTACAGAGGACCTTGTGAATTTCTCCACTGAAAGACTTTAGAGGGAAAGAGGAGAAGATTGCCTTCTATAGGGAAAGAGAAGGCAGCAAAAAAATACTATGAGTTATATGCAGATGAAAATATTGAGAAAATATCAGTGAGAGAAGTTCTAAGATAGAAGGGAGAGATTTGATGAGTGATTTTATTATTCAGGAGCTGGAAAAGTTAAACTTTTCCAAGATGGAGGCTCAGGTATATATAACCCTGATTAAGGAGGGGGAACTGAATGGGTCGCAGATAGCAAAGCTTTTAGGGGCATCCCGTTCATCGGTATATGCAGCTTTGAATAACCTCTATAAAAGGGGGGTGGTATATTCTGTACCTGGGGATACAAATATCTATAGAGGAGAAAGGCCGGAAATACTAGTTGAAAAACTGAAGAATAACTTTATAAAAACTACGGATATATTGAAGGAGAAGATGTCCCAGCTGAACACAGATAAAAAGGAGAGGAACTACATCAATATAAAGGGAACCAATAACTTTATTGAAAAAGCAAGGGAACTCCTCCTTACTGCACAGAGGGAGGTCTATATTAATACCTGCATCGATCTTCAAACCTTCAGGGAGGAGTTGGTGGAGCTTGGTAGAAGAGGGGTGAGGGTAATTGTTTTTTCATATGACAAGATGAATATAGAGGGCCTACCTATTGAACTGTACTCTCACTCCACAGAAACAGAGTATATAGAAGGGTGTGACAGTGAGGATGTGCGTTTAATGCTCGTTGTAGACCTTACCACAACCCTTATAGGGAGCAGTCAGGGGAGGGACGAGGATATTATAGGAACATTCACTGAAAACTCCCTCCTAGTTTCCATAGCATCGGAACACATCCATCACGATATCTACCTCTTGAAGCTAAGGGAAAAATACGGAGAGGATCTCATAGGAGAGGATATAAGGATAGACAGTATACTGGAAAAGAAGTTGGGGGAGGCGGAATAAGTAAAGTTTAAGGGTGTATAAAGGAGATAGAGGTTATAGAAAGTTTTAGCAGATGTGGATAGTCAAAAGGACAGAGGGGGAGCTATGCAGGAAGCAATAAAACCAAAGAAGAGATTAATTACCTATGATGACTTGGTAGGGGAGTTTAAGAAGATAGGTATAGAGGAGGGACAGACTATATCTGTTCATATATCCATGAGTAAGATTGGATGGATAGTAGGAGGATCTGAAACCCTTATAAGGGCACTACTTTACGTTGTAGGGGATACAGGTACTATAATGATGCCGTCTCAGACCTGGAAGAATCTGGATCCATCCACCGGAGTCCACTGGGAGCAGCCTGAAGAGTGGTGGCCGGCAATTCGGGAGAACTGGCCAGCCTATGATCCAGAGGTGACCCCTGCAATTGGAATGGGAAGTACGGCTGAGATGTTTAGGAAATGGCCTGGAGCCAAGAGGAGCAGCCACCCTGCAAGATCCTTTGCTGCTTTGGGGCCTCATGCAGAGTACCTGGTGAATAACCATGATCTGGAGAATATCTTCGGAGAGGATTCCCCCCTAGATAAACTGTATAAGCTTGATGGTTATGTTTTATTGCTGGGGGTGGGGCACAACAAAAATACATCCCTTCACCTGGCAGAGACAAGAGCTGAGTATCCGGGAAAGCATTGTAGCAGGGAGAGCAGCGCCATGATGGTGGAGGGAAAGCGTCAGTGGGTAACCTATGAAACACTGGCTGTAGATGATGAGGACTTTATCCAGATGGGAGAGGAGTATAATAGGGAGAAGAATATTTCAACTCAATGGGTGGGAGGAGCAGAGACACTCTTTATGCGTCAGAGACCACTTGTAGAGTGGGCAGTTAAATGGATGGAGAGAAATAGAGGGAAAAAGTAGGAAGGGAGCAGCAGAAATGCTGCTTTTTCTTTTTAAAGAGATTTAATTAAAAGAAGTTAAGAAGAACTACAATTGCATTTAAAAGTATAGAGGTAATTTAAATAAAGGGTGGATTAAGGGGGTGAAGGTATGAAAACCTTAATTTTTATCTTGATGTCAGTACTTACTTTTACAGCTCTTGGAAGGGACTATGAGTATAATGAAAGAAGAGATATCTTAATCCCTATGGAGGAGCAGTGGAACAAGCTTAAAGAGTTAACCCCTGAAGAGTGGGCAATAGAAAAGGAATTAATGAGACTCAATATAGAGAAGTATGAGAAGTTTCATTGGGAACTTGAAAGATCCGATAAGGGTGAAAACTCAGAAAGATAATTAAAAGATGTTAATGAAACATATAATGAGAATTAAAAAAAAAGAAGTATTTTACTTCATAAGCGGGTTAAGAAATATTACTCTGACATATTAAAGGAGGTAGAGAGATGAAAAAATTATTATTATTAACAATGGTAATCTTAGGTGTGACTTCATTTGCTAGAGATTTTGAATATAATGAAAAAAGAGATATAGTGAAGCCTATGGAAGAAAACATAGATAGATTAAGCAGATTCACACCTCAAGAGTGGCAAATGGATAAGGAAGCTACAGAGATGAACTTTAAGAAGTATGAGGATTTCCACAAGGAATTAGAGAGAGCAGACAAGGGTGAGGAATCACAAAGATAGTATTTAAATAAGACTCAGATAATAAGAAGGTATCCAGATATCCGGATACCTTTTTTATTATTAAGTGGAATATAGAATTTATAAAATGTTTACTTGAAGTCATTAATGCTCCAATTGATTCATAGGATGCAACGTCACACTGCTTTTTATTGGGAGCTATACTTTATTATAAGAAGTTTAACCTGATAAACTGCAATTCCAACATATTCCCAGAGGGCTCTCAGGAAGTGATCTAGGTTTTGGGAGTTGGGGATAAAGTCCAGAACCTTATAACTACTATTATTTGCAAGGTATCCACTTGGAGCAATTGCTACCTGAACTCCTGTAGAGGCAAATGTATTTTTGGCTCTGAACATGTGGGTAGCTGAAGTGATGAGAGTAATAGATGAAACCTCCATCTCATCTAATATCTCTTTAGTATAGAGGGCATTTTCCAGGGTGTTTCTGCTCTCCTCCTCTAAAACAATGTCCTCCTTGGGAACTCCTAGGGCTACAAGAACATCTCTGTACACAGAGCTCTCACTTGGACTCTCACTGTCATATCCCCTTCCCCCGGTGACAATTATTTTTTTAGGGTATTCTTTATAGAGGATAGCTGCCTCTACAATCCTGGAGTAAGCTGTATCGGTAGGGATACTACCTATTGGTGTTCCCTCGGTGATACCTCCTCCCAGAAGTACATATGCCTCTGACGATCTTATCTCCGCAGGAGAGGAGACCTTTTTAGGCTCTATAACTCTAACTAGCAGCTCCTTGGTAGGCCTTATGGAGATGAGATAGAACCCGACAGAGATAATAATAAAGATCCTTTTAAATTTAGCATAATTGAACCTATCCATAAGGATAGCGCCTATTAATACAATAATTATAAATAGTGCAGGCGAAATCAATAAGTTGCTGATGAATTTTTCCAGTAAAAACAATTTTCAAACCTCCCATTACTATAAAATTTATATTATTAGTATAAGCCCTTAAGATGAAAGAAACAAATAGAATTTTGATTTTGATCATCTGTAGAGCTAATCCTATTAAAAATTAGTGAAAAAATAAATTTGATCTATTTTAGATCGTTTAGAGTTCTAAAAATAAGCATTTCTTTGAAAAGGTGCTTTATTGTTGAAGTGTAGAAAAAGTAAAAAAAATGATCGCATCAATCCATTGGAAATTAGTGTAAATAGGCTCTAGCCCTTTAAAACAAAGTTTTTATAAAAGTGGTGAAAAAATGACCTGTAATATTAGTGAAAAAAATATCTAAAAAGTAATTGACATATTTTTTCACAAGGTGTAAAGTGTGCACATAGAGGACAAACGACTCTAGCTGTCGCAGGGAGACGGTAAATAAAACAAAAAAATTGAATCTGACGGAAACCTCATTACGGGGATGGCAACTTCAGTCGGGATTAAAATTTTTACAGGGGTGATTTCAAAATGGCAATTGAACAAATGATCCAAAGAGTAAGAGAAGCACAGAAAAAATATGCAACTTATACTCAGGAGCAGGTAGATGTTATCTTTAGAGAAGCAGCACTTGCAGCAAATAACAATAGAATTAAGCTGGCTAAGATGGCGGCTTCAGAAACTGGTATGGGAATCGCAGAGGATAAGGTAATCAAAAACCACTTTGCATCTGAGATTGTTTATAACCAATATAAAAACACTAAAACTTGTGGAGTATTAGAAGAGGATAAGTCATTTGGAATGACTAAGATAGCTGAGCCTATCGGTGTAGTTGCAGGTATCGTACCAACAACTAACCCGACTTCAACAGCAATCTTTAAGGCGTTAATCTCACTTAAGACAAGAAACGCAATTATCTTTTCTCCACACCCAAGAGCAAAGAAATCTACTATAGAAGCAGCTAGAATCATACGTGATGCAGCTGTAAAAGCTGGAGCTCCAGAGGATATCATCGGATGGGTAGAGGAGCCTTCAATCGAAGCTTCAAACACACTTATGAGATCAGCTGACATTATCCTTGCAACTGGTGGACCAGGAATGGTTAAGGCAGCTTACTCATCTGGAAAACCTGCAATCGGTGTAGGAGCAGGAAATACTCCTGTAGTAATAGATGACTCAGCACACATCAAGATGGCAGTAAACTCTATCCTACTATCTAAGACATTTGATAACGGAGTAATCTGTGCATCTGAGCAGTCTGTAATTGCTACAGAAAAGACTTACGATGCAGTTAGAGCGGAGTTTGCAGCAAGAAATGCTTATATCCTAAAGGGAGATGAGCTAGATAAGGTAAGAAAGACAATTGTAATAGATGGTCACCTAAACGGAGAGATCGTAGGACAGCCTGCACACAAGATCGCTAAGATGGCAGGAGTAGATGTACCAGTTGAGACTAAGGTACTTATAGGAGAGGTAGAATCGGTAGAGCTATCTGAGCCATTCTCTCACGAGAAGCTTTCTCCAGTGCTGGCACTGTACAAGACAAAGTCATTTGAAGAGTCGGTAGATAAGGCAGACAGACTGATTGAACTTGGTGGAATGGGGCATACATCTGTATTATATGCTGATGAGTTAGAAGCTACAGATAAGATCGAAGCATTCGCTAAGAGAATGAAGACTGGTAGAACACTAATCAACATGCCAGCAGCTCAGGGAGCAATCGGAGATGTATTCAACTTCAAGCTAGCACCATCACTAACACTTGGTTGCGGATCTTGGGGAGGAAACGCAGTTTCTGAAAACGTAGGAGTTAAGCACCTACTTAATATTAAAACTGTAGCTGAGAGGAGAGAAAACATGCTTTGGTTCAGAGTTCCTGAGAAAGTATACTTTAAGTTTGGATCACTTCCTGTAGCTCTTACTGAGTTAAAGGGAAAGAAGAAAGCAGTAATCGTTACAGACTCTGTACTGGCGTCTCTAGGATATACAGATCATGTAACAACTGTACTAGATTCTCTAGGAATCGACTACAGAATATTCTCTGATGTACAGGCAGACCCTACTCTATCTATCGTAGAAAAAGGTGCTGAACTAATGAGAAACTACCAGCCAGATACAATCATTGCCCTTGGTGGAGGATCACCAATGGACGCAGCTAAGATCATGTGGGTACTATATGAGCACCCAGAGGTAAACTTCAAGGATCTTGCAATGACATTCATGGACATAAAGAAGAGAATCGTAGAGTTCCCTAAGATGGGTGGAAAAGCTGAGTTCTGGGCTGTTGCAACATCTGCAGGAACTGGATCCGAGGTAACTCCATTTGCTGTAATCACAGATGATGCAACTGGAATCAAGTATCCCCTAGCTGACTATGAGCTGACTCCAGACGTAGCTATCGTTGACCCTCAGTTAATGCTTACAATGCCAGCAGGGCTAACAGCAGCATCTGGAATCGACGTAATGACTCACGCACTGGAAGCATATGCTTCAGTTGTGGCATCGGACTATACAAACCCACTAGCACTAGAGGCTGTAAGACTTACATTTAAGTACCTTCCAGAATCGGTAGAGGGAGGAGCAACAGCTAAGAAAGCAAAGGAGAAGATGGCTAACGCATCTTGTATCGCAGGAATGGCATTCTCAAACGCATTCCTAGGTATTTGTCACTCGATGGCTCACAAACTTGGAGCTGCATTCCACCTACCACATGGAGTAGCTAATGCACTACTTCTTGATGAAGTAATCAGATTTAACGCTACAGATAAGCCGACTAAGATGGCAGGATTTGCTCAGTATAAGTATCCAAATGCCAAGGCTAGATATGCAAAGGTTGCAGACTTCATGGGATTCACTAAGGGAAGTGAAAGCGATGAGGAGAAGGCAAAGATTCTTAGAGCAGAGGTAGCAAAGCTTAAGACAAGAATTGGAATTAAGGCTACAATTGCAGAGTATGGAATTTCTGAAGAGGAGTTCATGTCTAAATTAGATGAGATGGTAGAGGCAGCATTTGATGATCAGTGTACAGGTGCTAACCCTAGATATCCACTAATGGCAGAGCTTAGAGAGATGTACTTAAGAGCTTACTATGGAGCAGAGAAGTACGTAGCTATGCAGAAGGAAGCTAAGGAAGTAAAGAAGGTAAAGAGCGCAAAAACTGAAGAAAAAAAAGCTAAGTAAGAAAAGGGACTCCTAGGAGTCCCTTTTCATTTGTTATGGAAAATTTAGAATTTATAGAAATTCTACTTGAACCAATTTGTGTTCCCAGTGATTATTGGGATGCGACGTCACGTTGTTTTTTATTGTTAAGGAAGTATAAAATTATAGAGTGCTGCCATGGACAAAATTTCATTGTATGAGATTAGAGTGGGGGGAGCGTCACGCTCCCTTTTAGTCTAAGGAATCCAGATAGGTGTCAAAGACCTCAAAATCCTCAACCCATACCCTACCCTTGGATTTATCCCGCTTGATAAGTTCCCTCTTCTCCAGGCTGCTTATTATCCTCTGGAGGGTTCTCAGGTTGATTCCCAGTGACTCAGAGAGAGATTTGGTAGTTGTGTCCTCAAAGGAGTAATTGTTATTGGCTAGAGCTTTTAAAAAATAAGCTTCATTACTCATACTGCTCTTGTCCATAAACTGCTCTGCAGCCCATACAAACTTGTTTACCATCATTCTGGCAATTCTCTCCCAGATTTCCCCCATTATATCTGACCGCTCCCTTATCATCTTTCCCAGAGGGAAGATGAGTACCTGTGTATCCTCAAGAAACTCAATATCTGTAAGGATGTAGAGGTTGGAGACTGCACCGGGCACTCCTATCCACTCTCCTACAGTTAACTTAAATATATATTCCTTCCCTCCAGAGGGGTAAAATATCTGCTTTCCCTCTCCCTTTAAGATATTCCATACATATCCATTCTTCCCTCCAGCTTCCTCTGAGAAGCTTATGACCTCCCCCTTTCTGAAATCCTTTATTTCAAAGAGCTTCTCCAACTCCTTATGGGAAGTAGCTTTTGAGATTTCTAAAAAGGAATCGTATATGCCAGCTTCTGTGAGAGCCTCCTTTAACTTCATGATTTTTCCCCCTTTCAGTAGCGTTCTCTTTCTCTATACTCCACCTGAGATGATTTTCTTCTTAATAAAATAAAAAGACTGCCATAGGCAGTCTTAAAAAATCACTTATCTCTGATATCCGAACTTGTCATAACCGAACTCATTGTATCCGTCTTTGTCGTATCCGTTCTTGTCATACCCTTTGGCATTGTATCCATTGGAATCAAAGCAATACATCAGCTTGATGTCCTCTAATATTCCAATACCTCTACTCTGGTATCCAATCCCGTCACAATTTTTTGCACAATACGAAGCAGCCATAAACACAACTAGAACAACAGCAGCTGTAATCATCCTGATCCCTCCTCTTAAATTAAGTTATATGGATTTATAACATATTGTGAAGAAAAAAACAACATATTTTTATAAAAAAACAATACTTTTTTTATGCACCATTTTTTAAGTTAGTAGTAAAAATATAATACTGAATTTTAATCTAAAATTCTGAAGAATGAGGTCATATCGATTCTAATAAAATAGCACTAATGAGCTTATAATAACTTTATATTAGTACGGAAGTAGAGGGGGAGTTATAGTCTCTTAAACGGTCTGTGATCGCAAATAAAAGTCTTGAGTTCGCATATGGAAAGAAGTGGGGATAAAAAAAGAGGAACCTCTATAGGTTCCTCTAAAGTTATTTTTTTAAGATACTGAATAGTAGATGGAAAGGTAGTTTAGAACACTTCCTCCCACTACAAATAGGTGCCAAACTACATGGGTATACCTTACATTCTTCATAAGATAAAATACAGCTCCCACAGTGTAGGTTATTCCACTTGCAATAAGCAGTTTAAGTGACAGGGGATCCAGGTTCATCTTAAGGTTCTTGAAGATAAACATTACCATCCAACCCATAAAGAGATAGATCAGGGTGGAAACAAGGGTAAACCTTCCTGTAAACTTTAACTTAAAGATAATTCCGGCAAGGGTAAGTCCCCACTGTATAACCAAGAGAATAATAGCGGATCTTCCCTCTACAACAGTTAGCAGGTAGGGGGTATATGATCCCGATATTAATATATATATAGCTGAATGATCCAATATTTTAAATATGTCCTTAGTTCTTCCAGGATATAGAAGGTGATAGGTTCCAGACATAGTATATAATAGAATAAGTGCGCTACCAAAGATAGTGAAGCTGACCACATGGTTTATATCTCCCAGACGTACAGCTCTCATAACAAGAAATCCTAGTCCAACAACTGCCATTCCTGCTCCAAGGTAGTGACTAATTGAGTTCAGGTATTCTTCCATATGCGAATATTTTTTCATCTGTGATACCTCCTTTATAGAATAATTATATCACAGTTGTAATAATATATCTATTTTTTATGTAAAAAACTTTACTTTTTTTATAAAGAATTATGTAGAAGCTTTTTAATAAAGGATCAGGAGGTAGATTATGAAAAAAATTATAGCTTTATCAAGTCTTATGCTGGTGCTAATATCCTGCAGGAGTACAGACCCCTATACTGGAGAGGAGAAGGTGAGCAGTACTACTAAGGGGGCTGTGGGGGGAGCAGTGGCAGGGGCTGTGGTTGGTCAGCTGGCAGGTAAGGACACCAAGAGTACCCTCATAGGGGCAGCAGCTGGATCAGCAGCTGGAGCTGGGATTGGATACTACTTTGACAGGCAGGAGGCAGCTCTAAGGGAGGAGCTTGCAAGAACAGGTGTAGGAGTGCGAAGGGTGGGAGAGGACAGACTGGAGCTTATTATGCCTGGAAACCTTACCTTTAAATCTGGAAGCTCAGCTATAGCTCCAGGATCCTATGAGGTGCTAAACTCCATCTCAAAGGTACTGGAGGAGTTTGATGAGACAAGTATTGCAATTGGAGGACATACAGACAACACAGGAAGCGACAATATAAATGATGCCCTTTCACAGGAGAGGGCAGATGCAGTATACTACTACCTAAATGGAAGGGGAGTAGCTAAAGCAAGGATGTCTTCTAGGGGATATGGATCGGCTCAACCTATAGCAGACAACTCCACTAAGGATGGAAGGGCACAAAACAGGAGGGTTGAGATTCAGATAGTGGGGAATTAATATAATTGTTATTAAGGTATATAAAAATCCAGGAGTTGCCTCCTGGATTTTTGTTGTTAAAAAATAAATCTAATTCATTGAACAATCCAAAGAGAATTAATAAGAAAAGTAACTACCATGAGGAGTGCTGCAGTAAAGAGTGAAGAAACTATTAAAGAGGCTTTATTAGCAGTTTCTATTTTTGTGAGTTTACTAATAACAAGAGTTATAAATAATTAAGAAGTAAAGTAAAAGAAACACTCTGATCATTAGATCATTCCCTTTAAAAATATCAAATAAATTATAGTAGGAGAAATTAGCTAAAAAAAAGAATAAATAGCTATATTTAATTATGCAATCTAGCAATATAAAAAATCAAACACCTAATCAAAAAGACCTATAATTTATTGATATAAAATCTTTTAAAAAGATAAAATAAATGCTATAATATAAAGCTATTATGTTATGAAAGGATGGTTTTATGGAGATAAGATTAAAGGAAGTAAGATTAGAAGATGATCCTGGGAAGGAAACCAAGGATTTCGAAAAATTTTACGACAATTCATATAAGGCAGCAATCAGATCCAATACCATTAAGGGGCAGACCAGGCTAAACTGGGAAGCAACCTTCTATGTAGAGGATGAAGAGGAAGAGATAGATACAGAGTATGTGGCAGATACTAAAGGAAACTATATTACCCACCTTAACCTAGACGGTTATTTAGAGGGAGAGGTTCTTGAGCTGGGAGAGGACGTGGAGCTACACCTTTCCATGAGAGGAAACAGTATGCTTGAAGCTCTTACCTTTACAGAGGTAAAGAGACTGGGAGTGCTTCCTGAGGAGAAACTCAAGGCTCTGGAATACAGCCTCTTTCCAAAGTTTGCCAAGGGGTATATTGCAACTGACCTCAAGGAGGACAAGAATGTAAGGGAGTTTATGGAAATATTCTATCCCTTGCTGAATAAGTTTGAGATACTTAAGGAGGTTGGAGTAGAAAAGTTCAGATACAAGGTGTCTGGTGGAGATGAGGAAACTCAGGAAAGATTCAAGAGCTCCATGGAGAGCTATCTCTTTGAGGAAGTAAAGTTTATCTACTATGACAGGGGATATGGAGAGTTTCTGGCCAAGAAGGACTACAATGAACTTCTCATGGCAGGGACCAAGTACAGCCCAGATATGACGATGAAAGAGTTGTATGAATAGACAACTATAAAAATACAGGCAGGAGATTGGACAGATGAAGAAGATAATGGAAACCATAGTGGTAGAGGGAAGAGACGATGTAACTGCAGTAAAGGCTGCAGTTGACGCAGAGCTAATTATAGTAAATGGATTTGCTGTAAGAAAGAGAACTACCCTAGAAAAGATAAGAGTTGCCCAGGAGAGAACCGGGGTAATAGTATTTACAGACCCGGATTTTGCCGGTGAAAAGATAAGAAAAACTATAGAGGACTATGTTCCAGGGGTGAAGCATGCCTATATTGGAAGAAAGGACGGGACAAGGGCCCGTGACGGAAATGTAGGGATAGAAAATGCCAAGCCGGAGGTTATCATAGAAGCCCTTGCCAAAGCCAAGTGCAAGATGGTGGATAGAATTGAAAACTTTACCTCTGGGGATATGATAGAGTATGGTCTTAGCGGTGGGGGAGAATCCAAGGTAAGAAGGCAGGAGGTAGGAGTTATCTTGGGAATAGGCTATGCCAATGCCAAGCAGTTCCTGTCTAAGCTGAACCACTTTGGAATAAGCAGGGAAGAGTTTCTGAAAGCTATAGAGAAAGTAGATAAAAAATAGGCTGGGTAATCAGCCTATTTTTTATTTTCCTCCTTAGGTGACTCCTTCTCATCCTTAGGGGGCTTCTCCTTAGTTTCCTTTAAATCATCCATAATATCCTTCATCTCTCTTTTGCTCATGATTCCTCTTTTACTCATAGAACACCTCCATATTAATATTATTTGCAAAGGGTGAAGAGATTCCTTTCTGGGATTTATAAAAGTTAGGGGAAGTAAAGGAAAATTTTCTTTAAGCTAACTGTTAAAAAACTATAAAAATTAATGATGTATAAAAAAAACAACAGAAATTCACCTTTAAACCTATGGATTTATTGGTAAATATAGACTATAATCCTTATTAGAAAATACAACATAGTTTTTAGGGGGGATGGAGATGTTAAGAAAGTTACACGAGAATTTCAAGAAAATTTTTGGGGAAGAAAGTAGAGAAAGTTTTTTTGCAACAGCCAGAACGTGCCGTCTTTCAGAGGAGAGAGTCATAGAGAATACCGAAGCTTACGGAACATATGCAGCTGCCAGAGCCAGAAATGACGGGATGATATCTGTGAGTATGGGAGAGAATAAATGGACCCTGCCACTGGATAACCTGGATAAGGAAGTGGACCTTGAGTTTATAGCCAGCGTGGTGGAAGCATATAAGTCGTGTGGTTACTCAATAAAGAAGGGATTAGATATTGTATATCAGTTGGATGTACCCAATGAGGAGGGTTATTCAGCAATAGGGTCTCTGAAATATGCAACAGCTCAGGCATTTAACAGGATAGAGGGATTCCAGGCTGATACACTGAAGATATTCAGAATGGCATCTTAGAGAATTAGGGAGAGGAAGACACCTCTCCCTTTTATTTATAGTCCTTAAAAATAATTCCTTGTTAAGGAATATACTTAAAAAATGGTTGAATATATCCAATGATCAATGTTATCCTATCTTTGACACCAACAAAGTATAAAATGACTTCAACTTGACCAGATTTTAGTATAGAATTAATGGGAAGGAGTTGATAGAAGATGAAGAAGTTACTACTGATTGTCCTCTTGATCTTGGCAGGGTGCAGCTCTGCTGAAGAGAAGATAAATACCCAGGCAATGGAGGAGATAGAGAGGGGAAGATTTACCCAGGCTGCTCTATTATTGCAGGAGGCAGTAAAACTGAACCCAGATTACCTGGAGGGGATGGTGAACTACAGGAATGTCTATCCAAGGGCTGTAGATGATACCCAGTCCAAGATAGATCTCTACAATCAAAATGAGGACTATGTGAGGGAAGCTTCTACCTATGAAAATATGCTTTCCCTAAAGAAAGGTCTCTACACCATGGATCCCATAGTTCACAATAAGCTTGGGCTCAGCCTGAATATTCCCCAGTACAATGAGATAGAGGAGCTGAAGATGGATGCAGGGGTCTCCTACTACAATGCAGGAAATACCTTTGAGGGGTTGAAACTTGACAGATATAGGAGAAGGGAGAAGTTCTTCCTCTATGACAGGGGGCAGGAGCTCTATCCCAGGTATAGGGATATTGGTGAGCGGACTGCGAGATCTCTGGAGGAAGCTAGGGTTGTTGCAGCTTTCACAGAGGTAACAGGGGATCCCTCCAGAAAACACCAGATAGAAAGGGAGGGAATAGGAAGGATAAAAAATCGTGTATTGGAGGACCCGAAGCTGTCTAAGATAACTATCTTTAAGGATATCCCTCAGGGAGAGCTGCGTGAGGCTCTGAGAGGGGCAGGGAATCTATCGGAGGAAAGTCTCAAGGACCTGAATACAGTGGTGAAGATAAATATAGATTCCTTCACCTACAATCCAACAAGGGTAACAAGGGACTACTATACCAGATACTGGACGGAAAAATACTATGTTATTGAAAACAATGTAAAGGTGGCTAAGTACAGGGAGAGATCCTACACAGAGATAGTATTTGATAAGAGAAACAGCAGCAGGATAGTGTTGTCATATGAGATGATAGACCTTGAAGATGGGCGTACCATTGGAAGCGGAGTATTTGAAGGGAACTCTGGAGATCGTTACAGGTGGAGCGTCATAAGGGGAAGAGCTCCAGCTGGTGTTATGAGCGGTGTAGAAAGGGAGATAAAAAG
This sequence comes from Propionigenium maris DSM 9537, assembly GCF_027925155.1. GTDB lineage: Bacteria > Fusobacteriota > Fusobacteriia > Fusobacteriales > Fusobacteriaceae > Propionigenium > Propionigenium maris. The sequence continues at coordinate 120,164 of NZ_BSDY01000009.1, read as the reverse complement.
CGGAGAGACCATTATAAGTGAGGCAATCGTTGAAGCCACCGATAAGCTTGGAAGAGATATAAGAAATAATATTTAACAGGAGCGGGAGTTTATGAAAACGAAATTAGATTACTTAAGGGATATAGGACTTGATGATATACTTTCAGATGACCTCGTAAGGAAGATAAAGGTAGAGGAGTATGAAAAGGGAGATATCATGGAGATGGAGGCCTTTCAGAGCGGAAAGGTGTGGAAGATCTTGGAGGGGCAGGCCAAGATGACTATCTACATGGAGCACGGAGGAGAGTATTACGGTGATTTTACCACTGGAGAGTGGATGGGAGTTGCCGCCTGCCTCATAGATCTTGTGGGGACAGTGGATATAGAGGCAAAGAAGAAAACAAAGGTTATTGTTATTCCATTAACGGAGATGATAAGAAATCATCCAGAAGTTATGCAACATCTGTGGGAGAAGATAGCCAAGGGATCGGCCCTTGAGTTTGTAAGAGTACTGGGAGGAACCCTTGCTAAGGCAGTGCTCTCCAATGAGGGGTACTTCCTCAAGTATCTGTCCCAAAATAATATGAGGATAAGGTTTACAAATACAAGAGAGCTATCTGAGCTTTTAAATACCAATCTTCGTACACTTCAGAGGATAATAAGAAAGCTAAGGGAAGATGGGGTTATCGAAAAGAGCAGAAATGAAATATGGGTAGTGGATAAGGAAAAGTTTGAAGCAGCCCTCATAAGCCAGACGGAAAAGTTTTAAATAAAAAAGGAGCTGATATCAGCTCCTTTTTTTAATCCTCTAAATATTCCTCAAAGTCCTCATAGAAGTCGTCGTTGTTGTAGTCCTCTATAAGTTCCTGTATATGCTCCTTGCAGTTTTCCAGCTTTAGGTCTGCCGGTAGCTCCTCCTCCTTCAGGAAGATAAACTCCTCATCCTCAAGGATTGGAAGGAACAGGTGGGGGAGGGTTCTCTCGAACTCAGAAACATAGTTGTGAGCTCCAAAGGGATTACCCTGTTTGGAAGCCTTGTTGATCTCCCTAGCATACTTGGTGTGGTTTGAGCAGTCGTGGACAAGCATCTCCCATCCCTCCTCAGCTGCCATCTTCATAATCTTATATGTAATCTCTCTAGACCAAGTAGGAGAAAGGTATCCATTTCTATATGTATAGAACTTTTCACCACTGTAGTTATTTATATTGTCCGGCCCCAGGTGGAACTCAGCACAGTTGATGAAATCCAGACCGATAGCAAGTATCTCATCCTTCTTTTTCATAAAGGCCTCATAGAACTCCGGTGTCATAGGAGTTTCGATACCAACAGATTTAAAGTATTTTCTGGCAATTTTCATAGCCTCTATAACCTTGTCGCTGCAGTTAGTGGCTCCCAGGTTGAACCTAAGCTCGTCTAAGCCTGCTTCAGCAAGGGCTTTGAGATTTTCCTCGGTGGAGAGAGTACCATTGGTATACATATGCTGGTGGACTCCTGCATCACTGAATTTTTTTACTATTCCATAGTACTTTTCGATCTCCATAAAGGGCTCTAGGTATACATAGGCAATACCTGAAGGTTTCTTCTGAGTGGAGAGAAGAAGGTCTATATCCTCCTCCTCATAGAGGGTATCTCCAATATCCCACATTCCATCGGGAATTACTTCCACCTCATCCATTGTGTCGTGGTAGTAGCAGAACTTACAGGTAAGGTTGCAGGTATGAGTCTTTCTAACACCTCCTAAACCATCTCCGAAAAGGCACGAGATACATCCCTTGGGAAACTTCTCCTTGTCTCCCAGGAAGAAGGTCCTTCCCTTGAAGTTTTCAAGGGAAGAGATCTCCTCCTGCATCCTCTTAATCCTATCCATATATGATCTCTCTATCTGTCTTAGAGTTGAACGTATAATTACATCATATTTCTTAAATATCTCCTCATTGTCTGAAGGGATGTCTGCAAGGTATTTAAACCATTCAATTGCATCTTTTTTACTAATATTCATGATTTTCTCCTTAAATTGGACTGTTAAAAATAATACTACCTTACATAATAACATTTATAATAGGCTATTACAATAAAAAACCATAAAAACCTCTATTTTATATGGAATATTGGTATATTTTTGCAGGTTTAGGAGGAAATAATGATCGCTTGTAGTATATCAATTAAAGAGACACAAGAGTGATACAACTAGTTAGCTATAAGGGAGGAAAATATATGAAAAAGGCAATGATTTTAGGAGCATTTATACTTGTTGCAGTGGCTGCAAGTGCTGCTGAACTGGAATTGAAGTTAGGAGCCGACCTTTACAGAAACGCTACCAAGGACGCTACAGGACATAACCCTGTAAAGGGTTATCCAGGTGCATCGATAGGTGCTGAGGTATTGTTCAATGAGGATTCGCCATTCAGATTTGGTATTGGTGCAGAAGCCAAGAGTAAGTTCCATGCAAGTGGCGGATATGATGGTCACTACTCATTCCCAATCTACGCAGTAGGTAAGTATGACTTTGCAGACACCCTATATGCAGTAGGTAGGTTAGGATATGCTGAAGCCTACTCTGGTGGAGCAGATAATGTAGACGACGCTAATGGAGGAATCTACGGAGCTCTTGGTATAGGTAAGGAGTTCTACGATGAGAGATTTAACGTTGAGTTTATGTATGAAGTAGCAGAGTATGACTATGATACAGACTTTAATACCAATGAGGATGGATACTACCATGGATTTGCCATCAAGTTTGGTTATAAGTTTGGCGGACCATCGCCAGCTCCTGTGGTAATGGCAGAGCCTGAGCCTGAACCAGTTATGGTAGTGGAGCCTGAACCAGAACCAGTAGTTATGGAACCTGTGGGACCACCAATTCCACTTGAGGGAATCAAGTTCCAAGAGGTCTTTGAACTCAACAGTTTTGAGTTGAGTGAAGCTGGTAGAGCGGAGATCGGCGAGGTTGCAGAGAAACTCAGAGGATTTGACGGTAAGCTGTCTGTAGAGGGACATACAGATACTACTGGAGCAGCTTCCTATAACCAGACCCTATCTGAGAAGAGGGCAGAATCAGTTGCTGAGGAATTCAGAACCCAGCTTGAAGGTGAAAACATCACTGTTGAGTCCCAGGGATTCGGAGAGAACAACCCGGCATTCCCTAATGATACTATAGAAAACAGGAGAGCAAACAGAAGGGTAGAAGTATTCTGGGAACCAGCAAAAGATATGGAGTAGATGAACTTTAGAGGGAGGGAGTTAAAAACTCCCTTCCTAATTTAATTTGAGATTTTTCATGGAAGAAACACTTGATTTAGACAATAAAAAATGTTAATCTATGGATATAAAAATCACTTTAATTAAATAAAGGTGAAATTTTAATTCAAAAATTAAACATAAAGTGGAGGAAGAGATGGGATTATTTGATTTTTTTAAGAAGAAAAAAGAAGAGGAAAACTGGATTAATATCTATTCACCCCTTAATGGAAAGGTAATACCTCTAGAGGAAGTACCTGATGAGGCTTTTGCTGGAAGGATGATTGGAGACGGTTGTGCTATAGACCCAAATGAGGGATCTATTCATGCAATAGCAGATGCTGAAATTGACATCTTTGAAACAAACCACGCTGTAAGCTTTGAAACAAAGGATGAGCTTGAGATGATAGTTCACTTTGGTATCGATACAGTGGCCCTGGGAGGGCAGGGATTTGAAAGAGTAGGTGAAGCAGGTACAGAGGTTTCCAAGGGAGACGAGCTTGTAAAGTATGACCTGGCTTACATTTCAAAGAATGCAAAATCAACTATGACACCAGTAATCATCAATAATATGGATGATGTTGAAAAGTTAGAGGTTGTAGCTACTGGAGATGTATCGGTGGGAGACCTTCTAATGAGAGTAAAGCTTAAGTAGTATAAAAGTCCTGTTAATATTAACAGGACTTTTTATTGTTAAGGAAAGTATAGAATTAAAAACTCATATTTTATAGGCATAGAATTGGAAAAATCTTCAAATATAGTATAGAATAGATCTGTCGCATATATTTAAGCATTACAAAATACCGTACAGGCGGGTACGGTTTGTAACTTTAATATGCGCGTAGCATCATGGAGAGTAATCGTTGTACTGGATAGTGCCGTACTTAACATGAAAGATTTCAAGTAAGTGCAGTTTAGAACTGCACTTACGACAAATTAAAGGGTTAATACCAAATGCTTTAAAGAAGCGCTCACTCCAGGAAGGCTTAGTTTTAAATAACTTCTTCTTCCTGGGGATTTTATTTTTTGACCTTCTTGAATATAGTCCAAACCGCCTTACCATCTTGAAGTTTTTAGGGGGAATATGGGAAAGTATTCTGCCAAGAAAAATATCCATAGTTAGGGTAAGGTGCTTTCTTCTATTGGAATCAGTTTCTTTAAACCAAAATTTGACGATTTTATCATTAAAGGAAATGATCCGATACTCAGCTATAGCTGGCCGGGCTAAATACCTTCCGAGATATTTAGCAATATTTTTAGAATTCCCAACCCTAGATTCAGCATTAACAAAGAAACCTTTAGGATACCTTTTGTAGGATAAAGAAATCTTATTTTTTAGATGAGGAAGATTATTTATTTTGGCATATTCAGCAATGATATCCAGGGCGCACTTTTGCCAGGACCTTCTTAAAACCTGCCATGGTAAGTTGTTTATATTTTTCCACTGACTATTTTTAGTCATTCCACCAAAGGTAACTAAACAATGTATATGAGGGTTCCACTCTATTTTTCTAGAGAATGTATGGATAGTAGCAATAGCACCAAAATGAATAATACCAAGCTTTTTAAAGGAATATTTCAGCGCGAGGTACGAAGCTTCTGCTAATTTCTTTAGAAGCTGTCTGTTTTTGAAGAAAAAAATTCTTATCCATCCCTTAGGAAGTGAGAAGACAGCGTGCCTGTGGTGACAGTCGATTAAGTTATCAGAAACATTGTTAGCCCATTTTTCAGCATAGATTTTACCGCATGATGAACAAAATCGTAATTTGCATGAAAAGGGAGTTTTATGTATAGTTTTGCATTTTAAGCATATGAAGGAAGTAAAACCTATATCAGGATCGCCACATTCAAGAAAAGCGTTAACATTTTTAAGAATATTATGCCTTAAAAAGCTAGGAAACTTATAATTATTAGTTCTCCAGTATGTAAAGAAGTATCTGGAAATTATTTCTTTTAAAGGTTTATTTAAAGAAGTCATACCTATATGATATGAAATTTTTAAGAACAAAAAAAGCCGCAATTAAGCGGCTACTTTTTATTTTGGTGAAATGAGATCCCTCGCAGCTTCTTCATCGGTAATACAGATAGTCTTCTTTGATTTTTCTATAATCCCCTGACCGATGAGCTTTTTTATGACCCTCTGGACTGTTCTAAGCTCTATATGAAGGATGTAAGCTAAGTCTTCAGTGGAGGTAAAGGTAAAACTTCCGCCGTTATTCAATAAAAAATTTATAAAGTACTGTTCATTGGAGAAGTTTACTTTAGCAGCATAGGTTTTAAAGAGTTTGATTATATTTGTAACCATCTTGTTTAACATCTTCTCATAGATAAAGTTTAGAAACTTGATGTCACCCTTCTCCATAATCTTCTTCGCTGGTATCTCCAGGATAATAGCAGTGGGCTTTCCCCTTATGATAAAATCGATATTTTCCCGGTGAAAGAGATCGGCCTGACCGATGCAGTCACCTATATCAAAATCCATGTTAAACTCGAGATGATCGTCCACATAGCCGTAAACGATTATACCTCCCTCCTTTACCATGTAGAGGCTTCCGGCTTTTGGGGTAAAGAACGTCTCCTCGGCTATATTGTGAAGAAAGAAGTAGTCATTCAGACCATTATCTTTTATGAATTCAACCTCTTCCCTACGAAGCCTGGGAAGCAGATGGGGCAGTCTTTCTATATTCATGTGATCTCCTCCTGTCTAGTTATATTTAAACTTAACTGGATAAAAATATAATGTCAAGTAATGGACTAATAAATATTGTAGCCTAACTGGAGATAAAAAAAACGACATATGTCGAGAACTACAGGGGAGTCTACCCTATATTTTAAGGTATATTTTATGTAAGAGTAGGGGCATTTCTTTAGAAAAAATGGTATAATAATTGAATTAATATACAGGAGATGATTCTTTTGAATAAAAATTTAGATAAGGGAGCCCTACTTCCACTTCTTATAAAGTTTTCTATTCCCTCTACCATAGCTGTGCTCATCAATATAATCTACAATATAACGGACAGGTACTTTATTGGGCAGGCTATTGGTCGTTATGGGATGAGTGCTCTCTCTATAGTCTTCCCCCTGATACTGCTAATAAATGGTACTGGACTCATGTTTAGCGTGGGAGGGGGAGCCCTGGCTGGCATAAAGCTGGGGGAGAGAAGGGAGGAAGAAGCTGAAAAAGTTCTTGGAACTACAGTTTTCTGGGTAGCTGTAGTGGGTATTATATATACCCTGTTAATTCTCACCCTTCTAAGACCAATTCTGGGAGTTATGGGCGGAACAGAGGGGAATCTAAGCTATGCTCTTGAGTACTCGAGGTGGCTCTTTCCGGCAATTACAGCCCAGATGCTCTATGTGGTCCTCTGTGCATTTCTTAGAACAGAGGGGAGACCAAGCTACTCCATGTGGATGAACCTGGGAAGTGCTCTCCTTAATATGATATTAGACTATACCTTCATTGTGAAGTTTTCCATGGGGATGAAGGGAGCTGCTATGGCCACAGCCATTGCAACTACACTACCGGCAGTCTATCTTCTGATTTACTTCTCCAGATCTAGACTCCTTCGGTTAAGAAGGGGAAACCTTTTACCTAATATCTCAATTATAAAGAGGATACTGTCCATAGGTAGCTCAGCCTTCTTCAATCAGATGTTAAATGGAGTAATGGTTTTTATTATGAACAGGCAGCTTCTGGTATATGGAGGAGATCTGGCTCTAGCTGCAATAGGAATAATAACTACCGTAAGGTCCTTTATAAACACAAGCTTTATAGGATTTAATCATGGAAGACAGCCTATTCTGTCCTTTAACTATGGGGCTGCTAACTTCAAAAGGGTAAAGGAAACCTTCATACTTTCCTCTAAGATCATTCTATCGATCTCCTTAACTCTGGTGATCCTGGTGGTCATAGGGGCAGAGGGTATAAGTACATTTTTCCTAGATAATGACGAGAAGCTTATTGAGTTTACCACCTGGGCTATCAGAAGACACCTCTTTCTAATGGTGGCAACAGCTCTCTATCTGACCTGTGCCAACTACTTTCAGGCTGTGGGGAAGGGAGGGGTAACTACAAAGCTCCTTACAGTCAGACTTCTTGTATTAAATATTCCTCTTTTATTCATCCTGCCAAACTGGTTTGGGATGCTGGGAATTTTAATAGCTTTTCCAATATCCGACGGATGTGCAGCACTCCTTGCTTCTGCCTTTATGAAAAATGAACTAAAGGAGCTATCCATAAAAAAACAATTGACCCCACAAAAAATGCCGTCATAAAAAAAGGAGAAAACGTAATATGACGTATCTATAAGATGAAAGCCCTGATAAACTACTAAGGAAATTAAAAAAAATTAAACTTTTTTCGTACAAACTGTGTCTAAAGATTGATACTAGACATTATACAGTTTATGAAGAGATACACTTATAGTAGGAGGAGAAAAAGTGATAACGAAGAACAGTGAGAAGAGAATAGATATAATATATAAGGCTGAGGGATTTGAAAACCAATTTGAAAAGACTAAGAAAACAGGTTTAGAGCTGGTGCTTTCAGTTCAGAGTTTTACAATCGAGCCGTCAAAGAAAAGACTTTCCATCGTACATGAGAAGGTTGCAGATTATTGGATTCTTTGTAAGCAGATTCTCAGAAATGCAAAGAAAGCAGAGCTAAAACATCTGGTTAAATTAAACAGAAGTTTTGAGAACACCATGAATGACCTGGAGTTAAAGGAAACCTATTCAAATATCCTGAAGAGGTATGAGAAGGAGATTGCATTAAAGCTAGAGGAGAGAATTAAGGGGCTTTCCATTGGATTTAAAGGTAACCCTTACAAACTAGGAGTCATATAGAGTTAAATAAAAAAGCTTACGGCACAGCCGTAAGCCTTTTTTTATTTATTTAACTTTTACCTTCATAAGAGGAGTTCCAACCTCTACAAGATCTCCAGGCTTTACCAGAAGTTCTAAGCTCTGGACATTATCGTTACTTACGATGATTGGGGTCATAAGTGACTTTGCCTTGGAAGCTATATAGTCAAGGTCACATGAAACCAGTTCATCCCCTACTACAACCTCCTTTAACTCTCCCTTTGGAAGTCTTGTAAATCCTTCACCCTTAAGGGGAGATGTACCCACCCCGAAGTGAATTACTACATAAACTCCCTTCTTAGGCTCGAAGATAAGCAGGTGATTTGTCTTAAAGATCTCAACCTTAGATGAAACAGGAGCATGGATGATTCCGTCGGTGGGCTCTATTGCACAACCATCTCCTATAACGTTACTGGTAAAAACCTCATGGGGAGCATCTTCTACCCTCTTTATCTCACCCCTTAGAGGTGAATTTATGATAATCTCCTTGCTTCTTTTAAATATTCCTAAATTCATGTTCTACCTCCTCTAATTTAAGCCCCTGTAACAACAGAGTACATGTAAAGTGCATAAACAGCGATAAAGATCGCTCCGGCAAATCTTCCTATCTTCTTATTAAGTATTGCTACGGAACCAACGATAACAGTAGCTATTCCAACATTGACCGAATCTAGGATCATAGCGTGATCCACGGTAATTGGTTTTACAAACATTGAAATTCCCAGAGTAAAGAGGATATTAAATGTATTGGAACCAACTACATTTCCTACAACGATCCCCTGCTGACCTCTCTTTGCAGCCATGATACAAACCACAAACTCGGGAAGGGATGTACCTACACCTACAATGGTAAGACCTACAAGGTGCTTACTCATACCAAAGCTCTCTGCAATCTGAGAAGCGTACTCGATAACCATGTCCCCACCCTTTACAACGGCAGTTAGTCCCACTGCAATAAGGATAAACTCCTTGAAGAGATGCTTCATGTGAGGCTTGTCCTTACCGCTCTTTTTTAAAAGGTGCTTATTGAGGGAAAATGTACCTTCAGCAATCTCATAGATAAGCATCTTCTTGTCGTGAAGCTTCTGATCCTCCAGGGACCTTCTAATAGTCTCCTTACAGAAGTATGCAAATACAAGGATCAGAATAAGTCCGTCTACCCTGGTAAGGTTGTTGTCCATTGCCAGAAGCCTTCCATCTAAGGCAAAGAATGGCAGAAGGGCAGCAGCAACGATAGCTATAGGGAAGTCGAAGAGTGCAAGCTTGTCATCAATAATCATAGGCTTAAAGAGGGCAATTGCTCCCACTATAAACAGGATATTGAATACATTGGAACCTACAACGTTTCCTACAGCCATATCATTGGAGCCTTGAGTAACGGCTGCCATATTTACAGCAAATTCAGGAAGGGATGTACCGAATCCCACAATAACGATTCCTATTATAAGCTCTGGAATCTTAAAAGCCTTGGCAACCTTTGCAGAAGCCTCGATAAAAACGTCCGCTCCTTTGATAAGAATAACAAAGGAAAGTAATAGTAGTAAATAAATCATAACTACCTCCTATATAAAAAATTTTAAAACGTATTTAGGAGATCTATGGACCTCATTCACTTTGAAATTTTAAAGTTAAAAACCTTAAAATCAACTTGACTTCAGAAGTCTATAACATTATTAAACGGTTGTCAAATGACAGTTGACATAAAATAGTGAAATTAATTTTTCTTTAATGTTTTTTTAATCTTGAATAAGTCAAATTTTAAATTTTTGAGAAAAACAAGTGTTCCCACCTAAAATAACTTAACTTCAAAATGGGTATAGTGATCTCGGTTCTAAACTTACAATGCATACAGTTTAAGGTCTGCGAGTTCTTTATTTGAACATTATTTTTTTGAAGGTTCCATCTGAAGGTCTCCAAGAAAGGAGAGTTATCTCAGAAAAAAATATCTTCCCATTGAATTCATAGGGGTAAAAATAAAAATTTTATTTTTTTAAAATTAATATTTCAAACGGGAGCTTGTAATAAAATTATCTTTTAGATATTCCTTTTCCTGTGAAGATAGATCTATTGACCTCTGCTGCAATGGTGTTAAGGCATCATCCCTCCCTCTGGATGATGCTCTCCTTCTAGATGTAAACCTTTACACTGCTCATACTCTATACTGTAGATTCACCTACTTCTTTTTTATTTTTTCAAAAAAATGAAAAAGCTTTTTGTTTAAATGGGAGAAAGTTTGAAGATAGATTTTATCTGCTGGTATCTGGAGTCGCTTTAAGGATGGATAGGTAAACACTTATGTTAAGTATAGGAAATATGTATTTATAATATTTTTTAAGAGTATGGTAGAATTTTTGTTATTTAGGAGGTATGAGATATGAAGTGTGCTATATGTGAGGATAAGAGGTGCCTGAGAGGAGAGGAGTGCAGGGAGCTAAGTACTTTCAATGATAGAAGGAAGAATATAGAGGCATACCTTGAAGATAAGGAGGACATGGGAATAATGGAAGCAAGTGCATCTGTCCCAAAGAATATCCCAAGGCTGGAGGAGGTTGCCAGGTATATAGAAAATATGAGTATAGAAAGAGTGGGAGTGGCTTTCTGCAAGGGACTCCATAAGGAGGGAAGGGTGATCCACAAGTTCTTAGAGGATAGAGGGATAGAGGTTTACTCCGTAGTCTGTGGAAATGGAGGAATAGATAGGGGAGAGGTAGGAATTAAGAAGAACTCGGATGTCTTTGAGATAAGCTGTAATCCCCTTGGGCAGGGAAGTGTACTTAATAAGCTGAAGACGGAAATAAATATAGCAGTGGGTCTCTGTGTGGGACACGATATGCTCTTTAGTAAATATTCTGAGGCTCCTGTGACAACTTTAATTGTAAAGGATAGAATAAACTCACATAACCCAATTGAAGCCCTGAAGAACCTTTAGAATAGCTATGGGGAGTTTGTGGAGTAAACTTCTAAGGGATAGTTGAATAAAAAGTCGAAGTTAGCAGCGTGGCTAACCTCGACTTTTTTTTTAAGATTTAATTTTTACTCTAGAGAGTGGGACCATGAAAAGTAGAAATTCTCATATTCCGCTGAACATATGGGAGGGGTGAAGTAGCTTCCCTGGATTTCATCACAGTCCAATTTTCTTAATGCCTCTAACTGCTCATTTGTCTCAATCCCCTCTGCTGTAACCTTTAGATTTAAAAGTTCTCCCATGGTTATAATAGTTTTAATGATAGTGGCATCACATGGATCCACTGAGAGATTCAATATAAACCTCTTGTCTATCTTTATCCTGTCGATGGAAAGGTTTTTTATAAAGCTCAGGGAGTGAAACCCTGTTCCGAAACCATCGATAGAGATGCCTACTCCCATTGCTCTTAATTCCATGAGAAAGGGTAGGAGTTCCTTTAGACTATTTGCAAATAGTTCCTCGGTGATTTCAATCTCTACCCTTCCCGGAAGGATAGGTGTGACAAGGGCCAGGTCTAAGAGGGTCTTCAGTATCCGGTTGTACCTGAAGTGGAGATTAGAGATTCTAACTGAAATAATGTGTTCTCCGATTCCCTTGACCTCCCACTCCTTGGCCTGCTTGAAAGCTGTAAGGAGAAGTCACCTGTCAACTTCCAGGATAAGCCCTGAGGATTCAGCTATGGGAAGGAATTCAGCGGGAGCGATAGGTTCCTCTTCGCTAGTTTTCCAGTGGATAAATGTCTCTGAACTAATAATTTTGTTTTGATCTACAGCAACTCTAGGCTGATAGTGCAGGGAAAGATTATCGTTCTTCAGTGCCCTACGAAGTTCTCTCTCTATCCAGACCTTTCTTTTAAAGACACTTCTGAGGTCTGTGTCGAAGAAGGAATACCTGTTTTCCCCTCGGTTTTGGCTCTATACATTGCCAGATCTGAGTTTTTAAAAAGTTCTCTGGAACTACTTCCATCCTTGGGATAGGTTGCTACTCTAATACTTGCAGAGATAAAGAGTTCATTACCATTGATTTTAAAGGAACTTTTCAGGGTCCTTAAAATTTTATTACAGAGGGAGGATATCTCCATCCTATTTTTAAAATAACTGCAAACTCATCTCCTTCCAGTCGGTAGATGGTGCTGTTTAGGTCTGCTATCCTCTGAAGACGCTCTGCTGCCTTTATTAAGAGGAGGTCGCCTATATCGTGGCCAAAGTTATCATTTATATCCTTAAAGTGATCCAGGTCTATATGAAGGAGGGCAAAGCCAGAAGAAACCCTTCCAGGGGAGGTAGTTAGATTTTTTAGGGTTTTAGAGAATCTCTCCCTGTTTGGAAGAGCGGTAAGGGAATCATAGTAAGCCTGATGTTCGATCTGTTTATAGGCTTTCTCACGGTCGGTAACATCGTGGATTACAGAGAAGAGACAGCCCTTATCCTCATAGGTGATAGGACCTGAAAACACCTGGACATCTTTAATCTCTCCATCTGCCAGCCGGTGTTTAAAGGAAAAGACATTATTTTTCTGGCTTCTTGCAGACTTCATCCTTTCCCTGACCTCCTCCCTTCTCAGAGCTCTCTCCTCGGATTTTTTTGTTTGGATATATCGTAGAGGGTCCCTGTTATGGTGTTGCCTATGGGATCGTAGAGGGCCACAGAGTGGATTGGAATAATCCTTCCTGTGATCTTGTTTTTAATTTTAAATTCAACATCATAGGGAAGCTTCCCCTGGATGAGATCTTTGAGAGATGTATCCAGCATATCTCTGTATTTAGGCAGTGGAAAGCTATGGAGATACTTAAGGGGATATCTATCCTCTGAGAAGCCACAGATCTTCCTGGTTCCCTCTGAGAGGTAGACGGTGCCCTCTGGAAGGTTCAATGTCCAGTACCCAAAGTTTGAGATTCTTTCAGCCAATTGGAGGCAACTGAGTTCATTTTTCATCTTTCTATTTGAATAAAAGAGGGTCATGGTAGTTGAGATAGTGTGCTTAAGGTCAAAGATCTCTGCACCCTTGGAGAGGTATCCATGGAAGTACTGAGAAAGATTTTTCATATTTATCACTTCCTCCTCCTGGAGTGTTGTATATAGAATAGGAAGATCTATATAGTGGGATATCTCATTAATAAATGGGAGGAAATCTGGAACAGAATCGATATCCACTACAATTAATTTTATTCCTCTCTCACTTCCACAAAGGCTTTTAGCCTTTCTAGGAGTGAGAGAGTGTATTACCTGATAGTTTATTTTTCTTAAATCTTCTATTTGTTTTATAGAAGAGGGGATGTTCTTAGTTAAAAATAAGATCTTATATTTTCCTGTTGGACATGAGATATTCCTTTGATCTAGCTTTATAGCAGTTAAAAACCTTTAGGGGGAATTTTTTATTTAAATAGATGGCTAATAAAATAGCAAGAATTTAAAACCGGTCTGATAGTAAGTTGTCTCTTGTGTTCTTAAATAATGTTATATTAAAATCTTGCATAAAAAAGAAGGAGGAGGGGAGAATTTTCTTTTTGAAGGGGAAGTATCCTAGGGGAATGTTTTAAACGGGAGTTCAGAAAGTTTAAATGGCAGAGAGGAGTCAATTTTAAGAGGAATGTGGTTAAAAAGAAATAAAAATAAACCTTTATTTAGACCAGTAGATTCAAGGTCTAAATAAAAGATGAAGATTTTTTAATGAAAAAATAGCATTATTGTTGTTGACATGCGTACAGAATTGTCATATAATCCTTAGCAATAAAAATGTACGGTTTTCGGAGGTAGGAATAATGATAAATGTAGTAAATAGATACGTCCTCATTTCAATAATTATTAGCGGCAGGCTTGAAGAATAGGAAATTATAAGTTTATTAAAAACTTTCCTAGTGTTCACGCCTTATTTTGATACAGTTGATAAGGTTTGAGCAGAGGAAGTATAGATTGATGGAAGCTCAGACCATTTACGGTTTGAGCTTTTTTTATTACAGATATTAGTTGCAAGCAATTTATTAAAATACAGATAGATTAAGGGAGGAGACGGTTATGAAAGCAGATTATATTTGGATGAATGGTGAGATGGTGGCATTTGATGAGGCGAAGATCCATGTACTATCCCATGTAGTTCACTACGGAAGCGGTGTATTTGAGGGGATGAGAGCCTATACAGTAAATGGCAAAGCAGCTATATTCAGACTGGATGACCACATTAAGAGATTATATGAGGGAATCAAGGTATACAGGATGGAAGCTCCCTATACACAGGAGGAGTACAAGAAGGCTGTGCTGGATACTCTAAGGGCAAATAAACTAAAGAGTGCCTATATCAGACCTCTATACTACAGAGGGATGAACTCCCTTGGGGTAAATCCCAAGCCGTGCCCGGTAGATGCTCTGATAGCTGCCTGGGAGTGGGGAGCATACCTTGGGGATGAAGCAATTGAAAAGGGAATTAAGGCTAAGATCTCTTCCTGGACAAGATCGGCACCTAATACCTTCCCAACCATGGTAAAGGCTTGTGGTAACTATCTTTCGGGACAGCTTATCAAGATGGAGGCATTAGAGCTTGGGTTTGATGAGGGGATAGCACTGGATGTAAATGGTAATCTGGCTGAGGGAAGCGGAGAAAATCTATTCATAGTAAAGGACGGAGTGATCTACACCACACCAATAAGCTCAAGTATCCTATGTGGTATTACAAGGGACACTGTTATGAAGATCTGTGAAAAGTTTGGATATAGAGTTGTGGAGCAGACTCTGCCTAGGGAGTTCCTGTATATGGCGGATGAGGTATTCTTTACTGGAACAGCAGCTGAGCTTACAGGGGTGACTCAGGTGGATCACCAGGTAATAGGAGATGGATATGTAGGAGAGGTGACAAAGAGAATCCAGCAGGAGTACTTTGATATAGTAAATGGAAGGGTAACATATGATGAGTCCTGGCTTACCTTTGTAGAGGATGAGGAGGAGGTATGCTCTGAAGAGAGGATCTCTGATGTAGGGTAGATAGAGGTAGAGGAGATACAGGGGACGGTCTAGGGAACCCAAAGTAAAGAGGAGGAAGGTATTTGAGAAGCAGACAAGTTACAGAAGGAAAGTTAAGAGCACCACACAGATCTCTTTTTAAAGCTCTGGGGCTTACAGACAGGGAGATGGAGCTTCCCAAGGTGGGAGTGGTAAACTCCTTCAATGAGGTGGTTCCGGGACATATGCACCTGAAGATGGTGGCAGAAAGTGTAAAGAGCGGAATAAGGCTTGGGGGAGGAGTCCCCATGGAGGTAAATACCATTGCTGTATGCGACGGGATAGCAATGAACCATGAGGGGATGAGGTCCTCTTTGCCTACAAGAGAGATAATAGCAGACTCCATAGAGGCTTCAGCTACAGCTATGCCCTTTGATGCACTGGTCTTTATTCCCAGTTGCGACAAGGTAGTACCGGGGATGCTTATGGCAGCAGCAAGGCTGAACCTTCCAAGTGTCTTTGTGAGCGGGGGTCCCATGCTGGCTGGAAGAGTGGGGGACAGAAGAGTGGCTCTTACAGATGTATTTGAAGCAGCTGGGAGAGATGGTAGTGAGGAGGAGCTAGCAGAGCTAGAAAACGAAGCATGTCCTACCTGTGGTTCCTGTGCAGGGATGTATACTGCAAATACCATGAACTGTATGACGGAGGCTCTGGGAGTTGCTCTCAAGGGGAATGGGACAGTACCGGCGGTATACAGTAAGAGGCTGAGACTTGGAAAGGAATCTGGAATTAGAGTGATGGAGCTTCTGGAGGAGAAGAAAAACATAGGTGAGATCCTTACAAGGGAAGCTTTTGAAAATGCTGTGGCTGTGGATATGGCCCTGGGGGGATCTACCAATACAGCTCTTCACCTTCCTGCCATAGCCTATGAGGCGGGAGTTGACCTCAGGCTGGATGATTTCCATGATCTTTCCCAAAGGGTGAAGCAGATAGTGAAGCTCTCTCCTGCTGGAAGATCATATATAGAGGATCTGGACAGAGCCGGTGGGATCTACGGAGTGATGAGTGAGTTACATAGAAATAATCTTATAAAGGGGACACCGACCATCTATGGAGAGGACATTAAATTAGAGGTGGAGGAGGTTTCTGTAAGGGACAGAGAGGTAATAAGAGGATTTGATAACCCCCACTATAACAACGGGGGGCTGGCAGTGCTCAAGGGGAACCTGGCACCTAAGGGGTCAATTGTTAAATCAGGGGCTGTAGATGAGAGGATGCTGATACACAGAGGTCCTGCAAAGGTATACGACTGTGAGGAGGACGCTGTGGAAGCCCTTTTAAATAAGGAGATAGTTAAGGGGGATGTGATAGTAATCAGATATGAGGGGCCCAAGGGAGGTCCAGGAATGAGGGAGATGCTCTCCCCAACATCGGTACTTGTAGGAATGGGCTTAGACAGCAGTTGTGCCCTTATTACAGACGGAAGGTTTTCTGGAGGTTCCAAGGGAGCAGCCATTGGACATGTATCTCCAGAGGCCAGAGAGGGAGGGAATATAGCCCTTGTAAGGGATGGAGATATGATATCCGTAGATATCCCAGGAGGGAGGATAGATGTGGAGGTAGATGAGGAGGAGCTCGAGAGAAGAAGAGAAAAGCTGGTACACCCCCACAGGGAGGTGAGGAGCAGATTCCTCAAAAAATATATGAAACTGGTATCTTCGGCCAGCGAGGGTGCGGTAATGTCATACTAGAAAGAGGTGTAGAATGAAGAGAAGAATAAAGGGAGCCCAGATTGTACTGGAAGTACTAAAGAGGATGGGAGTAAAGGATATATTTGGTTATCCGGGGGGAGCAGTGATACCAATCTATGATGCTCTCTACGATGACCACGAGATAAATCATTACCTTGTGAGACATGAACAGGGAGCAAGCCATATGGCTGACGGTTATGCCAGAGTGAAGAGTGGAAGTGTGGGAGTGTGTCTGGCTACATCGGGTCCCGGGGCAACAAACCTGGTCACAGGAATAATGACAGCTTATATGGATTCCATCCCTCTTTTGGCCATTACAGGTCAGGTAGGAAGCAGCTACCTGGGAAAGGACTCCTTTCAGGAATCTCATGTACTGGGGATAACATCTCCTATAACCAAGCATAACTATCTGGTGGACAGCATAGAGGAGCTACCGAGGATACTGAAGGAAGCATACAGGTTAACGAGAGTTGGAAGGCATGGGCCCGTACTTGTGGATATTCCTAAGGATGTGCAGATGGATTCCATCTCATATGAAAGATTTGAAGAGATATACGGGAAGGAAAATATATACCTGGAGGAGAAGTACAGCATCTCCATAGAGGATGGAAGTGTAGAGGAGTTTGTGAAGATGCTGAAGGAGGCTAAAAGGCCGCTTATAGTAGCTGGTGGTGGCGTGGTGAGAAGTGGTGCTGCCAGAGAACTGCAGGAGGTAGTGGAAAGAAGCGGAGTGCCAAGTGTTTCAACACTTATGGGACTCGGAAGTATAGCAGAGGGTACACCTGGATATCTGGGGATGATAGGTATGCATGGATCTAAGAGGGCAAATACCTGTGTGGATGAATGTGATCTCTTCATAAGCCTGGGAATGAGGTTTGATGACAGGATTGTGGGAGATGCCACAAGGTTTGCACCCAATGCCAAAAAGATCCATGTGGATATAGATGAAGCTGAGATCAATAAGAGTGTGAGAGCTGATCTGGCTGTTGTGGGAGATGCAAGGGAGGTGCTGCAAAAGGTATTGGAGCACAGGGACCTAGGGGAGCACAGTGGCTGGAGAAGTAAGTGGAAGGATGGACCTTGTGGAAGAGTTGGGACCGAGGAGCTCCTTTCAAAGAGGATGCTAAAGTATCTCAGTGAAATTATGCCAGAGGATACCATCGTGACAACGGATGTGGGACAGCACCAGATGTTTACAGCCCAGACCTATGGGTTTAAGAGGGAGTATACCCTGTGTACATCTGGAGGAGCTGGAACCATGGGATATGGACTTCCCTCAGCAATCGGAGCTCAGGTAGCCAAACCTGATAGCCGTGTGGTGGCTATTTCCGGAGATGGAGGTTTTCAGATGAATCAGCAGGAGCTTATGCTCCTGGCACAATACAGGCTACCGGTAAAGGTCTTTATCTTTAATAACAGCTCCCTGGGGATGGTAAGGCAGTGGCAGGAGTTATTTAATGACAAAAGATTTTCCCATGTGGAACTGGAATATAACCCGGATTTCTTAACCCTTGGAAGGGCCTATGGCCTGAGGGGAAGAAGAGTGGAGAGTATGGAGGAGTTAAGAGAGATCCAGGGGGAGCTCCTAGATGATGAGCCACTAATTGTTGAGGTGGTGGTTCCAAGGGGAGATAATGTATATCCGATTATTCCTGCTGGAAGGTCTGTAGGAGAAACCATAGAGGGGAGGAGAGATGGAGAAGCGTAATATTTTGATCATAATGAAGGATAACTCTGGGGTACTGAGTAAGGTATCGGGCCTCTTTCAGAAGAGGGGGATAAATATAGATACTATAACAGCTGGGAGAACCAGTGAGGATAACAGGGTAAGAATGACCATATCTGGGAGCTGGAATGAATATACAGTTAACCAGGTAATATCCCAGGCCAGAAAGCTCTACGACGTAACTGTGGTAAAGGAGTTTACAGATAGCAGTGTAGAGAGGGAGCTGGCCCTTATAAAGATAGGAGTTGATAATGAAAACAGATCCCAGGTGGTGGAGTTGACAAGGCTATACAGGGGGAGCATAATAGATACATCTAAGAATAATGTAATTGTGGAGCTCACTGGTGGGCGAGAGAAGATAGAGGGATATCTTGAGGTAGCTGAGGAGTTTGGGGTTCTTGAAGTGGCGAGAACAGGAGTAACGAGTATGCATAGGGGCTTAGGTCTCTAAAGAGGAGGAGTTAAGATGGAGAAGTTATTAAATAAAAGAGTAGCAGTAGTAGGATATGGATCTCAGGGACATGCCCATGCACTGAATCTGATGGATTCTGGAGCAGATGTAACTGTGGGGCTGAGAGAGGGATCGGCAAACTGGAGCAGGGCAGAGGAGGCCGGGCTGAAGGTTGCTTCTGTGGAGGATGCAGTAAAGGGATCGGATGTAGTGATGATGCTGGTGCCAGATGAGGTTCAGCCGGAAGTATATGAGAAAAGCGTAGCACCTAACCTAAGGAAGGGAGCTTATCTGGGGTTTGGTCACGGATTTAATATCCACTACAATAAGGTAGAGCCTCACCAGGAGGTTAATGTATTCATGGTAGCTCCCAAGGGACCGGGACATATGGTTAGGAGGACTTATACAGAGGGTAAGGGGACTCCGTGCCTTGTGGCGGTATACAGAGATGTAACTGGAGATACCAAGGATGTAGCTATGGCATGGGCCGCTGGAATTGGCGGAAGAAGAGCAGGAATCCTTGAAACAACCTTTAAAGAAGAGACGGAAACGGATTTATTTGGAGAACAGGCTGTATTGTGTGGAGGAGTAAGTGAACTAATGAGGGCAGGGTATGAAACTCTTGTAGAGGCTGGTTACTCTCCAGAAAGCGCTTACTTTGAGTGTGTACACGAGATGAAGCTTATAGTTGATATGGTGGTAGAGGGAGGATTTACATCTATGAGAAGTTCCATCTCCAATACAGCTGAATATGGAGACTATGAGGTAGGAAAGAGGATTGTAACTGAGGACACCAAGAGGGAGATGAAAAAGGTTTTAGAGGAGATCCAGGACGGTACCTTTGCTGATAAGTTCTGCACCGAATACAAGAACGGAATGAAAAACCTCAAGGGTACAAGGGAGGAGAAGAGTAAGCATCAGATGGAGGTGGTAGGAGAGAGACTGAGAGGGATGATGGTCTAAGAATAGAAGGAGTGAGCCGGAGGATTCCGGCTTTTTGTATGGATGAAAACCTAATTCAAGATAAATGAGAGACTTTTAATTGTTAGAGGTGAATGGGCTGCTAATTGCGGTAAAAGAGGATTTCAGGGAGAACAGTGGAATAAAGCGGTATATATTTTCATATAAAAAGGAGGATGAAATGAAAAAGATAATCATAGCAGGATTAATGAGTCTGGTGATTATAAGCTGCAGCAGTCCCCAGACTATTGTATTGAATGACGGAAGTGTGATAAAGACAAAGGATGAACCTAAATTTAACAAGAGAACCAAGTACTATGAGTATGAAGATGTTGAGGGGAATAGAGGAAGTGTAAACTCCAAGAGTGTGAAGCTTATTCAGCCAGAGGGAGCTGAGATTCCTGAAGGCATAATTGCAGAGGAACAAAAAGAGGAGGTAGTAGCAGAACCTGTTGAGGCTCCTGTAGCAGAGCCTGAAGCTGCTACTAAGGAGGATGCAGTAACGGAGGTAGTGGAAGAGGAGACGGTAGAGTAGAATGAAAAAAGCCCTGGAATCCAGGGCTTTTTTTAAAGGGTAAGGGTAAGTGTTAACGGTCTTTATAGGAAAACCTACTCTTCTATCCTAGCTGAGGAGAAGGCTGCCATAAGGATGAGGGAACAGCCTAAAAAGATCTTCATAGTAGGTATCTCCCCTAAGATTACAGCAGCAAAGGCTATTCCGTAAACGGGCTCCAGACAGGTAGTTACACTGACGGTGGAAGCGCTGACACTCCTCAGAGATGAAACGAAGAGGGCGTGGGCAATTCCTGTAAAGATAACTCCCAGGCTTATTAAAAGGCCCAGCTCCCTCCCAGAGGGAAGTGTTGATATGTTTGAGAGCAAAACAGGTATAGAGCAGAGGGAAGCTCCAAAACACTGGTAGAATGTCAGTTTTATTCCCGAGGTTGCTACCGACAGCTTTTTATTGATGACCGCCAGAAGAGCAAAGGAAAAACCTGAAAAAAATCCAAGAAGGATGCCCCTTGTCATATGGGAGTCCATGTTTCCTATGGGAGCAACAACGGCTACTCCCATAAGTGTGATAAGAGCTATTACTACCTTTTTTTTGTCCAGGGGAAGCCTAAGAAATAATGGCTCCATAAAAGTAGTGAACACGGGGAAAGTTGAAAATGACAGAAGCCCCAGAGCAACAGTGGATAGTTTTATAGATTGAAAGAAGGAGAACCAGTGAAGAAATAGGAGGGTTCCCTGTACTCCAATTATCTTTAGAGATTCTGGGGAGAAAAGTTCAATCTTCTCCTTTTTTATTTTTAATACTATATATATAAATATAGTAGCCGAGATAACTCTTCCGCTTACGATTATCTCGGCTGGAGATGAGATAAGCTTTCCAAAGAGGCCTGAGAGGCCAAAGAGGAAGACTGCTATGTGAAGTAGGGTAATATCTTTTTTCATGTAAACCTCCTAGGGTAGATTGTAACCTGACTGTTAAAGTGTGTTCATGGTGTGATATAAGGCAGATCAAAAATATTAAGAGCAGGGAAAGTTTCCTCCCTGCTCCTAACTTGCACTGAATTTACTAATCCTTTGCTTATTCAGGAGTTGGCAGCTGATCAAAGTCCTGAGCTGTCGGAATACCATTTTTATACTTGATTCTCAACTCTGAGTCTGTTAATGGTATCTGCTGGATGACGGTTCCTGTAAATGGCTCCTCCTTATAGTAGAGCTCGAAGCCTTTCATCTCCAAGTTGGGGTCGGTCATTCTGACCTCTTTACTTGTGCAGGCGGTAAGGATAATAAGCATGGAAAGAATTATAATATTTTTCATTAGTTACACCTCAATATAAAAATCATTAATTAGTCTTAGATAATTTTATACTAATTGTGGGAAAGTGTCTATATGAAGATTTTTTAAGTATTTTAGATTGATAGTTAGGTTTTTGACAAAAGCAAGGGTGAAAAAGAGAATTAGAGGGGTTTTGAGTGGTAAAAACTTAAATTTGACTTAGTAATCCTGTTAGTTATAATTCTGTAGATAAAGTTGAAATTATTATTTTTAAAAAATAATTTTTATTGTGTGGAGTAATTATAAAAGTTAGAGGTTTTAATAAATTTGGTAAAAAATTTTTTAGGAAGATATGGTATACTGAAGAGGAAAGTTGATGGCTGAGTGGAGGAGAAGATGGTTAGAACGGTGTAGTAACCTTACTGATGGAAAGATGAAATAAATTATAGGATCAGTAAGGAGAAGAGAGATGAAGAAGATGAAAAACTGGATGGAATCACATTATTTAAGGAACAGGGTAACTAACCCAAATATAGAGGTAGGAGAGTTTACCTACTATTCGGGATACTATCACGAGAAGGAGTTTGAGGACCAGTGTGTAAGATATCTTTTAGGGGATGGGAGCACAAGGAACTACAAGGAGATCCTTGGAGAGGACTTTGAGTTTGACAGATTAAGGATTGGTAAGTTTTGTTCCATTGGTTCGGGAGCTGCCTTTATTATGGCAGGAAACCAGGGACACAACCATAGGTGGATATCAACCTACCCCTTTGCTGGAAAAAGGGAGTTTCCACGGGCTGTAGATGGATTTCAGAGAGCAGGGGACACTGTTGTGGGAAATGATGTGTGGATAGGTGCGGAAGCTGTGATAATGCCTGGAGTGATGATAGGAGACGGAGCTGTGATAGGCTCAAGGGCTCTTGTAACCAAGGATGTGGAAGCTTATAGTATAGTAGGAGGAAATCCAGCAAAAGAGATCAAAAAGAGGTTTCGCCACAGGGAAATAGAGATGCTCCTTGAGATAAAGTGGTGGGAGTGGGATGTGGAGACCATAGATGAAAATATGGATTATATATGCAGCGATGATATAGAGGGTCTATATAATAGGTATAGGATAATTAAGAGGGGGTAGCAGTTATTTAGGAGATCTGAGGGCCTCCTTTTTTAATGGGAAATATGGTTATATAATCTATACACACTTTTTTTAAAATCTTATTGACTTTTTACACACTAAAATGTAAGAATAGATATAGAGAAAATACAGAGGAGTGATTCCCATGGCGGTAAAACAACTAAAGAAGAAAACAAAAATAAGAAGAAATGTAATGCTAGACCAAGATAAAGAGGAAGCGATGCAGAGGGTGCTGAAGGAACAGGGAGATGGTCCTAACAGTAAATCTGAACTTATAAATAAGGCGCTGGGAGAGTACCTGGCTAAGCAGGCCAGTACGAAATTTCTTTCGTTTTTAAACCAAAAGGGTGGAGTAGGGAAGACAACATCTGTACAGAATGTTGCCACTGGAATGGCCAGAAAGGGAAGGAAGGTCCTTGTAATAGACCTGGATCCCCAGGGAAACTTTACCAAGGGTATGGGAGCTTATAATCCAGAGGCTCCATCTATATATGAGGTACTTAAGGGAGAGGTGCATCCGAGAGATGCCATGGTAGAGGTACAGGGGATAAATGTAATACCTGCTGACCTGAGACTGTCGCAATTTGAGTTCCTAGATATACCAGGAAAGGATAACTTATTAAAGATAAGAACAAAGGACTTTGATTTCAGTAAGTTTGACTATGTGATATTTGACTGTGCACCATCTTTTGGAAAGTTAAATTTAAATGCCCTGTCTATGACGAGGTCTATCTATGTTCCCATTCAGACGGAGTACTATGCTATGGAGGGAATAGCTCAGCTTATTCAGACTGTGGAAACTGGAAAGATGGTGTATGGAAATGAGGAGCTAGAGATCAAAGGGGTCTTTGCAACGATGTATGATGCAAGAAGAAACCTGGATAAATCTGTTCTGGGAAAGATAGAGGAGGTTTTTGAAGGGAAGCTTCTTAAAACTAAGATCAGGGACAATGTAAAGGTGGCTGAGGCACCTATAAAGAGACAAAATATATTTGATTATGCATCAAGCTCCAACGGAGCAAGGGACTACAGGGATCTTGTGGATGAGATTCTAGAGAGAGAGGAAGGAGCCGAGTCCAATGAGTGTTAAGGACCTATTAGACGGGACAAACTACAGCTACGATCAATACCAGAAAACGGGAGATGAGGTAAGGAAGAATGCAATGGCCAATATGGCCTATAGGGGGATGACGGAACTTCAGAACCTTCCAGGAGCGTTCCTCACTGAGTTTAACAGAGAGTTTTTTCAAAGGGTGGACTTTGGCGACAGGAAATATATCCTGAGGGAGGATGGCCTGGAAAAGATGGTAGGGGAGGAGACGGTACAGGCTCTTGCTATTAGTATACATGAGGTGGGCCTTATAAACCCCATCTACCTTCAGGAAGTAGAGGGAGGATACAGGATAGTCTCGGGGTATAGAAGAAGCTGTGCTATTCACTATGGATACGACCAGTATGGAGATGAATTTGAGGTAGAGGGGAAGGTAGTTATTATTCCTGAAGACTATACCAGGGAGGAGCTTGAGGTTCTTCAGGTAAATGAGAATACCCACAGAAAGGATTTAAATATACTGGAGCTTGCCTACAGGATACATACCTACTGCAGTAAGGAGAGGAAGACCTTAGAGGATGCAGCGGAGAGGTATAACCTCAGTTCCAGTCAGACTCAGAGGCTGGCTAAAGCACTGAGTTATCCCAAGGAACTCAAGGGGATACTGGATGAGGTAGGTATCAGCAAGGCTGAGGAGATGAATAAACTAATAAAGCTTCTGAATTCTGAGAAGAGTGTTGTAGATATAATAGAGGAGTATAGAGACCTTACCAGAGATGAAATTAGGGCAGAGATTAAAAGAATAAAAAAAGGCATAGTAAGAAAGGAAGTTGAGTTTAAGGCTGGGCGTAATACCACTACAGTTAAGATAGCAAGGAGCCTTTCTGAAGAGAGCATGAAGGAGCTGGAGGAGTATATTAAGGTACTCATGAGTAGGGAAGGTTAAAAAACCCGCGGCGGGTTTTTAGGTATAAAAAAGGGGCTCCTCACCTGGCAAGTGAGAAACCCAGCAGGGTTATACCCTATGGTCAATTGAAGTATAACACTGCGAGTCCCTAAAAGTCAAGGGGAGGCATGGTATGAGGATGCAATTTGATAGAGAAAAAAGTTTGTGGTATGCAACTATAGATGGATATACATATTGGGCAGACAGCAATGAGGCTTTGATTAACTTGGCATGGAAGCTCAATGTGAAGATAAACTAAGAGAAAGTATTAAAAAAAGGATATCTGATGATATCCTTTTTTTATTATTGAGGAAAGTATAGAATTATAAGTTATTGACCTTGATAAAAAACAGTTACATGAGGTTAGAAAGGGTGGAGCGTCACGCTCCTTTTTATTTTGATTTATAAAAGGAGTTCTGTAGTCTGAGAAGTGATTAAAGGTCATAGGGAAAGTTTGTAGTCCAAGTATACTGACCATTTTTATAGCTGTACTCGAATTTACAGGTAAAGTTAATAATCTTGTTGGTAACCCTGGTTCCATAGGTGATATTGTCGTTAACCCTCTTTAAGCCCTCATCGGTAAAGTAAGCTAATATTCTTATCTCACCGCTACCATACTGTCCCAGTTTAGTATAGCTTATGAGGTGGGCAGAGGATTTTTTTAGGTCCAGTCCCTTGGTTGCGGACTCGGTTTCTAAGATGCCATCCTCTACAAGTTTGGCTACCTTTGTGTCGTTGATCTGATACTCCCTATAGGGGTTGAGACCCTTCTCAAATATATTTTCAGGATTTAGCTCCTCAGTACATCCTGAAAAGACAATCAATAAAGCACCTAATAGTATTAATTTTTTCATTAGCTCCCTCCGGGTTTTAGACTTATATTTCTATACTATCTATATTTTATTGTACCTTTCTTACGTTATATGAAAAGATGTTGATAGGCAGAGTGATTGGGTGAAGGCGACAGATGGCGGAGAGGTTAGGAGTTAGGAGGAGCAGATAAGATATAGAATAGAGTGGGATTATTATTGGATGGCTTAGAAGGGGAAATTAAAAAAGGAAGTCCTAGATGGACTTCCTTAACTGATCCTTTAACTTTAAAATTTCATCTTTATAGTGGATAAGGTCTGGGCATATGGAGGGGTCTAAAAGAAGTACCTTGAAGCCCTCGTATTTTTCCTCGTGAAATGAGATCCGGTCTAAGATCTCCCTTTTTGAGATATCGGCATTTTCGATATCGGTCCTTACAAGTACTGTCAGTTCTCGTATCTCCTCCTGGAGCTGTTTACCTTTTTTCTTGTTATAATCAATCATATGATTCGCCTCCCTTATTGTATTTTAACCCAAGGTAAGTCAGGATTCAAATTCTGAAAAGAGGATAGTAGTATCTAAGGGAAGTTGGGAAAGTAACTCTATAAAAGATCGATGAAACAATGACGTGGGAAGATACTGAAACAAAAAGAAGGGGTTTTTGAGTGGAGACAGAAAAAGTTATTAGGTGAAGTATAGATTTTAATGATGAAGGAGCACTGTGAGTAGAGGGAGGAGAAGATTATGAAAAAGTTATTATTAGTGGTAACAGCTGTGTTTTCCCTTGCAATCATCAATGAGAGTGTTTACGGAAAGTCTGATAAGAGTAAGGGAGAGAATAGAGGGCGTAGTGAGAAATCTGAGAGGGATAACAATAGAGGAGGAAATGAAAAGTCGGAAAGAGGCGAAAGTAGAAATTCAGAAAGCAAAGAGTATAGCACGGAAAAAAATCAAAAATCACTGGATGCTAAGAGAAACTGGGGGCAATTAAAAAAGGAACTTAAGGATGAGGATGGTAGCTATAATGAAGAGGAGCTCAAGGAATTTTTTGGAGTAGATGAACTTTCAAAAGATGTTAGTGAATTTAATGATAAGGAGATAAAGGAAGCTATTAAGGTAGAGAAGGTTGTTCGAAGGGAGCTGAGAAAGTATAAGGATTCTTTGCCAGATTTACCAGATGAGGCAAAAGGAGAGGATTTCTTTGAAGACTGGGTAGACTATTATATTGGGAACCCTGATGTGGCGGGGTGTGAACTAGAAGGAGAAGTTGATGAGAAATCATTAGCCAAGATGTATAGTGCCGTTGAAAAATATTGCACTTTCCTAGAGGGGTTAGGAGAAGGAAAAGAGTATACAGAATTTGATAATAATGATGAGAGTAGTGAAGGGGAGGGGACAGAAGTTTCTGTACTCCCAGAAAACATAGAGTAGCATCAATTTCTTTCGCTGTGGTTATTTACTTATGAAGAAAAGGATGTATACTTAAAAAAAGGAAGAAGGTTTGATCAAGGGAAGGGGGGAAATGAGGTGACGGAAGAGGAGTTTGGCAGGATATTTAGACACCTAAATCAATTAAAAGTTATGGCAGATACGGTGGCTGAGGATAAGACCCTTACCAGGTCTAATATAGAGGATGCTATTTCCATATATGGAGAGGAGTATGACTACTATAAGCATCTCTACTCTAAAAATCGGCTGATAAGAAGGGAGCTTATTGCTCTGGGACATGCTATAACTAAGTTAAACAACAGGCTTGTGGGAAGTGAGTGAGGAAAAGTCACTGGAACTTACTAAATAATAATACCTTTACTATAGAGGGGATGAAGGGAGTATTTATATGAGGGATATACATGATCTTTTTAAACAGTTTAAGGAGGAGTTTCCTCTGGTAGATTTGAAGTGTGAGGAGCTTGGGAGGGCTGTTCACGAGGAGGGGGGGCCCCTCAAGGAGAGGGAGAGGTGGCTGATGAAGATAGCTATATCTGGAGCTGCGGGGCATCTGAGGTCGCTGGAAGTACATATTAAGAAGGCTCAGGAAGCAGGGGCTACAGAGGAGGAAATAAAACACACCCTTCTTCTACTTATCTCTACCGCTGGATTTCCCACCTTTATGGAGGCCTATTCGGTATATAAGGGATTATTCACACCTATAAAATAAACTGAAAGAGGCTATCAAGGCCTCTTTTAGTTTACTTTAAAGATATTATCTTAAGTTGAAGGAATATTTAAGAGTATAAAGAACCTCTAAAGTAGGAAGCCATATGTTTCAATGATGGTTAAAGAAGCTTGTATATGGTTATAAAAAAGAAGTATAATATCTATAGAAAGAATAAAGTAAAGGAGATACTGTGAATATAAAGTTAAAGGAATCACTTAAAATTGTAGGGTATTATATGTTTTTTTCATTTGTGTGGATATTGTTTTCAGACAAGCTTCTATTTCTTCTGGTTCAAGATCCAGAGTCCCATAGGATACTTCAAACTTATAAGGGATCATTCTTCATCCTTCTGACTTCATTTATATTGTTTAAGCTTATTCAAAATAGCTATTCGAAGATTGAAAGTCTGGACAGGCAGCTGAAGAATACTCTGGCTGAATTAGAGTATAATCAGAGGGAGCTGGAAAAGCTTGCATATGTAGATTATCTCACAGGGCTAGCGACAAGAAGACTTTTAGATGAGAAGTATGTACTGTTGTTTGAAAGTGCTAAAAGGTCCAATGGAGTACTTACCCTCCTGATGATGGATCTGGATTACTTTAAAAAATACAATGACAGGTATGGGCACCTGGAGGGAGATCGGGTTTTAAAGGTAGTGGGAGGTCTTTTGAAGGAGGTCTTTAAAAGGGACGGGGATGTTGTGAGCAGATATGGAGGGGAGGAGTTTGTGGTAGTCCTCTATCAAACATCTTTAGAGGATACGCTTTCTCTGATTAAGGAATTCAGGAGGAGGCTGGGCCTCTGCAGTTTAGAGCACAGAGATTCTCCCTTTGGAGAGATAACGTTAAGTGTGGGAATAAATAGTGGACAGCCCTCTGTAGAAGAAAATTCAGAGGATTTTCTGAGAAGAGCTGACAGGGCTCTCTACAGGGCTAAGGAGGGCGGAAGAAATAGGAACAGTCTATAAAATTATCTAAGTTTATATTATTTCCGAAATCTTTCTAAAGTTGCAGAAGATACTTAGAAGATTAAAGGTCTAAGAAGAAGGAACGATTAAAGACTAAAGAGATAATGAAGAAAGAGCCATATGGCTCTTTCTTTATTGACTAAATCCAATTTGAATAAGATATAAAAGGTTTTTAAAAAGGAACAAAAATTTCGAAAAATGATTGACAGAGTAAAAATATCGAGGTATATCTATATTGATAAAAGGTACTTTTTGATTCAAAGTGCTACTTTTTAAAACAAGCAATAGGGGATAAAGGTTTATTAAATGAGAAGCAAATAAAAGGTTTAGAGGGGGAAAGATGAGGGAAAAGAAGTATTTATCGGTAACGGCAATGGTAATGATTATCTTTGTAGGAGTTTTTGGTTTTGGAAACATAGCTAACAACTTTAAGGCCAGTGGAACTCAATCTACATCAATGTTTATAATGGGAGCTATTATCTATTTTTTACCTATGTGTTTAATTATGTCTGAGTTTGCGTCCTATGCTAAGGACAGAACTGGAGGAATTTATTCATGGATCGATATCGGCCTGGGAAAAAATGTAGCTTACTACGCTCTATGGTCATATTTTGTAGCAAACATATTTTATCTGCCTACTTTAGCTTCAAGGGTACCTACATATCTATCCTTTACCCTTACTGGAGATGCAAATATTGGAGATCTTCCTATGGCTATTATGTCGGCTATATCTCTTCTTGTTGCACTTCTTATAGGTATAAAGTATGAGGAGAAGTTTAGCAAGATCTCTACCATTACAGGTTATATATCTTTAATTATAGCTGGTGTATTTTTAGTAGGAGGGATAGGAACATATATGGGTTTCTTTGGGGAGCCGGCAACTGAGCTGACAATGAAATCTCTTGTAATGCCTGTAGATACCAGGGAGCATTTAGGAAGTTTTCTAAGTACCTTTGCATGGATAATATTTGCTTATGCGGGATCTGAGCTGGTGGGAACCTATGTGGACAGGGTAGAAAAACCAGAAAGAGATTTTTCCAGGGGGCTTCTTCTTTCGGCGCTATTAATTGGTATCTTATATGTACTGGGAGTAATATCTATAGCTGCCTTTGGTACTCCTGAAGCATATGGTGAAGTTTCTCTTGTAAATGCTGTAATAAGTGGTTATGCTTTCATGGGAAGTGCTTTTGGACTTGGGGTATGGTTTATTAAGGTGATAGGGCTTGTTTATACAATAATTACCCTTGTAGCACTGGTACTGTGGTCGCAGGCTCTTTCTAAAGCAGTATTTAGTGAAGCACCTAGGGGAACATTTCCTGCATGGATGACACGAAAGACAAAGGGGGGGATCCTAAAAAATGCACTTATATTTCAGACCACACTTTCATTTCTGTTTATACTTATAACTACATTTGGTGGGGAATCAGCAGGGGATCTTTACTACAAGATCTACGATATGTCTACTATGGCCTTTACACTGCCATATCTGTTCTTGAGCATAGCTTATATAAAGTTCAGAAAGGACGGCTGCAGGTCACCATTTCAGTTGTGTAAAAGTGACACCTTAGCTTGTATTATAGGAGGACTGGTAGTTCTGATTAATATAGCAGCTATTATATTTGCCGGGTATGATTTAAGTGTTCCACTGGGAGAGCAGATGGATGTAATCAAGTTATATTATGGGGGACTGGCGATGTTCCTGGTGATTGGAGCAGTGATTAAGAGGATAAAGTTCAAGGAAGAGGAGGATGCTTCAGAGCTGAAAAAAGCTTAGAGTGGTAAGGGAATAGAGAAGATTATAGTTAAGGCCGTTACAGTATTCTAGGAATCTAGAGGGGGTAACGGCCTTTTTTTATTTGTTAATAGCTTCCCTTCCATACATGAGATGGACATAGTAATCTGTGTGTTTCTGGGTTTCCCAATACCTTATGTGGCCATAGACCAGGGGTTTTGAGGAGTTCTTCTCCTCTAAGAGTGGACTCAGGTCGTGCAGTTCTGAGTGGACTTCTTCCCCTACTCCTGGAACTTTGGCAATTTTCTCCCCTCCATTTATGCCTCTGCACCCCAGGGCGTTTTCCTGCTCCATGATATTAAAGGCAATCTTCAGGGGAAGGTCGGCTCTGGAGGTTATGATATAGAGGCTGTCCATTGCATAGGGAGCTCTGGGAAAGTGGTAGCGTTTTGAGGGACTTCCCTCAAAGATATCTTCCTCAACAGCTGCTCCCATTAGGATAACATTTTTATAGGAAAATTCATCTCTACCTGAAGTAAGGTGTTTTTCCATAAGGTCAGCACTTCTTAGAACTACATGGGCTCCCAGGGAGTGGGCCAGGAGGTTTATATCCTTTACCCCCCACTCCCTCTTTAACTTGAGAAGGAAGTCGTAGAGAGCATTTCCAGAGTATTGGGCATAGAGCTGTGCTTCACTGAACTTGACAACCCCTGCATCTCCAGGCCAGGTAAAGAGCATAAATTCATAATCCTCCAGCTCCTTGCCATTTTCTATCAGGGACCTCTGGAGCTTTGTAAATATATCCTGAGCCTCCTTTAAGGCAAGGTGATTATCCACATTATACCCGTGGACATAGATTATTAGTTCCCTATCTCTGCACCTCTTGAGATCGCCAATAATGGAATCTACTCTTCCATGTATCTTAAAGGATGGATGATCATTTTCATGGTGAAGACTACCTCTACAGCTCACTGTAATAAAGGGCTTTACCATCCTAGAGGTTATCTCCTCAACAGCTTCTCTGGTGGGTGAGGTGTCGGGCTTACCAAACTTGAATTTTTTCATATCATCTAGAACTCTTCCTATGGTTCTGAGAGCTTCTCCTCTTCCAGATAAAACTCCAGTCATAGTATATTTAAAATCGATAACATCCTCTATGACCTTTTCCTGTATCTTGATACTCATAGGTATGGATTTTACAGTATCCTTTATCATATCGATTAATTCAACTAAGTTAACGACCATTTTTCTGTCCTCCTATTTCTGTAGTTTATATCCTCCTTCTCTAAGCTATTCAATAAGATATTACTATATCTTTCAGGTCTCTGAAAAAATTATAAAAAATCTTATCGGATATGAGTCAGACTATTATTTATGATTAACATTTCTGACCACATATGATAGGGTAGAGGATATTTTCAATTTAAATTTTTAATAAAAGGCGGGAAGGTAATGAAGGATGAGATACTTAAATATTTAAAGTTGTTTTTAGGATTTTTTATCTGTTCCCTGGGAGTGATTATAGTTATAAAGTCCGACCTGGGATTCTCTCCCTGGGATGTACTACACCAGGGGATATCCAAGGTAGGGGGGATTACAATAGGTCAGGCAAGTATCCTGGTGGGGATGGGAGTTATAACCTTAGATCTTTTTCTGGGAGAACAGATAGGAAGCGGCACCATACTAAATATCCTCTTTATAGGAAGTTTTATGGATCTGATCTTATTTTTAGATATAGTTCCCCTAAGTAGTAATATGGTTATGGGAGTTTTCATGATGTTTCTGGGATTATCTGTCTTCAGTGTGGGGTGTTATCTCTATATCTCCACTGGCCTAGGATGCGGCCCAAGGGATGCCCTTATGGTTGCCCTGACTAAAAAGACTAACTTTTCAGTGAGAGCTGTGAGAAATACAATTGAGATAAGTGTTTTGGTCTGTGGATATCTTCTGGGGGGATATGCAGGGGTTGGGACGGTAATAGCAGCCTTATTTACAGGGTCCTTTATCCAGGGAGTTTTCAGACTCTTTAACTTTGATGTGAAGTCGGTTGTTCACAGGGATATAAGGGGTGAAGCAGTTTCAGTGAAGAGGTATATATTTAAAAGATAAAGAGGTGCTCTCAGATCCTGAGGGCACCTCTTTTATTAAGTAATTTTGATTAAATTTCATTTCAATATTGATTATAGGCAGATTCAACTAGAGTATCATCACTTCCTCTACCTCATTTAACTCTAACTTAAGAGAAAAAATGGGTTCATTCAGATTATATCTAATGCACTCTTTTCTACTTAAGTCGCTTATGGAGATTTCCCTATCCTCATCAAAGGTTTTAAGTCCGCAGTCTGCACAGCTTTTTCTACAATAGTAACCATTTAATATCTTCTTATTTCTCAATTCATTTAGAATAAGCCTTAAATTTTTTTTCTGTTTCTGAGGAACAGAAATGTTTAACTTCATATGACCTCCCAATACTTAAACCTAATAGAAAAGTCTCTCCCTTAAAACATCTTTTATCTATACTCTCTACAGATATGATATCACAGATAACTATATAATAATGTTGCAAAGACCACATCTTTAAAATTTAAGGATTATTTTTTTAAAAATATAATCACCGATATAAAGGCCAAGGCTATGAGCCAGATTCTGATAAGCATCTTGGCCTGCTTCCTTGTAACCTGCTGGTGGAAGTATTGCCTTGGTTCCACCTCCTCCAGCCTAAAGGTAAGTATACCAGCAAGGTTTATAACGATAACATTGGCTAAAAACAGCAGAAAAGCACTGAGGGCGAGCACTCCGTCTCCCCTTCCAAGGAGTATTCCAAAGGAGACAAGGGGAGGCATGAGAGCCACTGCAATCATGACACCAACCAGGGTTGAATTTGCACCAATTACCAGGGACAATACTCCGGCTATTCCCGAGCAAAATGCCAGGAGGAGATCCAGGAATCCTATATTTGTCCTGGAAAGGAGTTCATGGGTGTTTTCAGGAAACTGAATGACCAAGCCCTGAACTATACCCAATGAGAGGGCTATGAGAACCCCAAAAAGGAAGTGTTTTATGGATTCCTTAAATAAATTCACATCTCCCACACTTATACTGAATGCCAGGGCTACATTGGGCCCCAGTAGCGGGGCGATTACCATGGATCCTATAATGACAGCGGGACTGTTGCCGATCAAGCCCGCTCCAGCCACTATGCTGGACAGGATTATCATGGCGTAGTAGTAGCTTATATTGGAGAGTCCATCCCGTACTGCACCATCTATGGCTGTGAGGGATTTTCTTTTGAATGGGGTAGTTGTTTTGTGGGCATTTACAAGTATCTTATATCGCTCTAAGTTAATATCTGTATTGATCTTACCAAAGTCTATGTGAGTTTCCTGGGTAAAGACCTTTAATCTGGCAGGACCAAAGTGCTTCTTCAGGTAGTAGACTACCTCTTCCACATACTCCTCCTTCAGTACTATCTCTATACTCCTTTCCCCCTTTATTGAAGGATAGTTAGCAATAATCTCTAAATTTAAACTCTTTAAAAAAACCAGCAGTTCCTCCTCACTTGGATCCTTACAGAGTATTCTGAGTATCTTCTTCATAGTGCCTCCTTACTAAGAGCTGTGATATTGAAGTATAACGTCAAATTATCTGAGAGTAAATATTGAGGGAAAAAATCATCTGGGTTATGAAAGATGAGGTTCATAGGGGGATCTCTTAAATAAGTATTAAATACCTTAATTTTTAAATGTTACACGGGAACATAGTGAGGTATCTTACTCTTTTGTTTCAGGGCGTCATGTACCTTTTCTGTTCTTAAACGACGTAAATACCACTAAAAAATCTAAGAAAAAAATTTGACAAGGGCAAAAAAGCATCCTAAACTCATAATGTACACGGGTACATTAAGTGAGTGAAGTTTAATTTTTACAAACGGGGTGAATGGTATGACACAGAAGGAGATAGCAGCAATCTTGGGGATATCCAGGGCTACAGTGGCAAGAGCCTTAAAGGGTGATGAAAATATAAAACCTGAGACAAGAAGGAGGGTATTGGATCTCTGTGAGGAGGTTGGATACAAGAAAAACTACATAAGCAGTGTTCTGGCCAATAAAAATCAGAGGAAGAAAAATATATATGCTTTTCTTATAAGGTCTAAGAATGAAAACTATCTCAATGGGATAGTGGAGGGGCTGGAGATCCTTCAGGAGGAGATAACCAAGTACAATGTGAACCTGGAGCTCATAGTAACGGATATAGACAAGCCAGAGGATCAGCTCATGAAGGTAAGAACGGTGCTGAAGTACAGTGATGTAGACGGAATTATAATAATACCTCTTCTTCAGGATGAGATAGAAGAAGCTCTGGAGGAATACTCGGAGGTTCACGTGGTGACTCTGGATAAGAAGATCAATGACAGGATCTCATTTATAGGTTCCGACTATAAAAGCTCCGGAAGGATAGTAGGGGGGATCTATAGCAAGCTCTCCAGGGAGGATGACAGGATAATAGTCCTGGATTCAGATGAGGATAAGATCTCCTCAAGGGATTACCTGGAAGGTTTTATGGAGCAGCTTAATCTCAACAGAAGAGAGGGGGTAGAGGTAAGCTACATAGAGGACCTCAACAATAACCTGGATGAGATAGCCAATATAGAGGGGATAAGGGAAGCACAATATATCTATACTACAAGGCATGTAAGTAAGGTAGCGAGTTTTTTAAGGGATATAGAGTTAGAGGAAATAAAGATAATCTCCAACGGGATAGACAGGGACACGATAGAGCTTCTGAGGGATGATAGGATAGTAGTGGCCACAAAGGAAAACTATTTTTTACAGGGATACCTGGCAGGGAAGGTAGTCTTCAATAAACTGAGCGGAGACAGGACTCATATAGATTACAAGACAAAATCTGAGGTGGTGTTTAAGGAGAATATAGGTCAGATAGAGGCAAATCATGAGAAGGACATATTTAAGAACTTTAATATACTGTAGGGGGAAAAGGAATGAGGAAGGAACTAGGCGGAATATTCAGTGCATTGATGGTAGCTTTTAATGAAAAGGGAGGAATCAATGAGAGGGGAACAAGGGAGATAATAAGACATAATATCGATGTTATGGGTGTAGATGGTCTCTATGTAGGGGGAAGTACCGGGGAAAACTTTATGCTGGCTACTGAGGAGAAGATGAGAGTCTTTGAGATAGCAGTGGAGGAAGCTAAGGGGAAGGTAAAGTTAATTGCCCAGGTGGGATCCCTTAACCTTCAGGAAGCCATAGAGCTTGGAAGATATGCCAAGGAGCTTGGGTATGATTCTCTGTCAGCGGTAACACCATTCTACTATAAGTTTGATTTTGAGGAGATTAAGCACTACTACAACGCCATAACTGAAGCCACAGAGATGGATATGATAGTTTATTCTATTCCATTTCTTACTGGGGTAAATATTAATATAGATCAGTTTGCAGAGCTGTTTGAAAATAAATATATAATCGGTGTTAAGTTTACAGCTGGAGACTTCTTCCTCTTGGAGAGGATGAGAAAGTCCTTCCCACAGCACCTTCTCTATGCCGGTTTTGATGAGATGATGCTTTCGGCAACAGTACTGGGAGTAGACGGAGCAATAGGAAGCACCTTTAATGTGAATGGTGTAAGAGCTAAGAAGATATTTGAACTGGCTAAAGAGGGAAGAGTAGATGAGGCCAGGGAGATACAGCATACTACCAATGACCTCATCGAGGGGATACTGGATAACGGGTTATATCAGACCCTAAAAGAGATCCTGAAGGATCAGGGAGTAGATGCAGGATATACAAAGCAGCCAATGAAGAGGCTGTCTTCGGAGAAGATAGAGAGAGCAAGGGAGCTCTCTAAAAAATACATAGGAAACTAATATAAAGGGGGAGAGTAATGAAAAGAATAATGGGTCTACTATCAACTTTAGTAATGGTTTTAACTTTAGTAGGGTGCGGAGGAAGCAATGAGGGAAAGTCGGAAAAGCACGAACTGAAATTCGGTCTGACACCGGGAGTGCAGTCCAATGAGTACAAGGCTGTAAAGGAGCTGGCGGACTATGTAGCTGAAAAGAGTGAGGGGAGGTTGACCATAAGGATCTATCCTGACTCACAGCTGGGAGATGACAGGGAGATGATATCCCAGGTGAAGGAGGGGTCTTTAGACCTTACTCTTGCTGAGACTGGGCGTCTGGGATTGTGGGTAAAGGAAGCAGAGATATTCCAGCTGCCATATGTATTTGACAGCTACGACCACCTAAGAAGAAGCCTCTATGAAACTTCTGAGGGAAAGGATCTGCTGAAAAAGTTTGAGGAGGAGAATAACTGGAAGATATTAGCCAATGCCTACAATGGATCTAGACAGACAAGCTCCAACAAGGCGATTGAGTCTATGGCCGATATGAGAGGGATGAAGCTGAGAGTGCCAAATGCCCAGGCAAATCTTGACTATGCAAGATCTGTAGGAGCTTCACCTACACCTATGGCTTTTACAGAGGTATACCTGGCACTTCAGACAAATGCAGTGGACGGACAGGAAAATCCCCTTTCAGCTATAAAGAGCTCAAAGTTCTATGAGGTGCAGAGTTATATTGCTATGACAAGCCACATAATAAACGATCAGAACTACATCGTAGGTAAGAGCAGCTGGGATAAGCTTCCTGAAGACCTTCAGAAAGTATTAGCTGAGGGAGTGGAAGCAGCTGGCAGATCTCATACAGAGATGTTTATGGGAGATGAAAAGAGCTTAATAGATTACTTCCAGGAGAAGGGGGTTACCATAACTAATCCTGACCTAGAAGCATTCAAGTCTGCACTGAAGCCTGTACACAATGAGTATGTAAGTGAAAACGGAGAAGCAGGAAGAAAGCTCCTGGAAGCTATAGATTCAGCCAGATAATAATCAATAAGGGGCCAATAGCATTGGCCTTTTATTCTACCATAAGGAGTATTATATGAAAAAAATAATAAGGTATTACGAGGAGTATCTTGGAGGAATCTTGTTTTCAGTAATGTTTATTACTCTGGTAGCACAGATCTTTTCCAGGCAGGTATTGAACAGCCCCCTTATATGGACGGAGGAGCTGGCAAGGCTTGTGTTTGTATATATAGCTATGATAGGAGTTACTCTGGGGATAAAGTATGACCAGCATGTGGGAATAGAGGTTCTCTCAGATAAGTTTTCCCCAGGGGTGGCTAAGGTAGTGGATCTAGTAAAGATTATACTCACAGGGATAATTATTATCCTACTTATAGTTATAGGCCTTGAGATAACAAAAAGAAAGGCTTCCCTGGATCTCATATCCCTGGGGATATCCTCGGGGTACCTCTATGCGGCTCTTCCAATAGGGGGAGTAATGATGTTTATCAGGTATGCAGAGGGAATCTATAGAAGGGTGAGGGTAAAAGAACTGAAGGAAGTAGAGGTGAATTAGATGTATGTAGGAATAATGTTTGGAGTATGGCTCCTTTTACTTGCAATAGGCTTTCCAGTGGGCTTTTCCCTTATTATATCAGCACTCTTCTTTTTCTTTATAAGCGGAGACTGGAACCTGGTTTACTTTGCAGGAAGTCAGTTTATAGACCAGTTAAACAGCTTCAGCTTACTGGCAGTTCCATTTTTTATCTTAACGGGTATCCTTATGAACAGCTCGGGAATAACAGATAGGATCTTTAACTTTGCCAAATCACTTTTGGGGCACTATACAGGGGGGATGGGGCATGTAAATGTAGCAGCGAGCCTGTTATTTTCCGGAATGAGTGGTTCCGCCCTTGCAGATGCAGGGGGCCTTGGGCAGCTTGAGATAAAGTCTATGAGGGATGAGGGGTATGACGACGATTACAGCGGAGGACTTACGGCAGCTTCATGTATCATAGGTCCCCTAGTTCCTCCGAGCTCTATAATGGTTATATATGGAGTAGTGGCAAACCAGTCTATATCCAAGCTTTTTCTGGCTGGATTTCTGCCTGGAATGCTTACAGCTGCCCTTCTCATGGTGATGGCTTATCTTCTGGCCAGAAAGAGGGGGTATAAGAAGGCTCCCAAAGCAACATTTGCCCAGAAAAAGAAAGCTTTCAAGGAATCCTTTTGGGCCCTGCTGACTCCTATAATTATTATAGGTGGGATATTCTCCGGGTTCTTTACTCCAACGGAAGCTTCGGTAATAGCTACTGTTTACTCTATCCTTCTGGGGGTCTTCTTCTTTAAGGAGCTCACCCTGAAGAAGTTGTTTGAGGACTTTATTGAGGCAGTAAAGGTTTCCGGGGTGACCTGTCTAATGATAATGGGAGTGGGGATCTTTGGTCAGGTTATTGCCAGGGAGCAGACGGCTATAAAGGTGGCTGAATACTTTATCTCTGTGTCCAACAGTCCCCTGATGTTGCTGGTAATGATAAATCTAACCCTGTTATTTTTAGGGATGTTTGTAGATGCACTGCCCCTTATAATCCTGGTGGTGCCTATCTTTGTACCAGCTGTGGTAAGTGTAGGTATAGACCCTATATTCTTCGGGGTAATGGTTATATTTAACCTCATGATAGGGATCCTGACTCCACCAATGGGGACAGCGCTATTTGTAGTATCCCGGGTGGGGAATATACCGTCCCATGTGATAATAAAGGGGATAATCCCCTTCCTTATACCACTACTCATAACTCTGGTTATACTGACCCTCTTCCCGCAGATTATAATGTTCCTGCCAAACCTGCTGGGCTAGAGGAAGAGAGATGAAATCCAATGAGAAAGGGAGGCAGGAAGGATAATGGATAAGAGGTTTATCTTGTTTGATATAGGAGGTACAGGGGTCAAGTATGGGGTGACCGATGCTCATGGGAAGTTTCTCGTGAGGGAGAGCTTCTTCACCCAGCCAGAGAGGGGATCTAATGATCTTCTAGGAAGGATGGGAGAGAGGGTAGACAGTTGTATGAAAGAGTATACCCTCTCTGGAATAGGTATAAGTGCCACTGGACAGGTGGATTACAGCTCAGGAAGGATATCAGCAGCAACGGATTTAATCAAAGGTTGGGTAGGTACTAACCTGAAGAAGTATTTTGAAGACAAGTATGATCTGCCTGTTATAGTGGAAAACGATGTAAACTGTGTAGCTCTAGGTGAAATGTGGCTGGGTGCGGGAAGGGATCTGGATAACTTTATCTCCATAGCCCTGGGAACAGGGATAGGGGGAGGAATTATCTTGAACCGAAGGTTGTTTCGAGGATCCCACTACTCGGCCGGAGAGTTTGGTCATATGAAGATAAGAACCGAGGGAAGGCTATGCAGGTGCGGAGACAGGGGGTGCTATGAAGCCCATGCATCAACTCTGGCACTGGTATCCTTGGTGAAGGAGGTCACTGGTGAGAGGAATATAACGGGTGAGGAGATATTTCAGTATGAAAAAGCTGGGGTGGAACCCTATAAAGGGATA
Organism: Propionigenium maris DSM 9537; assembly: GCF_027925155.1. Lineage (GTDB taxonomy): Bacteria > Fusobacteriota > Fusobacteriia > Fusobacteriales > Fusobacteriaceae > Propionigenium > Propionigenium maris. The sequence continues at coordinate 80,287 of NZ_BSDY01000009.1, read as the reverse complement.
GTCTCCCAGTGGATAAGGGATATTGGAGACGGATTAAAAAATATTGTAGTGTCATTTAATCCGGAAGCTCTAATTATTGGGGGAGGGGTGTCTGCCCAGGGAGAGTATCTGCTGGATAAGATCAGGGAGGATCTGAAGGCAAAGCTCCAGGAGAACTTCTATGAAAACCTGGATATCATGGGAGCGGCCCTAAAAAATGATGCTGGGATGCTGGGAGCCCTATACCTTCTAAGGGAGGAGATTAGGGAAGACTGAGACGAGGTAAGGTTGGAGGATTAGATATTCAATAGGAGGAATATATGAGAAGAGGATTGATAGTTTCATGCCAGGCACTGCCCCATGAGCCCCTGCATAGCCCCTTTATAATGGGAAGGATGGCCAGGGCAGCAGCAGAGGGAGGAGCTGTGGGGATAAGGGCCAACGGTATAGAGGATATAAGGGAGATAAAAAGGGCGGTGGATCTTCCCATAATCGGAATAATAAAGAGGGACTATGATCACATAAGATCCTATATAACCCCCACAAGGAGGGAGCTGGAACTCCTTATAGAGGAGGGGGTAGATGTTATAGCCCTGGATGCTACAACGAATGCAGATATGGAGCTGCTGGAATCATTAAAGGTGAAGTATCCAGATCAAAAGTTTATGGCGGATATATCAACAGTAGAGGAGGGGATAAGGGCTGAGGAGCTGGGATTTGATTATGTAGGTCTGACCCTTGTGGGATATACGGAGCACTCAAAGGATCTGAACAACTTTGAGGTATTAAAGGAGCTTGTATCCAGCTGTAGGGTACCGGTGGTGGCAGAGGGAAATTTTGACACCCCAGAGAAGGTAAGGTGGGCTCTGGAGATGGGTGCCTATACTGTGGTGGTTGGCAGTGCCATTACGAGACCCCAGCTGATAACCAGAAAATTTGTAGAGGCTACTGAGGGACTCTAAAAGGTGAGTGCAGGAAAAGGTTGGTTTAGAAGGGGATAATATAGTAAAATTAGAGGGAGCTTTGTTCAAGCTCCTTTTTTTGTTAACTATGACTTAATTCTTTTACTATATTTATTTACTTTTAAAGTCAACTATAATATAATATTCCTATGAAATCAAATGAAAATAAATTAAAGCAGGTGACACTATGAAGAAAAGACTGGAAAAGATAATAGATGAACTAAATATATCCCTTGTGGAGAGGGAGAGCCATACAAGGCTGGCTCTTCTTACTGCCCTTGCAGGGGAAAATATGATACTTGTGGGACCTCCGGGAACAGCTAAGAGTGAGATCTCCAGAAGAGTGGCTGAGGTATTTGATACTAAGTACTTCGAGTACCTTCTGACAAAGTTTACAACACCAGAGGAGTTATTTGGTCCTGTATCCATAAGGGAGCTAGAGAGGGATAACTTCCGTAGGAAGACCGAGGGATACCTGTCGGATGCCAATATAGTATTCCTGGATGAGATATTTAAATCAAACTCATCTATCCTGAACTCCCTTCTCACAATATTAAATGAGAAGGTGTACCACAATGGAAACCTCAAGGAGGAGACGGATATATATTCCATTATATCTGCTTCCAATGAACTTCCAACAGACTCAGGAGAGCTTATGGCTCTCTATGATAGATTTCTTTTAAGGGTAGTGGTGGATTACGTGAGGGAACCTGCAAAACTCCTTCTTCTGGAAGATAAGTACAGAGGGATATCCCAGGAACTTAAACTGGACAGGGAAATTCTGGAGGATGTTGCTAGGGAGAGTAGGAAAGTAGAGATCCCACCCCATATCAGTAATATAATATTAAACCTCAAGGAGAAGCTGGATGAGCACTTTAGGGATGAGTCGGTAAGCAGGATACAGGAGAAGGTTTCAGACAGAAAGCTGGTAAAGAGTATAGGGCTTCTTAAGACAAGTGCACATACCAATGGAAGGGAGAGGATCAGTATAACCGATACCCTGCTTCTTCTTCACTGCTACTGGAACAGGATGGAAAACAGAGATGTAATCAAAAAGTATCTATTCGAGGAGATAATCAAGCTTACAGATGAGGATGTAAAGAACTACGAAAATATATCCAATGTGTGGACCCAGGAGTTCAATGGACTCTTCATGGAGCAGAGGATAGATGAGGAGGGGAAACCTTTCTACTACGATATGGATGGTCAGCTTGTAAACCTGTCCTATGGAGATATCCATGTGAGGGATAAGTATGGAGAGTATATCCACTTTAAGGGACATGCCGACTATGTAAAGGTCCTGGCTGAACTGGGGAAGTTTGACCACGGATATATAGACAGCGGAATAGTTACCGATGACGGAAGGATAGTGTGGAACTATGAGTTTTCTCCGGTAGAAGTTCTTACATCCCCTGAAAGGGAGGTAGAGGGCTACGAGAAACTTCTGGTAAAGGGGAACCTGAAACCTGCTACCATAGAGTCCTATGAGGAGTATATGGAGGTCTACAGGATGACAAGCCCAGACCTTATACCTAAGATAGAGGGAATCAGAAGAAATGTAGAGGAGGAGAGTAGGGAGATCAGAAAGGTTTCCAACTACCTGGAAGATGTGAGAAGATCCCTCGGAGCAGAAAACCTATGGGTAGCAGGAGAGGAGATGGAGGAGCTAAAAATCCTTGTGGAGAAAACCTATGAGGGAATGAGGGGTTCTCTGGAGAAACTGGATGAAGTCCTCAGGAAGATCGATAGTGCAAAGGCATCGGTAGACAGGTAGTGCCATGGATATATTTGATAAGAGGGTAAAAAATAACTTTGATGTAATGAAGGATGTATGGGTAAACTACCCTGAAACCCGTATAAGAAGGGAGGCCATTGCCAAGAAGTGGTGGATGGCCCTCTATGAGGGGAGGGAACTCCAGGAGGTAAATGGTTTCTTAGAGGAGAGTATGCAGGTGCTCTCCACTTTTAAGGAGATGAGTAGCGGAAATGAGCTCCTCTGCAATAAGCTTGTAGGGGAGTACTTCGGAAAGCTCAAGGAAAGATATGACAATGAGATCTACAGCGAGGTAGCAGGAGAGGAGAGGAGGGTAATGGATCTTCTCACCAAGATGGAGATAAAAAGGTTTCTTGAGGCTAAGGAGAAGAGGATGGAAAATATATTCCTCAAGGAAGCTAAGTACAAGGCCTACAGAAAAAAGGTAGGGAAGTACAGGGAGATGTGGAAGGATATCCAGGGAGAGGTTACCGAACATTTTCAGCTGGAATATGAAAAGATGCGGAAGATGAGGGATATCCTTGGGGATTCTATGATGGATAAGATGGGATGGGACCTGTCTAGGATCGATAAGAAAACTCTCTTTGACCTGGGAGAGCTGGATAGGATTGTAGTGGAGGACGAGAAGCTTCACTATCTTCTTAAGATGTTGGGGAAGAGAGAGAAAAAGAGAAATCCAGACCTGGATATGAGTGAGATTCAAAACTCACCCAATAAGAAGGACCTTCTGGGGATACATCTGAGCAATGATCTGGTAAGACTCCTTCCCTCGGAGCTTTCCCTGGTGCACAACAAGCACCTGAGGAGCTACTTTCATGCCAAGTATATAGAAAACAGACTCTCCACCTACCTCCTCTCGGACAGGGATGAGGACCTGGATCCTGGAGATAATAACAATAGGGAGGCTGAGGGGCCAATTATCCTCTGTATAGATACCTCCAGCAGTATGAAGGGCTTGCCAGAGAGTCTGGCAAAGGGTTCTACCCTGTTTCTCCTGAAGGAAGCCCAGAAGAGGGGAAGAAAGGTCTATATAATTGCTTTTTCCGGGGAGGGATCTATCAGGGAGTTTGAGCTGGCCCAGAGCTCGGATGGTATAGAGAAAGCACTGGAGTTTTTTAAGTGGGAGTTCTACGGGGGAACGGACTACCTCAGTCCTATGAGGAGAAGTATTGAACTTATAGAGAGAAGCAGCTACAGGAAGGCAGATCTTCTTATGATAAGTGATGGTATAGTAAAGGTCCCAGAGGATTTTATAGAGTATATGGAGAGGATCAAGAGGAAGCTTAAATTTAAGGTGTATTCCCTGATTATAAACTCCAAAAATGTGGAGAATCTCTTCAGCGACAAGGTTCTCTACTATGAGTATAAGCGAAGAAAGGATACCCATAGGGGATCGGAGTACCAGTTTCATAACAGAAGCTTCCTGACAAATCACGGGTAGAATTCTTGAATAACAGTGAAGTATTGCCTAAAGAGTTTTTAGGAATTATATAGGAAAGAAAAGTTAATAGTATTAAGGGAGGGATCTTATCCCTCTTTTTTTGTTGAAAAAGAAAAATCAGAGGTATTGAGTATAGTGTAGACATAGGAGAATAGCGGCAAAGGGGGAGGAAGGATGAAGAAGCAAGTTATTACACTTATAGTGGGAATACTATATATAATAGCAGGATCGTGTGTCTATACCCAGGGAGAGCTGACCGATGAGGAGGTAAGGTGGATAGAGGAAAATCCGGTAATCCGTGTTCACAATGAGATGAACTGGGCTCCCTTTAACTTCAATGAGGGGGGAGTTCCAAAGGGATTTTCCATTGAGTTTATGGATCGTGTGGCTGAAAATGTAGGGCTTAAGGTTGAGTATGTAAGCGGCCCTACATGGAGTGAGTTTCTGGAGATGATTAGGTCTGGTGAGATAGATGTCATGCTGAATATAGTGAAGACACCTGAAAGACAGACCTATCTCAGGTATACCCAGCCCTATGTAAAGAATCCCAATGTCATATTGAGTATGAGGGGAAGGGAGTATCGTAGCTTAGAGGAGTTAGAGGGGAAAACAGTATCGGTGCTCAGGGGATTTTACCAGGAGGAGATCCTGAGAGCAGAGTATCCCAATATAAACCTTCACCTCACAGATGATCTGCTGGATTCCATAAAGGCAGTTATCTACGGGGAAGCAGACGCTACCTTGGGAGAGCTGTCTCCATTAAACTACCTGGTAAGGACCAACTTTATATCGGGGGTTACCATTTCTGGAGAGCTGAAGCTCAAGGGGCACGATATAGATGATCTCTTTATTGCTACCCACAAGGATAATAGAATATTGGCCTCCATCCTGGATAAGGGGATCACCCAGGTGACGGTAGAGGAGAGAAACAGGCTTATGGATAAGTGGATGGCTGTGGGAACGGAAAAGGGCCTGGAGCTTACAGATGAGGAGATAAGGTGGATAAAGGAAAATCCAGTAGTCCGTGTGCACAATGAAACAAACTGGCCACCCTTTAATTTCAGCGAGGGGGGAGAGCCAAGGGGATTTGCAGTGGATTATATGGATATAATTTCCTCCAAGGCCGGTTTTAAGGTGGAGTACATTACAGGTCCCACATGGAAGGAGTTTGTGGAGATATTTAAGGAGGGGGGAGTAGATGTACTTCTGGGAGTTGTAAAAACCCCTGAACGGGAGAAATATATGGCATTTTCAGACAGTTTTGCCACCAACCCAAATGTAATCCTAAGCATGCAGGAGAAACAGTATAAAAACTTAGAGGAATTGAGTGGCAAGATAGTATCTGTTCCAAAGGGATTTTATCAGGAGGAGATTCTCAGAAGAGATTATCCAGAGATACAGCTCCACCTTACCAATGATCCACTGGAATCCATAAAGGCAGTTATCTACGAAGATGCAGATGCCACCCTTGGAAGGCTGGCAACCTTAAACTACCTCACAAGGATAAACTTTATCTCTGGAGTTGCTGTCTCCGGGAGGGTGGACTTTAAGGAACCGGGTTTTGAGGAACTGCATATAACCACCCAACCTGAAAATAGGGAGCTCCTATCTATACTAAACAAGGGGATAGCCTCCATAACCATAAAGGAAAAAAACGATCTTATAAATAAGTGGCTGACACCAGCAAGGGAAGATATATTAGAGCTCACAGAGGATGAAAGATCCTGGCTGCAGGAGAATCGCCAACTAAGCCTGGGTATATTCAGGGGCTGGCCTCCCTACTCCTATCTAAACTCTGAAGATGAGTTTTCAGGGGTAATATCTGAGTATATAAAGATTATCAATGAAAAACTTGAGATAGATATGGTTCCTCAAAAAGATCTAAGCTGGAGGGAAGTATTAGAAGGAGTAGAAAAGGACAGGATAGATGTTGTGGCAGGACTAGCCAGGACCGAGGAGAGGGAGAAAACTTTACTCTTTACCAATCCCTATCTGGAGCTGCCAGTGGTAATAGCTACCAGAGAGGATTCTCCAATGGTCGCTGATATCGATTCCCTTGAAGAGAGAAAGATAGCTGTGGTAGAGGGGAGTATAGTAGAGCACTATTTAGAAAGGGACTACCCAGAATACCAGCTGCTCCTATATGATGATACTTCAGGAGCTGTTAAGGCAGTGGCTGAGGGAAGGGCCTTTGCAGTGATGGATACTATAATGAGTATAAACTACTCCAGTAAAAGGATGGGACTGGATAATATCGAGGTTATCCTGACCACACCATATACAGTGGAACTATCCATGGGAGTAAATAAGAGGCATCCAGAGCTAGTTCCAATACTGGATAAGATCCTCTACTCATTTACCGAGGATGAAAAGCATCTTATAGAAACCAAGTGGACGGAGATGCCAATAGAGAAGGAGATAGACTGGGTATTCATCTGGAAGGTGGGGACACTGGCAGTGGTGATATTGGGATCTATCTTTACCTCAATAATTGTCTGGAACAGAAGACTGGTCTCGGAGATCAAGAAGAGAAAGGAAGCTGAAAGAAAGATTATTGAGACCATGGAAACTACAAATAAGATTATAGACAACTCACCGGTTCCCATGGCTGTAATAGATACATCAACTGAAAGGATAGTGAGGGCCAATGAAGCCATGGTTGAGTTTAACCTTATCTCCCAGGAGGAGCTCTATAACCACCGAATGATAGATCTATATGTAGAGGGGGACGAGAGGGTGAGGGAGCTCCGGAGAAAGACAGGAGTTGAAAACTACGAAGTTCAGCTAAGGCGTATAGGCAGCGGAGAAAAAAGGTGGACCCTGTTTTCCTCCCACCTTTTAAAGTATATGGAGAAGCAGGCTCACATCATCACTATGATAGATATAGAGGATATAAAGCGTATTCATATGGAGCTGGAGGAAGCCAAGGAGAAGGCTGAGAGTGCCACAAAGGCTAAGAGTGAATTCCTGGCTAATATGAGTCATGAGATAAGAACTCCCATGAATGCCATCCTGGGATTAAATGATCTCCTTAAGAGAACCGATCTTTCTGGTAAGCAGAGGGATTATGTGGACAAGGTTGGGAGATCAGCTACAAACCTTCTGGGAATAATAAATGATATACTGGACTTCTCAAAGATTGAGAGCGGGAAGATGGATATTGAGTACACAACCTTTAGTCTGGACAACGTTCTAGAGGGACTCTCCAATATAAGCGGATTTAAATCGGCAGAGAAGGGGATAGAATTTGTTATTGAAAGGGGCAGTCACATTCCAGATTACCTCATAGGTGACCCTCTGAGGATAGGACAGATCCTACTCAACCTTACCAACAATGCAATTAAGTTTACCGACAAGGGAGAGGTTCTCCTGAGGGTGACCTCAAGGGATGTAGACAGTGAAAGGGTGGAGCTGAAGTTTGAGGTTAAGGATACAGGGATAGGACTAACAGAGGAGCAGAGAAAGAAACTCTTTACAGCATTTACCCAAGCTGATGCTTCAACCACAAGAAAATACGGAGGAACTGGACTTGGACTGAGTATCTCCAAACACCTTGTAGGCTTAATGGGAGGAGAGATAGATGTAGAGAGTGTGTATGGAGAGGGAAGTAACTTCTTCTTTACAATTACTCTGAAGAGGGGAGAGGGAGTCAAGAGGAAGGCCGTAGCCAAAGAGCTCAAAGGTCTGAGGGTCATGGTAGTAGATGACAATGAAAGCGCAAGAAGGGTTATGGACAGCTACCTTACAGATTTCTCCTTTGAAACAATACTGGTTTCCTCTGGAGAGGAGAGTGTGTCTCAGTTTGAAGCATCTCTTGGTGAAGAGAAAGGGATAGACCTCATCCTCATGGATCTCAAGCTTGGAGGAATAGATGGAATTGAAGCCTGGAAGCTCATCAAGGAGAGAGGAAAAAAGACTCTGCCTAAGATAATAATGGTAACAGCCTTTGGACGGGAAGATATAGTTGACAGGGCCAGAAGGGAGGGTATCGAAACAATTCTCATGAAGCCTGTAAGTCAGTCGGTTCTCTTTGATAATATAATGGAGGTCTTTGGAGTAGAGGAGATGATAGACAACCACAGAAGGAGCAGCGGAGAGTACCCAGAAGGCTTTGAGGAGATCAGGGGAGCTAAGATACTTGTTGTAGAGGATAACCTTATAAATCAGGATGTTATCCGGGCTATTCTGGAGGGCGAGGGATTTCATGTAGAGGTGGAGGAGAACGGTCAAAAAGCAATTGAAGCCCTGGCGGCTGGAAAGGAGTTTGACGTGGTCCTTATGGATCTGCAGATGCCTGTAATGGACGGGTATGAGACCACAACAGAATTGAGAAAGATAGAGAGATACAGGGAACTTCCTATAATAGCACTCAGTGCAGATGCCATGTCTGGAACAAAAAAGAGGGTAGAGGAGGTTGGAATGAACGGTTATGTAACCAAGCCCATAGATAAAACCCTTCTCTATGAATCTCTTGTAAAATTTATAGAGCCTGGAAGGCGAGAGATCTTTGTAGGAGATGGTGAGGAAGAGAGGAAGGAAGATATAGGTAAAAAGATAAAGGAAACTCTGAAGGATATAGATGCCACCGAGGGCCTTAAGAGGGTAGGTGAAAACACCAAGCTCTATATGGAGATATTGAAAAAGTTCAGAGAAAATAACCTGAACTTTGCAGAGGACCTGAAAAAGGCAGTGGCTGAAGGTAAGAGGGATGAAAATATAAGAGGTGCCCATACTCTCAAGGGAGTGGCAGGTAATATAGGGGCTAAGAGATTATATGAGCTTGCCAAGGAGTTAGAGGGAAGACTGAAGGAAAATGGGGAGGTGGATTCTCTTCTAGGTATAGTAGATGAGGAGATAGTGAAGATCTGTGAAGAGATAGAGGTACTTACCTCAGATACCTCTAAGGAGGAAAAAACTACCGTTAAAGTTGAGATTGATCCAGAGACAGTAGGAAGGGAACTGAAGGGCCTCAAGGAGCTCCTGGAAGAGTACGATACAGAGGCCGAGGAGAAGCTGGAGGAGATCAAATCTCATCTTGCTGGAAGGGGAGTGGATGAGCTCCTCAGAAGGGTTGAGGGGTGTATCAACAACTATGATTTTGAAGGAGCCCTTGATCACCTTGAAAAACTCACTGAAGAGGTCGAAAGTTTGGAGGAGGAGTAGTCATGGAAGGTGTAGAGAAGAGACAGACGGTACTTGTGGTGGACGATACCCTGGAAAATATAGATGTGCTCAAGGGAATACTCAGGGAGTACTATAAGGTCATCTTTGCTACAAGTGGTGAGATGGCTCTAAAGGTAGTTTCAAAGACTCCCCCAGACATAGTTCTTCTGGATATAATGATGCCCGGTATGGATGGATTTGAGGTATGCAGAAGGCTGAAGGAGGATCCCAGAACAAAGAATATCCCGGTTATTTTTGTTACCGCCAAGGACCAGGATGTGGATGAGGCAAGGGGGTTTGAACTGGGAGCTGTGGACTATATCACCAAGCCTGTAAGTGCTATGATAGTGAGGGCAAGGGTGAAAACACACCTTGCCCTCTCCAATCAGACAATAGAGCTGGAGAGGCTGGTAAGGGAGAAGACCAGGGAACTAAATGAGACAAGGCTGGAAATTATTAAGAAGCTGGGGCTGGCTGCAGAGTATAAGGACAATGAAACGGGAAGGCATGTAATCCGTATGAGCAAGTACTGCTATTATATTGCCAAGGAGTATGGACTCTCTGAAAAAGACGCTGAACTTCTTCTACAGGTGGCTCCCATGCACGATATAGGAAAGATCGGAATCTCAGATGATATTCTACAGAAACCCGGAAGGCTGGATGAAGGGGAGAGGGAGATAATAAATACACATCCCACCCTGGGATTTAATATCATGAAGGGAAGTAGGAGTGACCTCCTTCAGATGGCTGCCACTGTGGCAGCTGAACACCACGAGAAGTGGAATGGGGAGGGATATCCCAATAAGCTGAGGGGAGAGGAGATCAATATATTCGCCAGAATAGCGGCAATTTCAGATGTGTTTGACGCCCTTGTGAGCCGGAGGCCCTATAAGGAAGCCTGGGATGTTGAAAAAACAGTGGATTATATTATGAGTGAGAGCGGTAGGCAGTTTGATCCAGATGTTGTAGATGCCTTTGTGAAGGCTCTGGATAAGATAGTAGAGGTAAAGAATGAGTTTGAAGATTAAGAGGATTTAAAGATAAAAATCTAAATAAGGTTTTATAGAGAGGAGAGCTAAAAAGTTCTCCTTTTTTATTGTATTAAAAAACTTCATCTCACAACACAATAAAGTCCTATAATTGATTAATATAAAATATTTTTTTAAAAGAAGTTAAAAAAGATAAAAATATATAGAATATAAAGATAAAAAAAATTGAGATTTTTAAAGAAGTCAGCTAATATAGTATCTGAGGAGCATCTCAAGAAAAAACAGAGAGGAGAGGATAGGATGAAGATAGGATTTATAGGATGTGGAAGTATGGGTGGAGCAATGCTTGAAGGGATCCTTCAATCCAGACTGAGCTCCAATGATATATGGATATATGAAGACTCCCTAAAGAGAAGGGAGGAGCTTATTGATAACTACAAGATAAATATAGCTCTGGATATGAAGGAGATGACTGAGGAGTGTAAGATAATATTCCTGGCAATAAAGCCGCATATCTGCTATTCAGTTCTGGAAGAGATAAAGGAAAAGCTCGACGGGAAGATACTGGTATCGGTTGCTGCAGGGGTGACCATCGATGCCATCGAGGATATTATAGGAGACGACAAGAAGGTAATAAGAATAATGCCAAATACTCCAGCGTGTGTTGGGGAAGCTATGACATCTCTTACTCCCAACAGGAATATAGAGGAGGATGAGAAGAAGGAGGTGGCATACCTTCTAGAGGGATTTGGTAAGGTAGAGGAAGTAGAGGAGAGGATGATACATGCGGTAATCGGTGCCAGCGGTTCTGCTCCTGCATATGTGTTTATGTTTATAGAGGCCATGGCAGATGCTGCAGTATTAAAAGGAATGCCAAGGGAAAAAGCGTATAAGTTTGCCAGTCAGGCGGTATTGGGAGCAGCTAAGATGGTCCTTGAAACTGGAGTGCATCCAGGGCAACTGAAGGACATGGTATGTTCCCCAGGGGGAACCACTATAGAAGCTGTAACTGAGCTAGAAAAGAGAGGAATGAAAGCTGCTGTAGTGGGAGCCATGATAAAGTGCATGGAAAAGTCTGAGGAGATGTCTAAAAAATAAAGGAATAGAAGAGGGGGATGGCAATGAGAAGGGAACTGATGGATTTAAGGGAATACATGGATGAAAGAGGTATAGATGCCTATATTGTACCTAGCAGCGATGCTCATCAGGGGGAGTATGTAGCCGACCACTTCCAGGGAAGAAAGTGGCTCACAGGGTTTACAGGAAGTGCAGGTACAGCTGTAGTACTGGGAGAGAAGGCCGGAGTATGGACAGACGGAAGATACTTTATTCAGGCTGAGAGACAGCTGGAGGAATCAGGTTTCGACCTCTTTAAGATGGGGGTTGAGGGTGTCCCTGCCTATGACAGGTGGATTGCTCAGGAGCTTCAGGGGAGAGAAAAGGTAAGGGTAGCCTTTGACGGAAGGGTAATAAATGAGAGTACATTCAGGAAGATCCATGAAGCCTTTGTGAATATGGAGGTAGAGTATGAGATCTGTGAGGATGCTCTGGAGAAGACCTGGAATGGAAGACCAAATCTTTCCAAGGTTCCTATCTTTGACCACGACTCCAAGTGGGCTGGAAAGGATAGAGAGGTGAAGATAGAGGAGCTCAGAGAGGAGATGAGGGATAAAAATGCCCAGATGTATGTACTCTCCTCACTGGATGATATAGCATGGTTCCTGAACCTGAGGGGAGAGGATGTAAGGAATACTCCGTTATTCTACTCCTATGTGGTGGTAGAGGAGGAGAATACAGTCCTCTTTGTGGATATGGACAAGGTAGACATGGAGCTGGAAGATGAGTTAAACAACACCGAGGTAGATATAATGGGTTATGACGAGATCGGTGAATACCTAAGGGAGAGAGTAGAGGGAAAGAGAATAATCTGCGATCCAGAGAGAACAAGCAGATATATCTACAGTATCCTAGAGGGTGGAAAGGTGATCGATCAGCAGGATCACACAACCAAGGCCAAGGCTCGTAAGAATGAGGTAGAGATGGAGCACACGAGAACAGCATATCTGAAGGATTGTGTGGCCCTTGTTAAATTCTTCAACTACATCGAGGAAAATGCAGGAAATGGCCTCACTGAACTAGAAGCTGAGAAGGTATTGGAGGGATTCAGGAGAGAGGATGAAAGCTTCTACTACAATTCCTTTGATCCCATAGCAGGATACAGAGATCACGCTGCTATGATGCACTTTAAGGCAACTGAGGAGAATACCTATAAGCTTGAGAGAAAGGGGTTCTTCCTTGTGGATTCAGGGGGACAGTACAGAGAGGGGACAACTGATATAACCAGAACTCTTGTAATGGGAGAGCTGAGCCAGGAGGAGAAGATGGACTTCACTCTGGCCCTTCAGGGAGTCATAGACCTGTCTACAACAAGGTTCCTCAAGGGGACAACGGGATACGCCCTGGATGCCATCTGCAGAAGGCCTATGTGGAATGCAGGACTGGACTATAAGTGTGGTACCGGGCACGGGGTAGGTTTCTTCCTGAATATCCATGAGGGTCCTTGCGGGTTTGGTCAGAGACCTTCCTACAACAATCCACTGGATGAGGGGATGCTTATTACCATAGAACCAGGAGTATACAAGGAAAACAGGCACGGAATAAGACATGAGAATACTGTATTTGTGAGAAAATCTATGGAGGGAGAGTTTGGTGAGTTTTATGAACTGGAAACTATAACCTTCTTCCCTATAGATACAAGGGCTATACTTGTGGATGAGCTTACAAGGGCTCAGAGAGAATGGCTCAATGACTACCATGCAAAGACATATGAGAAGTTATCTCCTATGCTTCAGGGAAGTGATCTGGAGTGGCTTAAGGAGAGAACAAAGGCGGTGTAGATGGAAGAGGTTAAAAATTATTTAGAGAAGATAGAGATAAGCCCTCTAAAATATGAGGATATAGAGGATATAGTTGAGATGCTGAAAAATCCTGAGGTATGCAGGTATCTCTTCTTTGCTCCTGCCCCTGAGGAGGTGTATAGGGGATACTTTGAACCTATAGCTGCTCAGATGGAAGGGGAGTTAAAGGAGGGGAGGAAGCCCTCCAATATGGTGTTTATCCTTAGGGAGATAAGCAGTGGCAACTTCATAGGGCAGTTCGGTGTAATGGCTGTACCAATGATTGAGGGAGTCTATGAGATAGGTTATCAGCTGATGGAGGAGTACTGGGGAAGGGGGATTGGAACCTTTGCCTGTGAGATGGCTCTTGATTACATATTTGATACCCTTAAGGGTCATAGGGCAGAAGCTAACTGCTACTCCACAAACAGGGGATCTAAAAAGGTACTGGAGAAGTGCGGATTTGCCTATGAGGGAGAACTCAGAGGATACTATAGGGTTGGAGAGGAGTTTATAGGAAGAAGTAACTATGGCTTGTTGAGAACTGATAGAGATTAAAGTTTAAAAAGGCTGGGAATTAAATTCCCAGCCTTTTTGATGTTCATTAAATTCAGAGTTTTTATAAAATTTAAAGGAAATCTAAACTTCCCAACTTTTAATTGCTTTTTTTACCTCTCTGTAGATATATTCCGATACTTCGATTCCGTCGATTAAATATCTAACTTCTTCACATCCACCTACCTGAAAAGTTTCTAACCTACTATCCTTAGTTCCGACTATTTTTTTACCGTTGTAGTAGTAAATGATTTTTCTCATAATTGCCCCCTTTATTTATATCTTACTTTTGCTACTTTAATTCATTGTGTAGTGATTTAAATTTACTGACTGTTATTTGTAGAAGAAATAATACTTCTGGCAAAATTGAGACCTTTAATTCTGCCATTAATTTCATCAAATTCTCCAACTGCATCTGAATTATCCAGTTTTCCATGCAGCCTAGTTATTTCATTGGTTAATTCTTCTAATATTTCATTTCTAGGTAGATTCCCCTTAATATTTTCACTAATGCTCATCTTTTCCTCCCTTTAAAATAAATTATTAAATTTTTTCTTTTTAAAGTCTTGTTTTTTATGAAATATATTAAAAAAGGGAACTCAAAATCAAAGCCTGGGAATATCAGGCTGAGATCTTAAATTCCCTTAAAACATCTAATTCTCTTCAATTATGATTAACACAAATGAATACATAGAAAATATATTTAAAGTAATTATAGTCTTAATATCTTTAATATCAAATTTAAAGTTTTGCTGGCTTTCACCAATTCCAGCTCGCTATATGATATATTTATACCATATGAAAAGGTTTATATCAACTTTTTTAAATGGTTATTTCTATTTATAAATTTTCGATATAGCTTTTAAGGTCTGCTAAATCAATTCTAATATCTTGTTCTCTATGCTTTGCAAGATACTTAACGTATTGTTTGCCAACGTGGAACTTAACTTCCTGAAGATCTCTTTCATCGAGGTAAAGTCTACTGGCAGTTACTACAGAGTCCTCTATTGTAATCTTCTCAAAGTTAGCATCCAGAAGCAACTTCACCAGTAAGCTTATATTTTCACTGAACATCTAATAATCCTCCTTTCATATAATCAATCCTATATAAACTGAACTATTTATGGGAGCCTTTTCTCCCTGAAAGTTGAAGTGATAAGAGGCTGTGACTAGCTCTATTACTTACTGACATCAATCCATGTTCCTTTAGTAACTTCCTCTAAATAATCCACATCTATCTTCACAGCTGAGTTTGGAGATCCTCCAGCTGGATATACTGTATTAAATTCCTTTAAAGAAATATCAAGGTATATTTCTAGTTCATTTGTTAATCCAAAGGGGCACACTCCACCTACAGGATGACCTGTAACTCCCTCTACATCCTCTAAGGGAACAAACTTTGCCTTCTCCTTGAAGTAATTCTTGAACTTTTTATTGTCTGTTCTGGCTCCACCCTTGGTAAGGATTAGGATACACTTTTCCTTCAGCTGAAAAGCCAAGGTCTTAGCAATCATATCTGGTTCTACACCTATAGCCATAGCAGCTTTTTCCACAGTTGAGGTGTCAGCTTCAGGTTCTATCACCTTAAGGGGAAGGTCGTTGTCTAAAAAATACTGTTTAACACTTTCTATACTCATAGCATTCCTCCTAGATATTTATTCATTTATACCAATATGTAAATTGATAAATATTAACATTTTAAGAAGTGTTTTTCAAATAAAAAATCTATTATATGGTTTTTATAGATTTTAAGCAATGATGTATTATTGCATACAATAAAAAATCAGAGCCAAAGCTCTGATTGATTTTGTTTTTTACTAGAAACTCTTCCAAGTGATATTAAATTTTTTATATCTTTCAAAGTCTACAGCTGGGTAGATTTCACCTTGTTGATTAACAGCCCATCCAACAGCTCCATATCTGCAATGATATTCCATAAACTTATCAAAATTAGTAACAGGAACATAGAAATTGTGTTTATCTGAGTAGTTTGGTAGATTGGGAAGTGTATCTTTTCCTAAAATTTTCAGAAAATCTGAATCAAGATCCGCATCATTTGTGAATATATGACTCTCTTTATTGCCTGGAGAGCTTCTATGATTAAACATGTGATCCCCATGCTTTACCTCCCACATGGCAATGGCTGTTCTTATATTTTTGGTGTTTGCTTGTATCTGGGCTATTTCCGCCTCTTTTCTCATATCTTCAAACTTTGGTAAAGTTATAGCTGCTAATCCCCCTATAATAACTATAACAACCATGAGTTCGATAAGGGTAAATCCACTCTTTTTCATAGAAACCTCCTAATTTAAAGTTATCTTTTCCAGCACTCTATTAACTATGCTGGCTTTTTCCTTAAGGTTTATTATCTTTTTACCCAAGTGATCTTCCCTTATTATAAATTCCTTCTCCTCTAAGTACCTTAGACGCTTAGTGATAAGGGATCTGTCAAACCCAGTCATACTTGCCAGGGAGTAGGCGGTCATATTATCGTACCTTCCAGATGTCATTATTATAAAGATATCGGTTCTGGAAAGACCGTAATCCCTCTTCAGGTATCCATAGAAATCCTTTTCAATATTTAACAGTGTATTCAAATACAAAATGCTCTCCCCCTTGCATATAAACTTCAATTTTCACTATAACTTTTATATTCTAAGCATTCTATAGAAAGCTTTAAGAGTCTTTTCCTTGCCCTTCTATAAACCCAGAAAGATTATCTTGATTAAAAGTATAAATGTGACTTTATCATTCACAATGTACAATATGACTTTACGTAAGTGTCAATGGTAAATAAAAAGACCCCAGATACCTGGGGACTCTTCTTTAACGATAGTGAGCTCTCAGATCTACTGAGTTCTCTTTGATTATATTTTACTGTGGATCTGCTGAACCTCCATGTGGAAGTCCTCCTCCTCTAACACCTCATACTCAATAAGAGCGCTCTTTATATCTTCATAACACCTTTTTCCCAAACCGTAGATGAGAGTGTCCTTATATGCTGTGATAAAGGGTTCATACTCCTCCTCTAAAAAGCCATCTGGATTTTCCCTTCTGAATATAGGACTGGATGCATACTCCTCATTGATACACGACTTTGTATAGTAGTTTTCTATGGTAAAGCCGTTGGTGAAATCATCTGGCAGGGTTATATAGAGCATGGAGAGGTCATCCTCTGCTAATATCTCTATTGGCCACAGGCTACATATAACAGGCTTTCTATGGATGATCTCAGCTGAATCCATTCCCTTGTCTAGGCATATGGAGTGGATAGAGCATAGGGTGGTGCTGTTATTGCACTTAAATGAACAGGTACAGTTGATGATCTCCTCCTCAACGTGCTTTTCTGGCACCATAAGTGGGTCCTCAGAGATACTTTTTTCTATCTCATTCTGGGAATATCCCTCCCACTGAAGGATATCGTTATTTTTGGTGAGCCTATTGTACTCCTCTATATTCTTCAGGATAAAATCCCTAGTCTGCTCTTCATAGATGGAGGGATTATCCCCACAACAGTGCTCAACACAGTTGAAGCAGTCAAAGTTTGCCATGTTGGCAAAGAGCTCGAAATCTACTACAGCCGGATACTCTATACCTCTAATCTTCACAGTGGTTTCTATGGTATCTGCTGTGTCAAAATACTTTCTGGCCATCTCCTCCTTCTCTGGCGAGACTATAGAAAGGGTGTCCCTTTTAGGGTGATTTAAAAATAAAAAATACTTCATACTTCTCCTCAATGTAACATTAATAATCCCTGTTATTATACTATTAATCCTAAATCTTTTCAAATCTCTACTGGGTAAAGCTGTCCATCTTCCTATGGTAGAAGTTGTTGGTGTACTTCTCTATGACCTGGCTGGCCGGTTCAGGCCTTCCAAAGTAATACCCCTGAAAGCTGTAGTTTCCCAGGTGGATGAGTTTTTTTATCTGAGACTCCTCCTCTGTACCCTCGCAGATAACTTTGAACCCCTTGAGATGGGCAATCTTGTTCACGAATTCAATTACCAGCTCATTCATGGTGGAGACATTGATATTGTTGATAAAGGACCTGTCTATCTTTATCTCATTTATAGGTAGCTTCTCAAGGAATGGAAGGGAGGAGTACCCGGCTCCAAAATCATCTATGGAGAAGGAGACTCCTGCTTCCCTCAGTTCATTCATCTTTACAAGGGTATTTTCAAAATCGTTTATGGCTACACTTTCTGTGAGCTCAAAGGTAATAAACTCAGAGTATGAGGAAGCTATAAGCTTTTCCTTTAACTCCCTTAAAAACTGAATGTTTTCAAAGGAGATCAGTGAAAGATTCACTGAAATACTGGTTCCCAGGATTCCCGCAAGCTCAAGGGAATCCGCCAGAACCACCTTGGTAATTTCATTTATAAGAAATGATTTCTCTGCAAGGGGAATAAACATATTTGGTGGTATCAAGCCCTTTTCAGGGTGTTCCCACCTAACCAGGGCTTCAAAAGCGATCCTTTTCTCTCTGAGATAGATCTTGGGCTGGAAGTATGCCTTAAACTCATGATTTTTAATTCCCCTCATAATATCGTCTTGGAGGTTCTTATTCTTCCAGTCCTCCTGGCTGCTCTCGATCTTAAGGTTTTGCCTGGTTTCCTCTATGAAGGATTTCATAGATCCCCCTGTATACTCGCTCATTGTGTAGTTCAGCCTGATGAAGTACCCCCTCTTGTTAAACTGGTTGAAGTAATCGATCTTCTCATCCAGGTACTCATAGGCATTCTTGGAGTATCGCCTGTTAAACTCTGGGAGGATGATCATGAATTTATTTCCCTCAAGCCTTATAATGGAATCTGTTTTTCTGAAAACCATGGCAATGATTCTGTCAACCACTGTAATAATTGTGTCCCCTGCTTCCATCCCCTGGGTTTCATTTATAAATTTCAGATTATCAATATCGATGAGACAGATGGAGAATTTTTTACCCACGGAGTTATACTCCTCTATCTGAAGGGAGAGGAGGTGGAGGCCGTATTTTCTTGAGTATGCATTTGTAAGGGGATCCCTTACATCCATATTGCTGATATAGGTTTCCATCCTTCTCTTATCCATAATATTCTGCCTGATCTTGATGACAACGGGAATAATTATAAGCATGGAGAGAAGAAAGGGAAGAGAGATCTTAATACTTCTCATTAAGATTATCCTGTTGAGGGATGTAGTGGTGTAATCGGCTCCAGCAATATACTTTCTCCCATCCCTTGAAGTTTCAGGTATATAGACAGACCTATAACCTCCCCATAGGTCTGAGGACTCCAGATAAACAGGTTTTTCCGAATCAAAGGCCTTCCACGTTTCATTGAAGGAATCGTCCTCAACGTCTTTAAGGGAGAGCCAGTATCCTCCACTCTCAAGCTTGTCCAGTTCCTCCCTCGTATCGCTCATTATGGCGTAGACGATATCATCTCCATCCTTAACCAGGATATAGAGGTAGTCCAGACCCTTCTCCATGGCCTTTTCATTGAGAAGAAGAGCCCTTTCATATATTTCCTCCAGGTTAAGGGAATCTCTGTTGAGATCCTTGTTCACGAAGTCATCCTCCAGGATAAACTTTACATCCATAGCTCCCATGTAGAGGTTCCTATCCACCTGGCTATAGATATTTTTACTTTCTATATAGACAATTAAAAGAAACTGGAGAAGTAAGCCTCCAATTAAAAGCACTATCTGAATTGGAATATTTTTCTTTAATGAAACCTTCATTATTATCACCTACCTCAAAATATTATACCTGTTTTAAAAGTTCTTTCCTTTCGTATTTAAAACTATGTTGTTAAAAAAGTTAATTTTGTCAATAATTTTAATGACATAAAACCATATAGTGAGGAATTAAAAAAAGAACCCTTTAAAAGGGTTCTCGGCTATTAAGGGATAATATACTGGTGAAGTTTGTGGTAGATCTTTTCCCAGTTGTGGAATCCGCTGTCCACATAATCTATTGTTTCCTGGTGAAGTTCTTCATACTTCTTCATAAACTCAGGATCGGGTTCAAGGTTCTCCAGGGGAACTATGTGAGGTTCAATAGATTTTACTGTCCACTTCTGATTGATGAGCTCCATCTTAACCACAGCGTAGGAAGCTGTTATTCCATAAGCATTGTTAGCGATGATGTGTTTACCGACGGCACTCCAGTCTCCCTCATCTACATGCTCGTGACCATTGAAGGCAAAGTCAAACTGAGGAACTCCCTCCATTACCTCCACAACACCACTGTCTCCGTCCTGTCCAAACTTATTTAGGTGGAAGGCTCCCACAAGAAGATCATACTTCCCCTCCATCTCCTCTACAGATCTCTGGGTCTCTAGGAGGGGATCGGCTATATCGTACTCATAGCTCAGGAGGATCTTTCTGATCCCCTTCTGAGGGATGGAGCTTCCTGTAAAGGCAACCCTTACTCCGTCTATGTTGAAGATGGCATAGCTTGGAAGGATTATTCCCTCTGAGTGATCCTTGGCTTTATATACATTGTTAACGATGGCCTTTCCATTGAACTTTCCCATCTCCTCCATGAGGTATGAGTTCTTCATATAGAGTTCGTGGTTCCCCATGACCATCATATCGTATTTCAGGTCATTTAAGATACCTACCACAGATGGAGAATCGGCCTTTACAAAGGGTTCATAGAAGTAGGCATCTCCCATATCGATTAGGAGCATATCAGGGTACTTCCTTCTCATCTTCTTTACAAAGGTGGCTACTCTGGCAAAACCTCCTACATCGTCTCTGTCAAACTCCTTGTACTTATAGGGAAAGATCCTTCCGTGAAGATCTGCTGTTCCCACAATAACTATCTCCTTTTTAGGATTTTCCTTGGGTTTAGGAGGAATAACTGGTTTCACAGGCTCTACGACCTTCTCCTCAGGTTTCTCTTCCTCTACTACAGGCTTTTCCACTTCCTCTACAGGGGTTTCAACTACGGGCTTTTCATCTACCACTTCCTTTACTGGGGGAGTAACGAGATCTTCCCTCTCCTCTACGCTGCTACACCCTACAACTAAAAACACAAGAAGTAGGACAATGATGTTCTTTAAGTTTTTCATACTGACTCCCTTCATAAGTATTAGTAAAAATTGAGATTATAGTTTATCTTTTATATAAATAGCATAATGAATAAACTATACTGTCTTGATATGAATTATCCACAAAGGAATTTGCTAATAATTCATTCATTGACTATATATAATATTACCCTTCAATGTTATATGATTTCAATTTTTTACTCAACTATTTTATGTTACCAATATGTCAAAAATATGTTTTTTTTGCAACTTTTGGATCTGTATGGTTATAATCTATTGAGGTGATGTAAGTTGAAGAAAACAAATGCCATGAGAATACTGGACTCAAAGAAGATAAATTACTCTGTAAGGGAGTATGAGGTAGATGAAAATAATCTTGGAGCTGTGGCTGTAGCTGCAAAAACCGGAGTAGATTTGGACAAAATATATAAAACACTGGTGCTAACTGGTGACAGGAGCGGCTACATAGTTGCCTGTATACCAGGGGCAGCTGAGCTTAACCTGAAAGCTCTAGCCAAGGCAAGCGGAAACAAGAGGGTGGAGATGATCCCTATGAAGGATCTGGAGAAGATAACGGGATATATAAGGGGAGGATGTTCCCCTGTGGGTATGAAGAAGGGGTACCCTACATATTTAGATATGAGTGCCAGGGAGCATGAGAGGATAGTTGTAAGCGGGGGAAGAAGGGGTGTTCAGATAGAGATATCTCCTGAAGATCTCATAAAGATATGCAGGGGAAGTTTGGCTGAAATTTCCTTTTAGTGGTGTTTTGACCCTTGATAAAGTCTGAAAGAAAGGATATAATACTTTGTAATATCAGGAATTAGATTATTGGAGGACACCTTGGAGGAAATAAGAAAGACAGAGATAATAAAGAGTAAAGAAAATAAGTTCTTTAAAAGGATAAAAAAATTAAAGACTAAAAAGTATAGGGACAAGGAAAAACTTTTTATAGCTGAGGGACATAAGTTTCTCGACTTTAAAGAGGTCCCTAAATATATAGTGATCCGTGAAGAGTGTGACAGATATGAGGAAAAAATAGCTGCCTTTAACTGTGAGAAGTATATCCTCTCGGAACCCCTCTTCAATGAGATCACTACCCAGGAAAACTCCCAGGGAATAATCCTTATCTATGAGATGAGGGATGGAGAGATGGAGGCCCTGGAGGACAATATAGTGGTTCTGGACAGGGTACAGGATCCCGGCAATCTTGGAACTATAATAAGGGTGGCAGATGCAGCAGGGTATAAAGACATAATCCTCACCAAGGGAAGTGTAGATGTATACAATGATAAGTGTGTACGTAGCAGCATGGGGTCACTATTTAATATGAATATTCTCTACAGGGAGGCCGGAGAGCTCTTGAAAGACCTAAGAGAGAAGGGATATAAGCTATCTGTAACAGCTCTTGCCACAGATGCAGTAAGTTACAGCGAGATGAAGCTTGGAGAGAGAAATGCTATAATCTTTGGAAATGAGGGGCAGGGAGTTGCCCAGGAGATAATAGATACAGCAGATCAGAAGGTAATCATACCTATCTATGGAAGTGCAGAGTCTCTGAATGTGGCTATGGCCAGCGGGATAATGCTCTATAAGTGCAGAGAACTTTTAGGCTAGGAGGCAACCTATGAAATACAAGCACCTTACTAAGAGAAGGTTATTTCAAAATGAGCATCTGGAAGTTTTTCAGGAGGAGCTGCAACTTCCCCACGGACAAAGGGTGTGGTGGAGTTTCTTTAAGGGAATGAGTGCAGCTGCAGTAATTGCAATCAATGAAAAGGATGAGATAATTCTCGTAAACCAATACAGACCAGCAGTAAAGGATCATATCCTTGAGATACCTGCGGGACTTGTAGAGGAGGGAGAGGATCCAGAAGTGGGAGCCAGAAGGGAACTGGAGGAGGAGACTGGTTACAGAGCAGGGAAGCTGACCAAGCTCTATGAATACTATACCAGCCCCGGAATATCAAGCTCAAAGATGTATATCTACCTGGCAACGGATCTCACCAACGGAAAGCAGAAGCTGGATGAGGACGAGTACCTGGAGATTGTTCATGTCCCTGTTAACGACCTTAAGCCAGAGGAGCTAAAGGACGGGAAAACCCTCCTTGCTTACAGCTATTTAATGAGTATGAGAAGAAAATAAAGGAAATTAAAAGCAGGGAGGTTCCCTGTTTTTTTATTATTAAAGAAAGTATAGAATTTATTAAGAATTTTCATGAAATAATTAGTATTTCAACTGATTATTAGGATGCAACGTCACGTTGCTTTTTATTTTTTTGAAAATAATCTGAGTAAAATTATCTCAATCAAAGTTGTTGACAGAAGTGAATTTAAGGGAATAGGAAGGCATGAATTTTATATCCAAAAGAGGGTTAAGGTTCCCTTGGGTAAGTGTGGTATAGTAGATGCTTTGTGGAGTAGGAGGTGATGAAGTGAGGAGTAGAGGAGAGATAGGTATAACCGTTATAACAGTTGTAGTTCTTATGTTTTTCTTTATGGGCTCATTTAACCCAAAGGATTATGGGGCATTTATAGAGAGAGACAGCTCTGGAGATGTAGTGCATATAGAAAAGAACTACTATAGGAGTGAAGCCTATACAATTATCAGGGAGGATGAGCAGGTAACCTCCTATGACTACTATAGGGATACAGAGTATAAGGGCTATAACTTTAAGATCTACTACCATAGGGACCTCTTTAGAAGATGCTATAAGGGAGAGGTAGATGGAAAGTACATCTATGTCTATGCCTACAAGGGAACCTATACCAATAAGATGTTGGATGAGGCCATCGACCTGGCTAAAAACTGGGATAGGTATAAAAACAGAGTATAAAATAAAATCTAAGGGAATAATCGAAAGACAGAGCTTGGAGGCTCTGTTTTTTTTTGTGCAATCTAATTGGAACCTTAAATAATTATAAAATAGAAGATGCTTTGCCTCTATCTCCCTCTTTAAAAAGATCTCCCCTCCACTGATAAAGAAAGATCTATTAGGTTTAAGAATTTAATTCCTTCGATGAAAGAGGATTAAAGCGATAGAAAGTTTAAGGAGGAATTTTTATTTTTCCACAATAAACTAGTGTATAGAGCTGATTAAGGCCTAGAGAAAGGTCTAGATATAAAGGAGGAGGAATATGAAGAAGTATATAGCTGAACTATTGGGAACATTCTGGCTGGTATTGGGAGGATGTGGAAGTGCAGTGCTTGCTGCAGCCTTTCCAGAAGTAGGAATAGGACTACTGGGAGTATCCCTTGCCTTTGGTCTTACGGTACTTACCATGGCCTATGCCATAGGACATATATCGGGATGTCATCTAAATCCTGCAGTATCTATAGGTCTTTGGGCGGGAGGACGTTTTGAAACAAGGGATCTGATTCCCTATATAGTAGTTCAGGTGATAGGAGCTGTGGCAGCAGCGGGAGTATTATTTGTTATAGCCAGTGGTCAGGCAGGCTTTGATCTGGCAGGGGGATTTGCTTCCAATGGATATGGAGCCCACTCACCGGGAGGATACACCCTTATGGCAGCCCTTGTGTGTGAGGTTGTTATGACTGCCATGTTCCTATTTGTAATAATGGGAGCTACAGATGAAAGATCTCCTGCAGGGATGGCTCCTATAGCCATAGGTTTATGCCTTACCCTCATCCACCTTATAAGTATACCGGTAACCAATACCTCCGTTAATCCAGCCAGAAGTACCGGAGTAGCTGTGTTTGCAGGAGGATGGGCTATAGAGCAGCTGTGGCTGTTCTGGGTAGCACCTATAGTGGGAGCTATTATAGGTGCCCTTATATACAGGTTTATTGGCAGCAGAGAATAAGATTAAGAAGCCGGAAAGCTCCCGGCTTCTTCTTTAATTATTATGGAAAGTATAGAATTACAGATTATTACCACTGTATAAGGTTATAAGGGGGACCGTCATGCTCCTTTTTAATAACTTTATATTCAGTGGAAAAAGGAAGTTAAAGTTCTGGGCATAGAATAGGAGTGAAGGGTAGAAATTAGGATGAAAGGGGAGGAGGAAGGTGAGGCTTACAAGGGAGTTCTACAGAAGAGAGGGAAGGCAGGTAGCCAGGGAGCTCTTGGGAAAGATCCTAGTGAGGAATTATAAGGGAAGTGTGCTGAGGGCTAGGATAGTGGAGACCGAGGCATACCTAGGCCCAGAGGACAGAGCATCCCACGCATGGAAGAATAAGCGTACAGAGAGAACAGAGACCATGTACCTTCAGGGGGGCCACCTCTATATCTACTTAATCTATGGGATGTATAACTGTCTTAATGTAGTGGCCAGTGTGGAGGGGATCCCCCACGCAGTCCTTATAAGAGGTGTGGAGCCTTTAGAGGGGGAGGAGGTCATGAGAGGGCTTCGGAATTGTAAAAAGAAATATGAACTGACCAATGGCCCCGGAAAGCTGTGTATGGCCCTGGGAATAGAGAGAAGGGATAATGGAGTGGACCTAGCTACCTCACCAGATATATGGCTGGAGGATGATGGTTATGTTCCAGGAGAGGTAGTCTGTGCCAGGCGCGTAGGGATAGAGTATGCCGGTGACTACAGGGAGATGCTGTGGAGGTACTATATAGAGGGGAACCCATGGGTTTCTAGGAGGTAGGAGTGGGAAGATAATTTAAATTGGGCAGGATAATAAAATGATCTTGGAGGAGGATTTATGAAGGAAAAGTTTTTAAAGAAGAAGGCCCTTACCTATGGATGGGAAAGGGTGAAGGAGAGACCTGTTTTTTTTGTAATACTCATGGTAGTTGTGAGCTTACTTCAGTATATACCCACATATATGGATGAGCAGATGGGAGCTTCCCCATGGACCGTTTCCATACTGGCTCTCATTATCCATACCCTTGTGGGAATGGGGATGATAAGAATATCTCTGAAGATCTATGAAGGAGGAGAGGGGGACTACAGGGACCTTCTCCCGCAAAACGAGATCTTCTTCACCTACCTCCTGGCAACTATAGTCTATGGAATAGTTGTGTTTATTGGAGGATTATTCTTAATAGTCCCAGGTATCGTTGTGGGAGTAATATTCTGTTTCTATGGGTATCTCATTGTAGACAAGAAGCTGGGAATAAAGGAAGCTTTCTATGAGAGTAAGAGGATGACCAGGGGAGCTAAGATGGATATCTTTCTTCTGGGGCTTATATTATGGGGATTAAATATTCTGGGAGCTCTGCTGCTCCTTGTGGGTATTCTGGTGACCCTTCCCATAAGCCTGATGACCATGACATATGTGTATAAGAAACTCTGTATTAAAGCCGAGGCTTAGGAGGAGAGAGATGAGAGATATAGTAGTTATCCTTCCCAACCAGCTCTTTGAGGAGCACCCATGCCTTACTGGGAAAGAGCCAAAAGAGGTAGAGGTATTCCTGGTAGAGGAGTGCAGGTATTTTACCGACTTTAACTTTCACAAGAAGAAGCTCATCCTCCACAGGGCCTCTATGAAGACTTATGAGGAATACCTCCTGGGAAGGGGATACAGAGTAAGGTATATAGAGTATAAAAAGGATTGGAGGGAGATGGTAGCAGGGCGCAGGATATACATTGTAGATCCCTGCGACACTAAGTTATTAAAGAGCCTTCCAGAAACAGCCATTATCTGCGATTCCCCTGCTTTTATAGGAGGAGAGCTGAAGAAGGGAAAAAAATACCTTATGGGGAACTACTACAAGGAGCAGAGGAGGAGACTGAATATTCTCATGGAGAAGGGGAAGCCCCTGGGAGGGAAGTGGAGCTTTGACAAGGAAAACAGGAAGAAGCTGCCTAAGGGACATATATGTCCCTCTATATCCACCTGTGAGAATAAATATATAGAGGAAGCCAGAGAGTATGTAGAAAAAAACTTTCCCCGTAATCCAGGAGACGGGGATAACTTTATCTATCCGGTGACCTTTGGAGATGCCAGGAGGTGGCTGAATGAGTTTATAGAGGATAGGCTACCCCTCTTTGGTGACTATGAGGATGCCATTGTAGAGGAAGAGGAGTTCCTCTACCACTCTCTCCTCTCCCCCCTCCTTAACATAGGTCTGCTAACACCTATGGAGGTAGTTGAGAGGGTGCTAGAGGCCCATGAGATCCCCCTGAACTCACGAGAGGGATTTATACGACAGGTAATAGGGTGGAGGGAGTTTATTCGCCAGATATACCTTATAGAGGGGGAGAGGGAGAGGGGTGCTAACTACTTTGAAAACAAAAAGAAGCTTCCTCAGAGTTTCTATACAGGCACAACCGGGAATATCCCAGTGGACAATGTAATAAGGAAGGTAGTTAAGAATGCCTATAGCCACCACATAGAGAGGCTTATGATACTGGGAAACTATATGCTTCTCAAAGGATACCACCCCCATGAGATCTACAGATGGTTTATGGAGATGTATATAGATGCCTATGACTGGGTGATGGTACCCAATCTATATGGCATGAGCCAATTTGCTGACGGGGGAATATTTGCCACCAAACCCTATATAAGCTCCTCCAACTATATCTTAAAGATGAGTGATTTTGAAAGGGGGCCCTGGTGTAATGAGTGGGATGAGCTCTACTGGGGATTTCTGGAAAGGCATGAGGAAAAGCTGAGGAAAAACCCCAGAATGGGTCTCATGATGAAGCAGCTTAAGAGAAGAAGGGAAAGGAAGCTCGAAAAAAAAGATAAAGATTAAAAGAGCAGAGGGAGAAGATATCCCTCTGCTCTTTTAATTTAATATCCAACCATGGGAACAAACCTCACTGGAAGAAGTTCCCTCATATACACATTATCACCAGATCCCCTCTCAAGGAGTACAAGCCTCTGAAAGTATCCTCCTAGGGGAAGGATCATCCTCCCACCGGGAGCCAGCTGTTTTATAAGGGATTTTGGTATACTCTCAGGGGCTGCCGAGAGGATAATAGCATCGTAGGGAGCTCTCTCCTCATATCCCCTGTATCCATTCCCCTCTATTATCTCCACATTATAATATCCCAGATCTCTGAGACGTATCTCCACCTCTCTGGCTAAGTCTGGAACTATCTCCATACTGACTACCTCACTGGCAAGGAGGGAGAGGATGGCGGCCTCATAACCTGACCCTGCCCCTATCTCAAGGACCCTCTCTCCTCCAGTAAGCCGGAGAGCCTCCACCATATATGCCACAATAAAGGGCTGGGAGATGGTCTGTCCCCATCCTATGGGGATGGGATAATCCCAGTAGGCTTTCTCCATATCCCTCTCCCTGACAAAGAGGTGCCTGGGAACCCTCTTCATAGCCTCTATAACCCTTCTGTCGGTTATCCCCCTTGCCTCTATCTGTTCCCTTACCATATCAGCTCTTCGCTCTTCCCACATGACAACCTCCTGCTACTACCTCTCTTTAACCTCTACCTTATTATATCTCCTTACCCACAAAAAACCTCCTGAAGGCGGAAAAATAATCTCAATGACTCTGTAGGAAAGGAGCCCTTTCAGGTGAATAGAGTAGATGACGTTACTATAAAGAAACAGGAGGTAGAATATGAAAAAAATAATGTATCTATTTATTCTTACCCTTATCTGGATTGGAGCAGAAAGAAGTGTTCAGGCTCACTGTCAGGTTCCCTGCGGAATATACGATGATCACGCCAGGGTAGTGAGTATGCTTGAGGATGCAGCTACCACAGAAAAAGCCCTCCTTGAGATGGAGAAGTTAGCAGGAAGGAAGGACCTTCAGTCGCAGAACCAGATGGTAAGGTGGATAGTAAACAAGGAGAAGCATGCAGAGAACATTATATCCACTATCTCCAGCTACTTCCTTACCCAGAGGGTAAAGGAAAGTCAGAAGGACTATAGCGAGCGCCTGATAAAACATCACAAGGTAGTAACAGGGGCAATGAAGGTAAAGCAGAGCACAGATATGAAGGATGTAGAGGCTCTCAAAAAGAGTATAGAGGCCCTCAGGGTATACTACCCTGAACATAAACATTAAAAAGGAGCGTGACGCTCTACTCCTTGTAATTTTATGCAATGGATTTTTATCTGCGGTAGTAATCTTTAGTTATATGCTTTCCTTAATAATAAAAAGAGAAGAGGGAACTCCTCTTCTCTTTTTATTTACTTTAAATGTGTAGCTTTCAGAGGTAGCAGGATGAGAATTGTCAACTTAAAGGTTCTTAATTTAAATTTAATTTATTTTAGAGTAAATTTATTATGGGAATTGGTGTATAGTGTCTTACTATAGCTGATCTTTTGTTAAAAAGTAGTTTTTTAAAGGAATAATCTGCATTTAAGAATAAAAGAGATGTAGAAGCTATAGAGTTGCACAGTAATATTACAGTATGAATAAGGAGAAACTTATGGAAAAAAGATTTGGAACATTTAGTGGGGTATTTCTTCCCACATTCCTTACAATAATAGGAGTAATCTTCTACCTGAGATTTGGTTGGGTAGTAGGAAATGCCGGAGTAATGGGAGCCCTGGGTATAGTGGTACTGGCTCACGTGATAACAGTGTCTACCGCTCTTTCCATGGCAAGTATTACCACAAATATGGAGGTAGAGGGAGGAGGAGCCTACTTTCTTATCTCTCGTAGTCTGGGACTTGAGATAGGAGGAAGTATAGGAATACCTCTATACCTGTCCCAGGTAATATCTGTATCCCTCTATATCCTGGGATTTATAGAGTCGGTAAAGTTAATATTCCCAGATGTTAATACAACGATACTATCAGTGGTAATTACCATTATAATAGGTATTGTATCTGCCATAGGGGCAGACCTGGCAGTGAAGATGCAATATGGAATATTTGCCCTCATCATTATGTCCCTGGGAACCATCCTGGTATCGGGAGACTACAGTCAGGTACCTGTGGCTCTGGGAAGCTATGCAGACAGCGGAAACTTCTGGATGACCTTTGCAGTATTCTTCCCAGCGGTAACAGGAATCCTTGCTGGAGTAAGTATGTCTGGGGATTTGAGAGATCCTAGAAGAAATATACCTACTGGAACCTTCTATGCCATTGGGGTGACATTTTTAATCTATACCCTGGCTATATTCTGGTTTGCCTTTAATATACCTATGGAGGAACTCATTAACGATAAGCTGGTACTTATAAGCAGGACTAGGTTTCCTATATTTATAATCGGAGGAGTGTGGGCAGCTACCCTTTCATCTGCTCTGGGAAGTATGATATCAGCCCCTAGAACAATGCAGGCCCTTGCAAGGGACTCTGTACTGCCTAAGTTCCTTGGAAGGGGGAGCGGTAAATCCGACGAACCTAGGATAGCCACTCTATTAAGCTTTGCAGTGGCCTTTGTATTCATCATCATGGTAAACCTGGATTTTGTGGCTCCTGTAATCACAATGTTCTTCCTGAACACCTACGGAGCTATAAATATGGTGGCAGCTCTGGAGATACTTGTGGGGAACCCCAGCTTCAGGCCTACATTTAAAACCCACTGGATTATCTCCCTTGTGGGTGCTCTGGGATCCTATAGCGTTATGTTCCTCATCAACTCCACAGCTACAGTTATTTGTCTGGCCTTTACCCTCATGATCTACCTATATATAAGTAAGAAGAATATAAGCAGGGCATGGGGAGATCTGAGAGACGGGATACTGGTATCTATCATCAGGATGTGTCTTCTGAAGCTGAGATTCAATGAGAAGCAGGAGAAGAACTGGAAGCCCGATATCCTTGTATTCTCAGGAACCCCTGAAAGCAGAGGAAATCTTGTATACCTTGCTGAGCACTTCTCCAAAGGAAGGGGTATAATAACTCTGGTAAGGTTTATCTTTGGCCAGATAGAGAACAAGAAGAAGGAGGTGGCTGAAGCCAGGGAAAACCTCAATACCTTCTTGAGGGAGAGGAAGCTCAATGCCTTCTCCGAGGTTGTAGTAGGGGAGGATATGGGAGAAACCCTTACAGAGACGGTGCAGGTAAGTGGTATAGGGCTGTTAAAGCCCAATACAGTGCTTATGGGAATGACAAAGAAGGCCCATAAGATAAAGCCCATGATGGAGTTTATGAGAAAGATCAGCTACCTCAATAAGAACCTTCTGGTTTTCTCCAGCTCAAATTCATCAGCAGCCTTTGGAAGAAAGGAGAGTATAGATATTTGGTGGGGAGGACTGAGAAACAATGGTAACCTTATGCTGAATATGGCTCACCTTATGACCCTCAACGATGACTGGAAGGGAGCAAAGATCAGGATCCTCAGCATAACTTGTGAAGGGGAGAGGGTAGAGGAGAGAAAGACCATCCTAGAGGAGATGCTTGAGAAGCAGAGAATAGATGCAGAGGTGGTGGTGATACCAGTAGAGGGAAGTATAGAGGAGACCATAGGAAGGATATCCCACAACAGCGACCTTGTATTAATGGGGCTGGGCCTTCCAGAGAAGGGGCACGAGGAAGACTACTATGGAAAGCTTATAAAACTAAGCGAAGGACTTAAGTCCGTGCTCTTTGTTAAGGGTAAAGTTAGTTAAAAATCAACTTTTATAAAGTCTGAATTCACAGTAAACTTTAAAAGTGTGGTATTTTCCCGGGAAAATACCACACTTTTTTCAATGGTTGTAAACTTTTATTTAACGAGTAGGGATTTTACTCATAGAGACCGTAGAGAACTTCTGGGGATTCCCCATTCTTTATAAATCCAGATGCCTTCATAGAGGTCTTACCATCCCCTATGAGGATAGCTCCTACAATCCTTCCCTCCCTCACAAAGAACTTCCTGTATATTCCGTCTTTATTATACTTGTAGATATTGGCTCCCCTCTCCTCTATATTCCCTCCAGAGAAGAATGAGATCCCCGTTACCTTCAGACGGACCTCTGAGAGGGTAGGATTGTATCTCTTAGGTCTTCCCGACATATTTGTCCCTGCAATCTCCCCCTGCTCCTTAGAGGGGATCCAGAGACCGTAGAGGCCTCCTCTGAACTCAGCTACGTCGCCAGCTGCGTATATACCCTTTACACTGGTTTCCATGTGCTCATCAACTAGGATACCCATATTGGTAGCTACACCGGCACTTTCACACAACTCCAGCCGGGGAATTATCCCTGCAGACAACACGATACTCTCTGCAGAAAGGGATGTGCCGTCCTTAAACTCTACCCCACTTACCTTCTCCTCCCCCAGGATCCTCTTAACCTCCTCTCCCAGGATAAACTTCATCCCCTTAGCCTCTAAAGCTCTCTGAAGGAGTCTGGAACCCTCTACATCCAGCTGCTTTGGGAGGAGTCTTGTGGATGCTTCAATTACAGTAACATCCTTTCCTAGCTTTATAAGGGAGTTAGCTGTCTCTATTCCGAGAACACCTCCCCCTAAAACTGCCACCTTTCTGGATACCTCCACATAGTTGGTGATCTCATCTGAGTCTGTAGCTCCCCTGAACTTTAAAATTCCCTCCTTGTCGATTCCCTCGATTTCTGGGTAACGGGGTCTGGCTCCAGTAGCCAGGAGAAGTTTATCATATCTCTCTGTACCTCCATCTATAAAATGTACCTCTCTCCTCTGGTGGTCTATTCTCACAGCCTCCCTGTCAAGGGTAACCTGTATCTCCTTGTCGTCGTAGTAGGCTTCCCCAAAGGCAATTAACTTTTCAATGGGGGTACTTCCAGCCAGATACTCTATGAGCCTGATTCTATAGTAGTAGGGCATGGGAGACTTTGTAATAACCCTTATCTCCCCCTGGGGATCGTGCTCTCTTATGGAGAGAGCAGCTGATATTCCCGCCACTCCATTTCCCAATATAAGATATTTCATAGAACTCCTCCTTATTTACAGATTCTCACCTATAAAATACAAGGAAGACAGGGATTTCCTCTCTAAAAAAGTAATGGATAGCATAAGGGAATATTCAAGGCCCCTGAGAGGTCAACTCCTTGAAAGCTTTCTGCTCACCTCTACTACCCTTTCAAAGGATGAAGCATAGGCGATATTTCTATTTCTGGCTCTCCCCCTGTGCTTAACTATCCTATAGTTGGAGTAGGTGTTTATTTTTATGGAGAGATCCTCCTCCTGGATGATCTTAAGGAGAGAGATCAGCTCCTCCTCGTTGAGGTAGAAGGAGGTTGTAGATCCACCTGTAGAAGTCGTTATAACCACAGGTTTTTCCAACTTTACGTAATTCCCTCTCCTCCTCGACCTTATAAGGATAGACTTTACCTTGTCCTTAGTTTTAAAGGTGATAAATCCAGAGGAGTCCTCTGGAGTATAGATAATATTAGCCCTTTCAGGCGTAGAGAAGAAGCCCCCTCCCTCCTCCAGCTCAAATGTTTCCCCATAGGAGTAGGTGGTTCTTGCTTCTGAGGAGGTTTTAATCGGTATCTCTTTTTGTAGGTCTTCCCTGCCTCTACCCTCCACCGGTGATATCCTGTTGCATCCTGTAAAAAAAATAGCGCCCATAAATACCAATAAAACTTTCTTAAATATCTTTCTCTTCATGATTTCCTCCTGCTCTTTTATTTAAGTAGATTCTAGCACTGGAGGAAATTTTTTATTGTGCCACATGACATGAAAAAAGCCGGGATATCCCGGCTTTTAATCTGCTAGATAAAATCTTTCAACTACATTACCACAGAATTCATTGTTAGAAATGTTTATAAGCTTTTAACTATCATTAAAGCTTTGAAACCTCCAGTTGAATTTCTTCTTAATCACCAAATATTATTTTACCTTTATTGATCATTTTAGCTCCGTCTCCTATAACCATGCCTCTGTTACCTTTATTGTCTTCCCCGTTAAATCCTGGTGTTGTTACCCAATCCTCCTGATTATTCTCACTAGGAGTTACCATAGAGCCAGACAAATAAATTTTACCACGATTTTCTATTGTGGAGCCTGCACCTTTAGCAACCATTCCGATACCATCATGACCATTTAAATTAATGGTGCCATTCTTTTCATTTATGGCAGTAGCACCACTAACTGCATACATAGCTGTACCATCTTTATGTCCTTCATTTATATCTATCGTTCCTTCATTTATGATAATACCACCATACGATGCCTTCATAACTATGTAATTATCCCCTCTGGTATCCAACCTACCTCTATTTATTGTTTCCGCTCCTTCTCCCATGGCAGCCATTCTATAGTATCCTTCATTCTTAATTGCTCCATAGTTAATTGCAGTAGCAGTAGCATCACCATATGAATATTGGCCTATATAAGCGCCCATTCCATAATTTCCTTTATTCTCGATAGTACCATGATTAGTAATTATAGTTGTAGCAGTAGCATTGCCACCACCATATGTTCCTGCCCCTGCATACATCCCATAATCTCCGTAATTTTTTATAGTGCCGTAGTTAGCAGATGTAGTTGTAGCAGTAGCATGACCATCATCATGTGCCTCTGCGCTAGCCCATGCAAACATTCCATAACGTCCGTAATTTTTTATAGTGCCGTAGTTAGCAGATGTAGTTGTAGCAGTAGCATGACCATAGTCACGTGCTTCTGTGTATGTTTCAACACCCAATCCAAAATCCCCTTTATTCTTTATAGTGCCGTGGTTAGTAGCCGTAGTTGTAGCGGTAGTATGTCCACCATTATATGCCTCTGCGTTTGTCTCAACACCCATTCCAAAGTGTCCTCTATTCACGATAGTCCCATGATTAGTAATTATAGTTGTAGCGGTAGCATGACCAAGGTCATATGCCTCTGCATCCGCTTCTGCGTACATTCCATATTGTCCTCTATTTGTGATAGTCCCATGGTTAATAGCCATACTTATATTCTTAAGGCGGTCCTCTTCTGCTGCCGTGGTTTCTGCATATGCTACCATTCCAAAATCACCATAATATCTGATAACTCCTAATTTTAAATTTATAACTTTATCTCCATTTTCCGCTAACATTCGCTCATAGATGGTTTCATCATTCACTGTTGTTTTAGCATGTACCTCCGTATACATACCTGCACTCACTATCAAAGCTACTATCATTCCGTAGGTAATTAAGAATTTATCTTTAAAAACCAGTTTTAAATATTTTTTTAATTTATTAAACTCCACAATAAACCTCCCTTCTTAAAATTTGAATAAATTAAATAGAGATAAGGTTCAAATGTTGTATACCATGTTAATATCACTATATTTTAAGGGGTAGCGAAATATATTATCGTCGAAGTATCCGGCCTCCAGTATTTCCCTTAGCTTTCTGCTTTCAACAACTCCCTCGTTGAACTTATTCCTGGTAAGGATAAAAAAATATTCGTTGGTTGGGATATTGGTACCTATCTAGGTATTGTATACAGGAGACTCAGAGATCACAAGGCCTTTAAACTTTAAAGCGGTAAATATTGTATGGGCATCTATACTGTCTGAGTGGTCGTTCTCTCCGAAATCTCCCGATACATACAATCTTCCAGTTACATCATTATAGGGCTCAAAACTAGGAGAGGTGATGGTTCCGCCCTTGGCACCTATAAATTTCCCGCTGCCATTAAAAACATCGAAATCTAAAGTATCAGCTAACGGAACCTTTCGAAAATATTAGAACAATAATTAGAAAAATAATGTTCGTCTATTTACTATCATCACCTGCCTCTCCTTAGAGCTAAATCCAGCTTAACTCCTTGTTAATCACTAAATACTATCTTACCCTTATTGATCATCTTGGCTCCACTTTCTATCTTCATGCCTATGTTGCCCCTACTATCTTTTCCCATGAAGGTATCTCCAGTTATTCCGTCGGTATGTCCAACTGGTTCACCTTCATTTACCTGAGTTCCGGATAAATTAATTGTACCGTGATTTTCTATTGTAGCTAGTGGTCCAATAGCATGCATTCCGATACCATTTTTACCATTTAAATTAATGGTACCTTTATTTACAGCCTTAGCGCCGCTTTCTACATACATGGCTACACCGTAGTCATGGTCTACATCGATTATTCCATTATTGGTGATAGTACCATCATAAGTTCCCATCATAACTGTATAACCCTTAAATCCGGTATCCAAAGTACCACAGTTTTCAGCTTCCGCTCCAACTCCTTGGGCATGCATTCTGTAGTTTCCACCGTTTTCTATTGTTCCTTCTGTCTCATTTATTGCCGTACCATAAAGATATGCGAGCATTCCGTAATCTCCACCATTCTTGACAATGCTATAGTTATTAGCCACACCATAATTAGTTGCTTTCATTCCAGTATTTCCTGTATTCATGACAGTGCCATAGTTATTAGCCGTACCATTATACGTGTCCATTCCATAAGCTTCACCATTCTTGATGATGCCATAATTATTAGCCGTACTATAAGGACCTGCGTACATTCCATACCATCCGTTATTCTTGACGGTTCCATAGTTATTAACTGTACTATAATAAGTTGCTCCCATTCCAGTATTTCCAGTATTTATGACAGTATCATAGTTATTAGCCGTACTATAATAAGTTGCTCCCATTCCATAATAATCTCCACTATTTTTGATAGTGCCATAGTTATTAGCCGTACTATAATAAGTTGCTCTCATTC
Source organism: Propionigenium maris DSM 9537 (assembly GCF_027925155.1). Taxonomy (GTDB): domain Bacteria; phylum Fusobacteriota; class Fusobacteriia; order Fusobacteriales; family Fusobacteriaceae; genus Propionigenium; species Propionigenium maris. The sequence continues at coordinate 44,043 of NZ_BSDY01000009.1, read as the reverse complement.
CATAATCTCCACCATTCTTGACGGTTCCATAGTTATCAGCCGTACTATGAGAATATGCGTACATTCCATAATCTCCATCATTTTTGATAATCCCATAGTTATTAATTGTACTAGGGAGAGGAGGATCATAAAGACCATCTGCGTACATTCCATACCATCCGTTATTCATGATGGTGCCGTAGTTAGTAGCTGTACTATTATATATTGCAGTTATTCCAAAGTCTCCATTATTTTTTACAGTCCCGTAGTTATCAGCCATACTATGAGAATATGCGTGTATTCCATACCATCCGTTATTCATGATAGTCCCGTAGTTATTAGCCGTACTATAAGAATATGCGTCCATTCCATACACGCCGTTATTTATGATAGTCCCATAGTTATTGGCTGTACTATAATAAGTTGCTCTCATTCCAGTATTTCCAGTATTCATGACAGTATCATAGTTATCAACTATACTATTATTCGTTGCATCCATTCCAAAGTCTCCATCATTTTCTACATTCCCGTAGTTATTAGCCGTACTATAAGAATATGCGTACATTCCATACATGCCGTCATTTATGACATTACCATTGTTTATTATTTCTGCTCCATCCTCTGCTTTCATTCCATAATCTCCAATAAAATCGACAGTTCCGTTGTTTATCGCTGTATTTCCAGTTCCGGTTACAATTATTGGAGAATCACTGCTATCATATACTGTCGTGTCGGCATACACTTGTGTATACATACCTGCCACCAGTATCAGAGCCATTATCATTCCATGGGTGATTGAGATCTTACCTTTAAAAGCCTGTTTAACATATTTTTTTAATTCATCAAACTTCACAAAAAACCTCCCTTCTTAAATCTAAAACAATAAAAAGAACACCAAAAATTCGGACCTCCTTTTCACTTAAAACATCGGAATCATCCTCCTTCTTAAGATTTGAGCGAATTAAATAGGGATAAGGCTCAAATGTTGTCTACCATGTCAATATCACTATATTTTAAGGAATAGCAAAAAGTATAGAGATCTTTCTAGGACTCTTTCATTTGTTTTGCTATAAGGAAACTTAATTGCTCTTATATTTTCCAAATAAAAAGAGCGACATTAATAAGCCACCCTTTGTAGGTCATATTCTATTATTCCCTGCTTTGAAAGCAAGGGACACTCTTCTATATCAAAAGATATAGGAGAGCTCCAGCTCAAACTCAAATGTAAACCGGTCTTGATTTTCATAGAGGCTCCAGTTTTCAACCAGGGAAAAACTTAAACCATTTAAGCTTTTCAAGCCCTGCTTAAGTGAAAGTTCAAGGTGATAGGAGTTTTGATCATACTTTTCTATGCTTCCCTCCTTGGGGCTCACTGTATTTAATTTAATGTCTAAATCCTCATAGGGATCTCCTACCTCTATGTAATTCATGACGTCAGCCTCTATATTTAATTTGGTCCTATGGGTTATATTGAAGACCCTTCCCACACTGAAACCAACTCCAGGTTTTACAGAGAGGGTGTTTATCTCGTCTATTTCCAGACCGTAGTCTCCGTCCTCCTCGATCTCTCCTTGATGCAACCCTATGAGATTAAGTTCTATCCTGGGAGTTACCTCCGACCTGCCGAGTTCAAACTTTTTGTAGACGGAGTTATTTAATCCTAAAAAAAAGTTGGTTAGATGAGAGTCACTTCTAAAATCACCCAGCGAACTGAAGTTGTATCTGTAGATATCGGTATCCGATCCGCCGGCAGACAGCATGGATGAAAAGATTGCTGAATCGGTATCGTAAACCATATGTAACCTACCTATATAGAAAAAATCATCTCTGGATCCCTCATAGTCATCCATATCTGTAGTAGAATCTATAAAGGTGCACATAGTTCCTATCTTCAAATCGGAGTTAACCTTGGTTTCCGCTCCAAAGGATATAACACTACTTTTGGTTTCATAGCCGTTAAAGTTATCTGCGCTGTCAACCTTAACGCGGTGATACTTATAGTCGGCCAGTGCTTTTACGTTTCCTGCAAGGAGATATTCATCTATCGTCGACACGGTATCCATTACCGAAGCGTTGGCATCGGTTATTATTTCCAGGGTCTGCTTAGTTACCAGAGGATAGAAGTTTACACCGAAGGTTTCATCTATTGCTGAATTCAAATCCTCCCTTGAGTAGAAGTTCTTTATACCGTTATAAAACCTATCCTTTAATGGGTTGTTGTCATCGAAGTATCCGGCTTCCAATATTTCTCCCAGTTCCCTGTTTTTAATGATTCCCTCATTGAATTTATTCCTAGTCAGGACAAAATAATATTCATTGGTTGAGAGATCGCTGCCTATCTCGGCATTGTATACAGGAGATTCAGAGCTCACAATGCCGCTAAACTTTAAGGCGGTAAATATTGTATGGGTTTCTATACTATCTGAATAGTCGTTCTCCCCAAAATCTCCTGATACATAAACTCTTCCAGTTACATCGTCATAGGGATCATTATCAGGAGAAGTGATGGTTCCGCCCTTGGCATTTATAAATTTTCCACTGCCGTTGAAGAGGTCGAAATCTAAAGTAGCAGCTAATAGAACTTTTCCAAATATCATGAAAAAAATGAGAAAAACTGATAGCTCTTTAGTCCTCATGGTGGTTCACCTCCCCTTAAAATCTAAATGGGAGCCTGGTCCTTCATTGGTCAGCTGCCACGAATGTTAATTATTTATTTTTGGTTTCATTAATTGATCCGAATATTATCTGCCCTTTGTTGAACATTCTGGCTCCGTTTTTTATCTTCATACCTATGTTGCCCCTGTTGTCCTTTCCGTTAAGTATCGCTTTCTTTATTGCAATTTTCCCTTAGGTGTCATAATCGGTTTTTACTTCCCTTCCGGAAAGATAAATGGTTCTTTTATTTTCTATTGTGGAACCATCTCCTTCAGTATACATTCCTACACTTCTGTTGTAGTTTAGATTGATCGTTCTGGCAACTTCATTTACTGCGATAGCTCCTCCATCCACGCACATATCTACACAATTCTTATGGTTTACATCTATTGCACCCTCGTTAGTTATAGTAGCATTTGATCCGGTCCCTGCTATGACCCTGTAACTATTCTCCAAAGAGGTTTCATCAAACCCTGTATCCAAAGTATCTTTGTTTATTGCTCTTCCTTATATAGCTGACATTCTATAATTTCCAATGTTTTCTATGGTTCCATAGTTATAAACTGTACCTTTATAAGCTGCAAACATTCCGTAATCTCCATCATTTCTTAAAGCTATAACAATAAAAAGAACAATAAAACTTTATATAACCTTATAACTTAAAACACCGGAATCATCCTCCTTTCTTGAAGTTGAATGATGAAAAAATCTAAAAATACTAAAATAAACGGACTTTCCTTATTTATATTATGCAATAAGTTCACTTTTATAATCTTTTTAGCTGCAACAAAATATTCATAAAACCATTATTTTGGTGAATCAAACTTTATTAAAGTTGCAGTGAATATTTTTTGTGAAAATTCCAAGATATAACTTAAATAAAGAATTAGGAAAGGACATTGAGAATTTATTTTGATGTTTTACTGCAATAAATCATAATTTTAATCTGAAAAAATGGAGAACAATCCCCTATTTTTACAAAAAAAGAGTGGCTTTTAATGCCACTCCTTTACAAATCCTATCTTATTATTATTTTCGCTATTGAAAGTGATATAACACTCAATTCTAATCAGTATTGGCCTCCTCCTTTATTATATGTATATCTCTCTGTGGGAATGGAATAGAGATCCCCTCCCTGTCGAAGCTCTCCTTGGCCAGTTCAATGGAGTCGTAGTAAACATCCCAGTATTCATCCTTCTTACACCACACCCTGTAAAGGATATTTACAGAGGAATCAGCCAGGGTCTTCACCCTTATGGTCTTCTCTATATTCTGGATAACCTTCTCCTGGGAGATAGCCACATCCTCCAATATCTTTATGGCTTTTCTAAAGTCATCCTTGTAGCTGATACCAAAGATGATCTCCACCCTTCTTACCTTGTTCTTGGTGTAGTTGGTGATGTCATTGGCAACTAGGATACCATTGGGAACTATAATCCTCTTATTGTCGATGGTGTTTAGCTCAGTGGAAAATACGGTAATCCCCTGCACCTCTCCGCTCTTACCTATGATCTCTATAAAATCACCTGTTTTATAGGGCTTGAAGAAGAGAAGGATAAGTCCTCCAGCAAAGTTTGAGAGGGTATCCTTCATGGCAAAACCAATACCCACACCGGCAGCACCAAATACTGCAGCAAGGGATGACTGCTGAGCTCCCAGGGTCAGGAGAACCACTATAAACAGAGTTAGATAGAGAACTATGTTTATAACAGACCTCAGAAAGATATGGATATCTGTCTCCATAGCAGCCCGTTTATCCAGCCTGTCAAAGGTCTTAAGGAAAAATTTTATAATCCTCTGGCCTATCTTAAAGATTATATAGGCCACAAGGAGCCTGAATATAACTGTAAGGGCGATCTTTAAGATGTTTTCCAGGAACTTCTCATCAGTAAACCCCATTATGAAACGATAGATAAAACTCTTCTGTCCCACACTTTCAGCCACATTTTCCACAGTGGCAGCCACACTTTCTACACTTTCCTTCATAGATAACCTCCCCATCCAATATTATCTTCTAGAAATAAAATACAAGATTTCAGGGAGTTTTCCTCCACTTGGATAAATAAAAAAGGCCACATCCCTTTAAAGTAAAGGTATATGGCCATAGATTTTAAACCTACTGCACTGAAGAAGCTCCTTCAGCAGTTGAGATAAGATTTTTGAAGTTACCTGCAAACTTTGTAAAGGTATCCTCATTGGAGGTCATCAGAAGAAGCATAGAAGCACCGATAAAAGCCTTGGAACTCATATACTTAATCTCCTTCTCATTCTCAAGGGAAATATCCTTATCCTTAATTCTGTTGAACCCCTCCTTGATAACCAGGGAAAGCTCATCTGAAAGGATCATTACATTGGAATAAAAATCCTCATAGTCCTTTATAAGTCTTTCAGAGTTTCCAGTTTCTAAAGTTTCATTGAGTTTTGAGAGGGATTTCTGAAAGATTGGGGAATCTTGAGAAAGGTTGGTAAAGGATGATATGAGATGTTTGTTGTTAACCATGGGATCAAAAGCTTCCTTAATAAGTACATTCATAGAGGGATCCTCTATAACGGTGGAAATAGTCTTAAATATATTTGCTTCGCTCATTTCTTCACTCCTCATAATAATTTATTGTTCACATTTATTATACAACTTTTGATCAATATTTACATCCTTTTTTTAATATAATTGAAGGAGATCCATCCTAGAAAACTAGGAGGGATCTCCTTCGGTCAGCTGAAGGCTCTCTAAGATGGTAGTTTCAAATGGTTTTAGAGATTTGGAAAGCACCTCTTCATTGGAGGTGATCATAAGAAGCATGGAGTTCCCTACAAAAACCCTCGAGCTTACAAACTGTACCTCATCCTTGACCCTTACAGGCATCTCAACCTCCTTCAGCTGATCTGCCTCCTTCTTTATTGTGAGAGCCAGCTCATCTGAGATGATCATTACATTGTTATAGAAGTTTTTATATTCCTTGGCAAACTCACATGCAGGGTACTCATCCAATATCTTTATCAGGGTAGAAAGAGAGCTCTGAAAGATCGGTGACTCCTTTGAAAGGCTGGTTATACTAGAAATCAGAGGAGTACTGCTGAGAATAGGAATAAATCTTCTCTCCAGCTCCTCCCTTGTATCGGGGTCTCTCATTATGGTAGACAGAGTTTCAAGTAATTTTGTATAAATCATTTCTTCTCTCCTTATTAAATTTCTTCTACTATAAAGATTATACACAAATTATAAAAAAAATGCATAGCTTTCCTTTAAAAAATCAGGAGTTTTCCCAGAATAAATTTCAATTTAAGGGGAAAATAAAAAGGAGCGTAACGCTCCACCCCCTCTAATCCTGTACAATGGAATTTTATGACAATAATAGTTTAGTTTACCCTTTTCTCAATAAAAAAAGCTGAGGTAACCTCAGCTTAAAAGTTTATGAGTAATACTTACTTCCAGTGAATATAACATGGCTTCTAACAAGGACTATCCTCTGAAATGCCTTGAAGACCCTGTCTCTGATATCATCCTCCTCCACTCCCACTGAAATGAGAGGCTTTAAAAGGGTATATACGTGGTGGGGTCTTCCCACCCTGATTATCTTAAGATCTATAAGGCGATATTTTTCAAGGTTAACAGCAATTTTCAAGTGAGCCATTGCTTCCTCCTCAAACCCTCTTCCAATGGATCAACCCAGAAGCTCCTCAAGACTTCCCTTAAAGAGTTTTATAGGCTCCTTTATCATAAGAATAGAGAGGGGAATTACCACAATGGAATCTGCAATGGGTATAATAATCTCCAGAAAGGTTCCCTTTAAAAAGATAACCCCCACCAGGGCTACCCCTGCTCCAAGGCTTATCATGCAGTCCACCATTGCAGCAGACTCCTCAGCCTTTAACAGTTCACTACTCCTATTTGTTTTCAGGTAGTTTTTCCTGTGTATCCTTGAGAAGATAAAGCAGAGGGATACATTGATAATGGTGTAGATGAGGATTACTCCCTGCTTAAATGAGTTTTCTTCAATCCTTAGGATCTCCATCTTCATTCCCCGCCTTTACCTTATGTAATATATCTAGTCTTCTCTTTACTCCAGAATCCTTAAAAACCTCTATTGACAGATAAGATTTCTTTAAACCCCTGACATATCAAATGTTTTATCTATCTTCCTGCTTCTCTTATTTATAAAGCTGATACCGTCAAAATCTATTTCAGAAAAGTTCTTTGGTACAGTAAGCTTCACAATTGCACTTTGGTTGGTGCAGTCTGTAGTAGTAAGTACCTTTAGATCCTGTACATCGATAATTTTATCTCCAATGGTAAGTCTGATATCGTGATCCATTCCCGGGGCACTGTCCTCCATATATTTGATGTCGAACTCAAAGACATACTCATTTTTAAAGGGTCTCTCAATAGATATTGGATTTACCTTGTACTTTCCCAGGTCTGCTGCTTCCCATCTCTCTCCAGCCAGGGCTGAAATGGACATAAGTAAAAAAACTGTTGCTATTATCTTCTTCATAATTAAATCTCCTTAAAAAATCTTTGTTTAAATTGATAGTTTTAACTGTTGACTGAATTTCTCTAAAATTTTGTCCTTAAAAGTTTCTTAATAAGGTGTTTTTAAGATTTCTATTGAGATTTATCTGGATTTCTCCATCTGTTAAAATCTCAATATACCTTCAATCAAAAAGGATCAAAAATAGCATGGTATTTCTTTTTGAACCTTTAACAAGTAAAAATATACCCTGAAATAGTGAATAGAACCACGCCAGATGTCGTGCCTTCAATAGGGAAGGTCCTCTAATTACTGACACAGAGAATTGTATATTTTAGAAAAAATTGTCTATAGTTGCTATAAAGTTTTGAAGAGCGTTTGAAGTGTACTGAAAGGCATCATGATGGGAGGAAAGAGTTAGAGAATAGAGTTTTTTAAGAAGGATAAAAAAGTTTTGAAAAGAGTACATTTTTTACATCACAAAAACCTCACACTAATCCAATATAATGTATCTAACTTAAGAGGAATTTAAGAAAGACGAGGTGAAGATAATTGAAGAAGAAGATATCACTTTTATTATTAGGAGTATTAATAGTAGGAGGATGTAAGAGTATAGATCCATATACAGGAGAGGAGCAGTTCAGTAACAGCAGTAAGTATGCCCTAGGGGGAGCCCTGGCTGGAGCTGCTACAGGTCAGCTGGCTGGAAAGGACACAGAGTCTACCCTGACAGGAGTAGCTGTAGGTGCCTTAGCTGGAGCGGGACTTGGTTACTACTTTGACAGACAGGAGACAGCGTTAAGAGCTGAGCTACAAAGAACTGGTGTTTCCCTAAAGAGAAACGGAAATAAGCTGGAACTGGTTATGCCAGGAAACCTTACGTTTAAGTCTAGCAGTTCAGATATAAACAGCAACTTCTATGAGGTACTGGATTCTGTGGCAAAGGTTCTGAAGGAATACGATGAAACAAGTGTATTCGTCTCAGGGCACACAGATAACACAGGAAAGGATTCATACAATATGACCCTTTCCAAGGATAGAGCTGACAGTGTAGCAAAGTATCTGAAGTCTAGAGGAGTACAGGGGAGTAGATTAACTACAGAAGGATTTGGATCTAAGTATCCACTAACTACTAACTCAACTTCCCAGGGAAGAGAGAACAACAGAAGAGTAGAGATAGAGATAATTGCAAGATAGGCAATTTATGTAATTAAGGACTGGAGATAACTCCAGTCCCTTTTTATTTTTAAGGAAAGTAGAGATAGATTATTGTAATACTAAAGGCCATTGCATATAATTAGAAGGGGGATAGCGTTTTTTATTAAGGAGAGTCTAGAGTATAAGAAATTTACATGAAGTAATTAGTGTTAAAAATGATTATCAGGATGTAACATTACGTTGCTTTTATTGAATTTTTCTTTGAGGAAACCTGAGATGAGGGTAGAATTATTAGTAGTGGAGGGAAATCCTTCCATGATTTTATTAACTTGAATCAAATTTTCATAAAGGAGAGGTCAGAATGGAGAGAGTTGCGATTATTTCAGACATCCATGGAAACATTCCGGCTTTGGAGGCCGTATTGGAGGATATAGAGAGAAGGGGAATCCCAAGGATATTCTGTCTGGGGGATCTTGCTGGAAAGGGACCCAACTCAGCCCAGGCAGTGGATACAATCAGGGAGAGGTGTGAGATGGTGATAAAGGGGAACTGGGATCACTTCCTTGCTGAGACAATGGGTGAGGAGAAGTTTGCCTGGTATCAGGAGCAGTTGGGACCTAAAAGACTGGAGTACTTGAAGAACCTGCCCCTATATACCGAGTTTTATATGAGTGGTAAGCTTATTCGTCTCTGTCATGCTTCCCCCAACGATCTCTTTCATAGGGTATACCTCCACACTGAAACGGAGGAGAGGATGAAGCTCTTTAGGGGAACAAAATCTCTGGATAGGGAGGCAGATGTAGTGGGATATGGAGATATCCACGGAGCTCACATAGACAACTTTAACAATAAGACCCTCTTTAATGTGGGAAGTGTGGGAAATCCCCTGGAGATCCCCCAGGCATCCTATGCAATACTAGAGGGAAACTACGGCTCCATGGAGGAGAATCCCCTTTCAATATCCCTTATAAGGGTTCCCTATGATGTAGAACTGGCTGTAAGCCATGCTGAGATGACGGATATGCCCCATAAGAGGGAGTATATCCTAGAGCTGAGAACAGCTAAGTATAGGGGACGGAGAAAGAAGGAGAAGGGCTACTCCCATAAGTAGTATATTTCAAAAAGATCCACAGTCTGTATAAGGTTTGCACAGACTGTGGATCTTTATTTTAATGTTTATTTTTTATCTGAAGGCTATCCTTTTCTTCAGAGAGAGAAGGTGTTCCCTCTTTTGCTTCTATATCTTCACCTTCAGAATTTTCCTGGGAAGAGACCTCTTCTGTGCTTTGAGCTTCAGAGTTTATCTCTGAAGAGACTTCCTCCACCACTACCTGGGTATCTGAAGTGTCTATTATCTTGTCAGCCTGCTCCTCTACCTCTTTCTGAACTTGGGTCTCAGTTTCATGATTTACTGTTTCCTCTGATAGATCCTCCAGACCTTTGGCAACATTTTCATCGTTATTCATCCCAACAGGGAGCCCCTCTGTAGTTTGTGAATTTTCCACCTTAATTTTAGAGTCTACAGGTTCTGGAGTGAGGGGATCCTCCCAGCTTCTTCTTCCTGAAAAGCTAGGCTCCTTCTCCTCTCCGCTGAAGAACCCTTTGAATCTGAGGAAACGGCTAGGTCTTTTCTCCTGTGGTTCCTGTCCCTTTTTAAAGAGACCAGTTCTTCTGGAACCAGTGGTGGGTTCCCCTGCAAGACCAGTTCTGGAATCTATATCTACCAGGACAAGGTCTCCCTTTCTTATGTGTTCCTCCATAAACTCAAACCTTCCAGGCTTATAGATCCCTTTATTGATAAGTCTCTGATAGTAGTTTCTCCAAAGAGGAGCTGCCAGGGAACCACCAGTGTAGCCTGGGGACATAGAGGAGTTGTCATCATAACCCACATAGAGGGTGGTAACATATTCAGGAGTAATCCCTGCATACCATGCCGATCTGAAATCATTTGTAGTTCCTGTTTTTCCCCCCTGTTCTATAGGGGATCCGTCTCTTCCTACCACTCTAGCTCTTCTACCGGAACCATTGGCAACTACATCCTTCATCATATGTACAATGAGGGAGACATCTGTACTCTCAAAGACCCTTCTCCTCTTAACCTGCCTCTCATAGAGGATCTGTCCATCTCTGTTGAGAATCTTGGTTATGAATATAGGTTCCACCTCAAATCCTCCATTGGAAAATGGAAGGTAGGCAGTTGCAAGTTCCTGAGGGGTTGTAGTCATAGTTCCAAGGGCTGCAGTAAGATCCCTTGGGATCTCCATCTCTGCTCCTGTTTTTTCAACATTTTTAATAACGCTGTTTATACCAACCTCCTTGAGGAGCTTGATGGCTATAATATTTATGGATTTTTCCATGGCCTCCAGAAGGGTTATATCCCCAACAAAGTTCTTACCGTAGTTTTGGGGCCTCCATCTTCCAAAGGTTAATTCAGAATCCTCCCTTACTGCATTCATGGGGATTCCCTCTTCAAGGGCTGTAAAGTATACAAAGGGCTTAAATGCTGATCCAGGCTGCCTCAAAGCTCTTGTGGCTCTGTTGAAGTTTCCACCCTTAAAGTTTTTTCCCCCTACAATACTCTTTACATATCCATTGGAGGAATCGATTGTTATAAGAGCCCCCTGAAGATTGGGATTATTCTTCAAGGGCTGATAGTTATTGAAGGTTTCCAGAGCTGCCCTCTGCATATCCAGGTCCAAAGAGGTATATACCTGAAGCCCCTCCTCATATATCTGGTTCTCATCAAATAGTTCAAAGAGCTTTCTCTCAATTATATCTGTAAAGTCTGGTGATTTTAGATGGTTTCTGCTGTTTCTAGCCAGAATAACTGAAGAATTCTTACTCTCTTTAAGATCTTTAGGAGTCTCTCCCTGATTAAAGAAGCTATGCTTTAGAGCTTCATCATAATCCTTCTCACCTATAAGTCCCTGCTTCCTCATCTGCAGAAGTACCAGGTGGGATCTCCTTACTGCATTTTCCAGGTTTCTTCTGGGATTGTAGTAGGATGGCCTGTTTGGAATTCCAGCCAGCAATGCTGCTTCTGGAAGGCTTAGCTCAGACACCTTTTTTCCGAAGAAGGACTGGGAAGCTGTTTCTATTCCGTAGAAACCTGAACCAAAGTAGATCTCATTCATGTATTTTTTCAGGATCTCCTCCTTGCTGTACCTTTTTTCGATCTCCAGGGCTATGAGGGCCTCCTTGACCTTTCTCATAAGCTTCTTTTCATTGCTGAGAAAGGCGTTCTTAGCCAGCTGCTGGGTAATGGTACTTCCCCCCTGGGCAAACCTTCCCTTGGAGAGGTTCACCAGGGTAGCCTTTCCCAGCCTTATGGGATCCAGGCCGGGATGTCTATAGAACCTTCTATCCTCAATAGCCACAAAGGCATCCTTAACATGCTGGGGGATCTCGTCCATATCCACCTCTTCCCGCATCTCCCTTGAGATAAGATCAACTACCCTTCCCTCGGAATCATAGATAGTTGTGGGAAGGGACGGGGCATAGGATTCCACCAGTTTTTCCACATCTGGCAGGCTTCTTAAAGCCCCTACAACCATGGCTAGAATAAACAGGGAAACAGCCACTGCTGCTCCTGCTCCCCCTATAAGGGAAAACTTTAATAACTTTTTCATCAATTGCACCTCTTCATACTAAAAATACTGCTTTAATTAACATTTGTTACAAAAAAATAACACCAATAGAATATTTTATAATTTTATTGAGAAAAAGTCAACTTAATCATATACGTTGTATATAGTTCAATTTTGTTGTCCTGTGTAGCTAATAGGATAGAGTATGGGGCTTCCTATAAAAATAGAAGGAGGTGGGAGGAGAGTTTAGAATAGTTATATCAGAGGACTCAAAGTAACTGTAAAGGGAGGGGTGTATAGGATGAAAATAGAGAAGTATGCCTTTGGAAGGATGACTGTGTCGGGGAGTACCTTTACTTCAGATGTTGTAATATTTCCAGAAAGGATAAGGTCTCCATGGTGGAGGGAAGAGGGACACCTACTGCAGCTTAAGGATATAGAGGATATACTGGAGTACAGGCCTGAGGCCCTGGTCATTGGAACTGGCTACTATGGACAGATGAGGGTGGATCCAGAGGTGATAGAAAAACTGAGGGATCTGAATATAGATTATTATATACAGGATAGCAGGAAGGGGATGGATATATACAATAGTCTGGATACAGAGAGAAAGGTGGGGGCCTTCCACCTCACATGTTGATAAGGGAATAAAAATATAACTTTTCGTATTCCTACTATTATGGGGTAAACTAGAACTAAGTTATTTTTTATTTAATGATCAATCTACTTAAGGGTAATTTGAGATAATTAAGGGTGGTTTTCTAAAAGCAGGAGGGGAGCACAGGTGGCAGGTTTAATTAAAAGTTCAAGGAGAATCGAGGTAGACAATGTCTTGGAGTACGGTCACCTCAATGGGAATTTTTTTGGAGGATATATTTGAGGGAAACCTTGTCTGATATGCTCCAGGAGGGATGGTATCCTTGGTGGCGAAACTTTCGCAGTTGATTTTTAGAGATTGAACTTTATATTAAATAGATACTATCTATCCAGGAGCAGTGGCCCTATTTTACCTGCTTTATAGTTGCTCTGGAGGATAAAGGATGACCTACCCGAAGTTAGTAATAGATTTAAAAAAAATTGAGAGAAATACCCGTGAGATGGTGAGAAGGTGCCAGGAAAGGGGAGTAGAGGTAGCCGGCGTCACAAAAATGGTTTGTGGCAATGAAACTATAGGAATGACTCTTGTAGAGGCTGGAGTTGAAATCTTAGCTGATTCAAGAATTGAAAATCTTGAAAGGATGTCCAAGATCCCAGTTCCCAAGATGCTTATCAGGATTCCAATGGCCAGTCAGGCTGAAAAAATAGTTAAATTTTCAGATATCTCCCTGGTTTCTGAGCCGTCCACAATAAGAGTATTGGCAGAGGAGGCCCTTAGACAAAATAAGATCTATGATATTATTCTAATGGTAGATCTAGGAGATCTGAGGGAAGGAATATTTTACAGAAAGGAGATATTTGAAACCGTTGAAGAAATAGTAAGTCTCCGTGGGGTTAGACTCCTTGGAATCGGAAGCAACCTTACATGTTATGGAGGTGTGTTTCCCACAAGGGAAAATTTAAGCAGATTAATAGAGGTTAAATCTGCACTGGAGGAGAGGTTTGCTCTATCCTTAAAGGTTGTCTCTGGAGGGAATTCAGGATCTCTTACCTTATTTGAAGACACTTCCTTTCCAGTAGGGATCAACCAGCTGAGGCTGGGAGCCTCCCTGCTAATGGGAATAGGTTTAGATGATAAACCCATCAGGGGCCTTGACACCGATATATTCAGGCTGGAAGCTGAAATTGTGGAGATCAGAATGAAGCCTTCCATTCCTATAGGAAGGAGAGGGCTGGACTCCTTTGGAGAAAGGCCAGTTTTTGTAGACAGAGGGGTTAGAAGGCGTGCTATATGTGCTTTGGGAAAGCAAGATGTTTCGCTTGACCATTTAACTCCTATGGACAGTGATATTATTATACTAGGTGGAAGCAGTGATCACCTCATTTTGGATATAACAGATTCCTCTGAGGAATATTTTGTTAATGGCAGGATAGAGTTTACCCTAACCTATGGAGGATGCCTAGCTGCCATGGCTTCAGAGTATATAAATAAAGTCTTTCTATAAAATAACTTTAGATATTTTCAGCCGGCTTAATTAGCCGGCTGTCTTTATTTACTTACCTTTTCAGTGAACTCATTAAAGTTATCTGCTATAACGATGATTATTCGGCCATCGGCCTCTATATGTTTTGCTCTGCAATTTTCAAAGGTTATATGGATGATAACTTTTTCCTTGGTATTATTGAAGGAAGGTTTTATCTCCCTCTTAATCTTTAAGATCTCTCCCTCCTCTACAACAGGAGGTCTCAAAATATCTGGCAGCTGCTCCTCTGAAATTTCATAGAAGTATGCTCTTATTCTTTTCACTCTCTCCAGATATCTGTATAGCTGATTCATGTGTTCAGCTCCTATAAGGTAGGTACCCTCATACTCCCTCCCATAGTCTGTGAGGAGTTCAGCTACCCTTTGAAACTCCAAAGCGGTGTGAACCCATACCTTATTTAAAATGTCCCTTCTGGGGATCTCGCTTCCTGCCTCTATAATTTTATCTACTACTTCTCTCATCTCTCTACCGCCTTCCCTCATACTCATAAATATTATACAGTATCCTCTAACATTATTGAAAGCCCCTTCTTAAGAGTAGATTAAATTAGTTAAGGAAGTGCTGGAGTAAGATTGGAGTATCTTAATAGGCACATCGGTATAGGAGATAAAACAACATTTAGATATGTGATAAATTTATATCTTAAAAATAAACTAAAAACATCTTTTCTTCACTTTACACTTTTTAAGTAAAATTTAATTTTATTATTTTTAATGAATATATCCTTACTTCAGTGATTAAAAAATAATATTTATATTATGAATGTATCATATTTTTAGGAGGGGATGTAAGGGTTTCGTATTCATAAGTTTTGTTTATTATTAAAAAACCATTGAACTAATTTTTTTTTTCTAGTATATTGAAAATATTAGCTATTCCTTCTACGATTAAGAAAGGTAGAAGGAATGGGTTTTAAAGGGGGAATTGAAGGTATAAATCGTATTTTACTTTGAGTATCTATTCCATAGTAAGGTGGTTCAGCGGTAGAATAAATAAAATATTCTGAAAAAGGCAAAATAATGGAAACATTGTGACGCAAAGCTAGAGGGTCTAAGTCCAGAAAGGATATGACAGCCAGTTACCGGCTTTTTTAGAGGAGATTATCGTTTATAAGCTCTTTTTTTGTTTGTCTTTTTATATAGGGGAGAGATTATGGTATTGATGTTACTATTGAGTATTCCTATTGTTTTTATAGGAGTGAAGTTACAGTGCAAAAAAAAGAGTGTGGAACCAGATACCATTGGGAGTAAGGGTATAGCCAAGGAAAGACTCCTGAAGGATAAGTTACTAAAGGGTGAGTATCTGGTAGCGATATCAAAGAAAAGATACCATAGAGTTGGCTGTCGCTATGCTGAGAGTGATGGGGATCTTTACTCCGTTGCCACAGCCAAGAAGAGAAGGTTAGTAGCATGTAAGGTTTGTCGGCCTTAGGGGAGAAGAAGCTATACCAGAGTTACAGAGAGTATGAAGTTTAGTAAAAGGTCCAATGATTTTCTGTGGAGGGAGAGAATGAGTAGGGAAGAGATTATTGAAGAAATTTTTAAGAGATTTAAACTGGACTCAAAGGCAATCAAAAAGATGGAGGAGTATGAATATAAGTTGATATATAGAGTTTTTTCGGAAGTACCTCCTGAAGACATAGATAAGGCCATTGAAGCTTATAAGAAAAATGAGTTTAAGATAAGAGTTATAAGAACTACCTATCACTAGGGGAGCTCGAAGGGAGGGTGTCCAAGAAGAAATCTATAAAATTAAATAGAATTCTGAAAAAGGCAAAATGATGGAAACATTGTGACGCAAAGCTAGAGGGTCTAAGTCCAGAAAGGATATGACAGCCAGTTGCCAAACTTTTTTAGAGGAAACGATGATCAAGGTAGTGTTGACTCTTTTTTTTTATGCAAATTTTTAGACATTTATAAGAGCAGATATATTCAGTTGAAGGAAGTGAAGTAGAGTGGTAGAAGTTGCTAAGAATAACGAGATAATAGGAATGACCAATGAAGAGATAGACCTTATCGATCTCTTTAAAATCTTAATAAGGAATAAAGTGTTAATTGTGGGGATAGCAGTCCTGGTGTTTATAGTATCGTGTGTAGGGGCTGTTGTAGTGGATAGGAGCAGCAAAAGTGCAAGGGCTATCATAGGATATAACTATGATGGTATCTCAGCAGGCAAGAGTCCCGATGGGAGTGCCTTTTCCAGTTCAGAGATAGTAGACTCTATAATTTTAAACAGGGTCTATAGAAGATACCCAATCTTAAAGAGGGAGGGATTTACAACCAAAGATATCGTAGCAGGTGTAGAGATAACTGGGATCACTCCAAATGATATTTCGAAGGTAGCAGAGGTAAGCCTCAAGAGGGGTGAGAAATTCATGTACACTCCTTCAGATTATGTGGTGACACTAAAATTGACTGGCGACAATGAACTGGATAGAAACATCTTAAATACACTGTTAACTGAGTATACAGACTACTTTGCCTTTAAATATAACAACAACACCGTGTTTCCCAAGATGGAGCTGGACAAACTTGGTGGATATGACTATGTAGACAGGGTAGCTATAGTAAGAGAGAGTGTGATTCAAATAATGAGAAGTGCTCAGGGACTTAGTGGAAGGGGGTTTATCTCAAAGCAGATCGGCTATAGTTATGAGGATATAGCCAGGTTTTTAAAGAGTGTAGAGGAGATTGACTTGGGAAATGTGTCTTCTAGAATAGCTATAGAAAATGTAACTAACGACCCCTTTGGAAGGGAGCTGGTACTAAAAAACCAGATAAGGGAATTGGAGCTGGAAAGAAAAAGATTAATGGGAACCTCTGAAGTTCTTGAAAGGATGCTAAAAGAGTATAAGCCAGAGGGCACCCAGGTCCTACTACCTTCCCTGGGAGAGGGGCTAAAAATTTCCACCGAAGAGGACTACTATACAGATCTTTTAGATAGATACAGGGAAGCTAATACAAAGATTATGGAGATAAATGTAGATATAAAGGAGAGGGAGAGAGTCCTTTCCGAGATAAGGGCAGTATCGGATGCAGCCCTTGATACTGTAAGAAAAAATATAGAGGAAACAATCAACAAACTAAACAATATAATAGATGATGTCAATATAATGAATCTTGAATACACCAATCAATACTATTCAGATCAGATAAGGGTTATATCTCCTGCAGAGACGGTAGGAGGATCCAAATCAAAATTTATTGTTGTTATGGGACTGGTCATGGGATTAATTCTGGGAAGTATGGCTGCCTTTTTGAGGGAGTTCTGGAAGCACTTAAAGGAGAAGTAAGGCTGGATACACAGTTTTTGTACTATCTTGGGTATGAGTTTTTAGATTTTATAAACTATTAGAAAATATATTGCAGGAGGAAAGAGTAGTGATCTTTAAAATTAGTAAAACCTTCACCAAGCTTAGGTTGATCTACAATCAATGTAGCCCCCACATAACATTTAGCGAAGTAATGATTTTACATGCCATGAATGAGGGGTGTGCAACAGTTATGGAATTGAAGGAGGCTCTATTAAAGGATAGATCATATATAATAAGAAGTCTTTCAACTTTAAAAAGAAAGGGTGCTGTAAGGGAAGTAATGGGCAATAAACCTAGAGTGTATATAGTTGATGACTTAGGCAGGAGAGCCTTGAAGCTTCTGGAAAGTATCGATAGTAGCTTAATGGTTGAAAAAAATATAACTATCGATCAGCTAGTAGCTAAGATAGAGAATCATAGTATAGAGAAAAAATATATGGAGGTTTAGTGTGACTAAGAGGGAATTTATGGAAAGGTACTTTGAAAAGGGGAAGTTTAAATATAAATCTGAGGCAGAGAGAGTCTTAAATGATATATTAGACCTCTTTGGGGACTCCCTGCATTTGGATAGAGAGGTTAACTTTATAGGATGGGGAAAGTTTTATGTTGTGGAAAGAGCAGCAAGAGAGGCTAAAAACCCTAAGACAGGAGAGACTATAGAGGTAGCCCCTAAAAAAGTTGTTAAATTTAAAGTAGGTAAAAGCCTTAGTAATCTATAAAATTATTTTGTCGTAATGGAGCTTTAGAGCTCC
This sequence comes from Propionigenium maris DSM 9537, assembly GCF_027925155.1. Taxonomy (GTDB): domain Bacteria; phylum Fusobacteriota; class Fusobacteriia; order Fusobacteriales; family Fusobacteriaceae; genus Propionigenium; species Propionigenium maris. The sequence goes on along the minus strand of NZ_BSDY01000009.1, from coordinate 25,989 downwards.
ATTTTATTTTTCCTGTTAACTTTAATTATTAGATATTCATATGAAAAATAAATATATTTCTCTAATAAAATTCTAGTGATAACTTATTTTGTTGTTTTTGTTGCTTTTAAAATTACGATATATTGAAGGCTTTATCAGTGTTTTCTGTTTTTGAATTTAAAAGGTTTTAAAAGGGATTTGTTGAATGCTAGAATAACAAAATTAAATTATAAAAGGCCCTTGATTCTTATTAAAAATAAACATATAATCATAATACTTAGTTTAGGGGGTGTGCCATGAAAATGATAGTTCAATTAAACTGTGAGGACCCAAAGGATTTCTCCAGGGAACTGAGAGAGATCGCTGAGAGGATAGATAGTCAAAATTTATCTGGGGAGAAATCTCAAGAGGATTGTAGTTATTACTTTACCACAATAGACGATACTATAGATAAGAGGAAGTTTATAGTATATTCCGGCGACGGGTACAGCTTGAGTCCAAATATGAAGGATATAGCTCACCCAAAAGGAGCAAATAACTCCCAAGTACTGGGGCTTATATACACCTCAAGTATGGAGAGGGCATTCTACGAATTTATAGACAGTGATGAGGGACACAACTACCTTTCCAAGGGTTTTAAGAACTTTGTAATAAGGGAAACTATAGGGGAACCAAGATATGAAAGCATAGACTAAAAAAGATGCCTCTTAAAAGGGGGTTCTTTTTTATATATAAATATTCATTTGGAAATGCTATTCCTATAAACAGAAAAATAAAAATGATATAATAAAAAGCAACGTGACGTTGCATCCTAATAATCAGTTGGAATACTAATTACTTCATGAAAATTTTTAATAAATTCTATACTTTCCTTAACAATAAAAAAGATCCGGGAAACCGGACCTTTAATCTCCAAACAATATGTCCATGAACTTGAAGGCCACCCACATAAAGGCACTCCAAACCTTATATCTGATCCCCTTACTGTCCTTTCCCTCCTCCTGGGATCCCTCTATTATCTCCTTCTCCTCAGGAAGCTGTTCTCTCACTAGTTTTTTCTCTGAGAGTTTTACCCTGTAAAGGTCTCCTTGTTCTGTGGTGATAATAAGGTGTTCATCATCCTCAAAGTCTACCGCTTCATACTTCTTCCCTGTTTCCCTTACATCCCACTTAAGGGGAATATAGAAGATCCTTTCCTTAAAGAAATTTTCTCCAGGCTTATCCCTCTCAAATATCCAGATCCCCTTATAGGTAAGCATGGCAAGAGTTCTTTCATCTAGAGATACCGCTGCCCCAGTCACTGCATCGGCAAGCTCAGCTACCCATACATTCCCCAGGAACTTGAATTCATCTATGTAATCAAATACATTTATCCTGTCGGTCTTAATATCACCCTCCTCAAGTCTGTACATCTTTGTCTTTCCAAAGTTCTTTGTGAGGAGGTAGATGCTGCTGTCAGCATAGAAGAGAGCCTCTATATCATACTTTTCATCGTAGGGAAACTTAAACTGTATAGTCTCAATCTCCGATTTAGGGATGGTTTTAAAGATAGGGTTCCTCTCCATAAACCTGTAGAGGACATAGATATTTCTAAAGAGGTAGTTGCCCCCTGTATCCCCGATTATAATATTTCCACTGTAGTCCATGGTTATATCACCCCAGTCCAGGTTGCTGGCCCCCTCTAGTTCAACCTTCCTGGTTCTTCTCTTTCCCTCCTCAAAATCATAGAGGTAGAAAGCAAAAAGGTAGTTCCTCTGCTCTCCGTATAGACCACTCCCATCTGGATGGGTCCAGTAGATATCGTCATACTTCTTACCACGGACTATCCCTGAAGACTCCCTTATCCCCAAGTTATAGAAGTTACCCAGATACTGGTGCTCTGCCTTGGAGTGATCCTTTACAACCCACCGCATCTGAATAAAAATAAAGATAAAAGCAAAAATACCTGTTACTACAACTCCCAAAACTCCCAACAATATCTTCTTAAACATAGCTGTCCTCCTAAATGCTGTCCCCTATTAACTTCTTCTCGCCTTTAAACCCTACAATATAAAAAGCTCTGAGGAGAAACTCAGAGCCTTGATGACAGCAATCACTCCTCTTCAAATTCAGCGTATGTACAGATTAAAAGCCCTTCCTCATCAAAACCAAAGCAGTAATCGCAGTCTAAGCAGGCTCCGCTATTAACAGTTGAATTATCTCCTCTAGGGCACACTGAGTCATTTAACCGAAGTTTATCCATAGTATCCTCCCTGATTTTTCAATATACCTTTGTTTACTCCAGAATTGATAAAAAACCTTTTAACTCCTCTTAATTATTGTCTTATAGTAGAAAAGATAATAGTTAAAAATGATTTTAACTATGTCATGGATATAAACTCATCCCCTAGAACATAAAGTGGGCTTAAAATGGATATAGGAGCCTTAAAAAAAGATATGATTTTACTCTCATTTATTATAAACTTATATTAAGTAGATAAAATGATATTTTATGAGGTAAGAGGATGGTTAAGGCAGAAACGCTTTCTAAACTTAACCTAGAGGAACTAATAAATACTCCCTTTGAAGACCTAATGGAGGTTAGAGAAGTTCCTGCAGGAGAGATGGTAGTTGAAAGTGATGGAGATAAGGTAAAGGCATGCTTCATATACAAGGGAAGTGTCCAAGTAGTTACATATACTATAGAGGGCAAGGGGGTTTATACTTATAGAGGAACAGGGGATATATTTAGGGTAGCCCAGAGCTTCGCCGATAAAATCAAAAAAAATATTCACACAGATTCAGAATACGGAACTGATATATATCCTAGGGAGGATTCTGTAATTGTCTATCTTCCCCTTGGGAAAATAATGGAGATGGAGTTAGAAAATAAGGAGGAAGTTTTAAAAAAGATCATTCTGATAACTGCTGAAGAAAAACTCAGGGAGAGTTCCTACTTCATGGGAAGATTGGTATATTCCGATGAGGAGTTTATCTTAAAGGCCTTGGACAAGATTAAAACCATAGAAGCTTCAACCACCAAGGAATTATCCAGGGCACTTAATATGAACCTGAGAAATCTTCAGAGGCTGTTAAATAAGTTAGAAGATATGGATATAATAACAAGAGAGGGCGGAAGGGTCTCCATTAAAGATCTAGATAAGTTCTATGAGTATAAGGAGAAGATAGAAAAGTAATGATGTTAAAAGGAGCTCTATCTAAAGCTCCTTTTAACTTATAAGGTATATTTTATATACAATTTATCTCCTATTTACAGCTTTCTTCCAGGAGAGGTTTTAAATTCTATCTTCTTCTAAATATGCCACACTACAGCATTTTTGTGTAGAACGAAGTAGTATCCGTCTCTTCATTTTGATAATTCAAACAGTCCCTTATGGATTTTAACTTCCTGAAAGAAACTGCCAATTCTCAGACTCTATCATCTCTGAAAAAATTCAAGATCTTCAACCCAATCCTTATCTCTATCTGATGTGTTTAATTCTCTGTATAAATACCTTATCACCTTTGAAACTCCTTCAAGTACTAGCTATATTCCTTTATATTCTTTACTACTGAGCTTCCCTGTTCAGTTAAAAAGAGTGTTTTAGATTTACCATCCATTTGTGAAGATAAAAAGTTTCTTTACCTCTAATTTTTTGACCCTTTTAACTATTCCCGTTCTATCATAATGAACTACTTTTGCCATGTGATAGACCACCCTCTCTCCCTCGCTTACCATATATAGTATCACGGCGTCAATTCTTGAAATATTATATTGGCATTTAATCTTTTTATACATATTTTCTATATCTACCAGACTCATTAATTTCACCTCTTTTTTTAATAAAGATTAAATATTCATAGATAGATCTTTTTATTGAATTCTTCAAATTCCTACCTCCAATTGACCTTAATAGTCTAAATAATTTTTTAACAGTTCTTTTTTATTCTCTCTTATCAAATAAACATTTGAATTCTACAAAAAGTTTTCCTTAAGTGTGGTGACAATTGTCACCTGTTTCAGATATAGGTAATGCTATATTTTAATTCCTGAGCAGGCTCACTCTTAAGTAGTTTGATGAGGAAGCTGAAAGGGGAAAATTAAAGTTATAAAGATCACAGGAAGACTTTATATGGATAATTTATATGAGAGTTTCAATAAAAATTGACAAGGAAGGGAGTTAAGGATGAAAGATATTCCAGTAAGATTTAACCTCAGCAATTCTGAAGAGCGTTTAGATGTACTTAAAACTCTCCTTGAGGTTGCAGTTCTGGAGGGGGATCTAAAGAGGGTTGAGAAGGTAATAAAAGTATTTACTACATCAGATGATATTAATGAGATCCTGGAATCTTTAAGGAGCTAATATATAGAGGGGTATTTCCTATTATGTAGGTCTGTTGTTGAGGAAAAATTCAAAAATATAGGTAGGGGTTAAAGGTGAGAAAAGTAATAATAGGTTCGATAATGGCAGCTACAGCTTTAGTAGCTAATGGAGAGGAAGGGTTAAAGAATTTAAGGGGAGTAGAGCAGGATTTTGACGGTATCTTCCTAAGATAGGTCAAGTATGATGACTGGACCTATATCGGGGCAGAGGAGGAGGTTATTACTGAGGTGGTAAATGATATCCTTAAGGAGAGCAAGGACAAGGAGGGGTTCTTAGATACTGCCACAGTGGAATACAGGGGTAGAAACTGGCAGTATGAGTGGGATCAGGTGGCTAGGAAAGCGGAAAGGGCTGGAGACTATGGTTATTACACTGTATCTGCTTACCCCTACTTTAAAAATAGCAGAGAGAACTACAATAGCTATGTGGTAAATGCCATGAGAAACTATCAGAAAGTAGTGGAGGGGGATGGGTTCTACTATTGCTGAATCAGGTGGTTCTTGCTGACAGAACAGGACTAAGTATTAATGAGTTTGCAGAGGTAGCTCCAGAGTATAGCTTGGAAAATCAGAGGATGTTAGGAACTAAGCAGACTAGTGTGGATATAATGTCTATAGGGACATCTACAGACCCTGTGGCTCCTCTATCAGATGCAGAGTTAGTGACCAGTGCAAGTGATAATGGAGTAAATGTTATAGTAGCAAGCGAAGTGGGACACGGTATGCCAAGATCGGTTGTACTCCCTCTTATATCTGGTTATATAGTAGATAAATTAAAGTAGTACTTGAAATTATTGCCTATCCCTAATAAAGATTAGACTTTTAATTTTAGATATGCTATATTTATAGTGTAAACAGTCCGTTGGACTATATGAAATTGATTTAAACGCCATGAGTTAAGCTCTCTCTTTGAGGGAGCTTTTCTCATACCTATAAGTTATTGGCGTTTCTTATAGGTAGTTGATCAATTTCATATGGGAGGCTGGGTTATGATCTACTTGAATAACACTACTATTAATTTTGATGGAAGCATTACTATAGTGGCTTTCATTCTTGTATGGTGGTGGTTCAAGAGAAAGTAACAAGCCTCAGCCTTCGGGCTCTTTTTTTATTCTTAAAATGTACTATTTCTATAACAAAGTTATAAAAGAGGAATTAAAGAGTTTTATGGATAATGGATCGTTGAAAGAAAAGGCAAGAAGAAGTTTCTTTATATAATCTTATAGAAATTACCACACTATTGTAATTTTAAAGGTTATAAGCTATCTTTACTAGTGGATGAAAGTAGTAAAGGAGAAAAAATGACTATAGAAACGATCAATGAAGATTATTTAAAGGAAATTAAAAAGCTATATGAAGAGGAAGGATGGATTTCATATCTTGATAGTGACATGAAACTCAGTAATGCTATTAAAAATAGTCAAATTCTAGGATTAATTTCTAGAGGTAAATTAATAGGGTTTATAAGATACTTAACTGATTTTGAACATATTCTATATATTCAAGATTTAATTATAGCTAAAAACTATAGACGAAATGGCGGAGGCCAAATGCTTATAGAAAATTTATTGAATAAATACAGCTACATAAGGAGTAAAGTTCTCTTAACAGACATAGATGATAGGGTCAGTAATGATTTTTATCAAAAATTAAATTTTCAGAAATTAGAAGATAAAAGTATGATTTCATACATTAAGTAAACTTTATGAAAGGTTGCATTTTCGATCTCCCTATAAATTAAATATCAAATGAAAAGAATCCAACATTAGATTTATATAAGGATAGATTTTTCTCACCCACTATGTTATAATGATTACAAAGTTGTAATAAGAAGGTTGAAGTGGAGGATTAATATATGAGTAAGATAAATAAATTTTTAGGAGCACATGTGAGCACTAGCGGTGGAGTTTTTAAGGCCCCGAAGAATGCCCATGATATAGAGGCAAAGGCATTTGCCATGTTTGTTAAAAATCAGAGAAGATGGGAAGCTAAGGCCTATGATGATAAACTTGTGGCTAAGTTTAAAAAGGCTATGGAGGACAACGGGTATAGTGCAGACTATGTTATGCCCCATGCTGGTTACCTAATCAACCTGGCCAACCCAGATGCAGAGAAGTGGGAGAAATCATATAATGCTCTGTTAGATGAGATGCAGAGGTGTGAGATGCTGGGCCTTAAGTATCTGAATATCCATCCAGGAAGCCACCTGGGACAGATAGATGAAGCTGGGGCCTTTGATCTTATAGCCAAGGCTATAAATGATGCTCACAAGGAGACAAAAAACCTTACAGTGGTTCTGGAGAATACCGTTGGAAAGGGAAATACTCTGGGAGGAAAGTTTGAGCACCTTAAGGAGATAATAGACAGGGTAGAGGATAAGAGCAGGGTAGGGGTACTTCTTGATACATGCCATACCTTCGATGCTGGCTACGACATCAAGGACAGCTATGATGAGGTATTTGAAGAGTTTGATAGAATAGTAGGATTTAACTACCTCAGGGGAATCCACCTAAATGACTCTATGTTTGGTCTTGCCTGTAAGAAGGATAGGCATGAAAGTATTGGAAAGGGGACTCTGGGAATGGAGTTCTTTAAGAGGTTCATGAATGATCCTAGGTTTGATAATATGCCGGTTACCCTAGAAACTATAGATGAAACAATATGGGCAGATGAGATTAAACTCCTTTATTCACTGATCGACTAATTTATAATAAAGATAAAAAAACACCCTCCAAAGCGGAGGGTGTTTTCTATTGAACAGCTTCTTCCCTTCTCTGGTCTATCCTCAGTCTTATTGACTTTATGTCCGATGAAAGGTTTCCTACTTTTTCAAGATATTTTTTTGAAGCTACCTTTACAAAGGTAGTGGCGATATCTCCGTCCAGAACTCTTTGAGCTATAGAGCTTTCAGTATATTTAATGTGATTTTTTAGCTCCTCCTCTATATACTCCACATCACTATGGCTGAGGTCAAAGTACTCTACAATGTCATGGTTGATAGAATCGGTATTCAGGTGATCCAGAAGGAGGTAAGCTGTTCCTCCGCTCATTCCTGCTCCGAAGTTCTCTCCTACCCCTCCGAGAATAATTACACTTCCCCCGGTCATATACTCACATCCATGGTTGCCGATCCCTTCAACTACACAGGTGGCTCCGGAATTTCTCACAGCAAACCTTTCCCCTGCATAGCCATTTAGATATACCCTACCAGAAGTTGCCCCGTATAATACTGTGTTTCCTGCAATACAGCCGCTGTTATCTTCAGCTTCCCTAGGCATCTTAATGACAACAGTTCCCCCTGAAAGTCCCTTGCCCACATAGTCATTTCCATACCCTTCCAGGACGGTGGTCTGTCCCACAGTGGAAAAGGCCCCGAAACTCTGCCCTGCATACCCCTTTAAGGTCAGATCCATCTTCTTATGGTGAGTGTTGGAGGAGTCTCCTGCCATTCCTCCCGCTAGAGTGGTTCCAAAGGATCTATGGGTATTATCGATGCTTCCCACATATGAACTTTCTCCCTCTTCATATCTCCTTAGAAGGTCCCTGTTGAGGGAACCTATATCTTTTTTATGGGGTGTAGGTAACTCTTTACTTACTACCTCTCTGAATATAGAGGTGAAATCCAAGGTTTTAATCTTGGATTCCAGAGCATCCTCCTCTTTTTTCCTAAGAAGGGAGGATCTTCCTATTATCTCATCCATACTTCTAACTCCCATGGTAGCCAGAAGTTCCCTTACCTCCTGGGCTATAAATCTTAGATAGAGGAGTAGTTCCTGAGGATCTCCCGTGTATTTAGGTTGAAGCTCTGCCTTCTGGGTGGTGATCCCCACAGGACAAGAGTTGGTATGACACCTCCTACACATTATACACCCCTGAGCTATGAGAAGACCTGTTCCCATGGCGTATTCATCAGCCCCTAGAAGGGCAGCTACAACAACATCGTATCCAGTTCTTATTCCTCCATCTACCTGAAGTTTCACCAGGTCCCTGAGTTTATTTTCGCATAGGGTCTTGTGAATGTCTGAAATCCCTAGCTCCCATGGAGTGGCAGCATACTTTAGGGAGGAGGCCATGGCCGCTCCAGTACCCCCGTCACTTCCAGAGATAACCACCTTATCAGCTCCTGCCTTCACTGTACCGCTGGCTATAATACCTACCCCTGATTCACTGGCGAGTTTTACACTGACACTGGCTTTTGTATTGAGATTTTTAATATCATAGATAAGCTGTGCCAGGTCCTCTATAGAGTAGATATCATGGTGGGGCGGCGGAGAGATAAGATCGATGCCATCTACAGTATTTCTCACTCTGGCGATCTCCTTATTTACCTTTGCTCCTGGAAGGTGTCCCCCCTCTCCTGGCTTTGACCCCTGTCCCATCTTAATCTGAATCTCATGAGCACTCATAAGGTAGCTGGTTGTTACTCCAAATCTTCCGCTGGCTATCTGTTTTATCTTTGAAGCAGAAGGGCTATTAAATCTCTCTGGGTTCTCACCGCCCTCCCCTGAGTTTGACGCAGCACCAATTGTATTAAAAACGGTGGCTATATTTTCGTGGGTCCTTTTTGAGAGAGCTCCAAAGGACATGGCTCCTGCTACAAACCTCTTCATTATCTCTCTCTCGCTCTCCACCTCATGAAGAGGGATTGGATTAACCTTTAGAGAGAACCTGTTTCTAAGGGAGTAGTTCCCTTTGTTAAGGGAGCTGCTGTACTTCCTGTATAGATTATAATTTTTATCCTTCAATGCACTGTGAAGAATCCTAGCATTTTCAGGGGAATCCCTGTGGAGTATCCCCTTTCTAATGCTGCTAAACTCTCCTATGCTCCTATCTGGGGAGTATTCTGCCCTCTCCCTTGCACAGAGCTCCTCCTCTATCTCCTTCAATCCGATCCCCTCTATCTCTGTAGGAGTATCTCCAAGGTATCTTTTACACAGGGCAGAGGATAATCCTACTGCTTCAAATATCTTAGCTCCCCTATATGAAGCCACTGAAGAGATCCCCATCTTGGACATGATCTTCTTTATACCATTGTCCACTCCCATATAATATGGGGTGAGGTCTTTGTTTTCAGCAGCAAGGTAATCCAGAACAAGGTATGGGTTAACTATATCCACTCCATATCCTATTAGAAGAGCATAGTGACCGATCTCACGTACTTCACCGCTTTCCACCCCAATCCCTACCTTACTCCTGAGGCCCTTCTCTACAAGGGCGTGGTGGACAGCTGAGGAGATGAGAAGGATGGGAATACTCCTAGAACTGTTTCTGTCGCTCAGTATGATATTTCTTCCCATTCTTGCAAGGTTTAAACACCTTTCTACAACTCTATCCATGGCTTTCTCTATATTATCTGTAAAAGCTGTGGAGACAGATACAGCCCCCTCCTTCAGAAGGTTATCTATATTTTTATTGGATACTACAGGTGATGGAAACATATGGATTACTCCCCTGTACTCCCTTGGATCCAGCAGGTTCTTCTTGGCCCCATAGGTGGATGTCAGGGAGAATACAGATGCCTCCCTTATGGAATCTATAGGAGGGTTGGTCACCTGGGCAAACTTCTGCCTGAAGTAGTCAAAGAATAATCTGGGGTGATCCTCATCGAGAACAGCCAGGGGGATGTCATAGGTAGCCGAAGTGACCATCTCCATGCTGTTTTCCTGGAGGTAGTCTATGGAGATCTCTAGATCCTCCCTGGTATAGGAGAACCTCTTCATTGTTTCTGTGACACTACCTATAGAGGTTTTTCCTGGGGCCAGATCCCTTCTGTGTAACCTGAGGTTTTTCACCTCCTCCTTAAAGTCTGTGGTTTCTGTGATTAACCCCACTATCTCCTCCCGGGGAAGAAGTCGTTTTTCCTTCAAATCCAGGTATAAAAACTCCCCGGCACTTAATTTCCCGCTGGTTTTAATCTTTGAAAATTCTGTATCGAGAACTCCCATCTCAGATGAAATGATTAGTTTGTTGTCGGTGGTAATGGTATACCTCATAGGCCTTAGACCGTTCCTGTCGAGGGTTGCAAAGATCTCCTCCCCATTACTAGTGATAAGACCTGCAGGACCGTCCCATGGCTCCATCACAAGGGATTTGGCCTCATAGTACTTCTTGAGTTTAGGTTCAAGGGTCCTTCTCCCCTCCCATGCCTGGGGTACAAGAGTGGTAAGTATCTCGGGGAGTTTTCTTCCTGTATGCATGAGGAACTCTACCACGCTGTCCAGGTTCGCACTGTCTGAGTTATTCACAGAGGTAAGGGGAAAGAGCTCCTCTACTTCCTCCTTAGGATACTCATCTGAATAGATCTCTCCCTTCCTGGCCTCGATCCAGCCCCTGTTCCCTGCAATGGTGTTTATCTCCCCGTTATGCTCCAATACCCTGAAGGGATGAGCAAGATCCCATGATGGAAGAGTATTTGTACTAAACCTCTGATGGATCATTACATAGGCTGACTTGAACTCCTCATCCAGAAGGTCTTCATAGAACTCATAGAACTGTTGGGGAGTTATAAGCCCCTTATATACAATAGTTCTGTTGGAAAATGAGGTAAAGTAAAACTCCCTTTTTTCCATCTCCCTGTAGATTCTTTTCTCCATCCTTCTTCTGAGGGAATACATAGTGAACTCATCCCTTCCTCCCTCGATGAAGTACTGGCAGATCACAGGGAGTGATCTTCTGGCACTTTCTCCCAGTACTTCTTTCCTAACAGGGACCACCCTTGATCCCAGGATAGTAAGGCCTGCTTCCTCTAATTCGGTGGATATGATCTCTTCACAGAACCTTCTTCTCTTCTCCTCCTGGGGAAGAAAGGTCATAGCTACGTAGTATTCCCCCTCCACTCCCAGTACTTTTTTAAAAAACTCCCTTGGGATCTGGAGCATCATTCCTGCCCCGTCTCCGCTTCCGTCTCTCAGGGTTCCACCCCTGTGTTCCAGCCTCTTCAACATCTTCAGACCGTCTCGGATAATCTGGTGTTCAGCCAGGTTATTCATATTGGCTACTACACCAATTCCGCAATTAGAATGTTCCCTCATATTACTTCCCCCTAGTTTAAAAAAATAAAACATTAATACTCAAAAAATGTACAAAAGATATTAGTAGATATATTACAATAGTTATATACCCCAAGTCAAGGGCTATATGGAAAAAGACCTGTCCATAGCAGGTCTGGGAGAAGGATTTTTTCTGGAAGGGGGTAAAATGTAATTAAGAGGTGGTCATATGAGACTATTTTATGCAGTGGAAATACCAGAGGATATAAAGAGAAATGTATGGAGGGAGGTTAAGAAGTTTGAGGACCTTCCTGTAAAGCTAGTATCTATACACCACTACCATATAACCCTTTTATTCTTAGGGGAGGTAGAGGCTAAGAATGTAGAGCTCCTGGCAAATGCTATAGAGAAGAACACCTTCCCCAAGTTCTATATGACCCTCAAGGGGATGGGGGCTTTCTATGATAAGAGGGGAGCTGTAAAGGTTATATATAAGGATGTGGGTCAGGGCAGAGATGAACTCAGAGAGATCAACCAGTACCTCACTGAGAGAAGTGGGGAAGCCCTTGAAAGCAAGGACAGGAGGCCCTATGAGCCCCACCTGACCCTTGCCAGAGGGGCTGTGCGCAGTAGGAGTGTCACAGAGGCTATAAAGGAACGGATAGATCAGCTAAGCGGAGAGGGAGGGGAGTATAAGTTCCTGGTTAAGGAGATACTTCTTATAAGGAGCGACCTCACCAACCACGGATCTGAATACAGGCTAGTGGCTAAACTTCTTCTTTCACAATAGGGGTTTTCAAAGGAGGGATAATGGAGTAAAATAGGTAGTAAAAACCACTGGAGGAGGAAGATGATGGATACTCTCATGGGGAGAAGAAGTATAAGGAAGTATCAGGATAAGACAGTAGAGGGGGAGAAGGTAAGAACAATTCTAGCAGCTGGCAGGATGGCTCCCAGCGGAAAGAATAAAAAACCATGGGAATTCATAGTGGCAGAGGACAGAGACACGATGCTTAAATTGTCTCAGGTTAAACCCAAGGGGGGCCTCTTTGTAAAGGATGCTCCTATGGGAATTGTAGTTGTGGGAGATGAGGAGAAATCGGATACCTGGGTAGAGGACTGCTCTATCGCCTCTACCTTCATGCAGCTTGAGGCCCACAACCAGGGACTGGGATCCTGCTGGGTACAGTTCAGGGGAAGGTTTACACCTGAGGGGGGAGATGCTGAAGTCAGGGTCAGGGAGATCCTGGGCATAGAGGAGGGAAGAAGGGTTCTCTGTGTTATAACCCTGGGATATCCCAATGAGGTAAAACCTCCATATAAAGAGGAAGACTACTATTAAGAACAGGGGCAGCTGAGGCTGCCCTTTTAAGTTGAACGCCTGAATCTATTTTTCCCAAAGAAGGATTTCCCTTTGTTTCTTTGTAAGACTTTATAGGGAAATGGGAGGTGTATTAAAATGAATGGTGAATTAAGAGTCCTGCCGGGCTTATACTTTAAAGGGGCTATTGTATTGGGTAACGGGGTTAACTTTGGAATCTTCTCAAGAAATGCAGAGAAGATGACCCTTGAGATATATAAGGAAGCAAATGATTGCAAGCCCCTCTATACCTATGAGCTGGATGATAAAAAAAATAAAACAGGGGATACCTGGCATATATATATAGAAGGTCTTACAGCAGGATACTACTATGGATGGAGAGCAAGCGGGCCCTTCGATCTGAACCTGGGTCACAGATTTGACAACAGAAGGCTTCTTCTGGACCCCTATGCAAAGAGTATCACTCCCAAGGAGGACTGCCTTGGATCAACCCGTAAGGGGCTTATAGTGGATTCCAGTCACTTTCACTGGGATGGGGTCCTGAGGCCCAGAAGGGAGTTTAAGGATACAATAATATATGAGATGCACGTAAGACTCTTTACGATGAATCCAAACTCTGGAGTGGAAAATAAGGGTACCTACAGGGGAGTTATTGAAAAGATAGACTACCTAAAGGATCTGGGAGTTACTGCTGTTGAGCTTCTTCCGGTATTTGAGTTTGATGAAAATGACATTGTGGGAATGAACCCCTTTACAGGGGAGAAGTTAAAGAATGTATGGGGATACAATCCAATAGGATTCTATGCCCCTACCTCCAACTTTATCTCAGGAGATAAAACTGTGGGAGCCATAGTAGGGCAGCAGGTAATACAGTTCAGGGAGCTTGTAAGGGCCCTTCACGAAGCAGACATCGAGGTTATCCTGGATGTGGTATTCAACCATACTGGAGAGGGGAATGAAGCGGGACCAGTAGTCTCCTTTAAGGGGCTGGACAATAGTATCTATTATATGCTTGAAGATATGAAGATGTATTACTCCAACTACTCTGGTACAGGTAATACCCTTAACTGCAGCCATGCTGTGGTGAAAGAGCTGGTCATAGACTGCCTCAGATACTGGTATGGTCAGATGAATGTAGATGGATTCAGATTTGACCTGGCTGCTATCTTAGGAAGGGATTCCGAGGGAAGATGGATAGGAGATATGTCCCTTCTCAAGGATATTGCAGATGACTCGGTACTATCTGGAGCTAAACTCATAGCTGAGGGGTGGGATGCAGCGGGAGGATACTTCCTGGGAGAGTTCCCCTGTGGATGGGCTGAGTGGAATGGAAAGTTCAGGGATACAGTGAGAAAGTTTGTTAAGGGGGATAAGGGACAGGTAAGTGATCTGGCAACAAGGATAGTTGGAAGCCCCGATCTCTTTAAAAAGTTAGATCGTAAACCATTCCACAGTATAAACTTTATAACAGCTCACGACGGCTTCACCATGATGGACCTTGTTTCCTACAATGAGAAGCATAACCATGCCAATGGGGAGCACAACAGAGACGGAGAGACCCACAACAACTCCTGGAACCACGGTGTAGAGGGAAAGAGCACAGATAAGAGTATAGTAGAGCTGAGAAAGAGGCAGATAAAAAACTTTATGGTTATACTCATGCTTTCCCAGGGGGTGCCTATGATCCTCATGGGAGATGAGATGGGGAAAACCCAGCAGGGGAACAACAATGCATACTGTCAGGACAATGAGCTCAACTGGCTGGACTGGTCGAAGCTGGAGGAAAACCACGACATATATAATTTTACCAAGAATATGATTAAGTTCAGGAAGATCCATCCGTCTCTAAAGAGAAGCCACTTCTTTACAGATCAGGACATAGACGGTAACGGCTTCACAGATATAAGCTGGCACGGTGTGAAGGTTAATAAGCCAGACTGGTCCAAGAACTCAAAAACACTAGCTTTTTTAATAGACGGCAGTGATGTAATAGAGGGCGCTGAAAAGGATAACGATATATATGTAATCCTGAACTCCTACCATAAGGACCTTGAGTTTCAGCTTCCACGAATCAAGGGAAAGAAGTGGTACAGAATAGCCGATACTGGTAGAAAGGACGACTTTTTAGAACGGCCAAAGGTGGTAGATAGTGAAACTTATCCTGTTAAGAACAGAAGTTCAGTGATATTTATATCGGATTTTGCATATTAAAAGAGTATTTTTGTTTTAAATTTAAAACCTAATTAAATGGTTAAAGGAAGGGAGCTCGATACAGCTTCCTTCTTTAAGGTTATTTTTAATTTGAAGAAAAGAGAATAAAAGTGTATAATGTTTCCAAGTATAAACTGGGTTAGAGAGGGGATGGTTTATGAGAAAGAGATACTTTATTCTATTATTGATGTCGCTTCTTTTCACAGCCTGCAGTAGCAGCGATAAGAGAAGTGGGGAACAGGAAAAATTAGTCAGAAGCAATGCAGTTTTTATAAGTAACGGCGAGGTATGTCAGGTGACTATACCTGAAACCGAGGGTGAGATAGTATTTAAATCCCTTGAGGAGGACAGATTACTTATAGATATAGCATTAAAGGTAGAGGGAAGGATAGAGAGACTTCTTATTTTTGATGGTGAAGATGTCTTAAGGATCAGAGCTGTAGAGGGGGAGTTTGTCCTTGCAGGAGAGCAGCTGGAGAAGTTTAAGGGAATGATAGAGGAGAATAAGGGGATCAGCCTAAAGGGAAGGATAGAGAGTTACAACTACTTCTCTCAGAAACTTTCCAAGGAGGATACAGAGGTAATAAATCAAATTTTTGAAGAAAGCCAAATATAGTAATTGAAGGTCCCAATAGGGGCCTTTTTTGTTACCTTCCTTCAAGATCTCTGCATATTAGAGTATGTATTATACTCTTTCTTCAATCTGACAACCATCATTTAAAATGAATGAATGCAGTTATAAAAGATCATTATCAGATCAATTAGTCTGTATATCGTTAATTATTTTCACTTTTTAGGACACGTGTCCTAATTTTTTTAGTCGAATCGTGGTAGTATTTTTTTAGGAGTTAAGAGATACTCATACTACCTTATACTAAGAGGATTCCAAAAGGCTGCAAGGGATATTTGGACTTGCACTGGAGTGATATCTTTATATTGTAGTAAAGGTATCTATATGTATTTTAGGAGGGAGCAGAATATGAAAAAGTTAGTTTTATTTTTAGGGGTTTTAATGATATTAATGTTCACTGGATGTGGAGGAAAGAAGGAAGCTGCTGATACAGGGGAGAAGAAGCTAAAGGTTGGAATGGTTCTTTCCACTGGAGGACTTGGAGATAAATCATTTAATGATTCTGCCTATGCAGGACTAGTAAGAGCAAAGGAAGATTACAATATTGAGTTTAACTATGTAGAGCCAGCGTCGATCTCAGAGTTTGGTCAGTTCCTAGATGACTATGCAGCTGCTGGATATGACCTGGTTGTAGCAATTGGATTTAATATGGAGAGCCCGTTAAAAGAGGTAGCTCCTAACTATCCAGATACAAAGTTTGCAGTTGTAGATGCAGTTGTAGATGAGCCAAATGTAACATCTATCCTATTCAACAGTAAGGAAGGATCTTTCATGGTTGGAGCAGTAGCTGGAATGATGACTAAGACAGATACTATCGGATATATTGGTGGAATAGATATGTCCTTCCTGAATGAGTTCAGAGACGGATATGTAGCAGGTGCTGAGTATGTTAATCCTAATATAGAGGTAAGAAGCCTTTATGTAGGTGGATCTAACCCATTCAACGATCCAGCTAAAGCAAAGGAGCTTTCCCTTGCACTTAAGAACAACGATGCAGACATCATCTATGGAGTAGCTGGTGGATCTGGACTTGGACTTCTTGAGGCAGTAAGTGAAAATGAGGACCTATATGCAATAGGAGTGGACTCGGACCAGGATGGAGCTGTAGAGGGTAAGGTACTTACTTCTATGATGAAGAGAGTAGATAACTCACTATACACAATTACTGGAGAGCTAGTTGAAGGAAAGCTTGAGAACGGAGTTAGAATGTTCGGAATCAAGGAGGGTGGAATTTCAACTTCAGAGTTTAAATTTACAAAGGACCTTATTGGTGAGGAGAAGCTAGCTAAGATAAAGGCTATCGAGGAAAAGATTATTTCTGGAGAAGTTGTTGTTAAATAATAGATAGGGAAGAGACCTCAGGGTCTCTTTTTTATTGTTTTAGAAGGAGTGGAGCATCACTCTGCTTTTATATAAATAATTGAGGAGGAAGTATAGAAGTGTAATAGTATATATAAAATGTGCCATATGGCATACTTTTTTTATAGAAAGTATGTTAATATCATTGGTATAATGAAAAAAGGCACTCATATATTTTTGCAATAGGGGCAAGAGTTTCTACGCTGACCGTAAATCAGCAGCTATGAGGTATTTACTATAGATTTTTTTGTAGTTATACTCATGGACTCTGTTGCACATGCACTCAGGGTCTTTTTTATTATCTATATTTAATCAAAGGGAGAATGATATGAAGAAAATTGTATTATTATTAGGACTATTAATGATGCTTATGCTTACTGCGTGTGGAGAGAAGCAAGCTGAAAGCGGAAGTAAGGCAAAGAAACCTAAGATCGGGATGGTATTAAACCTTGGCGGACTTGGGGATAAATCATTTAATGATTCAGCCTATGCAGGAATGAAGAGAGCAGAAGCAGATTACGATATAGATTTTAGTTATGTTGAGCCTACATCACTTGCAGATTTCAGCCAATACTTAGATGACTATGCAATGGCAGGGTATGACCTTGTTGTAGCTATCGGATATGATATGCAGACACCTCTTAATGAGGTGGCACCTAACTACCCAGATACAAAGTTTGTAGTTGTGGATACAGTTGTGGATCAGCCAAATGTAAGTTCAGTTATGTTCAACAACAAAGAGGGAGCATTCATGGTAGGAGCTCTATCTGGAATGATGACAAAGACAGATAAAATAGGATATATTGGTGGAGTGGACATGGCATTCTTAAATGAGTTCAGAGACGGATACACAATGGGAGCAGAGTATGCTAATCCAGGTGTAGAGGTAGTAAGCCTTTATGTAGGTGGAGTAAACCCATTTAACGACCCAGCAAGAGCAAAGGAACTATCACTTTCTCTTAAGAACTCTGGAGCGGACATCATCTTCGCAGCATCTGGTGGATCTGGAAGAGGACTTATGGAAGCTGTTAATGAAAATGACGGACTATATGCTATCGGAATGGATTCAGACCAGGACGGAGAAGTAGAGGGGAAGGTACTTACTTCTATGATGAAGAGAGTAGACAACACTCTATACAAGACTATCGGTAACTTTGTAGCTGGAAACCTTCAGAGCGGAGTAAAGGTATATGGACTAGAGGAAGGTGGAGTATCAACTTCTGAATTCAAATACACTAAGGAGCTTATTGGTGAGGAAAACCTTGCTAAGCTTAAAGAGATAGAAGAAAAAGTGATCAGCGGAGAAGTAGTAGTAAAATAATTAAACTTACAGGAGTTTAAAGAACTCTAGCTGTCAATTTAATAAAATCAATGAAACCCCTTCTTCAGGTACTACCTGAAGAAGGGGTTTTTTGTAGTTTCAAAAATTATTCTTAATAAAAAAGAGAGCTGACTTAAAGGTTGGTTGATAGCTATAATTTTTTGCTGCAATTAATTACACAATTTAAGAAATAATAAAGTTATAAATAATGAGACCTCGATATTCACTTATAAAAACTATGAAAAGAGGAGGTCAATAGGATATAGAGTTGATCGAATGGAAGATATCAAAATGAAAAAATGGCACTATTCTAGTAAAATTTAATGGTTACAATTAATAGTTATGGGAAGTGTAGAGGTGGACAAAAGGAGGACAGGTATGAAAAATAAATGGGTGGTAGTAATTGTTTTCTTATTTATTGCAGTTAATTTCACAACATTTAGTTTATTAAAGGTTAATTTATCTCCAAATTATTTAGATATTGATGTGACCAAACCTTCAACTCAGGAGATAGTTGTAACTAATGGAACAGGAGATTTTGTACGTTATAAGCTGAGTTTTAAAAAACCAAAAGACGTAGATGAGGAATATTATATGGG
Source organism: Propionigenium maris DSM 9537 (assembly GCF_027925155.1). Classification (GTDB taxonomy): domain Bacteria; phylum Fusobacteriota; class Fusobacteriia; order Fusobacteriales; family Fusobacteriaceae; genus Propionigenium; species Propionigenium maris. Next base: position 7,216 of record NZ_BSDY01000009.1, on the reverse strand, counting down.
AGATAACCTTATAATCTACCCAAGGGTTATTTCACTTCCTCCAAATGAAAGTAGAAAGGTTAGGATACGGCTCAAAGCTCCAATAGACTCGGAGGAAAAAGAGTTTTTGGCAATGATTCATTTTGAAGAATTAAAAGGAGAAAGCGCTGTTGTAACATCGGTTTTAGATGAATCTGAAGTTAAGTTATCAGCAGGTATAAGTGTAGATATAAACTACTATATCTATGCAGTGCCAAAGAATATTGTACACGATGTAAAAGTGAATAATATACATATGAAAAATATAATAAGTGAAAAGGGAGAGCGAAGGGTTGTAGCCTTAGAAATTAAAAACAAAGGTGATTTAGTATTTAGAGGGCAAACGCGATTAATAATGGAGGGGCAGAAAAAATTCAAGAAATTAAAGAATTTTGATGATCTATTTCAAGGAAAGGAAAGAGAGTTTATTTTTGATGTCAGTGATTTAAAAAGAGGATCCAATGTGAAACTCCAGATTGTAGACAGAATGGATCCAAACAAGGTGATATTTGAAGAAAAAATTCAAATATAAGGTTGTAGTATCTACAAGGTGTTTTGGATATCATTTTTTATTAAAGGAGGGAGCACTATGAAAAAGACACTGTTACTAATATCGTGTGTGGCACTTATGAGCACAATGGCACTGGCAAAGATAACTGGTCCTAATAAATACCAAATTAATGCTAAGGATGAAGTTTTAAAGTTTGTAGTTAAAGGTAGGGTCGATTACTTTGTTGGAGCATGGTGGGAGGCCAATGGAGATATAACTCAGAAAAAAAGAGTTGTAAACCTAGGTAAGATGCAGGCAGGAACTCAATTTCCAGATATACCAGAGGAACTCATATATATAGTAGGTCCTTTCACTAATGATGAAAATAATGTAAAAGTAAAACTTGAAACTACACCAATAGTTTTCAAAAATGAAAATGATGCAACTAAAAAAGTAGAGATACCAGTTGGAATGACTGAGACTTTAGGGCCAGACGCAACTGAGGGTCCTGTTGGTACGCTTGTAATAAACTTAGATACCGATAGTGCGGGTGGTAAACCTGAGGACAGAAGAGCAGTGGATGCACTATTAAAAGCATGGGGTTGTACACCTGCTGAAAAGAAAGCACTGCGTAAAGTTATAGGTGGAGATATAGTAGAACTTAGTTTTGAAACTGCAGGTAAGACAGTTCCTGTTACTCCTGGAAACTACAGAGGTGAAGCTACAATAACTGTTTCTTTAATAAAGTAATATCTTAGGAATTAATTATAAAATAGCGTGTTATTAAATTAGAATTAAAAGTAGAAGGGGACAGGTTAATAGAATCTGTCCCCCTTCTAAAAAAGGGAGGGCTTAAAATGAAATGGAATAGAATAATTATTGTTGCCATGATTTACATGATGATAGCTTCCCTCACTTGCTCTAAAGACCTGGATATTACAGTGGAAAGGTCTATTGAACTGGGAAAGATAACACCATCTGGCAAGAATAGGATAAAAGTAATAAAACCTAAGGACGGGTTTATATTGAAGGTAAGGGGAAGAAAAAACAGTATAGTAAGGTTAGAGGTGGATTATATAAAAGATTTAGGTGGTTTTAAAGTAGTGGAGATCATTCCTGAAGATGAGTGGCTAAAATTAGATGAGAAGGGCGAGGGAAAATTTAGGATAGGTGCAAAGATAATAATTCCTGGATTTATAGCTCCTGGCAGATATAAATCTGAAATTAGGGCAAGGGTGGCCTATAAGAGCGACATTGATTAGGGGTGTTGAATATGAGTGGTAGAAAGGGCAAATATTTAATTGGTATTTTTTTGTTAATAAGTTTAATTGTAAATTGTGAGGAAATTTATGAGAGTTATATATCTGTAAATATAAATGATACCCTTAAATACGACTTCTCAAGGGTATATACAAATGAAGATTCATCAAAACTTTATATCAATATAGAGGATATGCTGGAAATTATTGAGATAGAAACCATTAAAATTGATAAGGAAAATAAAGTAATTAAAGGATATGTAGATAAACAACTAACAGAGAGTGGGGAAGAGATATCAATAAAATGGAAATTAGGCTCTGAAGCATTAATTAAAGAGGAAATGTTGTATGTAGAGCAGGAAAGTATTAAAAGGATATTTCCAGTAAAAGATTCCCGTTGGGATGAACGGGAACAGACATATTTTTTAAACTTTGATTTTCTTACTCCAATAGAACTTAAGATGAGAAGTGAAAGGTGGAGAGAAAGGAATTTATACACTGGAGGTAATCAGGAAATAGAAGGAGGCTTAGAAGTTAAAAGACCTCTATTCACTCCTGGAATTCTCACATTTACCTTTGACTGGGATGATTTTAGCGAAAGTGATCAGACGGTTTTCTTAGAATACAACTCGATCTTTTTAAGGGGTGAGCTAAATGTTTCGGGAGAAGTGTATGAGGAACAGTCCCTGGATTTTGTGAGACTTGATTATGACAATATAATTGAAGACAAGGTGATTTCCATAGGAGATACTACGATATTTAATGCACCCAGCATATTTCGAGGAAATTCAAACTTAAGAGGGGTATCCATAAACAGAAAAAATGTTAACTATACAACAAACAATATCAATGGAGAAGAGGTTATAGAAGGTTTTGCTCCTGTAAGGAGTAGTGTTGAGCTTTACCAAAATGGTTTTCTTATCTCCTTTCAGTCTGTTGATGATAATGGTTTTTTTAGATTTAAAGACATAAGGTCCAAGTCTCTTTCAGATTCATATAGTGTAAAGATATATGACCAAAGAGGCTTTTTTATAGAGGAAAGAAGTTATAGCAGTTTACTAAACAGTGATTTTATGAAGAAAGGGGAGTTTGATTATCAGGGGGCTATAGGAGAAGATGACGAGAGTGACAAGGTCGCTGGAGCTTTAGATCTGTATTATGGTATTTTTTCTCGACTTACATATAATCCTGGTTTTTATTATACAGAAGATACAGGATATGAGTACAGTGATGATGATAATCTCAATGAGAATTCAGGAAAAGAAGTAATGAAAAACTCTCTCTTGTACAGATCTAAGAAAAGAAAGTATCCATTCTATGTAAAGACCGATTTATATACTGATATTGACAGCATGTCAAACAGGTATGAGATGGAATATACACAAAAGTTCTTTTTTGGCAGTCAGCTGGAGCTTTATTACACTAAAAATGAGGCTATCCCTGAGGAACTTTCTGGATATAGTGATAGATACAAGGGAAGATTAAGCTGGAGTTGGAAAAGATGGTATACCAGCGTAACATATGAAAGGGAGTCTGCAACTGATGAAGAGACAGAGGAAAATTACAATGGAGAGATAACTTATCGGATAAACAATGATTTGCAAGTAAGTCTAGAAGAGGATTACGATAAAACAAATGATCTGCATCTTACTATTTTAAGTGCAGACTACAATATGAATGACAGTATAAACTGGAGAGCTTCTGTAGGAAAATATTGGGGAGATACCGATGGTAGTGAGTATTTGTCACTTAGTATGAATAAAAGCCCGAATAGAGCTGAATCTCCTATATCATTTGGAGCTGGGGTATTATACAGGCAGGACGATGATGATGATTCTGAATGGACCTATTACGCAAGTATGAAATACTACTTTGGAGAGGGTGGAACATTTAATGCTAACTATGACAATGAAGATCATTTTACAGCAGGGGTAAATTATCAGAAGGCTATAAATCTTTCTAGACCATTTGAAGAAACTCCCCACGATGCAGGGGATGGAGCCTGGGTAGAGGGGTATGTATTTATAGATGAGAATGCAAATGGAAAAAGAGATGAAGGGGAGGAAGTGGTAGAAGATATAGAGGTATATAGTAGCGGCAGGTCGGGTAGTAGTGATACAAAGGGTTATTACTATATAGGTGGAATAACACCTAAGCACAGTAATGAGCTTCAGTACTCATATGAAAACTTAAGACCGGACTTGATATCCTTAAATGAAAACAATAAATTCATTATACCTCCTACAACAGGAAACAGGTATGATATCCCTCTTGTGAAAGCAAGTGGTATATCTGGTTTTGTAAATGTTGCAAGGGAAGCTAACCTCACCGATCGAGAGAAGGAAATACTTTTTAATAAATTAAAGATACAAATTATAGAAGGCGATGAAGTGGTTAAAGAAATCCCTGTGGAAGGTGGAGGATTTTATATAACAGATGGTTTAAGACCTGGAAAATATAAGGTAAGGGTAAGTTATCTTGGAGTTAAAAATATACAGTTTGAAGAGGAAGAACTAGACTTGGTAATTAATCCACTTAAATATGGAAACTTCTATGAAGGAGGAGATCTAAAGATAGTGGCCTATGATAGCCTTAATAAAAATAGATTACAGACACCTCCAAACCCCTGGGACAAATATGATTTCCTACCATTAATAACAAGTGGAGTGATGGGAAGGGTTGAACTCTCTGATGATCTGATGATAGATGAAAGAAAAAAAGAAATGATCTTTACTAGAATGAGGATAGAAATATTAAGTGAAGGCAAGGTTATTAAGGAGGTTCCTGTAGAACCAGGTGGTCTTTATATAACAGAAGGGTTAAGGCCTGGAAAATATACTATTATAGCCACTTATTCAGGCAGCGAAAATTTTGAGTTTAAAGAAAAGCTAGTGGAGATAAATCCATTTATTTATGGAAACTTTTACGAAGGGGTTGACCTTAAAGCAGTGGCTTCTGACAAGCAGTCTACTAGTTTTGGACCGGTAAGGAATAGCAATGAGATGCAGGTATCTACGTATGGAGAAGAGAATGCTCACTTTGATCCTGGCTTAACATTATTAGAGGAGAGCAGTAAATTAAAGATGCCTCTAAGTAAAGAGATAAAATATAATACTCCACCAGCAATAGTAAGTGGAGTGATGGGAAGGGTTGAACTCTCTGATGATCTGATGATAGATGAAAGAAAAAAGGAAATGATTTTTGCCAGAATGAAGGTAGAAATATTACGTGAAGGAGAGATTATCAAAGAGGTCCCTGTAGAACCAGGTGGTCTTTATATGACAGAGGGGCTAAGGCCTGGCAGATATACCGTTAGAGCTTATTATCCAGATATGAAAAATATAGAATTTGAAGAAAGGTTCCTGGAGATTAATCCATCTATATATGGAAACTTCTATGAGGGGGTTGATTTAAAAGTAACGTCTTCTAATCATACGGATCTTAGTCCACCGTTATTAAATGGTAGCATTGGATTACAGTCCCCGACAAATATAGAGGATAATAATTATTTTGATTCCAGCTCAGTATCACCAGAATATAGCAATGAGCTGCAGGCACCTCCAAGTAAAGGTGAGAAATATAATACTCCACCAGCAATAGTAAGCGGAGTAATGGGAATGGTAAAACTCTCCGATGATATGATGATGGACGAGAGAAAAAAGGAAATGATTTTTGCTAGAATGAAGGTAGAAATATTACATGAAGGTAGGATTGTTAAGGAAGTTCCTGTAGAACCAGGAGGCTTTTATATGACAGAGGGCCTCATGCCTGGTAGGTATGCTATTAGAGCTCACTATTCAGGGATAGGAAATTTAGAATTAAAAGAAAGGCTGTTGGAGATTAATCCAGCTATATATGGTAACTTTTATGAAGGGATAGATCTAAAAGTGGCATCTTTCAAATAAAAATAAAGGAGAGAGGAACTTAGTGTTTCTCTCTTTTTTAGAAATGACTTTAATATTATCTTTTCGAACATAATATGTATGTTTTTATAATAATAGGTTTTAAGCACTTTGGTGATATAGGTAGTCATCTTGGGAATAAGGAGACCTTAAAATCAAAATAAGAGGGCCGGCTAATTGGAGGAGAAAATAGAGGATTTCAGGGAAATTTTCTAAATAATAACCTAAGGAGGTGATTCCTTGGACAGGCTTAAAGTGAAAAAATTAAAGGAGCTTCAAAGAGGAGAGATAACAGAGTATGAGGTCTATAAAAAATTAGCCGGGCTCCACAATGGAGAGGAGAGGGAGATCCTTCTGCAGCTGGCTGAAGAGGAGAGAAAACACTATGAATTTTTCAAGGGTTACAGTAAATTAGATATAGGCCCTGACTTTTTCATGGTGTGGAGAGTTTATATCCTTACACGAATCTTCGGGCTGACCTTTGGACTGAAATCCATGGAGAGCTGGGAGGACAGTGTACAGTGGGAGTATCGTGAGATCCAGCATCTCATCCCAGATATAGCAGCAGTAATAAGAGATGAGGAGAGACATGAAAGGGTCATAGCGGGTATAGCCCACGAAGAAAAGCTCATCTATGTGAGCTCTATTGTACTGGGGCTCAACGATGCCCTCATAGAATTAACTGGTGCCCTGGCTGGATACACCTTTGCTCTGGGAAGTACAAAGGAGATAGCTCTGGTTGGTCTCATCACCGGAATAGCAGCCTCCATGTCCATGGCATCCTCTGAGTATCTCTCATCCAAGGCAAATATACACAGCAAAAAAAATCATCTTCTCTCTGCAGGTATTACAGGGGCAGCTTATCTGGTAACAGTACTACTCCTGGTATCCCCATATCTATTTCCTATAAGCAAGTATCTGGCTCTAGGGATAGCTTTTGCCATTGCAGTATCAATAATCTTTGTCTTTAACTACTACTCCTCTGTGGTGCACAGGGACTCCTTCAAAGAGAGGTTTTGTGAAATGTTACTGCTCAGTCTGGGGATCTCCTTTATCTCCTTCCTCATAGGAGTTACCCTAAAGAGAGTTATAGGAGTGGATGTATAAGAAGCAAAGTGACGTTGTATCTTTATAATCAGTGGTAACAATAATTACTTCATATGATTTTTTTGATTCTATACTTTCCTTAACATGAAAAAGCTAAGCTATTAAGCTTAGCTTTTTTTATTATTAAGGAAAGTATAGAATTTAAATCCAAGTTTTTTAGATATTGAGTTGTAAAAAACTTCAGACATAGTATAAAATAGATCTGTTGCATATATTTAAGCATTACAAAATACCGTATTGAGGGATACGGCTTGTAAGGCTATTATGCGCATATTATCATGGAGAGTATTCATTATATTGGATGATACCATATTTAACATGAAAGATTTCAAGTAAGTGCAGGTGAGAGCTGCACTTACGACAAATTAAAGGATTAATCCCAAAGGCTTTGAAAAAACGTTCAGCCCAGGTAGACTTTGTTTTAAACAACTTTGTCTTCC
>NZ_BSDY01000008.1 GCF_027925155.1 Propionigenium maris DSM 9537 | reverse complement strand
AGTCAACGTGAGCGTAGTGTCTGTTAGCAGTCTCATACTCGATGTGAGCAGTGTTGATAGTGATTCCTCTTTCTCTCTCTTCTGGAGCCTGGTCGATGTTCTCGAAATCAACCTTCTCAGCTAGTCCAGCGTCAGATAGAACTTTTGAGATTGCTGCTGTTGTAGTTGTTTTACCGTGGTCAACGTGTCCGATAGTTCCGATGTTAACGTGCGGTTTACTTCTTTCAAATTTTGCTTTAGCCATTGAAAATCCTCCTGGTTTTTTATATAAAATTTTTATACACAAGTTTATTAAAAAAAAATCCACACAATTCCCAATTTTTGTTGTTGAGCTGTGTAGTAAGATGGTGGTGAGGGAAGGATTCGAACCTTCGAAGGCAGAGCCGGCAGATTTACAGTCTGCTCCCTTTGGCCACTCGGGAACCTCACCATTTTATTTTAAGCTTTACATAAATGATAACTGTGTTCCACTTTGAGTCTCAAAAGTGCAATACTTATACCTAAAATAACTCAAATTAGAACACAGTAATTATATATCAGCAGCATAGGTTTGTCAACAGGTTTTTACAGTTTTTCCACATAAAACTCCTCGTCACGGTAAACACTTTTCACCTTGTTTTCAGCCTCTAAAATCTCCAGATATTTATGCAGATCCTTCCCCACTACTCCCTCTAACTCCTCCAGAGTATAGGGACGTTTTGAGAGCATATTCAGTATAAGACTTTCATTCTTCCTGGAGTAACCTGCCAGCTGACTCCTCCTCTTATACTTCTTTATTATCTCCACTCCCTCTATTCCCCTGTCTTCAAAGTAGCTTCTTATCTCCTCCAGCCTCTCAAAGGTAGCTGGCTTTATCCATCCTACAGCTCCAGGTCTTGCCAGGGTGTTCAGCTGTACCCCGTCCACCTTGAGCTCCTTCAGGTAGTCCGCGAACTTTTTTAGCTCCTCCTGGGTATCGTTTACCCCTGCTGTGATGAAGACCTCCAGGTAGATCCTTCCCTCATACTCCCTGGAGAGCTTCTTCAGCCCCTCCAGTATATCCGATGCTTTAAGGGTAGGGTGGGGTCTGTTCATCTGAAGGAAGTTTTCCTCGCTCACAGCATCTAAAGATGGCATGATAACATCTGCCATCTTCAGCTCCTCTATGACCCCCTCCATATTAAGGGTGGTGGAGTTGGTTATCACAGCCACCTTGTGGGGGGTATTTTCCTTTACCCACTGGATGAGTTTCCCGATACTTTTATTGAGGGTAGGCTCCCCGCTTCCCGAGAAGGTAATGTAGTCTGGGGTCACATCCTCAAGAGCTTTCAGGAGCTCCTCCTTTACCACCTCTATATCCACATAGTCGCATCTCTCACTGTAGGTACGGGCATTCCCCCCGCACTCACAGTAGATACAGTTTAAGTTACAGGTCTTGGCTTCCACCAGATCTATTCCCAGGGATACCCCCAGCCTTCTTGAGGGTACCGGTCCAAATACATACTTATACATAGTTTCTCCTTAGTGTTCAATTAATGAGTATACAGCTGCAGCTGTTTTATATGGATGGTGCCTTATCTTTCCTGTGTCCTTTTCAAGCTCTATAAGCCTCTGCTCCATCAGCTCCAGGTTCATCTCCTCACAACGCTCCCTGTCTACCTTAACAGGGCCAACTCCCTCAGCCCTGTAGAGCTCTAGTGTTTCCTCTGGGATGTGGCTTATATCTGCCACCACTACATCCAGGAATTTTCTTCCCATGTGGTTGTGGAGAGCCTGGATGTGGTCGCTGAGGGTGTATCCCCTGGTCTCCCCTGGCTGCTCCATAGCATTACAGATATATACCTTCTTAGCCCTGGAGTTCAGGATAGCCCTTCTCATCCTTCCAGGAAGAAGGTTTGGAATTATACTTGTATAGAGACTTCCTATCCCAAGGACTATGAGGTCTGCCTCCTCCACAGCTGTTATGGTCTCCTCTACAGGCTCCGGTGACTCCTTAAAGTAAACCCTCTTTATCTTCTTGTCAGCCTTGGGTATCTTGGATTCTCCCTCTACCCTTGTTCCATCCACCATCTCCGCCACAAGAACCGCCTTATCGCAGGTGGAGGGAAGGATCCTTCCCTTGATATCAAATACATTGGTAAGTCCCTTCATGGCACTTGTAAGGTCCCCCGTCACTCCCACCATGGCAGCTAGAAGTAGGTTTCCCAGGGGGTGACCTGCAAGGCTGGTGTCCCCCTTAAACCTGTATTGAAGGAGATCCTCCACAAGGGGCTCTATCTCCGAGAGGGCCACCATTACATTACGGAGGTCCCCCGGTGCAGGGATCTCCAGTTCATCTCTCAGCTTTCCGCTGCTTCCTCCGTCATCAGCTACAGTTACTATGGCCGTTATATCCACGGGAAAGTGTTTCAGTCCCCTCAGGATTACCGAAAGACCTGTTCCACCTCCCAGAACTACTACCTTTGGTTTTATATACATAAATTTCACCTTATCCTTCCATGATCTATTCTATATTATATAGTAACCTCCACAGAGAAAACAAGTAAGGGACTTTGTCCCCTTTTTTAATCCTGAAGCCTACCGGCTCTTACCACACCCTCCCTGTATTCTGGAACGATATCGTAGAGATTTAAAGATAAGCAGTAGTCCAGGTCCTCATGAAAATCTATGCTTTCAAGATAGGAGTAGTGTCTGCTCCCTGCAAGCCTATCCTTGGGCTCCCTGCACCCCAGAGCTATGTCCCTCATGGCAAGGGCAGAATCTGTAAACTCAGCCTCCCTCTTCTTCTGGGCTATCCCCTCTGCTATCATCCCGGCACAGAGAGCATCATCCAGGGAGAACTCTCCGTCGGTACCTGCACACACCACTACAAGGTCCTCATCCTCCTCTAGGACCCTCTTAACCACTGCATCCAGGTTGAGAAAGCTTCCGGTAAAGACCCTTCTTCCGCTATTGCTTCCCACCAGAGCCTTGGTCCCGTTGCTGGTGGTCATATACATCCTCTTTCCCTCTATCTCCTCTCCATACTCCAGAGGGGAGTTCCCATAGTGGAATCCCTCTACCTTGAGACCCCTCCTCTCCCCACAGAGGATGGCATCCACCCTCCCACGGCCTGCTTCAAAGACCTCCTCTACATCCTTGAACACATGGATCTCCTCCACTCCCCTGGCCATGGCTGTGACCATAACACTTGTTGCTCTCAGCACATCTATAACAACTATATTTCTTCCCTCTATCTTCTCTCTCTTTATATCGTCAGCTGTAAATATAATATCTACCTTCATTCCTACCTCCGCTTCTCACCATTCATAGCACGGGGATAATCCCCTAAGAGAAGTATACTATTTTTTAGGGGGAGGTGTAAAAGAAAAAGGAGTCCAGAGACTCCTTAGATCAACCCAAACTTCTTACAGGCATTGTAGATCCCGTGGTTGTCCACGCTGTCGGTGACGTAGTCGGCTATCCTACGGAGCTCCTCCCTGCCATTCCCCATGGCCACCCCCATACCTGCATACTCTATCATCTCCATGTCGTTGTAGCCGTCTCCAAAGCAGATTATCTCCTCCTGCTTTACCCCCAGCTTCCTCCTTATCTCCTCTATACCCACAGCCTTGGAGCGGTCCCTCTTAAGGACATCGTACATGCCGTTTCCCCAAGGAACCAGGTTGTACTCCTTTTCCAGCACCTTGAAGTCATCTATACTCTCCAGGGCAAAGATGATTATATTTTCTATCTCCTCCTCTGCCCCCTGGATTACCTTGAACCTGTCCAGCATGGGATGGGAGAACCTTTCTCTGAGCTTCTCCAGGTCGGAGATAAAGGTCCCCTCTCCGTTGGAGAAGCCGTAGCAGTGCCCCTCCCTCTGACAGATCCTCTTTACCTCATCGGTGACCTCCTTGGGATAGGTGTATCTGTAGAGAACCTCCTCCCCGTAGTTTACGTAGTGGCCGTTGCACGCCACATAGTTTTCTATCCCTGTGACCTCAAGGATCTCCGCCATATTCTTCCTCTCCCTACCTGTAGCTATGAGGCAGTGGATCCCCCTCTCCCTGAGCTTTTCTATAGCTTCCAGGGCTGTATCCGGTATCTCATCCCCCCTTACAGTGAGGGTTCCGTCTATATCAAAAACCGCCATCTTATACATACTTCCTCCCCTTGATCCCCTATTTACCTTAAGGATAGCCCAGAACTTTTCAAAAGTAAATTTAAGGAAAAGTCCCCCTTCCCACTCCAAAGCCCTCCTATCTATTGATATTAAAGGGTTTTATTTGCACGCCACACATAAAATTTTATAATTTCAGCAGGCAGCTTATAACTTGTAGAGGCAGATCTCAGGGAATTTTATAATTTCCAGGGGTATAAATTATAATTTGATATTTTATAACTTCCCTTGGCAGATACCTATCCCCTTGGGTCTCCCTCCATATAATATCCGAATATCCCCCTAAAGGCTTCCGAGGTCTTTGGTCCTGGTATCCCTTCCTCCTTGAGGTAGATCCCTGCAAAGGTATTGAGGAACACCTGGAGCCTTCTGGCCTCCTCTGAAACCTTGGATTTGGAGTAGACTATCTTTTGAGAAGGTATTTTTTCTGCCTCCAGGTCTATAACCCCCATCTCAGCCATCCTTCTGAGAATCACAGCTGCTCACACCTGCTGGGATACTGCACTCTCGGACCATCTGCCGTCTGCCACATACTTCCCCTTGGTGTCGTGGCTGGAAAAACTCCAGAGGTAGGGTGAGAGTACATGGGGGTGTCTGCTTCTGTATCCCCAGCCATTATACTTTTCAAGCTTATAGAGGATCCCCCCTATACTCCAGTCCTTCCACCTGTTGAGTTTCTCATACTCCAGAGCATCTATGGAGCTCTCCTCCCAGGTAAATGGTGGGGTACCGCTCTTGGGTCTCCCCCGGGGAATGTGCTGGGTTCTCCTAGTGAGGGAGTCCCCGTTGTGAAGGTGGGTATTGAAGTTCAGGCCTCCCTCCATACTGTGGATGACAGCTATAAAGTACCAGGGGATCCTCAGTCTGTGCCCTACCTTCTCATACCTCTCTTGGTTTTTCAGGATATTTACAATAACCCTCTCAACTGCCGGAAGCTTTCCACTCCTTACCTGGCAGGTATCAAAGAGTCTTTCATACTCCTCCTTCAGCTTAGATTTAAACCAGCCACTGCACTCCCTCATTTTTTAATCTGTCATAAGATTCATGACCTCTTAAAAAATATACTCCCGCCCCTGGGGAATTCCTCCACCTTAACAAGAGGCCGATTAAACTTGCAAATAAAAAAGGAGCCCTCTGGACTCCCATAGTTTTACTAAGCTACTTGAAGTTTTGCTGCTGCCGGCTTCTTGAAGATCCCCAACGGTTTCCCCACTGGAAGGAACTCATAGCCAAAGTGCTTGTTGAGGACAACTGCTGCTGAACCGTAGAAGGACATCATGGATATAGCCATCTCCGTCCACGCCCCGATCATGTGAGTTGTATGTGCCATTATCCCAAAGGAAGACAGTGTAAGACACAGCAGTAGTATGTCGATCAGCACAAATATTATAAGAAGAACCTTGTTTGTCTCCACAGAACCTATAGTCATATAGAGGCTGAATATAGTGTATCCCAGGAAGGCAAAAGCCAGTGCCTTGGGATCTGCTGCTGCCTGTAGTCCTGCCCCGAAGGTTCCCATCTGTATCATCCAGCTCATTCCCACTCCATACCAGAAGAATGCATATCCTCCAAAGGCTGTAGCACCGAAGATATTGTTGTGCTTGAGATCGTTTACGCAGGCCACCATCTGTGCTGTTGCTCCTAAAAATAATACCCAGGGTATAACAAGACCCAACCCGCTAATCATTCCAAATTTTGCTGCTGACGCCACCAAAGTTACCATTGCCAGTCCCAAAAGCCCTATTGCCGACGGGTCTGCCACTACAATCTTTACATCTGTACTGCTTGACATTTCACTCCTCCTCATTTGTTCTTTATTGCTATAATACAATTTTAGAGGATGTTCTTGAATAAGTCAACTATATATCGTTCTTTTTCCGTTTAAAGTGTACTCTAATAGTTTGGGAGACCACTGTATTTGGCTTGTAACTCCCCTTAAGAGAACCGTGTTTCGTTACTTCTCTCTTGAAACTCTTTGTTCTTTCTTTGCTTGTCCAAAGAAAGAACAAAAGAAAAGACACCTCTTTCCAAATGTTTTTCAAGTAAGGCTATTCCTCTACGACCTTTATCAGCTACAGTCCTCGACTTCGTCTTGCGGAACTTAATCTGTTGTACGGTCTAGTAAAAACGTTTTGCCTAAAGCTTCATCAACTGGAAAGAGGAAAAAATATAAAATGGGGTTCATAGTCGTTGGGCTCCACACCGAAGAGCTACTTCGTTCCGTCGGACTTCTTTAGGCTCTGTAGAGAGCCCGGCAAAGGAAGTAAAAATATGCGCTTACCCCAAAAGACAATTATGAGTCCCTAGCTTGCATCATGGTAAGAAAGTACCTCACTCTCTTCAGAGAGTGAAATAAGTTTTTAAAAGATATTACATAAAAAGAGGGGAGTCTAACGACTCCCAACTATATTATAATGACTATTTAGTTTACCTATTTAATTACTTCTGAAAGTATCTCTCTAGTAGCCCTAGGAATGCTCTTCCGTGTCTTGCCTCGTCCTTTGCCATCTCGTGAACTGTATCGTGGATAGCGTCAAATCCTAGTGCCTTAGCTCTCTTTGCGATCTCAAACTTTCCTGAAGTTGCTCCGTACTCTGCCTCTACTCTCTTAGATAGGTTCTCCTCAGTTGATGCTGATACGCACTCCCCTAGAAGCTCTGCGAACTTTGCTGCGTGCTCTGCTTCCTCAAAGGCGATTCTCTTGTAAGCTTCCGCTACCTCTGGGTATCCCTCTCTGTCTGCTACTCTTGACATTGCCAGGTACATTCCTACCTCTGTACACTCTCCCTCGAAGTTTGCTCTCAGACCTGCAATGATCTCCTCGTCTCCGCATGCAAGTCCCTCTCCGATGATGTGCTCAGTTGCCCAGACTCTTCCTTCTCCCTCTTTGATCTCTACAAATTTATCTGATCCTGCCTTACATACTGGACATACCTCTACTCCTGCTTCTAGAACTTCTCCACATACTGTACATCTAAATTTCATTTCCTAACCTCCGAATTTTTTGTTTCAAATTTGTATTTGTTACAACTTTGTATTTATTATGAGATAATTATATATTAGGTGGGAGGTTTTGTCAATGGTTTTTTTCTTTAATTTTTTATATTTTTAAAAGTTATTTTACAGTTGCTTTTTTGCGGTATATCAAGCTTTTATCTTGCACGTTGTTAAAGAAAAAGAGAGCGCTTTGGGGGCTCTCCTAAAAAATAATTTCGTTACTTCTCTCTTGATATTTTCCATTCATTCTTTGCTTGCCCAAAGAACGAATCAAGAAAGGGCACCTCTGTTGAAAAAAGCTACTTCATAATCAGAAAACTAAGAAAATACCGAAACTTGCTCCGCTGCAGACAGTCGATATTTTCTAAAGTTTTCCCTCATATTCCATCTACGCTTTTTTCAAAGGAGGATTATCTAAACCTTAAACCTTTCCGCCTCTTTCAAGTGGATGTGGCTTTGTACAGAAAATCTTTGCTAGGCCGTTTAACAGATTAAGTTCCGCAGTGTTATACATTATTCTTTACCACCAGAACGAGGACTGTAGCTGACAAAGGCCGTATGGTAAGAACCCTCTTAAGAGACTTTTGAAAGAGGTCCAGCTTTTCTTTGGTTCGTTTCTTTTGCTGGTGAAAAGAAATGAACAAGAAAAATTAGATAAGTCCGAACTTTTTGCAGGCTTTATATATCCCGTCGTTGGCTGAGGTGTCGGTTACGTGGTCGGCGGCCCTCTTCAGCTCCTCCCTGGCATTTCCCATGGCTACACCCAGGCCGGCATATTCCGTCATCTCCATGTCGTTTAAACCGTCACCGAAGGAGATTATCCTCTCCCTCTCTATGCCCAGTCTGCTTGCTATCTCCTCTATACCCACAGCCTTGGAACGCCCCCTCTTCACAAGGTCAAACATACCGTTACCCCAAGGTCCCAGGTGGTAGCCCTCCTCTAATGGCTTGAAGTGTCCTCCCCCGTCTGAGGCGTAGAGGATTATATTTTCTACCTCCCCCTCTATATCCTCCAGGAGCTTTATCTCATCCAGCATATTGTGAGCACCGTCCTCCCTCAGCCTCTCTATATCTGAGATGTAGATCCCCTCTCCGTTGGAGAGACCGTAGCAGTAACCCTCTCTCATACAGATCTCCCTTATCTCCTCTATCACATCCTCGGGGTAGGTGTATCTGTAGAGGATCTCCTCCCCGTACTTCACATAGTGGCCGTTGCAGGCTATGTAGTTATCTATTCCAGTTATCTCAAGGATCTCCCCTATATTCTCCCTCTCCCGGCCGGTGGCTATTAGGCACTCCACTCCGTTTCTCCTAAGCTTTTCCAAAGCTTCAAGGGTGGTTTCCGGGATCTCGTTCCCTTTCACTGTGAGGGTTCCGTCTATGTCGAATACTGCTAACTTATACATATTTTCCTCCTTTAAATCTTTTCTTATCCTATAAGGATAGTTCAGTTTTTTATTTTTTCCAACTTTATTGTAAAGAAAGAGAGTTCCTGAAGGAACTCTCTAAAGTAATTTTGGTTTATATTCTGTTTGTTCTTTCTTTGCTTGTCCAAAGAAAGAACCCAAGAAAGGACACCTCTTTCCAAATGTTTTCCGGGCAATATTATTCCTCTACAACCTTTATCAGCTACAGTCCTCGACTTCGTCTTGCGGAACTTAACCTGTTGAACGGTCTAGCGAACACTTTTAGCCTAAAGTTATATCCACTGGAAAGAGGTATTCCCAAAATAAACTTACAATAGTTCAACTTAATATAGTATAATTATTAAGAAAAAGTGTACTGTTGATTATAAAAACTCATCAATCTTTCATAAAAGGAGAATCTATGAACTACATCAAACAGACCATAGAAAAAATCCATATACATAAATTAAAAGGATTAGTAGACTTAGAAATGACATTTAAAGAAAAAGGACTTACTGCTATCTTAGGAATAAATGGCGCAGGAAAGTCTACTGTTTTACATGCTCTTGCCTGTGCATACAAACCTATGGAAAATAGTGATCGACATAATTATAAATTCAATCAATTTTTTCTTCCTACACCTAATTCCTCTTGGCAAGGAAGTAACTTTGAACTAATTCATAGTTATACTAACATCCAAAAGGGATCAAATGGAATTTTTCAAAAAAATCATAACACAAAAAGAATCTACTCAAAAAATAGCAATCGTTGGACTCCTCGATACAGAGATAGAACTCCTAGAAACGTTTATTATCTTGGAATCGACACTTGCTTACCTATGATTGAAAAAAATAAAAGTAAAACTCCTAGAAACGTTACTTTTGAAAATTCAGAAATTATTAATCAATCAAAAGTTTTAGAAAAAGCTAAAATAATACTTGGAAAAAATTATCTAGAACATAAAGAGTATAAAAGTAATTATTCTGATAACCTATTAGGAGTAAAGTTTGGCAATATCGAATATTCTGCTTTTAGTATGGGGGCTGGAGAACAAAGGGTATTTAAAATTTTAGAAGTTGCTGAAAAGGCAGAAAAATACAGTCTCATACTTATTGATGAAATAGATTTATTACTTCATTCTCTAGCTTTCAAAAAACTTATTTTTACTCTTGTAAAAATAGCTGCTAAAAAGGAATTACAAATCATTTTTACAACACACGAAGAAAGTATTTCTAATTTTAGTGACAAAGTTGAGATTAGACATATTTGGAAAGAGGAAATCACTAATAAAACTCTCTGTTTCGAAAAAAACACCCCAGATATTCTTTATAGGTTAACTGGTATCCAAGAAAAACCTTTATCCATTTATGTGGAAGATCATTTTGCAAAAATCATTATCGAACAAATCGCATCTTCTTTAAGGATCAAGCGTAATCTAGAAGTTAAACTATTTGGTGCCGCTAAAAATGCTTTTACATTAGTTAGTGGACTATTACTTAAAGGAGAAAACATAAAAAATAGCTTATTTGTTTTAGATGGAGATGTCTATAATAATGAGTCTGAAAAACTTGATATGCTAAAAAAATCTCTTACTGGAAAGGATAATTCTATTCAAGATTTAAGAACAAAAGCCTTAGAACAAATTAAAGAGTTCAGCCTTCCAAAAGATCTAACCCCAGAAAAGCATTTATTAAAAATGATTACTAACCTTAACCATTGTGAGAATCTTAGTGAAGAGGATATTGAAATTATTAATATTGCTCAAGAAATTAATGCTTGTTCTGATAACCACGACTATATAAACTATATTATTGATAGATTAGGGTATGATAAAATTAGAGGTTATGACAAAGTTATTCAAACTGCAAAAAAATCTTCAGAATGGTCAGATTATATTAAACCTATTTCAGATTGGTTATTGTTAAAAAAAGATGAACTCAACTTCCAATAAAAAAAGCCTGAAAAGGCTTTTTTTATTCTAGAATAAATTATTAAATCAATAGAGAGTTACCTAGACTATTGTATAAGGTCGTTTTATTTGCCGACTGCAGTTAGTCGTTGGACTCCACAATCTATGTTGCTTCGACTCGTCATACAGGATAGGTTCTATCTAGAGCCTGTAAAAAGAGTCGGAAACTTTGCTCTACCCCAAAAGACAATTAACGGAAGTCTTGAACTTTTAGGTACCTTTTGGTTCAAGCTAAAAGGTACGAAATAAAACAGGAAAAATCCTACTTTAATTTAAAAAAAGAGATCAAGAAGCAATAAAAAAAGAACCCCAAAGGGTTCTTCATTATTACTTCTTGATCTCTTCGAAAAGCTGCTTGTACTGGTTAAGCATTACCTTCATCATAGCTTTTTTAATCAGCTGGTACCACTTAAACTGCATACCTTCCATTCCTCTGATTGAGTCGCCGATCATTCTCTTTAGGAACTCTAGCTCTTCAAAACTTACCTTTACTTCAGTTCTGTCCTTGATCTCGCACTGAGTCTTTAGGTAGTCAAGGAAGTCGATTACTCCCTGCTGCTGAGGTGCTGTTTCCTGTCCTGCAAACTGCTTCTTTATCTCATCTATAAACTTAGCTAAAAACTTCTTGTTAGCCTTCTCTAGTTTAATAGTATATTTTCTCTTTGATTTTCCAATTCTCTGCATTGTATTCATCATACCCATCATAGATGACATGTTGTTCATCTGCATAGGATTTAGGTTATTTGGATTTATTCTTTGCCCCTTCATTATTCGCCTCCGTTTTTTAGATTTATTCTATAAATAAATTATTAAGATTATATCTTTCCTATTACCTCTTCCAGCTCCTCCTTGGAGATTCCACCGGCTCTGAGGATCTTAGGTTCTCCCCTCATATCAAGGATTGTGGATTCTATCCCCACTGGACAGTCTCCTCCCTCTACCACTATCTCCACTCTGCTCTTGAAGCTCTCGCTTACCTCAGTGTGGTTTTTAGGGCTCGGTTCTCCCGAGATGTTGGCGCTTGTTGTGGGCAGTATTCCCCCGCAAGCCTCTATAATATCCAGTGCAACTGGGTGGTTTGGCATCCTTACACCCACGCTTGTCCCGCCGGAAACCATCCTAGCAGGTACACTGTCCTTCTTATCTAGTATTATTGTTAGGGCTCCAGGCCAGAATTCCTTCATAAGTTTTTCTATTTTTTCCCTGTTTTCACCCATATGAGCTATCTCCTGCACCCTGTCCACGTCACTTACAAGGGCAATAAGGGGTGAAGTAAACTCCCTTTCCTTAGCTGCATATATCTTTTCAATGGCCTCTATGCTGTACATACTTCCCCCTACGCCATACACTGTATCTGTAGGGTAGACAATGAGGGCATTCTCCTCGGTTATTTCTCTCTTAATTTTATCCAGGTCTATATCAATCAGATTAAATACACTTTGTCTCATTTTTCATACCTCGGCCTTCATTCTATGTCATAAACATTATCTATTTTATCATATTAAAATAAAAAAAGCTAGTAGAGGCTACTAGCTTTTAATAGGATCTATCTCTTCTCAAATAGTCCTGAGATAGACTCATTCTTAACTATTCTCTTGATTGTCTCAGCAAATAGTGTATCTACAGAAAGGATCTCTACCTTGTCGATAGCCTTGTCATCTGCAAGATTTATTGAATCTGTAATGAATATTTTCTTAAATGGAGATGCTTCCAGTCTTTCCATAGCTGGTCCGCTGAATACTGCGTGAGTACAGCAAGCATAAGTTTCCTTAGCTCCAAGCTTCATGATAGCGTCTGCTCCAACTGTGATAGTTCCTGCCGTATCGATCATATCGTCGATGAAGATAGCAGTTTTACCCTCTACCTCACCGATAAGGTTCATTACCTCAGCCATGTTGTGCTTAGGTCTTCTCTTGTCGATGATAGCGATCTTACAGTCAAGCCATTCAGCTAGCTTTCTAGCTCTCTTTACTCCACCTACGTCTGGAGATACAACAACTACGCCGTCTCCCTGTAGTCCCATGTTAAGGAAGTTCTTAGCCAGGATAGGTAATCCCTCTAGGTGATCTACTGGGATATCAAAGAATCCCTGGATCTGGTTTGCGTGAAGATCCATAGTAAGTACTCTTGTTGCCCCTGCTGTTGTAAGTAAGTTTGCCACTAACTTAGATGTGATCGGCTCTCTCGGGCTCGCCTTTCTGTCCTGTCTAGCGTAACCGTAGTAAGGGATTACTACGTTGATTGTCTTAGCTGATGCTCTCTTAAGGGCATCGATGAAGATTAGTAGTTCCATGATGTTTTCATTTACCGGCTCAGAAGTTGACTGAATTACAAATACCTCTGATCCTCTTACTGTTTCATCAACCTTAGCGTATACCTCTCCGTCCTTGAATCTTACGATCTGTGACTTACCAAGAGGTAGTCCTAATTTGTCAGCTATCTTGGTAGCTAGCTTGTAGTTCGACGTTCCTGCAAAAACCTTTACATCCTTCGCATCTCTAATCATTACTTCTTTTTCCACTCCTTTTTAATTATCTGCTTTCCACGGGCTACAGCCAGAGCTCTAGCTGGTACATCCTTAGTGATAACAGACCCTGCCCCAATAAGAGCATGGTCACCTATTTCTACCGGTGCCACAAGCATAGTGTCACTTCCGATGAAGGCTTCCTCTCCTATTGTAGTATTAAATTTATTTTTACCATCGTAGTTACAGGTGATAGTACCTGCACCTATGTTGGTCTTTTTACCAATGTGAGCATTCCCCAGATAAGCCAGGTGGCCAGCCTTTACTCCAGGCTCCAGGGTCGATTTCTTGGTTTCCACAAAGTTTCCAATGTGTACTCCCTCTTTAAGGTGTGATTGCGGTCTGATGTGGGCATATGGTCCCATAGTTACCTTGGCATCTATGATACTCTCCTCCACAACAGATCTTTCTATAATGACATCGTCTCCGATCTTACTATCTACTATTCTTGTGTCTCCAAGGATCTCACAGTTGCTTCCGATAACTGTCTCCCCCTGAAGGTGTACTCCAGGATAAAGGGTAGTGTCCTGACCTACCACTACACTCTCCTCTACATAGGTGTTTGCAGGGTCTATAAGGATTACTCCCTCCTCCATTAGCTTCAGATTCTTTCTCTCTCTCAGTACTCTTGCTGCTGTGGCAAGCTCTACCTTGGAGTTTACTCCCAGAATCTCCACATTATCTTCAAGGATATAGCTCTCTACCTTCTCTCCCTCTCTTACGTGGATTCCGATTACATCGGTAAGGTAGTATTCACCATTCTTGTTCTTGTTGTCTATCTTTCCTAGGGCATCAAATAGCTTCTTTGAATCGAAGCAGTATACCCCTGCATTTACTTCCTTTATAGCTGCCTGCTCAGGTGTTGCATCTTTTTGCTCCACGATGGCCTTTACCAGACCGTTCTCCTTAACTATCCTTCCATATCCAAATGGATCTTCATAGATAGATGTAAGAACTGTAGTGGCTGCTCCGCTCTCCCTGTGCTTCTCCCACAGCTTGTCCAGAGTCTCCTCTCTCAGCAGTGGAGTATCTCCGCAGACTACCATTACGTCTCCGTCGTAGTCCTTTAGTACATCCTCAGCCATCATAATAGCATGACCTGTCCCCAGCTGCTCCTCCTGTACAACGTATTTTACGTCTCCAAGAGTCTCAGTGACAAGTTCCTTCTTGTGTCCTAAGATTAATATATTTTCCTCTGATTTCAGGCTCTCCAGGATATTCATTATCTTCTTTACCATAGGTATCCCATTTACCTTATGAAGCACCTTTGGTAGCTCGGACTTCATCCTTGTACCCTTTCCCGCTGCTAATATCAGTGTCTTTAGTTTCATAATCGATTTCCCCCAAACGTTAAAATCCTAATTCCAAACTCTAGGAATTATACCACAGAATAATATCTATTTCAATATATGGTCACAAGATAGGGGAAAAAATTCACTCTAATTTAACAAAGGTAGATTTTCTTTATCTTTAACCTATTGCTATCCCTTTCTTTTGGCATTCATTATATTCTTTCAGGCTTCACATTGCTAGTTTTCTTTATTTTTTTGTTCCCATAAGTAGCTACTTTTCTCTTTCTAAAAAGTTCATTTCTTGTTTTGATATCATCCGTAGAGAGTCTCCCCAGATTTATAAAGTTTATTTCATAAACTGAGAGGAGAGGACCCATACTAATTAATTAAACTTCTAAATTAAAATAAGTGTCTGGAGGCAGTCGTCATACCTCACATCAATATCCTGCTTCATTGCGTTTAACTCCTTTAGGCTCTGTAGAGAGCCCAGGAGAGCAATGAAAACTTTGTTTAGCTCATAAAGACAATTGCCGGAAGACTTGATTTTTGGGCTACCTTTGTATCAAGGCAAAGGTAGCGAATTTTCTTTAGGTACTTTCTTTCGCAGAGTTCTTGATTTATGAAATAAATCTTAGAAGTCTGGTGATACTCCTTGCGGGTAACATCCTGGCAAGGAAGTAACATACCCACACTAAAAAAAGCTCCCTGGGGGGAGCTTCTTCTATACCTTACACTTGCAGCCTCTACACTCATCCAGCTGTACTTCCAGAGCCTTTACTGAATCATAGATCTCTATTACCGAGAGGATCAGGGATCCCAGCAGCAGCAATAGGCTTATCATAAATGCCACCTCTCCCAGGATAAGCTTCTCAAAGAAGAGAAAAGCTATGGATGTTATGGAGAGTATGAGAGCCATAACCCCCAGGATCTGCATATTCTTTATGAGCTGCACCCTTCGTCTCAGGAGCTCCAGCTGAAGCTGGAGGTTTTTGTCTCCAGGCTCGGATTCCTTCTTCCTCTCATGGAGAACCCTTATAAGGCCTGCCAGCCCCATAAACCTTGTGGTATAGGCCACCATAAGAAGGGATACCGTGGAAAAGAGCAGGGCCGGTGTAGTCAGTGTCAACTTCATCTAAACTTCCTCCTTCAGACAGAACTGAATCATAGTTATTACAAGTGTTATCTTTCACAGAAAGACCCTCCCTGATAAGGGAGGGTTCCTTTATTCCATTATCAAAGGTTAATAAAGTAGAGACTACTTCTTGGACAGCTTGTCGTAGGCTTCATTTATCTCCTTGAACTTCTTCTCGTGGTAGGCCTTTACATCATCATCAGCTGTTGCATACCTGTCTGGATGGTGTTTTCTCGCCAAGTTCCTGTAGGCCTTCTTAATCTCATCCTGGTCTGCCTCGGTTTGAACCCCAAGGGTTGTATAGTACTTGGTCTTATCCTCAAAGGCACCGTAGGGACTCCCCTGGCCTCCTCCAAAGTTTCCGTAGTTCTGGTTCCCTCCAGCCTGTCTGAAAAACTCCTCAAAATCCTTGGCATTGCTGGAGCTGTAGTAGTAGGTTCTGGTCCTTGCTCCTCCGCTGCTCCTCTTGGGATTATTCTTATTCTTCAGATAGTTATAGATAATAAATATCACTATAAGAGGAAAGAACGCCCCTATAAACCATATGGAGATGGAAAAGATAAAGCTCAGCATCACCAGAAACGGTATGGATTTAAGGGCTCCATTGGGACCAAAAAATAATATAGCCACTATAAATAAAAATATAAATATAGGAAAAAATATCGTCATCAATACACCTCTGTTTTTTATTTAGTTATATATAAAAAATATCTATGTGAGGAGCTCTGCCCCACATTCAAGCCAAGATTCTACCCTATAATACTAGTTATCATTATAACCTCACTGCCCTAAAAAGTCAAATAACCTAATTATTGGACGATAACTTTCCCATAAAAGTTAAAAACCTCTCACATGAGAGGTTTTTTTATGCAGTTTCCTGCTTGAGTTTATTTATCTTCAATTCAATATCCTTGTCTCTTGGATCGATCTCGTAGGCAGTTATATACTCCTGAAGTGCCCTCTTCTTTCTTCCCATATCCTCATACTTCTTGGCAAAGTCAAGGTGTGCTGTGTATATATCCAGGTCCAGGAAGATAGCAAAATCATAACTTCTTATGGCCTCCATGATATTTCCAGATCTAGAGTGTGCATTTCCTAGCAGAAAGTAGATAAACGGCGAATCAGGTGCTACATCAAGTGCCCTATTAAAGTAGTTGACTGCCACTGAGTGCTCCTCCAGCTCATAGTGAAGGTATCCCAGGAATGCCATGAAGTTATGGTTCTCCGAATCAAGCTTTAAAAGCTTTTCATAGATGGTTATAGCTTCCTCATCCCTCTTACTGTAGTAAAGAATTGCCCCCAATTCCCTTAACAGTTCTACATTTTGAGAGTCCTCTAAGAGCTCCATTCTTACTTCCTCTTCCCTGTCTCTTAGATCCTTGTCCTTGCAGTAATCATTAAAAATCCTTGTTCTTAACATAGTGATCGCTATTAAGTAGCTTCCCCCCCTCTCATTCTTACCACTGTTAATATATAAGGTGATTATAGCATAAAACCCTATAAATTTAAATTTTTTATTCTTAAAAAAACACCCCTTCCTCTTAAATTTATCTCCCAGGGAAGGATATACGGTTATTTTTTAATTAAGAAATTTATAATTTTTTTTAATATAAATCATTGATCTCTTGCATTTTAATTGTTATAATCATATATTTGGTATATTTTTTCACGCGGATTGTCCATATTACAATATAATAGAATTTTTTATTCTGCTTTCCTTTAATCTTTCTATAATAAAAAATTTATTTTTTATTAACCTCTAATTTCCGGTGAAGGTGGGACAGAAATCAAAGGCTAAATAAAAACAGAACTTTCACCCTTCAATACCTTCCCTCTATCATTCTCCCCAGCTTTACTTCTATAAAGTTTATAAAGAAAGATCCTCCTTAAGAGCTATATTATATAGATGAGTAGATAACAAAAAAACTCTGCTTAAAAAGCAGAGTTTTAATTCATTAATTATAGTGCAGCCTTTGCAGCAGCTGTTAGAGTTGTGAACTCAGCAGCGTTGTTTACTGCGATGTCAGCAAGTACTTTTCTGTCAAGCTCGATTCCAGCCTTCTTAAGACCGCTCATAAGCTGAGAGTAAGTCATTCCGTTCATTCTTGCAGCAGCGTTGATTCTGATGATCCAAAGCTGTCTCATCTTTCTCTTTCTTACTTTTCTATCTCTTGTAGAGAATGCAGCTGCTCTCATTACAGCCTGGTTAGCTTGCTTGAATACGTCACCAGACGCTCCTCTAAATCCTTTAGCAGCTTTTAATATTTTCTTGTGTCTTTTTCTTCTAATAACACCTGTTTTTACTCTTGCCATTATCAGTTCCTCCTGTTAACAAAAATTAGATTTTAACTTATTTAATATACTATATTGAGATTATCTTCCAGAACCTGTAGGAAGTAGTACTCTGAATCTTCTTGCAGTTCCTTCAGAAATTACGAAGTCCTTCTTAAGCTTGTTCTTTCTCTTTCTCTTCTTCTTAGTTAAGATGTGGCTTGTTCCTGAGTGCTTTACTACGAACTTCCCTTTAGCAGTTACCTTAACTCTCTTCTGTGTTCCTTTATGCGTTTTCATCTTTGGCATAATGTAATCCTCCTCTCAAATACTAAACGTTTTTCTTCGGTGTAAGCATTATATGTTTTTGCTTTTCACCATATTTTTTATCGACATCTGCTGTTTCAGAAAATCTCTCTGCTACCTGCTCAAGGATTTTCACTCCTAAATCAGCATGCATTCTTTCTCTTCCAAATAGCATCAGACTTACTTTTACTTTGTTCTCCTTAGCTAAGAACTTTTCAATCTTTCCAATCTTAGTTTCAAAATCATGCTTATCGATTCTAGCCTTGAACTTTACTTCCTTTACAACTACAAGCTTCTGCTTCTTCTTAGCTTCCTTAGCCTTTCTTGCAAGCTCATACTTGTACTTTCCGTAGTCCATTATCTTACATACAGGCGGCTTCGCGTTAGGCGACACCTCTACAAGATCAAGCTCAGCTTCTCTTGCCTTGCTAAGTGCTTCTCTTGAGGACATTACTCCTAGCTGCTCTCCGTCAGCTGAGATTACTCTTACTTCTCTAGCTCTAATTCTTTCGTTGATTCTAGTCTTGTCCGAAATATTAGACACCTCCTAAAATATGTTTTACAATAAAAAACGGGATGTAAACATCCCGTATATAACATATATCACAAAGTTTCAATCTGAGATCTCAGATTAAACACAAATAGACAAATACCTTTACCCTATGAAAGCGTCGTGGCCCACAAGGTGAGAAACGGGAATGTTTCTTCTTGGAAGAATCTCTAATGATTCCTCGGTTTAATTATTTAATTTACACATCAGTATAACTTTTTGTATGTAAATTGTCAACAAGTTTTTTATGGCGGAGACAGAGGGATTTG
This sequence comes from Propionigenium maris DSM 9537, assembly GCF_027925155.1. Taxonomy (GTDB): domain Bacteria; phylum Fusobacteriota; class Fusobacteriia; order Fusobacteriales; family Fusobacteriaceae; genus Propionigenium; species Propionigenium maris. The sequence goes on along the minus strand of NZ_BSDY01000008.1, from coordinate 166,070 downwards.
AACCCTCGATACCATCACTGGTATACACCCTTAGCAGGGGTGCGCATTCAGCCGCTCTGCCATGTCTCCATATTAACTTTAAAAACTTGTTTCGGGTTACTCTCTTTGTAGATGGCGCACCTAAGAGGAGTCGAACCCCTAACCCCCTGGTCCGTAGCCAAGTGCTCTATCCAATTGAGCTATAGGTGCACAATTGTAGATTTCCATATCTGCCAATCTTTAAATGGCGGAGACAGAGGGATTTGAACCCTCGATACCATCACTGGTATACACCCTTAGCAGGGGTGCGCATTCAGCCACTCTGCCATGTCTCCATATTCTGGCGATGGGACTGGGACTCGAACCCAGACAGCTTGCGCCTTAACCGGTTTTCAAGACCGGCTCCTTAGCCAATTCGGACATCCCACCTGACAAGGTTAAATATACCATAGATACTGAGGGGGTGTCAACTGTTTTTTAAGTTTTGGGGCTATTTTTCTGGGTTTTCAAAAGCTTCCCACCATATACCCGCTAAATTTTTATTTTTTTCCTCTAAACCACTCCCAGGACCCTGGGCTGTAACCGATATTTATCAGAGTAGGGAGCATATCTAGATAACCCCTACTTGAATTCTTTCTTCCCCCTAGAATTATAAAAACCCCATCCATGGATGGGGTTGAGTTGATTACTTGTTCTCTTCGATCAGCTTGTTCATCTCAGCTATAAGTGCATCTGCATCAAGTCCGTGTGACGCGATCCCTTCTCCAAGAGTCTCTCCAGCTGCTACCATACATCCTACACATCCAAGTCCGTACTTCTGGAAAACCTGAACGATTACAGGGAATTGCTGAACTGCTTCTAAGATATTCATGTCTTTAGTTACCATTGATTGATCCCTCCTAAAAATGTCATATTTGAGCTAATTATAGTACATAGTTAGCCCTTTGTCAATTCTTTATTTCATAGATAAGGAATTCTGCCTCCTATCCCTAACCTACCACATGTAGAAGATCGTGGATTCTAACCAGTCCCTTGAGTCTTCCCTCTCCAACCACTGGAAGGACTGAGATCTGATTCTCCCTGTTTTCCATAAGCTCCAGGGCATCTATAGCCATCTTCTCCTCATCTATAGAGGTAAAGGCAGATGTCATTATATCCACAGCCTTATACCCGAAGAAAGCCTCTCTCTTCTGAAGGGCTCTCCTTATATCCCCCTCGGTAATAAGCCCCACTATCCTTTCACCATCTACAACACACACAGCACCCAGCCTCTTGGCTGTCATATTCATAAGTACCTCATCCACACTATCCGATTCTCTGCAGATAGCCAGGGCTTCTCCCGAGTGCATTACATCCTTTACCCTCATAAGGAGTCTTCTTCCCAGACTTCCTCCTGGGTGGTATACAGCAAAGTTTTCCGGCTTAAACTGTCTCAGCTCTATGAGCACTGTGGAGAGAGCATCTCCCATTACCAGGGTAGATGTAGTTGACGAGGTGGGAGCCAGATTCAGCGGACAGGCTTCCCTCTCTACCCCTATATCCAGCACACAGTCTGCTGCTCTTCCCAGAACAGAGTTGGCGTTTCCAGTCATTGCTATAAGTCTGGCCCCTATCTTCTTTATAGATGGAAGGATGGAAGCCACCTCATCACTGTTTCCGCTATTGGAGATAGCTATCACCACATCATCTGGGTGGATCATCCCCAGGTCCCCGTGGAGACCCTCAGCCGAGTTCATAAATACAGCATAGGTTCCCGTAGAAGCCATTGTAGCAGCTATCTTCTTTCCGATAAGTCCCGATTTACCTATCCCTGTGATTACTACCTTTCCCTTGGATCTGAGTATCATATGAGCTGCCTCTATTATCTCCTCAGATATCCTGTCCCTAACCTTCTTCAGTTCCTCTATCTCCGTATCAAATATACCCTTTGCATACTTTATAATGTCCATCTTCTTCTCCTAAGATCATTAAATTTTATCGATTATCTCCCCAATTATAACATACTTTTTTCCCATCTTCACTCCCTAAATTAAAGAAGAAGATAGTAAGGTGTTCCCTCCTTAAGATAGCCTCTATAGCTATCTAGAAACCTCTGCTCCTCTAAGGTCATGAAAGAAAGGTTATCTATACAAAAAAGCCCTGTATCTACAGGGCTTTAGTTGCTACTTATTCATCTCAGCTTTCATCTCATCTATTACTATCTTCATCTTAGAGATAAGGAAGTCGATATCGCTCTTCTCATACTTTCCGATATTTCCTACTCTCAGCATATGTGGCTGAAGGTGTCCATATCCCCCTGCAATTGTGATGTTGTGCTCCTCTGAAAGCTTCTTTCTCAGGTCGTTACAAGGGATTCCCTCGATTCCCCATACTGGTACTACTGTGTTGGATCTCTTATCCTCATCCTCAACAAATAGTCTGAATCCTAGCTTCATTAGCTCAGACTCTATATACTCTCTCAGCATCTTGTGGTGAGCTGTCATTCCTTCTATAGTCTTTCCTAGTAGGTAGTCACATGCATAGTCTGTAGCTACTACAAGGTTAACTGCTGGTGTCTGTGGATGTCTTCCCTGCTCTAGGAAATCAAAGTATCTCTGGAAGTCAAAGTAGAACTTAGGAAGATCAGATGTCTCCATAGCCTTCTTAGCCTTCTCAGACAGGGCAAAGTAGATAAGTCCAGGAGGAAGTAGGAATCCCTTCTGGCTGGCAGCTACTGCACAGTCGATTCCCCACTCATCAAACTTAAACTCATTTACAATAAGGCCACTTATTGCATCTACAATAAGAAGCATATCTGTATTCTTTGTTAACTCTCCCAGAGGTCTTACATCGTTAAGTACCCCGGTAGATGTTTCCGAGTGGTTTACGATAATTCCCTTTACATCAGGATTTTCAGCCAGAGCCTTCTTTACATCCTCTAAGTTGTAGGCCTGTCCCCACTCATACTTTAAGTCTATTGCCTTTAATCCATATGCATTACAAATCTCTAAATATCTATTTCCAAAGTTTCCAGTATTAAGTACTATTACCTTATCTCCCTTGGAGAAAAAGTTTACTACAGATGCTTCCATCCCTGCGCTTCCCGTTGCAGTAGTTGAAAGTACATACTTTTCTGTCTTGAATATCTTCTTTAACTTATCAGTTACTCTCCACAGGAGCTCAGCGTACTCAGGAGTTACGTGGTGGATAAGATCTCTCGCTACCTCTCTTCTGATATCCTCAGGTACATTTGTTGGTCCTGGGGCAAAAAGGTGTTTTTCACTTTTAGGTATTGTTAATTCAGACATATTTGGAATCCTCCGTTTTTTAGTTTTAAGATTTTTTTACAATGTCATCTATCTCAATTGCTTTTAATAATATCTCTTCAAGATCCTCAAGCTTCAGCATATTAGGTCCGTCGCAAGGAGCGTTGTCTGGATCCTCGTGCACCTCTGCAAATATTGCGTCCACTCCCACAGCTAGTGCTGCTCTCATTAGAGGGAATACATACTCTCTGTTTCCTCCAGTGGATGTCCCCTGTCCCCCTGGAATCTGCACCGAGTGAGTTGCATCAAATACTATTGGGTATCCAAACTCTCTCATCTCTAGGAAGGATCTCATATCTACAACAAAGTTGTTGTAACCAAATGTTGTTCCTCTTTCACAAAGAAGAAGGTTGTCATTCCCCATCTCCTTAAACTTGGTAACTATATTCTTAGCATCCCAAGGAGCCAGGAACTGTCCCTTCTTTACATTTACAGGAAGTCCTGTCTTAGCTGCTGCTACAATAAGGTCGGTCTGTCTGCACAGGAATGCTGGAATTTGAAGCATGTCTACAAATTTAGCTGCTTCCTCTGCCTGCCATGGTTCGTGAATATCTGTGATTACAGGTACTCCTACCTCTTCCCTTACCTTCTTCAGAATTTTCAGACCCTTCTCCATTCCTACTCCCCTTGCAGAGAATACCGATGATCTGTTGGCTTTATCGTAGGACGACTTAAAGATATAGTTGATTCCCAGTCTTTCACACATCTCCTTTATCTTTTTCGCTACCCTTAAACTCATCTCCTCGCTCTCTATGGCACAAGGACCGGCAATCAGGGTAAATCTGTCCCTTCCTCCAATGGTAAACCTATCTGAAACCTTTACTTTTCTTACCTCTTTTACAAGACTCATCTTATCTACCTCACTTTAGTTACTTTTAATTAACTGTATTATAACATAAGAGGATGGTCCTATAAACAAACTGCAATCCAGATTGAAAATACCACACCAAAGTGTTTCATAAGTGTCTAATTAATCTTTTTTGCAGACACATTATAGCACATTATCCTGTTTTTTCAATAATCAATTCATTCTTTGAAGATTATAGAAATTCAGTATATCTCCCATGAATATCACTTTTTTATATTCCTTTTCCCCTCTACTAGCTATCTGTTCCCATTAGCTCCTTGAGGTATCTACGAGCTTCCTCTCTGTCATCAAACTTAAAGGTATCCTTCCCCACAGTCTGGGTTGTCTCGTGGCCCTTTCCTGCAATTAGGATAATATCTCCCTTTTCAGCCATGGAGATGGCCCTCTTTATAGCCTCTCCCCTGTCTGCTATCTTCTCATACTTCTCCGTTTCCAGCCTTCCCTCACCGTCTCTAAAGGCTGTCTCTATATCTCCCATTATGCTTTCCAGAGGTTCAGTCCTCGGGTTGTCTGAGGATAGAATGGTGTAGTCGCTGAGAGCTTTAGAGGCTGCTCCCATGCCAAACCTTTTATCCCTTCCCTTGTTTCCACCGCAGCCGAATATAGTTATTATCCTTCCCTGCTTAAGTTCGTTTAAGGCTCCAAGGATATTCTTCAGCCCGTCTCCAGTATGGGCATAGTCCACTATGACACTGAAGTCCTGACCGCAGTCTATGGCCTCAAACCTTCCTGGTACTCCCTCTATCTCCTCTATCCTTTCCACTGCCTCTCCAAGATCCAGCCCCAGCTGGATACAGATCCCTAAAGCTCCCAGGATATTCATCATATTGAACCTTCCCAGAAGTTTGCTCTCCACATCATATCTCCTATTTTCATAGGTAATGAAGATCTCCTGGCTGGAGCTTGTGAAGTTAAGGGTTTCTCCCCTGAGGTCTCCCTCCTTCTCACCAAATCCCACTCCGCCAAATTCTTCATAGAGCTTTCTTCCATACTCATCCTCTACATTGTAGACTCCCTTACTTCTGTCCTTGAGCTTTAGGAACAACTTTCTCTTGGCCTCAAAGTAACCCTCCACCGTTTTGTGGAAATCCAGGTGATCCAGGGTGAGGTTGGTGAAGGCAGCCACATCAAACTCTACCATCTCCACCCTTCCCATCTCAAGGGCGTGGGAACTTACCTCCATTATGAGGTACTCTATCCCCTTCTCCACAGCTTCCCTGCATATCTTTATTAGGTCCAGGGATTCTGGAGTTGTGTTGGGAGCAGGTATAACCCTTTTCCCCACCTTATACTCCACAGTACCTATTCTGGCTATCCTGTCCTCTCCTATGAGTTTCTCCAGGATATAGGTTGTAGTTGTCTTTCCATTTGTTCCCGTTATCCCCACTATCTTCAGCTGCTTTTGAGGCCACTTGTAGAAGTTGGAAGCTATAACCCCCAGATGCTGTCTGAGATCCTCTACTATTACAAGGCCCACTTCCTCTGGCACCTCTACCTCCCTGGAGGCTATTATAAGCTTAGCCCCCTTCTGGATAGCCTTTTCTATATAGTCGTGGCCGTCCACTGTGGCACCTGTTAGGGCTGCAAAGATGTAGCCCTCCTCCACCTTTCTGGAGTCATACTCCATCCCTCTGTACTCAGTGGTTTTTCCCGCCTGAACTACTCTATACTCTAAACCTTTAAATATTCTTTCCATAATCTATCACTCCAAAATCTCTTCTTTCATTTCTTGATACTACTGCTCCATACTATGTTACCACAAGGCATTTCCTTTTTCATACCAATTTTTAAACCTTGTTGTTTGTTCTGTTTTTTTTACCCTTCATTAAAGGAAATATCCCTCTATTATTGTAGTAAACTTAAAATGTTTTTTGTTAATTTTTAGAAAAAAGTATGATAAAACGGGGACTGAAAATGATTCTGAGATAAAAGGGGAGATCAACTATGAAAAAGAGTATTATTCTAGCAGCTCTGCTCATTGCAGGAGCCACCTCCTATACAACCCTGGGGGCCGAGGAGAAGAAGTGGAACCTTGATGCGGGGATCAACCACACTGAAAGACAGCAGGGAAGGATAACTAGCAGAGTTTATGATGAGGGCTACCCTGGGGCAGACGACCTCATAGAGGATGGAGATGTAACCTCGGTCTTCACCACCATCGGATACAAGTTTAACGACAGGTGGGCTGTGGACTACAAGTATGCCTATGATTACATAGACAACAACGACCAGTTTGGTAGGGGCAACGACAAGGACAGCGGTCAGTATATCACCCACACTGCCAGACTTATAAGAACCTTTGAACCCTTTATGCTCTGGAATAAAGACTGGGATTCAAGCCTTTGGATAGCAGGAAGAAACTACAGGGAGTCAAGTATACAAGGGAACGGGGAGTATCAATACCGAGGATATACCTCTAACAGATTCCTTGCCAACGCCAATATGAACACCGAGCTGGCTGAGCAGACCCACCTGGATCTAAACTACCAGTACCAGTTCAGAGACTACGACTATGACGACGGAGTTCAGAGCAGCAACCAGCACAGACACTACATAACCGCCACTGTAAACCATGCCTTTACCGAATCATGGTATATCTCCATAGGAAATACCCTCTATCTGAGACAGGAGGTCAGTGAGTCCAAGAACTACGGAGAGTGGGACTACGAGTATACTCTGGGACACAACTATCCCCTTTCTGGAGGTTATACCCTCAATACCGAGTTAACAGCCTGGGGAGAACTGGGACTCTGGGAGAAGGGATACAGACAGGTTCAGGATCACGACCAAGCGGAGCTGGTATTTATGCCAAAGATCAAGAAGACCTATGATCTTGCAGATGACATGACCCTCTCAGCCTATGCAGGGGCGGGGTATGTATATGGTTACGATACCAGAACAAACAGGAAGATGTATTCTGGATTTGAGGGAAGATTCGGAGCTGTTTACAGCTATAACTTCTAAAATAAAAGCAACGTAACGTTGCATCCTAATAATCAATTAAAACACCGATTGTATCAAATAGCTTTTTTATAAACTATATACTTTCTTAATAAAAAAAGATCGACATATGTCGGTCTTTTTTTAATCCCTCTCACTGTAGTCCCTCTCAAAGTTATCAAATGGGCTCTCTGTACGATAAAAGTTTACATTTCCTCTGGACATCCTTTCGCTTGTGTCTTCAGTAGTTCCAGTGCTTGTACAGGCTCCTAGGAACAATACTGCTATAATTAATAGGATAATTTTTTTCATCCTCTTCACCTCCAGCTACACAAACCTCCATAAGATCTTATTTTATCTATATATACAATACTATTATTAAAATTTATGAAAAGAAAATTAACAAAAGCTTCATTGAAAAAGCCCTGCTTAGCAGGGCTTAAAACCTTTAAAATTAAAGTACCAGGGCAGAAGCTCCCACTACTCCCCCCTCATTCCCCAGTTCGGCCTGGAGGATCTCCAGACCATCAAGGGTGGCTCCCATGGCATACTTCTTCAGCTTTTCCCTCAGAGGTTTCAGCAAAATATCTCCCGCAAGGGCTACTCCCCCTCCCAGGATAATAGCCTTAGGATTTATGATGTTCAGTATATTCCCTATCCCCATTGCCAGATATTCAGCTTCATACTCCACTATATCCAGGGAAAACTCATCCCCCTCCCTGGCTGCATCAAAGATATCCTTTGCTTCCAGCACCGAGAGATCTCCCCCTATCCTCTCATAGAGGGCATTTGTCTTATTCACCAGAAGCCTCGAGGTTGCTTCCCTTATAATCCCCGTAGCAGATGTATAAGCTTCAAAGCACCCCCTTTGGCCGCAGCCACAAAGCTTTCCGTCCTTTACAAGCTTCATATGTCCTATCTCTCCCCCGGCACCGGTCATTCCAGAGATGAGTTTTCCATCTACATATATTCCTCCTCCCACTCCTGTTCCCAGGGCTATGGTGACACTGCTTCTATACCCTCTTCCTGCTCCAAACCTGGCTTCTCCCAGGGCAATTACATTTACATCATTGTCCAGCTTAGTGGGAATCCCGGATATCCTCTCCATGAGCTGGCTACAGTCTGTTCCGGCCTCCCAAGGAAAGTTGGCAAAGAAGGTAACCACAGACTGGTCCACAACGGGACCGGGAATCCCCATTCCTATTCCCTCTACCCTCACACTATTTTTTTTTGCCAGATCCTCTATACTCCTCCATATCCTTGTAAAGGTATCCTCTATCCCCCTCATAGAATCTGTCTTAATAGAGGTACTCTCCACTATATGCCCCTCGGTGTCCACTATCCCTATCTTGGTGTTAGTTCCCCCTAGGTCTACTCCTGCTACATACTTCACTCCGATTCCTCCTCTGCTCTCTACAGGTAAATCCTGCTGTACTTCTCCTTTAGGTACTCTATAAAATACCTTGCACTCAGCTCCTCACCGCTTATATCTTCAATGATCTCCGCCGGCTTCTTTCCCTTACCCCACCTATGGATATTCTCTCCCAGCCACTCCTTTATAACTGACAGGTTTCTCTCCTCCAGGCTTTTCTCTATATCTATCTCCTTCACCATTGTGTTGTAGATCTGGGCTGCATAGGCATTTCCCAGAGCATAGGATGGGAAGTAACCAAATAGTCCGCAGGACCAGTGAACATCCTGAAGCACTCCCTCACCGTCGGTCTCAGGTCTTATTCCCAGGTACTCCTCCATCTTATCATTCCAGATCCTTGGGAGATCCTCTACCTCTATACTTCCCTCTATGAGCATCTTCTCTATCTCATACCTCACCATTATGTGAAGGGAGTAGGTGAGCTCATCTGCCTCCACCCTTATAAGGCTGGCCTCGCTTTTATTTATCCCCCTGTAGAACTCATCCAGCTCTACATCTTTTAAGGCGTCAAATCTACTTTTTACCCCTTCATAGAGTGGTTTCCAGAAGGACTTGCTCCTTCCAAGCATATTCTCATAGAACCTCGACTGGGATTCATGGATACCCATGGATGTCCCCGTCCCAAGAACTGTAGAGGCTATCTCCTCTCCTATCCCCTGCTCATAGAGGCCATGCCCCCCCTCGTGGATGGTTCCAAATACCGAGGAGGAGAAGCACCTCTCCTCATATCTGGTAGTGAGTCTCACATCGTTCCTGTCATAGTTCAGAGTAAAGGGGTGAGCACTCTCAGAGATTATTCCCCTGTCAAAATCAAAGCCTATGTACTCAGCCAGCTCCCTGGAGAGCTCCCTCTGCTCGGTAACTGGGTAGCTTCTCTCGAGGAAGTCTCCCCTGAGCTCTCTTCCCTCTGTAGCTATCCTCTTAAGAAAGGGAACCAGTTCACCTCTAAGGTATCCAAAAAACTCATCCAGCTTCTCCACAGTCATTCCAGGTTCATAGTCATCTAAGAGGGTATTGTAGGGGTGTCCCTCCCATCCTCTGTATCCCACAAACTTCCTCTGAAACTCCACTATCTCCCTGAGGGCTTCCTCAAAGATCTTAAAATCCGATTTTTCCCTGGCTTCAGCCCATATGCTCTGAGCTCTGGCTGTAAGCTCATTGTATCTACTGTACTCCACAGCGGGAATCTTCTTTATCTTATCTATCTCCCTCTCCACTTCCTCCAGCATCTTTACCCTTACTGGTTCAAGGTCATTCTTACAATCATTTAAGGTATCCACTGCCTCTATAAGGGCAGTTCCCGTTGCCAGCTCATAACTCTTTGAACTTAGGTATCCCACAACTCCAGACAGAAGTTCCATTCCCTTCTTAGGTGCCTGGGTTTCCAGATCCCAGTGTAGCGAGGTGATTGCTGTATCTACCATCCTCTTCTCCTCTATTATCTTCTCAAACTTTTCCATAGCCAGTTTCATCTCCATCCTTAGTCCCTCCTCTGTTCATTCTTCCTTAAATATTAGCACCTAAATCCCTCTCTTTCAACATTCTCCTCCCATTTAATCCTAACTTTTTCCAAATGCCCAGTTGAAAATTATCCCTCTATATGCTAACATTTAAATAATTATAATTTTAGGTGGATTACTATGTTAATGACTATTAAAAACAACTGGATACACTGGTGGTGCTAGAGAGGGACTCTATTGTTTAGATACAGTCCTTGTTTTAACGTGCAACTTCAGGGTGTATCTATGGATAATTTGAAACTTTACCGTAGATATAAGTATCTACGGTTTTTTTTATACAGAGGTAACAGGAATTCTAAGATCTATCAAATATAATTTTAATGAGAAATATCTAGCGGAGGAGAGAAATATGAAAAGAAGTTTATCTGGAATACAGCCCAGCGGTATTCTGCATATTGGAAATTACTTTGGAGCTATTAAGCAGTTTGTTGAAAATCAGGATAAGTATGAGGGATTCTACTTTGTTGTAGATTACCATGCCCTTACAAGTTTAAAGGATCCAAAAGCATTGAGAGAAAACACCTACAATGCTATCCTTGACTTCCTGGCACTTGGTTTGGACCCTGAAAAGTCCACAATCTTTGTTCAGTCAGATGTTCCTGAGCACACAGAGCTTATGTGGCTTCTTCTAAACGTTACTCCAGTAGGGCTTTTAGAGAGAGGAGTTAGTTATAAGGATAAGGTTGCTAAGGGAATTAGTGCCAATGCCGGACTGCTTACCTATCCTGTTCTTCAGGCTGCTGACATCCTGCTATATGATACAAATATCGTCCCTGTTGGAAAGGACCAGAAGCAGCATATTGAATTTGCCAGAGATATCGCTGTTAAATTCAATGAAACTTACGGAGAGGTATTCACCCTTCCTGAGCCTCAAATCTTAGAAAGTGTTGCTGTTATCCCAGGTACAGATGGACAGAAGATGAGTAAGTCATACAACAATACTATTCAGATGTTTGCCAGCAAGGGACAGCTGAAGAAGCAGATCATGTCTATAGTTACAGATTCCACTCCTCTAGAGGAGCCTAAGAATCCGGAAAACAACGTTACTAAGATCTACGAGCTCTTCGCATCTGAGGAGGAGTTAGCTGCTATGAAGGAAAAGTTCGCTGCAGGGGGATACGGATATGGGCACGCCAAAAAGGAGCTTCTAAACAAGGTCCTTGAATACTTCGGTGAAGCAAGAACCAGAAGAGAGGAACTTGCTAAAAATCCTGAGTATGTAGAAGAAGTTCTGAGAAAGGGTGCTGAAAAGGCAAGAACCCTTGCCATAGCAAAGATCAAAGAGGTTAAGAAGGCTGCAGGTCTTCTAGGAGATGTATATAAGTAGAGTTAAACATAAAAAACCCTCACCTTACTTGGTGAGGGTTTTCTTGTCTATTAAGTATACACCTACATCTATCTTCCTGTTTACCCACTGTTTTTTGGTAAGCTTTATAGCTGACTCCACTCCCATATACCCCATCTCATAGGGATTCTGCTTTACTGTGGCATCTAGCCTTCCCTGGATTATAGCTTCCTCAGCTTCATCAGTTCCGTCGAAACCAACTACCACTACATCTCTTCCGCTCTCCTCTACAGCCCTTAAAGCGCCTAGAGCAGACTCATCGTTGTGAGCAAAGACTCCGTCCACATCGATCTCCTCTCTGAGGACCCTCTTCATTATCTCATAGCTGTGCTCCCTCTTGAAGTCAGCATTCTCCCGGAGGATAATTCTCAGCTCCCCCAGAGACCCCTGCTCAAATCCCCTGCTTCTGTTTAAAGAAGCTGTGGTTTCAGTATTCCCCTGGAGCTCCACTATCTTAGCCCCCCTATCAAGGTTCTCCTTGAGGTATCCAGCAGCCAGGTTGCCTCCCAGAAGGTTGTTTGATCCTATATGGCTGGCCACATCCCCCCTCACCGCTTCCCGGTCAAGGGTTATCACCGGTATCCCTGCTTCATTTGCAAGGATTACCCCCCTGGACACTGCATGGGAGTTGGTGGGGTTTACTATGAGGACATCTACCTTTTCATCTATAAACCTTCTTATCTCCTGAAGCTCCCTCACTGGAGAATCTTCAGCAGAGACAACTTCCACAGACACATTGTCCCTTCTTGCCCTCTCCAGGGCTCCATCCTCCATCTCCTTAAAGAAGGGATTTTCCAGGTTGGAAAGAACCATCCCTATCCTTACCTTGGGGGTTTCCCTCCCAAAGGCCATCACATTAACTATCATTAATAATAAGATTATCTTCTTCAACTTTTCTCCCTCACTCTTTTAGATACCACTCTGCTGATCTCTATCTCCATCCTTTTTGCCTCATCATACTTAACTCCAAGGGTATAGTAGCGACCCTTTCCGGGAAAAAACTTCTCCCTTCCGCTATTTATCTTCTCAGAGGAACCCTTCATAAGGGAGATCTCCTCCACCCAGACTCCGTCCTTCTTCCAAACCCATATCTTTATTACAGCCTCATCTATGGCTGAACTGCTTAAATTATGTACTCTGATATTTACATCTATCATATCCCTCGGAGACCTCTTAAGATCATAGACCTCCACCACTACACCACTCTTTATCTGTGAGGGAAGTCCCCTCTCCCTCCACTCCTGAAGCTCGGTATAGGTTCTGCTATAGCTTGAAACAGAACTCAAAAGAAGAATTAAAAATAAAAGATATCTTTTCATTGCCTCCTCCTATCTGGGTCCAAAGGGAACCTGTATGAGATCATCACTTCTCAAGAAGTCATAGGGAAATACCAGAGGTCCTCCGTCGGTATCCAGATCCAGTTCATATCCCAGGTCCTGAGCCGTTTTCCAGTAGAGGTACCACACAAACTGAGAGCAGTAGAACCTCTTTGAATTCTTTTTATCAAAGCCTATCCAGTACCCCCTGTCCTTATAGATCTCTATATTTTCCAGAAGCTTCCTCTTAAACCTCTCATCAAAATTTTTATACCTGAGAACTACCACCTTTCGCTTCTCATAGAGCCAAGAGTAGGCGTCTACCTCATAGTAACCTATCCCCACCTTAGGGTAGTCCCCTATATTCACATCATCCACCATTATTGCAGCATGTCCATACCAGGAGATGGGGTTGGGTTTCTTATTCTTTACCAGTATATCCCCCACCTGAAGCTCAAAGGTATCCAGCCTAACCTCCTCAGCTGTATTCCACTGCCTGTTCTCCGGGAGGCTGCTGCAGCTGGTAAAGGTGAATATAAATATTATCAGGATACTAATCTTTAAAATAGATAAATGCCCCATTCCTTCCTGAGACCTTGCCTTCTCTTCTATATGAATGAAATCTTTCATCACAATAAGTACACCTCGAATCCCTATAGATTTTTTTTACCCCTGCTCTTAGGAGAAGCTTGTAGTTAAACTCTGTATTGTCAAAATACCACCTGTCATCCCTTCTCTGGAAGACCCCCTCTAAAAGCTCCTCACCATACTTTAACCTGAACTTCTCGTAGAAGTCATCCCCCACCTCATAACAGCATATTCCTATACCTATTCCCAAGGCCACTATAACTTCCTCTACGTCACACCCGTAGTTTTCTGTCATCTTCTTCAGAGCCTCTACTCCAATTTCCAGGTAGCTTCCCTGCCACCCGCTGTGACAGAGGCCTATTACCTCCTTCTCCTTACTGTAGAAGTAGATAGGCAGACAGTCGGCGTACTGGGTAAATATCACCACATCCCTTCTGGCTGTTATAAAACCGTCGGTCTCTGGGTATGGGAGGTTTTCAATAGTTTCCCCTATATCTGCTACATTGGCTGAGTGAACCTGGCTTCCATAGATTAACTTTCTTCCCTCCAGTCCAAACCTCTTCAGAAACTTCTCCTGATTTTCAAGCCTGTCCGAGGAGAGGAAGAGCTCCTCCTTTACCTCCCCGTAGTTTTTATCTGTAAATATAGTTCCCACTCCAAGTTCTTCAAACTCCTCTATAACAAGGTATTCTCCTCTATCCTTAAACATCCTGCCCTCTCCTCACCTTCAAATCTATCACTCTATTGAAATCCAGCCTTAGGGCCGACACTTCCACTCTAATTTTTATATAGAAAAAGACTGTATTAAACTACAGTCCTCTCTATAATAAATTTTATAATATTTCTCTTATCTTTTCCACCTTTTTCATCAGGGTATCGAACTCATCAAACCTCAGCGACTGAGGTCCGTCGGAAAAAGCTTCCTCTGGTCTGGGATGGATCTCCACCATAGCACCATCTGCTCCTGCCACTACCCCTGCAAGGGTTACCGGCTCCACAAGGGTCCTCATCCCAGTTCCGTGGCTGGCATCTATTATAATCGGCAGGTGGGACAGCTCCTTCACCATAGGTATGGCATTTATATCCAGGGTATTCCTGGTCATAGTTTCAAAGGTTCTTATTCCCCTCTCACAGAATACCACCCTCATATTTCCAAAGGCCACTATATACTCAGCTGCCATTAGAAGATCCTTTATAGTTGCCGACATTCCCCTTTTAAGAAGGATGGGCTTATCTACCCTTCCCAGCTCCTTTAAAAGGCTGAAGTTCTGCATATTTCTTGCTCCTACCTGAAGCATATCAGCGTACTTGGCCACAAGCTCGATATCACTTGCATCCATTACCTCAGTTACCACTAGAAGACCATACTTGTCTGCAGCTTCCCTCATATACTGAAGGCCCTGCTCTCCCAGTCCCTGGAAGTCATAGGGAGATGTTCTGGGTTTAAAAGCTCCCCCTCTCAGGAAGTGCCCACCGCTCCTCTTAACGGCTTCAGCTATCTCCATTATCATCTCTCTGTTTTCAATGGAGCAAGGCCCTGCCATCACAGCAAAGTTCCCTCCTCCGATCTTCACATCTCCGAAATCTATCACTGTATCGTCGTGTTTAAACTCACGGCTTACAAACTTATATGGAACCTCTATCTCATAGATCCCCTCTATACACTCAAGTTCCTCTAAGGTCTGGGTATCTACCCTGCTTTTATCTCCTATTATTCCCAGCTTATAGTTGGTACAATCCATTACCTCTACTACACCTAAGCCAAGAGCTTCTATTATGTCTCTAACTTTCCTAACTTCACTAGGTGCAGCTGTTTCCTTAAATTTTATATGCACCTCTACACCTCCCGACTTTTTTTATCCTAAAGCTTCTACCTTAAATATACCTTGCTCATATTTATTTCCCTTCTATAGTTTATCTCTTAATAAATAGCTAAATGAATAAACTTGTCGTGATATGAATTATGGACAAGAAAAATTCTAATAATTCATTCAATGACTATAAAAGGAGAAAACCCCTGAAGCATATGCTAAAGGGGAGCATAGTTTCAAGGGTTTTCAGCGAGAGTTTATGTTTCGTCAATTAGTTACATTGTTATTATAGAGAATTTAAATTCTATTTTAAACGTCAACTGTCGTAAACCAAACTCTTTTCAAATTTATTTTAAATTATCTGCTATCAGTGTCCCGCACTCTGCTATTCTTGTCTTCATACCACAGGCTGCACAGTTCTCTCTGCAGTCTGGAGTAAGAGCCAGCTCCTCTGCCTTCTTTAACTCTCTCAGAAGGAATTCCTTACTAAATCCTGTGTCCACTACATCCCAAGGAAGCTCATCATCAAAACTTCTCTCTCCCAGATACTTCTTCTCATCCAGTCCAAGCTCCTCTATAGCTGACAGCCACATCTCAGAAGTGTTTCTGTGGTCATCTAGCTTTGCTCCGTTTCTGAAAG
The DNA here is from genome assembly GCF_027925155.1 of Propionigenium maris DSM 9537. Lineage (GTDB taxonomy): Bacteria > Fusobacteriota > Fusobacteriia > Fusobacteriales > Fusobacteriaceae > Propionigenium > Propionigenium maris. The sequence goes on along the minus strand of NZ_BSDY01000008.1, from coordinate 150,326 downwards.
CCTTCTCCACAAGGTCCCCGGTTCTCTCATCTCCACGGGAAAGGAATCCTTCCAGGTAGGATGTATTCATCCTGTGGATCTTAAGTCCCAGGTGCCTCTTTCTGTCGAAGAGCTCTCTCAGAAGCTTGTGCTTTCTCTCCATCTCAGAAAAGTCCATCTGCTCAGCCCACTGGAATGGTGTATGAGGCTTAGGTACAAAGTTGGATACACTTACAGTTATCTGAAGTCTCTTGGAGATAGGTCTGCACAGATCCACCACCTTTTGAGCCAGTTCATAGATCCCCGCCACATCCTCATCTGTTTCATATGGAAGTCCTATCATAAAGTAGAACTTAAGGGTATGCCATCCAGCCTTTACTGCTGCTTCTGCTGTATCCAGGATCTCCTTTTCATCTACACCCTTGTTTATTACATCCCTCATCCTCTGAGATCCAGCTTCTGGAGCAAAGGTAAATCCAGTCTTCTTTCCGCTGGTTATCTTCTCTGCTACCTCTACCGAGCTGGGGTTCATTCTAAGGGATGGAAGGGCAATTCCTAAGTTATCCTTTCCATACTTAGTCTGAAGGGTTTCCAGAAGTGGTCCTATCTTAGTATAGTCGCTGCTGCTCAGAGATGAAAGGGATACCTCTGAGTATCCAGTTGCATCCAGGGTCTTCCCTATAAGATCCAGGTTATTTTCAAGGGTTCTCTCCCTTACAGGTCTGTAAACCATCCCTGCCTGGCAGAATCTGCATCCCCTTGTACATCCTCTCTGGATCTCCACAGCTGCTCTGTCATGAACTATATTTATATATGGCACTATCTGCTTGTCGTAGTACTCTGCTTTATTCAGATCCATTACAATGGCTCTCTTTATCCTCTTCTTCCCTCTGTGGATCTTAGGAATATATACTCCGTCCAGTCCGTCCAGGGCCATTAACTTTTCCTCTCTGCTCCTCCCTGCATTGGCTACCATACGTCTTGCGATCTCAGGCATTACATCCTCACCATCACCTATTACGATGAAGTCCATAAACTTCTCCACTGGTGCAGGGTTCATCATACATGTTCCACCTGCCATTACAAGGGGATCATCCTCTGTTCTCTCTGCACTGTGAAGGGGAATCCCAGCAAGATCTAAGGCATTCAGGGCATTGGTATAGCTCATCTCATAGGAGAAGGAGAACCCAAGGACATCAAACTCCTTTAATGGTGTCTTGCTCTCAATGGAAAATGCTGGAAGGTTATTGGCTCTCATTACCTCTTCCATATCTGCCATGGGAGAGAATCCTCTTTCCAGAGAGAACCCCTCTACATTATTCATTATAGAGTAGAGGATCCTTATCCCTACATTGGACATCCCCACCTCATATATATCTGGGAAGTAAAGACACATATTTGCCTTAAACTCCTTCTTATGTACACTGTTTACCTCATTACCCAGATACTGAGCAGGCTTTTCCACAGATAACAAATACTTCTTTATATCTACTGACATCTTATCTACCTCACTTAATTAACAATGGTCGTCTATATCCTGAAACCTCTTTAAATCCTTGGGAACATCCTTCCTGTGGTGAGCTCTTGAGAGCTTAGCCACCTTTGGATTTATCTCCTTGAGAAGCTCATAGGATCTCTCAGGGTGATCTTCCAGCCTTCTGTCTCCCACGATCACCTTCTTCATCCTCTTAAGAAGTCCAGCTCCCTCCTTTCCACAATCGTGAAGGAGGGCAAGTTTTATATATTCCTTCTTGTAGCACAGCTTATCATCCTCTAGAAGCATCTTTAATACCTCTATGGAATGCACCTTATCATAGTTACTCATACCTATGAATATCTCATACTCCTTGGCACTTAGATACTTCCTTGCTAGTTCATCATCTCTCTCATTGTAGACTCCATACATATAGTTGAGTCCCTGCCTAATTCTATCTATCATAGTTCTATCTCTCTTACTACAATACTCCCATATTTTTTTCTCAGCTTCTTTATATTCCTACCCCTGCTTCCGATGAACTCTCCCTTTTTCTTCCTGTCCACATAGAAGATATAGATATCCCCCATCCTTTCAGCTCTCACAAGGTTTTCCTCTACCACCTCTGGAGCTTCCTCTATGATAAGGTTATTCATCTCCTCTGTGAGAACTATCTCCTCCAATGTAAGGAACTTTCCAGGAAGGGGTTCCATGGAATCTGTAAGTATATAAGCAGACATTATCCTTACCTGCTTAGGCATAAAGGAGCTTCCTCTGAAGTAGAGCTTCCCATCCCTATAGGAAACCTCCACCCTTCTCACCTTCTCCTTTAACCTCTTTCCCTTATAGTCTGTAAACCTGCTTACATCATAGGTTCCGCTGAGCTCCTCACAGAGTTTTTCTATCTCCTCTGGAGTTCTGGTTATCTTGCTTGCTTTATACTTGTAGCAGTAAGCCCTCTCCTCTACCATCTCTGGGAAAACGAGGTTGGGAAGGGTTTTTTTATAGGCTTTTATCCTTATCTTTACAGTTTTTCCGGCTTTTGAATTAAACTTCTCTATGAGCTTATCCACATCTCCGCTGTAGTTGCTGCTCATATAGAGGATGTTTTCCGAGGCACTTACCTTGGCATCTGTTCTTCCAGCCTGCTGTATTCCCTTGGCCCAGGTAAAGCCAAGTTCATTCATAAGCTTCCCGAACTCCTCCTTAACACTTCTCTTCCCCTTGAGTTCATCAAAGGTATCGAAGGCTTTTCCGTCGTAGGAGATATAATACATATATCCAAACTTACTCCCCTTCTCCAGACTTCTAAGATCCATAATTTTATTCTCCATATCCATAGTCAGCTATAACGTCTACCTTTCCTATCTTTGAGATCGTCTCAATATTATTTCTTAAAAGCTTCTCATCCTGTACATTATCCTTGTTGTTAAATACAAGGCCCTTTATCATTATATCATTTCTCTTAAGTACATCTATCGTCAGAAGAGTGTGGTTAATTGTTCCCAGGGTATTTGCCGATACCAGGATTACCTCTGATTTCTTTCTGTAGTCCACCAGAAGATCCAGGAAGGTATAGTTGTCCTTTAACGGCACCAGAAGTCCCCCTGCGCCCTCTACAAAGAGAACGTCGTTTTCCTGAAGACCTGCATCTATCCTGTCCTTTATGGTCTTCAGACACACCTTCTCCCCATCCAGCTCAGAGGCTACATGAGGTGACATTGGTTTAGTGTAGAAGAAGATATTTACATCCTCTATCTCCTTGTTTAGCAGCTTTGCATAGGCATAGGAATCGGACCCCTCTAGGTTTTCCGGGAAGGTCTCCCTTCCAGTTTCCACAGGTTTTAGTGCTCCTACCTTCTTGCCAGACTTCATCTCCTCCCTCATAAGATTAAGGGTAGCATAGGTCTTTCCTATCTCGGTATTTGTCCCAACTATAAAGTAGAGCTTCCCCTCATTGGCGCTTCTGTCCCTTACAATATGACACTTACGGCATCTTGGCTCATAGGCCTCGCTTGCACCCACAAGAACGATGGGATCATCGTAATATGCAGGCTCTCCGTTAACAAGTCTCTGGGATCTCGATGCAGGGTTCCCACACACTGCACACACTGCATTGAACTTATCCACATACTCTGCCTTGGCCATAAGGGCATCCATAGGTTTAAATGGCTCCCCTCTAAAGTCCTGGTCAAGTCCTGCTACAATAACCCTCTTTCCCATATTGGCAAGCTTCTCACAAAACTCTACCACAGGCTCTCCAAAGAACTGAACCTCATCTATTCCTATTATCTCTGCATCGCTGTATCTTTCAAAGAAGAGCCTCTCCATCTCCTCCACTGAAACGGCAGGAACCCCCTCTATAGTCAGCTGGCTGTGAGATGCCACCTTGGTGTCATCATACCTCTTGTCACTGGAGTGCTTAAAAGCTACTACCTTCTGATTTCCATATCTGGCTCTTCTCAGCCTTCTGATGAGCTCCTCGCTCTTACCAGAAAACATACTTCCAGTTACTACTTCTATCCAACCCATTCCTTCTGTCAATAAAAAGTGCACCAAACCACCTCTAATCTATATTTTGTTACTTTCTCTGCATCTTTAATTATATTTTCGTACCTAAAATTATATCATATAAGACAGGTTATTACAAAAGTTTCTGCTGTCCACTTCCTCCCAGGAGGAAAGCCATTAAATACAGGACTTTATAGATTGCACCGGCTCCATCCACTGCAATAAAAAAAGCCCCTGAAAGGGGCTTCTATAAATATACTTTTATAAAAAGAGCTTTTAGTTGTAGATATAGAGAAGCCTTATCCACAAAATTCAAAATTAAATAATTCCTTCCCCACTAAGAGGTGGAATATATATCTTTAATCATAAACTTCTCCTCCCCCTCTACAACAAGGTCAAAAAAGTACTCCCCCTCCTCTACAGTTAAAAGGTACCCCCTTCTTGTTTTAAGACCGCTCAGCTTCATCCCCCCATGCCCCCTAACCTTTAATATCCTTTTTAACTCTGAGATAGAAAGAGCAACTCCCCTATTCATAACCTCCTGCAGATCTCCCCTCATTTTAGAACCCATACTTCCTCTCCTTATAGATGTAATTTGGTTACCTCTTCTTTACTTAAAGTATATGGTTCAAAAGTAAAAGTTTAGTAAGAATTTTTATTTTTCTCTATATTAAATAAAATTTTATCAGAAGCTCTGTACTTTTTTGCCTCTAGCCCTAAGGCATCTCTCTGCTTCACCGGGAAACTTTTCCTATTGGACGGTCTGGAAAAATATCAAAGTACAAAGTGCCATCCACTTGAAAGAGGGATTCTCTAGAGAAAAAAAGAGCCTTCAATTAAGGCTCCCTTTAATATGATAGATCATATCTAGTTGGACTTTTTCATCACATAGAAAACATAGTTATAGGAGGAGCTGTACTTTTTAAATAACTCCATCTCCAACTCCGTTTCCTTAATAAACTCCATTAAATCTGAGTTGGTGGGTTCCTCCCTCTTAAAAAACTCACACCTCTCCTTCAAAGGATTATAGTAGTTCTCCCACCAGGAGTTCTCAGGCAATATGAAGGTATCTATAACTTCATACCCGTTTTCAATAGCTATATCCTCATTTGATTTAACCGTTCCCATCTGTGGGTAGTTAGTATCCCAAAACTCCCTTATCTCCTTGGGGGGATTGTCCTCCAACCAGGTAATCTCGGTAACAGCAAGGTAGCCACCGGACTTCAAAAAGGGTTTAACATCCTTCAATCCCCTTTCAAACCCCATTATATAAATAGCCCCCTCACTCCAGATAAGGTCAAACTCTTCTCTCTTGAAGTATTTCTCCAGCTCAAACATGGAACCTTCCAGAGTTTCTATCCTTTCTCCAATTCCCTCCCTTTCAGCTGATCCAGATAGCTCCTCCAGGTATTTCTTGTGAAAATCCAAAGCTGTAATCCTTCCCTCTATACTTTTTGCCAGCTCCACCGTCTGCATTCCAGGTCCGCACCCTATATCCAGAACTTTTAATGATTTCCCGGATAATCCTGTTAAGTCCAAAGCTCTTCTGGTAGACTCATTGTCCCCCGGACCCTGTCTCGGCATATCCCTGTGTACCTTAAAAATATTCTCCATCCTCTCTCCTTAATATCATCAGTGGTTTAAGAAATCATAGTTCGCCTGTTCTTCTTCCCCCTTAGATTCCAAATTCCTCAGGGAACTCCAACATCCCCTCTACACCTTTTAATGAACCCTCCTCTAACTCTACAGCCATAAAGAACTCCTCTGGTACCTCAAAGGGACTTTTTATCCCATAGGTCACCGAAGGTAGATAGCCAAACTTAGAGTAATATGCCGGATACCCCAGGAGTACAATACCTCTATAACCAAGTTCTCTGGCTATCCTGTGCCCCTCCTCTATAAGCCTTCCTCCGACTCCCTTCCCCTGATACTCAGGAAGTACCGATACCGGAGCCAGTACCAAAAGGGTATCCTTTCCTATCCTTGCCTCGGTAAACAATATGTGCCCGGCAACCTCCTTCTCCACCTCTGCCACAAGGGAAAGCTCCGGTACAAATGCCCTCCCCCTTCTAAGAGCTTCCACAAGATTTTGCTCATTTCCATCTGTGTGTTCAGCCTCCTTAAAGGCTTTTTCTACAAGGTTATAGACTACTTTATGGTCTTCTATCCCTTCCTGTCTTATTACTATATTCATATTTTCCCCTTTAAACTACCTCTTATTTATCTTCCTTCTCATATCCAGAGAGCCCATCATATTTTTTATCTTTTCCCTTTCAGCAAACTTGTGGCCCAGATTCTGCTTGTTTTCCATATTAGCCACCTCTCTCTTTAACTTAAAGTAGTTGTTCAGCCTCTCCTCGGTGAGTTCCTTTCTCTCAATGGCTCTTCTCACTGCACACCCCGGTTCACTTCTATGGGTGCAGTCTGAAAACTTACATGTCAGGGCCATCTCCTCGATATCGTAAAATGTTTCAGCAGTATCTCCACTCCATATCTGAAGCTCCCTCATCCCAGGGGTATCTATTATATATCCTCCCCCTACACGAAACATCTCTCTTCTTGTGGTAGTATGCTTTCCCTTATCGTCCCCTGCTCGAACCTCCCTGGTTTTTATTATCTCTTCTCCCATAAGCTTATTGATCAGAGTTGATTTCCCTACCCCAGAGGATCCTATAAGACCTATTGTTGCCTCATCCTTTAAGTAGCCCCTGACCTCATCTACTCCTATATCCTCATATGAAGATACTACGTGGATAGGCACTCCGAAAGCTATCTCCTCTAACCTAGCTGCCTTTTCATCTGCTTCATCGTCAAGATCTGCCTTAGTCAGAATAAAGCAGGGGTTAGCTCCTGATTCATATACCATGGTCAGATATCTTTCCAGCCTTGCAATATTAAAATCCTTATTCAGGGAGGTAACTATAAAGATAAAATCCACATTGCTTACTATGGGCTGCTCCTTTATCTTTTTTCCTGCCACCTTCCTGGATAGTAGAGTTTTTCTGGGATATATTTCAGTTATCTGCCCCTCATCACTTACCTCTACATAGTCTCCAACCACTGGAAATTCATTGTTTTTTATCATCTTCCCTGTTATGGGAGCATTGACCTCACTACTTCCAACTGACACTCTATATAAATCTTTAAATACCGATATAACTCTGCCTCTCATTATTTCCTCCTCTTTTTTTACTTTTTACGGAGGACCTTTTCTACTTTAGGTTTCCTCCAAAATCTGCTGCTATCATAACTCATCTCCTTTCTCAATTTTTTAATAGATATATACTATCAGAATTTATATCTGTCTTCTTGTAAAAATACGTCACTCCACCTCAAATATATCTCCCAGCAGATCCCTTACCTCCAGATACTCTCCAGGGGCCATTCCCAGGTACTCCTTCAGCATCTTTATCATATGAGCCTGATCAAAGAACCCATGCTTTACAGCCAGCTCCCCCCAGTTTATCTCTTCCGTCATATAGATATCCTCTAAAAGGGCATTTAACCTCAAAATAGTCTGATATTTCTTCAGAGTAAGTCCCGTATTCCTCTTAAATTTTCTCTCTAAGGTCCTTACGCTAAATCCAAGCCTTTCAGTCACTTCCCTTATGAGGATCTGCTCTCTGTCTACATACCCTGTCACCTCATCTATGATACGAGCATCCCCATCTTCAAAATATTTTTGAAACTCCTTTCTGAGATACCCCTTAAGTCCCTCTAATCTATGTTTTCTAAGGTTTTCTCTCTCCCTCTGGATAAACCTCCAGAGCCCCGGTAAAGCCTCCCTTAGGGGCTCTATCTTATCTACCTTTTTTGAAACATCCTCTCCAGAAAGATAGTAGTAGCCCTGGGGAGAGAGCTCTATCCCTATTATATGAGTATTTCTTCCATAGTATATACTCCACATGTGGGTGGTGGGATGAAATACCATATCTCCATCAATTTGCCTTCTTTCCCCCTTACTTTCAAAGGAGCAGTCATCCTCTAAACTTATAATTATATGGGCACTGGGTATTGGAAAGAGTTTGGGGATCTTTTCATCCTCCCCTGATTTTTTAAGTATCCAGTAGCTTTTTATAAATTTTTTTATATCCTTATCCTCAACCATGTATTGCTTTAAAAGATAATCTTTTTTTTCCATCCCTTATCTTCCTTTCATCTATCTGAAGGTTTTCCAGTACCTTCCATCCCTTGAAGTATATATACTTTTTTTGCCTAAATCAATTTTTCTTTACTTGATATTTTGTGAAAAATAAATGATTTTTTAATCATTATATTTTTCCACAACGTTAATTGTTTTTAACGTTGCTTCCTTTAGTAATTATGTACTTTCTTTGCTTGTACCCCAAGGGCATTTCCTCGCTATGCTCACAGCATCCAAAGAAAGTACCCAAGTAACGCTAAGCCTTATAACTAAAATATAGTCGTTATCAAGATAACTTCTTATTTTAGAAAAAAAGACACCTCTTCCAAAGTGTCTCCTGAGCATGTTATTACTCTACGCCCTTGGTAAGCTACAGTCCTCGCTTTGCTGCGGAACTTATCCTGCTGGACGGCCTGGAAAGATATAAAAGTACAAAGTGCCGTCGACTTAGGAGAGGATAAACTAATAAATCTTAAAAAGATATTCTGTTGAACCAAATCATTTAAGCAACTATAAGATTTCTCAATAAGATCCTTCTTACTCGTGGGAATATGTTAGAATAAAGAAAAAAACTTAATTATAGAGGTGATTATATGAAGAACTTAGGTTTAGTTTGCGAGGGGGGAGGCCTTAGAGGAATGTATACCACTGGGATTCTGGATTACTTTCTGGATATGGGTCTTGAGCTTCCCTATCTCGTAGGGGTTTCTGCAGGAGCAATATACCCTGCCTCCTTTATCTCCAAGCAGAGGGAGAGAAGCCTGAATATCCAGAGAAGGTATATCACCGATCCCAGGTATATGAGTTTTCGAAACCTCATTAAAACCGGATATATATTTGACCCTGATTTTGCTTACTTCAGGATGACCAAGGAGCTCATTCCATTGGATTATGAAACCTTTAGATCCTCTAAAACAGATTTCAAGATAGGGACCTTCAACTGCCTCACTGGAATAACAGACTATCACTCCAAGGATGATTTTTCCTCTGTGGATGAGGCTGTCACAGCTATCATGGCTTCTGGGAGCCTTCCCTTCCTTTCTAAGCCCGTTGTCATAGGGGGGACTCCCTACCTGGACGGAGGAATTGTCTCCCCCATTCCCATAGATAAATCCATAGAGGACGGGAATAAAAAGCATATAGTCATTCTCACCCAGGGAAGGGAATATAGGAAGGAACCCTTTAAATATAAGAAGGCAGCCAAGGCCTTCTATAGAAGATACCCCCATGTGGCAGATGCCCTCATCAACAGACATACCGTCTACAACTCTACCCTGGAAAAGCTTAATGACTTGGAGAAAAGAGGAGATATTTTCATCCTTCGTCCCAGTAAGTCCTTAGAGGTAAAGAGGTTGGAGAAGGACGTCTCAAAGATCGAGGCCCTCTACAGATTAGGGTATGAAGACGCCAAGAGAGAGTACTCCCGTCTTCTTCAGTGGCTCAGCCTCTGATTCATATTAGTTTTAATTGATCCTTTTTAACAAATTTTAAAAAAAGGTCTGAGAAAAAAATCTCAGACCTTTTTTGCTATTAAAATAAAAATAGAGGCCTTCAGGCCTCTATTTTAGTATTCTATCTTTCTTCCCAACTTCTCGTAGCGCTCTCCTCCCAGAATATCCATAAGGACCACATTGTCAAATATCTTCCCCTCTGCCTTCTGGTGCTCCCTTACCTTCCCTATCTCCTTCTTGGTAAAACCAGTATAGAGGAGCTCAATATCCTCTGCTTCATTTATATTTATCTTCCTCTCAGCTGGGGGAGTTTTCACTACAAACTTACCCTTGAGCTTATCATAGGTTTTCTTCCCTATCCCAGAGATCCTTGTCAGCTCCTGAAGCTCCTCAAATCCTCCGGTAATCTCCCTGTACTCCACTATCTTCCTTCCATAGCTCATACTTACCTTATGAGCAAGCATCTCCTCCAGGGTGGCTCTGTTGATGTCCAGAAGAGCTTTCCTATCCTCATAGGTGTGCCTCTCCATAACAACCACATAATTTTTTTCAGGGATTTCAGTTCTTCTCCTGAAGCTCCTCCACACCCTTTCACCGCCAAAGATTACAAGTATAATAGTTAAAACCAGAACAAACTTCTTATTTTCGCTCAAGGGAATCACCTGCTTTTTCTAGTTTTTGAAAAGCTCAAACTTCTTCTCCAGCCTCTCCTTCATCTCTCTTATATAAAGAGCTGGATCCTTGGGATTTATTACCTTGTCTATCCTATCTATTACTTCGTTTTCCGCCACTATCCTCTTGGTTATAGCTCCTCCACCCATTCCCAGGGTAGATTGATTTTCCTCTATCATCTCTATATTAAAGATAGATTCCGTACCGGGAACAGCATATCCAAGGTTCTCTCCCCACTCGATACTGTTTTTCTGACGATACATGTAGTACGGCTCCAGATTCTTCTTCTCAAGGAGTTCCTTAAGCTTCAGCTCAAACTCCTCCTTGTTAAGCTCCTCCTTCTCATACCCCTCCTGGTAGAGCTTGGAAGCTCTCTTCAGGGCAAGTACATGGATTGTAAGGTTTTCCATATCATACTTCTCTATCTCATTTAAGGTATGGTAGATCTCCTTTGCTCCCTCTCCAGGCAGTCCAAGGATAAGGTCCATATTTATTATGAATCCCAGCTCACGGGCTATTCCATACATCTCATCAAACTTAGCCCTGTCAAAAGATCTGTTCAGTTCCTTCAGGATATGCTCATTGAAGGTCTGAGGATTCAGACTGATCCTGTCCACTCCATACTTTTTCATTATCTCCAGCTTTCTTCTGTTTAATGTATCCACCCTTCCAGCTTCAAAGGTAAACTCCTTGATGTGGGTAAAATCTATATGCTTTCTCACAGCTTCAAGGACCTTCACAAGATCCTCTTCAGTGAGGACGCTAGGTGTCCCCCCTCCAAAGTAAAGAGATTCTATAGTGTGAGTGGTCCCCCTTAAAAAATCCCCTGTGAGCTCTATCTCATCTAGCAGGGTATCCACTACTCCCCTGTAAAACTTACCTACAGGTCCTCCTATCTCATAGGAAGCAAAGGAACAGTATCTGCACTTAGTAGGGCAGAATGGTATCCCTATATACATATTTATATGATCCCTGTTAAGATACTTCATCTCCTTTTTCACTACATCTGAAAGAAGCCTCGCCTTTACTGGAGTAACCATATAGAGTCCCATAAGGATCTCCTCTATCTCCTCATAGGTATACTTCAGAGCCAGCATCCTTCTCACAAGCTTTGTAGGTCTTACCCCGATAAGTCCTCCCCATGGGTAGCTCTTGCCATATATATTCAGAAGAGCCATCTTTATCATAATTATCTTCTGGTCATCTATCCTCTCCATGTGGTTTGGGTAGGTAAAGATTTCCTTCCTCCCGTCACACACTACCTCTATGGAGATCTCCTCCCCCTCGCTGAGGGTTCTTACCTCCATCTCCTTCTCCCTTGCCTCTGGTATCAGTACTCTTACAAACTCTATAATACTACCAGGACTCATCTCAAAATCTGCTTTAATTGTCAAAACTTCCTCCTACTACTTTCTACTACTTTACCAGCTTTATCATATCAAACATCGGAAGCATTACAGCCAGTACTATTGCTCCTATTACTATTCCCATTCCCACGGTAATTATCGGTTCTATTACCGAGGTCAAACCCTTTATCTCTGCTTCCAGCTCCTTGTCGTAGTAATCTGCTACCTTTAGAAGCATGGTATCCAGAGCTCCTGTATCCTCTCCAACTGCTACCATACGGGCCACCATTACAGGGATATACTCACTTTTTTCAAGCTCGGTGGAGATCCTCTCCCCCTCGCTTACATCCAGCTTTATCCTGTCCACTAGGTGTTCCATCCTGGCGTTCCCAGCTCCCTCCTTGAGTATCTCCAGTGCCTGAAGCATGGGAACGGAACTCTTTACCAGGGCACCAAAGGTTCTGGTAAACCTGGAAACTATGGACTTGGTCAAAAGGGGACCTATTACAGGAAACTTAAACTTCATACCGTCAAAGGTATACCTTCCCTCCCTTGTGGATGTCCACAGCTTAAACATTCCAAAAGCCAGGATCAAAGATCCCAGAGCTATATACCACCTGTGCTTTAAAAACTCTGAAACCCCCATAAGGATCCTTGTGGGTAATGGCAGCTCTACTCCCGAGCTCTGAAATATACTTGCAAAGCTTGGAAGAACTGCTATCAGAAGGAAGACACACACCGCTGTGGCTACAACTATAAGTACTGCAGGATAGGTCAGGGCTGACTTTACCTTGGACCTGTTCTCATCACTTACCTCCATGAACTTAGCAAGGTCCAGAAGGATGGTGTCCAGCTGTCCAGAGGCCTCTCCTGCCTTTATAAGCCCCACATATATCTTGTCAAATATCTTGGGGTGTTTTGCCAGGGCTTCTGAAAAACTCTTTCCGTGCCTTATATCTGCCACTACCTCAGCAAGGGTGCTTTTAAGCATCCCCTCCTTCATCTGGTTTTCCTCTATCTCAAGAGCTGCCACCAGGGAGATACCTGCATCCAGAAGGGTAGATAACTCCACTGTAAACTGAGTTATCTCCTTTACCTTGGGCTTCTTAAAGGGAGCCAGTATATCTCCGCTCATTGCTCCGCCCTTTATCTCCGCCGTTATAAGGAAGTAGCCCTTCATCCCCAGTTCCTTTACCAGCTCCTGTTCATCTGCTGCATCCATCTCACTGGAGATAAGGTTTCCCCTGGCATCTCTAGCTTTATAAGTATACTTAGCCATTACTCATCTCCCAACTAACCATTTATCTTATTCTTGGCCCTCTTCTCAAACTCCTCCATGCTTATGATACCCTCCTTAAGGAGCTTCTTCAGGGACGCATCCATACTGATCATTCCATGTCTTGCTCCCGTCTCTATCATAGATGGTATCTGGTGGGTCTTTCCCTCCCTTATGAGGTTTCCTATTGCAGGAGTTCCCACAAGAACCTCACAGGCTGCCCTTCTCTTTCCATCTACAGTAGGAACCAACTGTTGAGCCAGTACTCCACGAAGGGAGGTGGAGAGCATTACCTTTACCTGAGCCTGCTGGTCTGTAGGGAATACATCTATTATCCTGTCCACAGTCTTAGAGGCATCATTGGTGTGAAGGGTTCCAAATACAAGGTGTCCCGTCTCTGCTGCTGTAAGGGCTGCCGTTATCGTCTCCAGATCTCTCATCTCTCCGATAAGTATTACATCTGGGTCCTGTCTCAGAGCATACTTCAGGGCTGTGGAGAATGACTCTGTATCTGCTCCTATCTCCCTCTGCTCCACAAGACTGCTCTTATGCATATGCAGGTACTCTATAGGATCCTCTATGGTTATTATGTGTTCATGCCTCTCCCTGTTTATCTTATCCAGAAGGGACGCCAGGGTAGTCGACTTACCGCTTCCAGTAGGCCCCGTCACAAGGATCAGTCCGTTTTTATTATCTATAAAGTTTTTAACGCTGTCGTGGATCTTCAGGTCATCAAATTCAGGAATCTCAGTACTCAGGGATCTTATTGTCATCCCCACAGTTCCCCTCTGCATATGAAGGTTTACCCTGTATCTTCCCACTCCAGCTATTCCAAAGGAGAAGTCCAGCTCTTTATTCATATCAAAGGCCTTTTCCTGGGCTTCATTTAATATCGAAGAGGATAGCTCCTTTATTGAATTGGGCATCAGCCTGTCTGCTCCTGGAAGCTCTCTAAGCTTCCCGTGAATCCTCACCATTGGCGGCTTTCCCACTACAAAGTGAATATCCGATGCCCCCATCTCTTCCGCTTTAACCAGTATCTCCGTCATATCCATATCTCTGTCCCTCCCCTGTATTTATTAATCAAATCTCTTCCTCACAATAAAAAAATTAAACAAGGAAATATTTCCTTGTTTAATAATAGATACTCAAGAATACCAAAATTCCTACTAATATTCTGTATATACCGAATAATTTAAAGTCTCTCTTCTTCAGGTAAGCCATAAACCACTTGATTACCACATAGGAAACCACAAAGGATACCACACACCCTACCAGAGTCAGCTTCCACTCCTCTGGGGTAAATGTAAGACCGTGCTTTAAAAGTCTAAGCAGGGTTGCTCCAAACATTGTAGGAATAGCCAGGAAGAAGGAAAACTCCGCTGCCACTGCTCTGGATAGCCCAAGAAGCAGTCCTCCCACTATTGTAGCTCCAGATCTCGATGTTCCCGGAACCATAGCCAGACACTGGAAGAATCCAACTGCCACTGCCAGCTTATAGCTTACTCCGCTCATCTTCTCTACCTTTTTACCCTTGCCTATAAGCTTTTCCATAACAACAAATACTGCACCATATAGGATAAGCATAGCTGCTATTATCTGAACCCCTGAAAGATAGCCAGAGATTATGTCATCTAAAAGAAGTCCAAACACCGCCGCTGGGAGCACCCCTACAACGATCTTACTCCAAAGTATCATCTTCTCCTTAAATACTTCTTTCTCCTTTACAAAGGGGTTTATATCGTTCCAGAAATATACTATCACTGCAAGAATAGAAGGAAGCTGTACAACTACCAGGAAGGTGTCGAAGAACCCCTTATTAAAGGTCTGACTTCCCAAAAACTCCTCAACTAATATCATGTGCCCCGTACTACTTACAGGGACAAACTCCGTCAGCCCCTGTACTATTCCCAGTATTGTTACTATAAGTAAATCACTCAACTGCCTGCCTCCTATAGGTAACTATCTTCCTTAGATAGATAGTTTTGTACATAGTCCTTAACTCCCTCTTCTAGAGTATGGAACTTCTCTGTGTAACCAGCCTTTACCAGCTTGTTCATTGCTGCCTCAGTAAAGTACTGGTATCTTCCTCTAAGATCCTCAGGCATTGGAGTAAACTCGATTACATCCTTCCCCTCTATCTCATAGTTGTCTGCTGATGCTCTCACTGCATTCAGTGCCAGCTCATAGAAACCTCTGCACTTTCCAGTTCCAAGGTTGTATACTCCAGATTCTACTTCGTTATCCAGGAAGAACTTCAGTACATTTACCACGTCCTTGATATATACAAAGTCTCTCAGCTGCCATCCATCCTCATAACCTTCCTTATGAGATGTAAATAGTTTTACAAGGCCATTTTCCTTATACTGGTTGTAAGCATGGAAAACCATTGAAGCCATTCTTCCCTTGTGGTACTCCTGAGGTCCATATACGTTAAAGAACTTTACCCCAGTCCACTGCTTTGGAGCCTTCTCCTGCTTAAATGCCCAGTCATCAAAAAACTTTTTAGAGTAACCATACTTGTTTAGAGGCATTAACTTCTTAAGCTCCTCTACACTCACCTCATCGTCATATCCAAGCTCTCCCATTCCATAGGTAGCTGCCGACGATGCATATACATACTTTATATCCCTATCTGCACAGAAATCCCAAAGCTTCTTAGAAAACTCATAGTTGTTTTTCATCAGGAAGTCTCCGTCCTTTTCCGTTGTAGCTGAACATGCTCCCATGTGTACCACTGCTGTTATTTTTTCTGCATTGGCAGGAACTGCAAGCCAGTCAAATAGCTCATCTCTGTCTACCCAGTCAGCATAATCCCTCTTTCTTAGGTTTAACCACTTCTCTGCACTTCTTAATTTATCTGATACTATTATATCGTTAATTCCCTCTTCATTGAGTCTCCATACAAGAGCACTCCCAATAAATCCTGCTGCACCTGTTATTAATATCATAACGTTCCTCCTTTATTGTCATACCATTCTCTTTATTCTATCACCTTTTATGATGAATTTCAATTTTACCTGGGGGTTAGCTTCTCCCCTTCAATAGCTCCCTTAAATGGGTATATACCTCCATGGGCACTCCTCCGTCCCCTATCTCGATATTCCCCTTACTTCCTCCATGGTAGTCGGAACCTCCTGTTAGGAGAAGCTCCATCTTTTTGGCAAGCTTCTTATACTTCAAGACCTCCCTCAGGGAGAAGCTGGAGTAGTATACCTCCATAGCTTCCAAGCCGGATTTTTTCAGGTCGTTTATGAGCTCGGTGAGCCTCACCTCATCCTCTGAGATATACTTAGGGTGAGCCAGGGAAGCTATCCCCCCATTTTCTCTTATAATCTCCACAGCTCTTTCTGGACTGAGGTCTCCCTTGGGAACATAGGCAACTCCCCCTATTCCAAGGTACCTTTTAAAGATCTCCCCCTTGCTGTACACATATCCCTTCTTCATCATAAGGCTGGCTATGTGGGCTCTTCCCATTATCTCTCCACCGGCCTCCTCACGAAGTTCCTCCAGACCTATATCTATCTTATACTCCCTGAGCTTTTCCAGGATCTTTATATTTCTCCTGTCCCTGGCCTCCTTTATCTTAGCCAGTTCACCTTGTAACTTAGGATCTTCAAGGTCTATAAAGTATCCCAGAATATGCACCTCTCTCCCCATCCATTCAGAGGAAAGCTCTATTCCGTTAATAAACTCTATCCCCAGCTCCTGGGCTCTTTTTCGTCCCTCAGCCAGGCCTCCCACGGTATCATGATCCGTTATAGAGATGGCCTCCATCCCCCTCTCAACTGCTGCTTCCACAAGCCTGGTGGGAGTCAGCTCCCCATCTGAAGCTGTAGTATGGAGGTGTAGATCTATCATTTTTTATCACCTAGATATTCCTCTACGCACTTCCTGCAGATACATGCCTGTCCCTTCCTCTCCTCTGGAACCTTTGCAATAAGCTCTTTAGGTACGCTGGTAGTCATACACCAGCACTTGTGGGGGTCCGTTCCCAATACACTGGCACATCTATTTTCTCTTCCACATAGGGGACAGATCCCCTTATTTTCATCCTTCATATCTTCCTCCAGGCAAACCTTTAATTATTATATACAGACATTATAGGTCAGTTTCTCCTTTATTTCAATTGTCTTTTAAGAGTATTTCAACCCTGGTTCCCCTTCCCTTGATACTGTCTACCTTTAACTCCGCTTTCAGTATCTCCTGAATATTTTTTACAATGGAAAGTCCCAGTCCGTGTCCCTCTATCTCTCTGTTTCTCGATTCATCCCCCCTGTAGAATTCAGTAAAGATCTCACCGACCTCCTCGGGGGTCATTCCCTCTCCCCGGTCCTCGATCTCTATGAAGGGACTATTACCTCTTAGGCCTATCTCCACCCTTACATCTCTTCCTCCTCCGTATTTAAGGGCATTCTCCATGAGGTTTTTCACCAGGATCCTGAGGAGCTCCCTGTCTGTGTAGGCTTTAAGGGCTTCTCCCCTTACCTCTACTCCAACCTGCCTGTAGATGAAGGAGAGCTCCCTCTTTACCTCCTCCACAACCTCATCTAGCCTCACCTCTTCATATACAGGCTGGATATTTTTCCCCTTGGCTAAGAAGAGGAGTTTCTCGGTGAGGCTCTGCATACTCCTGACCTCGGTTCCTATGGCCTCCACAGCTTCCTGGGACACCTCTTTATTCTCCGTTCCCCACTTCTTGAGGATATCCGAGTATCCCTTTATTACAAAGATAGGGGTCTTCAGCTCGTGAGAAGCATTGTGAACAAAGGCTATGTGGGCGGATTTTTGATCCTCCAGCCTCTTAAGCATCCTTTCATAGGAGGTAAGCATATTATCGAACTCCTCATAGTACCCCTCTCTTATGAGTTTGATGTCCAGGCTGTCTAAGTTTATGCTGTCCGTTATTCCCTCTATCTCCCTTAGCTGGGGAATTATCTTCCTGTAGAAGTGCCTGTAGATCATATAGAGGCACAGGATAATTATAGGAAAGGCTATTAAAAATATCACAACCTGCTGGTTTATAAATCTCTTCTCCCTCTTAAGCTCCCTCACTATGGTCACCTGAACATCCTCACCCTTGTAAACCGGGAGGTGGTAGTTGTAGATATAGTAGTCGTAGTTGGAGTAGTCCCTTATACCACTGGTATATTTTAGCTTTAGATCGGGGACCTTCCCCGTGGAATACTCCTCCCCACCACGCCTTATTCTGAAATCCAGGCCGGAGATATCTGGAAGCTCCTTTTCTGCATCTTCAAAGAGCTCCCTGGTACTCTGAATCTCTTCCTCCATAAACTCCCCTGCAAGGAAGTCCTTTGCCAGCTCTACATCCCTCTTGGCATTATCCTTAAGGTGTTTCCAGTTTGTCAGGGATACAGCCACAGCGACAATAAAAAAAACAACTAAAACAAAGATATAGCTCTTGGCTATATCCCTAGAGAGTCTCTGTTTTCTTTCTGATGACATAACCCCTCCCTCTCACTGCCTGAATAAGCTCCCGATTACTGTCCACCTTTTCCCTCAGTGATTTTATATATACATCTACCACCTTTTCAACGCCGTCGTAATCATACCCCCATACCTCATTGAGGATCTGTTCCCTGCTAAGGACCACCTCACGGTTTACAACAAGATATTCCAGGAGATCAAACTCCCTCTTTGTAAGCTCCACCTCTCTATCTCCCTTAAAAACCTGGTTGGTCAGGGTATTTATCCTTATATCCCCGCAAACTCTGTACTCCTTATTTTTATAGTCCTTTTTATTTCTAAGAGCCACCCTCATCCTTGCATAGAGCTCCTCCATCTCAAAGGGTTTTGTCAGGTAGTCATCTGCCCCCAGGTCCAGAAGATTCACCTTGGACAGTATCTTATCCTTAGCTGTGGTCACAATAATGGGAACCTCCGATTCCTCTCTTATAGATTTGCATACATCCTCCCCATTCATCCCTGGGAGCATGAGATCCAGTAGTATCAGGTTATAGAAGTTTTCCCTGCTCTTGGCCAGCCCCTCACTTCCCGTATAAGCCAGATCCACCCTGTACCCGTGGTGCTGTAGTTCCAGCTGAAGTATCCTACATATCCTTTTGTCATCCTCAATCAAAAGTATTCTTTCCATCCTGTCCTCCATCTCTCTCCACCTCTACTCAATTATCTTTATTTTACCAATTTTTACCATACTTTTACCAATAGGATAGATAATTATTCTATCAACTAATGGAGGTAAGAGTAATGGTCAAAAAAATCAGAAAAAATATAGGTAAAACTATCTCAAATAAACTAATCCGTCTATGGATTCTTCTTTTAGACAGAAGAAATAAAATAAATGTTAAAAAACTTTCAGAAAAAAAAGTTTTAATCGCCGACTGCGAGAAGATCGGAAACTATATCTTCAAAACTCCCTTAATCAGAGGCCTAAAAAAAAGCGGATTTCACGTAACAGTCATGGGAAGCCATATTACAAAAGAACTCCTGGAGGCAGACCCCTATATCGATGATGCCATCATCACCAGGTGCTACAGGAAAAAATCCTCGGATATCTTCAGAAAGGCTGCCGTTGCTCTCAAATACAGAGGATACTTCTCCCACTACATCGAGACCACTGGCTCAGTCTACCTGAGGGAACTCCTCTTTATGAGGCTTCTATCCCCTATGACTATTATAGGCACTGAAAGAAAGAGGGACTATCAGCTTAAAGCGATGAATATCTCAGTTCCCCGGGAAGACCATAATATAGATACCTCTATTTCCATTCTGAACTCCATGGGAATAAGGGAACAACGGGAGTATCATATTGGAAGAATGCCCTCTGCAAAATATAGCTCTTTTAAGACCGAAAAACCCCTGATTCTTTACAATGGAAGAGCTTCCGTTGAATCCAGAAGTATAGATCCTGCTGTTGAAAGGGAGCTGACCTCCACTTTAGAGGAGATCCCTTACATCAACTTTAGGAGGATAGAGAAAGAGGATTCCCTTCATGACCTGGTTGACCTTATAGATAGATCGGCTCTAGTTATTACAGTGGATACCGGTATATCTCATATAGCTTCTGCTCTAAAGAAAGGTGTCCTCATAAACAACTATAATAGATCGGTTGCCCCTGTTACACCTAATCTCTTGGAGTGTAGCTTCACCCCTGAAGCCGTATCCACTATATTGAAGTCCATCTTCTCCCCGGCCCAGCCTGCTGCCGCCTAGGAGCTATTAAAAAAAGCCGAAGATTCCTCTTCGGCTTTTACTGTTCTACCTATCTCCACTTCTCCAGTTCAGATAGATACTCCTCATAAGCTATATACATAGCCTTTGCATTTACATTATTTCTCTGATCCTTGGTTGTCTTTCCTCTCTCAGAGATCTCTATGATCTCCTCAAGTCTTCCAGACATCTCTCTGTTCTGCCAGCTCTTTACATCGAAGAACTCCTCTCTCTTTATGAACTTATTCAGAAGCTTTCTCAGCCTCTTTACGTCCTTATCTGAAAGAGTCGTCTGCTTAGACCATGCTACAATTCTTTCCTTCTCCTTCTCAGAAGCTACCACCTCAAGGATGTGTCTAGACGGGTTGTCTATTCTTGTTCCCATAGACTCAGCAACCATCTTGTCCACCAGTGCCTTAGGGTTCTTCAGGTTCTCATTTTTAAGCCTGAAGGTTCTGTCTACCTTTTTAACATACTTTCTTACAAGCTTGTTAAATTCCTTTCTGTCATCCTCTGTAATAGTCTTCTTCTTTTCCAGAGACTGAAGGAAGTTAAACTCCTTCTCCTTCATCTTACCAGTCTTTCTCAGGTAGTAGATTGGGTTGTCTCCCCCGTACCAGTCCTCTATAAGAGATTCTCTTTCAATTATATAACTAATAGTCTCATCCCAGTTTCTTATATCCTGCTCTTCGATTGGATACTTCTCCTCTAGGTTTACCTTTGGAGCAAACATCGAACTACAAGATACCATGAATAAAAGGAATGGTAGTATTATAAGTTTTTTCACTTTAACGCCTCCCACTTGCCTCTAAATTTATACTGTTCTTCCGCAACACTTCTTATACTTCTTACCACTTCCGCAAGGGCAAAGATCATTTCTTCCCACCTTGTCCGAAGCTCTCTGACCGTTCTTCTCCTCTTCTGCTCCCTCTTCTGTATTGTAGGATACATTTCTAGGAGCTTCCGTCCTCTTCATCTCAAGGTCTTCCCTCTCATCCCTTATTCTTATCTTGAATAGGTAGGATGTAGTCTCCTCCTTGATCGTCTTCAGCATCTTAGCATATAGCTCTCCAGATAGAAGCTTGTACTCTACAATTGGATCTTTTTGACCATAGGATC
This sequence comes from Propionigenium maris DSM 9537, assembly GCF_027925155.1. GTDB lineage: Bacteria > Fusobacteriota > Fusobacteriia > Fusobacteriales > Fusobacteriaceae > Propionigenium > Propionigenium maris. Next base: position 129,163 of record NZ_BSDY01000008.1, on the reverse strand, counting down.
TCAGGTAGATACCCTCTCTCAGGGAATCCAGAGTCTTCAGGTTCTCTCTCCATCTTGCATCTACTACCTCAAATAGGATATACTTCTCAAGCTTTCTCATCATGTCAGCACCAAAGTGAGCTTCCCTCTCTGTATAGTGTGCCTCTATTCTCTCACAAAGCTTTCCTGCATACTCCTCTACACTCATAGACTTATACTCATCTAGGTCTGTTATCTCATAGTCGTAGAGTTCCCCTATCTTCTCTGCAAGACCAGCCATATCCCAGTCCTCTTTGAACTCCCCTACAAGTCTTTCTGCTGCCAAGCTGTGGATATTATCTCTCAGCATATTCATGATAGTGTCCTTCAGGTCATCCTTAGCAAGAGCCTCATTTCTGCTTGAGTAGATAGCTGTTCTCTGCTTGTTCATTACATCGTCAAACTCAAGAAGGTTCTTTCTGATCCCGAAGTTTCTTGCCTCTACCTTCTTCTGAGCGTTGGCAATTGCCTTACTTATCATATTGTGGGTAATAGGCTCTCCCTCTGGAAGTCCCAGCTTCTCCATTACATTACTTACTCTCTCAGATCCGAAGAGTCTCATAAGGTCATCTTCTAGGGATAGGTAGAACTCCGATGCTCCCGGATCTCCCTGTCTTCCCGATCTTCCTCTAAGCTGGTTATCTATTCTTCTGGATTCATGTCTTTCAGTTCCCAGGATAAACAGTCCTCCTGCAGCCAGTACCTGCTGTTTCTCCTCTTGACACTGTACCTTGTACTTAGCAAGAGCCTCATTAAATGTTTCTCCGAAGGTTTCTCCTGTTTCCTTCACTGCCATGGCTTCAGGGTTACCACCAAGCATGATATCCGTTCCTCTACCTGCCATGTTTGTTGCGATAGTTACTGCCTTATATCTTCCTGCCTGAGCTACGATCTCAGCTTCCTTTGCGTGGAACTTGGCGTTTAGTACCTCGTGAGGTACCCCTCTCTTACCTAGGTGAGAGGATAGAAGCTCGGAACTTGCGATGGAAATTGTTCCCACAAGAACAGGTTGTCCGTTCTTATAAAGCTCCTCTATCTTGTCCAGGATAGCTGTTGTCTTCTCCGCCTCTGTCTTATATACTAGGTCTGGCATATCCGCTCTCTGAATTGGCTTGTGTGTAGGTACAACCACTACCTCCAAAGCATATGTGTGCATAAACTCCTCAGCCTCAGTTTCTGCTGTACCAGTCATTCCAGATAATTTTTCATACATTCTAAAGTAGTTCTGAAGTGTTATCGATGCAAGGGTCTGGTTCTCCCCGGCGATATTAAGTCCTTCCTTGGCCTCTATTGCCTGGTGCAGTCCGTCGGAGTATCTTCTTCCCTCCATGGCTCTTCCAGTAAACTCATCTATGATTATTACCTGACCGTCTCTTACCAGGTAATCTCTGTCCCTCTTAAATAACTCCTTGGCTTTCAGAGCCTGGTTCATGTAGTGAGTAAGCTCTACATTTTCAGGTGAGTAAAGGTTATCTATCTTCATGATCTCCTCTACCCTCTTTACCCCCTTCTCAGTAAGGGAAAGGTTGTTGGACTTCTCGTCTACCTCGTAGTCTCCCCAGTCCTCATCTGGGATATTCATCTCCTTCTTCTTCTTGATATCCCTGATTCCCTCTGTCTTCACACTTCTTACAAGCATCTGAGATACCTGGAAGAATATCTTGTACCACTTTGCTGTGTCCTCTGCAGCACCAGAGATAATAAGTGGTGTTCTGGCCTCGTCCACTAGGATCGAGTCCACCTCATCCACGATACAGAAGTGGTGTGATCTCTGTACCTTGTCCTCTAGCTTGCTTACCATGTTATCTCTCAGGTAGTCGAATCCGAACTCCGAGTTTGTACCATAGGTTATATCGCACTCATAGGCTGCCTTTCTCTTTTCATTTGGCATCCCGTTTAACAGTACTCCAGATGTAAGTCCTAGGAAGTCATATACCCTTCCCATAAGATCCCTGTCTCTTTTTGCCAGGTAGTCATTTACTGTGATCAGGTGTGCTCCCTCTCCAGTAAGGGCATTCAGATACATTGGAAGAGTTGCCACAAGGGTCTTACCCTCTCCAGTCTTCATCTCTGTGATCTTCCCCTCGTGAAGTACCACTCCACCAATCATCTGTACATCGTAGTGTCTCATTCCAAGAGTTCTCTTAGATGCTTCTCTCACTGTTGCAAAAGCTTCCACTAGGATATCGTCTAGAGTTTCTCCCTTAGCAAGTCTCTCTCTAAACTCAACTGTCTTTCCCTTCAGCTGCTCATCGGACAGCGCTTCATAGTCAAGCTCTAGCTTGTTAATTTCAGCTACTATCTTTTCAATTCTCTTAATTTCTCTGTCATTTTTGGTACCAAAAACCTTCTTTAATAACGACCCTATCATAAGTGTTTTACCTCTTTCTAAAAATAGTCTATTCTAACATTTTCTATGTTACCACAAAGACCCCTCAACGTCAATGTAAGCTCAGTGTTTTAGGTTATTTTTAGAAGCTCTTCCACTTTCTTTGCACACAGTTTTTTAGACTGGGGAGAGGGGTAAAAAGTTACCCCTAAAATAACTTTTTATTCTCCAGCTTCTCTGGCTTTCTCTCTGCCACCGGCTTCTCCTCTGCCTTCTCCTCCTGCTTCTCTTGGCTGGCCTCTGTATCTCCACCCTTGATGAGATTCAGGAACTCCTCCTCGGTGAGGATCTCTACTGTTCCCAGCTCCTGGGCTTTCTTCAGCTTGCTTCCGGCTTTCTCCCCCACTATCAGGTAGTCCAGCTTCTTGCTTACCCCTGAGAGGTTAGTTCCCCCTAGGTCCTCTATGACCTCCTTTATCTCACTTCTTCCAAAGTGCTGCAGCTTACCTGTAAATAGGAAGTTCTTTCCTGCAAATTTGCTCCTTTCTGAACCTTCCTCTCCCGATGCTTCCATCTCATAGTTGATTCCGTAGCCTTCCAGCCTGTCCAGCATCTCAAGGTGGGCTTCATTTCTCAGGTAGCTATACACACTTTCAGCTACCTTGGCTCCCACTCCGTCCACCTTCAGGAGCTCATCCTTAGTCATGTTTTTCAGGTTCTCCAGACTCTTACTTTCCGTTGCCAGAAGCTTGGCAAGGAACTTCCCTACATGGGGAATCCCAAGGGCATAGAGGGTCTTTGTATAATCCCTCTTCTTGCTCTCCTCTATGGAGTTCAGAAGGTTTTCGATGGACTTCTCCCCCATCTTATCTATCTGCTCCAGCTCGCCTCTATACTCATGAAGTCTATAGATATCCGATACATCCTTAATCTTCCCCAGCTCTATGAACTTCTCCACTATCTTGGTTCCCAGCCCATCTATATTCATAGCGTCCCTGGATACAAAGTACTCTATCTTTGTCTGAAGCTTTGACGGGCAGTCATCGTTGATACATCTTATATCCACCACATCGTCCTTGGATACAAAGGCAAGAAGCTTAGGGTCTGCTGCAAACTCCCTCTTATCTATCTTCCTTACTCCATCGGTATCAAAACTAAAGCTTACCCCCCTCTCCTTCAGGGTCTTTATAAGCTCTATATTCTCTTCATCTCTGAAGTACTCATAGATGGCCTTGGCTAGCCTCTTTCCTATGGTCTTTATGGATTCCAGCTCCTCCAGCTCCAGCTCCATAAGTTTCTCTATACTTCCGCTGGCTTCAGCCAGGAGCTTGGCCTTCTTCTCTCCCACCTTCTCTATTCCAAGGAAGGTTATTGCATCTACATAGTCTACGCTCTTCTCTACGTTATCTAGAAGGGCATTACACACTGGACAGTTTGTAGGGAGCTCTATCTCTATCTCGCTGCCGTCCCTTACCTCTTTAACTACCTTTACAACCTGAGGAATTATCTCTGCAGCCTTCTCTATAAATACCCTGTCTCCTACCCTGATATCCTTTCTCAGGATCTCATCGTAGTTGTGCAGGCTGGCTCTCTTTACCTTACTTCCAGAAACCTCTACCTCCTCTAGTTCTGCCACAGGAGTTACCTTCCCGGTTCTCCCCACCTGCCAGGTCACCCCGGTAAGCTTTGTTGTCACCTGCTTTGCAGGAAACTTATAGGCTATAGCCCATCTTGGACTCTTAGTTGTGGCTCCCAGCTCCTCCCAAAGTCCTGTATCATTTATCTTAATAACCATTCCGTCTGTTTCATAGCCCAGATCTTCCTTTCTCTCCTGCCAGTGAGCTATCCTCTCCTCCAGCTCATCGATGCTGCTGCACACCTCACATACCCCTGTAGTCTTTATCCCCAGACTTTCCAGGTACTCCAGGCTCTCATTGTGCTTTTCTAACCCGTAGCTTCCCCCGTCTACCAGGAAGAAGAAGTAGCAGTCCAGGTTTCTCTCCTTAACTACTGTGGCATCCAGTTGCTTAAGGGTTCCGCTTGCTGCGTTTCTTGGATTTGCAAAGACCTCCTCACCGGCCTGGGCCCTTACATCGTTGAGTCTTTTAAACTCATCTAGGGGAAGGACTATCTCTCCCCTTACCTCCATACTTATCTCTTCCTTCAGATAGTGGGGAATAGAGGCTATCTGAAGAATATTTTCCGTTACATCCTCTCCCACAGCTCCGTCTCCCCTGGTAACTGCCCTTGTAAGTTTTCCCCTTTCATAGTGGACACTTATGGATACCCCGTCCAGCTTCAGCTCCAGAGCATAATCCACTTTCCTGTCCCTTCCAAGGATCCTTTTTACCCTTCCGTCAAAGTCCTCTAAGTCCTTTGTACTATAGGTATTTGAAAGGCTCAGCATGGGATTTTTATGCTTTACCTTGGTAAACTTACTGTCCTTAAGACTCGAACCTACCTGGGATGTAAGGCTTCCCTCCCTCTTTAAGTGGGGATTCTCCTCCTCCAGTCTCTCCAGTTCAGCCAGAAGTTTGTCAAACTCCACATCCGATATAAGGCTTTCATTTCTCGTGTAGTAGTAATAACTGTACTTCTCTATCCTTTCATATAGCTCATTCATCTTCTTTTCTATATCCATCTATCTTCCTCCGCTCATCTGCTATCCTACTGTAGCTTCCTTTATCTCTATTTTTAATTTTTTTCCAAGTGTTCGCCTTCAGGTTGCCCTTCCCTAACTATTATATTTTTTTATGAAAAAACACACAAGAAAGTTTTTTATTTTACCATTTTTTCCCTCATACAACTTGTGTACATCTTCGCAAATAGAACATACGAAAACTTTTTATTCTGCAAAATATTTTTTTAGTACATTATAGCTGTTTTCCCTTGTCCTTACTAGGAAATAATGTTAAAATACTAAGTGATTTATAATTAAAGGAGGTACAATTTATGGATTCGGTTCTAATTTTTGGACATAAAAATCCAGATACAGATTCCATATGTTCATCTATCTCATACTCTTATCTTAAAAATAAGCAGGGAGTAAAAGCTACTCCAGTGAGATTAGGTGATCTAAGCAAGGAAACGGAATTCGTTTTAAAATATTTCGGAGTAAAAAAACCTGAGTTTATCGATACAGTTAGACCTCAGATCGGAGACCTTACCCAGGTAGAAACTGAGGCTATCAATGTTACTGATTCACTGAAAACAGCCCTTGAAACAATGACCAGAGAGAACTTCTCCAGTCTTCCAGTTATAAATGAGGAAAAGAAGCTTATGGGAATGCTTCATGTTTCACACATTGCCAATGCTTATCTTGAGCTGGACTACAAGGATCTTTTCACTAAGTATTCATCTACATATGAGAATATCTTGGAGCTTCTAAAGGGAGAGATTATCAGTGGAGAGTACCCTAGCGGAGTTATCCAGGGAAGACTTAAAGCTGCATCGGAGATGGATTCAGTTAAAGAGGGAGATATCGTTGTTACAACTACTCTCTTCGACGGAATCGACAAGGCTATCCACGCAGGGGCAAAACTTATTATTGTCTGCGCCAAGGATGAAGACTACATCAGCCCGAGACAGGGAAGGGACTGTGCTATCATCAAGGTTAAGAGCAACCTATTTAAAACTCTTAAGCTTATCACTCAGTCTATCTCAGTTTCATCTATCATCCCTAAGAAGAAGTTCTACCACTTCAAGGAGGATGACTTCATAGGTGAGGTAAAGGACCTGATGAAGGAAGCTAACCAGAGTAACTTCCCAGTTGTAGGTAAGGACGGTAAGCTCTTTGGAACTATAAGATCTAAAAACCTTATCAACTTCACTAGAAAAGAAGTTATCCTTATGGACCATAATGAGCACCACCAGTCGGTGGACGGTATCAAGGATGCCAAGGTTCTAGAGGTTGTGGACCACCACAAGTTCGGTAACTTCGAGACCAATGAACCCCTTATCATAAGAGCTGAAACTGTAGGATGCTGCTGTACCATCGTATACAAGCTCTTCAGGGAAGCGGGAATTGTACCGCCAAAGCAGATAGCTGGACTTATGGCAAGTGCCATCCTTTCAGATACTCTTATCTTTAAGTCACCTACTTGTACAGAGCAGGATATCAAAGCAGCCACAGAGCTTTGCGAGATTGCAGGGGTAGATCCTAAGAAGTACGGAATGGAGATGCTTATAGCTGGAACTTCCCTTGGAGACAAGACTTCTATGGAGATCATCGACATGGACAGCAAGACATTTAATATGGCTGATTTAAATGTTACCATCTCTCAGGTTAATACTGTTGATGTTGCCGGAATGTTAAGTAAGCAGGCTGAACTTGAAAAGGTTATGGATCAGAAGCTTATGGAAAATGCACTGGATGTATTCATCCTTGTTATCACAGACATCATCAACTCAGGTTCTCAGGTTCTTGTTCTTGGTGATTCTTCAAAGCTTGTGGAACAGGCCTTTGGAGTAAAGTTAGAAAACAACTCAGCTTGGCTTGACGGAGTTCTTTCCAGAAAGAAGCAGATCGTACCATCTCTTCTGTCTGCAAGTCAGTCTATGTAATAAAAGATTAGCTGCCTGAGGGCAGCTTTTTTTATTCCTTGGATCCTTTACTCTACCCTTCTCTCAAAAACTCAAACTCACTTAACCACTCATTATTTAAAACCTTTAATTCCTTTCTCCTTTCATAAAAAACATTAAGAGTTCATTATATTGGTAACAATCGTCACTTCATACTAACTTTCCGCACCAGAAGGATCTAAATACTGAAAAAGCACACAATTTTATGGACTCCCTCCCTTTTGTGTGATAAAATTATACAATCGTCACAAAAATTAAGCACCACGACACAGAGGAGTTTACTATGAAAAATAAGAATGATGTATTTATATTTGGCCTGGCAATATTTGCTATGTTTTTTGGAGCTGGAAACCTTATATTTCCAGCAGGAATAGGTCTTGTCACTGGTAGAGAGTGGCTCATGTCTTCAGCTGGATTTTTTCTTACGGGAATATGTCTTCCTGTAGGGGGGCTTATGGCCTTCAGTAGAGCGGGAAGTATCCACAACTTTGCAGATAAAGTCTCTGAAAGATTTAACACCCTCTACTTTTCCCTTATGATCCTTGCACTGGGACCCATGCTGGCTATACCGAGAACAGCAGCTACCGCCTATGAGATGGGAATTGCTCCAAACTTTGGAGATATTAACCCCTTACTTGCATCGGGCTGCTACTTTATAGTTGTTTATATACTGGTAATAAAGCCCTCTCAGCTTCTAAATAATATCGGAAAGTATATGACCCCTATCATCCTTACCATACTTGCACTGATTATAGGAAAGGGAATCCTTTCAGGCTTTGGAGTTCCTGGAAAGAGTATCACACCTCAGAACTCCTTCTCCTACGGTTTCTTCGGGGGATACCAGACTATGGATGCCATAGCTTCCGTTATCTTTGGTACAGTTATAGCTGAGAGCCTCAGGGGAAATGGTTATACCGATGAGAGGGAGCAGAGCTCTATGATCGTCAAAGCCGGTATCATAGCAGGAATAGGTATGGCAGTCGTTTATGGCGGTCTCCTTTATTTGGGAGCCATGGCCAACGGCAACGGCTTAAACCTTGGAAAGGCTGAGCTTGTTATGTATTTTGCAGAGACCTCCCTTGGATCGGTTGGGGTAATGGCTCTAGGGATGTGTGTAACAGTAGCCTGCCTTACAACCTCCATAGCCTTAGTTGCTACTGTATCCAACTTCTTTGCAGAAAAAACAAGGTTTTCCTATAGAACTATTACAATAGCAACCTGTGCTATCTCAAGTGTTTTAGGAGCTACAGGAATTGGATTTATGGTAGATATAGCAGTTCCGGTACTTACAATCCTCTACCCGGTAACTATTATCCTCATAGTTCTCAATATACTTAAAGTTGAAAATACTAAAATCTATAGAACAGGGGTCGCCACAGGGCTCCTCTTCAGTGTCCTGGAAGTTATTGCCGACTTCAATATCTCATCTTCATTGACAGCTCACTTCGATCTTCTGCCCCTGGCTTCAGAGGGATTTGCATGGCTTATCCCAACACTGCTAGCATCCCTTGCAGCAGGCTTAGTTAAGAGTAGAAGGATAGCAGTAGCAGAGGTTGGTTAATTAATTTAAAAAAGGATCCCTGAATAGGGGTCCTTTTCTAATTTCTAAAGGTAGTTTAGTCTTTATGAAGAACTTCTCTATCCCCTTATTAAAAACATCAGTGCCCTCAGAAGGTCAAAGTAATCAGTAAAGACTCCCTCTACTTCATAGGCCCCGCTCCTCCTCATTCCCGGATAAAAACCTCCCCTCACTGCCTGAGCCTCACTCTTAAATATCAGCTCCAGCTTAAACTCCTTAGGAAACTCCATCTTTCTTATATTTTCAATCTCCCTTACAGCTTGAGCCACTCCCTCTTCTATTAATCCTATACCTTTTTTAAGGCTCACCCCTCTTACTGAACCTCCACTTCCCTCCTTTACAGCCAGAGTCTTTACTCCAAGTTTATGCCCCTCTACCTCCTCTATGAGCTTCTTATCCCCGCATACATAGATAACAGGCACTCCTACATAGCTGGCTGTATAGCTGTTTATAAGATACTCCGATGCCTTTTCTCCGTTTATCCTTATCTCCTGGACAACTCCCCCACTAATTGTGTGAGCTAGGGGATTTCCTCCTATCCCTGCTCCGCTGTGGTACCCGGTAAATATTACCCCGTCAAAGGTAGCATCCAGATCCTGGAGCATGGTGAAGGGATGCCCGCTCCATCCCCTTATAACCTCTACCTCTTCTGGTAGATCATCTATTATTATATTCCTTCCCGTTCCATGGGCATCCTTTATAACTACCTCATTGGCTCCTGCCCCATAAGCTCCCCTGCTTGCTGCAGCCACCTCCTCAGTCATATACCTCCTTGCTCTCTCATACTCCTCATTTCCATGTCTGCACTCACAACCGTCAAGAACCCCTATGCTCCCCTCTATATCTGCACTTATAAATATTTTCATACTCCCCTCCCAGATAATTTATTACCAAGTATACCCTTGAACCCACCTATTTAAAATTAATTTTCTGGAATAAATCTAAAATAAAAAAGCCCCCTTCTGGGGGCTCATTCCTACTTTACTATCTTAACTATCTTCTTCTTTCCTGCTCTTACGATCATTCCGTCCTCTATCTTAACCATAGCCTTTACATCCTTGATAGGCTCATCGTTCACCTTGAAACCACCCTGCTGGATAAGTCTTCTTGCATCAGATGTTCCCTTAAAGAATCCAAGCTCCTTTACAAGAAGATCGATTACTCCAATCTCCTCAGCCTCTATCTTTGCCTCTGGAAGATCTACATCCATATTTCTCTTGGAGAAGACATTTTCAAACCACTCTCTGGCCTTTGCTCCCTCCTCTGCGTTGTGGTAGATAGTTACAATCTCAGATCCAAGTCTCTTCTTACAGTCCATTGGGTGAACACTTCCGTTTTCTACCCCCTCCTTCAGAGCCTTTATCTCATCCATAGGTACATCTGTAGCTACCTCATAGTAGTTCCACATAAGCTCATCCGAGATAGACATTACCTTTCCAAACATATCATTTGGAGCCTCTGTAATACCTATGTAGTTGTTCAGAGACTTTGACATCTTCTCCACACCGTCTAGTCCAACTAGGATAGGCATCATAAGACATATCTGCTGCTCCTGTCCTGCGTTCTTCTGAAGGTCTCTTCCTCTAAGTAGGTTGAACTTTTGCTCAGTAGCTCCAAGCTCTACATCTGCCTCGATTGCCACAGAGTCATACCCCTGAAGGATAGGGTACATAAACTCAATTAAAGATACCGGCTTATCTGCCTTTATTCTGTCTGAGAAGTCCTTTCTCTGGATCATCTGCTGAACTGTAAACTGAGAAAGAAGCTTAAGTACATCCTCAAGCCCTAGACTCTCTAACCACTCGTGGTTGTATACAACATCTGTCTTCTCCATATCTAGGATTAGCTTAACCTGGTCTAGGTAAGTTTCGATATTCTTAGCGATATCCTCTGCTGACAGCATCTTTCTTGTTTCAGTCTTTCCAGTAGGATCTCCGATTCTAGCTGTAAAAGTTCCAATAAGGAATTTTACCTGGTGCCCCATCTCCTGGAACTGCTTTAACTTTCTTAGAGGTACTGCGTGCCCAATGTGAAGGTCCGATCCAGTAGGATCGATTCCTAACTTTACAGTTAGAGGCTTTCCAGTCTCTAAAGATTTCCTTATCTTCTTCTCCAGCTCCTTTTCAGATACTAGATCCTCTACTCCCCTTGTAAATGCTTCCAATTGTCTCTTTACTTCTGCTTCAACCTGTGGATTTCTTTCAGTGTTCTCCATCTTTTCCCTCCAAATAAATTGACTTTCCTTAAAGTCGTTATTTTAAATTACAATATTTAATTAATCAAAATCAGAATCCTCTTCAGTCCTCTGACGTACTCACAAAACACAACCATAGATATCGTTGCTTTTCAATAAAAAAAGGTCTCATAGGAACACCCTATGAGACCTTTATCTTAAAACTTCACTCTCATAGTACAGATCCTTATCTACTAAATACAAAATAGGTCTGTACTTCTACAAACCTTCTATAGATAATAGTAATAATATCTGTTCCCTAATGTGAAGTTCTTTTTCATTTTCTTACCTCTTCTATCTTCAATAATCTTCTAGAATAATACTTCCAAAAGTATAGCACACTTTGATTTCTTTCTCAACCTCTCAGCCTCTTTATATAGAGGTGGTGATCCAGACCTCCATACTCTTCCTCTCTCTCATAGGTAAACCCACAGGATTTAAAGAGATTAAGGGAAGCATCATTTTCCTCCAGTATATATGCAAGGACTACATCCACCTCATCACTCTCATGAAGAAGCTCCTCTATCCCCATATCTACTATTATCTTTCCAAGCCCCTTGCCCCTTATCTCCTTCAGGAGATAGATACTCACTATAGAGGTCTCTCCCTCCAGCTCAAACTTCAGCTGTCCCAGGAACCTTCCATTCTCATCCTCTATAATATAGAGAAGGTAGCTGTCGGAGTTTATGAGAAACTTATACCATCTTCTGTGGCTCTCCCACTCGGCTTTCTCTCCATTCTGTGAATATTTTTTTATAAAGTCCCTGTGCAGGTACTTATATATATCAGCTATGTCAGACTCAGTGGCCTTTCTCAAGATAATCAGACTCAAAATATCACCCATTTTTACCTTTTTTCAATCTGGTAGTAGTCATTTCCTACTATCCCTTCAAATTGTACCATAGATCAAAAAATTAAAAAAGAATTATCCAAAAACTTTAGTAGCTCCTGTAGGCCTCCAGGAAATCAGCCTTTATCTCCTCACGAAGACCTTCAGGCTCAACTATCACTGCATCCTTTAAGAATTGCCTGAAGTAGAGTTTTGCATTCTCATTTGAGGTCTCAAAGGTAAACAGATCTCCCTCCTTCTTAATGAGCTTAGGTCTGTAGTTGGTAAGACTCTTATAGAGAACCTCCCCATTTGGAGTAAACCTTACCTTTACGAAGTTACCATTTCCCAGGAAGGGATCAAAGTTCTTCCTCACATGCTCCACATACTTCTTGTCCTTTCCCCTTATCTTCTCATCTAGAGAGGAAACTACAATTAGCTCCTTCAGCTTGTAGTTGTGATACTCCCCCGTCTTTTCATCGTAGCAGAAGAGGTAGTTCTCATCCCCCTGCTCCTCTCTCTTTATAAAGTAGGGATCCACAGTGGATACCTTTCCCAGGTACTTCAGCTTGACCTTCCTCTTATTCTTTATGGCCTCCATTATAGCCCTTACCTTGTCCTCAAAGACAAAGAGTTCCCTCAGGTATTTAAACTTGGAGCAGTATATCTCAAAGAGCTCCCTAAAATACTCCGCCTCTACCTCTACCTTATTTTCCCTCAGGATATCATAGTAGATCTCCTTATTTGCCACATTGAGATCAAACTGAACGATCTTCTTCAGAGGTCTCCCCTGGATCTCCAGATCCTTCTCTACATTTATCTCCTTGTTGTACTTCAGTTTATCCAATATATAGTTGCACAGCTTATTGTTGTTTATCCCAAACTCATCTATATCATTTTTCATAAGCCGCCATATATCTTCAGGTACCGTTACTCTTATCTTTTTCATATTTCCTCCGGCAGTCTAAGATTTTGTGTATTATAGCACATCCTGTAAAAAGCAACAAAAAAGAACCCTCTCAAAAGAAGGTTCCTTTCTCTTCTATACTACCCCGCCTCTAAACTTCCCTCTGAAATTCACTGCCATACTTCTACTCTACACCCTTGTTTCAACAACCTATTACAGGAAAATTATAACCCCTCTAGAGTAAAAAATATATACAACAATTTTTATTTTATTTTGTTCGGTTTTTTTGATCAAAATCCTTTAATTCAAAGAGTTTTAGAGATTTTATCTTTAAAAACTTGTAGGCATCTATCTACCATGCCTTCTCTTTCTTCTGTTCTCCCCTACTCCCTTTGTCGGAGCTTCCCTCTTATACCTGTCTGCTATCTTCACTGCCACAACCATCAGGGCTACTACTACTCCCATTCCTAATAGAGATGCTAAATATACATTCATCCGCCTCACTCCCTTCATCTTTCTCTATTTTATTAACATATTAAAGGTGGTTTTTCAAGAGACTATGACAACTATAAATTTAATTTTACCCGGCCTTCATCCGATCTTTAAACTTCCCTTAAAGATAAAGGGAGACACCTCAAGGGGTGCCTCCCATACTGCTTTATTTATTCTATCTGTTATCAGTTTCCGTTGCCGGAACATACTCATATTCCTTGAAGTTAACTCTGAACAGAACTGCGTAGAACAGCGGCACTACTCCAAGAGTTAGTGTTGTTCCGAAGATCAGTCCGAAGATCAGTGCTACAGCAAGAGGTGCAAATAGAGTTCCTCCGAAGAACCATAGAGGTAACAGACCGCAAAGTGTTGTTATTGTTGTCAGAAGTATTGGTCTCATTCTTCTCTGGCAGGCCTCTATTACAGCTGCCTGTGGAGTTCTTCCAAAGTCGCTCAGCTGAACGTCTATACTGTCCAGAAGTACGATGGCGTTGTTTATTACCACACCGGCCAGAGATACTAGCGCTACCAGTGGCATAAATCCAAACTTCTCTCCAGAGATCAGAAGTCCCACAGATACTCCGATTATTCCTAGAGGAATACTCGATAGTATTACTATTGGCTTCCTAATTGAGTTAAACTGCGCTACCAGAAGAAGTACTATGATAAGTCCTGCAATTGGAAGCTTAGACCCTAGAGCTTCCGAGTTGTCGTTGGAGCTCTCATTCTCTCCACCTAGCTCCCACTTGAACTCAGGTCCCCACTCAGCTATCTTCTCATCTAGCCAAGGTATCATTGCTGCATCTATCTCAGCTGATGTAGCGTCATCTGCAAGGGTTGCACTTACATTCATAGTAAATACTCTGTCCCTTGTATAGATATATCCTGGAGCCCAATCAATCTTAATGTCTGCTATCTGCTTAAGAGGTACAGTTTCCCCAGTACGAGCAGAGAATATCCTTGTAGTTTCAAGAGCTGTTACATCATCTCTGAACTCAGAAGTTGTTCTCAGTGTTACTGGCACAAGACTGTTAATAGGCGGCGCCATTGGGTTTCTAAAGGTAGTTGCCTCTACACCTGTAAGGATAGACTGTAGGGACATAGCTACCTCTTCACTTGTTAGCCCTGCCTGTCTTACCTTGTCCTGGTCTACGTCTACTACTACCTTTCTTACTTCCTGGTTCCAGTTATCACTTATATTGATTGCTCCTGGCACTGTTGCCAGCTTAGCCTTTATCTCTTCCACATTAACTCTTAACTCTTCCAGGTTAGTTCCAGTAACCCTGTACTCTATATTCTTCTCCGCTGAGTTACCAGTACTCAGGATATTTGAGAATGCTTCAAGATCTGGATATCTTTCAGCAAGATAGTTATCTATATCCTCAGATATCTCAGGTATCAGCTTGTAGTTAGTTGTATTGTAGAGTACATATGCATACTCTGGTGCTGGAGCTTCAGGACTGTAGATCAGCGTATACTTTGGTGCTCCTCCTCCTATGAAAGCTCCCCAGGAGATGATTCCCTCATCCTCATACTTCTTGGTGGTTCCTCCAGTTAGTAGAAGATCTACTATACCTGTAGGCAGGAGTTCATCCGATACCTTATACTTCTCCTCTATATAGGCATTCAGGTCGTCCACTACAGCTTCAGTTCTCTCAATTGAAGTCCCAATTGGCAGTCTCATTATCGTATACATCATCGGTTTATCTGAATCCGGCATGAACTGCTTCTTAGTCAGGGTGAATAGTCCTATACCAACTATAAGCATACCTGCTACACCGATTAATCCCAGCTTAGGGAATTTTAGGAGCTTAGTTAGCATTCCTCTGTACATCTTATAACCCTTTGTTTCAAAGTTCTCCTCCTGCTGCTCTACCTTTAGATATCTGTGGCATAGCATAGGTACTAGGGTCATGGCAACAAGCCATGATGCAAATAGTGTTATTATTACTACTATAGATAGTGGTCCTACATATTCTCCCATAGTCTCCTCAACCATCATAATTGGAGAGAAGGCTGCCATGGTAGTCAATGAGGATATAAGTAGTGGTATCTTTAGGGAAGCTGCTGAATCCAGACAAGCCTCCATCCTACTCTTACCAGATTCCATAGCTACCATTATACTCTCAGACATTACAATGGCGTTGTCCACCAGCATCCCCAGAGCTATAATAAGTCCCGCCAGGGTCATCTGGTTTAATCCATACCCCATCTTAGGAAGCATTATAAGGGCAATGGCAATTGCTGTAGGTACTAGAGATGCTACGATAAGTCCTGTTCTGAGCCCTAGGAATATAAACATTACAGCTAGTACTGTAAAAATTGCCTGAGCCAGGTTACTTACAAAGGACAGTACCTTGTTCTCTACAATATCCGGCTGGAATGCCACTATATTATAGTCCAGTCCGTGGGGAGCCTTATCCTGATAAGTTGCCAGCAGCTCCTTTACATTTCTTCCAAGTTTAATGTTATCCTCTCCAGCTTTCAGAGAGATCGCAAGCATTATAGCAGGCTTTCCGTTAAACTGAGCCTTATAGGTAGCTGGATCGATATATCCCTTCTTAACTGTAGCTATATCCTTTAGATATACCACATCATCTTGACCTGGAATATTTATTACAGTTTGACCTATCTCATCCACAGAAGTAAAGTTTCCTGTAGGAAGCACTGTCATCCTGTCCGTTCTGTCTAGGATATTTCCTCCTGGAATTATAATATTCCTTGAAGATAGAGCATCTGCGATATCCTTAACGCTTATCTTCATCTCAGCTAACCTTGCATTATTATACTCGATGAATATTCTTTCATCCTGTACTCCATATACCTGTATCTTACCTATCTGTGAAACTCTCATAAGAAGTACTTCTCTTAACCTGTTGGCTTCATTGTATAGTTCCGTATATGAGTAGTCATCTCCGGTAACTGCTACCACAGTACCATATACATCTCCAAATTCATCGTTAACAAATGGTCCGATTACATCCGCTGGTAGCTTTGGAGCTGCCTCTATATATACCTTTTTTCTCAGCTTTTCCCAGATTGGACGAAGCTCATCTCCCCAGTATATGGCCTCAGCATTGAAGTATACTGTAGAGATCCCGTCTCTGTTCTTAGCTTCTATAAAGTCTATCTCCTCCATCTCCTGAAGGGTCTCTGCTATCTTATCACTTACCAGTCTCTCCATCTGCTCTGCTGTAGCTCCCGGCCAGTAAGTTGTAATTGTTGCTGTCTTGATGGTAAATCCTGGGTCCTCTGCCTTCTCCATTCCTGTATAGGCTAGGTATCCACCTACTACCACTAGTACATAAAGGATTATGGTAGTCATGTGGTTTCTTATGGATATCTCTGTCAGTTTCATAACTATCTAACCCCCTTAGGCGGAACCTCTACCTTTTGACCCTCAGTGATCTTGCTCATCCCTGCTGTAACTACTAGTTCTCCACTTTCAAGTCCTTCAGTAACTTCGATTCCTCTGTTTGTCACCTTCCCTGTTTTAACGTCTACTCTCTTTACCGTTCCCTGATTTTCGCTTACATCTTCCAGCTTATAAACATAGGTATTACCTACACTGTCCGTTACCACACTCTGTAGTGGTAGGATTATTACATCCTCATCTGCAAACTTAAAGTTCAGCTTTACCTGAGCTGTCATACCTGATTTTATAGCCTCAGATGGATCGATAAGTTTAGCTTTTACTGGGAAGGTTCTACCAAATCCAGTTGATACTGTACCTACCTTAGTTATCTCTCCTCTGATCTCCTCTCTCTGAGCGGCATCAGCTGCAACTACTATCTCCTCACCTGCTCTTATCTGACCGATAAGTGACTCTGGTACAAAGAACTCCACCTCAAGGTCTCCCTCAAGACTTAACATAAATACTGGAGTTCCAGCTGAAATTGTCTCATTTTCCTCGCTTAGCTCCTCAGCTATTGTTCCGTTAGCCGGTGAAACAAGCTTAGTATAGCTCAGCTGAAGTCTGTCATACTCCACCTGCTTCTCTGCTGCTTCCACCTGTGCCTTACTTGATTTAAACTGTGCTAACGCACTGTCATACTCAGCCTTGGATACATTGTCATTGAAGTAAAGCTTCTGATATCTTTCAAAGTCTGCCTGGGCTCTTACAAGGTTAGCCTTTGTCTTCTCCAGGTCCGCTATGGAAGCCTGATACTTTACCTCGTAGTCTATTCTGTCTACCTCAGCCAGTACCTCTCCTCTTCTGACTTCTTCTCCAAGACTTACAAACTTTCTTTCAATAGTTCCAGGAACCCTGAAACTCAATCTGGATTCTGTTTCTGCCTTTATAGTACCAGAAAACTCTCTGGCTATATCCGATTCCGTCTTCTCTATTACCACATACTTTACAGGTCTAAGAGTTGGCTCCTCTACAACCTCTTCCTTTCTTCCACATCCCAGGAGAGCTGCAGCCATCATTAGTACCACTATATTCTTTTTCATGTTGTTACCTCCCACTCTCTGATTTTAAATAGCTCTTTAATCTTTCCAGCTTCGCTCCCTTAGTGAGATCATCCATCATCACAAGGTACTCCCCTGTACTTCTCTCTAGGTTGATTAGAGATTGCAGGTAGCTGTATCTGGCAGCTATTTCTACCTGGTCAGCTGAAATTGAGTTTGTTCTAGCGTCCAAAAGATCTGAGATGGAAATAGTTCCCTTGGCATAGAAATCTCCCACTAGCTCAAGGTTCTTACTTGCTGCATCTGCTGCATCCTTTGTTGTAGCTGTTTTAATATAGTCCTTTACTACCTGGGCAAAGGATGAAGAAACTTGCTTTCCTACCTCAGTCTCAAGGCTTGTCTTCTCGTATTCTAGAGATCTTAGTTCACTTCTTACCCTCTGCTTAGTATACTCGATATCTCCACCCTTATATAGAGGTAGTTCTACCCTTGCTCCGACATTCCATCTGTCCTCATCTCTGGTAATGTCAGATCCCTCTCCCCAGTCATCCTTCAGGTCATCCGACCACTCACCAAAGGCACTTAACTTAGGCATATAACGCTCTCTCTCAGCTGCCTTTAGCTCTCTTTCCTTTGCTGACACCTGAGCTTCCAGCTGCTTTAGTTCTGGAGCATTTGCTATTCCTTCCTCTATAAAGAACTGTCTTAGTCCGTCTACCCTCTGTCCGCTTTCCTTTAGGATCTCTGTTATCTCTCTAAAGGCATTACTCTGGGTATTTACCTCTTCTAAGGTATATCTTAGAGCCATAGGCTGATTCAGTACCCTGTTCAGGTCTGCCTCGGCTATTCTTATCTGTCCCTCTACCTCAGCTATATTCGTAAGGGCGTCTGCGATCTCACTCTGGAATCTGTATATATCCTCAGGTCCTGCAGCTCCAACCTCAAACTTTGTTCTAGCTATCTGTAGGTATTCCTTCATAAGCTCATAGTTGTATCTCTCTACCTCTAGTCTGGCATTTAGTTCCAGTATAGTCAGGTAAGCCTGTGAGAAGCTCTGAACAGTGTCTAGCCCCTCCTGTCTGTATCTCTCCTCAGTAGCAATTCTCTGATAATCTCTGATAGTTACATTGGCATTGACATTGTCATCAAAGATTAGGTAGTTAAGGGATACTCCTCCCCTTACCGAGCTTTCAGCCGGTGTTGTAAGAGACCTTGCTGAGTCCTTATCCAGTCTCTGATACTCTGCAAAGGCATCTATATTAGGTCTTCTGTCTGCCTTAGCTGACTTTACATTGTACTCATCAGTTGTAATATTTTCTCTTCTGGATTTTAGATCCGTATTTTCATTGAGGGCCATATTTATTCCCTCTTTAAATCCAAGGGCTTTTCCTCCCCTTTCTCTCAGGTTAATAAAGTTAACCTTCTGAGCAAATACAAGACTTGGGAAGACTCCTATCTCTCTGGCTAAGGCCATATTAAAGTCGATGGACTTATCCGATTTCCCCAGATCCGTTACTATCTCACTCGGGTCATCTCCCTCCATCCTTCTTCTCATGCTCACCACTCCGGCTCTTACCCTTCTCTGAACCTCTGGAGTATTGTCATAACCCATAAGCACCTTTTCGGAACCGTCTCTCCCTGAAACCCTTGAGAAGCTCATTATCTTCTTCTCTCTAGCTAGAGTCAGAATCTCATCTACATTCTTATATGTCATCTCAAATACATAGATAGCATCTGTATTGTCCAGCTGCTCACTAATCTTTTCGATATCATCTCCTACCAAGATGATATCTACCTGGTACCCCGCATCTTCCACATTACTCAGTATCTTATCCGTCTGAGTCTTAAGGTATCCCTCATCGTAGAATTCAGGCACTACAAAGCTTACCCTCTTTATCTCCTTGAGTTCCTCCATAAACTTGATATCTCCCGGGATATCTGTAACTTCTGTAATATAGCTGAGATTTTTTCTCTCACGCTCTGGTTGCCCAACCCCAAATGGAGCAACTACCAGCTTATCGTATCCGCTGTCATCTAAAAGGGTCAGTTCGGAAACCATCACCCCCATAGTTACTATAGCGTCTATATCCTTATCCGCTTCCATTGAAGCTAATTCAGAGTCAAACTCACTCTTTGTTCCAACAAGAGTTGCCTTCTGAACCTCTACCTCATAGTCACTGCCCTCAAAATTTCTTTTGAGTTCATCCTTTAACACTTCACCCATGTAGTCTACATAACTTTCATTTTCGTAGATCACTCCTACCTTCAGCTGCTCCTTAGGAAAGAGCAGGGTAAAGGTGAGTAAAAACATCAGTGATATTGTTCCCACTCTCTTCATAGATACTTACCCCTTTCATTCATTTATTTATTTCATTCAAATACCTATATACCAATTTTAAGCTTTTTTCCTGTATTCTTTAAAATTAATCCAGTTAGCCTAAAGTGAATATAGGATTACAAATGTTCCTTTTAGCACCTATATAAAATAACACATTTCAATGCTATGATTTACGTCAATTGGCGCAAATTACCCATAATTTCAAATATTTTTTAAGTATCTGTGTTCATCTTTTAAATTACAAATCTCAACTCTAATTTTTTTAGAGCTTTGAAGCTCTGAGTACCATAATTCAATACATTAATCACCATATATCGAAACTTGGTTCAACTTACAATATATCAAAAGTAAACTTAAATATCAACAAATAAACTCTTTTCTTCCATCAATAAAAAAGGGGAGTCTAACGACTCCCCTCTCTAATAACTATTTACTTACCTATTTAATTACTTCTGGAAGTATCTCTCTAGAAGTCCTAGGAATGCTCTTCCGTGTCTTGCCTCGTCCTTTGCCATCTCGTGAACTGTATCGTGGATAGCATCAAATCCTAGTGCCTTTGCTCTCTTAGCGATCTCAAACTTTCCTGAAGTTGCTCCGTACTCTGCCTCTACTCTCTTGCTTAGGTTCTCCTCAGTTGATGCTGATACACACTCTCCTAGAAGCTCTGCGAACTTTGCTGCGTGCTCTGCTTCCTCAAATGCGATTCTCTTGTATGCCTCTGCTACCTCTGGGTATCCCTCTCTGTCTGCTACTCTTGACATTGCCAGGTACATTCCTACCTCTGTACACTCTCCCTCGAAGTTTGCTCTTAGACCTGCGATGATCTCCTCGTCTCCACATGCAAGTCCCTCTCCGATGATGTGCTCAGTTGCCCAAACTCTTCCTTCTCCCTCTTTGATCTCTACAAATTTATCTGATCCTGCCTTACATACTGGACATACCTCTACTCCTGCTTCTAGAACTTCTCCACATACTGTACATCTAAATTTCATTTCCTAACCTCCGAATTTTTGTATTTTCAAATTTGTATTTGTTACAACTTTGTATTTATTATGGTAAGATTATATCCTGGATCTTACATTTTGTCAACAACTTTTATCCTTTAAGAAATCAATAGTTTGATACCCTTATTATCTCTTCTCCTATCCCCTTTAGATCCTGCTCTTGTTTATCTGAATCTGTTTAGACATAGCCACCTTAAAGGTAATTGGATCTGTTATCCAGTGGGTTTTTATAATTTCAGAACCCTTTCCCACTATCTTCAGGTTCCCCTGTAGGCCATTGTTTCCAATAATACTCATAGCCTCTATCTCCTCTATATAGATCCCTCTAACTACTCCACCTCCCGTGCTGTGCAGTACCCTTCTATTGGTAAGAACCAGCTCCTGGTTGTCCACATTCCTTTTTATCAGATAGATCAGCAAAAAGGATACCAATATTAACTTCAGACCAAGGTCAGCCGATATATTGAAGCTGAAGATTACAATGGCTAGCAAAAAGATACTCCACAGTGTGTATGACAAGCCCGCTGTTTCCGTTTCCACTACTATCTCTTCCCCCTCCACTAAACACCTTCTTATCCTGCTCATCATCTTCTTCTGAACTCATCGATCATCTCAGTTAATATTCTGTCTTCCCTTTGGTGGTCCTCACCCTCACCTAGAAATTGATCCAGATCCAGCATTAGATACTCCCTGAACTTACTTACTATACTCTCTCTTCTCTTCACTCTTTTCTCTCCCTTACTTCTGTAATAATATGCCGTGGTTTTAAATACAGGTCACATTCTACCAAATTCTTTTTAAAATAACAACCTTTTTGTAATCATTACATTTTATTTGGGGAGATATTTTATATATTTTAAAAATAAAAAAAGAGCCGCCCTCAGGCGACTCTAAAATACTTTAATTACTTGTTAAGGTTGTAGAATACTTCCATTCCACCGTATACTGCTGTCTCTCCAAGCTCCTCTTCGATTCTAAGAAGTTGGTTGTACTTAGCCATTCTGTCTGATCTTGAAGCAGATCCAGTTTTGATCTGACCAGCGTTAGTAGCTACAGATACGTCTGCGATAGTATCGTCTGCAGTCTCTCCAGATCTGTGTGATACTACTGCTGTGTATCCAGCTTTCTTAGCCATCTCGATAGCCTCTAGAGTTTCAGTTAGAGTTCCGATCTGGTTAAGCTTGATTAGGATTGAGTTAGCTGACTTCTTCTGGATTCCCATTGCAAGGTACTCAGTGTTAGTTACGAATAGGTCGTCTCCTACGATCTGAGTTGTAGCTCCTACTTTAGCAGTAAGCTTTCTGAATCCTTCCCAGTCGTTCTCGTCAAGACCATCTTCGATTGAAGTGATAGGGTACTTCTCGATAAGTCCAGCATACCACTCGATCATCTCGTCAGTAGTTCTCTTAACTCCACCCTCTCTCTTGAAGTTGTATACTTTGTTTCCATCTTCTCCACCGTCACAGAACTCAGATGCTGCTGCGTCTAGTGCAAGAGTGATGTCCTTTCCAGGCTCATATCCAGCTGCTTTGATAGCTTCCATGATGATGTCAAGAGCACCTTCAGTACCTTCGATCTTCGCTGGAGCGTATCCTCCTTCGTTTCCTACGTTTGTAGAGTCTCCGTTTGCCTTAAGAAGCTTTCCAAGGTGGTGGAATACTTCAGTTCCCATTCTTAGTCCCTCAGCAAAAGTAGCTGCTCCTACTGGCTGAACCATGAACTCCTGTACGTCAACTGCAGAGTCTGCGTGAGATCCACCGTTTAGGATGTTCATCATTGGTAAAGGAAGTTCTTTAGCGTTAGTCCCTCCTAGGTATTTGAATAGAGATAGTCCCATTGCGTTAGCTGCTGCTTTAGCAGTTGCAAGAGATACTCCAAGAATTGCGTTAGCTCCTAATCTTGACTTAGTCTTAGTTCCATCAAGAGTGATCATTGTTCTGTCGATTGCAACCTGCTCAGTAGCGTCCATCCCTAGGATAGCCTCTCTGATCTCAGTGTTTACGTTGTTTACTGCTGTAAGACAACCCTTTCCAAGGTATCTTGATTTATCTCCATCTCTAAGCTCAACTGCTTCTCTCTCTCCTGTAGATGCTCCAGATGGAACTGCTGCTCTTCCCATAGCTCCACACTCTAGTCTTACATCTACCTCTACAGTTGGGTTTCCTCTTGAGTCAAGGATCTCTCTAGCTTTTACATCAATAATTCTAGTCATTACTACGTAACCTCCTGATTTCTTTAAAATTTAAAATATAGGTTTTACATCTATGATAAACCTCTCAGCTTCCATCATAGAAGCTGAGGTTTAATATCTATGATTATAACTTATTTCTTACTTAACTACTACCACTTTAAATGAATTTGTAGTTCCAGTTTTGAATACCTCGTCTCCACAAGTTGCAACGATGATATCTCCAGCTTCCACAAGACCCATCTCCTTAGCTCTTGCCTCTGCTACACTGTAGAACTCCTCTAGGTTTTTGATTCCAGGCTCCACTATTGCTACAGTTCCTCTTGTTAGAGCAAGCTGTCTAGAAGTCTGCTCATTGTTTGTTACAGCTAGGATCTGTGATGTAGGGAAGTACTTTCTTAGAGCTTTTGCTGCTCTTCCAGTTCCAGTTCCTACAACGATTAGTTTAGCGTCTAGCTTTTCAGCTGCTTCCACAGTTCCGTTAGCTACTGCTTCAGTTACAGTTATATCTCCCTCAAAGTCCATCTCGTAAGCTGGTACTATTGAGTCCGTTCTTCCTGCGATCTGTGCCATGATAGTCACAGCCTCTACAGGGTATTTACCCTTTGCAGTTTCTCCAGATAGCATTACTGCATCTGTTCCGTCGATGATAGCGTTTGCTACGTCTCCAGCCTCTGCTCTTGTTGGTCTTGGGTTCTTTATCATTGAATCCAGCATCTGAGTTGCTGTAATTACTGCCTTACCTGCTTCGTTACACTTTTCGATCATCATCTTCTGTGCAAATGGAACTTCCTCTACAGGAATCTCTACTCCTAGGTCTCCTCTTGCTACCATGATTCCGTCGGATAGCTCTAGGATCTCGTCGAAGTTGTCTACTCCCTCTTGGTTCTCTATCTTAGAGATGATCTGGATGTTCTTTCCACCATTGGCATCCAGTACTCTTCTTACTTCTCTTACGTCGTCACCCTTTCTGATGAATGAAGCCGCTACGAAGTCCACTCCCTGCTCACAACCAAACTTAAGGTCGTTGATATCCTTTTCAGAAAGTGCTGGTAGGTTTACAGATACATTTGGAAGGTTTACTCCCTTGTTCTCTCCAAGCTCTCCAGTGTTGTTTACAGTACAGTGAACATTATTACCCTCTACAGCAGTAACAGTCAGTCCAACAAGTCCGTCATCTAGAAGGATTGTATCCCCTTCTTTAAGGTCCTCAGTAAGTCCCTCATAAGTTACAGCTACGATGTTCTTATTTCCTACTACAGTCTTATCAGTAGTCATTGTGAACTCCTGACCAGCCTCTAGAAGTACGTCATTTCCACCCTCTAGCTTTATAGTTCTGATCTCTGGTCCCTTAGTGTCCAGTAGGATAGCTACCTTCTTACCAGTTTCCTTCATCACTGTTCTCATATTGTTGATTCTTCCACCGTGCTCCTCATAGTCACCATGTGAAAAGTTCAGTCTCATTACATTCATTCCCGCTGCTGCCAGCTTACTTAGTGTCTCCACACTCTCAGTTTTAGGTCCTATTGTACATACTATCTTTGTTTTCTTCACTAAATTTCCTCCTCAAATCTCTGAAATTTTGCCCGAAATTAACTTATGTTAAACCTGAACTTTCATATGCTCCAAATGAGTATTACTTTGTATAAAAGTTGCACTTAGGTTTCTCTTCTTGTGTATGATAAAATGTCATAATACTACTAAAGTTTATCCTAAAGAACACAGATATGTCAAGAATGTTAGGGGGGAATATTTATCCTCATAAAGATCAATTTTTAACCCATATTTATCTTATATAAAAATATTATTTTATTTTCATACACTTTATTTTAAGATCTATTCCTTCCCAATATTCCATTAAAAACTCAGATTTCACATCTTTCAGTTATCTCCGGCATTTTTCTATAATTTATTTTAAAACTCTTTTTAATTCTACCGCTTTTAACTGTACTTCCTTTCACACACCCTTATAAGTCTGAATATCTCCTCTACATTCTTCTCCACAAATAACCTTGCCCTGTCGTGCTCCATGGCATCCTCTAGGGATACCGGATAGTTTATGGTAGAGAAGAGTGCCTCTATCCCATAGTCGTGGGTTGCATCTGCATCATCTGCCACACACCCTGCTATGGCTATTACTGGAATTCCGTGCTCCTTACACAGCTTGGATACCCCTGTTGGTGCCTTTCCCATCACAGACTGGAAGTCTATCCTTCCCTCTCCGGTGATAACAAAATCTGCTCCCTCTATCTCCTTGGCCATATCCACTTCCTTTAATACTATATCTATTCCAGGCTCCAACCTTCCATCTAGGAAGGCAACAAACCCTCCACCTAGACCTCCAGCTGCTCCCGCTCCCGGAAGCTCGGCCACATCCTTACCTAGCTCCCTTTTAAGGGTCTCAGCCAGTACCACCAGTCCCCTGTCCAGGGTTTCTACCATGGCATCGCTGGCCCCCTTCTGTCTTCCATATACGTGAGCTGCACCCCTGGGACCGTGGAAGGGATTGTCCACATCACAGGCTATGAGAAACTCACACTCTGCAAGTTCAGGCAGGGCTCCGCTACTATCTATGTGAGCTACCCTCTCCATTATCTCTCCGCCGTATCCAAGTTCATTCCCGTCCTTGTCAAAGAACTTATGACCCAGCGCCTGCATCATCCCTAGTCCTGCATCATTGGTTGCACTTCCTCCTATACCCACAAGGAACTCCCTGCATCCTCTTCCTACAGCATCCCTTATCATCTCTCCGGTACCGTAGGTAGTTGTCTTGGACGGGTCTCTCTCCTCTGGGGCCACAAGGGGCAGTCCCGAAGCTGCAGCCATCTCCATAACAGCAGTTTTCCCGTTACCCATAATCCCGTATCTGGCTGTTAAGGGTCTCATTAGAGGTCCCATCACCTCTATGTCGATGAACTCTCCTCCAGTTCCCTCTACCAGAGCTTCCACCGTTCCCTCTCCTCCGTCGGCTATTGGAACCTTGGTAACTTCTGCATCATCGTATCCCCTTTTTATTCCCCTTTCAATTGTCTCACCTAACTCATATGAACTGAGACTTCCCTTAAAGGAGTCTATTGCCACTACAACTTTCATCCCTACGACCTCCAAATTTGTCTGACTTATTTTGATTTATTCAATTAAAAAACGTATAAAAAGTTTATTTACCAACCAGTTGTCATACAAATATTACATTTTTTGATTTATTTTGTCAAACATATTTTAAAAAAAGAGGGAACCTTTAAGGCTCCCTCTCTTGACACTACCACTATTTAAGCTTTTCTAAATCCTTTATACTTCTTTCCAGGTGTCTCTTCATATATAGCTGGGCAAGCTCTATATCTCTGTCCTCCACCGCTGAAAGGATCTTTCCGTGCTCCTCTATCCTCTCATCTGGTGTAAGCTTATGATACTCATCCCTGCTCTGCCCCTTCATTATGCTGAAGATCATCCCTATGACCTTATGAAGAAGGGGGTTCTCCGCTCCCTTGCAGATGATCTTATGGAAGCTCATATCCAGTTCAAAGAACTTCTCCTCCTCATCCCTACTGGCCACCATCTCCTCATAACACTCCCTGAGATCCTTAAATAGCTCAGCCTCTGCTCTCTCTATAAAGAGTTTTACAGCCAGTACATCTATGGCACTTCTGAACTCCAGCACCTGCTTATAGTCCACCCCTCCAAGCATAAGCATTGGAATAAGTTCATCCATATAATCCGTAGGGCTCATCTCATTTACAAAGGTTCCTCCCCCTCTTTTCTTCACCAGTACATTCAGGGCAACCAGCTTCTCGATGGCCTCCCTTACAGACATCCTGCTTACTCCCAGCTCCTCCACCAGATGAAGCTCTGGAGTTATCTTGTCCCCCGGCTGCCATGTTTTATCTATTATTCTTTCCTTTATGTGGTTAAATACCTTATCACTGGTTCTTTCCCTCTTCATATCCTTCTCCTTAGATAATCATTTTACTCATTATAACACAGGAAGCCTTGAAAAAGAAAAGGAGAGTGCTGCCACTCTCCCTCCAACTAATCCTCTCTTCCCAGAAGCCCTCCAAGGATTCCGCCGGCAACCACTGCTCCCATGCCGCTGCTCCCCTTTGCACTGCTTCCCTGCTCTCCCCTTGTACCGAGGTTTGCATAGAGCCTTTCCGCCAGCTTGGATACAGGTAGCGACTGAATATATACATCCCCAGGACCTGTAAGGGTAGCCAGGAACATCCCCTCCTTGCCAAAGAGGGCGTTCTTAAATCCTCCTACAAATCTGATATCATATTCCACACTGCTTTCAAAACCTACGATACAACCAGTATCTATCCTCAGGCTCTCTCCAGCTCCCAGGGTCTTTTTAATTACACTTCCCCCGGCATTAACAAAGGCCATTCCGTTCCCATGAAGTCTCTGAAGCATAAATCCCTCTCCTCCAAAGAAACCGGCTCCCAGCCTCTTGGTGAACACAACATCTATATCTATTCCATTGGCAGCACACAGGAAGGAATCCTTCTGGCAGATGAACTCATCCCCATACTTGGATAGGTCTAAAGGTATAATCTGTCCCGGGTAGGGAGCACTGAATCCAACTTTTCTCTTTCTTCCACCGTTATTCTTAAAGGTGGTTATAAAGAACCCCTCCCCTGTAAGCATCCTTTTAAACCCACTGAACATCCCTCCGCCGGTATTTGTCTGCAGCTCTATATCATCTTCCATATAGGTCATAGCTCCCGCTTCAGCTCTCACTCCCTCATTGGGGTCTAGCTCTATCTCTACAAGCTGCATATCATTCCCGTGAATCTCATAATCTATTACATCCACCGCTCTCCACTCTCCTTTTTAGACTTATTCCGTTAACTTAATTTTACCTCTATCTATTCCAACTTTCTACTGCTTTTTCATAAAAAATCCGGGGAAGCCTCCCCGGATTAAAGTTTAGTTTAATATCTCAGTTATCTTTTCCTGAATCTTTTCATTTAGGAAGTCGTACTCTACCTTACCTCTCATCTCTTCAAGGTTAGCTTCCTTATACTCTACAGACTTTATCTTCTCATATACATAGATCTCTCCCTGAGTTTCTGCTGCATATACCTTATTCATATCTCCTGCAAAGATCTTTTTCGCAAGGTCATCCTTGTATCCCAGTCCTGGAATGTATCCTCCCTCTGAGATTCCCTCATATTCCTTGGAAACCTTTACGTTTTCTCCCTTGGCAAGGTCTTCAAACTTAAGCTCTCCAGAGTCTACTCTAGCTGCTGCATCTCTTGCTTCGGTTAGAACTGCTTCCCTTGTAGCATCTGAAGCCTTAGAAGTTAATAGAATGTGTCTTGCTTTTACCTTATCCTCATTCTTCTCCTCTACATAGATCAGGTGGTATCCAAACTGAGTCTCCACTACAGCGTTGTGAACACTTCCAGCTTCTGTGTTAAAAGCTGCTTCCTCAAATGGAGCTACCATCTGTCCCTTACCAAACCAACCTAGGTCTCCTCCGTTAGGTCCGCTAGGCCCCTCAGACTTCTCCCTTGCCATATCAGCAAAGTTCTCAGGAGTTACCTGAGTAAGAAGCTCCTCAGCTCTCTTCTTGGCATCTGCCTTGTCTGCCTCTGTTGCTTCCACAGTAAATAGAGCTATCTTAGCATCTACAGTAGGAAGGATATCATAAGCTAATCTCTTCTCCTCAAAGTAGTTTTCAAGCTCAGCTTCATCTATTCTATACTCTGCTCTCAGCTTATCTGTAAGCTTCTCTCTCAGGTCGTATAGCTGGTTAGATGCTGGAAGTTCAGGATCAGCCTCTATTCCCATATCAATAGCAGCCTTTGCTATCTTCACTTCCTGCTCTACAGACTGCTTAGCCATAGCTTCAGCAGCTTCCTTATTTCCTTGAGCTGCAAAAAGGCTTCTAAGTACTCTTCCAGCCATATCAAGGTTAGTGAATTCAAAACCGTCTAGCTCAAGCTCTGTCTTCTCCTCATAAGCTGCATACCTAGGATCTAGGTCTGTAAGTTTCATATTCTTCTTCTCGTTTTCTAGAAGCTTCACATACTCCACCATTCCGTTTTCCTCTTGAATAGCAGCCTCTATCTCATCCCTTACCTCGTCATACTCCTTACCGTAGTATGCACCATACATATTCTCATCGTAGTATGCTCTTACCTCTTCCTCAGTAGGTTTAGCATCTGCCTTTATCTGCTCCATCGTCTTCTGGATAGTAAGCCCCTCTTTTATATCTTCCTTAAGAGTTGATACATTGTACCCCTGTGCCTGAAGCATTCTGCTGAACTGCTGCTTATCCTGTGTAGAAGCCTCTATCTTCTTGAATTCAGCGTTTACATCGCTCTTAGATACCTTTACCTTCATCTTCTTGGCGATATCCATAGTCAGCTTCTTCTCAACTACGCTTCCAAAAGCCAGTGTGCTGATAAGCTCTCTGTCCACTCCGTTACCAAGGTACTGAGAGTACCCGTTTACCATATTATTTATAGTTCTCTCTACCTGAATTGAAGAAACCTTTTTTCCGTTTAACTTAAATGCCGGTACTTCCCTGGACATAGATGATTTCAAGCTAGATATTCCCACCAAGATCATCGACAGAAACATTGCGATAGTTATCACCCAGATAACTGGTTTCATCTTACTTCTTAACTTTCTTACAGCCATTTTTCCCCCTACTTTCAACAATTTTTTCTAATTATATCAAATTGCACTGCTCTTTTTCAAGCAATTAAACCTAAACAGAAAGGCTCCTTAAAAAGGAGCCTCTATATCTTATTTAGCCTTTTTGATCCAGCTTATACTTTCTTATCTTTTCATATAGAGTAGTTCTTCCGATTCCAAGAAGTTTTGCAGTCTCCTGCTTGTTCCATCTTGTCTTCTGAAGAGCTGTAGCGATTACTACCTTCTCTACATCTGCAAGGTCGTAGATCTCCTGCTCTAGGATCTCCTTAAGTGGTCCAAGACCGATGATAGTCTTGTTTTCAAGGGTATCGGACTTCATCTTTATCTCAAGTGGAAGATCCTCTACACCGATAACCTTTTCATTTGAAAGGATTACCATTCTCTCTATGATATTCTTAAGCTCTCTGATGTTTCCAGGGTATGAGTACTCCATTAGGTACTTCATAGCCTCTCCGCTGATTACAGGCATCTCTCTGTGAAGCTCAAGGATGATCTTGTTCAGGAAGTAGTTAGCCAGTAGTGGGATATCTTCCTTTCTCTCTCTTAGAGGTGGTACCTCGATAGGGAATGCAGACAGTCTGTGGTAAAGGTCGCTTCTGAACTTACCCTTCTCAGTCTCATCCTTCAGGTTTTTATTTGTAGATACGATAAATCTTACATCTACTCTTCTAGGTTTGTTTCCACCTACTCTTCTGAACTCACCATACTCTATAACTCTAAGAAGCTTAGCCTGAGATTTAAGGTCCATAGCTGCAATCTCATCTAGGAATATTGTTCCTCCGTCTGCTTCCTCTAAGATACCCTGCTTGTTAGAAGTAGCTCCTGGGAATGCCCCTCTCTCATATCCAAATAACTCAGTCTCAATAGACTCAGATGGAAGAGATGCACAGTTTATAACAACAAAGTCATTCTTTCTTCTGTCACTCTTTTTAAAGATCTCATTTGCAATAAGTTCCTTACCTACACCATTTTCTCCGCTGATCAGAACTGTAAGGTCGCTTTCAGCTACCTTGTCCACAAGGATCTTTACTTCCTTGATCTTGTTTGTCTGTCCTACGATCTCCTGAGCTTCCTCAGTTACAGACAGCTTCTCTTCCAGCTTTCTCTTCTCCTTAAGGATCTCAAGGTTCTTAAGAGCTGGAACGATGATTCTTGTCATCTCTCTTGCGTCGATAGGCTTAACAAGGTAGTTGTAGATATCAGCCTTTCTTAGAGTTTCAATGGATTCTTCTCCCTCTTCATCTAAAAGACCTACTACTACAAAGTCCTTTCCAATACCATTTAACTTTCTCTTAGCTTCACCAAAGCTAAACCAAGTCATATATTCATCCAGAAGGATGATATCAAAATCACTTTCTCTTAGCATATCAAGTCCGTCTAAGAAGTTGTTAAAAGTGATTACTTCGTAATCTCCAGAAAGTTCCTTTCTGATTTGCTTCAGAGTTTCCTTTCTTTCGGAAATTGCCAAAACAGATTTCTTCATTTTTTCTTTACCTCCTAGTACTAAAACCAAACGTAAGGTTTTAGTCACAATATTCTTCACACTGTATTATAGTTGATTTTCTGTAATTATTCAATACTCTTAAAAAAAATATTGTTAAAAATGATAACACATTAAGTATTAAAATTTCTTTTTGATACACTTTTTACTTTTTTTTCACATGTGTTCTTTACGTTCCTATGGCACATATACGTCCACAGGCTGAACTATTATCTTAAAAGTAATGTAATAATCCATTTCATTCTTTAGCCTTTTGTACTTTTCCAGCAATCTTTCAGCTATGTTCTTCTCCACTATAAGTACCAGTACACTGTCTGTTCCAGGCCAGACATGGGTATTTAAGTGTTTTTTTTCCTTCTCCCAGGAACCCTTCAGTCCGGGGAATATCTGATACTGCTCTATCTTCTCCTCCTCTAGTATCTTTAGCAGATCCCTCTCGAGAGCAGTGTCAAATACAATCTTAAACTGCTTATACTCCACCATAACTATCCCCCCATAAAATTCAATAGTTAGTATCTAATATACTCTAAACTTCTCTCTTAACAAAGTCTATTTATGAAAAAGGGAAGAGGTCCTCCCCTTCCCTTCTTCTTTTTAGGTGATTCACACCCTAGTCCCTCTCTCCCTCAAGCTCTATCTTCAGCTCTGATTTTGCTTGGGCTTTTCTTTTTCTAAAGACCTCTACCCTCTCCAGGGCACCGTTGTAAATAGAGTATAGAACTGGTATGAATACCAGTGTCAGAAGTGTTGAGAAGGTCAGCCCGAATATTACCGCTATGGCCATCCCCTTATACATCTCACTTCCCTGACCTATTCCAAAGGCAAGTGGCATCATTCCAAATACCGTTGTCATAGTTGTCATTATAATAGGTCTAAGTCTCGTTCTTCCTGCTTCCATAATAGCTTCATTTCCAGTTATCCCACGAGCTTTAAGAAGGTTCATATAGTCGATAAGTACAATGGCATTGTTTACCACGATACCTGCCAGCATTATTATACCTACAAATACCATTACGTTGGTATCCTCTCCAGTAAGCATAAGCCCTGCATACACTCCTATTACAGACAGTGGAACAGATCCCATTACTATAAATGGAAGAATATATGACTCAAACTGCGCTGCCAGAATAAAGTAGATAAGGAAGATAGCTACCATAAATGCAAATATCAGCTGTCCCATTACATCCTGAAGGTCCTTTCCGTCTCCACCGAAGGAGTAGGTAACACTTCTAGGAAGGTTTAGATCATCTATTATCTTTTCCACAGCTCTCTGGGCATTTACAAGGTCCATCTCTCCCACTGTATTTGCCTGAAGCTCTATCATTCTGATTCTGTCTTCCTTCTCTATACCTGCTGCTCCCTCTACTATCTCAAGGGTAGCTATATCCCTAAGCTTTACAGATCCTCCATCTCCAGTTGCTATCCTTGCATCCATAAGGAGGTCTGTGGATTCCCTGTACTTCTTCTTCAGCTGTACAGTTACATCCAGCTCATCGTTACCAGTCTTTATGGTTACAGGTGTTCCTCCCCTTATCTGATAACTTACAGCAAAGGTCAGGTCCGTCACCTTTATTCCATAGTATTCCAGTTTCTTTCTGTCCAGAATAAGTCTGGCTTCCGGGTTTCCTCCCAGCATGGAGTTGGTTACATCGGTAAGTCCCGGAGTTGTTTCCATCCTTCTCTGAATCTCCCTTGCGTAGCTTTCCATTTGAAGTACATCATCGGATTTCAGTATCAGGCTCATGTCGCTGCTTCCTGCTCCCCTTACAAACTTAGGAAGCACTATCAGGTTTACATCGGGAACCTTTCCAGTAAGTTCCCTTCTGATATCTCTAACTACATCAAATATACTTACATCTAGCTCCCTTTCACTTGGGGTTCCTATATTCACTACCACCGTTGTTACATCCTTGGATACAGATGTAGTATAGATCTTAGTTGCCGGGTGGTTAGCGGCTGCCTCTTCAAATACCTGGGCTATCCTGTTTACCTTAGCTACATCCATTCCACTCGGCATATCTCCAACTATTGTATAGACTCCGTCATCTGTAGTAGGGAAGAATCCTCCTCCTACTGTCTTTACTCCAGTTCCTACGATTCCTACAAAGAGAAGAATAGTTATAACTATAGTTACTACTCTAAATCTCAGGGCTTTTCTCAGAAGCTTTGTATATACCTCCTTTACCCCCTTTATTACCTTCCCCTCTGCATCCAGCTTCCTATCCGATCTAAGTATTCTGCTGCAGACCATAGGTACAAAGGTTACGGCAACTATTAGGGATGCCAGCAGTGAGAAGGCTATTGAATAGGACATATCGTGGAATATCTCCTTTGCCAGCCCCTCCCTTATTACAATGGGAAGGAATACTGCTACCGTTGTAGCTGTGGAAGCTATAATAGGTACCACCATCTCCGATGCTCCGTCAGAGGCTGCTTCCATCCTAGGCTTCTTCAGTTCCGTCAAGTGTCTGAAGATGTTGTCCAGCACTACAATGGAGTTGTCCACCAGCATTCCCACTCCCAGGGAAAGTCCCATAAGGGAGATCAGGTTAAGGGACATCCCCTTGGCACCAAACATACTAAATGTTGCTATTACCGATACTGGTATAGATATGGCAATAACTATAGTAGCTCTCAGGTCCTTCAGGAAGACAAAAAGAATTATCGATGCCAGAACAAGACCGGTCATGGCATTGTTTTTCACTGAGTTTATAGAGTTTACTACATCTGTGGAGGAATCTACGTTTATCTCAAAACCTGCTCCCTCTGGCAGAAGGGGCTCCAGCTCAACTAACTCCTCCTTTACTGTATCCGCTATATCCAGGATATTTCCTGTATCCGACTTCTGTACCCAGATAATAACGTTGTCCCTACCATTGGTTCTTCCGTAGTCCTCCCTGTCCTTTACATCGATCCTTACATCTGCCACATCTGTCAGGAAAAGGGTCTGAGCACCATCATTTTTTACTACGATGCTTCTCATCTCCTCCAGGGTTTCAGCTTCACCAAAGACCCTCACAAGGAACTCCTTGTCCCCCTCCCTTATATATCCTGCAGGGAAATTTACACTGGCATTTCTTACAAGGTTATAGATATCCGTTATATTCAGTCCATACCCTTCCAGTTTATCGGGATCTATCTCTATAAGGATCTCCTTTTCAAATCCTCCCCTTATGGAGATCTCACCAGCTCCGTCTATCCTTTCAAACCTTGGTTTTACAACATTTTCTGCAAAACTCTTCAGCTGAATCTGATCCTCTCCTGTGATACTGAGCATCATTACCATATCTCCAGAGGATCCGCTCTTTCTTATCCTCGGCTCGTCTATATCATCTGGCAGGTCAGCTCTGATTCTACTTACCTCAGTTACCAGATCATTTACCTTACTATCTATATCCTCACCATATCTGAACTCAACTATAATCTGGGATCTTCCCATAGTTGATTCAGTGGTTACCCTTGTGATACCCTCTACAGATGAAAGGGCATCCTCTATCTCATATGTCACCAGCTTTTCCATATCCTCTGGGGATGCTCCCGTCCAGGTTGTGGTTATGGATGCCACTGGTATATTAAACTTAGGCAGTCTCTCTGCCTTTAGGTTT
The DNA here is from genome assembly GCF_027925155.1 of Propionigenium maris DSM 9537. GTDB lineage: Bacteria > Fusobacteriota > Fusobacteriia > Fusobacteriales > Fusobacteriaceae > Propionigenium > Propionigenium maris. The sequence continues at coordinate 94,483 of NZ_BSDY01000008.1, read as the reverse complement.
GTTAATGTCATTACCCCCAGTACTACCATGGAGATGATTATCATCATGGTAGTTACAGGACGTTTTATTGAAAATTCTGATATTGTCATCTATCTCTCCTTAATCCAGCACCTTCAGATTATCCTTATCTTCCAGTAAAAATTGTCCCTCTACTACCACATTAAAGTTATCCGGCAGCTCATTGCTTATAACCTCTACACTTCTAGGCTGAGAGTATCCCCTCTGAATCCTTACCTGCTTGGCCTTACCATCCTCTTCTATAAAGATATATGAGTAGAGATCCTTTACCACTACAGATTCAAGGGGAACAACAAATCCCTCTCTCTCACCTGTCTGGATAGTTACCCTTGAGTACATACCCTTCTTCAGCTCACCACTCTTATTGGGAAGCTCTATCTTAACAGCAAACTTCTTACTTACAGGATCTGCCACTGGGTTTATCTCATAAACCGTCCCTTCATAATCCTCATACATTCCCTCTGGAGCGATTATAGCCTTTCCACCAACTTTAAGGCTATTAACCTCTCCCCCGGAAACTGCTGTATTTATCCTCATGATGGTGTCATCTACAACTGTAAATATCTTTTTATCCTTGGCTATCTTCTCATAGAGCTTTACATCCATGTCTGTCACTACTCCAGATATCTTGGCTCTCATTGTAAGGTTATCATAGTCCTCCTTAACCTTCATATAGTTAGCTTCAGTCATCTTCAGAGTACTTCTACTCTGGTTATAGGCATTTCTCACGCTTAAGAACTCATCCTCAGATATAAGGTTCTCTGCATAGAGTTTTTCAAACTTTTTAAAGTTTATCTCCTTTGTCTCGTAGTCGGACTTGGCTGAGATAAGGTCTGCCTCTGCACTTAAGTATGTTGAGGATACATTCTGATCCCTGAGCCTTATGATTATATCTCCAGCCTTCACCCTGTCACCGTTTCTATAGTTTATCTCTACTATATCTCCCCCTGTTTCGGTTACCTGAGCCACTTCATTTATTGGATCTATAATACCACTAGATATATCATTTCTTACTATATCCCTCTTCTTTATCTCCTCTACCCTTACGGACTTATATGCCTCTTCCTTTTCCGTTGCAGGGGCTGTCCCCTTTCCCTTCTCTGCCTTTCCACAAGCACCCAGGGATAATATCACCATTATCAGTAGTAACGCTTTTTTCATCTCTTCCTCCCGCTATCTCAATGAATCTTTATATCTCTCATATGCTAAGTAGTAATCAAGCTGTGCCTGAATAAGCGCCAGCTCCGCTTCCCTCAGAACATTTTCTATCTGTAGGAAATCTATTACATCTGTAAGTCCGCTCTCATACCTTCTTCTCTCCAGGTTCAGGTTCTCCTGAGCAGACTCCACTGCTGCTACCTGTTCATCTACAGTCCCCTCCAGTCTTATAAGGTCCAGATAGAAGCTTCTTACCTCTACCTCTATATCATCCCTTGCTCTGGCCTCTAGATTCTCAGATTTAGTAGTATTGTTCTTGGCTCTCTCATAGGCATCCATATCCTGACCAAAGGAGAAGAGGTTCATGCTTACCGTTACCCCTGTATTCCACTGCCAGTCATCCCCAGAGTCATCAAACCTTGAATCCTCTGAGCCATAACCAAACCTGTAATCCACCTCTGGGAGAAACTTGGCTCTGGCTGCTGCTTCCTCAGCCTTTGCTATCTCTACATTCAGCTGGGCTATCTTGGAGTCCTTGTTGTTCACCCTTGCAAACTTAACATCTGCGTCCAGGTCTACAAGGTCAAGATCATACCTCTTGTTATCTATAGGAATCAGCTTTATCTCCACATCTCTGGATATTCCCAGCTCATTTTTCAGCTCTACCTCTACTATCTTAATCCTGTTTTCCGTCTCTATTATGCTGGTTCTGTTGTTTATCACCCTTGTTCTGAATGGAAGTACCTCGGATTTCGCAATAAGCTTGAGCTCATACTTTCTGTTGGCTCTGTTATACTGCTCCTCTACTTCCTTCAGAGACTTTTCAAACACTTCTTTACTCTCATTTAGCTGAAGTATGGTAATGTACTTCTCTATAATAAGTAGCCTGAGATCGTTCTTGGTATTGTCATACTCATAGATAGACCTCTCATTTATGCTCTTAGCTGCATCTATTCCAGCTCCGATAGTTCCACCACGATATAGGGGCTGTACCAGCTCTACATTGTGGGAGTATCTGGTTTTTCTCTTGTCCCCAGTGTCACCATAGATCTCCTCTGCGTTCCTGTCAAACCTTCCGCTGTAATCTAGCTTAGGCAGAGCTTCCTTGTAGGCTTCCCTTACCTGAAGGTTGGAGTTAGTCAGATCAATATCTGCATTTCTCAGGGTGTAGCTGTTTTTATATGCCATCTCTATGGCCTCTTCCAGGGTAAGCTTAATTGGTGCTCCCAGAGAGACTAAGTTTATGGATAAAATCAGCATTGTTAAAACTAACTTCTTCATCTAATCCTCCTTAACCATTGCCTTTATGTTTAAATTATAAAACTGATCTATATACTTCTCTATATCCACTCTCTTTAGGATCTTACTTATCCTTTCATAGTCCTCCTCATCCTTGACCTCTATCCTTACTCTTTCAGCCATTATATCTTGATAGGAAAATAGTGCCGCCATAATAGAGGGAAGTATTATATCTAGCTCCCCTCTATACTCCTCCTTTATCTCCTCTATATTTTCATTAAAAAACTCCTTTATGAGCTTGTCTCCCCTTCTCCCCAGCTTCTCCCTGAGAAATTTAAGGAGCATTATCTCCCCGGTTCTTCTCAGACTTAGGATCATGTAGAAGAGTTTTGGATCCTCCACAAACCTGTTAAACCTCTCCCTCAGATACATCTTTACCTTTCCTTCAAAGTCCAGTCCTGAAGTCCTCAGATCATTAAAGAGCCCCACATACTTCTCCATCTTCTGAACCATTATATCCTCCAGAAGATCCTCCTTGCTTGAAAAGTAGGTATAAAAAGTCCCCTTGGCAACTCCCGCCTTCTTAGTTATATCTTCAACTCTTGTAGCCGCTATTCCATTTATGGAAAAATAAAACATTCCGGCCTTTATAAGCCTCTCCTTCTTACTGTTCACAATTAAAACCTCCCATATTGACCGACGAGTCAAAACTATACTAACAAAAAATGACCGGCAAGTCAATCAAATGAATTCTTTCCTTTTAATTTTAATTTTCATTTAAGGTCTTGGCTACCACTCTCTCTTCTAATCCTTTAAAGATAAAGGGTTTTGGCATAAAATTTACTCCAAAAAAAAGGAGAGTCCGCTTCACTATGAAGCGGACTTATGAAAAAGAAATTACAAATAACTATTCAAGTCTTACTATTCTTTTCAATATTAATTTGGGAGATGCCTGCCCTAGGGGCAGGCAATTATGAAAAAGAAATATCTTAAATCTTACGTCTTTTAGTCGTAAGTTCAGAGGTAATAGTTTAAACTTTTTTACTTAAAATATTTTTAATTTAAATCATCTAAACTACTACCCTTCCTTCTATAAACTATTAGTCGAAACCTCCCCTGAAAAAGTTATATTTTTTCTAAAAAAAATTCAGCATCCCAGATAACTCTGAAATACTGAACCTTTACACTAGTTTTTCCTTTGATCAAACCATTCCTTCATTACATCCACTATCCTACCCATCTCATCTTCCTCTACTATATAAGGTGGCATAGTATACATGTAATTCCCAAAGGGTCTCAGCCATACTCCCCTGTCATAGGCAAACTTCTGGAACCCCTTAAGATCCTTGGAGTCCTTTACCTCGACTACACCAGTAACTCCAAATACCCTCTTGGAATCTATAAGATCAGACTCTATCTCCTCAAACCTCTCCACTAGGTACCTTTCAATCTTGGCTATCCTCTCCAGGTAGTTGTCCCTCTTAAATATCTCAAAACTCTTCAGTGCCACAGCACATGTTATGGGGTTCCCCATATATGTAGGCCCGTGCATGAAGGCGTGCTCTGGATCATCTGAATAGAAAGCTTCAAATACTTTTGTAGAAGCCACAGTAGCTGCATGTCCCAGATACCCTCCAGTAAGAGCCTTCCCCAGGATCATTATGTCGGGAACGATATTTGTATGGTTTACAGCGAAGAGCTTACCGGTTCTTCCAAACCCCGTTGCTACCTCATCAAAGATTAGGAGTACATCATACTTGTCGCAGACCTCCCTGGCTCTCTCCAGATACCTTGGGCTGTAGAAGTTAAATCCTCCCGCTGCCTGAATTAGCGGCTCCACTATAAAAGCTGCTATCTCATCATGCTTCTCTGCAAGAACCTCCTCCAGCTTGGCTATATCCTCCTCTACCTCGGTTTCAGTTACATCATATCCCCTTCTTGGAGGATCTATATGGTAGGCATCCTTAAACACCTTGGAAAATGCCCCGTGGAAGTCTGGGTCATCCCCCACCTCCATGGCCTTAAATGTATCTCCGTGGTAGGCATTCTTCAGCCCCACAAACTTAGACTTCTTTTCATACCCCTTGTTGTGGAAGTACTGGATGGCCATCTTCAGGGATACCTCTACCCCCACCGATCCGCTGTCCGAGAAGAATACGTGGTTTAATCCCTCTGGAGTTATATCTACCAGAAGTTCCGCCAGATCCTTGGCCGGATCATGAGTAAGCCCCCCCAGCATTACATGGGAAAACTTCTCCATCTGCTCCATAGCGGCCATATTCAGTTCATGGTTGCTGTATCCGTGACAGGCACACCACCAGGAAGCTACACCATCTATCAGTTCATTTCCACCCTTTATCTTTATCTTAGTTCCCTTGGCACTCTCCACGTGGAAGTTCTCTTCCTTGGTCTTCATCTGTGCATAGGGATACCACAGCTTCATATTCTTTATATTTTGCATCTTATCCACCCTTTTATCTAAAAATCTCTTCTAAACTTCATTACACTTACTTTCTTATAAACATATTACTCACATCATTCATGGTAATAAGCAGGATAAGTCCCAGAAGGATTATCATACCTGCCATATGCAGCCTCTCCTCCAGCTTCTTGTTAACATTTACTCCCAGAAGCTCCAGTACCACAAACACTATCCTTCCCCCGTCAAGAGCCGGGAAGGGCAGCAGATTAAATATTCCTATATTTACAGATAAAACTGCCGTTAACCACACAAGAAGAAGAGCTCCCCCCTTACTTGCCTGCTCCACGACCTTTATCATTCCCACAGGTCCGGTCACCTCATCTGCCTTGACCTTACCAGTTACCAGCATCTTCAGACCGTTCAGAGTCTGGGCAAAGATATCCACAAAGGTAGTTCCCGTTACCTTGAACCCCTCTGCCAATCCATACTTTTCCACTGAATAGTCGGGAAGTATTCCTATTATAGGCTGCTTCCTTTCCTCGTCATAGTAGGGTTCTATCTCAAGAGCTACATTTTCATCTCCCCTTAAAACCACCATCTTGAGGGTGTCCCCCTCCTTCCTTATCTCCTCCCTGACTACTCCAAGGATCTCATCCCACTTATCTATACTCCTGTTATTTATCTCCAGGATCTCGTCTCCCTTTTGAAGGACATTATAGGCTTTGGACTGCTCCATGACATTTCCAACAACTGCCTCTTCATTCTGTATTACCTTTCCGCTGGCAACTACCATCCCATAGATAATCACAAGGGCCAGGATAAAGTTCATAAACACCCCTGCAAAAAGAACTATAAACCTTGCTATAGGAGGCTTGCTGTTAAATCCGTCCTTTACCTTGCTCTCCACTTCCATTCCCTCTATATTTACAAAACCTCCAATGGGAATAGCCCTTATGGAGTAGGTTGTTTCAAGGGTTTCATGGGAATAGATCTTAGGCCCCATCCCTATGGCAAACTCCGCAACAGGCATCTTAAAGTATTTAGCCGTCAAGAAGTGCCCCAACTCATGTATAAATATTATTATTCCTAAAATAAATATCGTTATCAGTAAATTCATCCTTCCTCCAAATAGAACTTTTATATGGAAGGTTTACCTAGCAGCAGGTTCCAGCCTTAAACCCCAAGGCTAGATAATTCCCTCTGCCAGGTCATACACTTCCTGAGCTATCTCATCGATGGTCTTAAGACCATTTTCTCCCACACACTTAACTTCCTTCCATCCATACTTCTCAGCTATCTCACAGGCATTTTCATAGGCCTCTCTCAGGTGATCGCTATCTCCCTCGTGGATGTCCTTTTTATCTTCGCCAGTTATCTTATTTTTCCTTGTTTCCATGAGTTTTCTGGCCATCTCTGTGGGCATATTCAGGAATATAACAAGGTCGGGCTCAGGTATCCCCATCTTTCTGTACTCCAGGTCCTCCAGCCAATCCAGGTAGCTTTTCTTCTCTGAAGGGTCCTCTAGCTTAGATGCCTGGTGCACCATATTTGATGTGGTATATCTATCGGTTACCACTATAGATCCCCCATCATACTCTCCCTTCCAGTCGGTCATATATGATGCATATCTGTCGATGGCATACATAGTGGATACTGGGTAGGGATTTATCTTCTTGGCATCCCTTCCAAACTCTCCGGCCAGATACATCTTTACTGGCTCTGAAGCCGGACTCTCGTAGTTGGGAAAGGATATCTTTCTGCTCCTTCTTCCCTCACTTGTAAGCCTCTCATACAGCTTTTTTGTCTGAGTTTCCTTGCCGCTGGAATCGGTTCCCTCTATAACTATTAATCTTCCCACTTTTTCACCTCTTAATTTAAATACTTTACTTATAGTATAACAAAATTATAGTAGAGCAACAACTAAAGAAGGTCTTTTGCCTGACCTATTATGAGCTCACACTGAAACCTTCTCTGAAAACTTCTCCAGAGGGCATCAACTATTACCTGTCTCTCTATCTGCTCCCTGTAATCCTCTATTCTGGCTACCCCATACTCCATTAGTCCGCAGGGATTTATCCCCTTAAAGAGATCCAGATCTATCGTGTGGTTCAGGGCAAAGCCGTGGGTTGTAACCCACCTCTTTACCTTCACCCCTATTGCACATATCTTCCCACTGTCGGTCCACACCCCTGTTTTTCCCTGAGATCTGTGGTTTTCCACCCCTATCTCCTCCAGAGCATCTCCCACTACCTCCTCCAGAGCGCTCAGATACCAGTGGAGATCCTTTTTATAGTTTTCAAGGTTAATTATGGGATACCCCACAATCTGCCCAGGACCGTGAAGGGTCACCCTTCCCCCTCTTTCCACTGAATATCTTTTTATCCCCATAGCTTTCAGAGTTTCCTCGGAGTAGATTACCTCATCCTCCTCTGAAGCTCTTCCCACTGTTATTACAGGATCGCTTTCACTTATGAGAAGGTAACCTACATCCCCCTCTAGAGCCACCTTACTTTCCAGTTTTTTTTGTATCTCAAGAACCTCCAGATAATCCATCCTTCCAAGGTCCACTGCATATACTCTGTTCATCCTCTACACCTCTTTTCTAGATTTCTCAGATAGTTCTAGTATACCTCAAAACCCAGAGCAGTTAATTTTTTTGAATAAATTTTACAAAGATTAAAATACTCTCCCCGAAGATTAATAAAATTATAAAATTAAAAGTTAATAAAGTGTTTTTTAAAAATATTGTAGATCCAGCTCAGAAGATTAACCTTGTTTTTATTAACTTCAACAATCATCGCCCCCTTTAAAAACTCCACATATCAAAATTAAAACCAGTTAATAAATTAACTAAATTTTAATCTTATCTTTAAAAAAAATTTGAAATTGAGAAAAATCAGTATATATATATTTAATGTTGAATAGTTTTTCTATGAAATTTATTCATCCACATTAAAATTTAAATTTTAATAAAAACAATTAAAAGAGGGGGATATTATGGGGTTGTTAAAATTAACACCTGTTTTTTTGATGGCAGGACTTATGATGGGAGGGTTTGATGCACTTGTGGCGGCACCGCTTGCCACTATCTACGCAGCTTTTATTGCGTATATTACAGAAAGGGTTAAGATGCAGGACCTTTTTGATTCTGCAGTGGACAACGTTAAGGAGATGATACTGGTATTTTTTATACTTATGTTTGCCTATGCAATGGCAGAGGTATTTATGGTGAGTGGTGTGGGGGCTTCTATCATAAAGCTCTCCCTCAACTTAGGACTTACTGCTAAAACTGTAGCTGTTACAGGTCTTCTTGTAACAAGTATTCTCTCTGTAGCCACAGGAACTAGCTGGGGAACCTTTGCTGCCTGTGCTCCTGTTTTCTTGTGGCTGAATCATATAGTAGGAGGAAATATCCTTCTTACTACCTCAGCCATTGCCGGGGGGGCGTGTTTTGGAGACAGTATCGGTCTTATTTCAGATACCACAGTGGTTACATCAGGTATACAGAAGGTAGAGGTTATCCACCGTATAAAACATCAGGGAGTCTGGTCCCTTCTCTGTCTGGTAGTGGCAGTGGGAGTATACTATGGTGTCTCTGTTATCATGGGACTTCCCTCAGAGATCGGAAATGTTACAGATGCCATAAACCAGATACCTTCAGACGTTTGGACAGCTCTGGGAAGCGAGAGGCCCTCTGCAATAGTTCTTCTGAATCAGGTTAAGGGGAGTGTTCCAGTGTATATGTGTATTCCCCTAGTACTTGTTTTAGTTGCAGCTATCAAGGGACTTCCCACTGTAATCTGTCTCCTTACTGGAATTGTCTCCTCCTATATCCTGGGAAATATCGCAGGTACCATAGGTTCCACAGGGGAGTTTTTAGGTCTCCTCCAGAGCGGATTTGAGGATGCAGGTTCATGGGTTATCGTTATGATGATGTGGGTCTCTGCCTTTGGGGGTATCATGTCCAGGATAAAGGCCTTCGATCCATTGTCAAGGTTGATCCTGAAGGCCTCCAACTCCGTAAAACAGCTTATGTTTTACAATGGACTTCTGTCTATAGTTGGAAATGCAGCACTGGCCGATGAGATGGCTCAGGTGGTGACCATTGGTCCCATCATAAAAAATCTGGTAGATGACAATGTAGAGGGGAAGGAGGAGGATATCTACAGACTTAGACTTAGAAATGCCGCCTTTGGATCTGCCCTGGGAGTATTTGGTTCCCAGCTTATTCCATGGCATGTATATATAGGTTTCTACCTGGGGATTGCCTCCACTGTATATCCCCTCCACACCTTTATAGCTACAGATCTGATAAGATATAACTTCCTGGCTGTAATAGCGGTAGCCTCACTTCTAATCCTAACTGCCACTGGTTTGGACAGGTTCATACCACACTTCTCCATGCCATCGGAGCCTCAGATCAACCTAAAGAAGAGAGGGGAGGCCAAGGAAAAGGTCCTTGTATAGGAGTAGATAAAAGATTAAATATAAAAAGAGAGACCCTTGGGTGGTCTCTCTTTTTTGAGGGATTATTATATTTAAAAAATGAGAATTATTATCCGATTAAAGTATCTATAAAAACCTTATTCTTGCTCTTCTTCTCTTCTTTGGAATCTTCCTTTAAAAGAGCAGTTTCAAGATAAGATTTTCTTTCCTGTATCAATATACTATATTTTTTGTAAATTATACCAATATATAATATTGATGTTTTTTTGATAATCTATCCACTATATCCCACCATAGACAACTATTTTTCTGACTAATAAAAAGCAACCTGACTTTATATCCTAATAATCACTTGAAACAATTACTATTTCATTTAGTTTTTTATAAAATCCATATTTTCCTTAATAATAGAAATTTCTGGGAAGTTCTCCCCGGAGATTCTAATACTTTCTATAAATCTCATCTCTGAGACTTCTGTCTATCTCCTTTATCTGCTCTATATTCTTTAGTTCCACTGGAGTGTGCTTCCCCATAGCTTCCTCTATTATCCTATAGATATCCAGGTACTGGATCTTACCCTGAAGGAATAGATCCACTGCTACCTCATTGGCAGTATTGTAGATAAGAGGCATACTCATTCCAATCTTTCCAGCTTCAAAGGCAAACTTCAATCCCTTAAACACCTCCATGTCTGGAGCTTCAAAGTCCAATCTCGACAGCTTTACCAGATCCAGCCTTTCAGTGAGGTTATTTTCCCCTCTCTCTGGATAGGTAAATGCATACTGGATAGGTACCTTCATATCTGTTATTCCCAGCTGGGCTATTACAGACCTGTCCCTAAACTCCACCAGGGAATGAACTATACTCTGGGGATGAACTACTACCTCTATATCCTCATAGTCTATCCCAAAGAGGTAGTGGGCTTCTATTACCTCTAGCCCCTTATTTACAAGAGTTGAGGAATCGATGGTTATCTTCCTTCCCATTGCCCAGTTTGGGTGCTTCAGAGCGTCCTCAAGCTTTACCTTCTCCAGGTCCTTTGTAGTTCTACCTCTGAATGGTCCTCCAGAAGCTGTAATTATAAGCTTGCTTACCTCTTCTCTTCTTCCGCTTTCCAGGCTCTGGAAGAGGGCACTGTGCTCACTGTCCACAGGTATTATCTCCGCTCCATACTCCTCTACCATCTTATTTATCAGCTCCCCTGCACATACCAGGGTCTCCTTGTTGGCAAGGGCTATCCTCTTCCCCTTCTTCACCGCTTCCACTGTTGCTTCTATTCCCACATTTCCGCTAACTGCAGTAAGAACGATGTCTGCTTCATCCAGGGCTCCCAGCTTTTTCAGCCCCTCCTCTCCCATGTATACGGTGAGTTCAGGATACCTCTCCTCTATGGCTCTCCTCCCCTCCTCAGTTCCTATGGATACATAGATAGGATTAAACTCCTCTATCTGCTCCATGAGAAGTTTATGGTTTCCATGGGCACTCATAGCCACGATCTGAAACTCATCCCTGTGGGCCCTTATGACATCTATGGCACTTGTACCTATACTTCCAGTGGATCCCAATATAGTTATCTTTTTCATACTTTTCTCCCCTCTATAACTTTAAATACTATAATTTATTTAAATTTGATCTCTAATTTTTTCCAAAAGAAAAAAGCAGTTCACACTGCTTTTATAGTATAACATATTTTAGAATATAATATAGCGTCGGTATTACAAAGATCATGCTGTCAAATCTGTCCAGCATACCTCCGTGCTCTCCCAGAATATTGCTGGAATCCTTCACTTCAAACTCCCTCTTAAATAGAGATTCCACAAGGTCTCCTATTTGAGCTACTATTGCCACACCTACAGCCACCACTATAAGCTTTCCAAGGGATACATCCACACTGGCAAGAAGTGTAAACTTCATAATAATTAGAGCCACTATTGTGAATACCACTCCCCCGAGGCTTCCCTCCTTGGATTTCTTAGGACTTATAGGACATAGCCCCTCCTTGAAGAACTTTCTTCCAGTGGCAAGGCCTACAAAGTATGCCATGGAATCACATACCCACACCATTATCTGAGCTGCCAGTATCCAGAGGTTTCCATTTGGAAGACCGCTTATAAGGATAATATGGCTGAAGAGAAGAGAGATATAGATAACTCCTAAAATAGTTCCTCCAATATCGAGGCTGCTATCCCTTACTCTGTTTTTAAATATTCTCTCCACAGTGGTTCCCATAAATAGTGCTGCAAGGATTAAAAATACAGCGTCCCTTTCCAAGATACCCATATGGTTTAAATAGAGGGCGTTGGGAATAGCCAGTCCTGCAAGAATCCCCAGTTTTCTATATGGAGCCCTACCGCCATTTTCCATCATATTGTAATACTCATGCAGGGATACTCCGATTATTACATTGGCAAAGAGTAGCAGTAGAAGTCCCCCGCTATAAAGAATATAGAACAACAGAGGTATTCCAAATATTGCTACCAAGATTCTACTTTTCATCTATTAAGCCTCCAAATTTTCTTTCTCTTTTATTGTATGAAGCTATGGCTTTATCCATCTCTGCTTCGGTAAATTGTGGCCAGTAAAGGTCTGTTATATAGATCTCCGAGTAAGCTATCTGCCACAAAAGGAAGTTGGAGATTCTGATCTCGCCGCTTGTTCTTATTAGAAGTTCCGGGTCTGGGATGTCATTGTAGAGATATCTGGAGAATTCCTCCTCCGCTATCTTTTCCCTGCCCTCGGCTATGATCTTGTTCACTGCGTCTATTATCTCAGCTCTTCCCCCATAGTTAAAAGCTATATTCAAAGTAATCCCCTGATTTCCTTTGGTAAACTCTTCAAGTTCCTCTATCTCCTCTATAAGCTTGGGATCCACTCCCTCTCTTCTTCCCGACACCATAAATCTGATATCGTTCTTCATCATCTTGTCTCTTTCCTTCTTCATATACTCACTGAAAAGCTTCATAAGAGTATTGACCTCTTTTTCAGGTCTCTTCCAGTTTTCTGTGGAGAAGGCATACACTGTAAGGTACTTTACCCCTATCCTTCCACAGTAGTTCAGTATCTTGTCCAGGGTCTTTGCCCCTTCTCTGTGCCCCATAGTTCTTGGAAGCATCTTAGATCTTGCCCATCTCCCATTTCCATCCATTATTATGGCTATATGGTTTGGTACATTCATATTCAAAGCTGTCACCTGCCAGTCTCTTTCGTCTATCTCAGAATTTGTATTTAAAAAATATCTATAGTATTCTATCATATTTAATGTTATTTTCCTAATCTATAGTAGATTGCTCACCTTCCCTCCCAGGAAGTTTAAGCTGTACAATACCATTACTCCAGGCCCTGCATACTCGAGGATCTCATAGCATCCCTCTCCTATCCTCCGGCTTCCCCACTTAAAGGTTTTAGCAAGTATTCCTGTTCCTCCCACTGTAATAAACATTCCCGTACCTATGGCCAGGGTTCCCATGAGCTGATACTCCTCCATCCCCATGAGCCCCAGAAAGAGAAGCACATTCACCGTCCCGTAGCATGGAGTCACTCCCAGAAGAAGGGCCATCCATAAACTGGACCTCTCCTCCTTAGCGCACTCACATCCCCTTTTGACCGCCTTCCTATAGAGAAGGTATAGACCTATCCCCAGTATAAAGATGGCTGTAAGGTATCTAACGTTGTCCTCTGTCTGCTGGGCTGCCACAGGAAGGAGGTTTCTCCCCAGGAAGTTAAATGCCCTTACAGTTAGATAGGCAGTAAACCCCTGGAGATAGGATATCAGCCCTCCCAGAAGTAGCACTTTTTTCACTCCCCCCTCCCCTGCTAAAAATACCGAGGAGATGATAGATTTACCATGTCCCGGCCCCAGAGAGTGAACTACTCCGTAGACCAGAAGTAGGGCCATAGCCTTTTTCTCAGCTCCCTTCTCTCCACTTCTCAGGCTTCTGCTTATATCTGCCACCTGGGTCCTCTGAATCCCTATTACCCTTCTCATGTTATTCTTATAGTAGTTCCTTCCAAACCACAGGCCTGCAAGGGTCAGCACTATAAATATAACTGTATTTATCCTCTTCACTAAAACTTCACCTCATATTCCATGGGATGCATAGTCCCCATATAGTATTTTACCTTCCTGTTCTCCTCCAACCTATAGTCGTAGGAGAGATTCCCGGCCTTCCCCTCTATGGTATACTCATCGTAGTAGTAATCATAGAAGTAATCGGGATCATAGAGGGCTATATCCAAAATATCTCCCCTGGTATACCTCTCCTCAAGGGGAACATAGAATATAAAGGTAAGGTAGAAATCCTCCACATAGATATCCCTGAGTACAGGCTTCGTATCTATATCTTTCCCCTTATATCTCACCTTAAAGTGATTCTTCGCCCCCTTATACCCGTAGAAGGTCTCCTCTATAAACCTCTTTCCCTCCTCCAGATTCAAGGTACCGTCCCCATCTTTATCATACTGATTAATAAAAACAAGGCTGTTCATCTCATCCATATTTATCTCATACTCTATTCCCCTTAGCTCCTCTCCCTCTGTATCGATTCTTATAACTGCCTCCATAAATACATGGGGGTGGGTCAGGGTCAGGGTAGATAAAAGTAAAAAAATTATTACCGTCCTCATCTCTTCTCCTCTACTTCATTTTAGATATCCTATTATTATCTCTCCCTCCAGTCAAGCTTTCTTCCTTAATTCATCAAAAAAGAGGCCTATAAGACCTCTTTTAAAAATTCTGCCCCGTTTATGATCTCCTTTTTATATATTAGAAGGATCGCCAGGTAGTAGGCTGGAGAAAATCTGTACCCCTTAAAGTACTTCTTTATGGGAAGATTCTCCTTGGTCCTCCTCTGAAGCCTCAGCACATCCTTGCACTTTCCAAGACTCAGGGACCACCCCCTCTTAAACTTACTGTCTATGAGATATACCTCTCCCTCTCTTATAATAAAGTTTTTAGGCTTGCAGTCTCCGTGGTAGCACCCCAGGGAGTGAAGCTCCCTTATAGCCTCCATCACCCTCTCATACTCCTCCACCGTTGTGGGAGGATGCCCCTCTATATACTCCATGAGGATATAGGTTTCCTCTATGGATACTCCCCTTTTCTTCTCCACTACAAAGTGGATGTCAAACACCCTCTTAAATCCCCTGCCTCTTAACTTCAGTAGGTTTCTATAGGTCATAAGAGCCTTGCTTCCAAGGAGGCTGTCTAAAGCTCCCCTTGCCCTCTCCCTCTTTAGTATATACCTCTTCCCCTCTATCTCAACAAGCTTTACCTCCCTGCCCTCCTTGGACTGGAGTACCCTCTCACACTTAAATCTTCCCTCTGAAAAAAACTTTAGCAGCCTCTCCTCAGAGCTTCTTCCCATTGAATAACCTATCAAGTCATTAGCGATCCTGATCTTTTTTAACACTTTTCATTACCTCTCTGATTATAATATACCTTTATTTTATCTCACCTTAAGTGAACCTTCTGCGCCACCTTGCATACTTTTGAAGACATTCACGTATTATATAATAAAAATCAGCAATTGTCGACTAACTTACTATGAAATCTCTTAATAAAAATCAACGTGACGTTGCACCCTAATAATCATTTGGGAAGCTCATCACTTCATTTAGTTTTTTATAAATCCTATACTTCTTCAATAATAAAAAAACCGGTAAAACCGGCTTCTTTACTTATCTTTAAGAAGTGTACCGTCATAGGATACAATTCTTGTAGTTCCGTCAGGATACTTATATTCAATGGCTTCTATGAGTTCATAATCCTTCCTTGGTCCATATCCAACAGCTGGGTCTAGATACATTATGAGCCTTGCATCTTCTGGTTCCTCCTCTGTAAGCCACTGAGTCTCCCTGGGACTTCTCTCTAGATACATCTCTTCCTCTATCTCAGCTATCCTTGTCATCTCTGCTCTTTTTCTTGCATCCCCCTGAATCTCATCTAATGAAAGGTTTCCAAGGGGGTTTACATATCCAAATATCAAGAGATTAGTCATTAAAAATATAGATAAGGTTGCTAATTTGTAGATTTTCATATATCTCACCTCCCTCTTTGCTATACTAAGGGATACTGGAGAAACATTAACAGAAATTGATTTTTAAATAAAAAAAGCAGAGTCCTAAGACTCTGCCATACTTAAACTATACAGTTGTGATCTCTTTTTCCTTTGCCTTGTAAAGTTCGTCGATCTTCTTGATGTGGTCATCAGTAAGCTTCTGTACCTTAGTTTCAAACTCTTTTAGCTCATCCTGAGTGATATCTCCATCCTTCTCAAGCTTTCTAAGGTGGTTGTTAGCATCCTTTCTGATGTTTCTTACAGCTACCTTACCGTTTTCAGCCTCTCCCTTAGCCATCTTTACATACTCTTTTCTTCTCTCTGCAGTAAGCTCAGGAATCTGAAGTCTGATTACCTTACCGTCGTTGTTTGGAGTTAGTCCGATGTTTGAAGCCTGGATAGCCTTCTCGATAGCAGGGATTACCGACTTATCCCAAGGATCGATTACTAGAAGTCTAGCTTCTGGTGCTGATACACTTCCGATCTGGTTTAGTGGCATCTCAGAACCGTACTGCTCAACCTTTACTCCGTCTAGCATAGATACGTTTGCTCTACCTGCTCTGATCGAAGCAAAGTGGTGCTTTGTAGATTCTATTGCCTTATCCATTTTTGTTTGACAATCTGTCATCATTTTATTTGCTGGCATTTTTTTCCTCCTAAAATATTCTTACTCAAAGTTTCATACTTTCTCTTATCTTAATCCTACTTTATTTACAGAATTTTGTCAAAGTTATCCTTGATCAAAATTTTACTATCCCTCTACTACAGTAGTACCTATGTTTTCACCCATAGCTACCTTTTTGATGTTTCCTTCAGTAAGTGAATCAAACACAATAATTGGAAGGTTATTTTCTCTACATAGAGATATAGCAGTTGCATCCATTACCTTCAGATCCTTGTTTAGAACCTCTGTATAAGTTACTCTCTCATACTTCTTAGCTTCTGGATACTTTACAGGATCCATATCATAGATTCCGTCTACCTTTGTAGCTTTTACCACTGCATCAGCATTCATCTCGATAGCTCTAAGTGCTGCTGCTGTATCTGTTGTGAAGTAAGGATTTCCTGTTCCTGCTCCAAAAATTACTACTCTTCCCTTTTCAAGGTGTCTCTGAGCCTTTCTCTTGATAAACGGCTCTGCAATCTTAGGCATCTCTATTGCAGTCTGTACTCTTGTCTGTACTCCGATCTGCTCTAAAGAGTTTTGTAGCGCCAGTGAGTTAATAACTGTTGCCAGCATTCCCATGTGGTCTCCAGTAACTCTGTCCACTCCCTGCTCTGCTCCAGAAAGCCCTCTAAAGATGTTTCCACCTCCGATAACTATAGCTACCTCTACTCCTAACTCTACTACTTCCTTTATCTGTCTTGCATATGAAGCGATCACTTCAGATGAGATACCGAAAGCCTGATCTCCCATTAGTGCTTCTCCACTTAGTTTTAATAGTACTTTTTTATATGCAGGTTTCATCTTTCCTCCTCGTTCAAAAAAAGAGGATGCTAAGCACCCCCTTTATAATTTTATAATTAACCGTTGATTTGAGCTGCTACTTCTGCTGCGAAATCTTCTTCTTTTTTCTCGATTCCCTCTCCAACTTTTACTCTAGTGTATGAAAGTACTGTATTGTCTCCAGCAAACTGCTCTACAGTTTCCTTGTCCTCAGCTCTTACATAAACCTGCTTAACAAGACACTGCTCCTCATAGAACTTTCTCTCTTTTCCTTTAAGGATGTTGTCGATGATCTTCTCTGGCTTACCTTCGTCTAGAAGCTGAACTCTTGCAATCTCCATCTCCTTCTTAAGGTCGTCAGCTGTTACGTCCTCTGGCTTAAGGTACCCAGGGTTCATAGCTGCTACGTGCATAGCGATTCCTCTTGCTTTTTCAACAGTCTCAGCGTTAGCCTCTCCTGCAAGCTCAGTTACTACACAAAGCTTTCCTCCCATGTGGCTGTAAGTAGCTACGAAACCAGCGTCTGTAGTTATCTTCTCAACCTTTCTAAGAGTCATGTTCTCTCCGATCTTAGCGATTAGCTCAGTTACTAGAGTCTCAACAGTCTTACCGTCAACCTCTACTGCCTTAAGCTCCTCTGCAGTTGCTACGTTGTTTGCAAGTGCAAGCTCAACAAGCTTCTTTCCAAAGCTTACGAACTCAGGGTTCTTTGCTACGAAATCAGTCTCAGAGTTGAACTCAACTAGGATAGCTGTTTTGTGGTCTGCAGAAACACCGTCGAAGATAAGTCCTTCAGCTGCTACTCTGTCAGCCTTCTTAGCTGCCTTAGCCATTCCCTTTTCTCTTAGTAGTGTGATCGCTGCTTCCATATCACCGTCTTTTTCAGTTAGTGCTTTTTTACAGTCCATCATTCCTGCTGCTGTTATTTCTCTTAACTCTTTTACCATCTTAGCCGTAATAGCTGCCATTTCTATTTCCTCCTGGTCTAATAGTATTATTTTATAGTATTTTTTAGCTGTTTAATGAGATATTTTACTATCTCTCCCTTACAACCTATACAATACAAGAATTGAGTACTAATTTCAAGTACTCAATCCAGGCTTATCTATAATTTAACTTTTTTATATTTAAAGTATCAATTACTCTGCTGAACCTTCTGCAACTACTTCGTTAGTAGCTTCAGTAGCTTCAACTTCTGCACCTTGATTTCCTTCGATTACAGCGTTAGCTACGATTGTAGACATAAGCTTTACCGATCTGATTGCATCGTCGTTTGCAGGAATTGGGTAAGTGATGTTGTCTGGATCTACGTTTGAGTCAACCATTGCGATTACAGGGATACCAAGGTTTACTGCCTCAGTTACTGCAAGTGCTTCCTTCTTAACGTCTACTACGAAGATAGCCGCTGGAAGTTTCTTCATGTTCTTGATTCCAGAAAGGTTCTTAGAAAGCTTAGCAAGCTCTTTTCTCATGTTAGCTGCTTCCTTCTTAGTGTATGAAGTATCTAGAGTTCCATCAGCATCAAGTGTCTCAAGCTCTTTAAGTCTAGCTACTCTAGTCTTGATAGTTTGGAAGTTAGTTAGCATTCCACCAAGCCATCTGTTGTTGATGTAGTACATTCCAGCTCTTTCAGCTTGCTCTTTTACTGCCTCTTGAGCTTGCTTCTTTGTTCCTACGAAAAGAACTTCTCCACCGTTCTCAGCGATCTCTCTTACTACGTTGTAAGCAACTTCGATCATCTTAAGTGACTTGTGAAGGTCGATTACGTGAATTCCATTTCTCTCTGTGAAGATGTACTTAGCCATCTTAGGGTTCCATCTCTTAGCCTGGTGACCGAAGTGCACACCAGCTTCTAGTAATTGTTTCATAGTTACTACTGCCATTTTTGTTTCCTCCTGATTTTTGGTTTTTTCTTCCATTGATCTCAAAACTAGGACATCTGAATATCAGACACCACCCCTAGAAATAATCAATGTGTGTATTTAAACAACGCTTAATTATAGCAAACCACCTACTTCTTGTCAAGGTTTTTTCCTTCCCTTAAAAGCCAAAACCTTCCTCTCTATAATAGATAAAACAACGCCTCTCTCACTTCATTTATGTGGACAAGGGAGTCTTATTTAGTTACAATTATTAAAAAAAAGACTTTAGGAGGATTTCAATGTATATAGCCGATAGCCATATCCACTCCCTCTTTTCCGGCGACTGCCAGGAGAAGCTGGAAAATATCTTTAACTATGCCATAGAAAATAAGATCCAGGAGGTCACCATTACAGACCATGTGGATCCAGACTTCCCCTCTGGAAGTGCGGAGTTTGAATTTGACATGGAGGAGTATATCTCCCTCCTCAAGAATTTCCGTGAGAGATTAAAGAAAAATTTAAAGATAAATATCGGTGTAGAGTTTGGACTCCAGCCCCACCTTGCAGATGAGTTTAATGCCCTTGCAGCCAACAGGAGCCTTGACTTTATAATAGGTTCCACCCACTGTGCTATAGGTAAAAACCCTGTGGAGGATGACTTCTTCCTATGTAAAACAAGGGATGAGGCCCATGCCATCTATTTCCAGGAGACCCTGAAAAATGCAACTATCTTCAAGGATATCTCAGTTTGCGGACACCTGGACTTTATAAAGAGGTATGGAAGAAATGTACATAGGGACTTCAACATCATAGACTATAAAAAGCACTGGGACCTAATAGAGGAGATCCTTAAAACCCTTGTTAAAAACAATTCAGGACTGGAGATAAACACCTCTGCTTATAGATATGGTACCTCTGAGCCCTATCCCAACGACCTGATCTTAAAAAAATACAGGGAGCTGGGGGGAGAGATCGTTACCATAGGCTCCGACTCCCACATAGCTTCCCATGTAGCCAAGGATTTCGACAAAGCCTTTGAGCTGCTAAAGGGTTGCGGATTTGACTACTATGCCGTTTTCAATGAAAGAAAACCAAAGTTTATAAAGTTAGACTAAAAAGCAACGTGACGTTGCATCCTAATAACCAGTTGGACCTCTCATTACTTCACGCAATTTCTTTATAAATTTTATACTTTCCTTAATAATAAAAAAAACAGCTGACCTAATTAAGTGAATTACCACTTATGGTCAGCTACTTTTTATAAAATAAATTTTCTATCGACTTAATACAAATTTCGCACCTTTCTCTTGAAAAAAAGGTGCCCAAAGTTCAAGACCTTCAATATGGTCTTTTTTAGTAACTCAAAGCACCTATTCCTTTTATGGACTCTAGATAGAACCTAATAAGTACAACGGAATTAGGATACATTCTTATTGTGGTGCCCGACGACTATCTCCGGTCCATTTAAAGCCTATTCGTGTCAATTGACGATTACTATTTAGAGCTTTTCTGTAGAAGACTCCAGCCTCTCTGCGGCTATATGTTAGTGCTCTAAAAATTTTAACCTTTAGAAGTACTCTTCACTTTGTAATTCAGACTCCTTTATTCCATTATTTCCTCTATATACTCTGTATCCAGCTCCTCACCCTTCTTCATCCCTTTAAGACTTCTCTCCATATCTTCTACTACTTCCTCTAACACTTCCTCAAGGATCTCCGACTCACAGTGATAAGATTTTGCTATCTCCAGCCCCTCCTCTAGATACCCCACAGCCTTCTTCCTCTCTCCACTTTTATAAAGAGCATAGCTGCACATCTCATAGGCGTTGTAGTGGTCTGGAATAGATACTATCACCCTCTGAAACTCCTCTACAGCCTTCAGATAGTTTCCAGCCTTATAGGCCTCTACTCCCGCATCCTCCCAGTCTCCGCTTTCCATACTGTACTCCTCTATACCTTCATATCTTTTTCTTAACTCCTCATATATCTTCATACTTCCTCCTCTATTTAAGCTTTATTCCAAAGTAACTGAGGATGTTCCCCGCCTCCAAGGCCGGAATTTCCATCCCCTCAGTTTTGTTATCCACTGGATTTATTCCTATATCTTCACTTTTTTTAAACTTAGTTTTCCTCAGGTCGCACCTGCTAAAGCTGCTTCCCCTAAAGCTGCTTTCCTCTATGATTGCTCCCCTCATATCACACCCCTCAAAGTTACACTCTTCAACCTGGCTTTCCCTGAACTCCACTCCCTTTAAATTGAGGTCTCCAAAGGTACAGTACCTCAGGGTGCATCCCTCGAAGGTGCAGTCGAAGAATAGGCTAGAATTCTTGGAGAAGTCCACCCCCTGTATCTTGCACCCTATAAACCTTACTCCCTTGAACCTGGCACCGTTAAAGCTAACAAGGGAGAGGTCGCAGTTATCAAAGGTACACTCCTCCAGGTCCCCGTCATCAAACCTGCTCTCTGTAAAATCACACCTTTCAAATACCACCTCAAAAAACTCATCCCCTGAAAAACTTTCCCCTACTAACTTCCTGTCCTTTATCGCTCTCTCCTCATAGTACATACATATCTCTCTCCCTGAAAAACTCTCTTTACATTAATAACTTATTATACTATAAAGAGGCAATTAAAAAAGCCGCCTTTTTTGGCGGCTTTTTACTTTACACAATATAATCTATATTATCTTAATTTTTTAGATTAGAATCTGTATCCAACAGCCAGGTAGATAGTCTTAATGTCTTCTTCCATCGACATAGATTCTTTCTGACCATTATGACTTCCTTCCATATCAAGATCTACCTTGATAACCTCATATCCTAACTCTACATTAACACTCTTATACTCAATTCCTGTTGAAATTCCGTAAACAGCTGTAGCATCCATATCTACCGATCCAGAGTAGTAACTATCCCTTGTCTGATATGACTTTGAGAATGATTCTCCACCTCTTGCTAATCCTGCTTTAGCTTGGATAAACGGAGTGAATTCCGAGCTGTTTCTGAAGTTGTATCTTCCCGTTAAAAATAGCTGACCAAATCTTGTATCCTCAGACTCTCCAATAAAATCTCCAAAGTCCTTGGCTATATAGTTCCTCTCAAGGCTCACTCCCACTCCTGCCTCAAAGTTATCTGTAAAACCATAAAGGATGTCCATCCCTAATCCAATCGTTGGCTCTGTATCTGTAGCAGAATATCCTCCATAATCTAGGTCGGCCTTACTCGCCCCTACCTTTACCTTAGGAATATATGAAAACTCACCCTTTTCTGCATAAACACTAGAAACTGCCACCAATAATACCAAAGCCGATAATAACTTTCTCATAACTAACCTCCAATAATTTTATTAACGGAGGAATTCTACAGCCTTACGCTGGGTATATTGAAATCCTCAAAAAAGTCAACGTTAACTAAAATAACTATTGATATATGAAAAATATTATGTTGTTTTGACCCTTCCATTACTCTAGGTAATATGTCTTAGGGATATTTCTGCCTCCTATGTTATAATATGAAGATATTGTTTTTTGACAGGAGGTAGTCTATGCAGTTTTTTGAAACTATCTGTGAGATCCACAGGGGAAAGTTTCTCTTTGAAAGATCTCTAAAAAAATATATGAAAAGGGTCTACAATGTTGCCCTCTCCCATACAGAGTTAATATGTCTTCAGTACCTGATCCACAACCCGGAATCCAGTCTCTACGACCTCTCTAAGATGTCCACTCTGAACCTTCCCCAGGTAAGTCAGGTTATCAAGAAGCTGGAGAAGAAGGAACTCATTACAAGGAGGGTTGTATCGGAGACCCCTCTGAAGTTTGCCCTTAACCTCTCTCCCATTGCCCAGGACATGATGGTTGCCTACAGGATCCACATGGCTGAAAAGATCTTCAGGGAGTTTCAGGAGGAGGACGCCATAGCAGAGATCAATGAAGCTATCGATAACTACTACTCAATTATAGAGAGGATTGCAGGAGGGGATGATGATGCCATTATTTAAACTTGGAACAATGAGAAAGGCAAAGATGATGCTGGAAAGGTCTGTAGAGGAGTTTCTTTCCAGAGAGTTTTCTATCTCTCTTAGTTATTCGGAATATCTTCTCCTCTTTCACATCGGTGGGGCAGAGGGAACTACCCAGTATGCCCTGGCCAAGAAGATGGCCATCTCCTCCCCTATGATAAGCAGGATGATAGGAAACCTCGACTACTTCAAACTTCTTCAGATAGAAGTATCTGAAAACAAGGGGATGAAGAAGACCGAGATCCATCTTTCAGAGGAGGGAAGAAAGGTTGTCTCATTATCTGAGAAGTGGGTGGAATCCTTCCTTACTGAGTCCGATTACAAATCCCTAGCAACACTGGAGAAAGCTATAGAAAGGCTCAACTTCCTTCTATAAAAAGCAACATGACGTTGCATCCTTATAATAATTTGGAACACTTATCATTTGATTCAGTGTTTTTACAAATTCTATACTTTCTTTAACAATAAAAAAGGTATCCAGAGAAAACTCTGGATACCTTTTACTTTCTTTTTGAAGACTTTTCACCTTTTTTAACTTCCTCAGCTATCTCAGCCTCTATCCTGTCTATCTCCTCAAACTTTTCATCGATAAACTCTCCAAATAGCTCCTCTATAGCTTCCTCAGCCTGATCCAGGTCTCCCCTCTCAGCCACAAGCTCATACACACACTTATATCCGTTCATAGTGCACAGCTCTACCATTACCTCTAGTTCATTGGACTCATCTGAGTGAGTAAATGTATACCCAACTCCAGTTCCTCCGTTCTCCTCTTCAAAGTCATAGAGCTCCCACTCCATATCCTCCTTCATCCTTGTTTCTGAAAGAGCCTTAGCTGTTTCCTCAGCTGAATACTGCCCGCTTCCCAGGCACACGTAGATATTACATGTAAGGTCTCCCCTTATTCCACAGCTTATCTTATATGTACTTCCAAGCATCTCCATATTTGAAAATTGTTCTCTCATCTATATCCTCCTAATACAACTTTAGTTCTCCTGGGGTAAACCCATCCTTCACCCAGGTCCCTTCACTTCCTATATTAATTTTTTTTACTCCTACACTTCTGCATCTTGCTAAATTAGATCTTTATTTTATCATACTTAGTTTAATGTGTCATATTAAATTAGAAAGGTGGAGCACCTCCCTCCCCTCTTTACCACTACACCTGAACACTCATTAGTTCTTGCTATATCATACCTTTCCTCCCCCTTAAATCAAAAGCTTCCAGGAGTACTCTGACTTTATAAAATCCTTAAAAAATTCTTTTTAAAAATTTAATATTTTTGTTGCTTTTCTTATATTTATTTAGTATAATTCCTCTTGTGTGATTTTTACTAATGAGAAGTATTTTGTATTTATTTATACTATTTTTTCAAACAAAGGAGATGAAGATGGATATTAAAAAGTATGCTCAGGAATTCCTGATTATCAATATTGGTTTATTTATTTGTTCACTGGGAATAATCAACTTCCTTATACCTTCTAAGCTTGCTGCTGGAGGAGTTACAGGAATGTCTACCCTTATATATTACCTACTGGAAATACCTGTGGGAATTACCATGCTGGCTCTTAATGTCCCTATCTTCCTTTTGGGACTCTATGTCTATGGTAAGGAGTATGCTGTTAAGTGTCTTTGCGGAATCTTTTTATTCCCTGCTTACACTGGATTGGCTGAAGCCTTCTTTGCCTTTGATACCCTTAAGAACTTCTCTGGAAACAACCCCCTTGCTGGAGCTGTCTTTGCAGGAATAATTGTGGGAAGCGGTATCGGACTGGCTGTAGCAGTGGGAAGTAACACAGGTGGTACTGTTATCTTGGCTCAGGTAGTGAGCAAATACCTTAAGATACCTGTAGGTTCATGTATGGCTATTGTAGACTCCATGGTGGTAATTTCATCCATGTTTGTCTTCGGAATAAAATCAGCTGTTATGGCTCTGGTTTGTATCTTTATCATGGGAAGGTTTGTAAACTTAGTTATGTCTAAGATTCAGGCTCTTCTTACTCCTTCAAACAAGGAAGCTTACGTTTAAAATCAACTATTTTTTGAAATATATAACCCTCTGAAAATATGCTTCCCCAAGGAGCATATTTTTATTTTATTTAAAGGAAATCCTCCCCTTCCAAGTAGAAGCTATACAGTTTTACACAAAATAAGTGTGAAAACTATTTAATATAAAATAGGAGGGGATGTTGTTATGTTCAAAAGAAATCTTTCCAAGAGAAGAAACAGGTTGAAGAGGTTAAAGTCTATCAGAAGCCTTATCTCAAGAAAGGCTTGTGACAATGAAAAGATCCAGAAATTAAAGGATGAAGCAAGTTCCCTGGTAGCTTCAATTAAATAAATTTATAAAAAAGAGTCCCCAGGGGGGACTCTTAATTTTTTATATACTTCCTGTACCTTTCAACATCGTGGACATTGAGGTTTGTCCTTACCCAGAGGCCGTCTCCCCTGTACTCATGCTCCACTACCTTGGTTTTGTCCATTATATAGCTTGCAAGTCTCCCCATATCATAGGGGATCAGCATCTCCACCTCGGTGAAGTTGGTTAGGAGTTTTTTTTCTATCTCCTCCGCTAAGCTGTCCACTCCCTCCCCTGTAAGAGCTGAGATTCTCACAGAGGCAGCAAAGACATCGCTGTGCTCCCTCTCTACTCCCTCCTCCAGTTTATCTGCTTTATTCTCTACTATTATATAGGGTTTATCGTCTGCCTCCAGCTCCTTGATTACCTCTTGGGTTACCTTAAGCTGGTGCTCATACTCATCGTTGGATATATCCAGGATATAAAGGAGCAGGTCTGCCTCCCTTACCTCCTCCAGGGTAGACATAAAGGCCTCTACCAGCGAGTGGGGAAGCTTACTTACAAATCCCACTGTATCTGCCAGGATAAACTCCAGATTATCTCTCAGGGCTATCTTTCTGTGAAAGGGATCCAGAGTTGCAAAGAGCATATCCTGAGCTGGTGACTCGTGCTTACTCCAGAGGGGGTTGTTCTGCCTTATAAAGTGGTTCATAAGGGTAGATTTTCCCGAGTTTGTATACCCCACAAGGGACACTGTAGGAAGATGGCTCTTCTGCCTCTTCTGCCTCTGGACGTTTCTTTGCTTCTTTACATCCTCTATGGCCTTCTCTACCTCGCTTATCCTTCTGGATATATTTCTCCTGTCTACCTCCAGCTTCTTTTCTCCCAGTCCCCTAGTTCCTATTCCTCCTCCCTGTCTTGAAAGAGCTATTCCCATACCGCCAATCTCTCTTGGTTTTGCATACTTAAGCCTTGCTAGCTCCACCTGGAGCTTTCCCTCCCTGGTCTTTGCCCTTGTGGCAAATATATCCAGTATAAGGCTCGTTCTGTCTATTATCTCCATATCCAGGTAGGCTTCCATATTTCTTATCTGAATACCTGAAAGCTCGTCATCCACAAGAAGGATATCTGCTCCGTGGATCTTACTCATCATCTTTATCTCATCCAGCTTTCCTCTCCCCAGGTAGGTTCCCACCTTTATCTTGTTTAGCCTCTGCTTTACCACCTTCACTACATCGATATTGGCAGCTCTGGCCAGCTCCTTCAGCTCTGAAAGGCTCTCCTCCATAGATCCTGCCTTATCCCTTCCATAGAGCTCCACTCCTACAACTATTGCTTTTCCTATAACACTGTCTATAAATCCCGTAACCTTATTTATCTTCGCCAACTTTCATCATCCCATCTCTTTTATTTTCTTAGATTATATTATTTTTTCACCTCATTCACAATAAAAAAAGCAACCTCAGTTGCTTTTTCATCTTGTTTTATCTAAGCTAGTACTCAAACCTCACCGTTCTTACTTTCCGCCCTCTTCATACTTCTTCCTGCACCTGCAATAATTACTAAACGAACCATAGACAACCCTGTATCCTGGATTTTGAATATAGTACTTGAAGAACCTTCTTCCATACCAAACTAAACTTCTCATGCCTCACCTCAAATATAATAATCTCCTGATTAAATTATATCTCATTAAAACAAAGACAAAAAGTGACTTTGTCACTCTTTTAAGAAATTTAATTATAAACGTTAATATCATTACCATATAAACGGATCTTTTGTTCTTTTTATCTGTATAGAGCATTCTTAATTTAAGGTTTTACAGGCTCAAATTCTCTCTAACAGAAGCTTAAATTTCGGTGTTCATTTAAAAAACCAGTCCAAAAAAACTTTTTGCCTCCTCTACTTCCACTCCACCAGCTTGATCTTCCCCTCTGCCTTCTCCTCTACTCTGGCTAAGAGGTAGATAAGGTCCGAGAGCCTGTTCACATATTTTTTTATCTCCTCGGCTACCTCCTCCTCAGCTGCCAGGGCCAGCACCCTTCTCTCTGCTCTTCTGGCTACACTTCTGGCTACATCCAGCTTGGCAGACTGCAGGGTCATCCCGGGCACCACAAACCCCTTAAACTGAAATTCATTTTCCAGCTCATAGACCAGGCTGGTTATATGCCCCACATGATACTTTTCAATAGGTTTCTTAAACTCCCCTATGGTAGCCAGACCTCCCCCTACCCTGAAGAGATCCTCCTGTATCCCGTCTATTATCTCCCTTACCCTCTCAACCTTCACATAGTGCTTTGCCTCTCCCAGGTGTGAGTTCAGTTCATCTATTGTTCCATAGGCCTCTACCCTTAGGCTCTCCTTTGCCACCCTCTCTCCGCTCCAGAGAGATGTTTTCCCCTTATCTCCCCCCATAGTGCTTATAGACATAATCTTTACCTCCTCAATCAGAATTTCATGCACTATACCTATACCACTCCTAGATAAAATTCCTGTTCCATAGAAACTTCTTCCAGAAAGAAATTAAGCAAATAAAAAAGCAGCCTTCCTGGCTGCTTCAGATTCTAAATCTAGTTTCTAGTTCCCTCTTCTAGAACTACTCTGTCCTTCTTATTTCTCTCTCTGTAGTTAACAACTGCATCATACGATGTAAAGCCTCTATGAGTTACCATTCCGTTTTCATGAATTACCATAGCCTGTAAAACTTCCTGTGATTTCTTCATCTTCTTTAGTGTCATATCAATCCCTCCCTTAAATAAGTAGTGTTAAAGTTAACCATATAGCCTCTATTTTTATGTTATTAGTCGCATTTTTAGTCTTTTCTTATCTTTAAGTAGTATTTTCTCAGCAACTATTCTTTCAATATATCCTTATAATAATTATACATATATTTCATAGATAAATCAAGAGTTTTATTTATAAAATATACTTAAAATTAATTTAAGATTTATCTCGTGAATGATAGTGTTAATTAAGCAATCATAGTGTTTTATTTTTTTCATTTTTTAATATTTTCAGGAGAGGTAATTTAAATCTTTTCAAAAAATATTTATCCAAATAAAAAGCAACGTGACGTTGCATCCTAATAATCAGTTGGAATATTCATTACTTTATGTATTTTTTATAAAACCTATACCTTCCTTAGCAATAAAAAAAGAGCCTTCTCGGGCTCCCTTTTTCATCCTATACTTCAAACCACCTTTTCAGTTCCTCATTCTCTATATCCTTCTCGGCCCTGTCTTCCACAACCTTCTCTTTAGCTGCCTCCTCCTTATGCTCTTCCCTCTCCTTCATCCATTCCAGATAGTTGTCTATGAGGGTTTCTGCCTCCTCTATCCCGATACCTGCTCCCAGAACCTTCTCCTCCCTTAGATCCATAAGGTCTGCTGCTTCTCTTCCAAAGATCTCATCCAGGTCAAATTGTATCTTCAGAAGATAGATCGACTGCTCCCTCCCCCTTTTAGAAAGACAGATGAAGTATCTGTTGAAACAGTCTATAGCTACTACAAATCCGTCCCTTACTCCCCTTTTAATCTCACCCTTACTCTCAAAGGACCGAATCTGCATCTCTTCTGAACCTAGATTTACTCTTTCCTCCCTCTGGAGTTCCTTTACCTTAAAGGTTTCCAGGTATTCATAGATCCTTCTTTCATTAACCGATCTCAGCTTTATCTCTGCAGCTCCCTTTAGTAGATTAAACTTCATCATACCTCCCCTTAAACTCACTATAGTTTGCCTTCTTCTATAGCTATACAAAAAGAACCGGGGATTCCTCCCCGGTTCCTACTCTATAAATATCTATCTTTCAATAGTACTATGCGTTGTTGATAACGATTGCTTTACCTTTCTTTCTCCACTCTGCCATCTCAGCTACAGCTGTGAACAGTGCGTCTGTTGATGAGTTAAGACCAGTTTCCACTGAATCCTGAATAACTCCGATAACGAATCCAACAGCTACTACCTGCATTGCCACTTCATTTGGAATTCCAAACAGGCTACAAGCTAGAGGGATAAGAAGTAACGATCCACCAGCTACACCAGATGCTCCACAAGCACTTACAGCTGATAGGATACTTAGAATTAGTGCAGTTCCCATGTCTACCTGAATTCCAAGTGTGTGTACAGCAGCAAGAGTTAATACTGAGATTGTAATTGCCGCTCCAGCCATGTTGATTGTTGCCCCTAGAGGGATCGATACAGAGTATACGTCCTTCTCTAGTCCTAGCTCCTCACATAGCTCCATATTTACAGGGATGTTTGCAGCAGAACTTCTTGTGAAGAATGCTGTTATTCCACTCTGCTTAAGACACTTAAACACTAGTGGGTAAGGATTCTGACGAATCATAACAAATGTGATAAGTGGGTTTACAACAAGTGCCATGAATGCCATACATCCAAGAAGTAGTCCTAGAAGACGTCCATAATCTACCATTGACCCAATACCATTTTCAGAGATAGTTGCAAATACTAGTCCCATGATTCCTAGTGGTGCTAAGCTGATAACCCATCTAACAACCTGAGATAGTGCATCTGAGAAGTTAGAAACCATTGTCTTAGTTGACTCAGGTGCATTCTTTAGAGCGATTCCAAGAAGCAGTGCCCAAGAAAGAATACCGATATAGTTTGCGCTAGCCAGTGCGTGGATAGGGTTGTCTACAACATTTAGAAGTAGTGCCTTTAATACCTCTACAACTCCACCTGGAGGTGTAACACTTCCACCTGCTCCTGCACCTAGTTTAATAGTTACTGGGAACATGAAACTTCCTAAAACTGCCACAAGTCCAGCTGCAAATGTTCCAATAAGATAAAGAGTAACAACAGACTTCATATTTGTCTTCTGTCCACTCTTATGCTGAGATACAGCTGACATTACTAGGAAGAATACTAGGATCGGTGCTACCGACTTTAGTGCTCCTACAAATAACGATCCAAAGATAGATACTGGCTTTGCCATATCTGGAACTGTTAGTGCTAGTATGATACCCATTGTTAAACCGATGATAATTCTTTTTACTAAACTTAGTTGATTCCACTTGCTCAATAAATCTCTCATAACTTTCTCACCTCATGATAATAGTTTTCTTGAAATCTTCAGAAGCTGAAGTTTCAGAATTCTTTAAAAACTGCTTTAAATATATAACCCTTCCTTTGAACAATTGCCTTATTCAAGTATATATTAGCACAACTTTTGTTTTATTTGAAGTTAAAATGTAAGATTTAAGTTTTTTTGGTTCAGATAGAATACAAATATATACATTTAGGGGTTAAGAGTACAAAAATTTATAACTTTTTTTTATAAAAAATTCTTTTTTTTTATAAAATATTGAAATTATACTCTCGTTTTAATCCATTATTGTGGTTTATTTTTATCTTTTTTGCAGTTCTCTCATTTAAAACAATCGTGATATTTTTTAGAACAATTCTAAAGTTTTTTGAATTTTTAAAAAAAGACTCCATCTCCTTCTTCCTTTTAACCTCTCTTGGAAGCAGTTTCATTTCTTGTCTTGATATAATAAACGAAGTAGAAATAGTGAGTAGTGTAATATGACTAGCTCCTCCCAGACTTTTAATCATTTTAAAGATCTTTTTACTAACTAAATATTCAGAAATTATTTATAGGGATATTCTTTTGATATAAAAGTGTCCGAAGTAGTCGATGCACCTTTGTACTTCTAGCTTTTCTAGACCGTACAACAGCTTGAGTTTATCATAACGTTTTACCATCTTTTCCCACAGAGTTATGATTGTAGCTATCAAAGGTCGAATATTAATAATTCACATTAGAGACATTACGCAGGACTAGATCTTCTTTGGGCACTTTCTTGCATCATGGTAAGAAAGTGCCTCGCTCTCCAAAGAGAGTGAAACAGTATTTATTTTAAACTTACCTCTATAGCTTTTATCATTCTATTCTAAAGAAAAAAGGAGCCAGACATATAATCTGACACCTTTAATTAATCTTATATTCAATGTTTATTTAGAAAATAAAACCCTACCTATATAACCTTTGTTGTCCAGTCCTCTACATCCCAGATCTCTGTAGCTACATCCATATAGAAGTCCGGTTCGTGGCTTACCATTACCACAGTTCCCTGAAACTCCCTTACAGCTCTCTTGAGTTCCTCCTTGGCATCTATATCCAGGTGGTTTGTAGGCTCGTCCAGCACAAGTACATTTATATCTCTGTTCATTATCTTCGCCAGCCTTACCTTGGCATTCTCCCCTCCAGATAGGACCTTCATCTTGCTTGTTATGTGGTCTGTAGTTAGGCCGCACCTTGCCAGAGCCGCTCTGGCCTCAGCATTGGTAAAGCTCGGAAATTCATCCCAGAACTCATCTAAAGCAGTCTTATTGCTGCTCTCCTCCTCCTGCTTAAAGTATCCTACCTCTACAAACTGTCCCTGCTCCACATCACCGGAGATAGGTTTTATCCTTCCAAGGATGGTATTCAGCAGGGTAGATTTCCCCAGTCCGTTGACTCCCCTTATGGCAATCTTCTGGTTACGCTCGATGGAGAAGTTCAGTGGCTTTGTGAGAGGTTCATCATAACCTATTACCAGGTCGCTTACTCCCACTATCTCCCTGGACGGAGTTCTTGCTGTGTTAAATCCAAAGATTGGCTTTGGCTTTTCCTTGGCTATCTCGATGACCTCCATACGGTCCAGCTTCCTCTGTCTGTCCTTGGCCATATTTGTTGTGGCCACACGGGCTTTATTCTTGGCGATAAACTTTTCCAGGTGAGCTATCTCCTTCTGCTGCTTCTTATAGGCCTGCTCTATCTGCCTCTTCTTCAGCTCATACATCTCCCTAAACTGATAGTAATCTCCTGTATATCTTGTAAGAACCGCTTTTTCGACGTGATATATTACATTGGTTACATCATTTAGGAATGGTATATCATGGGATACCAGGATAAAGGCATTCTCATAGTTCTTCAGGAAGTTTTTCAGCCAGTTAATGTGATCCTCATCTAGGAAGTTCGTTGGCTCATCCAGAATAAGTATCATTGGGTTTTCAAGAAGGACCTTGGCCAGTAGGATCTTAGCTCTCTGTCCCCCTGAAAGGTCTGCTACGTCCCTTTCAAGGCCTATATCCATAAGCCCCAGTCCAGCTGCATACTCCTCTATCTTGGAGTCCAGGTTGTAGAAGTCGGAACTCTCCAGGATACTCTGGATCTCCCCTACCTCCTCTAGGATGGTATCCATCTCCTCTGGAGTACACTCCCCCATCCTTTCATAGAGCTCCATGGTCTTCTGCTCCAGCTCAAACATGTGGGAGAAGGCTGATTTCAGTATATCCCTTATGGTCTTCCCCTTCTCCAGGGTGCTGTACTGGTCAAGGTATCCAGTTGTAATGTGGTTGCACCACTCCACCTTTCCCTCATCGGGCATCAGCTTTCCAGTTATGATATTCAGGAAGGTAGACTTCCCCTCACCATTGGCTCCCACAAGTCCCACGTGCTCCCCCTTGAGGAGACGGAAGGAAGCATCCTCCAGGATTACCCTGGAACCAAATCCATGACTTACATTACTTACATTTAAAATACTCATAAAATTTAACTCCTGTATATAATCTTTTCTTTATTTATTGTTAGAAATCCTAAGGTAAATTCTATCATGAAATGCAGGGAAAATACAGAAATTCTTCTCTGTACCTTCCTTAATAATAAAAAGAACCTAATTAAAATCTAGCTCTAACTTTTCTAATACTGCTCTGGTTAGTTAATTCCCCAGGGCTTTAGCCTTCTCCACTATCTTCCTATAGATGGGGATCATCTCAGGTTCATTGACCTCTGCCTCCATCTCCTCTATGGGAATCCACTTAACTCCGCTGTTCTCATCCTCCTTGATGGTCAGGATTTCATCCTCTTCAGCTATGAGAACATAGGTGGTATTGAGATGCAGGTGGACATTCACATATTCCCCCCTCTTTATGTGGGCTGGTACCGGAATGATATCCAATGTTATCATCTCCTGAGTCAGGGGTTCTATCTTGGAGATCCCCGTCTCCTCCAGCGCCTCCTTTATGGCTACATCCAGGAGGTCTCTGTCTCCGTCTGCATGCCCTCCCGTCCATCCCCAGGCATCGTAGATGTTGTGGTGAATCATGAGGGTTTTGGTCAGACTCCTATTCATTATAAAACCCGAAGAGGTAAGGTGGGCCAGCCTGCTGCTTCTATTTAATATATCATCTCCCATGAGGTCTATATACTCCAGGATGGCTTTTTTATCTGCCTTCTCCTGGATTGTGGTTGCTTTAAAGTTTTTTATCTGCTCTCTATACAAGGCAATCCTCCTTTATATACTTTATAGGAAGATTATATATTATATGGGGGGAATCCTCAATGGATATGTTACTTCTGTCTTGATACAGAAGTAACCAAGAGATCAAGACTTTCACAATGCCTCTTAGGTAACACTATTAATACTTCGGCCTTTGTGAGCTACAGTCCTCACTCCCATAGTTAGAATTTGTATCCATCGTTGCGGAACTTATTCTGTTTGACGGTCTAGGTAGGCTTTTTAAGTACAAAGTTAGATCGGCTGTTCAAGTCGGACTAAAAAAGAGTCGGATTTATTCCAACTCTTTAAATAGAAGTTTAAGTTTTATACCTTTCTCTTGAAAGAAAGGTACCCAAAGTTCAAGACCTTCAGCAATTGTCTTTTATAGTAAGTCGGTGTTTCCGAGACTTTTTACAGGCTCCGAACGGGCCCAAGGGAGTTCAACGTCCCGAAGTTTAAATCTTCTGTGAAGTTCGACGACTGCTTTCGGTCAATCTAAAAAAACTCATGAATCTAAATAGATTCATGAGTTTTCCAGTGATAGTTTATTTTTATGCCTCTTCCAATATTCTTTTTACCGTGCTCTTGGACTTTAATTCATTACATGTATGACACCAGAAACTTACCGATCCGCATGCAGCCAGCTTCTCAACTTTATCTCCACACTTATTGCACAGACCGGCTACCCTATAATCTACATTACACTCCTCGCACCTGTAGACACCAGTACTTTGATTCTTTTCCAATTCCTTGTTGCATTTAGGACAATTCATAGTCCACCTCCTATGTAAGTTATTATATAGGAACGGTTTTATATTCCTTAATATTTAGAAGGGTTACTTTTAATCAAAAAAAGCTAAGGATTTCTCCCTAGCTTATATCTATCTTTAAACAGCCTATATAAATAAGTATATAATTATAGGAATAAATGGTGCCAAACTAAGGTTTGCAGCCTTTATCTTGGTTATACCCAAAATATTAAGCCCTATTGCTATGATCACAAGGGAACCTACACAGGTTACCTCACCTATTACAACTTCCGATAGAAAGGGGGAGATAGTTCCTGCAAATAAAGTTATTGCTCCCTGGTAGAATAAAATTGAAAATGCCGAGAAAAACACACCTATCCCCATGGTTGCAGACATTGCCAGTACCACAAAGAGGTCGATAAATGCTTTGGCATAGAGTGTTTCATGGTTTCCTATAAGACCGCTTTGAAGGGAACCAACTATTGCCATTGCACCTACGCAAATTACCATGGTAGAGTTAAGAAAACCTTCTGCCAGGGACTCCTTTTTATCTGTATTTGATCTAAATCTATCTTCCATGGCAAAACCAAACTTCCTCAATCTTTCGTCTATATCTATAAGCTCCCCGATAACTCCTCCCAGAGCTATGGATCCGATTGTTACCAATATATTTTTCCCTGCCAGACTCCCCGATACTCCAACATATAGTACACATAGCCCCATACCGTTCATTACATTATCGATTACCTTTTTATTGAATTTATTTCTAAAGAAAACTCCAAATAAAGATCCCAGACCAACTGCAACAGAATTTGCTATTACACCACTTAATATCATTTCTATCCTCCAGAATTTGATTTGAAGTATTCTATCAGGTATTTGGGGATTGGTAAAGAGATACATTCATTCTTTGCTCGTCCAAAGAACGAATCAAGAAAGGACGCCTCTTTGAAAAAAAATTAGTGTTACCTTTGTCTTGATACAAAGGTAACCGAAAAATCAAGACTTTCACAATGTCTCCCTTGTGAGATTTTTAATACTCCGACCTTTATGAGCTACAGTCCTCACTCCCCAAGTTAAGATTTGCGTTCATCGTTGCGGAACTTATTCTGTTTGACGGTCTCGGTAAACCTTTGTAGGTACAAAGTTCTATCGGCTGTTTAAGTCGATAGAAAAACCATTTTACTTCTAATGCCTATTAAGACTATTGGCTAGCACTCCTCTTTTCCCCTTTGAATATTCTTAATTCTTCTAAATTCTCAGAACTTAAGCGCTTCACAACTTATCTGTTCATTTATTATTAGAAGCCTTAATACTTCATTGACATTAGTATCAAACCACTCATCACCACGAGCTTCTTTAATATTCTTTTCTTTAAAAAAAATGATAATGGATAAACTTCTCTAATTCTTTGTATTTCTCATGGAAAATCACAAATTCTAATATTGGATTTTCTGGAATCCCTGTTCCTACTTGCTTTATGACTCTGCTATAATCTTTTTCTTTTGAACTTCCAATCTTACAAGGCCAAGTTTCTTTCCCACTTTTTTTATATTCTGGATAATAGTAAAAATAAACAAACCCTTCTAATGTTATATCTCCTATAATACGTTTAGGCTCTATTAAGTTAAAAGCATCTATTTTTTGTTTTTTCTTCTCTAGAGACTCCTTTTTCTTAAGCACCTCTTGATGAAAATTATCATCTCTATCTCCTAAGTCAAACTTCCAATTCCCTTGAGTTATATTTACAGCTTTTCCATTTAACTTTAAAATAGATAAGGCCTTTTTTATAACATTTCTTTGTACATCCTTTCCTTCATGAGGCATACCGCCAGCTTCTAAATGAATCCCTACTATTATTTCTTTTATTTCTTTAGTTTTATAAGGTTTATTAGATTCTAAATTATTAATTATAAGGTATTTAGCAATACCAGATGTCAAAGGGACACCTTTATATTTATAATTTTTTACTACTGCCATTATCCCACCTCCTAATATATTAACTCTATTTTAATAACTTCTTTTATTTTTATATACTAAAAAAGAGGCATAAGCCTCTTCTTTTCTTTATCTAAAGACCGTTGTGGTCTTAAATTCATTTGGTGGAAGTGACCTGTTGCTCACCTAATCCTCTACTATAAATATACCCTATATTTTTCAAGAAGAGATAGAGGAGAAAATAAAGAAAACTAGCTACCATTAGGTAGCTAGTCTCAATTTTTCTAATTCAAACAACATTTTTTATATTTTTTTCCACTTCCACAAAAACACTTTTCATTTCTTCCTAACTTTTTCTTCTTTTTTATTTTCTCTGGTTCTTTCTTTATTTTTTTGGGGTCCTCTAATATTTTTTTTATGTATTCTTTATAAGGATCTTTTTTTAATATCAATTCATATATAGCTATATTGTCCTCTTTCCCCATTATCTGTATAGGACGAAGCTGCTCACTAAAAGCTTTTTTAAATGGTTCTATCGTTATAGGGTTTTCTAAAAATTCTAAGAATTCTTTTACTGTCGGTTTACTCTTTTTACATAGAGATAATCTTTTGTAAACTGAATCATCTGAAGCAAATACCTCTGTATTTTTCTTTACAAAGTAACATAATAAAGAGGTTGAATCTATAACCTTTATATTATCTTCCTCAAGAGTTGTAAATTCATAGATATTAGTACACACTATTTTTATAATTTTCTCCTCTTTGAAAGGTTTTTCTGGAAGATCTAGGGTAGAAAGTTCTTTTATTTTCTCCCAATCCTTTTCTACAGACTCACTTCTCCTTTTTATTTGCTCAAAAGCTTCTTTTAATGTTTCAAAAGAATTATATCTCTCTTTATCAGTATATGGTACCTTTAAATGCTTAAACTCCATCAAAATTAAGCAATCTTCAAAAGTTCCAATAAAATCATATTCTATCTCTCTACCGTCAAATGCTTCGTACTTTAAAGCATCCTTATTTACATTAATATGAGGATTTAGGCTTAATGCCTCACGAATCTCTTTTTCAAATTGTATTCCTTTTTTAGCAACATCCTCTGATGAGACTTTATTTACAAGCATTTCTATCATTCTAAAAATATTTAATTGTAAAATTAAATTAGTAGAAAATATCACATTATTACCCCCTACATATGGAAGTGGTTGTGAAAACAAGTCTAATTTTAAGTCTTTTCCAAAAACGTATGTTTCTATAATTTGTTTTGCTTTTTTTAGTTCAATGTCATGTACATTTGAAAAATGACCTATTAATTTATCTAAACTTACTAAAGGAACTAATAAATTTTGATTATTTTCTGTTTCTATGAACTTATTCTTCTCAGCTTCTTGGTATATTAGAGCTAAAGTCTGTAAATACTCACAGCCCAATATATATTCTTCAATTTTTATTTCTGATATACTAGTATCAAAATAAATAGGAGCTAGCAACTCTTTAGAAGCTCTTGAAAGTTCATTTATAAAGTAATTAAGTTCCAAGTACTCCTCTTTAGTTATTCTAAATAAATTATCTAAGAGTCCCATCGTTATATTGTCAGAACTTTTTACTATTTTAGTATAAGCTTCTCTCATCTCTCTTTCTTTTTCTTTTATAATATTATTACCTATAGAATTTACTCTATAGGTATACCTATGAGTTGCAACATGCTTCATTGCTTCTATTTTTTTATTATTGGGATAAAATTTTTCTACCTCTTCTTTTGATTCCAACTTCCAGTCAGCATATTTAAATCTGCTCCAGATATCTTCTAATAATTTTCTATGATGTGCTAAATGCATAATTTCTTCAAAGCCTGGGTTCATATAAGGCGATATCCAGTCATTACTT
This sequence comes from Propionigenium maris DSM 9537, assembly GCF_027925155.1. Classification (GTDB taxonomy): domain Bacteria; phylum Fusobacteriota; class Fusobacteriia; order Fusobacteriales; family Fusobacteriaceae; genus Propionigenium; species Propionigenium maris. The sequence continues at coordinate 56,668 of NZ_BSDY01000008.1, read as the reverse complement.
TTATCAAATTCTTCTTCTATACTATCTTTATGCTCATAAAAACATAAATTGTATAGTGCTTCTCCTGATTCTATCAACCCTTCTAAATGCCCTCTATCTGGAACTACTATTTCCCTACCTTCTACAGCATATTTTGCGACTTCTTTTTCCATTCCAGTCACAAACTCTCCTTCTTCTACTACTTTCTCTTTAGACATGTATAGTCTTTGAGATTCAAAAAATGCCATAAAACTATGAATTTTTTGTAAAAAGGTATGATTTTTAAATTTGTTATCTTTTAATCTTTCGTTATTTAACTCAACACTTTTAAAGATAGTATTAATTGAGTTCATTATTTCTAATAACTCTCTAAGATATGCTAATGATTTCACATTATCTTCTTTAATTTCTTCTGCGATAACTTTAATGATAGCCCTTATAAAAAAGTCATTATCTTCCTTATTACATTTACGGTTTAATGGCTCTATTATAGTATTTCTCATTAATACTGCTTTTTTTATATTTTTAGGCTCTTCTTTTATTAGATTTTTTAACCCTTCAACCACTTTTTCTTCATTCTTATTTTTAATTCCCCTTTTTATTTCCTCTAAAGCAACCATGATCTCACCCCTAATTTTTTATTTTATCCCACTCAATAATATACATTAAATTTAGATTTAAAAACAAGTCTTTTGTTTATTTTATAAAAATAAAATCACATTAATAAACATCTCCTATACTCCTTACACCGTTTCTATACGTATTAGAGTCCAAGGCTCATTACACTCGAACTTACAGGGAGCTTCTAAATATTACATTAATAAAATTTAGAAAAGAAAGTAACAGCATGAATGCACATTTAGTTAAATTTGAAAGGAATAAGCACCCATATAAGCTCCCACTTATGATCAACTCCAAGATAGCTGATATGTTGAAAAAATACTCTAAGGGTCATAAACTTACTAAGTCTTGTCTTATTGAAAATCTGATCTTTAGAAATCTTGAAGCTGAAAAGATGGAGCTGAAGCTCTATAGCATAGGGTACATTTCAGATGATAGAACTTTAGTGATTATCTCTAGGGTAGATTCTTTTACTCTAATTTGAGATACAAAAAAAGAGCTAAGAATTTCTTCTTAGCTCTTACTTATATCAAAACCGCAAACTTTACAGTCGTGGATTTCATGGTGGAAGTGAGCTTCCACACACCTGATCCTCGACTAGAACTATTCTGTTATGTGTTGATCGTAACAGTCTTCACAGAGATTACCATGTTCCCCAGCATCTATAACTGCTTTATCATCACAATGTATACAGCCACCTAATCCTACTTCTTCTTCTTCTAATAAGTCACCAAGTAAATCATCAAGTTCTTCTACTTCAAAGTTCCCTGCACCATTTTTAAACTCGGTAATTTCAAAGTTAAGATTTTCAATCCTTTTTTCAATCGCTTCTTCTCCTGATAAAATATTGTACACTCCCCAGTGCAAACCTTCATTATCATTGTGTTCTTTTAAGGTTAGTTTCTTTAATATTTGCCAAACCTGATTTTCTTGTACTTCAGAAAAATCTTCTTCATACATCACTTCTTGCCACTTGTCACAATTTAAATCTCTTGCTATATCGTTCATTCTTCCTCCCCCTTATTTAAATTAATTTTAGGGTTTTAATATAGCACTTTTGAGGTTTTATTTCAATTAGTTTAATCCATATTGACTTGCTTCTCTACTATACTTATATCCCCTTTCTCTTAGAAATTTATAGTAGCAAGCTTGGCTATTCTTTACATACAAGTCATCTCTCTTTTTCTTTATTTGCTCTCCTGACTTTAGCCCTTCAAAAACAAAAGAAGCCACGTTGAGCTTCACCTCAACGTGACTTTCATATACAATTACTTCCTTCACAAAATCCTTAATAAGCTTCCTACACTCAGGTAAGTTCCTTGTCTTGACATATCCCTTCAAATGATTAAGCTTCTCTCTAACAGTCTGTATATCTATATTTGGGGCTATTACCTCTTTAGAATACTTACTTTTCTCTAGCTTTAGTCTAGTTTTTTCCTTTTTAAGCTCCTCAAGCTTCACTTTGAACTCCTCTTGAGCAAATCCGTCCATAATGGCCTTTATGATATTTCCGATCTGGCCATCTAAAGTAGATATCTCCTTCTCTATGTAACTCAGTTTCTCTCTATAAACGTTATTCTCCTGATCTACATACTCGTTAACTCTCTCTACTATGCTAGAAGCTGTTTCATTATTCACCAAGAAATTTTCTAGCTCTGTTAAAACATAGTCCTCGATATACTCCTTCCTAATCTCAGGAGTCTTACATTCGCTTGCAGCACCTTTCTTATGTCTGGCACCACAGCGATAAGAAATGTAAAGTGGTTTCCCTTTAGGCTTTCTTCTATTACCATACATTGCATGTCCACAATCACATTTTATGATACCCGATAGAAGATATATTTCCTTAGCCTTCTGCCTACCCTGACCATGCTTCCTAGTTGCCATTAAAGCTTGTGCTTTCTTATAATCTTCCTCTGAAATGATTGCGGGCATTCCTCCCTTAACTCTGATGATATCCTTTTCATCCTTGGTCTTATGGTTATTTCGTCTTCCAAAGGCATCTTTAGAAGCTGATTTATTAAACACAAATGTACCACAGTATTTTTCATTCTTTATTATCCCCCTTATGCTGTTAGTCCCGAATGAAACGCCTTTTTTAGTCTTGTAGCCCCTCCCATTAAGTTCTTCAACTATACTCATAACTGTATGTCCTTGCAGGTACTTCTCAAAGATTATCCTGATAGACTTCGCTTCCTCTTCATTAATAACGTACTTCCTAGTCTCTTTATCTACATCGTAACCTAAAGGTGGCTTGCCTCCTATATGGATCGCTTTCCTGCTCTGCTCTAACATCCCACGTGTAACAAGATTAGAAAGGTTCTTGCTATAATAATCTGCCATACCTTCTAAAACGCTTTCAAGTATTACCGACTCTGGATTATCTGATAACTGTTCTGTTACACTGACAACCTTAACACCATTTTTCAGAAGTTTCTTCTTATAGAAAACAGCATCATATTTATCACGACTGAATCTATCCAGCCGAAATAAAAGTAATACTTCAAACTCACCTTTTTCACTTTCTCTTATCATCCTTTGAAAGTCTGGCCTTTTATCAGTTGTAGCAGATTTTGCTCTATCAATATAAGTTTCTACAACTTCTATATTGTGACTTTTTGCATAATCATTTATTGCCCTGAGCTGAAAATCAATACTCTCATTTTTTTGGTTCTCACTACTATATCTCGCGTAGGCAATTCCTCTAATTTTCTTTTCCATGTTTTATCTCCTTTTTTGTTAAGGGAATAGGCTATTCGCCTACCCCCATTTTTTCTAAATCTATCCTTGAGTTATCATTTGAGCTACTACCCTTGAAAGACTTTCTTGGATATTTTCCCCACTCACACTACCAGTAAGCTCTTGAATACTATCCCTCTGATACTCCCTCCTATAGAGCTTCTTCCTATCAATAACTGTTAATCTCATCTCAATTCCTCCTATCTAAATTGATCCAACCCAACACATTACAAGACTATAATATATAGTTATTTTTTATTTATAAACGCTTCCAACTGACCTCTGTCCCATAATCCTAAAATTTCTTCATACATTTCACTTGTCCAAACAACAGATTTTGACAACCTTGGATTAGAAGTCTGTTCTAATTTTTTTACTTCCATATAACCCCTTTTGTCCATAAGTATTTCTGCCTTAATAAACTTTCCCTCTAGTGTTTCGGCTAAAGCTTTTAGTTCTAAAGGGATAGAGTAGTAGGTTTCATCAACATTTCCATAAAGCACTTCATCATCAAAATCCTCTGTAAGACTCTGAAGTTTCCCTTCCACGCTAAAGAAGCATTTTTCCTCCATTTTTATAAAGTTCTTCATTTTTCTAATATTTATCATCTTTTGATCTCCTCCAATTATTGTATTGTGAGAAGAGAAGACCTCTTCCCACTTAACTTCTACTCTTTTATTTCTATGCTGCTTCTAAGCCTTCAACTTTAGAAGCTTTTACTTCTTCTTCACTTACATTATCGTTAGAGTCACCGGAGTTTTCCTTAGTTGTGACATCTTCTGGAAAATAAGGAGATGGTATAGGTTTATCCATCTCACCCTCACACTTCTCCATCCAGTGCTTAAAGTCCAGGCTAAAATATACATTACTTTTACCTTCGATAGGATCATCTACATTCAGCTCTGGTGCGTTTGGTGCGACGACCTTGTCTACATAAAGATCTACCAGCTTAGTTTTTATCTTTTCATCTAGTAATTCTTGGAACTCATCTATGTACTTTTGATCCGTTATATTAAAGTTTTCAAGAATACTTTTTGCTGTATGTAAGCCTTTGGATTCTTTATAATGAACCTTTTTACCATCTTTTGTAGTAGATTTCTGTTCTAGGATAAATAGCTCATTCCCTCGTGTTGTGAGTTTATTTCGGGTATAATCCTTTCCTAGAAGGTTCTGATGCTGTACAAGTGTTTTTTTCTCTTCTTCCACAGTTGCACCTTTTTCATAAAGGTTATAAACTATTTCAAAGCTTTTATATCCAATGTCTCTTACAACCTCAGGATCATCTTTTAATCTTGAATAAACATAGGATTGAATATAGCTTCTAATCTTATTCTTCTTCTGATTAGGACCATATGATTTCATCATCAGCTCATAGGCAAGTCGATATTGAAATCCCAACGCCATATACATCCCAAATGTCTCAAAGAGAACGGAGGGCACCGTTACCTTTTTGCTCCATTTATTAGAAGAAAAATAATCTTTAGGTTTTTCACTTCGATAACACTCTAAAGCAAACTTTTGAGTGTCTAGAGCTTGAAGAGTTTTTAGTTGCTGAGATAGCTCTTTAGCGTTCTCCTCTTCTGTTCCCTCTAAAACCGAATCCGCATTTGTTCCACCACTTGATTTCAGGTCATACCCTTCTATCACTGTGGCAAGTCCATATTTAGAAAGTTCCTTTTGTAGAAGCTCAGGGTTAGTTTGAAGACTCCTGTAGTAGTTTTCATACTCAGCATTCCTTAATGCTTCCACATCCACATAAAACTTCCCTTCACTCTCCTCCTTTATATAGAACTCTTCATCGAGGGTATCTTCAACTAAGCTGAATTTAAATCGAAGATATTTCTGTGTTTCATCCTTCATATCGGTAAAACACTTTTCAATATCCCCTTTGATAGAAGCTGCTATTCTTAGCCTATTTGCTATCACTCCCTCCACCTTTTCTCGTGTATATCTATCTTCAGGCTTTCTATCCTTAGTATCTCCTTTGATGATTACATAGTGCTCCCCTAGGCTCACTCGGGGTCTAGCTGAAAATTGCCTTATCGCATTAGGGTCACCATTCTCAATATCAATTACCACCTCCACTTCTTTTAGGTTCACACCTGCATCCAGAAGTGAGGTACAGAATATCACTTGATATTCACTAGGTATGGTCTTTTCTCTTAGGAGCTTCTCCATCACTCCTGTTTTATTTTTATTTTCAGAAGTAAGAACCTCTGAGGAAATTTTGGATTTCTCTAAGCTCTTCTTGAACTGGGTCAGTGTGTTTTTATGGTTCATCTTTACAAGACACCTCTTTCCTTCTGCTACCTTCTTCCTTATAAGATCAAGGGCTACAGCCTTATTTGAACTTTTTCCAGAAGTCAGTATTTTAGATCTCCCTATGATGCTTTTAGGTTCCTCTGGTTCAAACCTCAGGACCTCACCATATAAATCGTGCTTTAAATGGTTTATAGTTGCCGATAAAAAAACCGCCTCCTTGGACTTCTCAACTAACTTCTTAACTCTTAAGATAGCGTCACTTCTGAAGTTAGCCTGCGATTGTAGGTTGTGTGCTTCATCTAAAACTATCAGAAGATTTTCCAAATTAGATTTCAGAAAAAATCCTGCCTTGTCATAGGTAGCTACTACAACGTTACTTTCACTCCAAAGTCCTTCTTTCACTTCATCACCATGCACCCCTGGAATACCATATTCATCAGCTATCTGAGTCACATTAGACACATTAGGAACCAAGAATATAGTTTTCCCCTCCCTATCTTTTGCAAGTTGGATAAAGGTATAGGTTTTTCCACAACCTGTAGGGGCTTTGATCAGTAGTCTCTTGTGCTCTACCAGCTTTTCTTTGATGACTGATAGAGCAACCTCCTCCGAAAGAAACTTTGAGTACTTTGTTACATTACTTTGCTGCATAGTAATACCTCCACAAAATTTATATTTAGTTCTCGATGTGCTAAGAAACCGTTATCCGATCTCTTTGCTGTTATTTTGTGGTACCACTTTCTGTCGACTCCTGTAGTATACAGATATTTTCTTAAGGGGTCGAAATATCAAAAAAATTAATTTCGAACTTTTTGTATATAATAACTTTCCCAATAAAAAAAGAGGTTTTCACCCCTTTAGTATCCTATCGATTCTAAAAATTTAAACTTAATATTCTTTGAATTTTTATTTGTTTCTTCAATATTATTATTAAGACCTTCCTTAAAAGCATTTTCAATATTATAAAACACTTTATTTAAAGTCTTATCAAATTGATCAACCAATGCTATTCTTACGTTTAACTCTGCTGTTTCTAACTTTTCATATCCATCTATCAATTCGTAAATCTCACTAAATCTTCCTAAGTTATTTTTATAGGACATCAACATATCAAACTTAAAATGAGATGAGAAAGAATTAAAAACTTGATCTCTCATTTCTGGATCTTCTATGTATATTTCTAAAAAATTATATAATTGATGAAAAAACATTTCTAAATCTATATATGTAATTCTATCCTTAGCTTGAGTTGTATACATATTCAATAATGCCTGGCTTGTCCCTAGCTCTATCAAAATAAATATTACTATTAGAATTTGAGCCTTAACGAATTTAAAATGCTTCTCACTTGATAAAGTATAGTCCTCTTTAGAACCTATTTTCTCTATGAAAATTAAAAATCTATCATTCATAGTTGTTTCGCTCACTAGATCATCATAATCTATCTTTTTAATAATTTTTATGATGGCTTTCAAACTCAAAAACTCTTCATCTTTTTCCCTAAGTTCAAAATCTATGATTTTATCTAGTGCCTCTTCTTTCTTTAGCCCCTCATAATAAAATTTCTTCTTTTCTACTGCTTTTTTACCTATTAACCCATAGAAAATTTCATCTTTAACTATTTTTCTTTCATGTATTGTATTACATATACGTAAAAAATCTTTAAACTTCATTTATCCCCCTCTATATAAAACAATAATATTTTTGAAAAAATACATCTTATTATAGTACTTTTCTAGTACTTCTGAAACCTTCACTTGAACTATTGTATCTATAAAATGCTTATCTTCAAGATTTTATACCCAAAACTTACAACTTATTTTCTTTAGAATTTTATTCCTTACTTTCGGGTTTTATCTTATACTGTTATTTCTATGATTTTTATAGGTAGTTTTGAAAAGGGTTTATACCTTTAGGTATATATTATTACCCTTTTCAAAACTAGATAGAAAACATCATACCCAAAACTTAGGATACTTTTTCTTTAGAATCTATATTTCTTACTTTCGGGTCTATCTTTCCCAATGTTCAAATATTTCATATCCCTCTACTCTATTGAACCTTTCTACTATTTCCTCTAGCAGTCGATCCAAAGTATCATCGGAGCTATTATACTTTTCCAGTAGTTCTTCTATTGCCTCCTGTACTTCCTCAACATCAAGGTTATTAATCTTCAAAATGTATAAAATCTCTAGCTCAAAATTTTGTACGTTTAAAGAAAATTGATAGACATGGCTCAGATACTTACATTTTAGATATTCCTTCAAAAAATATCCGTACAAATGACATATCCCATCATGCACTACTGGAATTCCCTTTATATACTTTTCAATTTCATCGACCATTCTATCTCTTGATTTAGAATTTATAGCATCATCCTTTACTATTATCTCTCCAATTTTTATTTTCTCCATCTATTCCTCCTACATCAAAAAAAGAGAAACTCTTAGCCCCTCTCTCCGTTTTCCGCTTCCTCAAAACTTAGGATAGTCTATTTTTAAAATTATCTCTCCTTACTTTCGGGTTTTACCTATTATATTTCAATGAAAATTGATCTATCACATCATCTATACAACCTGAAGCATTGATCTGCTCCATCAACTCATCTATATCATCTGAAATGAAGTATTCTGAATCATTTTTCAGATAGTCCACTATATCACCATCTTCAATCTCCTTTAGTAGATTAGTAACAGACAGCTTTTCTACTACAAATTTCTCCATTGAATCTACTCTATCCTCTATAGAATTCCAAAGATTGTCTACATTATGATTTTCTCCAATTATCTTTTCTATATCTTCAATTTCCCAATTCATAGAGATATACTTTTCTATTTCTTCTTTTCCTATTCTTTCTAGTATTTCTATTGGATCTAGCGATACAAAAATATTCATTCTCCCTCTCCTTTTTAGATTCAATATTCCTCTGCCAACATAACAGTAGTATGATCTCCATCATCAATCACAAACACTTTGGCTGTTACAGGTCTAGTGAATGCAAACCTATATATTTTCTTATATTCAGGCTCTTCCATTCTATGCTCCAATACTTGAATGTACCCTTCCTTGCTTAGCTCAAATACCTGCAAGTAGTCCATCTTAGATTTTATCTTCAATTCATCTATCAATTGGAATATTGTTAGTTGTAATTCCAGGGAGATCTCTTGCTGAAATCCTCGTGTCATGTATCTCTTGTTCTCAAACATTTTCTTTTCCTCCATCTTTTCCCAAAAGTTAGATCCTTTTATTTTAAGATTTACTCTCCTAACTTTCGTGTTCTGTTTCTACTACAACATCTTGTTATATTTTGTCAGTGATGATATACATATTGTGTTTTGAAAAGTATTTTATATATAAATCACATTGACTCCGTGAGTTGCTACATTACATTTTCCTTTTCATGATTTTCACTCATTAGTATCCTTGCTGTTAGATCTTGATCTCCTATTTGACTGAGTATTTCTTTCATTCTCTCTACAAACATCCTCACTCCCAACCTCAACACCCTTACGATAGAAAAAAGAAAAGAGATAGCCTTTAGGCTATCTCTCTTACTTATCAATATTATTTCCTATGATAGTTAATCCTGTTCCAACTGCTATTAGTATGGTTCCAAGCATACCTCAGACCTCCTTTCTTGATTTTTATTTTAACTATTCAGTATTTCCCACCAAATTGATAATGGTGTTCTTGGTCTTGGATTTATCCTTATCATACTTTCACCTCCTCATATTTCACATCAAAAAAGGCAGGTAGGATATATCCTATCTGCCTTTCATCTTTACTTTGCAACTTAATCATATTCAAGTTTCTTTATTTTAGTACAAGCTAAAAGATGCGTCTTCAAGATTTTTATCCCCTAGTATATTAACTGCCAAATAGTTAATATAGTCAGCATACCTAAAAGGAGTACCGTTAATTATTCCAACAGATCTTGAATATACTACTTCGTCCTCTTCACTCATTACCATAAATATAGCTGTTTCCATTATTTCTTTGGCTTTTGAATCATAAAGTGCTATCTTTACAGATTTACCTTTATCATCTTCAAGAACTTCCCACTCTGTCACAGCTTTCTTTCCTGTTCTCCAACTAATTTCTTCTTCAACTTCATCCACAAATTCTTCAATAGTCATATCATACCCTGGAACTACTTGAGCATCTTTAGTATTAGCTATTTCAGGATCAGACCCTAGCCCTAGCAATGATATGAATACAACTACCCCAATCACTATCCATTTCAACTTTCCCTTGTCTAACTTTCTTTGGTTTCCATCAAGGTTTACTGCTTCTTCTCTCATTTCAACAGTTTCCCCTCCTTCTATCCTTGCTATATCCAACATCTTATTTCTCACATATAGTAGATCTCTTTTATTATCATCTATCTCTAGTTCAATATTATTTCTTTCACAGTATTGTTTTAGTAGGTTTACCAATTTTTTTCCTACAAGATAGTTCATCCCCACAAGAACAAATGGAGCTACGAAACCACTAGTCATAAATATTACCAATGCTAGTCCTATCACTACGAAAATTGGCAGTATATACTCCCCTTCATTGAGTTCTTTCAATGTCTTGTTCAATGGATAAAACTTTGAAATACTAGCTATCCCAAATGACATCTTATGATACTTTTCAAAGCTCTCCTTTTCCAAACCTAGTTCTTTTACCGCCTCTCTAACTGTTATCTCTCTCATCTCTCTCCCCCTATTTATATTTTTAGTATCTTTATCTTTTAGTATCTAGTCAAATAAATTTTATTCCCTTGTAACTTTAGGTTAAGAATACTTAGTTTCTTTATCTTCTGAAACCTTTATGAGTCTTCCTGATCTCATTTTCTATCTTCACCTTGATCTGACATTCTCCCTTTTGTTGCTCTCTAGTTCTTTGAACTTTATTTTGTATAAGATTTTTCTATAAAGAATAGTGGAGATCACTCGATAATTATATACCATATAAAAAACTTTTTTCAAAATAACGTTCATTTTTAAAAGCTTTTTATTCTATAGATATTTAGCTAAGTCTACTAAATGATCAATCGAATTTTTAAACCACTTTTTGAATTACTTCTCTATCTCTATCTGTTTTATATTTTTTATTATTCCGATAGCCATTCATCATATTTTTTCCTTCTGCCTTCTTCCTTTTTCAAAGTATTCAAGTACTCTGTTATCAGCTTGTCTACTTCCTCTATACTTATTTCCATACCCATCAACTCATAGTTTTCTACTGTTGTCAGATCTTCCTCTTCATCCTGGCACTCAAAAAGATAGAGCTTTGCATGATCTTCTGAATAGTATATACCTTTACACTTATCTCCACTTATCACAATCCCATAGCCCTTCTTTAGGTTCTCCTTCATCTCTTCAATCGTTGTTACACCCTCAAATTCTATTCCTTCTTCCAATCCCAGTTCCTCAAACTCTACCATCCTATCTATACCTCCCTATTATCTCTTCTGTGTATCTTTCTAGCTCTGCTGCTCCATCTTTCCAATAGAGTTCCCTTAGCTCTGATACATCCACATCTTCGTCTGCCATTATAGATTTATAGTTGAGACCCCAAGACCTATTCATTGCTTGGTCATAGGAGTAATACTTCTTATCCATCAATACTTTAGCTTCCCATATGAGAGCCTTGTTCCATTCCTTTAGTACCATGATAGACCTCCTCTACACTTCCTGCTTCATCAGCTAGGTATGATACTAGTACTTCTTCACTCTCTGAAAGAACATGGATTACTACCTTATCTTCATCAATAGGATTTAGATAAGCCATGAAATCTTCATCATTTCCTTCCAGGATCATAGATATTCTCTCTGGTAGTTCTTCAATTCCTAGATAGATCCCCTCTATGGCTTCTTCTTCTACCTCTTTTCCTGTCAGCTTCTCTGCTAGTTCTTTAGACTCTGTTATATTCATGCTTCCCCCTTGAAATAGAAAAAGACAACCCCTATGGGTTGCCTTCGCTTATTATTACTATTTGAAATATGTTACTAGCTCCCACTGCAGCCTTACTGATGGTACAAGTGGATGATACAATGTTTCTCCACCTTTATCAGTTAGATAGAAAACTTTATCTTTGTATGCTTCTAAGCTAGATAGAAGCTCATCTATCCTCTCCTTTACAGTCTTATTACTCTTACCAATTGCTCCATAAGCTAGTATGATCTTTGTAGCTTTATCACATGATTGCATTATAGCTTTCAAGTTTTCTGTCTTAGCTTCTTCTGTCTCAGCTCTTGTAGCTAGTCTACCTATCATAGAATACAGGTTCAATATGTCTACTGATCCATAGTCTAGTTTAGAAAGATTATTAATTACTAATTGTGTAGTTAGATCTACTACTATACCGTCTGCATCGCTTGGATTAATCATTAGTACACAAGCTCTATCTTTAGCTTTATCCCACTCCTTACGCAAAATGTACCTATGTTTCTTATTTTCTGAAAACATAGCCTCTGTTTTTAGTGTTGTTTTTTCTACTACCATTATTACCTCCTTGATTGTTGGTTTTATCTCAAGGTAATAATATAAGTTTGAAGTAGGTAGTTTTTACGGTTTTTACTAACTCCCTATTTTCAGACTTTTCTTAAACTTTTTATATAGTTATTATTATTAATATTTAGCTTTATATAACTGTCCATCTTCTACGTAAAAACTTGTATATCCTCTACCTTTTACCGGCATTGATCCTATTTTATGTAGCAATGTTCTTTCAGTATTTTTTTTAATTTTATGATCATCAATATCATAAGTAATAGAATTACTTTTTAAAATTTCTATAAACATTAACTCAACAAAGGTGTAACTACCTCCTCCATTATTGTATACCTTTACTACATGGGTATTAGGCTCTAATTCTCCAATATATTGATATCCAAAGCCACCTTCACCTTCTTCTCTCCTATATTCAACATATGGAAATCCGTCTTCGCTTTCACGAACTTTATAATCACAATAATACCTATTAGAATCTTGTGAATCCCTTAAATTAATTGCTACAACCTGATCTCCTGTATCCGAAATCCAAGTGCTCATATCCTCTATAATTTTAGGATTAATAAAAGGCTCCTCCTTAAAACTTAAATCATTTATTCCTTCAAAAGCATACCCATTAATATTAACTAGAACTAACAATATAAATATTATTTTTTTCATTGTTCTCCCCATTCCTCTCATATTCTTAAGAATTATTATATAATTGACTCTTCCTCTTCATAAATAGGAATAAAGAGATTAAGCACTCCTAAATATCCTACTTTCTTATCTAGCCTATCAATTTGATATATACTAAAAATGTTCATATCTTTTCTTTTTATAGTCATTTTCCCCTGAAGTTCAATCCCTTCTAAAGCCATTTTTTCTAACCAATTTTTATCCATTTCTTCTTCTGTAATTTGTCTCGAATAATACGCCTCAAAACTTTCTTCTTTTGGATTAGTAACATACAAAACCATAAACCCTAACAATAGTATCACTATTGTTTTAAATGTGTGTTTAAATAATAGATACAAAATCAAACATAAAAAAATAATTAAAAACATTAACATAAAACTCTCCCCCTAATTTTTTATTTTCTCCCACACAATAATATACATTATATTAAGCCCCAAAAACAAGTCTTTTGTTTATTTTAAAAGAATAAAATTACATTAACAAACACATTGTACTCTTATTATATCGTTGCCGTATGTAGTAACTCTCTTAGCCTAATACATTCGAGTTTTCTCTTCCTCTCTAAACATTAAATTAATAATGTTTAGAAAAGGAGGTATTCAATATGAATACAAATTTAATTAGTTTCAAGAGAGGAAGCAACTTATCTAAAGTAACACTTATGCTAAATGATTCAATTTACAAGTTACTGAAAGACTACTCTAAGGATCATAGAATTACTATGTCGTGTTTAGTGGAAAATCTTATCGTAGCTAATCTTTCTACGATGGATGGTGAGAACAATGGAATTACAAACTTATAGTATGAATTCTGTTACTGAGAGTAGAGCTATGGATATTATCTCTAGAGTAGGTTCTCTTGCTATGATAGGTGAAATTGGTGCTACTAAGAAAATGGTTGCTGATTTCTTTAAGGTCAGCGAAAGAACCATTGAGAGAGTATTAGAGTCAAGCAGAAGTGATTTTCTCATGTATGGTGATTACAAGAAAAATAGGAAGGATATCAAAAAACAACTCACCGACAAATCTGTCGGTACCTTATTACCGAAAAGGGTTAGTAAGATTAATCTATTCAATCGAAAGCATATCATGTTATTTGCTTGTCACTTAGGTCAATCTTCTTATGTAGCTAAGAACATTATTCAATACCTTATTCAAGTTGAGAGTAATGCTACAAAAGAAGATAAGATGACTGCAATCTTTGAGCAGCTTATCAAATGGGATGAATTACCAGATGATTCAAAACCGGCTATCTTTATGAAAGCTATTAACTCTGTCAGAGAGTCTAAGGATCAAATTGCATTTGCTGAGAGTGTAGGTGAGTCTGCCAGTTTAGTATCTATCAATGACTTTGCAAAGGCTACATATGGAACCCTGGGATTAGGTCAAAGGAAGCTCTTCAGAGAGATGAGGTTTAACGGAATTCTTAATCATCAAAACAAGCCCTATCAGTATTACATCAATATGGGATATTTTGTAGTTATTACTAAAGTTATCAATGGTAAGGTTATCTATCAGACTAAGATTACTGGGAAAGGTCAGGTTTGGCTGCTTGCAAAGATGAAAATGATATTAGGGATATAGAAAAAAGCACATAGGGGTAATTTCCTATGTGCTTTCTATTTTTATATTTTACTAGAAACTCATGCATTTACTTTTTTCTTAATTCTTGCTATTAAAAAAAATTTTCAGGCCAAAGGTGATCTGGTAGATGTTTTCTAATTATTGCTGCTTCTCTACTAAAACCTCTTTTCTCTACCTCTCTTAAGAAGTAAGGCCATGGTGGAATATTACTTTTATATGCATTTACTGATGAAGTCGACATTCCTCCCCCCGGACCGGTAGATAATCCTCCATATGGTCCCGTAGATAATCCGCCATACGGACCAGTGGATAACCCGCCATATGGTCCTGTAGACAATCCGCCATACGGACCAGTAGATAGCCCGCCGTATGGTCCCGTAGACATCCCACCATACGGACCGGTGGATAATCCACCATATGGCCCCGTGGACATCCCGCCATATGGACCGGTGGACATCCCGCCTCTCGGGCCAGTGGACATTCCTCCTCCTGGACCTGTACTTAGATTTCTAGGCCAGGTTTTCATTTGTGGAATATCTGGTTTTCCCATAATTGCCCCCTTTTTTTTAATTATTTATAGACTATGCATTTCTAACGTTTAAGTGCACTTCGGCTTCAACTTCTTTAAAACCTATATGCACCTTATCAGGTAAAATGCCTATAATCTATTTCTCTTTTCTAACCCCTTTAAATGGTGTCCCATCACTTTTACTATCCATAAATTTACCTGTTTCACTATCTCTTTTAATCCACTTATCTGTCTTAGGGTTGTATACCTGGCTTCTTTTTTTTACTGCTCCTTTCCTTGCATTATCTCCTACAGGTGCATTTTTAGCCATAAAAACCTCCTTCTTTACTTACATCCATTCTTGTCACAAGTAACTTTTGAACCAGATCCTACTTTTATCCAATGAGATGAATTTTTTCTAGGATCACACCCACATCCTGTTTTACCATCAGCTCTTAATACATGTACTTCATTTGTTGGAGTATGCTTTATTTTTCCGGACATTTTATCACCCCCTTATTTTTTCTTTTGTAAACATACGTATACCATAATATTTAATTACTCTCTCTTGTAACTTTTGTCAATAACTCCTAATTAACATCATCTCTAGACTGGTCATTCTTAAACAGTTATTGAAGAAAATATAAAGTTTCAACTAAAGTTAACTGGAAAAAATTAGAGTATAGAAAAAGCACATAGGAAATCAATCCTATGTGCTTTTTCTATCTTATTATATGAGAGTATTTACTGTATACTTCATCATAATCCTCATTTAAAAGTTCTCTTTCTTCTTCTAAATTAATTAGATTATAGTTAAAATCTTTTATGGCCTCTAAAGTTTGACTATTATCAGATATATATACAAAAGATTGATGCTTGTCTTTTAACGAATCAAAGATAAATTTAGATGTTTTCTCTATTTCGTTCTCATTAGAATCTTCTTTTAAATAAGTATCAATAAACATAGGTAAAATAGCAGAACTTGCTCTTTTAACAAATATTTCATAAATTGTTAAATATTGAGCTATAAATGCCTGAGCTTTAGAAGTCCCTGATAATGAAATTTTTGCTGATTCTAAGTTACTATCATACCTGGTATTAAATTCAAACATGATTCCTAATTTATCAAAAGAATTTTGCATTAAAGAGATATATTCTTCCGATACATTATTTTTATCAAGTTTTTTTAAGTTTTCCATTACTATTTCTAGTTCTTCTTCGGTTTTCTCTAAATCTTTTTCTAATTCTAAAATTTCATTAGATAGCTCTAAGTTTATATTTGTAAAGGCAAAACTTTCTGCTCTTTCTTTAAGTTGAATCTTTTGAGAATCAGAGTTTAGCTTTTCCTTCATTGAAACATCTTTAAATCTTATTTCCTTCATTTTAGCCATTTCTTTAGATATTTCTTCTTCAACTTTTCTAATTTCTAAAGCTATTACCTCTTTTTCTTTTATTAAATTTTGCTCTGTTAAGTATAACTTATAATTTTCATCCATATCTAAATGTATCTTCTGATTACAGTTAGGACACTCTTCACTATGTTTAGAACCTAAAATATTAACTATTGAACTTTCTATTTTTTTCTTCATCCCTAGTAAAGAATTCTTCTTAAATATTTTTTCATTCAGCTCTTTTTTTAGTTCGTGCTCTACATCTATTATACTTTGATGTAGTGCTAAATAATGCAAGTATTGTTCCTTAAATTCTTCCCAATCAATACTTTCAATTATCTTTACTTTTTCTTCATTCTTTCTTCTTATTTTTTCTTTACTGGTAATTAAAGCCTCTAATTGTAACCTCTCATTCTTTAATTTTTTTCTTTTTACATCAAGCTCATAAAATTCATTTGAGTGTATCCCTGTGAAATATTCTAAAATAACTTTTTTATATTTTTCTATGAAGTTGATACCTTCAAACGTTGATTTTAAATAATCTTGCCAACTGCTATCTTGATCTATATAAAATGGTAAAAATATATGGTTAGGGTAAAGTTTGGTAATATTTTTATACTTGTCTAAAACTAAGCATTTTATATTCAAAATTTCATTTAAATATTCTTTAAAATCCTTAGTGTCATAAAAATAATTCTCTTCTTTTTTGTTTTTTATTACCCTAAAGAAATTTTTACCTTTTCCTGATTTCAATTTTTTTCTAATTAATATAAAACTATCGGAACCAATTTTAAAATCAAGAATATAAATATTATTAGATAACTTTTTTTTAAAATCAAAATTCTTAACATCACATCCTAAAGTATACATTATTGAACGTGATAATGTCGTTTTTCCTGTATCTTTTTTCCCAACAATCAAGTTTATTTTCTCTTTAAACTCACAGGTTAATGCTTTCATTTCTTCAGGCGAAAGTATCACAAATTTATTTATAATAAAATCCATTAAATTGCCTCCTTTCCTATAACAATTAATAATAAAGCTTTTATTTCATCTTCATCCTTTAATGAAAACATATCTTCAAATTCTTCTTCGTATCTTATTTGATCAAAAAAGCAATCTAAAGTTTTAATCTTATTTCCTTTAAAAAATTTAACTAGCTTTAAATATAGGTCGTTTTCCTCGGATCCTTTTATCTCCACTAAATTTCTTAATATATTAAAGTGCTTCTTTATCCATATATTTTTTTGATCCATATCATTCAAATAAAAAATAACATTTTCATACTCCAAGTTATCTTCTTTATGAGAGTATTTAACTATCTTGTTTTTTATTTTTTCTGTAGAAAGTGTTTCTTTATATTTTCTAATCCTGACTATCTCAGAACATAAAGTGTCGTATAATGCTTTACAATTAACTTTACATTCACCTTCTAGCTTAGTAATTATATCTACAATTGATGATCTTGTAACTTCTTCATGATGTGGTTTGGGAATTATCTTTAAAGCTTCCATCTTATCCCATTCAAAGCTATCATTATTAGATTTTTTTAAAATCCCCTCTTTTACAGAGTTATCAAATTCATCAAAATTTATTTTTTTAACATCATATTCTTTACTTTTTAATTTTAAGCTAGGTCCAAATTGACAATTACTACAAATGATTAAAGTAGTCGTTATTTTTTCTTTCTCTAACTTTTTTCTCACTTTTAAATAGTTATTATACATTTTATCTATTATTGATGGTTTATCTTTTTTCTTTGTTAATAAAAATCCTGGGGTTAAGTTTTTACTTAAACTTTTAGCTTGATATAATGAAACTTCATCAGTATCAACAATTATAAAATCTTCTAATTTTTCATAAATTAACTCTGCTTTTTTATTTAATTCTATTTTTTTAAACATTAGATAAATTGCTGTAGACTGTTGAAATTCAAAACCATTCAATGCATGGTCGCCGCCTTTTTCAGAATCTTCAATTTCAAAGATACTTTGAATTAAATCTAGCATACCCCCTCCTTTGCTTAAATATAAAAATAAGAGGCCAAGCCTCTTAATTTTTATTATCTATTTCTTACAACTTCAGCTCTAGCAGTAATATATTTTATATTGAAAGTAATAAAATTCATTCTTTTTTCAAAGCTATTACCCTTCATTCGCTGACATTCTAACTTTTTTTTTAATCTTATGTCAAGGAATAAAACTTAAATGTTCAAATTATATTAACTATTATTTAAAGTTTTATATTAAGTTAAATAAAGATTAGTTTTAAACGCATAATTCTTTTTTTACTTTCAAATATTCAGCTTTTAATTCTTCTAAATTTTGAAATCTTTTTTCATAATCACTTACCCCTTTAATTAAGAAGTCTTTCAATGGTCCTTCTTCTAAGGTATGAAAAGGATATTTTCCTGAAAGTATTATCACTATCAATTGAGTTAATGCATATGTTTCATGTTTTTCATCATAGTTTTGAAAGCCTGTCACATTTAGCTTTGGATCGTTTAAAGAGCCTCTAACCTTTGAACCTTTAGAAGTTAATTGACTATCTTTAGGCTTCACTAATCCAAAATCTGATACTTTCACTACCTTCATACCATTATAATCTCTTAATAAAACATTTTTAGGACTTATATCTCTGTGTAAATACCCATTATCTCTTAAATGTTGAAAAGCTCTTAATATTTGTCCTACTAAGTTTAGTCTATCTTTTAAAGGTAGAGAATCTCCTGCTTCCTGTAAGTAATCCCACAGGGGAATATCCATCAATTCCATTATATAACTTTTTTCTTCATCATTATAGCTATAAACTTCTACAACATAAGGAGATTTTATTTCTTTCATTACCTCAAACTCTCTTTTAAATCTTTCGAGCTCTTTTGAAGTTAAATCAGCATTAGCTTTCTTAACCACAAATTCTTTATTATAGTACTCATCATAATACTTAAATACCTTTGCATAAGACCCCGAATCAATAAATTCTAACTCGATTTTCTTATTATGTACCACCACTTTATTTTCTTTTGACTCAAAAATAGGAACTACTTCATCTATGTCTATATTTTCAAACCCCTCTGGAATATGTGTGCCCGATCTTCCTAATAAACTATTTAATTGATTTTTTATGGAAGCATACTTAGGAGAAAGCTTTACTACGGTTCTTAGCTGGTTAGTGAATCTATGCAGTTCCCTTAACATAGCGCTAGTTCTTCTTGACCTCTCTGCATGATAATACCCATAATTTACTCCATTGTTAAAATCTCTTAATTCTTCATTAAACCAAGAATGATAGGAACTTAAAAGTAATATTAAATCTTCAGAATCGCTATAATCTTGCTCATATAAAAATGTGTAGTCCTCATTAAGTAGTGAGTTTTCTTCTAGTCTTCTTTTTTCAAGTTCTAAATATTTATCTAACATCCCTTACTTCCTCCTATTTCTAAAAAAAAGACAACTCCCTAAGGAATTGCCTTTATTTCATTTATATTTCTTTCTATGTTTCAAAACTACAATACTTGCAGTCGTGGATTTCATGGTGGAAGTGACGGGAATCGAACCCGTGTCCAGAACTACCAGCGCCATAAGCTTCTACAAGCTTAGTCTACAATTTAATCTCACACTATCTACTCCCATAGACAAGATTAGATAATGCCAGTCTCTTAAATGTCCCTCGTACATCGAGACAGTGCACAAGGTAAGCCGTAAATAAGTTATACTCCTTAAGGATTCCTAAACGGCCTCGGAAACCTGGAGCAAGCTACTTAATTAAGCAGCTAATGCGTAATTATCGTTTCCATCTAAATAGATGAATGACCTCTCACAGCGATCAACCTGACCTGCTACCTATAACCTGATAACCCTGTCGAAACCTTAGCACTCCCACATATTCTTTTTTCTCCTTATATTATAGCATATTCACCGACATTTGCCAATGTCATTGACCTCCCTAAATATAATTCGTTTTATTCATCCTTTCTATAAGCCTTTTTTGTGCTTTTCTCTTATACCCCAAGGGCATCTCTTCCCTATGGTCAGGGCAAAGAAAGGTTCCCAAAGTTCAAATTGTCTTCATTTGCTAATCCATAGTTTCCGTTGCTTTTCAAGGCTCCGAACGGGCCCAAGATAGTTAAACACAACAAAGATACTTCCTACAGTGAAGTTCAGCGACTGCCTCTGGCCAGCTATCTTCTTCTAAACTTTTAGGTTTTCTTTAATAAAAATTATAAAAAAGAGCCCGTAGACTTGCACTACAGACTCTTTAATTTAAATGCTTTTCTCGACCATTTGAAAATATCGTAAACGAAGTATGCAGATAAAATTTAGAAAAATACTCGTCTGTCTGAGCAAAGCGAGTTACGATTTTTTCTAATTTTATCCATTACGGAGTAGATATTTTCAATTAGGTCTTGATTTTTGGTTACTTTGCATCAAGGCAAAGTAACTACTAATCCTCGTAGCCGTGTGGATTATTCACATGCCACTTCCATGCACTAGCGATGATCTCATCCAATGTATTGAACTTTGGCTGCCATCCCAGCTCAGCCATAGCCTTCTCCGAGCTTGCTATTAGTCTTGCAGGATCTCCTGCTCTTCTTGGAGCCAGCTCAGCCTTTATCTCGTGGTTAGTCACTCTTCTGGCTGTTTCTATTACCTCCTTAACAGAGAACCCCTCTCCGTTACCCAGGTTATAGGTTGCCGAGGCATTCTCCCTGTTCAGCTTCTTGAGAGCCAGAATGTGGGCATCCACAAGATCCATCACGTGGATATAGTCTCTGATACATGTTCCGTCCTCTGTATCGTAGTCATCTCCGTAGATAAATATCTTCTCCCTCTTGTTTAGTGCCACCTGAAGGATTATAGGGATCAGGTGTGTCTCAGGATCATGGGCTTCTCCTATCATTCCGCTTTCATGGGCTCCCGCCACATTGAAGTATCTCAGCACCACGTGTTTGATTCCGTAGGCTGTATCTGCCCACTTAAGCATCTTCTCCACAGCAAGCTTTGTCTCACCGTAGGCATTTGTAGGTTCAGTCCTGTCCGTCTCCCTGATAGGTACACTTTCAGGCTCCCCGTAGGTAGCTGCTGTTGAGGAAAATACTATCTTATCCACACTGTTTTCCCTCATTGCCTCTAACAGACACATAGTACCATATACATTGTTCTCATAGTATTTCAGCGGGATCTCCATACTCTCTCCAACTAGTGAATCAGCTGCAAAGTGGATTACTCCCTCTATCTTATTTTCTCTGAATACCCTCTGAAGAAACTCCCTGTCTCTGAGATCTCCCAGACATATCTTAGCTCCCTCCCAGATTGCATCTATGTGCCCCTTCTGAAGGTTATCCACAACAACTACTTCCTCTCCTCTTCTTATAAGCTCTGCCACTGCATGGCTTCCTATATATCCTGCACCGCCGCATACTAATATCGCCATCTCTTCCCCCTCGCTATCGTTCTTTTTTAAATACTAACAGGATTCCTCCCCATTATCAAGGGAGAAATCCTGTTTTAGGCTAATCTTTATTCTATTACTTAACTTTCTATACCTCTGACTAATTTAAAACTAAGAAACTATTCTTTCTGAGCGACCGAAGATAGTCGTTGTGCTCCACAGAACAATCTTACGACCTTCCGTCCCACAATCTAGGTTCAATCTTGAGCCCATAAAAGGAAGGGAAACCTTGTGAATACCTCTAAAGACAATTATCGTAGGTCTTGATTTTTCGGACACATTTGTATCAAGACAAAGGTGTCGAAATTATTTTAAACTCTTAGTTACATTCACTATGAACAAAATAAAGAATTAGCCTTAGATTATCTTTTGATACTTTTATATTTACATAAAAAGTATTAAAGATATCTGAGCCAGATGTAGGCACTAGCAAGAACCAGACTCTGGATAGTTACTATAAGACCGAATTTCAGGAAGTCCACAAAGCTTATCTTACATCCTGCCTTGGTTGCAGCTCCTACAGCCACTACATTTGTTGCAGATGCAAGGATAGTTGCATTTCCTCCCAGGCAAGATCCAAGAGAAAGGGCCCACCAGAAAGCCTGAGTATTGAGTCCCTCAAAGGCAGGACTCATTACATGGATGATCTTGGATACAGTAGCTGCATTGGCTACGTTTCCAATAATCGAGGTAAAGAGGGCTGATACCCAGGTTACCACCATAACAGCAAGATTAAAGTTTCCTGCAGTAATATCTATAAGCTTATTACCGATTATGTCGATAAAGTGTACTTCCTCTACTCCCTTTACCATCATAAACAGTCCCACAAAGAAGAAGAGGGTATCCCACTCTACATGCTTAAAGATCTCCTCTGGCTTTTTCTTGGCTATTATACAAAGGTAGATGGCACCACTTAGGGATATTACCATAAGTCCCTTGTGGATGAAGTTGTTCATAAGGAACCCAACTATGATAAGGATGAAGATAGATCCCGACTGCTTTAGAAGGGTCATATTCTTAAGAGATCTGGATGCATCTAGTTCCATGATCCTTGCCTTGAGGTCTCTGGATACCTCCAGCTTCTTCCCGTAGAGAAGGTAAACTGTCACTATAAGGCATATTAGAGCCACTATAGACAGGGGAGCTGTATTAAAGAGGAAATCATTGAATCCCAGATCTCCCTCATTTCCTATGATCAGCTGGGTAGGATCTCCAATAAGGGTTGCTGACCCACCAATATTAGCAGCCATTATCTCCGTCATAATAAATGGGAAGGGATTCAGCTTCAGCTGGTTGGCCAGTAGTATGGATATAGGGGCCATAAGTAAGATTGTAGTTACATTGTCCAGGAAAGCTGAGCACACTGCAGTTACTATAGACAGGAGTACAATAAGGGCAAAGGGCTCTCCCCTTACCAGCTGAGCCACCTTTACTGCAAACCACTGGAATACCCCCGTTTCAGATATGAGGTGTACCACGATCATCATTCCCACAAGCAGGAAGATTATCTCCAGTCTGTCTGCAATGGCTTCCAATGCGTGCTCCTCATGGATGATTCCAGCGAGGGCCATGGCTAGTCCCCCTGCCATAGTTGCAAGAGCCCCTGGAACCTTCTCCGTTATAATCAGATAAAAAACAAATACAAAAATAAATAATGATAATAATAGTTGCATACTTACCTCCCGTCTATATGTGCAGAACTTTCTTGATTATATCGCTTCTCTGGATCATTCCATAGTATCTTCCATCTTCCACTACATATATTCTGGTCTTACCCTTATTTACCATTGAGAAGCATATCTCCATAATGGAAGCCTTCCTGTCCACTAGAAGTACTCCCTCTCTTCTGTAAAGCTCCTCTATAGTTGCTGTTTTCTCATTTTTCAGGTACTCCTCAAAGGGCTCTCCCACAGTAAGGAAACTGATATCCTGCATTACCGATATATACTTAGGCAGTCCGAACTCGATAAGCTCCTTTTCAGTTATCTCTCCCAGGAACCTTCCGTTTATATCCAGCACCGGCAGTCCAGTCCTCTCCTCTATAATCAGCCTCTTAGCTACCTCTTCTAAAGTATCGCTAGGATGTACCGGCATAAGGTCTGGGCTCAGTACGTCCTCTGCAGTTATCTTTCCGTCTATCTCTATCTCGGCATCCTTTACAAGGTTAAAGATATCCTGGGCATTATCCGATCTCTTTATCTTCTCTATTATCTTAGGGTTCTTGGCGGCTATCTTCATAAATCCTGCCATCATCTTCAGCATCCTCTTGTTCTTCAGGACCTCGGACACTATTACGATAAAGAGCTCCACATCATCCTCAGCCTTAAGGGCTGCCACCTGGGTTCTTATTGGTTTTTTCAACACTCCCAGGGCTATAACAAAGTCCTCAAATCCCTCTACTCTGGCATGGGGAATAGCTATTCCTCCTCCCATGGCTGTAGAGATCTCCTCCTCCCTGTCTAGCACACACTTCCTTATCTTCTCCTCCATAGCTGCCACCTTTTTATCGTGAAGAGCTATTCCGCTGATAAGCTTCTCTATAGCCTCCTCCTTTGTAGCAGCCTCTAGATTAGTAAAGATCAGCTTAGGATCTAAATAACTAGATAATTTCATAAACTTCCTCCTATATAAAAAATTTAATACACATAATTAAGGGACTCTCCGGCCCTTCCTATAAATCACAAGGAAAATTCTAACACAAAATAAAGTTTAGTAACACTTCTAATTTTCTATAATAATTATAGGTCTTTAACTATATAATACACTTATTTTTTCCCTATAACCACTCAATCTCAGGTTTTTTTATATTTTTTTGACTTTATCTATATAGTATCACCTGAAGAAAACCTTCAGGGATGACAATTGCCATAATAGTTATTTTTCTTTAGCACTTTTTTTAAGTGGGTTCATAATTATCATATCCCACAATTTAATTATTCTTCATTTTACTATGCAACCTCAGGCTCTATAAAAGATAAGTTCTTTTCTTGTCTTGATAGCCCTGTAAAGAGTATCACTAGATTCCTAAAGTTTACTCTATAAACTAAGAACTCTTCGAAAGAAGGTACCACAATAATTAAACTTTTGAATTAAAGTGACTGTCTGGAGGCAGTCGTCAGACTTTGCATCAATATTCTACTTCATTGCGTTTAACTCCTTTAGGCTCTGTAGAGAGCCAAGGAGAGCAATGGAAAACTCATTTTACTCACAAAGACAATTGCCGAAAGACTTGATTTTTGGGATACCTTTGTATCAAGACAAAGGTATCGAATTTCTTTGGATACTTTCTTGCATCATGGTAAGAAAGTACCTCACTCTCTTCAGAGAGTAAAATTCTTTTTCTTATTTACTTCCAAAACCTTTTCTACCTTCAAATAACAAAGAAAAGGTCCGATCTCCCAACAAATGGGAGGTCGAACCTTTAAACTCTATTTTATTAAAATACCCTATCTTATCTTAGGGAAGATAGCCATACCATATACTGGTCCCGAGTGGGATCCGATGATACCACCGATCTCAGATCTTCCTCTGTACTCTACCTTTCTCAGCTTATCTCCAGCTGTCTTCAGCTTATCTGCCTTATCTAGCTCCTGCTGAGTTCCACCCCATCCTGTGTACAGGATTATAGAGTTGTTTCTGGCCTCATCCTTTATTAGCTTCTCCATATATCTCATGGCACCAGCTTCACCGATGGCCTTCTTCTCAGTACAAACCTCTCCCCCTTCTACCTTAAGGACAGGCTTTATCTGGAACATACCTCCGATTACCGAGGAAGCCTTTCCGATCCTTCCACCCTTTTCCAGGAATAGAAGATCCCTTACTGTAAAGTAAAGCTTCATCTTACCCTGTACCTCTTCCAGCCACTGAAGTACACTTTCAAAGGATTCTCCGCTCTTTACCATTCTTGCAGCCTCTGTAGCCATGTGTCCAAGAGCAAAGGTTACCGTCTTAGAGTCAACGATTGCTATATCCTTTTCCCTTCCAGTCATTCCTCTGGCTACCTTAGCTGCCTGCTGAGTACCACTCAGCTTGCTGGAAAGGTGGATAGATATAATCTTCTTATACCCCTTAGCCAGAAGCTTGTCGTAGAGAGCTTTAAACTCCGCCGGAGACGGCTGAGATGTCTTTGGTATTACTCCTCCCTTTAGAAGGGTCTTCCAGAAATCTCCCTTGGAGAGGTCCACTCCGTCTCTATAGTACCTGTCTCCCTCCAGCTTGATCTTCAGAGGAATTATCTCTATATTCAGATCTCCCATAAGCTCCTTGTTCAGGTCTGAAGTAGAATCCGTTACAATAGCCACCTCTGGAAGGTTTGGGTCTCTGTTTTCTATATAGATGTAGTATGGGTAGTTTTCCTGCATTGCATCAAACTCCCTGTATCTTGCTCCCAGCTTAGGGTCCAGAACCTTGTTAGCTTCTGCTGTAGCTCCCCTTCCCTTTACTGCAAAGATATTCAGAGCATCTGTTGTAACAAGCTCTGCATACACCGTCTTAATAAGAGCAGGCATCGTACCCTCTCTGTACTTGATCTTACCGTTTACCATGGCGATGTAGTCACCATTGGCAATTACAAGGTCTCCCACCTTGGTATCTCTTACAGCCTGAGTTATCTCTATTGAGAAGTTTCTCTTTAGGTGGCTTGTAAGGGAGGTCATACCCTCCTTCTTGTTCTTCACCACGTAGTGTCCCTCAAGCATGGAAGTGGTCTCAAGTACTGCAATCTCCTTGTCGGACCTTTCAGCTGCTATCTTAGCTGCTGAAATAATGTTCTTGTTGTTTGGCAGCAGTACTATCTCCCTTGAGTTGATCTTGGAGATAGCCTCCTCTATATCTGCCACACTTGGGTTCTGTGTCTGTCCCCCGATAAGTACTGCAGTAGCTCCGTCCTCTATAAAAAGTTCCGCCAGCTTGTGGTTGTCAACTATTGCAAGGAAGGCAACTGGTACGCTATTTTCATTCCTTACGATTATATTTCTACCAGACTTCTCCATCTCTCTGGTAATCTCAGATGGCATAAGACCGCTGTGCTGTATCTCCATATTCTCTATCTTTATGTGGTTCAGGTTCCCCAGCTTCCCGGCTATCTCAAGGACAAGCCCTGGATTGTTTGTATGGATGTGGGTCTTAGTCTTCTTAGGTGTCTGTGCACATACCAGCGAGTCTCCGTAACCTATTACCTGGCTCTTATAGTCCTCCAGGTCAAAGTTTCCTGCCTCGATTATAAACTCTGTACAGTACTTAAACTCGATCTCCTCGTGCTCGTGGGTCACTGTGTGCTCCAGCTTCTCCCTTCTGTGCGCCTGGGACTGAACTATTCTTTCAAGATCCTTAAGCATTTCTGGGTCGGTAACAGATTTTTCAAATCCTTCAAGGATGTAGAATATTCCCTTACCTCCTGCATCTACCACTCCAGCTTCCTTCAGCTTAGCAAGCATGTTCGGAGTCTCCTCCACAGCTTCAGCAGCTACATTCTTAAGGAATGCCAGGAACAGGATAAAGTCATCCTGAGGCCCGTCATACTTCTGAGCTTCCTCTGCTACCCTTCTGATTACAGTCAGCATCGTTCCCTCTACTGGTTCAGTTACTGCCTTATATGCCTTCTCTTTGGCATTGATGAATCCCTGTACTACATCGGCTACACTTACCTCCTCCTTACCAGAAAGGGCAGACAGGAATCCCTGGATTATCTGGGAAAGGATAGTTCCCGAGTTTCCTCTGGCTCCCAGCAGTATGGATTCAGATACCAGGTCACAAAGCTCCTCCATATTGGGTTCATGGTTAAGCTTTACCAGATCATTTTCCACTGCCTGAAGAGTCATAGACATATTTGTTCCCGTATCACCATCTGGTACCGGGTATACATTCAAGTCATTCAGTACGTCTGCATACTTAGACAGCCACCTGCTGGCAGCGATAAGCAGCTTAGTCAATCTTGTTACATTCAAGACCTTTACTTCTATCTTCATCTTTTCCTCCGTTTGTACTACCTTTTATTTCTATATTCCTCCAGTACCTTCTCCCAGCTTCCCTGGCTTCTCATGATAAACTCCACAAACTCTCTCACTGCTCCCTCTCCTCCGTTCCTGGTAGACTTAAAGTGAGCAAGGGATACTATGTCTGGACAGGCATCGTAGGGTACCCCGTTAAACCCTGCCTTTAGCATCGCCGGGATATCGTTTATATCATCTCCCATATAAGCTACCTGGTCGTATCCCAGCTCATATTTCAGGAGTATCTTATCCAGTACCTCTATCTTGTTGGAAATCTTCTGGTGGATCTCAGTTATCCCCAGTTCAGCAGCTCTCTTCTCCACTATCTTGGATTCCTTACCAGTTATTATGGCAAAGAGGAGACCCTGCTTTCCTCCCTGGGCTATGGACATTCCGTCCTTTACATTAAAGGCTTTGCTCTCAATGCCGTTGTTATCTATATACAGCTTTCCGTCGGTAAGGGTTCCGTCTACATCCAGCACTACCATCCTTACCTTTTTAGCTCTCTCTATCATTACTGTGTCCTCCCATTAGAATGTTGGCGGAGTTACCACCCATACAGCTCTTGCAAGCTTGTCACCATTGTTCTTAAATCTGTGCTTCTGAGTGGACTTAAAGTATAGGCTGTCCCCCTCCTCTAGAGTGTGAACAACATCATTTATATGTACATCTAGAGTCCCCTCTAGGATGAATATAAACTCCTCACCTGGGTGAGTGTAGTAGTCTCTACCGCTCTCTCCACCTGGAGCTATCTCATACAGGATTGGTTCCATGTTCTTTTCAATATTGGAAGATGTAAGAAGTGAGATCTTTGTATTGGAGTCGATGCTCTCTATTGCATGTCTCTCATTTTTTCTCATTACGTCGGTATTTTTCTTTACCTCATCGTCCTCTATCAGGTAGCTTACCCTTACATCCAGGCAGTTAGCTATCTTCTTTAGATTTTCAATTGATGGTGACGCCTTCCCCTGCTCGATCTGGGATAAAAAACTTGCAGACAGATCCACCTTTGATGCCAGGTCTCTCAGCGACAGACCCTTTTCATTTCTGTTTTTTTTGATTCTTTCCCCTAAAGACATTAAATGTTCCCCCTCGTATCTAAAATTTTCAATAATTTAAATAAAGCATTCATAACAGTCAGCTTTCTTACTCTCTCTCTGCTCCCTTTAAAGTTATACCTCTTTATATAAACTTCATCTCTTACTTTAATTCCTATATATACAGTTCCCACGGGCTTCTCCAAACTTCCGCCCCCGGGTCCTGCTATTCCTGTTGTTGCTATTCCTACATCTGTGGTGAGTCCCGCCAGCATCTCCCTTGCAGTCTCCTCACTTACAGCTCCGTACCTATCCAGAGTCGCCTGAGATACTCCCAGCCTCTCTACCTTGGCTTCATTGCTGTAGCACACGATTCCCTCGGTGAGTACCTGAGATACTCCGGGAACATCTATAAGCTTGGCTGCAACAGCACCGCCGGTACACGACTCTGCCAGGGAGATGGTGTAATCCTTCCGGATAAGCTCCTCAGTAACACGGGTTTCCAGTCTCTCATGGCCTTCGCCGAAGATATTTTTTCCAATCCTTCTGTATATCTCCTGGGCTGCCCCCTCTATCTTGTGGGCCATCCCATTTCTGCTCTGAAGTCTTACTATTATACCATAATCCTTCACCAAAAATTCATAGTGAATATCTTCCTCTACAAAAATATCCTTCAGGGTATCGTCTAGGTGGGATTCAGGTATTCCCCATACAAGGAGATCCCTTATGACCATCTCGTCGTCGATCCCTTCCTCCTTTACATAATACTCTAAAAACTTGGGAAACATATTATAGAGCTCCCTGGGAACTCCCGGAAAGGCAGCTATGCCGTCTATATAGATCGCCGGTGCCATCCCCACATCATTTTTAAAGGAAACTGCCCCTACAGGCTTCTCCACTTCCTTCTTGTTGTTGGGCAGGAGCTTTATCCCTCTCTCCTCAAACTTCCTCTCAAGTTCCCTGTACTCCTCGGGATCCACAACCAGGTCCAGCCCCAGGTATCCAGCTACAGCTTCCTTGGTGAGGTCGTCCATAGTAGGCCCCAGACCTCCGCTCAGGATAACGAGCTTGGTCCTCTTTTTGGCAAACTCTATGGCTTCCCTTATCTCCTCTATATTGTCCCTCACAGTACTCTTATATACTATCTCCAGACCGTATTTATTCAGCTCCTCTGCCATGTAGACACTGTTGGTATCCACAGTCATTCCGTTGAGGAGCTCAGTTCCCACAAGTATTATGCTCGCTTCCATAGCTTCCTCCTAGAATAATATAGTCCACAGACATACAAGGACAAAGTTTCCGATTATTCCTGCCAGGAAGTCATCCAGTACCACTCCCACACCATTTTTAAAGTGCTGAGATTTATCTATAGGTCCCAGCTTGGTTATATCAAAGAATCTGAAGATGATAAATCCAAGGATTATCGCCACTATAGTTTCCTTTGATCCCACGGGATTTATAAGGAAGAGCGTTGTGAGGAATCCAAGAACCTCATCGATTACAACATTCTGAGGGTCCTTCTTCTTATAGATCTCCCTCTCACAGATATCACACACATATACAGATACAGCAAACAGTGTAATCAGAAACATAAAGTAAAATGAGTTATATACCATATTGTTTGGAAATAACCCCTTTATCATGGTAAGACCTATAAAGATAGGTATTCCCCCTAAAGTTCCAAATGTTCCCGGTGCCTTTGGCAGGTCTCCCAGACCAAAGCAAGTAGCCAAGTTCTTAACAAGTTTTTTATTCATAGCTCCCCCTCTAGTATGCTCCCCTCTCATAGTTGTAGGGATTATATACTCCACTTTTATCCTTCAAACTCTCTATTACTGCTCTTATCTCCTCTGGACTCTCATCTGTGAACTCAAGGATCACTTCATCCAAGCCTGCGTCCTCAAGGTCATCCATCCTAGGTATTAGGTTCATAGGTTTATCCAGGGTTACCTCTGTGTTCCCCATCTCATTTCCCCTGATAACAAAGGTATCCCCCTGCTCATTCTGGATGGTCTCTGCCTTACCTTTGCCAGCCAAAGGTACTTCAATATACATTCCCAGAAGTTTTCCATATATTACAGCTGCTTTTCTCAGCCCCTGAACCTCTCCCATATTTCTCATGGTATCGTAGTTTATCTCTGGAGAGAGGACCACTGTGTCCACTCCCTCTATCTTAGATGCCTCTCTGAGGGCATAGGTATTTGTAATATTCAGGTTCCAGTTAAGGACCGTTCCTCTCTCCTTCTTCCCTCTTGCAAGGGCATGGTAGAGGGTTGTTGCCAGCTCCTCGGTAGTGTTTACCTCCCCTAGCCTAGCCTCTCTGGCCACGTGCATCTGCCTCAGGTACACCTTATCTATTCCCAGGGTTCTTATAACTTCTCTCTGCTTCTCGTTAGCAGCTACAGCACTTATCTCTACCTTCCCCTTATCCAGAAAATCCAGCTCCATCTTTTTCACGGTGCCTGAAACCTTTCTCAGATAGCTTGCCAGAAGCTTTTCAGTTAGGGCTGCTAGAGCCTCCCTTCTCAGGCTCTTAAGGATACTCACTGGAAGGAAGGTCTTTCCGTCTGTTTCCACCTCTATACTCTTAAATCTGAAGGTTGTATCTCCAGTCTCTCCCAGCTTGTTCTGGATCTCCTCCACTGAAAGGACCCTCTTGCTTGCTTCCTCCAGAGGTTTTTCAGTGAGGGCCACAGCCTCTACCCTCTCTCCCCTGTTGTTTATAGCCCATACAGTTATCCTACCCTGGGTTCCTACAGCAGCTTCAAACCTTCCCTCTATATCCATCTGCCTCTTAGCCAGCTTTATAGAGTTATCTGCACTGTCCATGGCTTCCTTGGAGTAGCTTCTGTATACATACTTACTCCCCTTGGGTACCTTCTCCTTGGAAAGTTTTATCTTTTCTCCAGCTCTGGCTGACTTCCTCTTCTCTCTCAGACCGTCCACCACTATTTTGCTGAGGTATTCTCCCCCCAGTTTGTAGTAGTCCTTGGAGATATAGGACAGTCCGTCTCCCAGTACTACATCCTCAGCCAGCACCAGGTATCCGTTCTTTATCTCCCCCAGGTATCTTCCGAAATCCGAGGAGTATCTATCATTCATTATCTTTTTATCCACTCCATAGAAGTACCCCTTGGAATACCCTCTGTTAAAGAGCTCTTTACTCTTAGCCTCTGCAAACTCTCCTCCGATGAGGGTCTTATAGTAGTTTACAGTTTCATATACATATTCCGGAGATTTCATCCTTCCCTCTATCTTGATGGATTCTATCCCTATCCTAGCAAGAGCTTCCACCTCGTTTTGTCCCATCATCTGGTCCTTGGGACTGAGATTGTAGGCCACCTGTTCCTTCCCGTCCTTGTAGATCTTTCTACATGGCTGGGCACACAGACCCCTGTTTCCGCTTCTTCCTCCGATAAAGCTGCTCAGGTAGCAGTTACCAGAGTAGGAGATACACAGGGCTCCCGATACAAATATCTCAAGCTCTATGTCGGTCTTTTTTCTTATCTTCTCTATCTCTTCAAAGGAAAGCTCCCTTGCCAGTACCACCCTTGAGAATCCTATCTCCTTTAGGTAGTTGGCTTCCACGTGGTTGGCCACAGTCATCTGTGTACTCCCGTGAAGGTCTATTCCTGGAAAGTTACTCCTTAAGAAGCTAAAAAGACCCAAATCCTGTACTATGATTGCGTCTAATCCATTTTCATAAAGTTTTTTTACATTTTCATAGAGTGCCTCTATCTCCACATCCCTCATCACAGTATTCAGTGTAAGAAAGATCCTTACTCCCCTCTCATGGGCGTAGTTGAGAGCCTCTATATACTCTGTAAGACTAAAGTTTTCGGCGTTCCTTCTGGCACCAAAACCCTTTAAGCCCATATATATCTCATGAGCTCCTCCCTTTACAGCTGCATGGAATCTCTCCATATTACCTGCTGGAGCCACTATTTTCATCATATCTTCTCCTTTAAACTTCAGAGTTTCTAAATAAATTCTACTCTCAATTATAACATAGTGGTTTTGATTTTGCAAAACACTTGAACACTCTCACTTCACTCTTTTCAAACCCTAAATGATGGAAACCTTACCCATCCTCCAGGTTGAAATTACACTCTAAACCCCTGAAGGTTCTTAGGGGGAGAAGCCCCTGCTATTCCAATACTGAGCTATCTCACTTCTCTCCTCCTGGCTCCTTCTTCTCCTCTTCTCTGTCCTTCCGCTCCCGGCGGTATCTGTCCATGAGGCCTCAGGAGCAGCCCCTGCCCTTCTGGGTACTTCTCTCCTTACTCTCTGCCAGCCTCTCTACTATCCTCTCCAGCAACCTTCCTAACCTCTTCATAGATCTCTACCACCCTCTCCTCCAGCTCCTCAAGACTCCCCTGGTTTCTTATGATGTAGTTGGCTCTTCTCTCCCTCTCCTCTACACTCATCTGGTTATCTATTATATTCTCCGCCGTCTCTCTACTGCTACCGTCCCTGGCTGCTATCCTCTCTACTTGGGTCCTTCTGTCCACACTTACCACTACCACCCTGTCGCAGAGATACTCCAGTCCCGCCTCAAAGAGGAGGGGGATATCAAAAATTATAACTTCATCTGGAAGGTTTGCCCTTCTCTTCTCCTCAAATACCTCTATAACCCTGGGATGGATCACCTCATTTATACTTCTCACGCTCTCCCTGTCCCTGAAGACCACTTCTCTGAGCTTTCCTCTGTCTAGGCTTTTCCTGCCCTCTTTTCCTTCCTCCAGGATCTCTGATCCAAAGAGCTCCACCAGTTTATCTACTACTTCCTCCTTCTGGCTGACCTCCCTTGCTATCCTGTCAGCATCCACTACCTCTATACCAAGCTTTCTAAAGATCTCTGACACGGTACTCTTTCCGCTGGCTATTCCTCCGGTAAGTCCAAGTATCATACTCTCCTCCTAAAATAAGATTTATATTATATAGGAAATTATAACATATTTGGTTCGTTACTTCTGCCTTGATGCAGAAGTAACCAAGAAATCAAGACCTGTTAAAAATATCTATTCCATAATCAAAGAAGTCTGAAAGAGTCGAAACTCGCTTCACTCAGACAGCCGACACTTTCTAAACTTCTTTTTCATATTCCACTTACGATATTTTTAAATGGTCGACTTTAATAATCAGGTCCAAGTTAAAGAGTCCTCTTTTCATGTGATCAGGCTTTAACTCTAAGGATTTACTCAGCCGTCATACAAGTTAAGTTTATCGTAGTGTTTTACATAATTCTTAACCACCAGAACTACGATTGTAGCTGTAAAAAGGCGGATTATGAATAATCTTGCTTAGGAACTATTTGAAAAGAGGTGTCCTTTCTTGGGTACTTTCTTTGGACAAGCAAAGAAAGTAAAAAATAATATTAAAAAAGCCGCCCCAAGGGGCAGCTATAAAGTTTATCCCATTATGTATGTTGTTGCAGTCCCAGGACCGATTGGTATACCAAGCAGAGACCATACCACAAAGAGCACTATCCATCCTCCAAGGAACACCACTGAGTATGGAAGCATCATGGATACAAGGGTTCCTACCCCAAGGTCCTCACCCTTCCTCTTATACTTCACCGCAAAGGCTACGATAATAGGGAAGTAGGACATCAGCGGGGAGATTATGTTGGTTGTGGAATCCCCTATCCTGTATGCCAGCATAGTGTACTCCGGGCTGAACCCCAGCTGCATAAAGAGAGGTACAAATACCGGAGACATCATCATCCACTTACTTGTAAGTCCCCCGATAAAGAGGTTTATTAGCGCTGTGGCTACTATAAAGACAACCATCAGAGGTGTCCCGCTGAATCCTGTGGCCTTAATAGCCTCTGCTCCCCTAACTGCGATTATCGTTCCTATATTGGAAGCTGTAAATGCATAGATAAACTGGGCAGATACAAAGATGATAACTATAACAGCTGCACTCTGCTTCATGGAATCCACCAGACCTGCAACTATATCCTCTCCCCCGTTCTTAAACTTCCTAGATACAAAACCGAAGACCACCCCAGGGAGGAAG
The DNA here is from genome assembly GCF_027925155.1 of Propionigenium maris DSM 9537. GTDB lineage: Bacteria > Fusobacteriota > Fusobacteriia > Fusobacteriales > Fusobacteriaceae > Propionigenium > Propionigenium maris. Next base: position 21,907 of record NZ_BSDY01000008.1, on the reverse strand, counting down.
AAGAAGATTCCCAGGATAAATACTATGGCCTCCATAAAGGGGTCCACTACCTTTCCACCCTGAGCTGCATAGGCTCCCAGTGGTGCTCCCTCCCTTGTAAGAAGAAGGACTCCCAGTCCAAAAAGAACCACCGACAGTCCAGCTGCTCTCAGTCCCTTAACCTCTAGAGCAGTCAGTTCAAACTCGCTCTTCCCGCTTTCATCGGTATCCCTTCTGTACCTTCCCAAAGCCGGTTCCACGATCCTATCCGTTACCCACCATCCAAGACCTGTTATAAGGAAGGTGGAAACTATTATAAAGTACCAGTTACTTGCTGGATTTATTGTATATGTACTGTCCAGTATCTGAGCTGCCGGCTGGGTTATCCCTGCCATCACTGTGTCCACAGTTCCTATTACCAGGTTAGCTGAAAATCCTCCGGAAACTCCCGCAAAGGCTGCTGCCATTCCTGCCAGGGGATGCCTTCCAAATCCCATGAAGATAATTGCCCCTAGAGGTATGAGCACTACATATCCTGCATCTGCTGCCACATTGGACATTACCCCTGCAAAGATAACCACCGGTGTCACAAGGGCTGCTGGAACTCCCAGTACTATCTTCTTTATAAGGGCATCTATAAGCCCTGATTTTTCTGCTACCCCTACCCCTAGCATCGCTATAAGGATAGTCCCCAGGGCTGGGTGCCCTGTAAAGTTGGGTATGGCCTTTGTAAATAGGTTTCTGATTCCCTCTACAGACATTAGGTTTACTACTCCCGTTGTCTTCTCTACTATACTTCCATTCTCCAGTGTCTCATAGGAAACCTCTACTCCCAACTTGGCCATTACAAGGGATAACACATAGGTTATCACGGTAAAATAAAAAAACATAATTATGGGGTTGGGGAGCTTATTTCCCCCGGTCTCTACTATGTTGAGGAATTTTTGTATTCTTCCCCTTGAACTCTTCTGCTGCGCTACTACACTACTCATATTTTCCTCCCAAAATAAAATGTTGTGTAATTATAGCACAAACGTCATAAATTTTCAGGCTTCATTCCATACTATTATCAATTTGAATACTACTGTTATAATGTATCAATATTTTCTTTTTAGCTCTTAAATTTTAAACCTTTTTGTATAAAAATAAAACAGGAGCCCTAAGGCTCCTGCCATCAAATATCCCTACAGCTTATCGTGGATACTCCCTGTATCACTGCACTTGCATCCAAGGATGATCTCTACCTCTTCCTTATCGATATATCTTACTTCCCATCCTGGGCACTCTGGATCTCCATCGTCAAACCTTACCACTTCTTTTCCCTCAGCTTCAAGCTTTGCCTCAGTTGTTCCCAGATCTCTTAGAAAATCTTCCTTAGTCATCATCATGCTACCTCCTGTTGGAACGATTACAATTTAGTTGTCATTATCTTAAATCTATTATATCACATATAATATCTGAAGCAAGATTTTTTTGTTAAATATCACTTTACACCTAAAAACTTTAATGGGATACTTAGAGGAGAATAGCCACTTTTTTCTAAGAATGTAGTTAAGGATTTTTTTGGAGGTGAAGTATGAAAAAAGTATATAAGATATCCCTAGGGGTGCTGGGGCTTCTCATAGTCATAGGAGCTTTCAGTATAAACTCAATAGTTAAAAACATCCTCATTACCACGGTAAAGGATAGGACAGGAAAGGATATATCCATCAAGTCCCTCTGGCTGAACCCCCTTACTGGTAATATATCGTCCAAGGGGATAGTTGTTTCAGAGGAGGAGAGAACCCTCCTTACCCTTAAGTCCATCAAGGTGGATTCCGATCCCCTGAAGCTTGCCAGGGGGACACTCTATATAGGGGAGATTACCCTTATCGAGCCCACTATAGATATTAGTAAAGGGGAGGACACTCCTTCGGAAGCAGCTGTTCCTGCCGAGCCCCAGCCTGCAGCTGAGGTTTCTGCTGAAGCTACTCCTGAGAAGACCACAGCGGAAGAGGCTCCGGAGAAGGACTCCTTTATAAAGGAGATCATCGTAAAGAATATAACCATCCAGAACCTGGTATTGGAGGGGGAGGACGCTCAGTATAAGTCCCTCAACACCCTCACCCTGGAGGTTCCAGATTTTACCTACAGGGATGATACCCTGAATCTTACCGCTGCTCTTGAGATTATAGACAGCGGTACCCTGGATCTTCTCCTCAATGCCAATACAGCTACAGGAGAGTTTAAGGGAAACCTTTCATCGGAAAAGCTCCTATTAGAAACCTCCCTGACCCAGGAGGGGGAGACCTACAATATTAAGGGACTCTTTACCGGAGGATTAAACCTTTCAGGGGACTACCTGAAAAAGGTATTTAAGGGAGACGGAACCCTCACCCTCACCCAGGGGGAGGTCTCATCCAAAGATAATATACAACTCCTCTCTGCTGAAAGGGTGGATATTAAGCTGGAGGAATTTGCCTATCCAGAGATAGAGGCAGTGTCCACAGGTAGCTTCAAGGTAAACCTTACCTCTGAACTCCTTCCCCTCATACTGAAGGGGAACCAGGATATAGCAGCCACCCTGGGAGGAGGCGAGGTAAAAGGGACCTATACCTTAGACTACCCAAAGATTACAATAACTCCCAAGGTAATTCTGGAGGAGATAGCCCTCCAGCCAACTGAGAAGATTCCCTACGGAGTAACCCTTAAGGTTGCAGAGGGAGGTTACACCATCACCTCGGATCTGGAGAAGAAGATATCCTCTATAGATGGTTTAATCCACCTGAACTCCCTTGATCTTGCGGACAAGGAGGAGAACACCCTCTTCTTCAGAGGTGGACAGATCGACCTTAAGGGAGCCTTTGCAGAGGAGGAGAACAACATCCTCATCAAAAGGCTGATCCTCTCAGAGGGTAGTATCACAGCCAAGGGCAATAGTCTGACCAACGTTTCCCTGGATATCTCCAACATTACAGATAAATCACTGGATTCAGATCTGATCTTCTCAGCTTCAGGGGAGGATTTCTCCAAGGTTTCAGGAAAGATGAAGCTACTTCTCTCCGACCTTAAAAAACCTGAGGATCTTAAGGTCAGCGGAGACCTGGATATAGATGAGCTGAGATTAGAGGGATTAAAGAAGTTTGTAGAGGATCTTCCCTATGAACTCCAGGGAACCATCTCCTCAAGCTCCTACATCACCTACTCCAGGGATAGGATTACCTCAGCAGGAACTATCCAGGGTAGATCTGTAAAGGTTAAGGATAAGGAAGGCCTGGATCTTTCCATAGGCAGCCTGGACTCCACCCTGGATCTGACCCTGGCAGGAGAGGAAGTTACCCTGAACAACACCACCCTCTCCTTCAATAAGATCTCCGGAAGGGTGGATAAGAATACCCAGGTAGATCTTCCGGCGGGAAAGATCTACATAAGGAGGTATACGCCTTCAGATATAAACCTGAACCTCATAAGCCTTAACAGCCCTGCTGTTACCCTCTACACTCCAGCTGAAAAGAAGGGAGATGCTAAGAAGGCTGAAGCTAAGGAAGTGGCTCCTTCCAAGGAGGCTACCAAGAAAACTGTAGCCCCGGCCAAGAAGGCTCCCCTTCCAAGGGTATACATCAAGAGGACCGATATAAAAAATGCTACCCTTACCCAGGTACATGGAAGTAAGAAGACCGTATTTAGAAATATCAAGCTCCTCTCCCAGAACTTTACCTCTGAGAAGAATAAGGAGTTTGCAGTGGATACCTCCCTCTCCCTGGAGGGAATCCAGAGCCTCTACCTCAAGGGAAGGGCTTCCCTCACCAGAGACTGGGAGTTTGATCCCAAGACTATAAACTTCAATGGTGACCTGGGAGTGACAAACCTCGCCCTGGCATCCTTCAATGAGCACCTGGCTAAGGACCTCCCCAACAGGATAGAGGAGGGGACATTAAGCTCCAGGGGTAACCTCATACTGAAGAGGGGGAAAATCTCCTCTGAGAGCAGGCTCAAGATCTCAGACCTTAAGCTGGGAGCCTCTACAGGGGTGGCAAGCAAGGTTCCCCTTCCTAAGGTAGTGGACGCCTTAAGGGACAAAAAGGGGGATATAAATATCGTGGTTCCTGTAGAGGGAGACCTCAACGATCCTGAGTTTGGAGTTGGAAGCATCGTTATGGGTGTCCTCATAGCCAACTTTACCGAGGCTATAAAGACTCCCGAGAAGGCTATCTCCAACATCCTTACCCTGGGTAGCAGCGAGAAGGACAACGTGGTCTACTTCGACTACCTGGACTCGGAACCCAAGTACTCCGACCTGGATAAGCTGCGTAAGGTCATAGAGATCCTTAAGGGGAATCCTGCAGCTAAGGTTAGGGTGACCATCTTCACCAACGACAAGGTGGAGAAGGGGCTCATGAAGACCAAGGATCTCACTGGAATTCTCTTTGGAGGAAAGAAGGAGAGCTCCTCGGATAAGCTGGATGACCTCATGGACGAGAGGAAGGAGTATATCGAAACCTTCCTCGGAGCAGAGGTAGAGAGCAGCAGAGTAGAGGTTATCATCTCCGACAGGGATAAGAACCTGCCCCAGGCCAAGCTTGAAATCATAAAGTAAAAAGGATGGGGGATGCTCCAGCACTTCTAAGCTTATATAATAAAAAAAGGTGTCTCCTGAAGGGACACCTTTTTTAATACCAGCAAGCAGTTTTTATGAACTTCCTTCAATAATAGCAAGCTAGAATTAGCACATAAACTCGTTGGAATCGGGAAGCTCTCCTACGATAAAGCCTTCAGCTGTGATCATGCAGACCTCCTCATCTGCTAGCATAACCATTCCCCCAACTGTAGTTCCACCCTCTATAAAATACTTCACTGTATACCCGTTGATGGTAGATTCCTCTATCCCCTCCATTATCCTGGGACTGTAACTTTTTACAAACTCCATTAACATAGCTTTTGTCATAATTCCTCCCTTCCAACCTTGAGGTTTCAACTCCAATTTTCTTCACAATGTCACAATCTCAGCCAAAATCAAATTGAAACGATATTCAACCACCCAATCTCAACCTCAATACACTTAATACTCTCTATATTCCTTCATAATTTATTTTTTCACTAAATTCACATAGGATGTTTTTTATAACTTAGAAGGGCATATGAAAATAGTGGACTTTTATAAAAAAACTGTATTTTGAAATTATAATTTTTGTATTATGCTGTTACTTCTGTCTTGATACAGAAGTAACCAAGAAATCAAGACCTCTCAAATGTCTCATTTGTAAAACATTCCTCTACGACCTTTGAAAGCTACAGTCCTCGTTCTGTGAGTAGAGAGTTTTGTAAAACACTGCGGAACTTATCCTGTTTAACGGTCTAGCAAATATTTTCTGGCAAAGCTTTATCGACTTGAGAGTTCATTTGATTAAATACTTATTAGGAAAACTAAAAAAAGGACAATTATGATATTGTCCTTTTCTTAGGCGAAGCTGCCAAGACCCTGCGTACTTCAAATACGCCCTCATGTTACGACATCCGGTACCCTGCTCACCGGAATCTCCAGCATCGGAGAGGTGCTCCGAACCAGACTGAAGCTACCAGCATGGAGATAGCTTCCACTTTGACCACCTATTTCCCTGTCTCCAGTTCTACGATCCAATCCTATATTACTGCCCATATAGGGCTGTGAACGGACTATGGAACCATTCAGTGATCTTATTGCCATTTAGATCCTAACAGCTCCTATTTATATTACTTCTCTTACATTAAAGGATTATTAAAACAATTTCGTTACTTCTGTCTTGATACAGAAGTAACCAAGAAATCAAGACCTTCGCTAATTGTCTTTTCAGGCAAGGTCAGAGTTTTCCTTCCTTCTAGGGGCTCAAGATTGAACCTATTCTGCACGACGGAAAAAAGTAAATTCATCCTGTGATGCCTGACGACTATCTTCGGTCATTAAAACTATACTTTTATTTACACTTGTTTTTTCAAAAAAAATTATGTATAATTTAGTAGCTCACATACCAACAGGGTATGAGGAGAATCCGGCAGTGATTACGATCCAGCCGGCTTTTTTATTTTTTGATATCTTTCATATTGCTTATCAAATTTTCTCTTACTTCCTTTTAAAACAACTGGAAATGCGGTTATTAAACGATAAGAGCTTTTTTTATTATCTTCTTCAAAAATAATTATATAGTCAGCTGTTCCCTCCTGGAATCTCAATTTTAATTTTGTTTTGGATTTTTTAGAATTATAAACTTTCCAAACTTTCACTAGTTTACTTTTTTTAGTCGCTAATTTTATAACTTCATCGATCCAAGTTATTCTGCTTCCACGATAAATACATGGAATTCTATCTAAGATTTCTATTAAATCATTAGAGGTTTCTTCCTCACAATGATTTGTATACTCACATACACCAATAGGAACTTCATTAGTACAAGGGTTTACAGTATATTTCTCTGTTTTATCTATGCTAGATAGATGCCAAAAAAATTTACTTTTTCTCTCTATAAACTCCTTATAATCTATAAAAATGAACTTCCCAAATAACCTTGAACGCTTCTTTGGATCTGAATAGATGTTTTGAAACTCATTATATATTTTATCAAAATTTTCATATAAGGGAATTGGCAGATATTGACTTCTCATCTTCTCCCCTCCCAAACTATATAATTAAATTTCTTTTCAAAATATTCACTTTTACCATTAAGGGAATAACCACTTTTTTCTTTTATTAATTTTATTATATCTAACTTACTTTCACTACTATTTAAACCTCTATGATAATAAGAAAAGGCTCCAATAATCAAATCTGTCAATTGAAGTATCTCAGAATGATCAGAATGAATTTGCTCAACTTTTTTTACAATTTCTCTTTCAAAATCATATATTTTATTACAAAGTACTTCATGTAACTTTCTTACCTTTGAACCACCATTAGTATCTTTTATGTCTATAAAAATTCTATAATTATCACTCTTACTTATCATATGGTTTAAAAGTAAAAAATACATTTTATAATACCACTTATTATAATCACCTGAGTTGTACTTTTTATGATCTAGTTTCTTTTTCCCCTTTGCAACTACCCCTCTAAATTCAAGTTCTTTTTTATCAAAAAAATATTCTATCAACTCTTTATACATGTCTATTTTTCCATTCGAAACTTTAGTCCACTTTATTTCAAAATAAGGGCTAATTCCATGCTTTTCTTTTATAGCTCTTATTTCATTAAAAATATCTTTTTTTACTTTGTCATCACAAGAAATTGCACCTAATACCATTATATCATTCCCGTCATTCTCTAAATGACAGCTCTCATCACAATATATAAGTTTCATTGCCTGCCCCCTTAAATCTTAACTGTTCATTATTATACAATAAAATAAGAGATTAAGCTAATGCCCTAGTTACTTCACTCATAAGTTTAGTCCTCATTGAGAAAAAAGAGTAAATGAAGTATGAAAGAAAATTTTAGAAAAATACTCGTCTGTCTGAGCAGAGCGAGTTACGATTTTTTCAAAATTTTCTGATTACAGAATATCTTTTTTCTCACAGAGGCGTCCTTTCTTGGTTCGTTCTTTGGACGAGCAAAGAATGAACGAAAGTCATGAACAAAAAATTATAATTTAGAATAAAGAAAAAAGGGATTAAACCCGTAGGTTTAATCCCTTTAACTTTTATTATAGGTGCTGCTCAGCTAGTCTAACCTTAGTTAGTGCTTCTTGTAGAGCTTTCTGAGTGGCAGCGATATCTCTGTCCTCTTTAAGCTTTCCAAGCTTCTGCTTAGCAACTTCTGCTTCCTTCTTAGATCTCTCTACGTCGATCTCTCTTACGTCCATAGCCTCATCAGCCAGGATCATAACTCTCTCAGCAGAGATGTCCATGAAACCTCCAGAAACGAAGTATCTTACTTCCTCTCCGGCGTTTTTGATCTTCATCTCACCAATTGCAAGCTCAGCTACAAATGGAGCGTGGCCAGCAAGGATACCCATATCTCCTTCAGATGTTCTAAGCATAACAAATTCTGCTTCCTGCTCAAGAACCTTTTTCTGTGGAGTTATAACTTCTAATTTGAAAGTCGCCATGATTACTCAGCTCCCTTCATTAATTCCCTTGCCTTGTTAACTGCCTCATCGATAGATCCAACATATAGGAATGCCTGCTCAGGAAGGTCGTCGTGCTTACCATCTAGGATCTCTTTGAATCCTCTGATAGTTTCCTTAACTGTTACATACTTTCCTTCCATTCCAGTAAACTGCTCAGCAACTGCAAACGGCTGAGAGAAGAATCTTTCGATCTTTCTTGCTCTGTTTACTACGATCTTATCCTCATCAGAAAGCTCGTCCATTCCTAGGATAGCGATGATGTCCTGAAGTTCCTTATATCTCTGAAGTACAGACTGAACTTCTCTTGCAGTGTTGTAGTGCTCGTGTCCGATTACCTGAGGCTCAAGTGCTGTAGAAGTTGAATCTAGTGGGTCTACCGCTGGGTAGATTCCAAGAGATGCAATTCTTCTTGAAAGTACTGTTGTTGCGTCCAGGTGTGTGAACGTAGTTGCTGGAGCCGGGTCAGTAAGGTCATCGGCTGGTACATATACAGCCTGTACCGAAGTGATCGATCCAGTCTTAGTTGATGTGATTCTCTCCTGAAGTCCACCCATCTCTGAAGCTAGGTTTGGCTGGTATCCAACCGCTGACGGCATTCTTCCTAGAAGTGCCGATACCTCTGCTCCTGCCTGAGTAAATCTGAAGATGTTGTCGATAAATAGAAGTACGTCCTGTCCTTCCTTGTCTCTGAAGTTCTCAGCTACAGTTAGTCCAGTAAGTGCTACTCTTAGTCTTGCACCAGGTGGCTCGTTCATCTGTCCGTAAACAAGTGCAGTCTTGTTGATAACTCCAGACTCGCTCATCTCGTCAAAAAGGTCTCTTCCTTCTCTTGTTCTTTCACCTACACCGGCGAATACAGATAGTCCTCCGTGTCCTTGTGCGATGTTGTTGATTAGCTCCATGATAAGAACTGTTTTACCTACTCCAGCTCCTCCAAATAGTCCAATCTTTCCACCCTTTACATATGGAGCAAGCAGGTCGATTACCTTGATTCCAGTTTCGAATACCTCTACTTCTGTTCCCTGCTCCTCAAATGATGGAGCTTCCCTGTGAATAGGAAGACTCTCTTCTGCGCTTACCTCACCAGCTTCGTCAACTGGCTCTCCTAATACATTTAGGATTCTTCCAAGTACTGCCTTACCAACTGGTACAGTGATAGGCGCACCTGTATCTATTACTTCTGTTCCTCTTTGTAGACCTTCAGTTCCATCCATGGCAACTGCTCTAACAACGTTATTTCCTAAGTGCTGCTGTACTTCAACAGTAAGAGTTTCCCCTTCACCAACATTTATCTTAAGTGCGTTGTAGATTTTAGGCAATTCGTTATCGAACTTAACGTCTACTACAGGACCAATTATCTGGGTAATGATTCCCTTATTATCCACTAAATTGCCTCCTTTATAGGATTATTTGCAAGCTGTATTTTATAGTGCAGCTGCTCCACTAACGATTTCAGATAGCTCCTGAGTGATTGCAGCCTGTCTCTCTCTGTTGTACTGAAGAGTTAGGTCCTTTATCATATCCTCTGCGTTATCTGTTGCATTCTTCATGGCATTCTTTCTAGCTGAATGCTCAGATGCTGTATTTTCTAAGATAGCCTGATATAGTTGAATATTCAGGTACTTAGGAAGTAGTGATGAAAGTATACCTTCAACAGATGGCTCAAAGATATAAGTAGTGTTCTCCTCTACCTCTACCTTCTCTACTGGCAGTATCTTCTTAGTTACAAGCTCAGTAGCCATAGCTGAGATAAACTCATTGTATATTACATATACTTCATCAAATATTCCCTCGTAGAAATACTCAACGATATTTTCGCTGATCTCCTTTGCTTTTTCAAACATAGTTTCAGGAATAAGCTGTACGTACTCTGCCTTAAGATCGTAATCTCTCTTCTTGCAGTAGTCTCTGGCTTTCTTTCCAATGGCAATGACAGATACGTCCTTACCACTGTTTTCAGCCATTAGCCTTTCCATCTCCTTCATCGTCTGGTTGTTAAATCCACCACACAGTCCTCTGTCCGATGCCATAACGATGATACCCACCTTCTTGACTTCATCTCTTCCGTCAAATAAAGGGTGCTTTTCATTCTTGATTCCAGCTGCTATATTAGCAAGGATTCCTGCCATACTCTTAGAGTAAGGTTTAGACTGGTTTACAAGAGTTGAAAATCTCTTAAACTTTGTCGATGAAACGATCTCCATCGCCTTAGTTATCTGGTGAGTAGACTTTACACTAGTAATTCTATTCTTTATTTCCTTACTTCCAGCCATTTTCCCACCTCACTAACTGAAGTTCTTCTTGAAGTCTTCTACAGCTTTTTTCATCTTAGCCTCTAAGTCCTTATCAAGAGCCTTCTTTTCTAGGATTTCCTTTAGGATATCAGAGTTGTTTCTAAGATCAGTTAATAGCTCCTGCTCAAATCTTCTTACGTCTGCTAGAGCGATACTGTCAAGAAGTCCATTGATTACCATGAAGAAAGATACAACCTGCTCCTCTACTGGGTATGGGTTGTACTGCGCCTGCTTAAGGATCTCCATGATTCTGTGTCCTCTCTCTAGCTGAGCTTTAGTAGCTGCATCTAGGTCAGATCCAAACTGTGCGAAAGTAAGTAGCTCTGTATACTGAGCAAGCTCAAGCTTTACCTTTGCAGCAACCTGTTTCATAGCCTTGATCTGTGCAGAACCTCCAACTCTCGATACAGAGATACCTGCGTTGATCGCTGGTCTGAATCCTGAGTTGAATAGCTGTGAATCTAGGAAGATCTGTCCGTCAGTGATTGAGATAACGTTTGTTGGGATATATGCTGATACGTCCCCTGCCATTGTCTCGATAATAGGAAGTGCAGTGATTGATCCTGCTCCTAGCTCATCCGACTGCTTTGCAGCTCTTTCTAGTAGTCTTGAGTGAAGGTAGAATACGTCTCCTGGGAACGCTTCTCTTCCTGGTGGTCTCTTAAGTAGTAGAGACATCTCTCTGTACGCTACCGCGTGCTTAGATAGGTCATCATATACGATTAGTACATGCTCACCCTTGTCTAGGAAGTACTCACCCATTGATACACCTGTATATGGTGCCATATATTGAAGTGGAGCCGACTCCGATGCTGTTGCAGCAACGATAGTTGTGTACTCCATAGCTCCAGCGTCCTCAAGTCTCTTAACGATCTGAGCTACTGTCGATCTCTTCTGACCGATTGCTACGTAGATACACTTTACTCCAGTTCCTTTCTGGTTGATTATCGCATCAAGAGCTACCGCTGTTTTACCAGTCTGTCTATCTCCGATAATAAGCTCTCTCTGTCCTCTACCGATAGGTACCATTCCGTCGATTGACTTGATTCCTGTCTGTAGTGGCTCGTGTACTGGCTTTCTAGCGATGATTCCCGATGCTTTTCTTTCGATCTCCATCATTCTTTCACCCTTGATCTCACCCTTACCATCGATAGCCTCTCCTAGTGAGTTAACTACTCTTCCTAGTAGAGATTCTCCAGCTGGTACCGATGTTACCTGTCCAGTTGATCTTACTTCGTCCCCTTCTTTAACTCCAGTAGGGTCTCCAAGGATTACCGCACCTACGTTATTTTCCTCTAGGTTCAGTGCCATCCCCTTTATTCCATTAGGGAACTCTAAAAGTTCTCCCATCTTTGCATTGCTTAGACCGTATACTCTCGCGATTCCGTCACCAACTTCTACAACAGAACCTGAAGTTTTTACATCTAAAGACTTTTTATAATTCTCGATCTCAGTCTTGATTATCGAACTGATCTCTTCCGGTCTTATTTTCAAGTGGTTACACCTCCTGCTTCATGAAATACCAGACACTCTAGCTCTTAGCTATAGTATCAAGTTGTCTTCTTATACTTCCGTCGATAATCTCATCTCCGATTTTGATGATACCTCCGGCGATAATGTTCTTATCTATCTTAACCTCAAGGTTAACTTTTTTACCTGTTTTCTTTTCAAGCTTCGCTATAAGCTTAGCCTTCTGCTCCTCTGTTGGCTCTAGTGCAAATGTCGCCTGTACATCTACCATTTGATTCTTCTCATAGTAGATCTTCAGAAACTCTGCTACAATACCTCTGATATTAGATAGTCTTCCCTTATCTACAAGGTAGAATAGGATGTCCATGCTAAACTCTTCCATATCTGCTAGTACCTTCGTCAGGAACTCCTTCTTTTCTTCATTCTTTACAAGAGGATGATCCACAAGGTTTTTGAACTCCTTGTCCTCCATGTAAAGCTCCATTACAGAGTTTAAGTCTCCGTGCAGGTCTTTTACTTTGTCGCTTTTCTCGGCAATTTCATAGATTGCTTCTGCATATCTTCTACCGATCTGTGCGTCCATCATTTCTCTTCCCCTACCTCTTCGATGAAGTTATCCAGTAGGTTTGCTCCTAGGTTTGTATCAAGCTTTTCAGCGATCATCTTCTCTGCAAGCTTAACTGCTAGGTCAGTAACCTCTCCTTGAAGCTCTTTTCTTGCTTGTTCCTTCATTTTTTGAACTTCCACATCAGCAGACTTAATAGTCTTTTCTCTCTGAGTGTTAGCCTCTTTTAAGATAGATTCCTTTCTTTCCTCAGCCTTTTTCTCAGCTTTTAAAAGGATCTCTGTTGCTTCTGCCTTTGCAGACTTAAGGATATCTTCGCTCTCCTTGTTTGCTTTTGCAGCCAGCTCTCTATCTATTTCAGCTTGTTTCAGCTCATTTGCGATCTTTTCTTTTCTTGCGTCTAATATCTTGGCGATAGGCTTTTGAAAGTACTTCTTAAAGAAGAACATTAAGATCAAAAAGTTGATTATCTGCCAAAACATATTAATGTCAATAGACACTGCAGGCATATTTTGTGGTGCCAAGTCGTCTACCTCCTTCCTGTGAAGCGATTTTTATGCAACGCGTGCACTTGTAACAAATCAAGCCCTAAAGCTTGTCCATATGCTATTATCCAGCGATTAGTCCGATGAATGGGTTAGCGTATAGTAGGATTAGTGCGATAACTAGTGAGTAGATACCAGTTGACTCGGCTACTGCCTGTCCAAGTACCATTGTAGAGATGATGTCTCCCTTTGCTTCTGGTTGTCTAGCTACAGATTCTACTGCCTTTCCTGCTGCGTATCCCTGACCTACTCCTGGTCCGATACCTGCGATCATTGCTGCTCCTGCACCTAGTGCTGACGCTGCTAGTACTATTGTTCTTAATAAAGTCATTTCCATTTTTAGTTGCCTCCTTTTAATAATAAGATCTCATTTTATAAAAATAGTATCTTTTAAAAACCTTTTTAATCTTCTATGTATTCATGACCGTCTACTGATCCCTGGATATAAACCATTGTCAGCATGATGAATACAAAACTCTGTACAATTCCACTGAATAGATCGAAGTACAGGTGCATTGGTGCTGGTACTACTGCTGGAGCTGCTGTATATAGCAGTCCAATGATAACCATACCTGCAAACATGTTACCAAAAAGTCTGATAGAGATGTTTGTTGGTTTTGCTAGCTCTCCTACTAAGTTGATTGGGAACATTAGAGGCATAGGCTCAAATAGTCCCTTGATATAACCTAGAGGACCCCCTACTTTAAATGATGCTGCTAAGAACGTAAATGTTGTTATCAGCGCTAGTCCCACAGTAGTGTTTAAGTCTGCTGTAGGTCCTCTAAATGCAGGTGCTATCGTAAATATCCCATCCTTGATACTGATTCCAGGAATCGGGAAGAACGATAACAGGTTGGAGAAAAGTATAAATAATAGTAGTGTTGAAATGTAAGTATAATACTTCTTCTTCCATGACCCTAGAGTTCCCTCGACTATACTGTCAAGACCTTCATAGAGCGTTTCGAAAAAGGCTTGCTTTTTAGACGGTAACACATCAAGGTTGCTAGAAGCGCATCTAAAGATTAGTATAAGAACTGCCATAACAAACCAAGTACTTATTACAGTAATAGTTACTGGTAATCCAAAGCTTCCTGGTGACATCTCCATTGCAAATGGGAAATCATGAAGAAACTCAGGAACCGGTACAAAGAACATTATCTTAGGTCCCTCTACTAAAGGTGGCGTTTCAAACCCTACTATGTTAGCCATTTTAAGAGCAAATGTTACCACTGCTATTATTCCGGCAAGAATTATAGGTCCAAATTTTTTCATAATCGTCTGCTTACCTCCTTTCTTATTTAATTTTATCTAGCTTATTTACAAGTTTTTTAAAAAACGTTGCTAATGTCATCAGCGCTATATTGGCCTTTACGTTGAGAAGACCCATAGCTCCCCCTACACCCATAGAGGTTCCAAAGAACTTTAATAAAACTCCTAAAAATACACCATATATGACATACCTCTTCATGTAACCAGTTAGGGTTATCCTAAAGGCATTGTCACTCCTCACTGCTGCTTCAGCTTCCATATATATACTATAAAAGCACATTGCAGAGATTAAGGATCCTACAAATACACCAATATAGACAACAGCACTCCTTACCAATATACCATAAAGAAACACAATTAGTGAAGAGATTATCGAATTTTTTAGTATTTTTTTTATATCACTATTCATATATCCCCCAGAATCATTACAAAACAAACGAAATATCCTTTATTCTAAAGGTCTAAAAAGAGTCCTTTTGTTTTTTTATAACTGCGATTAATTTTGATTACTTCTTTTTCAGGATCAATCTGAAGACGTTATAGAAGCCGCTAAAAATCCCGATTAATAACAGTATTACGAACAAAACTGTACTGGAAAAAAAGTATTTTTCTATAACTTTGTATATAAACACGAAAAAAAGTATATTGAAAACCATCACAAAGCCCAAATACCCTAGTAGGGAGGCATAGTACATAAATTCATTATATTTCTCATAAAATTTCATAGGCTCCCCGCCTCTACTTACTCTTCTTCTCGAGGGTATAGAAGTATCTTCTCCCTGCGAGTTCAGAGTTTTCATATATTCCCCTTACATCCAGTCCTGCCTCTTCAGCGCACTGGCCTATCTCCTCATGGGTAAATACCTTCTTTTCGTAGTCCTCTATATATTTATCGTAGCTTCCCATGTCATTTTTAACAAAGAAGGTTGTATCTATATAGTCCAGTCCAGTCTCTTCATCATACTCGTGCTCCCAGATTACAGTCATATTCTCCCTCTCATCCAGGAAGACTCCCCCGGGAAACATCTCCTCCATGAACTCCCTGTCCACCACATCAAATATATAGACTCCATCTTCCTCCAGGTGGTTGTAGATCCCCCTGAAGAGTTTTACCAGGTCCTCCCTGTTTGTCAGGTGATTCACTGTGTCGAACATAGATACTATTACATCGTATCTCTTACCTAGGGAGAGTTCTCTCATGTCTTGCTCATAGAGAGGCACCTCCACACCTTCGCTGTTCAACTTTTCACTAGCTCTTTTTAGCATTCCAGAGGACAGATCTGCCCCCTCGCACTTAAAATCATGGTGAGCTCTCAGAAGAATTTCTCCCGTTCCGCATCCCAGGTCCAGAAGTTTGTCTCCCTGAACCTCAGTTACACCTATCAACTGGCAGAGTGTCTCATACCACAGGTCATAATCTGCATACTCCATAAATTCATCGTATACCTTTGAAAATTCCTTATACATCTTCCTTCACCCTTCCAAAAGGTTTTGAATCTGTTACTAGATTTTATCACCTTTTACTATCATACCATTTTTTTCACTATTTTTAAACGACATTTGACATAAGTTAACATCTTTTGTGCATAAAGTAACCAGATTCTTTATTTAAACTGCTTTTTTTTGATCACCAAGTTACTTATACTTACTTCCCTTTCTATTTCCTTTACAGAAAAAGCATTTAAAAATAGGGATGCTCACACCCCTATTTTCATTAAAGTATTCAGAGTTTATACCAGCTCTTCCTTAACTACATTAGCTATCTCTTCAGCCACTCTGACTACCATCTCTTCCTCTTTACCCTCTACCATTACTCTTACAATTGGTTCCGTTCCAGAAGTTCTTACAAGAACTCTTCCAAGGCCTGCCATCTCCTCTTCCTTTTCCGAGATGAATCCGGTTATCTTGGAGTTTTTAGACCACGTATTCTTCTTATCTCTGTCCACCCTTACATTGATAAGGGTCTGAGGCCAGTCCACTATCTCGGCAACTACCTCATCCAGTGTCCTTCCACTGTCTCTTAGGGACTCCACAAGCTTTAGAGAGGTCATTACTCCATCTCCCGTCGGGTTGTAGTCCAGCAGGATTATATGACCAGACTGCTCTCCCCCTATATTCAGCCCCTGGTTCTTCATCTTCTCCAGAACATATCTGTCCCCTACATTTGCTCTTACAAGCTCTATTCCATTATCTATAAGGTATTTTTCAAACCCCATATTACTCATAACTGTAGTTACAACTCTGTTGTTGTTCAGCTCTCCCTTCTTCTTCATATCCAGAGCAAGGGTAGCTATGATCTTGTCACCGTCCACTATTTTACCATTTTTGTCCACGGCAATCAACCTATCAGCATCACCGTCATACGCAAGTCCAAGGTCCGCCTCATATCCCATCACTACCTTTGCCAGGATTTCCGGGTGGGTAGAACCGCACTTTACATTGATATTTGTTCCGTTGGGAGCGTCGTTTATTACCACGATCTCAGCCCCTAGAGCCAGGAATGCATCCTTTGCTATCCTGTATGCAGAACCATTGGCTGCATCTAGGATAATCTTCATCCCCGAGAAGTCTCCCTTTACAGTAGATGTAAGGTAGTCTCTGTATAGGTAGTAGTCGTCGTCTGCTACCTTGAACTTCCCTACCTTATCCCCAGGCATACACTCCTTGGAGATATTTTCAAAGTCGTCCATAAGGGCTTCCAGCTCCAGCTCCACCTCATCTGGCAGCTTGTAACCAGTGGCAGCAAAAATCTTGATTCCATTGTCCTTTGCCGGGTTGTGGGAAGCTGATATCATGATTCCCGCCTGAGCCTTCTTCTTTCTTGTGATGTAGGATACTCCTGGAGTAGGTATTACTCCTACAAAATCTATATTTACTCCCATGGAGGTAAGTCCTGCAAATAGTGCCGATCTCAGCATATATCCCGAGATCCTTGTGTCGCTTCCCATAATTACAGTTATATTTTTCTTCTCTGGATTCTTCTTTCTTAAGTAGTATCCCAGGGCATACCCAAGTCTCAGTGCTATATCCACTGTAAGCTCCTTGTTAGCTTCTCCCCTTATTCCGTCTGTTCCAAAGTATTTCCTCATATACTCCTCCTCTTTAAATTCATCTTTTCACCTAGATAACCTGTGAAGATTCCAGATGCACAACCTATGGATAAAAATATCAGCACAAAGGTCAATATGGATCTGGAGTAAAACTCTATATTTCTAAATAGCAGAAAGTACACCACAACTAACTGGGTTGTATTGTGTATTACTGCTGATAGTGCACTTATAGCTAGCAGGCTCAGGTTCTCCCTAAACCTGTATAGGAACACCATAGTTCCCGTACTCACACACCCCGCTGTTATACTTACAAAGAATCCCGGGGTAAATAATGTTCCGAGCATTAGACCCTGAATTACTACACGGAGCATTACCACTTCAAAGGCCATCTTCCTGTCAAACTTCTCCATGGCTATTAGGGTAGCCAGGTTGGCAAGTCCCAATTTCATCCATGGAAAGGGTTTGGGGATGAGGCTCTCTGCTAAAGAAAAATAGAGGGCTACCAAGACTAAGGCAGCCAGGTATCCCTCTCTTTTGTTAAGCTTCATTATACTCTTAGATCTGCTTCCATTCCCAGAAGATCGCTGTACTTTTCTATTATTGGCTTTACCTCAGTTTCAACAAACTCTACAGTCTGCTCACTTGCAAAACCAACAAAGTTCTTAGGGTCTAAGATCTCCAGTAATCTTTTCTTATCTATATTGAAGTTCTCATCTGCGATGATTCTTTCAATCAGGTCATTATCTTTTCCTTCTAGCTTTACTACTTTACCAGCTTCCATAGAGTGAACTCTGATAAGCTCGTGAAGCTCCTGTCTGTCTCCGCCGTTCTTTACACCCTCCATGATGATGTACTCAGTTGCCATGAATGGAAGCTCAGCCATTACATGCTTCTCTATCATCTTAGGGTATACCACAAGACCGTTCATTACATTCTGCCAGATTACAAGAATTGAATCCACTGCAAGGAATGCCTGAGGTATAGATAGTCTCTTGTTTGCAGAGTCATCCAGTGTTCTCTCAAACCACTGAGTAGATGCTGTCATAGCTGTAGATTGCTGCATAGCAATTACAAACTTAGCAAGTGATGAGATTCTCTCACTTCTCATTGGGTTTCTCTTATATGCCATCGCTGAAGATCCGATCTGCTTCTTTCCAAATGGCTCCTCTAACTCCTTAAGGTTCTGAAGTAGTCTCAGGTCGTTGGTAAACTTGTGAGCCGACTGGGCTATGTTAGCCAGCAGGTTAAGCATCTCTGAATCTACCTTTCTGTCATATGTCTGTCCAGTTACTAGGAATCTCTTGTCGAATCCCATCTTTTCAGCTACCATCTGATCTAACCTCTTTACCTTTGAGAAGTCTCCGTCAAATAGCTCCATGTAGCTTGCCTGAGTTCCAGTTGTTCCCTTTACCCCTCTGAATCTTAGAGTTTCAATTCTAAACTCCAGCTCCTCCAGGTCTAGAAGCAGGCTCTGTAGCCAAAGTGTTGCTCTCTTACCAACTGTAGTCAGCTGAGCTGGCTGGAAGTGGGTAAATCCTAGAGTAGGAAGGTCCTTCTGCTCCATAGCAAACTTTGCTGTAGACTCCATTACAGTAACTATCTTTCCCTTAAGTATATTTAATCCGTCCTTTATCTGGATAAGGTCGGTATTATCTCCCACATATGCACTTGTTGCTCCAAGGTGAATAATCGGCATAGCCTTTGGTGCCTGAGTTCCGAATGTGTGAACGTGAGCCATTACATCGTGTCTTACCTCTAGCTCCTTTGCCTTTGCCATCTCATAGTCAATATTGTCAACTACTGCCTTCATCTCTTCAATCTGCTCATCTGTGATGTTCAGCCCCAATTCCTTCTGAGATTCAGCAAGCGCTATCCATAGCTTTCTCCAAGTCGAAAACTTCTTATTTGGTGAGAAGTTCTCCAGCATCTCCTTAGATCCATATCTTTCCACTAACGGGTTTGAATAAACATTATTTTCCATCATTTCATCCTTTCAAATTCATTTTTTATGATTAATGTTTTAACTAGTGTTATTTTCCTAAAACCAGTATCAGGGCATCCTCCCCTGTATCCCTGTAATAACCCCTTCTTAACCCTATTTTCCTAAAACCTAATTTTTCATATAACCTTATTGCGCTCTTGTTGCTCTCCCTTACCTCTAGCATGAGATCAGTTTCCATAGATTCAAAGGACTTCTCTATGAGTTTTCCTCCCAGTCCCCTTCCCCTGTATTCGTCATCAACTCCTACCTTGATGATTTCATGGATATCCACACTGTCATAGGTTATGAGGTAACCTGCTAGGGTACCTCCATACCATACTCCCCAGAAGGAGTATCGGTCGTTTCTATACATCTCCTCTATCTCTTTTTCATTGAAATAGTTTGTTGAAAAACATCTTTTTTCCAGTTTCTTTACCAGGTTTAGCTCCCCTAGAGCTATCCCCCTTACATTCACCCTCTTATCCATTACTTTAAGAGTCCTATCCTGTTAAGAGGCCAGAATCTGATGAAGGCCTTTCCCTTAATTCTGCTCTCAGCCACAAATCCCCACATTCTGGAGTCATAGCTTCCATTGGTATTATCCCCAAGGGCCAGGTAGTAGTCCTCCTGTACAATCCCCTCATAGGTCTTACCGTTAAGAAGTAGGTTTACAACATTCTCATCGTGAATGTAATCCAGTAACATCCCTGTTTTCTTACCATTTATATAGAACTCCACATCTGGGAGTATCTGACTTATTGCTGCTGGGGCACTTAACAGCTCCTTCTGTATCTTCTCTATATCCCCGCTTTTAAATTCAGTTGTGTAGTTGGCTCCAGGTACAATCTTCACTGTATCCCCCTTTTTAGGAACTATCCATGTATTGTAACCTAGCTGGCCGAGGTTGGAATACTCCCTCTCCTCCACCTTCCTTCCATTGATATAAAGATGACCATACTCTATCTCTACAGTATCTCCTGGCCTTCCCATAAGTCTTTTTGTATAGAGTACCTTGTTCTCCACAGGCTCCTTAAATACAATTATATCCTGCAGCTCAGGCTTTTTAAACTTATAGATCACCATATTTCCAAAAAGTCTGTCCTTTGGAACTATAGTAGGTATCATAGACCCTGTAGGTACTAAAAAGTTACCCAGATAGAATTTTTGTATCAATAGAACAAGAATCAGTGCTGACCCTATTGTCTCTATAAAGTTTACAGTTTTTCTAAGTATCTTTTGTGCTGTGTCTCCCTTTAAGCTCAGTATACCTATTAGCTTGTCTGAAAATGAATCCCTGTACCCTCTTATTACAGCCACCACTTCCTTCTCCTTTATCCAGAGAAAAAGAAAGAGCGTTGTTAAGACAAGGTAGAAGATGCCATTAACTATTATCTTGCTCTTCTCCATAACTTAGCCACCTCTTTATAAAAATTCTTCCTTATTATAACAGAAAAATCTCATTTTTTCGAACTTTTTAAGGTCATTTAATCCACCAATAGCTTTTTAAACCCTTAATCTTTCTTAAGTTTTACTCCTTTGATCCCCTCAATACTCCCTCTAAAAGAAAAAGAGTCCGGGTTTAAAACCTGGACTCTTATAAAAGTAATAATTACTTTCTGATCTCTTTGATTCTTGCTTTCTTTCCAGAAAGTCCTCTTAGGTAGTAAAGCTTTGATCTTCTTACCTTACCAATTCTCTTAACTTCGATCTTTTCGATCATTGGAGAGTTAACTGGTATGATTCTCTCTACACCGATTCCTGAAGATATCTTTCTTACAGTGAATGTCTTAGCAACTGATCCACCAGATACTCTGATTACTACACCTTCAAAAAGCTGAACTCTTTCCTTGTCTCCCTCTTTAACTTTGTAGTGAACAACGATAGTGTCTCCTGCCTTGAACTCAGGAATGTCAGTTCTTAGGTAGTTTTGCTCTACTAATTGGATTAACTTTTCTTTCATTTTCTTCCTCCTCGAAGTATTCATTTAACTATTCCATTAAAGCGGAATACTGATTTATAACTTTAGTATTTTATCACGATTATAAGATTTCGTCAATCTATAAAACCTTAAATAACTTAATATGTACATATTCAATAATAACAGTAGTTATATCGGCATCAAATCCTTATTTTAAAGGAGTTCCCTCTGCAATTATCTCCTTACTTTCTTAAATATTTCAGGCTAAACCAAGGAATTATCCCCTGACCTTCTTAATTGAGACCCAGTCTTATATCTAGAACTTTATTATTATCTATATACAATAAAAAAAGTGCTCCTAAAAGCACTTTGAATTCATATGGCAGGACAGTAGGGACTCGAACCCTAAACCCGCGGTTTTGGAGACCGCTACTCTACCAATTGAGCCACTGTCCTATAAAAAAAACTTGGCAAGTTCCTATCCTCCCAGGGGGCTGCCCCCCAAGTACTTTCAGCGTTTACGGGCTTAACTTCTGGGTTCGATATGTGACCAGGTGTACCTCCGTAGCTATTCTCACCAAGCTATCTATTGAATTGTCATAGACATTCAAAACTATATAGTAGATTGTAGATCTTTCTTTTGGTTAAGACTTCGACATATTAGTATTGGTCAGCTAAAGGTCTCACAACCCTTACACCCCCAACCTATCAACCTCCTAGTCTCGAAGGTGTCTTAGATCATAAAGATCAGAGTACTTATC
>NZ_BSDY01000007.1 GCF_027925155.1 Propionigenium maris DSM 9537 | reverse complement strand
TACAACTATCTCCTGAGCCATTCTTGATGCCTCTGCTTCAGTTGTTCCAGTTCCTACTGTTGTATAGAAGTGGGAATCGATGCTTCCGATTCTTCCCTCTTTCTCATATGCTCTTAGAGCATCTAAAGGTACACATACGTTAGGGTCTGCGTCTGCTGCTGCAGGGTCATATCCTGCGTGGATAGTCTTCTGGATTCCTCCCTCAAGTCTCTCCATTCCGCTGATGTCATACATTCCCCATCTAGTAGCCGATGCCGACTGGATTCTGTCTGGGTTATCCACTGGTACGATTCCTCCAGTTGTAACTAGAGCGATCTTAGCCTTTGAAAGCTCTGTAATTGGTGCTGCGATAGGTACTCTGTCTACCTTAGGAATTGGAAGCTCAGTTACATACTCCTCTCCTGCAAGCTTCTTAAGAAGCATATCCATTGCTCTCTTTGATGCTGGCTGAAGGTCTGCGTCGATTACCTGATGTCTGATTCCTCTTACATAGTATCCTTCTGCTTCAGCGTCTCCAAGTTTTTCTCCTGCAAGAAGTTTATCTCCATATGCTGCTACCTTTTTTGTATCCTTTCTCATGGCAGCAGCACTCTTTCCACCAGGGAAGATTACTACTTCCTTCTTAAACATATCTACTCCAGGGTTCTCCTCGTGCATAGATGAGATTACAGGTACTCCGAACTTTTCCTTAACAGCCTTACAGATTACACCGCAGGCATTTCCGTATCTTCCAGCCTGGAATGCAGGTCCAGCAAAGAAGATGTCGAAATCCTTGTCTGCAAGGAACTCCATTATCTTAGCTACTGCTTCCTCTTCTCTAGATCCCATGAAGTTATCTCCACAGATGATTGTGTGAGTTACCTCTGCATTTTTAAGAGCTGAATCCAGGGCCATAGCCGGTCCTACAAGTCCCTCTCTTATCTCAGGAGCGTGATCTGCTTTATCCTCTCCTCCGATTCCTGCGAAAAACTGATTTATATAAAGTATTGCCTTCTTCATCTCTTCCTCCTAAAATTCCTTCATTGTTTTTTTAGACCAACCAGATACCTGGTCTCCACAGAACATTGAGTTGTTTTCCATGATGATAGAACCGTCTTCTCTTACAGATGGTCCAAGCTTTTCGTCTCCAGCCCATCCTCCAGATAGTCCGTCTCTTCCTAGGGCAGCTAGCTCTCCGATAACTTCCTTCATAGGTGGAAGCTCGATAAGCTGAGATACGTTTCCGCATGATACTATTGCGTTTGCTTTCTCATCTAGAGTAACAAGTGGCTGCGACTGACCGTCTCTACCAGTACACTCATTTGTCATTCCAACTACCTTAACTCCAGCGTCCTCTAGAGCTGCATAACATGCGATGAAGTCTGCATCTGGGTTTCCGTAACCTTCCTCAGCAAGGATTGCTCCGTCTGCTCCAAGGTGCTTAGCCATGTTTGATACAAATAGTGCTGCTCTCTCCTTCTGCTCAAGGGCAACGTTTAGGTTGGACATGATTACTCCAAGGAAGTTAACTGTCTTACCGTGGTTAGCGTAAAGCTCCTTGATTGTAGGATTATTCATAAAGTCGTATGTAGACCACTTAGATGAACAAGGCATGAATGATCCGCTGATCATAGCTCCGTCTAGGATCTCATTTGGGTGCATAAATGTAGGTAACATTCTGTTTGCGTCCCATCCGTAAACTAGATCGTTGTATCCTAGCTCCTCCATCTGAGATTGTGGCTGCATTACATATACTACTGATGGTAACTTAGCTACATCGTCTGCTTTTTTAGATACAGGCTCAAGCTCATATGTTTCCATAGTCTCAGGCTCCATATCCTTTACTGCGTTTCCAAGGTACTCGGAAAGTCTCATAGCTCCCCATCTTAGCGCCTTGTTCTTCTTCTGCTGCTCATGTCTTTCAAACTCCTCGTCTGTATCAGCTACAAGACAGATATTGATAAGTGTTGAGAAGTATGAGTAGTTTGCTCCCTCTCCGCTCATATCGATAAGTCCGTCTCCGAAACTTCCCCAGTGCTTTCCTACAGCTAGTACTGAAGTATTCTTAAGAGCGTGAGTTCTTCCGTCACCGCAAGAAGCTACCTCTCCAGTTACCCCAGGAAATACTGCTTTACCGTTTACTCTGCATCTTGGCTCCATAGCTTCCTTAACAGGAACTATTCTCTTCTCCTCACCAGGTCTTGCAATAAAGATGTCTGCATGGGTGATGTGCTCATCCTCCATTACGTGTGCAATAGCTTCCTCCTTGTTGATGGTAAGGATACCCTCTGCATAGTGGGTAGTATCTCCAAACCTAACATCCTTTACATGGAAATTACCTAATTCCAGCTTCATTTTCCCCTCCTATATTTTCAATCAGGATTATATTTTAATCGCGATTATCTTTGTTGGTAATTAATTTACTATCTTTTTTTTAAAATGTCAATCGCGATTAGAAAAAAATAATTTGATACAGAACATTTTGTTTGCAACCGAAATTTACATTAGAAAGTTCTAATAATTCACAATCCCTTTATTTTTCTAGAACTAAAAGAGACTGATTTGATTACATTTAAAACAATAAGAGAAAAAAATAACTATAAAATATATTAAATTAATTTTTTTTAATATAAATATGGGAAGGAGTGAGGAGGAGAAATATCTATGAAGTTATTTAGAGGAGGATCAGACTTATTGGTGGTTGGAACTCTAAAGGAGTTACCTATCCATATTAAAGCTTAGAGGGAAATTGACACTGGTTGCCTTTTAAACTATAATCCCTAGGAAGAAAAGTAAAATTATTCTGTGAAAAATCTTTTGACACCCTTTAATCTGGAGTAGGAGGAAAGTATGAAGACCAATGAAGATAAGTTAGTGAAAGTTTCCCTCATGGGAGAGATAAGACACCCTGTATTTGGTAGCTATAAGATAGATCATAGGGGAGTTCCCCACATACTTCCGGGAACATGTGGAATAACCTATAGTCACAAGGTAGGTGACTGCTGTATGGATCTTGTGGGGGATCATGTGGAACCGGGAGTATCCATCCACCACTCCAGCAAGAGGGAGTCCGATGCTCTCATGTACCTCTCCTGTATAGGAAATGAAGCCACAGTGGTAAGCGGAGATGCCAAGGGAGCAGTTGGCTGGGTCACTGGAAGCCACGGGGGAATTGAAAATGTAATAGTTGATTTTGAGAGGGAAGATATGGAGAGGATGATAATAGGAGATAGGATCCAGATAAAGGCTGTGGGGCAGGGGCTGAAGATAGAGGAGTATCCCGATCTCCATATTATGAATATAGACCCCAAGCTCCTTAAGAAGATGAAGGTGAAGATGGAGGGAGAGAAGTTGAGGGTTCCTGTGGTTACTTCCATTCCCGCTTACCTCATGGGTTCTGGAATTGGGTGGCCCTCTGCTGCGTCTGGAGATTATGATATTATGACAGCTGATGAGGGGGAGTACAGGAGGCTGGGTCTTGAGAAGTTAAGATTCGGAGACTTTGTTTTCCTGGAAAACTGCGACAATACCTATGGAAGGGGATACCTCAAGGGAGCAGCCTCCATAGGGGTAGTGGTTCATTCAGACTGTGTAAAGATGGGCCATGGACCGGGTGTCGTGGTAGTTATGACGGCTAAAAGGGATATACTGGAGGCTGTGATAGATCCAGATGCCAATATTGCAAACTTAATGAGAGTTTAGATAGAGAGTGGGAGTCCCCTGGATCCAGGGAACTCCCTTTGTTTTGTTGACTGTTAGAGAAGAAAAGAAATATCTATCCAATAAAAAAGCAGGTATCTTATTAGATACCTGCAAGGAATCTGTATCTCAGAGAAAAGCCAGTCCCAGGCTTATAACTAAACCAGTGTAGAAGAGAACCATGAGACAGTATCCCATAATATCCTTAGCTCCCAGTCCTGCAATTCCCAGAGCCGGCAGAGCCCAGAATGGCTGGATCATATTTGTCCAGGCATCTCCCCAGGCGATGGCCATGGCTGTTTTGGCAGAACTTACCCCCAGCTCCACACTGGCAGGCATCATTATAGGAGCCTGTACAGCCCACTGTCCTCCTCCGCTGGGTACAAAGAAATTAACTATTCCTGCACTTAGGAAGGTAAGAACAGGGAAGGTGGTCTGGTTGGAGATATTAACAAAGAGATTGGATATTCCCCCTGCTATAGATACTCCGCTTGGACCAGTAAAGGTCATAATCCCCATGATCCCTCCGTAGAATGGAAACTGCAGGATTATTCCTCCGGTACTCTTGGCAGCGGAGTTTACAGCTTTCACAACATTTATTGGTGTCCCATGTAGGATGATGGCTGTGAATAAAAATATGTAGTTGACGATATTCAGGTTTAAGCTGAGACCGTTCTTTACAAAGTAGCTGATGATATAGGCATATCCCATAGCTCCAAGGGTGTAATTTATTGCAGCGGAATTTTCAAGCTTCTGAGCTGGTGTCATTGCCTTGATATCTACTTCTGCTTCACCTTCCTCCTCCCTTAGAAGTTCTGCTGGAACTAAAGTTGTATTCTTGTCGCTGGGATTCATATATCCCAGAAGGAACGGAACAGTACACAGGATAATCCCGAATATAATCATATTCATAGGAGAAAAGATCGTCATATTTGTTGGGATAGCTTCTACAACTGCTCCACCAGTCTGAGCTGCCAGGTTTCCCCCAGAAGCCAGTTTTAGAGGAATGGATCCAGAGAGTCCTGCATGCCATACAACAAAACCTGCATAGGCTGAAGCTATTAAGAGGGGGTAGTCCACCGTTCTTACCTTCTTAACAACTTCCTTAGCCAGGATAGCTCCTATAACCAGTCCAAATCCCCAGTTTATAAAGCAGGCGATAAGAGAGATAAAGTTTACTATGATTATTGCCTGTATCTTATTTTTAGGAATAGATGCTATCCTCTCCAGCATCCTCTTAAAGGGAGGAGCTGTTGCCAGGATAGTCCCAGTCACAAGAACCAGGGCCATCTGCATTGAAAAGGAAAGAAGACTCCACAATCCACCACTCCAGGCCTCTATAATACTCAGGGGTGATGCTCCCGTTACAAAGAGAGCCACTGTAAATACTATAAAGGTCAATATTACTGCAAAAATAAATGGATCTGGAAGATATTTTTGCATAAGTCCCACTGAAAACTGTGTCATGTTGTTAAATATTCTCTTCACTTTTCATCCCTTCCTTTTTTTAGATAGCCATAGTTTTTAAATCATCGCTTACAATAAGCTGTGCTTCAGTAAGCTCCTGTATCTCCTCCACTGTAGTTCCCTCAGCGATCTCAGTAAGAAGAAGCCCATCCTCTCTGACCTCCATTACTCCAAGCTCTGTAACGATCATATTTACCTGATTTACAGCTGTGTATGGAAGTGTACACTCCTTCAGGATCTTTGGCTTTCCCTTAGCTGTATGGGTCATTGCGATAATAACCTTCTTAGCTCCCACAACCAGGTCCATAGCTCCTCCCATTCCAGGAACCATTTTTCCAGGGATTATCCAGTTTGCCAGATTACCCTTTTCATCTACCTGAAGGGATCCCAGAACTGTTACATCCACATGACCTCCCCTGATAATAGAGAAGGACATGGAGCTGTCAAAGGTTGCTCCGTGGGGAGAGATAGTCACAGGCTGCCCCCCTGCATTGGTAAGGTCGTAGTCCTCCTCTCCCTCTGCTGGAGATGGCCCCAGTCCTATAAGACCATTTTCCGACTGAAACATTACCTCCATATCCTCATCTATATAGTTTCCTACCATAGTTGGAAGACCTATTCCAAGGTTGACAACGTCTCCCTCATTTAATTCCCTAGCCACACGTCTGGCGATTATCTCCTTTGGATTCATGCTCATAATTACTCTCCCTTCACAATATAATCTACGAATATAGATGGTGTCATAACGCTGTCTACATGGAGCTCTCCAGGTTTAACTATCTCCCTTGCTCCTACAATTACAGTATCTGCAGCAGTAGCCATTAGAGGATTGAAGTTTCTCGTTGTATAGTTATACATTGTATTTCCCTTCTCATCTGTAGTAGATCCTCCGATTAGAGCGATATCCGCCTTTAGGGGCTCCTCTAGAAGGAACCTCTTCCCCTGTACCTCAATAACCTGCTTCCCCTCTTCAACAATTGTTCCGATACCTGTAGGTGTTAGTACTCCCCCTAAACCTGCACCGCCGGCTCTGATCTGCTCGATAAGTGTTCCCTGAGGTGTAAGCACTACCTCTAACTTCTCCTCTCCCATAAGCTGTCCAGCCATGGGATTTAGACCAATATGGGAAGCGATGAGCTTCTTCACCTGTCCATTGGCAATTAGTTTTCCTACTCCCTTATCTGGATAACCAGCATCATTACATATAACTGTAAGATCTTTGCATCCCTTCTCAACAAGGGCATCTATGAGGATCTCTGGGGTTCCCACAGCCATAAATCCACCTACCATAATGGACATACCATCTTGGATCTTGTCCACAGCCTCCTTTACACACACCACTTTTATCATACACAAACTCCTTTTTAAGAACTTTTTAGTTGATTACAGTAATATATTACAACCACAAATTCATAAAAGCAAGTGCTTACTTACATTTTTTTATAAAAAAAGAGACTTGTTTCCAAGTCCCTTTAAATAAAGACTAAGCCGTATATAGTTTTAATATCTTCTCAGCTTCCTCCTGGATAGTCTCCTCTATGTCCACCTTGGCTACCATATCCTTAGTAAAGATTCTGAAGGTAAATATTCCCATTATAGTGGAGATAAAAGTGACCGCCACCCTCTCTGGATCTCCCTTAAACTTCCCCTCTTCCCTGGCATTTTTCAGGTAGTCTGAAAAGAAATCCTTGTATTTCAGGGAGTTGGTAAACTTCATACTCTCCTCATCTACCTGCTTTACCTGGAGCTTATACATGAGCTCATTGTTTAATAGAAACTTGTAGAAGGAGAAGCCGAATACTCCTAGATCTGTTTTTAGATCTCCAGTGAGTTCAGCCTTGAGCTTCTCTATGACATTTCCCTCCTTGGCATACCTGGTTATAACCTGTTGAAAGAGGTTACTCTTACTCTCAAACTTCCTGAAAATAGTTACTTCATTTACACCGGATTCCCTGGCAATCTGCTTCGTGGAAACTCCAGAATAACCGTACTTTGAAAATAACTTCAAAGCGACCTTTAATATTTTATCTTCTGTTGACAAGATCTTCACCATCTCTTTTAAAATTTATTTTTACCATTAATATTTTAGGCCATAATTCCCTTCATTTCAAGGGAAGAATTAAAGGTTAAATTTTAATGCAGGTGATCATGAAGAATAACTTTTTAATTTTTACCATCAATAATGAGTGGTAAAAATATATAAAAGCTCACTCAAACCTAAGTCTGAGTGAGCTTTTGCGAGTTTAAAGTACCTAGCTAGTTACTTTAAGGTTAATACTTCTTCACCTTTCATATTTAGTGTTTTAGCAGATGATCTAGATAATTTTTGAGTTCCTCCTCGGTATCAGCTGAAGCCAGTAGGTGATCGTGGGGATCCAATAGTCGATAGGGTTTCTCAGCCATCATAAAATATTCCATCTTGTGGTGTTGGACCTTCCAGTTCTTCTCTTCATAGATAGTTTCCCATCTGTGGTGCCCTCCAAGTGTTCGAGGACCCATATGTTTAACTAATGACATAATTATCCTCCTTATGGTAAAGAGTTCTAATGATAAAAACTACCCCATAAAAATTAAAATAACTTTAAAAAAATGAGACCTGGAAAGGCATTGTAGAATAATGATTTATTTCATTGATATAGAGGTAATGAGCTAGCTCACGTCATTATAGCCATATAGCCATTTAAATAAGAAATTCAATTGTAAAGATGAAGTATTCATAGGAGATAGATGTGACCTTTGATATCGCAGGGGCTTCCGATAGAAAAAGTGATGAGCTAAATTTATCTCAAAAGGTTGATGGAAGTAATCTTGAGGCAGGCGATTAAGATCATTTTCATATAAAAGAAAGAGGCTAAAACCTCCTCTTCTGGATCCTTAATAGTATTCTACATAGACACCGTTCTCTACATAGGTTTCCTTCACCACAGTAAAGAGTTTGTGGATATTCCTGTACTCATTTTCCATGGTAATGAGATCGAAGAATTTTTTCCTTAGGTTCATATATTCACCTCCCTTTGCTCTATAGTAATATAAGTATGTGTATAGAAAATTAAACATAGGTAAATGTCTTGTAAATGATATGAAGAGAGGGAAGTAAAAGAAAAAAAACTCTTGGAATCTGCCTTCCCCTTGTCTAGAATAATTAAGCATGTTACAATTTAATCTAGCCATATTAACTATTTAATTAAGGAGTATAAGTTGAAGAATATAAAGAAGAAGGGTGAACTACATCCCAACAATCCCCATAAGGGAAAATATGACTTAAAATTACTGGTAAAAAACCTGCCTCAGTTAAAGGGATATCTGAAAAAGAATCCCAGAGGGGAGGACACCATAGACTTCAGTGACAATGAAGCTGTTGTTCTGCTCAATAAAGCCCTGCTGAAGACCTACTACAATATAAATAACTGGGATATCCCTAACGGATTTCTATGTCCCCCTATTCCAGGAAGGGCAGACTACATCCACTACATAGCTGAACTACTAGATGGTAAAAAGGAGAATGTAAGGGTATTGGACATAGGAACTGGTGCAAACTGCATCTACCCTATCATAGGTAGTCAGAGTTATAACTGGAATTTTGTTGCATCGGATATAGATCCTAAATCCATTGAGAACTCCAGAAGGATAGTGGAATCAAATAAAAATTTAAGGAACAAAGTTACTCTGAAACTCCAGAGAGACAGGAATAAGATCTTTGAGGGGATAATAGAGGAGACCGAAAGATTTGATCTGACTATGTGTAATCCTCCCTTCCATGCTTCCCTGGAAGATGCAATGAGGGCAAACAGGAGAAAGGTAAAGAACCTCAGCAAGGATAATAGAGGAGTAAAAAAGGGACTTAACTTTGGCGGTCAAAAAGCCGAGCTATGGTGTCCAGGGGGGGAGCGTCTCTTCCTCAAAAAGATGGTCAAGGAAAGTGTCAAGTTTACCTCTCAGGTTACCTGGTTTACCTCTCTGGTTTCCAATAAAGATAATGTAAAACCCATTGTAAAATTATTGGATAAGCTGGGAGCTCACCACAGGATACTTGAGATGAGTCAGGGGCAAAAGATAAGCAGGGTTCTGGCTTGGACCTTTAAGGGTTAGGGTCAAACTATCTGAACGGAGCTTTATAGGTGCCTCTAAGTCAGGCAGAAAATATTAATTTATTCAGTAAGTAAGATAAGACAGATGGAAATCTCAGTAGAATAAAAAAAGCACGCTACATAAAATGGCGTGTTTTTTTAGTTTATTATGGTATGAAATTTATAGTAGTTATCTGGATGGGAAAAGAGGCAGCTTATCAAATTTTAAATTACCTGTTTAATTTTTTAAAGTTTCATTTATTTTATTTAAAAACTCCAGCTTATCCCTGAAAAACTCCAGGGCTTTTTTAGAGTTGCTAGGATAGCTGATCTTGCAGGATTCCCATGTTTTTAAGTTCCCCTGGAGAATCTTCCTCTGTTCCTCCAGTGTATTGAGTACAACTTGATTTTCTAAATTCTGACCCTCTAAATAGATGGTCCCTTCTTCAGTTAGATATGCTTTGAATAGAAGAGCAATGTAAGTAGGATTCGCATGATCAATGAACAGCTTAGAATAAAAACTTTTATAGATATTTTCTGACTGTAAAATTTTCATAACTATCACCACCTTCATTAGAAGTATATAACAGAAAGGTAAAAAATCAACAAGGAGGCATTGATTTTATTGAGTTCAATAAAAAAAAGAGGTCTAAAAGACCTCTTGATATATCCTGACACCTCTAAATAGCTCCTTCTTGTATACCCAGGCTACAGCCAGGTAGTAAGCTATATTTTTCCTGTAATCTCCAAAATACCTTGTGAGATCCAGTTTTTCCGGAGTCCTTTTTTGTAGTCTGGCAACATCCTTCCACTTTCCTACTCCAAACTTGCTCCTCTTTAACTTTGTATCGATGAGTATAGCTCCCTCATGGTTACATATAAAGTTTTTCGGCTTGCTGTCTCCGTGAAAGTATCCCATAGAATGAAGTTCCCTCAAGCTTTCCATGACCTTGTTGTAGTCCCTTCCCTCCCTAGGTTCCCTTCCCTCTATATAGGGTGCCAGGATCAATGTCTCTTCAACTCCCATTCCTCTTCTCTTCTCTGCAATTATCTCTACATCATATATATTGTTAAACTTCTTTTCCTTTAGCTTTCTTACATTGTTCAGGGTAGTTCTAAAGATAAGATCTATTAATCCCCTGCCCCTTTCTCTCTTTAAGACGTATTTCTTTCCGTCTATTGTCAGCAGCCTTACCTCTCTGTTATCTTTCTTCTGAAGTGTTTTTCCCATAACATATTCATTATTTTTTATCTTCTCCAAGATATCCCTTGCTTCTATGGACAAGCTGTTATAGTAAATGGTTTTTTCTCCGACTTTTTCCCTCTTATTCATAGGATAAAACCTCCTTATCTACTTCATAATAGATTATACCATTGGGGAGCTGTCCACAAAAAGTTAAGCTTCCCTTACAGAATTCGCCTTATTTTTATGAAATATTAAGTATTTTTAAAGGAATAGATATTCTATATTTGGTTGCTTCTTTTAAATGGGAATTTTCTTTAAAGTAGGTTTCTTATTCTTATAGAGAGAAGGAGAATTGTGTCCCAGAGATGAACTTGTTAGTGTTTTAAGTCTGTAATAGAAGTTTTCTATCAATTTTGGAATAGAATCAAAAAATCAAAAGATGCAACCAGTCTTGGGAAACTAATTGCATCTTTTAGGAGGTATGTCTATGTCTCATATATTGGATCAAAGGGAATCCTTCCCTTAAATATCAAGGAGAGGCAGTCTCTCGGATAGAGACTGCCATATGAAAAAGATGAAATGCTTTTCAATTCATCGAAGTCTCTTTTTAGTCGGTTTATGGATAAAAAAAGTTAATTAATTTTTTTTAACATTTGAATTATTTTGGAACTGGTGAAAAGAAAAAATAGCCTAAGGCTTTCAGGCTATTTTTTAATAGTGTGGAGGCTATTTAATTAAATATCTTCTTCTTTATTATCTTCCTCTATATAGTAGTATCTGCTGTCTAGGTATCTGCAGTATCCCTCGTCATCGACCTCCTCATCTATAAAGGGTTCCGAATATCCCTCATTTATGGTTATCCTTTTCCCTGCAAACTCAAAATCGGTCCATCCCTGGCCCTCCTCTGCCATCTTTTGGGAGAGCTCCTCAGAAACCTCCTTGGGGTAGATGAAGGCCTCCTCTCCGTAGATATCCACCAAGAGGTCTTCGATAAACTTATATCTCTTCATAACTTCCTCCCTTTTTAACTCTCTACTTAATCTTTTTTCCCAGAGGCATTACTCCTAAAGGCTGTTCCCCCTCTGGAAGGGAGAGGATAGAGCTTAAGCGGCTGTCTATAAAGGCTCCTACAAAGGTAGTTCCCATTCCCAGGGCCTCGCACTGGAGATAGATATTCTGTCCTACAGCTCCGGCTTCTATATAGATATACTGGTCCGCTCTCTTTCCGTATTTAACCGCTGTTCTTTCATAGACCCCTGTAATGACAATAATGGCAGGAGCTTTTCCTACAAAGGGTTGGCAGCATGTAAAAAACTTCTTTCTCTTGTCTCCCTCCTCTTTTATCTTAATAGAATGGGTTGCAGGGGAGTATCTATAGATACCCTTTGGGATTCCCTCCACCTCTCCGGCTACAAGATATATCTCCAGGGGATAGAGGGCTCCAGCTGAAGGAGCAGTCCGTAGCCCTCTGCTCCTGTGGGTAATCCCCTGAGCACTCCACAGGATCTGGGAGATCTCCTCTAGGGAGATCTCCTCCTTGGAATACTTTCTGGTGGACCTCCTTTCCCTCATAGCCTCCTCTATAGAGGTGTTCCCTTGGTATCTGGGTCCAGGTAGGGAGATAACCCCATTATCCATCTGGGCCGAGAGGGAGATGAGGGAGAGTGTGGTAAAGCAGAGGATAAGGGTGATAATATTAACCTTCATTATATCGCCTCCAGTTAGCTAAAGATATGGAATTAATTCCTTTGAATAGTGGTTCAAGGGGCCCCCTAAAGGAGGGTAAGATCCAGAAAATGAGGTACCCATAGAACCCAAAAAAAGGAGTGCTAACTATAAAAGTCACCACTCCTTCCCCTCTAAAACACACTAGATCCTATCTGCTCTTCTTGTATTCATCTTCTACTACTTCCTTGAACTTAAGGAGTCTCTTCTGAAGGGTACGCTTTTCA
This sequence comes from Propionigenium maris DSM 9537, assembly GCF_027925155.1. Classification (GTDB taxonomy): domain Bacteria; phylum Fusobacteriota; class Fusobacteriia; order Fusobacteriales; family Fusobacteriaceae; genus Propionigenium; species Propionigenium maris. The sequence continues at coordinate 176,801 of NZ_BSDY01000007.1, read as the reverse complement.
AAACCTGTAAGCCACCGGTGAATCAACGACCCCTCAACAATAGTTGCTGTTTCAGTAAGAAGGGTATCGTGATAATCTCCATCTGTAAGGGTGTAGTCCAGCTTAATATTTTCCTTTTCATCCCCGATATCCATCTTTAGATACTCATCCTTTTTATAGTCTGTAATCTCGCCCTTGTACTCCCAGGTATGCCCATGGACAGCAACACTTTCCCTAATGTGTGTCCCTACCTTCTTTCCGTTGTTAGGAGTAACATCCTCAACCTTTAAGCCATCTACCCACTTAGCCTTCTCACTGAAGTCTGTTAAGAAGTTAAATACAAAATCCCTTGGAGCTTCAATCTTTACTGTTTCCGAGAAAAAAGTCTTTTCAACCATTTACTCTCCTCCTTTCTATAATAATCTGTCCCTATACTAAACTTTTCTTTTAATTTGCAACTATTCCTTTTTTTAAAGAGAAAAGTTTAGTGGCGCCGGCGACACTGAAAGGTTTTAGAACTATCATCTATTTGGTGGAAATGAAAAAAGGACAGGAGGTATCCCTACTGCCCCAGTGTCAATTAAGACTATGTAAGCATAAATAGTATCTTAGCTACTCCCAGACCGGCTCCAGTACCGATTATAGCTCCCAGCATTCCCATTAAAACTCCAACAGGAACAAGAGCCTCATTATAGGCACCGGCAATGATTGGTGAACTTGCTACTCCACCGATATTTGCACAACTAGCTATACAGCATGTGAAGAGGTCGATCTTGAAGGCCTTTGCAAGGATAAGCATAACAAGAGCATGAACTCCAAGGATAACAAATCCAGCAAGGATATAGACAGGAGCCTCTGTAAGCTCAGCAAAGTTAGCACTGGAAGCTATCAGAGCTACAGTAGTGTAGAGCATGATGTTAGAAAGCTGCTTTGATCCAGGAACGTGACCTAGCGGAGTCATAGCTCCAATAATACCAGCAACAGTAGCTAAAAGAATCATCCATGTAGTGCTTGTTAGGAACTGAGTCTGAGGCAGGAAGTCTGCTACCCATGTAAAGAAAGCTCCAGAACCAAGGGCGAGAGCCAGAAGTCCAAAGAGATCTAAGAAGGTAACGTCCTTTCTTCCCTCCTTATCCAGGTCAGCCAGCTTTCTGCTGATATCCTCTACCACAGATGTATCGGCTTTATTAAACAGGTTAAACTTCTTAACGATACTCATAGTTGAAACAAAGAATAGAAGCATCATAATCCATATGGAGTAGTTGATGGAATCTATAAGGAGTGTATATCCCATTCCGGCATCGTTAAGGTTAAGAGCCTGCTGTACGGCTACCATGTTCTGAGTACCTCCAGTCCATGAACCAGCAAGAGCTCCAAAAGCCTGCCACGAGTTTTCAGCCAGACCATTCTTAAAGATCATAAATGCAACTACAAATCCACTGACTATACTTGCTGTAGCTGAGAAGAAAGCAACCAGCATCTTAGGTCCCAACTTCATAATATTTCTCATATCGCACTTTAACAGCATAAGGAAGATCATTGACGGAAGGATAGCACCTCTAAGGGCATTTCTTGCCACCCCTGCACCAGTCTTTACTCCGTCGATGGAAAGGCTCCATACACCAAATGTAGACATAAGCATAGCTCCAAAGTAGATAATTACAAGTGGAGGAACATACTCAAAAAATTTAGACTTTGTCTTTTCCTCTATGAAGAACACCCCAGCTGCAAAACATAGAAGAAAAGCAATAAAGGAAAACCCACCAGTTATCATATAAAAATACCCCCTCTAAAAAATAAAATTTCTTGGCTTACCAATTTATATACTCCATTATTTTTGAATTTGTCAACAGTGTTAAAAGGTCAACAGTTCTCTAAAAGTACAAAAACAACGTTTTCAGTTCGCAAATCGAAAAAACATGGTACCAGTTCCAAAAGAAACCACCTTCAGTCTGAATTCAGAAGAAACTGGTCTTTAAAAGAGAATAATTTTAAAAAAAGTTCAGTGTAAATTAAGTAAAAAAATGGTATATTACCCCTAAAAAATATTATAAAAAAATGTAAAATAAATTTTATTTATGGTTGCCAAAGTTCGATATAAAAAGTTTTACCTGACTTAAAATTAATACAACTGTTCTCGAAATTTGGACTTCTCAGGGGTCTTCTTCTGGCTCCTGAGACCCCATAGGGCTCCCTGGGCTTTCCGAAAAACCACTTGTTCAACCGAGAGTCTCCGTTGATATCCTGGAAAAGGGTGACAGCATACCTTCCCTCCTCTAGGGGGATCTCTATGCCGCCTTCAGCTTCAGCAGGGGTAGCCATATAGCTAAAGACTCCCCCTTCCCTGTCATCGGGAAAACCCTCCTCAGCGGCAAATACAAGGAGGTAGATGGGAGCTCCCCTGTCCTCTATTCCCCTGACCCTTATAGTAAATGGGAACAGATCCAAGCTCAAAATAAGTACTGCAGATAATATCAGAATCCTTCTCACCATCTCTCACCCCCTCTATTAACCATTCAAGGGTAAGGTAGAAAATCCTTGAAAATGAAAGGTAACTTGACCTTGCACTCCAATAGTCACCTGGAAGCTCCATTGCTTTACATAATTTTTTAATAAATTCAATGCCTTCCCTAACAACGAAAAAAGGAAGGGAACCCTCCCTTCCAGTTAAACTTATTCTCTTAATTTCCAGGTGAAAAAAGAGCCCTTGAAATTACCAAAAGGTGAATAAGCACCTCCACTGCAACTACCACTCCCACTGCTATACACAGATCTACAACAAATCTTCCCATAATCCACCTCCCCTAGGACTTATCTCTATTATATAACCTCAGGGGAAGAAAATCTGTTGCACAGGCTGCAAATTGGAGGACCCTACCTCACCCTCTGGGCCCTCTGGACAAACTTATATTTGCTGCTCTTAAAGTAGGCTGTGGAGTACTCGAAAACTGTCCCGTCCTCTAAGAAGGCCTGATTGTCTATCCTCAGAAGGGGTTCCTCCCCCTGAAGTCTGAGGTGCCTTTTCTCCTCCTCCCCAGCAAGGGAGGCTCCTATCTCCTGGATGCTCTCAGAGATCTGTTTTCCAGTATACTCTTCTACATAGGCATACTTGGACCCCTTCAATATGGAGATATTGAGCTCTGGAAGAAGACCCATGGGCAGGTAGGATTTCTCCAGGATGAGGGGCTCATCGTCGGCGCACCTCACCCTGACCACATAGTAAACCATCTCACCAACTGTTGTCTTAAGTTTTTCAGCAACCTCCTCGGTAGCCTTCATTATCTTAAACTCCACTACTAAGTTTCTGGGAGTCATATTGAGATTTAGGATCTCCTCTGTAAACCCGTGGAGTTTCTGGGGAGCATAGTTTATCTTCTCCCTCTTGGCTACAAAGGTTCCCTTCCCCCTTACCCTGTAGAGATATCCCTGGTTAACCAGGTGGTCTGTAGCTCTTCTCGCTGTAAGCCTTGAGACCCCATTAGCTTCAGCCAGCTTGTTTTCAGATTCTATAAGGGCACCATCGGTGATCTCCCCCCTGTCTATCCTCTTCTTTATCCCGTCAGCTATCTGAAGGTATACAGCTCTATCTGAATTCTTATCTATCATAACCTCTCCTTGTGTATACAACTTTTAATAGATTATATCAGATTTAATGGGAAATGTTAACTCAATTGAGGTTATATCCTTAAAAAAACCTTGACAAGGGGAGGATAAATAAATATAATTATGAAAACTTATATAGTTGTGTATACAAGTTGAAAAAAGGAGGTTATTATGGGAATTAAGGTAGTGACTATTGGAGGGGGATCCAGCTATACCCCGGAACTTATAGAGGGATTTATAAAGAGGTATCATGAACTTCCCGTTAGGGAGCTGTGGCTTGTGGATATTGAGGAGGGAAGAGAGAAGCTTGAAGTGATCGGAGCCCTGGCAAAAAGGATGGTAGAGGAAGCGGGAGTTCCCATGGAGATAAAGGTGACCCTGGACAGAAGGGAGGCTTTAATGGGGGCAGACTTTGTAACTACCCAGCTGAGGGTGGGATTACTGGATGCCAGGATAAAGGATGAGAGGATACCCCTCTCCCACAGGGTACTGGGGCAGGAAACCAATGGAGCGGGAGGATTCTTTAAGGGGCTTAGGACCATACCTGTAATCCTTGACATAATAAGGGATATAGAGGAGTTGTGCCCAGAGGCCTGGCTTATAAACTTTACCAACCCTGCAGGTATGATCACTGAGGCAGTACTTAGGCACACTGATTTTAAAAGGTTTATAGGTCTGTGTAATGTTCCTTTGGGGATGCATATGGGCCTCAGCCAACTGCTGGATGTAGATCCTGAGAGGCTGAGGGTGGATTTTGCCGGCCTGAACCATATGGTTTTCGGGCTGAACTTCTACCTGGATGGTAGGGACATAAGAGGGAAGGCTATGGATGCCCTCCAGAGGCCAGACGCCCATATATCCATGGCCAATATAATGGCAGAGCCATGGGATCCTGATTTTATAAGGGGGCTGGATGTTATGCCCTGTCCCTATCTGAGATATTACTGGAAGCATGGGGATATGCTGGAAAAGGATCTGAAAAACTTTGAAAATAATGGAACCAGAGCAGAGGTGGTAAAGGAGCTGGAGAGGGAACTCTTCGAACTCTACAGGGATCCCAAGCTTAAGACGAAACCAAAGCAGCTGGAGGAGAGGGGGGGAGCCTACTACAGTGATGCTGCCTGTGAGCTTATCTCATCCATCTACAATGACAGGGGGGATATCCAGGTTGTAAATACCCACAACAGGGGAGCAGTGGCAAACCTTCCCTACGACTGTGCTGTAGAGGTGAGCTCTGTTATCACAAAGGAGGGACCGAGACCTCTTACTGTAGGGGAGCTACCAGAGGAGGTCATAGGAATAGTGAGGCAGATAAAGACCTTTGAGAGGCTCACAGCAGATGCTGCAGTGAGCGGTGATAGGGTAAAGGCTCTAACAGCTCTCAATGTCAACCCCCTGATCCCGTCGGACAGGGTGGGAAGGATTATCCTGGAGGAGATGCTGACCTCCCACAGGGAGTACCTGCCGAATTTTTTTAACACCTTTAAATCCAAGGGGGAAGTGTAATGAAGGAATATATTGTAACGATAGTTGGAGGAGCATCCTCCTATACTCCGGGGATAGTGAGGTCCCTTATGAACAGAAGGGAAAGACTTCCTCTGAAGAAGCTTGTTCTTCAGGATGTGGACAGTGAAAAGTTAGAGCTTATGGTGAACTACCTGTCTATCCTTTTTCAGGATGAGGAGTATGATGCTCAGGTTCACTGGACAACAGATAGGGAGGAGTCCTTTAGAGGGGCAGACTTCATCTTTACCCAGATAAGAACAGGGGGACTGGAGATGAGGGAGATGGATGAAAAGATCTCTCTGGAGCACGGGCTTGTAGGTCAGGAAACCTGCGGCCCAGGTGGATTTGCCTTTGCCATGAGAACAATAAGGGAGATGGTGGAGATAACAAGGGATGCCCAGAGGATAGCTCCAGAAGCCTGGATTATAAACTACTCCAACCCCCTTCCTATTCTGGCTGAAGCTGTGAGGAGGGAGGTTCCCCATTCGAGATCTCTCTTTATCTGTGACATGCCCATAGTTCAGGAGCTTGCAATGGCAGCTACCCTTGATTATAAACACAGGGATCTTACCTTTGAGTACTTTGGTCTCAACCACTTTGGATGGTATACATCAATTAAAAACAGTGAGGGAGAGGAGCTTCTGCCTAAGCTGAGGGAGATCCTCCTATCAGGAGAGGAGATGAAGATGGTGGATTTTGGACACCTGGATCAGTCGTGGATAACTACCTTCAACAATATAAGGGAGGGGGTTAAGGCCTTCCCAGAGTATATCCCCCTTACATATATACAGTACTACTACTTTCCTGAAAGGATAGTAAAGAAGTATAACCCCGACTATACAAGGGCCAATGAGGTTATGGACGGAAGAAGAAAAAGGATCTATGAGGAGTGTAAAAAGGTGGTAAGTGCAGGAACCACTCAGGGCATTGAACATACCTTGGATGCCCACGGAGACTTTATTGTGGATCAGGCTGTAGCTGTGGCTCACAATACCGGGGAGAGGTTTATGGTAAATGTAGTCAACAACGGCACCTTCCCCAACTTAGATGACGATATGGTTATAGAGACCTTTGGTAGAATCGATGCCCATGGTGCCAGAGCATCAAAGAAGTTCGAGGTTCCCCCCTTCTACAGAGCCTTTATATATTCACAGAATACCTATGAAAAACTAACTGTGGATGCGTGTATGGAGGGGTCCTATAATAAAGCTCTTCAGGCTCTTACCCTTAACCCTACGATACCCTCGGTGGATAAGGCCAGGGAGATACTGGATGCTTTAATAGAGGTAAATGGAGACTACTTTCCTGTTTTGAAGTAGCAGATGAGCTGAGATATCTATCTCAGCTCATTTTTCATTAACAAGATTACCCCTTTAAATATCCCAATATTATAGTAAAAACCTTATTCAAAGCAAGAGGTGTAGTTATCTCCTTGGGAAGTTCTAGCTACCCTGAACTAGTTCATCCCTATGATTTGAAGCCATCAGATGAAATATTATTCGCTAGTATATCTGAGTATGCAGTTTGGCGAAACTTTTGGTGGAAGGAGGATAGGGAGGAGTATTCAAGAGTTGATACAATTTCCCTGCTGTTTTCAATATTATATTCTGGAGAATAGTGGTCTATAGTTACCATTTGGATAGCAAGAGCTCTTGCTAGGATACATCCTATAAAAATATCGGAGCTGTCAGTTTCCCAGCCAGAGTATTATTGTTACCAAGTCTCCAATAAGTATCTAAGACCCAGTAAATTAAGTGCACTTGAGGTCTTTTCCTCTGCTTTAGAAAATTTTTTAAAGACTGTTGAATAGGAAAGTATATCTGCTAATATCTTTTTCATTTTAACTACAAAAATAAACTTTAATCTATAGTAGTGAATGAATAAAGAAAGATTAGTAGTTCAAATTTGAAGGTTAAAAAGGTTGACCTAAGGGGCGCTCCCTTGCCAAGATATTTTATCTTGGGGTTTTGAAGAGGATTATAGGATAAAGAATTAAATGGAAGATAAATAAGTAAGAAAACCTATTGAATTTTTAGAAAATTTATATCGGTACACGAGGAGATCCTAAGATCTCCTCTTTTTTTATTGTATCTTCAGTGTTTTCAGGGGTAAGAGGATGTAGAGGATAAAATATTAAGAGTGTAACACAAACCTACAACACTTGACAAAATGAACTTTTAAAAAGCTTTTTGTTCTGAAAATAAATAAAAATACCGAAATAGGTTGAAAATCTTTTTTAGATGGTGTATAGTAAATTCAAGAATATTTATATTTTAGGAGGAAACACATGAAAAAGATAGGACTATTACCAAAACTGATAATAGCGATTATTATTGGTATAATGTTAGGAAAGTTAGATTTTATTCCCCTGGTAAGGGTGATGGCTACATTTAACGGAATTTTTGGAAACTTTTTAGGATTTGTGATACCCCTTATAATAATAGGGTTTGTTGCTCCGGGAATAGGAGACCTGGGAAAGGGAGCTGGAAAGCTTCTTGGAATTACAGCTTTAATCGCATACCTTTCAACTGTATTTGCAGGGACTATGTCATTCTTTGTTAACAGCACGATCTTCCCTAAGATTCTAAAAGCAGGATCTATGTCGTTAGCAGATACCTCTAATCCAGAGCATGCTCTTTTAAGCGGATACTTTAATGTAGATATGCCGCCAATTATGGGAGTAATGACAGCACTTCTTCTGGCTTTTACTTTAGGGCTTGGTATAGCAGCTACCGAGGGAGACAGCATCAAGAAGGTTATGAAGGAGTTCCAAGGTATTGTAGAGAAGTTAATAAAAAATCTGATAATCCCAATGCTTCCATTCCATATTGCAGGTATCTTTGCAAATATGGCTCATGCTGGACAGGTTGAGACTATTATGTCTGTATTCTTCAAGGTATTCATAATAATATTCAGTCTACACATTATCATGGTGCTTCTTCAGTATACAGCAGCAGGAACTCTTGCAGGAGCAAGTCCTGTGAAGCTTGTAAAGAATATGATACCTGCATACTTTACAGCTGTGGGAACTCAGTCCTCTGCAGCAGCAATTCCTGTAACTCTTCAGCAGACAATTAAAAATGGAGTAAAGAATGATATAGCAGACTTTACAGTGCCACTGTGTGCAACTATCCACCTATCTGGAAGTACTATAACCCTTGTAAGTTGTGCTATAGCGGTAATGATGTTAAATGGAGTTACCATTACATTTGGAAATATCTTTGGATTCATCCTTATGCTTGGAATTACAATGGTAGCAGCACCAGGAGTACCGGGAGGAGCAGTAATGGCAGCTCTGGGACTACTGGAAACTATGCTTGGATTTACTCCAACTCTGACATCTCTTATGATAGCTTTATATCTTGCACAGGACAGCCTGGGAACAGCTTGTAATGTAACTGGTGACGGAGCAATTTCAATTATAGTTAACAGAATTTCAGGAAATAAACTGGAACCTGTAAAGGCTTAGGAAAAACAGAATAGCAGATAAAGGGGAGTCTTTTCAAAGGCTCCTCTTTTGATTATCTAAGAAAGTAGAGAACTCTTAAAAAGTTACTTGAAGCAATCATTGTTCATTTTGATTGTCAGGATGCAACGTCACGTTGCTTTTTATTGTTATTACTTAAATATGAATCAAAAAATCCAAAAAAATTTTGTTGACAAAGAAACAAAAAAACTGATATTGTATCCTTGCAAACAAAAAGGAGGTAAAAATATGATTATAAGTTTAGAAGAGTATCAAATTTCAGAGAAGTTAAAGAGATGGAGAGATAATCAGGAAGCAAAACAGGCTGCCCATGTGGGAACTCATATAGATGTGTATAACCATACAGTACTTGAGGAGGATCTTAAGTATGTAAGGGGAGTAGTCGTAGATGTAAGGGAGATAGAGAAGATAGGAGTGGAACACCTTAATGGAACTGAACTACATGATGGTGACTTTGTAATATTCAGAACGGGATATATGGAAAGGTTTGGGTATGGATCGGAAAGATACTTCGATATTAAGAACGCTCCCCACCTTACCACTGAACTGGTTGACTATCTTATAGCTAAGGGGGTGAAGTTTATAGGAATTGATCTTCACAGTATTCAGCTTGGAGCTGAGCATAAAAAGATAGATATCTACTGCGAGGAGAGGGGAACCTATGTTGTAGAAAACCTTACAAATCTTGAGAAATTAAGTGGTGAAGTGAAGCTTAAGCTTAAATTCAATCAGGAGGAGGGAGCTACAGCTATTCCAGTTGAGATAGAGGTAGTTTAGAGGGAGGAGTTAGAGGAGCTAGTCTTGGAACACTTCCATTAAATTATTTATAGTTTCATCTGGCTGTGAGGAAGCTTATTTAGTAAGGGGAAGCTGGAGTTGAGATGGGACCTCTTAATGGCAAATTTCAGACAGAGGATATACCTAAATAAAAAACCTCCCATTATAGGGAGGTTTCTTTATTTTTACTTGATATATTCAACAGCTGAATCTCCAGCAATTCTTCCAAATACAGTGATATCTGTAAGGGCATTTCCTCCAAGTCTGTTGGCACCGTGAACTCCACCAGTAACCTCACCTGCAGCAAATAGTCCCTCTACTACCTCACCGCTCTTATTGTAAACCTGAGCCTTGTTATCTATCTTGATTCCACCCATAGTATGGTGTACTGCAGGACCTACCTCTACAGCATAGAATGGAGCCTTGATAAGAGGTCTCTTCATATTCTGTCTCGCGAAATCCTTATCCTTTCCAGCACTTGCAAATCCATTGTACTTTTTGATGCTAGCCTCTAAATCCTTAGGTGATAGATCTACCTTCTTAGCCAGCTCCTCTACAGAACTAGCCTCTGTAAGAAGTCCCATCTTAGCATATCCCTCGATAGCCTTCAGGCTCTCCCTTACTCCCTGATCAAAGATTAGGAAAGCAGTTTTTCCCTTCTGCTGAAGAGTTGCTTCAGAAACAACGTCTCTAGTGGAAAGCTCATTTACAAATCTCTTACCTTTTCTGCTCACAAGGATAGCACCATTACCTCTTACCGCCTCTGTAATCATGGTATTTCTAACTGGTACTACAGTAGGGTGAGTCTGGATCTCAGTCATATCTACAGTAGCGACACCCAGATCCTTTATAAGGTCCAGAGCATCTCCAGTGGCTCCAGGGTGGTTTGTTGTACCGAATCCCTTCAGGGCAGGATCCAGAGTTTCAAACTTTTCAGGACTGTTTCCAAATCCACCAGTTGCAAGGATAACAGCTTTAGCATCTATCTTGTATCTGCTTCCATTTTCCTCAACTACAATTCCGTCTATCTTGTTGTTGTTAGTTGTGATTTCCACAGCTGAAGTTAGGGTTCTGATATCTACTCCTACCTCCTCAGCCTTCTTAGAGAGAGCGTCGATGATATTTGGTCCTACCTTGTCTCCGCCGCTAGGTCTGTGAGTTCTGTTTTCACTTGCACCACCCATTCTACCAACGTCGGTCAGGTCAGCACCTCTGGCAGTAAGCCAATTAACTATATCTGAAGACTGTTCAACCAGTGTAAGTACAAGAGAGGCGTCGTTCTTCTCCTTTCCTCCCTTCATAGTATCTCTGTAGAATAGTTCAGTGGTATCGCCGTTGTTCTGGAAAGCAGTTTCAGCAGCATTTAATCCACCAGTTGCATAAGTAGTGTTTCCACCAAGGATAGGCATCTTTTCCACCAGGATAACATCTGCCCCCTTCTCTCTGGCCTCTATGGCAGCAGTAAGACCTGCTCCTCCTCCACCAACTACAACGATATCTGTCTTTACATCGGCTATTGCATCGTTAGCAGCAGCAGCTTCCCCACCTTGAAGCTCTGCCCCGCTTGTCTCAACAGCTTTCTTTACTGCATCAATAAATCCTTCACTTGAGAATGTAGCTCCAGCCATGGCATCTACATCAGTTGTTTGCTTTTGGATCATCTCCTTACTAAGTCTATCAAAGGCAGTCTCAGCAATCCTCTTTGTATCGGAGTGTTCAGTTACTGTAATATCTTTAATAGTATTTTCACTAACTTCTACCTCAACATTGATATCCCCAAGATATCCGTCACCCTTTCCCGTGTAGGTACCTCCAAAGGCATTGGTAGCCAAAAGTACCATTAACATTACAATCGATAAGATCTTTTTCATAATTCCTCCCCATATAGCTGTTATTCAGCCATATTTTATATTATATTTCTTAAAGAAAATTTAGTTTTATATTTCACGAGTAATTATACAGGTCTTCGGGAGATATAGCAATACCCCATTAATTAAAAAAACCTTAAATTATACATTTTTTTTGAAAAAAGAGACAATTGTTTGAAAGGTAACCGTATAAATTTATTTAAAATCCTTGGTATACACCAATGCTATCCTGGCGTTCTGGATAGGAGTGGGGTTAATGACCCTTAGCAAAAAGATCTGTAAATAAAAAAAACTTTCTGCCACTAAGCAGAAAGTCTTTTATTTTAAGGAAAGTAGATTTTTTATAAAAAATTAAATAAAGTAATGAGTGACCCAAATGATTGTTAAGGTGAAGCGTCACGCTTACTTTATCACTCAAACTGGTTTGTTTTTGGGGTTCCCACCCTCTTAAACTTTGATACCTCATCCAGGAGAGAGATCTCTCTTGTCAGTTCAGAGGTATCCATGTATCTTGGAATGATGAGCTCTACAGTAGACCTTCTCACGGAGCCATCATCCCTGTCAAACTCCTCTAAACGGTTAAGCTTTCTTATCCTCACAGCTTTATTTATAAGGAAGAGCTCCAGTTTCTCCTCAAAGGTAGAGGGGTTGCAGTACTCAATATAAAAGTTTCTTCTTACCTTATTGGTAAGGAAGTAGAGTTCGATCTTCTTGAGGATCATAATGGAGAAGTATACTGTAACGGTAACGATGCTCCCCAGAAGGTAGTATCCCATTCCAAAGGCTATTCCTATGGCAGCTACAACCCATATGGTAGCTGCAGTGGTGATTCCCTTTACACTTCCTTTTTCATGGAGGATAGCTCCAGCTCCTAAAAATCCTATTCCAGAGACTACCTGGGCAATAAGCCTTGCAGGGTCACTCTTTACTGGGTAGTCGTAGATAAGGGTGTCCCTTACAATGAGAGACTGGATGATGGCTATACTTGCAGCTCCTACGCACACAAGAACGTTTGTAACAAAACCTGCAGGTTTTCCCTTCCTCTCCCTTTCAAATCCAATTACTCCTCCTGCCAGGAGGGCAGTAACCACCCTCAGGAAGATCTCTCTGTTATCTATTATAAAATGCTCCATAAGTATCACCTCAATATCTATCCGTATATTTTTTTAATCTTATTGGCAAGAGAGTCTGGGATCCTGTAGCCCCTCTCCATGACCATCTTCAGGGCAAGGAAGGGTTTATTCTTATAGGACTTCTTCTCCCGCTCTCCCCCTATCTCCTCCTCTATATCATTTTTAAACTCCACATACCTTCCTATCTCATAGTTGATCTTTCTCTGGATCTCCTTGTTCTTCCTTATGGAGGTTTCCCTCTCAGCAGGAACCCTCCAGATGTGGTCGTCCCTGTCGTAGACCACTACATAGGGAATATGAAACTTGTTGAGAAGTTTGATATATTGGGGAAGGGTACTCTTACTTCCACATTCTATCACAGAATAGTCGTATTTATAAACCCCCAGCATCCTTGCCAGGTAGGGGATGAGTATCTTGTCGGTCTGTCCCTCAACAAGGACCACCCTCTTGGCGAAGAAAAGTTCACTCCTGTCTGGGTTTATCCAGTAGTTCATATTAAACCTTTTAACCTCATCCCTGGAGAAGAGTCTCTTCCTCTGCTGAAATACATGGGTCCCCTTGGAATCCCTCCTCACTATACAGATAGACCTGTACTGCTTGAGGCCGATAAATGCTCCAGAGTGGGTGCACACATATATCTGAGTTCCCAGCTTGGAGAGCTTCACCAGGCTGTCATAGAGCTCACGCTCAGCCTGGGGATGAAGGTATAGCTCAGGCTCCTCATATAGGATTAAGGTATTTCCCAGGACGCTTCTCTTGGCACCTATGGAGTCCCTTGCAAGGAGCCTAGAGATATTGAAGATTACATTCCTCTGGAGTCCCTTGCTGGCATACTCCTCCCTGAGACAGGAGTAGATATTCATAACCTCCTCTACATCCACCAGCCCCATGGAATCCTCTCTCTCCAGGATTCCCAGTAGCTTCTTATAGAAAAATTCCGTGAGCTCCTGGCTGTTTGTGGCAATGGATGGAATGAAGAGGACCTCTATCTCTCCTACAATCCTTCTGTAATCCCTGTAGGTGATCTCGTAAACTCTATCCCTCTTTACTGTATAGTAGTGCTCCCTTCCAGCTCTGTCCACTGTTATTCTGAGGTTCAGCCTCTCATCCTTGTCCAGGTAGGTTTTGAACTTCCCTATGATAGCCACATCCTGGATCTCAAAGCACCCCTGGATCTCCACAAGCTTATCCCCATCCTTTGGGTCCTTCCTTCTAAAGTTTCTCTCCCCCAAAAAAAAGAGGAGGGCTGAAAAGATACTGGATTTACCGTGGTTGGATCTTCCTATAAAGAGCATAAGATTTTCAAACTCTATCCTTAAATGATCTATAGACTTCCAGTTATTTATCTCGATGTTTTTTAGATACAAAGTAACCACCCCCTATATAGGGTATACAAAAAAAAGAGGAGCTACCTTTAAATAGCTCCCAAGATTTATTTTAGTGATCCAGCCTCATGGTGAGACTCAGCTTAAAGAGGTCTGAAACAGGATCTATATCCTTTCCGTCTATCTCTGCATCAAACTCGGTTCTACTCCAGCCGGCCTCAATACCAAAGCTTTCCCTGTACTCCAGTCCCACTCCGGCTCCGTAGTATGGACCGCTGTCTATAGTGAGGTCCCCTCTGTCCTTATCTGTAAAGGCGTATCCAAGGTTACCATATATATATGGGGTCCAATTTTCCCACACATTAAACCTGTACCTGAGGATACCATATACAGGATAGGACTCAACATCATTAAATCCATTTTGGAAAACAACGTCCTTAAGTTCATGCTTTTCAAAGGCTGCTCCCAGACCGAGATCCATACCGCTCTCAAATCTAAAGAGGTACTCCAAACCTACAGTCGGGTAAATATCCAGATCTTCATCCCCAGCAGAGGTGTCGGTATCCATCTGACCACCAGCTACACCTAGTTTAAACATCGCAGATCTTCCCTCAAGAGCTGCATAGGCTGGGGCACATACCAACAGAAGTGCTGTGATTCCCAGTAGAACCCTCTTCATAAAAATCATCTCCCTTCCAAAGCAAAGTATACTACAATTTACCTCTGTGTAGTGAAACTTCCTTTTTTTAAAGGAGAATAAATTCAAGTATCCATGGGGATTCTATGAACTTACTTAAACATCTCAAGGACTTCTCTGGAGTATTTACCGTTTGTATCGTGGGTATAGAGGGGAGGCAGTACTCTTAGTCCCTCTCCTCCGTACTTGATTCCCTCCACTAGGATTATCTTGGCTTCCTTCCCCAGTTTAGAGTGGCAGAACTGCAGCCTCTTTGGGGATATATTGTACCTTCTCATTACATCCAGTATCTCTATCATCCTGTCTGGTCTGTGGACCATGGTGAAGTATCCCCTGTCCCTTAGAAGGCCAGAGGCTGTAGAGATGATATCTTCCAGGTTAGCTGTGATCTCGTGCCTTGCATAGGTGAGCTGATCCAGGTCATTTAGAAGCTCCTTGTTTCCCTCGAACTTAAAAAATGGGGGGTTGGTAATTACAGCATCTACACTGTTGGGTCTGAAGTGATCCTTCCAGCTCTTCATATTGTCGTGGATGATATCCACCTGCTCCTCCAAGCTGTTTATCTCTATATTTCTACGGGCAAGATCAGCAGAGACCTCCTGTATCTCGATTCCTGTAATGTGGGACTTGGATCTTCTTGAAAGAAGCATGGGAATAGAGCCGTTTCCAGTCCCCAGGTCCACGATCTTCTTTGTTCCCCTGTTAATGGTTAGGAATTCAGATACAAGTACTGAATCCAGGGAGAAGTTAAAGTAGTCGGCTCTCTGGATAATCTTCATCCCCTCTTTATTTAAAAAATCTATCATTACTTCCTTTTCATGTTGTAGCATATATCCTCCTGAACTTTTATCAAAAATATCATAATTTCATTATATTGTATAACTAATTGAAGAAAAATTGAAGTTTTTTTAGACGGTCTCATGCGAGGTGGGATATCTAGGTCTTTTCAAGGAGTTTAAGGAAAAGATGGAAGGGGAAGGACTTGTACATTTCAAAGAGATGGAAAGAGCTCCTTTAATTGTTTCGCTTTTGATGTATTTAATTTGAATGTGCACATAATCAGGTTGGAAGTTATAAAAATCACTAGAGAAACTTTAGATTATTTTGTATAATGTTATGAAATAATAAGTTTTTTGAGAGGTAAGGATGAATTTTAATACTATAAAGAGGTTTGTTTCTCCCGTAATATTCTTGGGAATAGGGGTTATCCTCCACTTTCTCTTTGTTTTCCACCTGGAAGGGGAAAGGGCTTTAAGGGAGATGGATGAAGCCCTACTAAGGGCTGCTAAAAATTTAAAGTTCTATGTGGACAGAGAGTATATTAACTCAGGCCTCAACTCCTCCTCCTACACCAAGGAGAAAGCGGTGAAGTTGAATTCAGAGCTTCGGCTCAGAGCGGAGGAGCAGGGGGTTGACTACCTCTACCTTCTTATAAGGAGGGGAGAAGGGATTCGATATGTGGCTTTAAGCTGCTCCAGGGAGGAGCTCATAAAGGACCCTAAGGCCTACTACTGGTACTCCTTTTCAGAGGCTGGAGATGATTCCTTTGATGAAACCTGGGATGCCTTTGATGGGAGAGAGCCTGTATACCTGGAATCCTCAGATATATGGGATACCTATCGTTCCATCTATATACCTGAAGTTGCTCCAGACGGCACGGAATATCTTGCAGGGGCGGATATTACTATAACTCATTTTAAAAAAAACCTTCTTATAAGGACAGCCAAAACTATCTCAGGTTTCTGGATCTTTGTTTTATTTTCCCTGCCACTGCTCCTTTCCTTTTGTAAGCTTAAGAGGGAGAAGAGGGACTATAAGGAGAGGGTTACAGAGCTCAGCAGCCTGGATACCCTTACTGGAACCTATAACAGAAATACCGGAATGAGATACCTGGAATCTGAACTTAAGGAGTGCCTGGAGAAGGGGCTTCCCTTCTCCATCTGCCTTGTGGACATTCAGAAGCTGGGCTATATAAATAAGAGGCATGGCCTGAATATGGGGGATGAAGTGCTGAAGACAGTGGCCCTTATTTTGAGGGATACCTTCAGAAAAACAGATAAGCTAGTGAGGCTCGAGGGGGATAAGTTTATGGCTATTCTTCCAGGATGCAATGAAAATACAAGAAGCCTCCTTGCTTCAGCTCTTTTGGAGAGGCTTTCAGCCTATAATAAATATAACAGGAAGAATCACTTTATTAAGCTTCACTATATCTTTAAAGAGCACAGAGAGGGAAGTGGTGACAAGTTTATAGAGGAAACCCTGTCCCACCTACTTTTAAAGAAAAATCATGGGACTGCTTATGATACGATGATTCAGGAGGAGATGCTCAATGGTCTTGAAAACAATGAATTTGAGACCTTCTTTCAGCCAAAGGTGCACCTAAAGAAGAGAAAAGTGGAGTATGAAGCCCTTGTAAGGTGGATACATCCAGAGAGGGGAGTTATCTCCCCAGAGGTATTTATACCTCAGGCGGAAAAATCTTTCCTTATAAGCCGGTAAACCGAGGTGGTTCTAAGAAGATCCCTAGAGGCTGCTGAAAGGTTGGGGACCAATATATCGGTTAATATATCTCCAGTTGTATTTGAAAACCATAACTTTATAAGGGAGATGGAGAGAATTCTTTTCCGCTCTCCCTTCAGCAGGTTTATAACCTTTGAGATCACTGAAAATATTGCTATTAAGGATATGGATTCCACCCTGAGGAAGATGGAGAGGCTTCAGAAGTGCGGGATAAGGTTTTCCATAGATGATTTTGGAACGGGGTATTCCTCCCTGGGATATCTGGAAAAGCTTCCCATAGGGGAGCTCAAGATAGACAAAAGCTTCGTTCAAAATATTGATAAGCATAAACTGAACCACGAGATAATAGGTTTTATATGTAGGGTAGGAAGGGTCATGGACTTTACTGTAATTGCAGAGGGTACAGAGGAGGAGTGGCAGATCCGTGAGCTCATCTCCCTGGGGTGTCAGAGCTTTCAAGGATACTTCTTTGATAAGCCCCAGCCTTTAGAGGTGATTCTAGAGAGAAGGGAAGGTTATCTGGAAAAGATAGAGAAGTTAAGCAAATAAAAGCAACGTGACGTTGCATCCTCATAATTAGATGGGAGAATGATTCTTTTACGTAATTTTTTATAAATTATATATTTTTCTTTATACAAAAAAAGGACCAATGGGTCCTTTTTTTAGTAAAATTCCAATAAATTTTAGCTTAAAGCTAATTAGCTACAGCTGGTAAAAACTACTCCACTGTAAAGGTGGTCTCAGTAATAAGGTTATCCTCATCATCTACAACTTCTACCTTCCACTTTCCAGGAAGATAGAGGTGCTTAGTAGACCATGTTCTCCATCTGAATCCAGCAATCTTAAGTTCCACAGAGGCGGTGAGAGTCTTCTCATCTTCCTCCCCCAGGTAGTACCAGTTGTGGTAGATGGTCCTCTCCTCCCCTATATTCTTAAACTCTGTGTAGAAGTACCCCTTGGAGTATAGGTTGAATTTACTTGTTGAAAGCCCAGGCTCCCTGTTGACAACATTGTCTGTGAGGAGAGCTCTCTCCAGGTTGTAGTCCTGTTGGCTGTATGCGGTGAACCCAGCAACTACCATCATTATAATAAGAATAAGTTTTTTCATAGTTACCTCCTCCTATATTAGTCCGTAGATCCCGTGGACCTGTACCATCTTACGGTTAAAGTCATCTACCTCTTTTGTAGTAGATAGTATCATACTACTTCCCTCTATAACAACCACATTCCCCTTTTTAACCTCATGAAGCATCTCGTCTAGGAGCCTTTCATAGGTAAGATAGTCCTGGGACGACAATATACCGGTAATCCTGCTTAATTGTATCTTCATAGTATTTCTCCCTCTATATTAATAACATTATTATACCACTATTTTTCCCTTAAGGATACCACTATCCCAGGAGGAAGAAAAAGTTTTAGACTATCGCTCCAAAGAAGAATTTAATATTAACAGGACCTCAGAGGGTAACTATCTGTCCTTTACAGGTTTCAACCTGGCAGTAAAGTGCCTCAGTACCTCTGGCTCCGAGACTATCTCATAGCCCCCTATCTCCTGCCGCCTCTTGTAGATATTAATAAGGGCAGCGGCCACCACATCCATATGACTGTTTGTATAAACCCTCCTTGGGATGGTGAGCCTCAGCAGCTCCAGGGGAGATTCCAGCTGCTGGCCGCTATCTGGATCCCTTCCCAGGAGGAATGATCCTATCTCCACTCCCCTTACTCCTGCTTCCCTGTAGAGCTCTACGCAGAGAGCCTGGGCGGGAAATTGGTTAAATGGAACGTGGGGAAGGAACCTTCTGGCATCTACAAAGACCGCATGTCCCCCTACCGGCCTCTGGATAGGAATCCCGGCCTCTATAAGTTTGTCAGCTAAATACTCTATCTGTCCTATTCTTGTGGAGAGATAGGCTTCATCTGTACTTTCCACAAGTCCCACAGCCATGGCATCCATATCCCTTCCAGAAAGCCCCCCATAGGTAGGGAAGCCCTCCATGGGCACAACCATAGCTCTCACCTGAGTGTATAGCTTTTCATCCTCCCTTATGGCGATCATTCCTCCCATATTTACTATGGCGTCCTTCTTGGCAGACATGGTGAGGGCATCTCCATAGGAAAACATCTCCCTTATGATGGAGGAGATCTCCCGGTCCTTAAACTCATCCTCCCTTCTTTTTATAAAGTATGCATTTTCAGCAAACCTGGCTGAGTCGAAGACCACTTTTAAGTTGTATCTATCGGCTACCCTTCTCACCTCACGGATATTATCCATGGAAACGGGCTGTCCCCCTGCAGAGTTACAGGTGATGGTAATCATAATAAAGGCTATATTTTCCCTGCCCTTTTCAAGGATAAACCTCTCCATTTCCTCTATATCCACATTCCCCTTGAAGGGATGCTCTAGCTGTGTATCATAGGCCTCCTGGATAACCATGTTTACAGCCCTTCCTCCCTTGAGCTCCACATGGGCCTTGGTGGTATCAAAGTGCATATTATTTATAACATACTGCCCCTCTTTTATTAGAAGGGGGAAGAGCACATTTTCCGCTCCCCTTCCCTGGTGGGTGGGAACAAAGTATCTGTATCCTACTACACCTTTAACGGCTTCCTCCAGCCTGTAGAAACTTCTGCTTCCAGCATAGGACTCATCCCCCAACATGAGAGCAGACCACTGCTTGTCGCTCATGGCTCCTGTTCCCGAGTCTGTAAGGAGATCTATAAAGATATCCTCTGCCCTCAGGGCAAACTGGTTATACCCAGCCTCTACTATCCTTCTCTCCCTCTCCTCCTTTGGAATAAGGGAGATGCTCTCCACCATCTTTATCTTATAGGCTTCAGCCATCTTAGAATAATCGCACATAAAATCTCCTCCAATATTATTTTTACTCCTGATTAAAGCACACTAAAGGTTTCCTTCGCCCTTTGCAGTAGCTTTCCTTTATTATTCTCCTCAGTAAGGCTGGATGGGATAAAGACTAAATAGGAACAATAAGAAAAGAGAGCCCTGAAATTCAGGACTCTCTCCAATATGGTTTAATAAGTTCCCTCTATCCACCTGCAGAGTCTCCGATATCTCCCTGTTCAAATGGTTTCTTCTCAGGGGTGATATCCTTCTCTCCAGTACCAGGCATAAGCTCAAATCCCAGCTCAAACTGAACCAGAAGAGATTTAAGGGTATCATATGCCCCACGGTCTCCCTTGAGCTTTGCCTTTCCAGACTTGATCTGGTCATCAAAGGTAACAGCTCCCATCATAACCTCCTCTAAGTCGGATCTGTCTATGGTAATGGTGAGGTCTGGAGCGTCGGACTGGTATCCCTCTATATTTGTGAGGGTAGCATTGCTAAGTTCCACAATAAACTCCTCCTTGTTATCGGGAGTAATCAGGTTTATTGTAAACTCCTTATCTCCGGCTCTTTGGCTATCCAGTCGTATTCCAAGGAAATCCAGCCACAGTTCTGTGGTCATGGCCCTTATAACATCTGGTCCAGCTGTTTTAGGGGAAGCCCCTCCAGGGATTCCCGAACGCAGTTCAAGGGCAGCAGCCAGGAAACTGTTACGGACACTAGGGCTCTCCTGCTGGTATCCGATCTGTTCAAATACATCTGCCAAAAGATCCTTTGCCTTCTGATTGTCTGGCTCAGCATATACAAGCTTATTTAAGATCTCCTGGGCATAGAGGTATTTTCCGTCATTGTATAACTTTTTACCTTCTCTGAGGATCTTTCGGGAGCCTCCCATCATCTTAACATAGAGAGGGGCTGATTCCTCTGGAGAAAGGGGGATAAGGGTGGTAGGATTACCGTCCCAGTATCCCAGATACCTGTTTACTACAGCTCTACTGTTGTGTTCCACAGAACCGTGGTAGCTTCTAGCTGCCCACTGCTGCTGAAGGCTTTCAGGGACCTCATACTCATTGTGGATTTCATTTATAGTGACTCCCTGATTGGCAAGGTGAAGGACACCGTTATTCAGGTTTGCATAGGTATCCCTCTGGGCCCTCATTACCTCCTGGATACGCTCATTACCCCAACGAGGCCATGAGTGGGAGGCAAACATTACTTCGGTTTCCTGACCAAAGAGATAGAGAGCTTTGTTGATCTGTTTAGACCATTCCAGAGCATCCCTTACAAGAGCTCCCCTGAGGGTATAGATATTGTGGATAGTACCAGTGATATTTTCAGCTGCCCAGAATGCCTTCATATCCGGGAAGTATGTATTCATCTCAGCGGGAGCCTCAGTTCCCGGAGTATTCTGGAATACCATCTTAATTCCGTCTACAGTGAGCTCCTCTATATCCTTTTCTATAGTAACATTTGGCTTGATGAGTCCCAGATTACCGGCAGCGGTGTTCTTACCTATAGACTGATCCACATGTCCATAAGGAGCCCTCGGAAGAAGTACACCATACTGATAGAAGAGTCTTCTGTTCATGGCATTACCTGCGGAAACATTTTCAGATACAGCATGTTCCATGAATCCCACAGGTGCTATAACCTTTACCTTGCCACTTGTAACATCCTTTTCATCGACTACACCTCTAACTCCACCAAAGTGGTCTGCATGGGAGTGGGAGTATACCACAGCAACAACTGGACGCTCCCCAAGCTGCTCATTGATAAACTTCAGTGCAGCAGCAGCAGTTTCCTTGGCAGTGAGGGGATCAAAGACGATCCATCCAGTCTTTCCCTTTATAAAAGTTATATTTGCCAGGTCAAATCCACGCACCTGATAGATCTTGTCTGGAAGTACCTCGTAGAGACCATACTCCATATTGAGGATAGCCTGCCTCTGAAGGGAGGGGTGGATACTGTCAAAGTCTCTTCCTTCCAGGAGCCACTCATAGCTACCTATATCCCAGGCAACGTGACCCTTCTCAGCCATAATCTGCTTATACTGGGGAGCTGCTATAAATCCCCGCTTAGCCTCCTCGAAATCCCTCTTATCTGAAAATGGAAGGGCCGCCTTTTGCTTATTTCTCTCCTCGATGGTAAACGTAGAAGCTTTCTTTCCCTTTTCGTGAAAGTGGGTATCTCCAGTGGCAGCAACTATGATATTACTGGTGCAAAGAATTGCAGTAAGGGCTATTGCCATTACCTTAAAGCTTTTACATCTCATAAAATCCTCCTATCTACCCTGTATTTAATAAAAGTTTTTAACTCCCTGGTTGTTAAAGAAATACTTTAACCCATTATATTGGGGAGTGTTAAAGATTCCTCCTTTTTATACAAAAACAGAGTCCTTCTATAGATTGCAAGGAATGAATGAAGTTCTAAAGATTACAGAAGGAAAAAAGATTCACCCATTGAATAGTGTGGAAAAGTCGAGATAAGGTAAAAGGAGAGAATATGAAGGAAAGAGGGAAGCAATTTTTTAGAGTAAGAGGTCTTGTTTATGTCATATTTGTAATTTGTACCTCCTATGCATATTCAGTTGGAGGGATAGAGATACTCACCAATACCACCAACTCATCTGCAGCCAATCCGGCTCAGCAGTCGGCAGTATCAGCTGAAGCAGTTTTCTACAATCCTGCAGGATCGGCATTCTTAGAGGATGGACACCACTTCCATTATGGAGCCTATGTTGTAGGTACAGACTACGAAACCAGGGTAGGGGGACTGAAACTAGATACAGATGATCCCCAGGTTCTTCCAAGTTTTTCCTATATCTACAAAAGGGATAGGGCAGCCTACTACCTTGGCTTTGGAAATATAGGACAGGGAGGACTTTTAGAGTATGATATCTCCACTCCCACAGTGGAGGACTTTGATGCTACGCTCATTCACCCAGGAGGGATATTCGGAGTTTCCTACATGGTGAGGGAGGATATTTCCATGTCCATTGGGGGGAGATGGGTATACTCCAGGATAGAGGCAGAGGGTAAAACGAAAAACGGAAGGGAGTTTGAGTCCAGGGTAGATGCCTGGGGAATAGCCCCAGAAATAGGAATCCATGCCAGAGTAACAGAAAAGTGGGATGTGGCAGCTAAGTACCTTGGAGAAACGAGCCTCAGCTATGACGGAAGCCTGAAGAAGGGTGAGGAGGGGGTAGTGGATATCCTCTTTGGAAGGTACTCAAGGGATCACAGGAAAAACTTTCCTGCAATACTCTCCCTGGGAACAAGCTATGAACTCAATGAATATCAGGGGGTATACTTTGGATACGACTGGATCTTTGAAAGTGATAAGGATGTGGATAAGGACCTCTATGGGGAATATGATGATACCTATGAGTACTCGGTGTCCTTTGAGCAGTATGTAAATGAAAAGTTTGATCTGATCTTAGGGTATGCCTATACAGATAAGGGGGACAACAATGAGGGGATTATGGAGATCACTGAACTGGATGCCCACCAGGTAGGTACGGGACTGAGGTATAAATACTCTCCAAATACCGAGATAAACTTTGGAGTGGGAATCATCTTCTATAAGAAAGGGGAAGCCCAGGTGGCAGGACAGGAGGTTATCTCAAGAAGAAGGGAAACCCTCTTTGGAGTAGGTGTAAATACAAAACTTTAGAGCAGCTCAGCTGCTCTTTTTTTTTCTTTTTTTTGAAGCTGGTGCTAGAGGAAAAAGGTCCTGGGTGTCCCCCCGCCCTAAGGTTGATAGATAAGGGTGATAAAATTGAAAGGTGGTTCACATCTTGTTCGATATTTTGGTCTTTTGGCATCCTTTTTTAGCATTTAATGTATTTAAAATAAACGATTTTTGAAAAATATGTGGTATATTATATATTGAGAACTTTTTCAAATTGAGAGGTAAATTCGCTAATATTTAATATAGATTTAAAAAATCAGATTTCTATTGAGGGAGAAAGTATGAAAATAAAGAAGGTCACTACTAGAAGGAAGATACTGGATTCTGCGATATTTTTATTTGGTACAGAGGGGTATGACAACGTTTCTGTAGCTAAGATCTGCAGGAATGCAGGGGTATCCAACGGGATTATATATAAGTACTTTAAAAACAAGGAGGAGATCTACAAGGATGTCCTGGATATGACGGTACATGAGCTGAGCAAGAACACAACTCTTATAGAGGGGGTTACTCCCTCCTCTAAGCTGCTGTCCTATATCGAGCTCATATTTCACAGCGCCATGGAGATGGAAAACCTGCTGGCTGCCTGTCGTGAGGGAGAGTACAGGTTTACAGAGTATGAGGAGACCCTCAGAGGGGATATCTACCTCAAGGCTCTGAGCCGTATCTATGGCAGGGAGGTAGATGATGAGGAGTATCTCTATATTACCTCTGGAATAAGATATGTGAGCGTTAAAAACACAAGGATCGAGTCACCTCTGCCTACCAGGTGTCTGAGAAACTTCATAGCAGGAGGGATAGGGGAGAATCCGGCCCTGACCAGGAGCCTTATCTATGGGGAGGAAGCAGAGAGCCAGGAGGTAGATATAAGAGAGGAGATCCTGGAGAAGGGGATGAGGCTCTTTGGAGAGAAGGGATTTAACAGTGTAAAGATATCCCAGATAGCCAAGGCAGTGGGAAGCAGTGTGGGAAGTTTCTACCTGAACTTTGAGACCAAGGAGAACTTTTTTGAGGAGATCCTGAAAAAGGTTCAAAAAGATCTTCTGAGCTACCTCTCATGGGAGGAGTTTTCAGAGGAGAGCCGTGTAGAGAGGGTAGTTGAGGTCCTGGAAAGATTCCTTAAGTTCTTCCATGAGGATCCCCACAAGTACCGGTTTATGAGGGAAGCTGAGTTCATATCCCAGAGAGGGGTGGAAGCCCTCTATGATTCCCTGGGAGAGTTTCTCTACTCCGCCCTTCAGATGGAGAGGACGGAAAAAAATAATGTCATTATAAATTGTATTCTAGGGATAGCCCACTACTCCCAAATTGACCTCTATCACACAGAGGATGAGGGAAGGAGAGGGAAGCTTCTCAATAAACTGAAGGGTTACCTGGAGGATGGTATTTCTGAATAACCTCTCAATAAATAGTCTGAGCAAAATAGCTTAGGCTATTTTTTTTATGCTTTTTTATATCAGTTTTAGGGATTTTTGAATTAAAAAGGATCAAAATTTAGAAAAAAAGTTGATTTTAATCAAAATGTATAGTAATTAATTATTGAACAGGTTCTCAAAGAATGAAAAAATTTAGATAGAGGAGGGATTTTGTTATGAGATTGAAGGATAAGGTTTGTCTTGTTACTGGTGGAGCTAATGGACTGGGTGCTGAGATGGCGAAGTTATTTGCCAAGGAGGGAGCTCAGGTAGTAGCTGCAGATATGAGTGATCTTACATATGAAGCTTCCAATGTTGAGGGGTATAAGCTGAATGTTACTGATTCAGGTGCCTGCAAGGAGATCTTCGACTATGTGGTGGAAAAGTATGGAAAGATAGACGTGCTTGTAAACAACGCAGGGATAACAAGGGATGCACTGACTCATAAGATAGATGACGAGATGTGGGATCTGGTTATGGATGTAAACCTTAAGGGAGTATTCAATCTTACAAAGCATGTGGGACCGCACATGATGCAAAATGGTGCCGGTTCTATAATCAATATATCCTCTGTAGTTGGAGAGTATGGAAATATCGGTCAGGCAAACTATGCAGCAACTAAGGCTGGAGTAATTGGATTATCTAAGACTTGGGCTAAGGAGTATGCAAGAAAGGGAGCGGCAGTAAGGGTAAATGCCATAGCTCCTGGATATATAATGACAGACATCTTAAAGACTGTACCACAGGATCTACTGGATAAGTTTGCTAAGATGACTATGATGGGAAGACTGGGACAGCCAGAGGAGATAGCTAAGGCGGCACTGTTCCTAGCAAGTGATGAAGCAAGTTACATAACAGGTCACACACTCAGTGTAAACGGAGGAATGAGGCTTTAATTTATAGGGGGAAAAAAGGTGAAAAAGGTTTATATTGTAAGTGCAAAGAGAACAGCTATAGGAAGTTTTTTAGGGTCATTGAAAACTGTAGAACCAGCTGAGCTCGGGGGAAGGGTTATAAAAAGTATTATAGAGGAAACTGGAGTTGATCCAAAGAATATAGATGAGGTTATCCTGGGAAATGTCCTTTCAGCAGGACATGGACAGGGAGTGGGAAGACAGGCAGCTGTAGCTGGAGGAATTCCATATGAAGTACCTGCTTACTCAGTGAATATAATCTGCGGAAGCGGAATGAAGGCTCTTATGAATGGAGTAAACAATATAAGAGCAGGTGAGGGAGATCTTATCCTGGCTGGTGGTGTGGAATCCATGTCTCAGGCTGGATTTGTAGCTCCTGCAGCTATAAGAAACGGTCATAAGATGATGGACCTCAAGATGACAGATCATATGATAAAGGATGGTCTTACAGATGCCTTTAACGGATATCACATGGGAATCACTGCTGAAAATATCGTAGAAAAATACAGTCTTACAAGAGAGGAGCAGGATGCCTTTGCAATGGCATCTCAGGAGAAGGCAATAGCTGCTGTGGATTCAGACAGATTTAAGGATGAGATAGTTCCAGTGGAGATAGTTACAAGAAGGGAAACTATCGTATTTGACAGGGACGAGTATCCAAACAGAAGAACTTCTTTAGAGAAGCTTGCAGGTCTTAGACCTGCCTTCAAGAAGGATGGTTCGGTAACTGCAGGAAACTCATCAGGGTTAAATGACGGAGCGAGTATAGTTCTTCTGGCTTCAGAGGAAGCTGTGGAAAAATACAACCTTAAGCCTCTTGCAGAGGTAGCAGCCATAGGTCAGGGAGGAGTAGATCCTTCTATAATGGGTATGGGGCCTGTACCTGCAATAAACAATCTATTAAGCAAGACAGATGTTAAGTTAGCCGATGTGGAACTTTTTGAGTTAAATGAAGCCTTTGCTTCCCAGTCTCTTGGAGTAGTGAAGGAGCTTTCCAAGCAGCACGGCGTAACTGAGGAGTGGATCAGAGAGAGAAGTAATGTAAATGGTGGAGCTATTGCTCTGGGGCATCCAATAGGGGCTTCTGGAAACAGAATCATTACTACACTGGTTCATGAGATGGTAAAGAGAGACAGTAAGAGTGGAATAGCCTCTCTATGTATAGGTGGAGGAATGGGTACTGCCATATTATTAAAGAGATAAAAAAGGATGTGGACTATGAAATTTGATGAACTTAGGGTCGGGATGAAGGACAGCGTAGCTAAGACAGTTACCGAGACCGATGTAATAATGTACTCTGGAATAACTCTGGATACAAACCCGGCACATCTAAATGAGGAACACGCTAAAAATACTATCTTTAAAAAGAGGATTGCTCACGGAATGCTTACAGCGGGATTTGTTTCTGCAGTGCTGGGAACAAAGCTTCCTGGAGAGGGAAGTATCTACCTGGGACAGGAGCTAAAGTTTACAGCTCCAGTATATATGGGAGATACCATTACAGCTCAAGCTGAGATCATAGAACTTATACCTGAAAAAAATCGTGTGATACTGAGAACCACCTGCACAAACCAGGACGGTAAGATGGTATTGGACGGTAAAGCTAAGATAATGAAGAAGTAGAAAATAATTGTACCCAGGAAGTAGATGCAGGATTACGGTTCTGCATCTTCCTTGGGGGAATAAAGTTAAAAAAATAACTTTTGTTTATAGTTTATCTCTTTAATGAATATCAAAGGAATAAACTATACTGCATTGATATGAATTATCTACGTAAAAAATACCAATAATTCATTCAATAGCTATAAATAACTTTTTATTTAATAGATAATCAGGAGGGAAAAAATGCATTTTGAACTACCAAAGACACATGAACTCTTTAGACAGATGATAAGAGAATTTGTGGAAAATGAAGTAAAACCACTAGCTACAGAGATCGACGAGGAGGAAAGATTCCCAGTGGAAACTGTGGAAAAGATGAGTCAGATAGGACTTATGGGAATACCTGTACCAAAGGAGTATGGTGGAGCAGGTGGAGACAACCTTATGTATGCCATGGCTGTAGAGGAGCTATCTAAAGCATGTGGAACAACTGGAGTTGTTGTTTCAGCTCACACATCTCTAGGAATGGCGCCAATCTTAGAGTTTGGAACTGAGGATCAGAAGAAGAAGTATCTTCCTAAGATGGCTACTGGTGAGTGGGTAGGAGCTTTTGGACTTACTGAGCCAAATGCAGGAACAGATGCAGCAGGTCAGCAGACTACAGCTGTTTTCGATGAGGAAACAAATGAGTGGATATTAAATGGTTCTAAGATCTTTATCACAAATGCAGGTTATGCCCATGTTTATATAATCTTTGCCATGACAGATAAATCCAAGGGACTTAAGGGAATCTCGGCATTTATCGTAGAAGCAGACAGACCAGGATTCAGCGTAGGTAAGAAGGAGAAGAAGCTTGGAATCAGAGGATCAGCTACATGTGAGCTTATCATGGAGGACTGCAGAATTCCTGCAGAAAACCAGTTAGGATCAACTGGAAAGGGATTCAAGATAGCTATGATGACACTAGATGGTGGAAGAATAGGAATCGCGTCTCAGGCTCTTGGGCTTGCTCAGGGAGCACTAGATGAGACTGTAGGATATGTAAAGGAGAGAAAGCAGTTTGGAAGAGCTATCGCTAAGTTCCAGAACACTCAGTTTGAGCTTGCAGATATGCACACAAAGACTGAAGCAGCTAGACTTCTTGTATACAGCGCAGCTTGGAAGAAATCCAACAAGAAGCCATACTCTCAGGACGCAGCTATGGCAAAGCTATTTGCTGCAGAAACAGCAATGGAAGTAACTACCAAGGCTGTACAGCTTCACGGTGGATATGGATACACAAGAGAGTACCCAGTAGAGAGAATGATGAGAGATGCTAAGATCACTGAGATCTATGAGGGAACATCTGAGGTACAAAGAATGGTAATCGCAGCTGGACTTCTGAAGTAATTACTAGTTGAAATTTAATGGTAGGGGTGCTGCTGGCGTAACCCAATCTATGGAAACGGATAGGGGCACTGGGAATACTTAATACAATGAATAGAAATGAAATATTTGGAGGAAAAATATGAAAATAGTAGTTTGTGTAAAACAGGTACCTGATACTACAGAGATCAGACTGGATCCTGTAACTGGAACACTTATAAGAGACGGTGTACCTAGTATAATCAACCCAGATGATAAGGCTGGACTAGAGGAAGCATTAAAGCTAAAGGATAAATTCGGAGCTCACGTTACTGCAATTACAATGGGACCTCCTCAGGCACAGGAAGCTCTTAGAGAAACTCTTGCTATGGGAGCAGACAGAGCAATCCTTCTTACAGACAGAAAGTTCGCAGGAGCAGATACACTGGCTACATCCAATGCCCTTGCTGCAGCAATAAAGGAACTTGACTACGATCTTATCATTGCAGGAAGACAGGCAATCGATGGAGATACAGCTCAGGTAGGACCTCAGATTGCAGAGCACCTGGATCTTGCACAGATCTCCTATGTAAAGGATCTTCAGTGCGACGAGAACAAGACAGTTACTATAAAGAGAGCTGTAGAGGACGGGTACTACCTTCTAGAAGCTAAGATGCCTTGTCTTATCACAGTGCTTACTGAGGCAAACAAGCCTAGATATA
The DNA here is from genome assembly GCF_027925155.1 of Propionigenium maris DSM 9537. Lineage (GTDB taxonomy): Bacteria > Fusobacteriota > Fusobacteriia > Fusobacteriales > Fusobacteriaceae > Propionigenium > Propionigenium maris. Next base: position 147,374 of record NZ_BSDY01000007.1, on the reverse strand, counting down.
TGTCGGTAAGAGGAATCGTAGAGGCATACGACAAGGAAGTAGAGGTATGGGATACTACAAACATCACTGTAGATCTTGAGAAGTTAGGACTTAAGGGATCTCCTACAAAGGTAAGAAAGTCATTTACCAAGGGAGCTAAGCAGGCTGGTAAGATACATGAAGTGGAGCCTAAGGAAGCAGCGAAGATTATTGTAGAAAAACTAAAGGAAAAGTTTGTAATATAAAAGGAGACTAAAAGATGAATTTAAATGATTATAAAGGAATCCTAGTCTTTGCTGAGCAAAGAGACGGAGAAATACAAAATGTAGCTTTAGAGTTAATCGGAAAGGGAAGAGAGCTTGCAGCTTCTCTAAATGAAGAGGTAACTGCAGTAGTGCTAGGACACAATATAGAAGGACTTGCTAGTGAGCTTATCGCTTACGGTGCTGACAATGTAGTGGTAGCAGATGATGAGAAGCTGGCTATCTACGACACAGAGGCATACACTCAGGTACTTTCTAAGATAATCGATGAAAAGAAGCCTGAGATAGTTCTTGTGGGAGCTACTACCCTTGGAAGAGACCTGGCACCTAGAGTATCTGCTAGAGTGGTAACTGGACTTACTGCTGACTGTACTATGCTTGAGATCGGAGAGGACAGAGAGCTTCTTATGACAAGACCTGCTTTCGGTGGAAACCTTATGGCTACAATCATCTGTCCAGATCACAGACCTCAGATGTCATCTGTAAGACCTGGAGTAATGCAGAAGGTGGAGAGAGACGAAGCAAGAAGTGGTAAGGTAGAATCTCACCAGGTAAGTTTAGATACATCTAAGTTAAAGGTAAAGGTTCTTAAGATAGTTAAGGAAGAGGAGGAGAAGATCGACATCACTGAAGCCAATGTACTTGTTTCTGGAGGTAGAGGAATAGGTAATGCAGATAACTTCACTCACCTAGAGGGACTTGCTGAGGAGCTTCACGGGATAGTGTCGGCTTCAAGAGCAGCAGTAGATGCAGGATGGATCGGACACGACAGACAGGTAGGACAGACTGGTAAAACAGTAAGACCAGATGTATACTTTGCAATGGGTATTTCTGGAGCTATCCAGCACGTTGCAGGAATGGAGGAGTCTGACTTTATCATTGCAGTAAACAAGGATAAGGACGCTCCTATATTTAGCAATGCTGACCTTGGTATCGTAGGAGATGCTTCAAAGGTAGTACCTCTCATCACAGAGGAGATCAAAAAGGTAAAAGCGCAAAACAACCTATAGAAAAAAGGAGGCTTAGGCCTCCTTTTTCTATATAACTTCCATTGTCACATGGATTATTAAATATTTAGAAATTCCTTATGAACAACTTTGTAGGGAACTCCTTCCTCTTTTTCAGAGAGCTTTTCCATGACAACCCTTTCATATCTTTCTAACTGCTCGGGATCTCTAGTTCTACCACTCTTATAGTCGTAGATGATGATCTCACCGCTGCTATGGTCTACATTGAGTCTATCTATTATGTGGGTTCTGACTCTCTCGATGCCGGAACTATCCATTTCGAGGGTCTTTAATTCCAGTTCCTTGTACACTGTAAATCTTGGATCAAAGATCTCTGTATTTTTCTTAAGGAACTTCTCACTTCTATCCATGATCTCCCTTAACCTTTGATCTCCAAGCATATTACCATACTTGAAGTATGTAAGTTTTTTGGCTCTCTCTATGGAGGCCTCTCTGAGGTCTTCCAGGGTCTCCAGGAAGTAGTGGATAGCAAGTCCCTCCTTTCTTCTGAGTTCCACTGCCACATCGTAGGTGAAGACTGCTTCCTCCTCTACAACTTCGCCCTCCTCTTCATCTGGTTCAAAGGCTCTTTCACATGCTCTCCTGTAGAGCTCGGTCTCCATATGGTATTCAGATCTTTTTTCCTCCTCCCCCTGAAACTCCACCAATTTACCGGCTTCCACCAGTCCCTTCTCAAGGAGCTCCTCCCTTGTGATATTAAAGTACTTCTCTATGGGAGATATGAGGAGGTCATTTCTGAGGACGTTGACCCTCTCCTTCTTTATGGTTGTGGAGGTGGGATTTATGCAGAGGATGAGGTTGGCTACAGGTCTTGTCATTCCCACATAGAGGGTATTGATCTCCTCATCCAGATAGGTCTTCTCTATATACTTGTAGATATCCGTCTCCTTGATATTCTTTTCATAGATGGAGTTTGTAAAGAGGTAGTCCTCCACCCTCTCATACCTTTCATCCAGCTTTGCCATAAGGGATAACTGGTGCTGGGTGGCTCCCCCGTTAAATCCGGTCATCTTATATCTGCTGGCCTTGTCCTCTATATACATATACTCTGTATGAAACTCCAGCCCCTTGGATTTATGGATACTCATAAGGACAACAGAGTTCTCCTCGCTTATTCCCACCTGCTTCAGATCCTCGGAAAGTTCATTTTCCTCTATATAGTTAAGGAGCTCAGAAAGGTTATCCATCCCCTCCATTATCTCCAAGAAGAACCTGATATTCTTAATATCCCTTGGAGCTGAGTACCTGGATATGAGGGCAAACTCCTCTACTATCCTCTTCCCCAGTTTTTCATAATCAGTGATCATAAGGTTCTGGGTTCTTTCAAGGAGTTCCCTTATCTCTTCGGGAGCCTGAAGCTCCTCTAAGGTAAGGGCCCTGTCCAGATATTTCTCGGTTTGGGTCCTGTTGTGGATGAGCCACCTCATGTGGGTGTCCCCTATCCCTATAGAGTGGCCCCTGTAGAATTCCAGGAGGGAGAAGAAATCCCTTCTGAGAATATATTTTAGAATCCTCAGGATCTCCACTACACATGGATGGTTGGCTATGGACATGCTATTCTCTGTCACAAAGGGAATACCGTGGGCTTTCAGAGCCTCCCCAATCCTGTCCAGGGTCTTGGTCTTCCTGGAGATAACTCCTATCCCCTGGTAGTTTCCGCCAAACCTCTCCAGGATATCCAGAGCTATTCCCTCCTCTAGGGAGTGCTCCTCGTGGTTTGCTGCAGTAAGGGCTGCCACCAGTCCCTTCTTGGCCACCTCACGGTTACACCTTACCTGGGTGTACTTCCAATCCTCGTTGTTGGAGTTTACAGAGGCAAAGAAGTGGTTTACAAAATCGATGATCTTGTACTCACTTCTGTAGCTTGTGGGAAGGTTGTCCTCTTGGGCTTCCAGGATAGTTCCCATACTCATAAAGAGGTTCTTCTCCCCTCCCCTCCAGGAGTAGATACTCTGCTTCTCATCCCCCACCACAACTACATTTTTACATGCTTTGGCGATGGGTTCTATAATCCTCCACTGACTTACACTTGTATCCTGGGCTTCATCCAGGAAGAGGGTGGAGATCCTTCCTCCCACTATCTCATAGAAGTTTTCCGTCACAACCCCGTCCCTGACAAGGTCCAGCTCGGTGCTGTACATATATTCACTTGTATAGTTGGTGATGTCAGCAAAGGTCATTCCCTTCTCCTTGAACTTTATCTCATCATAGATATCCCTTATGATGCTCTCTATCTCTATGATATCCCTCTCATAGGGAAGGATCTCCTCAAAGTAGACCAGACTGTCCAGAAGGGTCCAGATCCTATCCTGACTCTCCTCTAGCCTCTCCTTGAGGTAGGCAACTCCCTTTGCCCTTGTCTGGGTACCGTTGTAGTATTTTCCGCTACGCATATCCCCCAGGTTCTCCACTACAAAATCTATTACAGAGGCAGAGGGATGAAGGTCCGATCCAAATCTTTCATAGATCTTCTTGGAGGCAGGACCAAGGCACTTGGTTAGCTCCTTCTTTCCCACTTCTACCAACTCACCCAGGGCAAGAAATACCTCTCCTATCTCCCTGTAGATTTCATCCTTGAGAGTATCGGAATCGCCCTTTAAATCTTTAGGCTCTATGAGGGAGAACTTCCACCTTTCCTCGGAAACCTTCTTTATGAGGTTCAGGTACTTGTCTACATTTCTGTCTGCAGTACGCTCAAGAAACTCCCTCACCCTCTCAAAGTTTGCTCCGGCTACAAGCTTCCCGAATACCTCCCTATAGACCCTCTCCTCCTCCTTGGAGTTGATGTGTCCATAGGAGTAGATATTCAGATAGGGCCCCACAGCCTTCTTGAATATATTACCGGTAAAGGAATCGATGGTATAGATCTTCAGTTTATCCTTGTTCAGGAGGAGCTTTCTGTAGATACTTCCGGCCTCCTCTACGTGAAGGGGCATCTCCGGGTAGAGCTCCTGTATATTCCTTACTAGCTCCCCCTCCCGTCCCTCCTGGGCTATTGTTTTCAGAAAATCAAAGATCCTTCCCTTTAATTCAGCTGTGGCAGACCTGGTAAAGGTCATAAAGAGGATCTCGGTGTAATCCTCCCCTGCGAGAAGCCTTGCTATATATTCCAGGGCCAGCCTGTAGGTCTTTCCTGTTCCTGCACTGGCCTTAACTATCTTTCTAGACATTTTTCTCCACCTCTCTACACACAACCCAGTACTCACACCTCTTGCATCTGCTTGTGTAGTTTCTCTCATATATCTCACTGTCCAGGAGGTTTTCTACCCCCTCTACCAGGTCCTCCCTGGTCATGACAACCTTCTCAGCCTTCTCCAGGATATTCTTATCTATACTGTAGATGTATCTGTGGGCTCCGTCGGCCACTCCAGTGTATAGAATTCCATAGTAATCCAGCTGCCTGTCTATCTTTCCACCGGTTTTAAAATCTATTATATGTCTGTCCCTATCGGTGTCTATGATGAGGTCCCCCTTGGCACTCTGATAGATGCCTCCGGAGATCTCCTTGTATCCATACTGCTCCACATGGATATCCATTACCCTTCTTCCAGCCAGCTCCTTGGAGATCTCCCTGAAGAACCTCTTCACTCCCTCAGCCAGGTTCTTATAGATGATCTCCCTGTAGTAGTTGCTGTTAAGGTGGGGAAGCTTCAGTTTTCTTCCAGGCTGATCTATAAGCCTCTCCACGATCTCATAGATCTTGGCAACGTTTATTTCCTGTCCCTGAAGGGGCTCAAACTTGCCAGGTTCCTTGATATACTTCATAAGTACCTCTTCAAAGATATCGTGGGCCAGGTTACCGTACTCCCTTCTGGTAAGCCCTTCGTCGATCTCCAGGTCCTCCCTCTCAAGCCTCACAATATATCTCAGATACATTTTATACCTGCAGTTGAAGAGCTCATCACACATATAGGCACTCATATTTTTCTTTCTAAGGAGCTCCTCTCTTTCCAAGGAAAGTTCAGTGTCGGAGCTGCCTCCCTCTATACTCTTGGGATTCCCCTTATGGATAACTCCCCTTATGAGCTCCAGATAGTTCTCCGTATCTATTCCCACCACTGTATCAGGGGTTCCCTCCTCTATTATCTCCTCTATAAATGGGGAGAGGGAGATGTTGCTTCCCTGGTTCTCCACGGTAACTATGTGGTTTTCCCTGGTGGTCATAACTCCCCTCAGAAGGTTGTACTTCTCCAGAAGTCTGTCATCATCCAGGTTTTTAATCCCCAGCTCCTTTTTCTGGGCCTCGGTGAGGAGGAAGGAGCTGCCCTTGTTTTCAGGAACATAGATATCGGAGATATTCATGTAGATCCTTGTGGTGTCGTGGGTTGTGGGAAGCTCAGCGAGCTCCTCCTTCTTTAGCTTGTGGCTGCTTCCCGCCACCTCCTTGAACCTGTGGTACTTCATGATAAGCCTCAGAAGTCCCTCAGAGATGTTATCCTTAAAGAAGCCACGCCACACCTTTTTTTTCTGGTCATCGGTATCTATAAGGTCCAGTTCCTCTATTATCTCCACCTCGCTCAGGGCCTCAAAGTACTTATTTATCTCGCTGCCCCCCTGGGTGCTGAACTCCTCCATGACCTTCCTGTCAAAGGTAAGCCACCTGCACCACTCCTTGAGGGTAGTCATCTGATAGAGCTCCCTCAGATCATCTATAATCTTAATAAGGTTTATAAAGTCTTCTCTGATATAGTTCCTCTGCTTCTCATCCTCCTCCAGTCTCTGGATGAGCCTCTCCATCTCCTCCCTGGTGATAAATTTATATCCTTCCCCGGCGAGGTATTTGATGCGGGAGAGATCCCTTTCCTCCAGCTTATAGTATCTTCTGAATTCCTCTATCTCCATAACCTCCACAAGTTCCTTCGTACCAATAAGGAGCTTCTCCCTTAGAAGGTTATCCACATCCTCTCCCTGGAGATCGATGTATCCATCGGTCTGTAGCCCTGCCACCATGGTGTGTATACACTCTATGAGTTTAAAGAGAGGGATCTCTGAGAGGTAGACCACCTCATTGAAGAAGTTGTTGTACTTGAAGTTGTCGTTGTTGGCATCGAAGATCCTGTAGCTCTCCCCTGCCTCCTCCCTCTCATGGGTCAGCTGGATTATCTTGAGAAGGGCTGTAAACTCATCCTGGGCTCTGTACACATTGACACAGCCTCTCCTCTCATAGGTAACACTCTTTAGTCTGAGGGCTTCCTCACAGAAGTCCCCTTCCTTCAGCTGGAGCTTCAGTACAAATTTGTATCCGGCCTCCTCCAGTTTCTGGATTATCCATTTATCCCTGGGAGTAAAGAAGAGCTTGTTGTAGATTATTATCTCCCTATCTTTGTATCTGTGGTAGACATCCTCTGTGAAGTTTTCCTCCAGTCCGATAAAGACAGAATCTGTATAGTTCTTCTCCTGGAGAAGAGCTGTATAGTTTTCTCTGATGCTGCAGAAGAGTTCATAGACCCCTCTCTGCCACTCCTTGAGGTCTGTAAGTTCCTCTATCCTGTACTCGTTGAGGAGCCTGAAGAAGTTAAAGAAGTTGGCGGCGATATCGATAACATCGTAGTATCCCTCTACCTTGAGCCTTCTTCTATGCTCAGGAGAGAGGGCTTTGTAGAAGGCGATTACCTGTTTCTCCTCCTTGAGGGTAATCCTGTCTGAAAGAAAGAGACCTCCCTTGAACTCGTTGAAGGTCATAAAGAGGGGCTGCTCATCAAAGATATCCCCCTTGTACCTCCTCCTGGCTGTTTTTTTATCTGTATTTTTGTCGAAGAGGTGTATCCTCCCTGATTCTATATTATCTATTATCTCCTCATCATAGGAGCAGTATCTTATATCCACAAATTTCCTCCCTTACCTATATCTGTCTGCCATATATTCTACTTTATTCAGGGTGGGAGAACAAGGGTAAAAAGATGGGATTTTAAGGGCAAGGCAGGAGAGGTATTTTCTCCCAGGGAGTCAAAGGAGAATTTCTATTATTTATTTACATTTAAAAAAACACTTGTTATAATAACCTTTGGAGGTGGTTAGTATGTATATAAAGCTGAAAAACGGATGTGAGGTTAACTGTGATATACAGGGAACGGGAGAGCCCCTGATCCTTGTGCACTCCTACCTTTGGGACAACAGGATGTGGGAGCCTCAGATCGAAAAGTTAAGGGAAAGATTTAAGTGTATCTCCATAGAGCTTCATGGTCACGGGAGATCTAAATCCCTTGTTGATCCAGGAAAGGTTTACTCTCTGGAGGAGATGACCAGGGACGTCATAGAGGTGGCAGATTACCTTGAGCTAGACACCTTCTTCTACTGTGGTCTTTCAGTGGGAGGTATGATTGGGGGACATCTTATTACATCCTATCCAGAAAGGGTAAGGGGATGTGTTCTAATGGATACCCATGTGGGGGAGGAACCTGCAACAAGTAAGGATCAGTACTTTGAGATGCTGAATATTATCGAGAAGCTTAACTTTATTCCAATGCAGATGAGCGATACCATTGCTCCCATGTTCTTTTCCAAGAAAACCAACAGTGAAAAGGGAGAGCTCTACACGGAGTTTAAAAAGAGTCTTTTAAATACTCCTCCAGAGAATATTCCGACTATTGTTGCCCTTGGAAGGGGGATATTTGGAAGAAGCGATATCCTTGGGAAGTTAAGGGAGGTAAGGGTTCCCACACTGTTTATCTCTGGTTTAGAGGATATTCCGAGACCTATAGCCGAAAGCGAGGAGATGGCTGCTCTTATAGAGGGAGCTCAGGTAGTTGGGATAGAGGAGTGCGGGCATATATCCACCCTTGAAAAACCAGCGGAAACAACTGAAGCTATACTTAATTTTTTTGATACCCTTTAAGGATAAGGGTTCTAGTCTTTGATACCACTCTTCAGGGGGGAGGATTCTCCCTCTACCTATCTCATTCAGAGAGATGATTTTACAAAACAGGACACGCGTCCTATTAATTGAGGATAAAAGAGGTTACTATCTCTCTGTAAACGACATAGATAACTCATATATATTTGCAATAGGGGCAAGTGTTTCTACAGCTGACCGTAAATCAGCTACTATGGGTAATGACAAAAAATGCTATTTTTTTGATTATTCCCACAGATGCCCCTAGAGTATCTGTGTTTTTATTTTTTAGGAGGAATAGGATGAAGAAGGTATTAGGTTTGATTATGGTACTCCTTGTGTTGAGTGCCTGTGGCAGAGGAAGGGAAGAGGTTGACACCTCTAAACTTAGAGTAGGTATTGTTTTAGGAACGGGAGGTCTTGGGGATAAGTCCTTCAATGATTCGGCCTATGCAGGGCTTCTAAGAGCCAGGGATGAGCTGGGAGCGGAGTTTAAGTATGTGGAACCAGCCAATGTATCTGAGTTTGATCAGTTTTTAGATGACTATGCCAGCGCCGGGTATGACCTGGTTGTGGGAGTGGGATTCGATATGGAGGATTCCCTGAGAAAGACCGCTCAGAACTATCCAGGTGTAAATTTTGTCATAGTGGATGCAGTTGTAGAGGAGGAGAATGTTACCTCTATAGTCTTTGATGAGGTAGAGGGATCCTTCATCGTAGGAGCCCTTGCAGGAATGATGACGGAGACAGATAAGCTTGGATTTATAGGGGGGCTGGATATCTCCTTTATAAACAGGTTCAGAGACGGGTTTGAAGCCGGGGCAAAGCATGTCAACCCAGAGGCAGAGGTTATGAGCCTCTATGTGGGAGGAGTAAATCCCTTCAACGACCCAGCAAAAGCTAAGGAGCAGGCTATCTCCCTTAATAAATCTGGAGCGGATATAATCTATGCTGCTGCCGGCGGTTCTGGAAGGGGAGTTATGGATGCTGTAGCAGAGGGTGAGAAACTATATGCTATAGGAGTGGATTCCAACCAGGATGGAGATGTAGAGGGGAAGGTAATTACCTCTATGCTCAAGAGGGTGGACAACGCCATCTATAAAACTATAGAGGACTCTATCAATGGAGAGTTTAAGGGTGGAGTTACAGTCTTTGGTCTAGAGGAGGGTGGAGTTTCCATCACAGACCTTAAATTTACCAGAGAACTCATTGGTGAGGAGAGGCTTCAGAGGTTGGAAGGAATTCAGGAAGGAATTATAGAGGGGGAGATTCAGCCCTAAGGTTCAGAAAGACAAGTTTCCCTTTGGAATTACTTGGTAGTATATATTTATAAAAAGGCTATCAGTAAACCTGAGAGCCTTTTTATAAAGTTTTTTAAATCTTTCAATATCTAACGATAAATTTTAATGAAGAGTTAGATCTACTCAGTCTCTTGAAACTCCTCCAGGGTATCCCTGAGAACTCCCGCCTTTAGGTGGGGCCTTAAAAGGGTCAGCCAGTTAAGGGTCTGTCTCTCAAAGGTCTCTTCGCACATGAGACGCCTGTCCTCATCCATCTCCAGGTCTTTGGCGATATCCTCATATTTTTCAGGATCACTTCCATAAACCAAACACAGACTTCTAAATCCTCTCTGGTCATCTAAACTGTGTTCATCCATGAGATCCTCATCTGTAAACTCCTCTATCTCCTCCCCCTCCATAAAAAAGAGTTCCGCTGCTGAGATAGCTCTGTCATCTCCGTCCTTTCTGGTAAGGATGAGCATGATTATTCCAAAGTCGTCCACAGCATCCTCCTCCTTCCCTAAAACGGGGATATTCAGGAGATCTACCAGGGCATGGCCCGTTTCGTGGTAGAGGGTGTGCTCCAGGGCATCTCCAGCATAGAGCTCCCAGTCCTCCTCATATTCTCCTGCAAATCTCTCCCTCACCTCTATGGGGAAATTATAGGGGAGCTTTACCTCCCTAGTCTGGGGATCGTAGTGGACAAACTCCCCCTCCCCTACAATGACATGGAGCCTCTCCTCCATATGAATCTCCCTATTGATAAGATCCACAGCTTCATCCAGGACTCTGCTTTCCAGAAGCCACTCCCTGACCCCCTTCTCCTCTCTGGTTTTTCCAGGAAGGTATTTTAGCTGAACCTGGCCCAGCACTGCAATGGTATTCACTATAAATAATAACAATATCTTTTTCACTTTCATCACCTCACTAGGATTATACCCCAACTGTGATCTTTATAGGAGACTCTTTTTTATCACACCTTCCTATTGGGACCTATACTCAGTCAAAAGGATTTAGGGAAGAAGGTCAGAATAGATCAATATAGAGCTGCAGAAGGAGAGGATTGTTATGGGAGTATTGATAGCACTTTTAATATTGCTGGTATTTAACTTTCTTGTAATGCCCAGGGTATCAAACTACCTTTCCAGGTCTGTTTCCATCCTGGTTATCGATGATTTTTTACTGGAAAAGATAAAGTTTTCAGAGGAGAGGGAGGGGCCTACTACCCCAGAGGAGAAGCGCTATATCTTTAAGGATCTTACAGGTAACTTTCCAAAAAAATCCTCTGTGAGGAGAAAGATGAGCCTGGAGGGGATCCTCCATGAGAAGACATCATCTGAGAAGAGGCTGCCATTTTCCAAGAAGGAGCTTCTATACAAGTATCCCTTTATTTTAAAGAGCGGAGAGAAGGTATTTCTGGGAGAGGTAGAGACCCATATATCAGGATCCCTTACCAGCTATATCATCTCCATTACAAGGGAGGTAGATGAACTCATGGGAGCAACCTCTGCAGAGTATAGAAGATACCTAAAGGGACTCATTGCCTCCAGAAAAAGGAGGAGCAGGAATTAGCTCCCATCTTCAAATAATCTCAAATAAATGGGGGCTCATCCCAGAGCCCCTATTATAAATCTGTATAGTTCAACGCTTGTCACAGCCAGTATTCCGCCTACTATGGTTGCCATAAGGTCGGCAAGTTCAACCTGACCATGTCCTCTGCTGTCCCACCACTCCTTCCAAGCTCCGGCCACTACAGCCATAGCAACAGCTATGAGACTGTTCCCAGTGAGGAGAAGGGCTGTAAGGGCTATCAGGGCCCCTGCAAGAAGGTGTACCACCTTATCTCCTGGTATTCTCATAGAACCTCCCCTAAAATAAAGATTATTTCTCCTACCTTCTATGACTTTTTACCTCCGCCATTATTGGAGTCTTCCGTGAAAAATGACTCCTGGGCATTGAAGGTTTCCTTGCTGCTTTCCACTCTTTCATAGGTACCGTCCCTCCCTTGTCTTCTTAGCTTGATGTTGTCCCTGAGGAGTCCCTCCAGTATCCGATGTATCTTCCTCTTGGATTCCTTATCTTCTATGGGAAAGAGAAGTTCTATCCTTCTGTCGAGATTTCTCTTCATCCAGTCTGCACTGGAGAGGTAGATATCCTCCTCGCCGTCGTTATGGAAGGAGTAGATTCTGGAGTGTTCCAGATATCTTCCCACTAGGCTGGATACCCTTATATTTTCACTAAGCCCCTCTATACCAGCTCTGAGACAGCATGCTCCCCTCACTATTAGCTCTATCTTTACTCCCGCTTTTGAGGCAGCGTAGAGTTTTTCAATTATACCCCTGTCTACCAGGGAGTTCATCTTTGCGAGGATCCTTCCCTCTCTTCCAGCAGCAGCATTTTCCTCCTCCCTCTTGATAAGCCTGTAAAACTCCTCCCTCATAAACTCTGGAGCAGCGATGATCTTTTGCCAGGAGGTATTTGTAGAAAAACCTGTTAACCTGTTGAAGAGGTTGGATATATCCATGGCCATCTGGGTGTCGCAGGTAAAGTAGGAGAAGTCTGAATAGAGCTTTGCAGTGAGACTGTTGTAGTTTCCAGTTCCCAGATGAAGGTACCTTCTTATTCCGTCCTCCTCTCTTCTTATAATGAGGAGACACTTTGCATGGACCTTCAGTCCCTTGAGGCCGTAGATGACATGGCATCCGGCTCTTTCCAGCTTCTTGGCCCACCTGATATTTCTTTCCTCGTCGAACCTGGCCTTTAGTTCCACCACCACAGTGACCTGCTTCCCATTCTGAGCTGCTCTCATGAGGGCCTTTACAACTGCTGAGTCCCCGCTTACCCTATAGAGGGTCTGCTTGATAGCCAGGACCTTCTTGTCCTCAGCAGCAGTTTCTATGAGCTCAGACACGTGATCAAAGGTATCGTAGGGGTGGTGGAGGAGGTATCTCTTCTTTTTGAGGTTGCTAAAGACCTCTTTTCCCTGGAGTTTTTTGGTGAAGGAGGGATAGTTCCTCTGGTACTTTATCTCTTCAAATCCCTCCATGTCAAAGAGTTCCCAGAGAAAGGTGAGATCTATGGGTCCCTCTACCTCATAGAAATCATCTAGGGGGAGGCCTGTCTTCTCCCTGAGGAAATCCTTGGAGTTCTGGGCAAGGTGGATACTGTACTCTGCCCTTACAGGGATTCCCCACCTCCTCCTTCTTAACTCCTTTTCTATCTCAATGAGAAGATCCTCAGCTTCCTCCTCATCGATTATCATATCTCCAGACCTGGTTATCCTGAATACTCCCATCTCCTCTATCTCATAGCCTGTGAAGAGCCCCTCCCCCATGGCTGAGATTATCTCCTCTAGGAGGATAAACTCTCTTTTACCTTTTACAGGGAGCTCTATTAGTCTCTTGATAACCCTCGGGACCTGGATTACAGAGTAGAGGGGGCCGATTTTGTCATCGGATTTTATCTTAACTATCAGGTTGAGGGTCCCTGTGTTGATGTGGGGAAAGGGTCTTCCTGCATCGATTCCCATGGGGGTAAGGATGGGAAAGATTACCTCGGAGTAGTAGGCCTGGACATACTTTTTTTGCTCCTTGGTCAGTTCCTTAAAGAATTTGATCTTGAGATATTTTTCTGCCTCCAGTTTTTCCATGATTCTCTCATAGCTGCTATATAGATCTTTTACAAGGGTCTGGGAGCTTCTTCTTATCTCTATCAGCTGCTCCCTGGGAGTGAGTCCGGCAATATCTTTCTTGGTCATTCCCTCCTCATACTGGGTTTTCAGTCCGGCTACCCTCACCATAAAAAATTCATCGAGATTTGATGCTGTTATTGCGATGAACTTCAGCCTTTCTAAAAGAGGGGTGTTTTCATCCTCGCTCTCCTCCAGTACCCTTCTATTGAATTCAAGCCAGCTAAGCTCCCTGTTTATGAAATCTGTGGGGCTATATGCTTTCTCCATAGTACCTCCTGTTTATATGAAGCTTTGGCGTAAGGCCAAAAACCTCCTTGAAAAATACTGCCTGTTTATTGAAGAAGAGCTCCTCTATCAGGAAATCATTTCTGGTATAGATCTCGATATTTACAAACTCTCCCTCCAGGGAGATCTCAACTTTTTCAGCCTTCTGTCGCTTGCTTCTGTCTAGGGCTGCTGCTACCTTTAGTATTCTCAGAGCCTTTAATATGTATATCCTTTCCTTGGAGGAAAATCTGTCCAGGTATCTGGAGTAGTCTATACCGTCTCCGCTATGGGCGTAGCAGAGGAAGGAGATGAACTCCAGCTCATCCTCTCCAAGGCCAAAGAGAAATGAGTTTTTGGTGATATACTCGGAATGCTTGTTGTGCTCCCTGAAGTTTATATACTTACCAGTATCGTGGAGGTAGGTTGCAATCTCCAGATACCTGTATATCCTCCTGGGGATCTTGTGTACTCCTCTCAGGGTATCAAAGAGTTTTTTTGAAAGGTTAAGGGTAAACTCCGAGTGTCCCAGGTGGAAGTAGTACTTCTCCCCTAGGGCCCTTGCTGCCTGTACACTGAGCTCCCACATCTCCTCCTCCATCTCCTGCTTTCTTACGGGATAGAAGTACTCATAGGCGATGAGCTCCTTGTTGTCATAGGTGAGTACCGTCATATCCTCTATGGAAAACTCATCTATGATCACCTCTACCATGGCAAGCTCGATAAAGCCCTTGAGGGCCAGAAGCTCGGAGATACCATACTTAGATGCAAAGTTTTTGAAGGAGAGCTTCTCCATCTCCTCTACTATATCTCTCAGCTGTTCCCTTGTAAGGGATCTTACGGGAGGAGTTTCCCCGTACTTTCTTAAAAGTATCTCCCCTGCTTCCCCAATGAGGGAAAGCCTTACAACCTTTTTTCTTCCCAGTTCCCTCCTTATCTCGATAAGGTAGTTATAGATATAGTCCCTCATAAAGGTGAGGGTTTCTGTAGGGGAGAGTTCCTCCTCGGAGATAAACTCAGCTACCTTGTAACCTCCAGTGGAGATCATCTGGTTTTTAATCAACTTCCCGTTGTGTAGAAATACGAGGTCTGTGGTTGAGCTTCCTATATTGAGGAGGAGGGAGGTCTTCCTTTGGCTGATAAGTTCCTCCCTGTACTTGAGAAACTTCTTAAAGAGGAGTTTCTTCTTTTCCAGGAGCCTTGGCATCTCTACCACTATTCCAGTATGAATCCTTATCTGGTCTAGGAGAAAGAGGGCATTGGTAAGCTGGTTGAAGGAGCTGGTGGTGACTATCTGGATCCTGTATGTTCCATAACCCTCCGACAAGCTCTTCATCCCCTTGAGGATCTCACACAGCTTCTTGCTCTTTTCAAAGGAGACCTTTCCGGTTTTCTGGTACCCCTTAAAGATATTTATCTCCTCCCTCACCCTCTCCACTACCTCGTAGTTTGCTGTACCCTGCTGGCACACTATCATCTCTACAAAGCTGGGGGATATTTCAATAACAGAAATATACTTCATATGCCTCTCCCTTCAAAGATCGATCTATTTGTCTGTCCTCTATCTACTGCTTGATGGCCCTCTGTTAGCATATTTAAAGGTGTGAACTATCCTTAAATATGCCCTGGAGGGTGCAATATCTTTTTAGAAATAAAGGAAATATATCCTTTTTTATTAAGTATTATTTAGATAACAGGGTGAATACCTTAACTACCTGAAGGTAAAAGGAGCAGAACTATGAAGAGAATTGGAATAATAGATATAGGGTCAAACTCTATCAGACTTGTGATATACGAGATCAGCCCCAATAGATCCTTCAAGGCCATAGAGGATATTAAGGAGAGTCCCAGGCTGGGGGACGGGGTCAATGAAAGGGGGGAGATGAAGTTAAAGAGGATGGATCTGGCCTTCCATACTCTCATGCTCTTTAAAAGAGTATGTGAGAGATACGGTGTAGATGAGATAATTCCCTTTGCCACAGCTGCTGTGAGAAATTCAAGGAACTCCCATGTTCTTCTGGACCTTGTGAGAGAGCAGCTGGGTATGGATATAAAGGTGTTTTCCGGGGAGGATGAGGCTTTCTTCTCCTTCAAGGGGGCCATAAACAACCTGGAAGTGGATGAGGGAATCCTCATGGATATGGGGGGAGCCAGCACTGAACTGGTGTGGTATAAGGAGAGAAAAGTTCACAAGTGGATCAGCCTCAACTTTGGATCGGTTACCCTTTCCCAGATCGCCCAGGTAAGGGATTCTCTGAGCAGCAAGGAGGAGGAACAGCTGAAAAAGTATATAATGGAGGAGTACTCCAGGGTACCCTGGCTAAAGGAGGCAGAGGGGATCCCCCTCATAGGTGTAGGGGGAACTATCCGTAACCTGGCCAAGGTACACTCCCTCATGATAAACTATCCCCTCCTTCTTCTTCACGACTACAGGATGAACCTGGATGAGGTGGAGAGTGTATATAGAAAGATCAAGGGGATGGATTATGAAGAGAAGCTTCTTCTTCCCGGTCTTGCCAGGTCCAGAGCAGATATCTTCACAGGGGCTGTATGTGCCATAAGGGAGCTCATCTCCTATTCATCTCTTAGCGGGGCTGTTATAAGCGGTTTTGGTATAAGGGAGGGAGTTCTCTATGAGAAGCTCTATGAGTATGGAAGAACCTTTGAGAACGTCTTTGAGACCTCTCTCTTTGATACTGTGGAGCGTTACTCCCTCTCAAGGGAAGATGGCGAAAGGGTCTATGGGGTATTCACTAAGATATTGGAGGCTTTGGATCCTCTTCACAAGATGGAAAGGATTCCCGAGGAGATCTTAAGGACGATATGCTACATGGGCAGGGTTGGAGTCAGTGTGAGCTTTCACGACTATCCCCTTCACTCCTTCTATATGATATTAAATGCGGAACTCAGGGGAATCAGTCATAAAGATCTGGTAAAGGCAGCCCTCATCGTATCCCAGCAGGAGAAACTCAATACCCTCCATAAAAACTACACTAAGCTTTTGGGGAAGAGTGATCTCAAGGAGATTACCTACCTCTCCATAATCTTGAGGATCTCCAAGATTTTCAACAGGACCTTCCTTATGAAGAGGGAGGATTTCCACGTGGAGATAGATGGTGAAAGGGTTAGGTTCTGCATAGATACTGGGGAGCTTATGGATGTGCAGGTGAGCAGGATGCTCATGTCCGGTAAAAGGTTTAAGGAGGTCTTCGGACGGCAGCTGGAGGTAGTAAAAAAATAACAGAGGCGGGTTAATCCCGCCTCTGTTTTCCTTATTAAGGAAAGCATAAAATTTATAAAGAATTATATTAAATAATTAATGTTTCGATTGATTATTTGGATGCAACGTCACGTTGCTTTTTATATGGAAAATCTTAGATCTTATCCTATTCTACTTCGATATACTTTATCTTCAACCCCAGGACCTCAGCCAGATAGGAGGATTTCCTCCTAAACCTATCTTGAAGAAGAGGGCTTATTTGACCTCCCCTGAATGTGAGGGTACCTTCCGAGGAGGTAAGGGTAAAGTTACCCACATACTCATAGCTTTCCATCTCCATGCCGTCAGCACACCTGAGGATTCCAGAGAGGGGTTTTAGCCTCTCCACCTCTCTTTTATTAAGGAGGTTTGTGGTGAAATCGGGCTTCTTCCTGTGGTTTCTGGCAAGGATGGCTACAGCTTCCCTCTCTGAAATATTAAGGGGAAGGCATGAGGAGTTTACTATGAGGGTATAGCTGTCCCTGTGGTGTTCCTCTCCTCCTAGATAGTGACCTATATCGTGGAGGAGGGCGGCACAGTAGAGGTGATGAAGATCCTCCTCAGTTAATTTCACCCGCTCCTTCAAAACTGAGTAGAGAGTTCTGCACTTGTTAGCCACCCTCTGAATATGAGATGGATCTGGAGAGAGGTGGAGAGCCAGGGCCTCTGCAGCCTCCTCCTTCTCTTTGGGGGAGGAGACCAGGGAAAGAAGCTCCTGGGAGTGAGGTTTTTTACCTGTAACAAGGGCTGCAGAGGTGTTGAGGATATTCTCAAGGAGGTTGTAGAGATTCCCCCTGACTTCATTAAACTCCTTCATACTTAGGTTCCTTTTCTCTTGAAGAGTCTTCCTTAGGGCAGGGAGGTCCTCCCTGCCTGAGATCTCCTGAAGCCATACAACCATGTCGTGGATCTCCCCCAGGGAATCCTGAAACTTCTTGAGGTGGTCTATGGGATCCTTGAAGGACCCTTCCACAACCTCTACAGCTTCTAAGAGGTATCTGATCTTTTTAAGATCTATCCTCACCCTGTGGTAGTTTTCAAAGGGCTCCTGGGAGAGATTTTCAACTACCCTTCTAGATCTTTTAACCAGGTTTTTATAGATTTTATACGGGGATATTTTTCTTCTTCCCACTCCCTGAGATACCCTATTTAAAAATTCAGCGGAGGAGAGGGTAAGATTGAGACCAGATATTCTCAGCCGTTCAATCTCCAACTTCAGAAGCTTCTCCTGAAGGATAGACTTTTTCTCTCTCAAGGGGAGCTCAGCTTTTCTTAGAAACTCCAGCTGTACCTCTATATCCCTTAGGGGTCCCAGAGTTTGTGCCACATCCTTTATCTCATCTAGGAGAGTAGGATCACACTGAAAGAGTCCGAGGGTTGCTCTTAGCCGCCTGATGGCTACCCGGCACCTGTGAACCACCTCTGGATCCCTTGAGATACCGACCTCCATCAAGTTTTTCTCCAGTTCTCTCCCTTGTTTTTCCAAATATTTAAAAAATCCTTTAAAGGAATACATAGTTTCACCTCCATACTCATATCTTCTCTGAAAAAAACTTTTTACCTTCTTAGCTTACAGGGAATTCCTATAACTCCTAGTATAATTATTTAGGTGAAGGGAGGAGATACTATGCCTAAGATGTGTAGAGCATATAAGGATATAAGAAGGGGAGACCCCAAGAAGTATTTTGATATGGTAGGAGATGGAAGGTATATATGTAAGAAGTGTGGAAGAACTGCTTCAGACAAAAAGTTTCTCTGTTGCCCCATGGAGATCCCTGAGGGAGAGGTTGACCCTACAGATTTAAGCTACTGTGGTCTGGGAAATTGCGCAGAGGAGGGGACAAAAAAATCCAAGAAGGGGAAGAAGTTCAAGAAGATGAAGGAAGAGGATCTGAGAAGGATTATCCGTGAGGAGGTCTACCAAACGATAATGGAGGTATTGAAGGAGATCAGGGAGTAGATCTAGAGGGGAGGATCTCTTGAAAGGTATTGATTTAGTTTTAGAGGAAGGAGCACTCTGAGGGGTGCTTTTTGTTTTTTCAGGAATAGTTTTGTGGAATAAAGCCAGGTAGAGGTGGAAAAATAATAGTTGATAAAGTATACTATTGGTGGTGACCTTAATATTAATAGGGATACTTAGTCTTTTAGGGGGGAGAGGCAGATGGAGAAGTGGAGGTCTTTAGCTATAAATATTATTTTGATGACGGTCTTTATACTTATTATGGGGACGATAAACCTCAGGGTAAATGGAGTAGAGGTTAAGGCAACATTCTTTATTCTCCCTGTATTTTTAGGAGTATTCTTTGGAGGGGGAGTAACCTTTCTCTCTCTCAGGAGAACAAGGGATTTTCAGGAGAGGATAAGGGAAAAGACGAGGGAACTGGAATACTACGCAACTATGGATGATATGACCAATACCTATAACAGAAGGATGGGGCTGGAGCTGCTGAAAAATCACTACGCTCTCTCAAGGAGAGGAGGGAGAAGCCTGTCGGTGTGTTTTATAGATATCGACGGTTTAAAGGCTGTAAATGATAACTTTGGTCATGTGAGCGGAGATAGGCTCATAGAGGATATATCTGAGATTCTTAAGTCAAGTGTAAGGGAGTCGGATATAGTGGCCAGGATGGGGGGAGATGAGTTTTTAGTAGTTCTCCCTGAGTGCGAAATAGAGGGAGCAGCTAAGGTTATGAAGAGGGTAGAGGGAAGGATAGCCCTTTACAATAATACCTCTTCAAGGGGATATAGGGCATCGGTGAGCTATGGGATCGCAGAATCCTCAGATAAAAATAAGGAGTCGGTGGAGAAGCTACTCATGGAGGCTGATAACAGGATGTACTCTATGAAGAGAAGGATGAAGAAAAACCTTCTCAGGGGAAGAATCTCCTCGGAGAAACTCATGGGAAGCTTATAGAAGGAAGAAACCTTGAATTTACCAGATACTCAAATCCCAGACACTTTTATAAGTGTCTTTTTATTATTAAGAAATGTATAGAATTTATAAAAACTACGTGGAGTGAGTGGTGTTCCAAGTCATTGTTAAGATACAGCGTAACGTTGCTTTATCTATAGTTAACTTATTTAACTATAGTCATACAAGACCTAAGGTGGTATAATTTCCCTTTAGAAAGGAATGTTAGAGGTTCCTAGTGGAGAGAGAGCCGGGAGTGAGATGGTGTTAGAAAAATTTTTATTGTGTACAATTGGATCTGTAGCAGATCTTATAAGGATGGGGATAGAGGTCTTGGAGGGGCCACCGCTTCAGAGGTTGCCCTTAGAGTTTTTATGAGAGGGGTGCCGTAACCTATCCCATTCAGATAATAAAGAGAGCGGGATCAGGGATAGGAAGGTAGCTTAAGATAAAGATACTTCTGAAATTTAGAGAAGAGACTGAAGAAGACAGCATGCAGAGAAAGTTGGGAGATGAGATGAAAAAGATAACAGGTGCAGTAATATTTATATTGGTTTTTAGCTTATCTGTGGCTCAAAGTTTAGTGGGAACGGTGAGTCGTGTAAGCGATGGAGACACCCTTCACCTGGAGACCCCTGAAGGGAAGTATAAGGTGAGGTTTTACGGAATAGATGCTCCTGAGATATCCCAGGATTATGGACTGGAATCCAAGGTATTTGTAGCAGAGAGAGTCCTGGGAGAGAGGGTCAAGGTAGATGTAGTGTCCACAGACAGGTATGGGAGAAAGGTGGGGAAGATATACTACGGATATGGCTACAGGAACTATCTAAACAGGAAGGTTGTAGAAGCTGGGTATGCCTGGTGGTATCGGTACTATGCCAGGGAGGACAGGGATCTTCAGGAGGCTGAAGCCCATGCCAGAAAGTATAAAGCGGGATTGTGGAGGAGTACCGATCCAGTGGCTCCCTGGGAGTATAGAAGAAGCAAGAAAAAGGGTAGTCAAAAGGGAAGGGCAGCTAGCCTGGACAGGGTTGTATATGTAACTAAGAGCGGGGAGAAGTATCATAGAGCCGGATGTGAATATCTGAAATCTGTAGCTGGAAGCTACACCATAAAGGAAGCTGAGGCTAGGGGATATACTGCCTGCAGAAAGCTCTAAAATAGAGTGTAGCCTAGAGGAGACTATGAGTTCAGCAGGTAGGTTACAGATTGTGTGGAACTATTCCAGGAACTCCTATTAAGGGGTTCTTTTTTATTGCCAGGTTGTATAGGTTCTCCTAGAAGAAGGGATTATAGACAGGAGGATAGCTGGTAGAAAAGTTATTCCTACAGGAAAGAATTCTGTTTTTAGAATCCTCTCGGTGTGATATAATTAAAAAATTGTTAATTTATAGAGTTTATAGGCTCCTTAAGGGGACCTTTAAATTATGGTGAAGATATGAGTATTAGGAGGACAGAATGAAAAGAAGAACAAAGCTTGGATTATCGATCATTATTATTCTGGCTGTTGCTGCAGGGATGAGGAAACTCCCTGGATATATTCAAGAGGTTGCTGTAAGAACCCTTGAAGAGAGAACGGGAAGGAGGGTGTTTTCTGAAAAGGTTAGGTATAACTACCTTACCTCTACACTCTACCTGGAGAATTTTAAGATTATGGAGGCCAATGAGGAAGATACCTTTATCTCCTTTGACTCCTTTAATATAGATATAGATCCCATGAAACTTATCTTTAAAACCCTTTTTATCCAGGAGATAACCCTGGTTAATCCCAGCTTGAGGATAGAGCAGACTTCTGAAGGGATAAACTATGCAGAAATTATGGAGAACTGGAAGGAAAGCCAGGAAAAAAATCCCGGGGAGGAGGTAGCTGAGGAGGTTGACCCATTCCTCAAGAGGATAGAGCTGGAAAATATAACCATTGAAAGTTTTACCCTGTACTACCAGGATGAAGTGATCACTGCAGATAACAACTTTACCTTTAAGACTCCCAAGCTTACCTATGGTGACAACCTCTTTCAGCTATCCTCAAAACTGGATTTTCTGGACGGAAGCTACCTGGACATTGATTTCCACTACAACGACTCTACCACAGAGTTTGGAGGAGGCTTTAAGGGAGAGAAGATCGAGCTAGACGACAAACTGTTTCTGCCCAAGAAGATCCTAGAACTGTCAAAACTGTCTGGAGAGGTTAGCCTGGATCTGGAGGTCCAGGGAAAGATAGCGGGAAATAGCTGCTTGATCTCAGGAAAGAGTAGTATTACCAACTTGGATATTTTAAATAAGCAGGAGAAGAGACTCCTTTCCATGGATAGAGGGAGGATAACCTTTCCTCAACTGGATCTCTTCAACTCCAACTTTCACATAGAGGAACTCTCCCTGGATGGCTTCCTTCTCAACCAGGGGGAGTTATTGGAGCACCTTACATCCATTTCCACCCCTTCAAAGGAGGAGTCGGAAGGAGGTACTCTTCCACAGATAGCTATAGAGAGGTTATCCATAGGTGATAGTGTCATTGAGACCCCCCTGGCTTCCCTGGAGGAAATCGATCTTACCCTGGAAAATTTCGGTACCTATGAGGGGAGATCCAAGGTGGATCTTTCCCTCTCCCTTAACAGAAGGACCCCTGTAAAGATAGGGGGAACAATCTCTAAGGAGAGAGATCTAAAGGTGTTGGAGGACTTGGAGGAGTTAGGGTTCAAGGGAAGGGTCAGAGTAACTACCCTGGATCTGAGAGAGGTGAACACTATTTCCCAGGAGATCCCCTATGAACTTTCTGGGCTTATGAATATAGATTCCTACCTGACCTATTCAGGAGACAGTATCAGGAGTAGGAACACCATATTCCTAGAGGAGTTAAATGTCAGAGGGAAAACATCCCAGGAGGAGTACTCCATGGGAAGTGGCACTGGAATCCTAAACCTCTCCCTTAAAGAGATGAGAGATTACACAATAGACGGAGAGGTAATCTTAAACTCCCTGAAAGCATCCCTTGTAGAAGGAAGACCTCTCTTCCAGGGGGAGGAGATAAGGGTTTCAATGGATGAGGTTACCCAGGATAGGGTGGCTATATCCTCTGTGAGCCTTACAAACCCGAAGGTTACCCTATGGGAGAAGGAAGATTCCCAGAATCCCACAGATGAACCTTCAGTAGAGGAAGGGAAGACCTCAGGGATGGAGGAAAAGAAGGCAGGGGACACTAGTAAACTTCCACTACTTCTTCTGAAAAATCTTCAGGTCGATGGGGGAAGAGTGGATCTCATAGAGGAGGATTTCAAGTATACCCTTAAGGATATAGAGGTAGCTATGAAGGACTTCACCTCTGAAAGGGACAGGGAGTTCACCCTTCTTTTAGAGGGGGGGCTAACAGGCCTAGGAAGGTTTAAAAGCGAGTCCGCCATGTCCCTTGTAGAGGACTGGGACTTTACTGCCACTGGATTAAATGTAGATGGCAGATTTAACATCTCAAACCTGGATCTTGTGGACTTCAATCCCATCTTGAAAAAAAACCTTCCCAATGAGATTAAGTCTGGAAGGGTATTCTACCAGGGAGAGATAAAGATGGATGCCGGAAGCTTCAGGGGAGAGAATGTTATAAGGGTTAAAAATATCCACCCTGGAGAAAGTACCGGGAACAATCCGGCTCTTCCTCTAAAGTTAGGAATAAACCTGCTAAAGGACAGGAACAACAACCTTCTTCTGGATGTCCCCGTTTACGGAGACTTCAATGACCCACAATTCCGTATCTACAGAGTTGTTCTCCAGGCCATGAAGAACCTTATAGTAAGGGCAGCCGCCTCTCCCCTTACTATGATCACGAAAACTCTTGGACTTTCAGAGGAGAGGGTTAGCACCATCTCCTACGATTATCTTTCCAGCGAGCTCACAGAGGATGAGGCTAAAAAGCTGGATGAGATATCCAAGGTTTTAGAGTTGAAGGACGGTGTAGAGGTTAAATTAGTTCTTTTCACCGATCTGGAAAGGGAGATGGATATCCTCAATGAGAGGCTGAAGGAGGAGAAGATCTTCAAGACAAGTACCAAGAGAGAGGTGCTGGAAGGAGAGGTAAGGAAAGTTATTCAGGGAAGAAGGGAAAATCTTCTTCAATACTTTAGGTCGAAGTTTTTAGAGGAGAAGGTTTCCGTAGAGAGCTCCGAGGTTCTGAGGAGCAAACCCCAGTCTCAGGTGGAATTTATTTTTAACTAGATTTTTTAATATTTTACAGGAATATAATTTATCCAAGGTAAGTTGCGGCAGTAAGACGCTGACTAAACTTACTTCAAGGGTAATAAGGAAAACTCCAGGAAGATCTTCCTGGAGTTTTTTAGTATTAATAGAAGTATAGAATTATAGATTAATTCCATAGAAAAAGCCATTACATAAGACTTAGAAGGGGTGGAGCGTCACGCTCCTTTTTACTATGCATCCTGTCTTGTATCTGTGATTACTATCTCCCTTAGGGATACTCCCTGGGGCAGTTCGTAAGCATACTTTATTGTCTTGGCAACATCGGTTGCTGTAATAGAGGTTGCCTCCACTGCTTCCTTCCACTCGTTGTAGCCATCGATTATTCCCTGATCTGTTGTATGACCAAGGAGTTCAGTTGACACTGCCCCCGGACAGATAGACAGCACCCTTACATTGTATGCTGAAGCTTCCTGTCTTGCCACTTCTGTAAGACCGGTAACTCCATACTTTGTAGCACAGTAAGCTGCGTGTCCCGGGAATGGCTTAAGCCCTGCAATTGAAGAGAGGTTAATAATTGTGCCCAACCTTCTTTCCTTCATATCCCTTAATACAATCTGCATTCCGTTCATAACCCCCATAAGGTTGACATTTAACATATTCTGCCACTCCTTGGGATCCTGTGTAGCAAGGTCTCCCAGCTGCATTAACCCTGCATTGTTTACAAGGAGATCTGTCTTACCATACTTAGCTTCAGCTTCTCTTACAGCTGCTTTAAAGGTCTCCTGATCGGTCACGTCTACCCTTCTGCACATGGTATTGGGAAGGTTGAGAGCTTCCATCTTCTCTACTCTTCTTGCCAGGATAAGCATAGGATATCCATCCTCGGCAAACTCCTTGGCCAGCTCCATTCCAAATCCGCTGCTTGCTCCTGTGATTACTACTAGTTTTTTCATATCTATTCCTCCTGAAATTTCTTATTAATACAAGATAGTTGTCTAAGGGTGGTTTCCCCTATCGACGAGATCAGTATAGATGTTAAACTATAGTTTAATGCAAGGACTTTTTTAAAAAACTTTAAGAGGGAGCAGGATAGGTAGATGGACTTCAATAGTAGAGGGGACAATCCAGAGACAGAACTCCTTTAATTAGCTATAGATAAAGGTTTTGTTTGATAGATTCTGTGACAGGGTAAACTTTATGTAAAAAATTCAAAACAAATATCAGGTTCATTTTTTCATAACTACTACAGGATTTTAATAATACCTTTACAGGGATGGGTTAAACTACCTCCAGATTAAAGATTAAGGGAGGATTAAAGAATGAAGAAGAAGGCAGTTATTTTTATTCTGAATATCTTGGTGTCTGTGATGACTCTTGCAGCACCTAAGTATGTGTTTATGTTTATTGGAGATGGTCTGGGGGCGGCTCAGAGGCAGATAGCTGAGTACTATATGACCGATGTAGAGGGAGGAGAGGGAAAGTTACTCATGAATCGATTCCCTGTGGCAGGAATCAATACGACCCACTCACTGAATACCCTGGTTACAGATTCGGCAGCAGCGGGGACAGCTTTAGCTACAGGCCACAAGACAAACAACGGGATGATATCCATGCTACCAAGTGGAGAGAAGGTGGAAAGTATAGCTCAATATGCAGGGAGAAGCGGTATGAAGACGGGGCTTGTAACAGCAACAAGGCTTACCCATGCAACTCCAGCAGTATTTGCTTCCACCAATGTAAGC
The DNA here is from genome assembly GCF_027925155.1 of Propionigenium maris DSM 9537. Taxonomy (GTDB): domain Bacteria; phylum Fusobacteriota; class Fusobacteriia; order Fusobacteriales; family Fusobacteriaceae; genus Propionigenium; species Propionigenium maris. Next base: position 121,940 of record NZ_BSDY01000007.1, on the reverse strand, counting down.
AGGGGAAATGAGAATGAGATAGCAGATGACTTTGTTAAAAGCGGAATAGATTTCTTCGCCGGGGGAGGATACAGAAACTTTATCCCTCAGGAGGCTAAAGGATCCAAGAGGAAGGATAGCAGAGATCTGGGAAGAGAGTTTAAGAGGGAAGGCTATAAGGTATTTATGGGAGAGAATTCGGTAGGTGACTTTATGGACTTAAAGGCCAGAGGGGACCAGAAGGTATTTGCGGCTCTAACTAGCTCACACATGCCCTATGAAGTGGACAGGGTAAACAGCAGGGACCATCTTCCATCCCTGGCTGATATGACAAGAAAGGGGATAGAGGTCCTAAGTCAGGGAGAGAAGGGATTCTTTATGATGGTGGAAGCAGGGAGGATAGACCACGCAGCCCACGCCAACGATGCAGCTTCGGTAATCCACGATACCCTGGCACTGGACAGGGCTGTAGGGGAGGCCTATGAGTTCTATAAAAGATACCCAGAGGAAACCCTTATAGTCGTAGTGGGAGACCACGAGACTGGAGGAATGGGTCTTGGATATGGGAAGAACTACTTCCTTAAGCTGGAAGCCCTGAAGGATGTGAGGGCTTCTGTGGATGATGTACTTCAGAGAAAGTATGATGGGAATAGGAAGGCATACTTTGAATTTATAGGAAGAGAGATGGGCCTTGGAGACTTAAGTGCAGAGGAGAGGGCTTCTATAGTTAAGGCAATGGATATAGAGGACAGTGGGGATTATAATAGTGCACTCTTTGGAGACTATACTCCCACCTCAGTTGCCACAGCTCATGTACTGGCAAAAAGATCCAACACGATGTTTACAACCTATGCCCACACTGGGACCCAGATACCTCTCTCAGCAGTGGGAAGGGGAGCAGAGAAGTTTTCAGGATTTATAGATAATACAGAAATAGCAGAGACCATGATAGAGATGGTCAGATAGGAGAGGATATGAGAAGTGGAAAGGTAGTTCTGCTTCTCTTTCTCATATCCCTTGGCTTTTTAGGAAGTAGCTTTCTAGAGGGGCTGAGGAGTGAGAGAGAGATGGTAGTTAGAGTAGTGGAGGTAGATAACTCTCGTCTTATAAACAGGGGGACATCCAGTGTGGGGACTCAGCAGGTGAGAGTAGAGGGAGGGAGTGGTAAAACCTTCTGGTGTGTGAACTTTGTCAATGGAGACAAGGAGATAGATGAGATATATGAAGTGGGAGAGAGGGTTGTAGTGGGAGTAAAGAGCAGTGATGGAGAGGTCTTAGAGGGGAGGGTTCTTTCTGCCTACAGGCTTCCCTACCTCAAGGTTCTCTTTCTGATCTTTTCAGGAGCCCTCCTCCTCTACTCTGGAGGAATGGGTATAAGGTCCCTGATCTCATTTTTTGCCAGCATCTATCTTCTGTGCAGGTATATGGTCCCCCATATTCTGAGAGGAGGATCCCCCTTTTATACGACTATATTGACCCTGGTCCTACTCACCTCGGTGATCATATTTTCTGTTGGAGGAGTGGGAAGAAGAGGAGTTGCGGCCTTTAGCGGCACAGTGGTGGGTCTTGGAATATCCATAGCCCTGACCAGTCTCTTCAGTAGTTACCTTAAACTGGATGGTTTCACAATGCCCATGTCACAGTCCCTCTTGGCCAGCGGGAACTTTTCCCTGAACTTCAGGGAAATCTTCTATTCCAGCATAATCCTCAGTGCCTCTGGAGCGGCTATGGATATAGCCATGGATATGGCGGCAAGCCTGGAGGAGATAAAGGAAGCAAATCCCAGCCTAACTCCCAGGGAGCTTCTGAGATCCTCCTTTAATATAGGGAATGCAGTGGTGGGAACTATGTCTACAACCCTTCTTCTGGCCTACACAGGAGGGAACATCACCATGATGATGTTTCTTCTGGACAGGGGTGTGTCTATCTATGCCATATTAAATGGAAAGTTTATGGCAGCGGAGATAATGAGGACCCTCATAGGGACAACCTCTCTTATAATAGTTGCTCCCACTACAGCGGTTCTCTCCATAGGGATATATGATTTTTCCGAGAGAAGAAGAGTGGGAAGAAAGTTGACTCCGCCAAGGGCAGTTTAATTATAGCAATGGATTATTTAGATCCCCTAAAGAAGTGAATAGGAGGTATCCAGTGGTTTATATCTTCTTAATGTTTTTATATGAAAAAAAGCAGGCTCTATGCCTGCTTTTTAATTGGATATCCTTCATCTTTAACATCATTAAAACTTAAGGTGCCAGGTAAGGTTATAAAGTAAGATTAAAGCTATGCCAGAACTCTATTAGAATAAGCTGTCGACGATGGGCATAATGGAAGCTCCCAGGGTGCCGCTGTTTTCCCTGAGATCTGAAAAGGTTATGGTCTCCTTTCCCCTGAAGAAGATATGGTCCCTGTAGATATAGTCCAGGAGCGGCTCTATAATTAAATCCCTGTATCTACAGATATTTCCAGTGATTATTATCCTCTCTGGGTTGTAGAGGAAGATGAGGTTTTTTATCCCCACAGCCAGATACCTCACATACTCATCCAGGATCTTTTGTCCTGCTTCACTTTCCAGGTACTCCCCCTTAAAGATATCGGAGTATCTCTTTATCTCCCGAAACTCCTCCCTGAAGCTCTTCAGAAGAGCCCTGTCGGAAACATAGGTTCCCCAGCACCCCCTGTGGCCACACTCGCACAACCTTCCATCTATATCGATGCACATGTGCTCCACCCTGGAAGCCCTAAAGGAGAAGTTACCGTAGTGGCTTTCCTCCCTGAAGTTTGCCATACTGATGGTTTCACTGAGGTCCAGTGTTATAAAGTCGGAAAAGGTTTCTCCACTTCCCAAAAACTTCTCTGCTATAGCACTTAAGTTTGATTCATTGTCCACCAGGATCTTAAGGTTCAATCTCTGGGAAAGAGCCTCTATCTCATCTTCCCCTACCTTGAAATTAGTGCCTATCTCTAGGGTCCTTCCAATCTTATCCACGACTCCAGGGATTGCTATACCTATGCCCAGGATCTTCTCCCTGATATCTGAAGGGATGGAGTCCAGAAAGATTTCCAGTTCCTCTTCCAGCCTGGGAATGAGGTTTTTTTCATGGAAGGACTCCCTCACCGAGAGCTCCTTGGTAACCACTCCCCTCTCATTCACAAGGAGAAACTTAAATTTTCTGGAATCAATTCTTACTCCCACCGAGTAGCAAAAATTCTTATTGAGACAGTATGCCTGAGCCTTTCTGCCATTCCCGCTGCTTATTTTTAAACTCTCTTTAATAACTCCCCTATCCATGAGTTTATAGAGGACATTTTTTACAGTTGGGAAGCTCATATCCAGTTCGCTACAGATCTCAGCTATGCATAGATCCCTGTCCTCCTTATAGACAAAGTGAAAGATCTTCTTTTCATTGTTTTCCCTTATTGTTTTTTGGTACATAACTACCTCCAGCCACTTATTAAAACAGTATTAATAAGTTTTATCAATATATTTTATACTATTTTCCTACTTGTGAGTCAATAGTGGACATTTTCATCTGGTTGCGAAAGTCAATAGAAATGATCCTTGGAGGCTTATTATAACTATAGTTAATAATGGTATATATATAATATATTTTTATCTGAGGTCTTTTCATTGTAATAAATAATTGGGAATGGATTTAAGGGAATAAATATTTTTTTACCTAGTTTTTAAAATCATTTTAATAACTTTCAGATAAGAGGGGGAAGAAGTGTGAATAAGTACATCGTAGGGGAAAAAAGGCTGACAATATCAGATGTTGTTGATGTGGCAAGGAATGGATATCAGGTAGAGATCTGTGATGAAGCATGGATGAGGGTTCAGAAGGCCAGAGACCTGGTGGAAAAGTATGTGGACGAGGAGAGGGTATCCTATGGTATTACCACTGGATTCGGAAAGTTTTCAGATGTAGTGGTATCTCAGTCTGAAACTGCAGACCTTCAGAGAAACTTAATTATAAGCCACTCATGCGGGGTTGGGGAGCCCCTTCCAGAGGAGGTAGTGAGAGGGATAATGTTCCTTCGTGTGGCAAACCTATGTGTTGGAAACTCTGGAATAAGAAGGATAACCCTGGAGAAGCTAGTGGAACTGCTAAATAGAGGAGTTCATCCAGTAGTGCCAGAAAAGGGATCTCTGGGAGCATCGGGAGACCTGGCACCTCTATCTCATATAGTACTTACAATTCTTGGGCTGGGAGAAGCTTTCTATGAGGGAGAGAGGATGACAAGTGAGGAGGCTCTTGCAAAAGCAGGAATAGAGCCTCTGCCAAATCTGTCATCCAAGGAGGGACTGGCTCTTATCAACGGTACCCAGGTAATGACAGCTGTGGGAGCGCTGGCTGTATATGACAGTGAAAAGCTGGCTAAGGCAGCAGATATAGCATGTGCACTGACATCTGAGGCACTGAACGGAATCACATGTGCCTATGACCATAAGGTACATGAGGTAAGGGGGCATGCTGGTCAGATAGATACAGCTAAAAACCTCTTGAGAATACTTGAGGGCAGTCAGATGACTACAGAGCAGGGAGACCTGAGAGTACAGGACCCATATGTTCTAAGGTGTGCACCTCAAATCCATGGAGCCAGCAAGGACGCCATTAACTTCATAAAAGAAAGAGTTGAGATAGAGATAAATGCTGTAACAGATAATCCTCTAATCTTCCCAGATGAGGATCAGGTAATCTCCGGTGGAAACTTCCACGGACAGCCTATGGCTCTTCCAATGGATTTCCTTGGGATAGCTCTTTCAGAGATTGCAAATGTGTCTGAGAGAAGACTTGAAAGACTTGTAAACCCTAACCTGAACTTTGGACTTCCAGCATTCCTTGTGGAAAATGGAGGAGTAAACTCGGGGTATATGATAGTTCAGTACAGTGCAGCTTCCCTTGTATCGGAAAACAAGGTACTGGCTCACCCTGCAAGTGTGGACTCTATACCTTCATCTGCTAACCAGGAGGATCACGTATCCATGGGTACCATAGCAGCCAGAAAGGCCAGAGAGATCCTTGGAAATGTAAGAAAGGTAGTAGCTATGGAGATCATGGCAGCCTGCCAGGGGATAGACCTCAGAGGAGATAGGGGACTTGGAAAGGGAAGTGCAGAGGCTTATAAGGCTGTAAGAAAGCACGTGGAAAAGCTGGATAAGGACAGGGTTATGTACGTAGATATAAATGAAACGGAGAAAGTAATTATAAGTGAGGAGCTTATAGACGCTGTGGAAAAAGCAATAGGTGAGCTTAATATATAGATCAACAGACTATTAGAATAGAGAGGGGTACCTCCAATAAAATCAAAGAATAAGAGAGAAAAGGAGAGAGAAGAAGATGAACCAGAATATCGCAAATGCCATGACGATCAAGCTGACAGCTGAGGATATACCTAGCAAGACTCCCAAGTTTATAGAGGGACTTAGAAGAGCTCCAAAGAGGGAGTTAACTCTTACTCCAGATGAGATAGAGCTGGCACTAAAAAATGCCCTAAGATATATTCCAGAGGAGTACCACGCCGAGCTGGCACCTGAATTTTTAGATGAGCTTATGGAGATGGGAAGAATATATGGTTACAGATTCAGACCAGAGGGGAATATAACTGGAAAACCGATAGATGAGTATGAGGGAGCATGTACAGAGGGGAAGGCTATCCAGGTGATGATAGACAACAACCTGGACTTTGATATAGCTCTCTACCCATATGAGCTTGTTACCTATGGGGAAACAGGTCAGGTATGTCAGAACTGGATGCAGTACAAACTGATCAAGAAGTACTTAGAGGTGATTACTCAGGATCAGACCCTGGCTGTATCCTCTGGACACCCAGTGGGAATCTTCAAGTCAAACCCAACAGCTCCAAGGGCAATAATAACTAATGCCATGATGGTGGGACTCTTTGATGATCCAGATAACTGGGCTAGAGCAGCGGCGCTGGGAGTAGCTAACTACGGTCAGATGACAGCTGGTGGATGGATGTATATTGGACCTCAGGGAATAGTTCACGGAACATACTCAACTATTCTAAATGCCGGAAGACTTTTCTGCGGAGTTCCTCAGGACGGGGACCTTGCTGGAAAGTTATTTGTAACCTCTGGTCTTGGAGGAATGAGTGGAGCTCAAGGTAAGGCTTGTGTAATAGCAAAGGGAGCTTCCATCATAGCTGAGGTGGACTACTCAAGAATAGAGACAAGAAAAAGCCAGGGATGGGTAACTCATGTGGCTAAGACATCTGAGGAGGCCTTTGAGATGGTTAAAAAAGCTATTGCAGATGGAGAGCCTTGTGCTGTGGCATACCATGGAAATATAGTGGATCTTCTGGAGTATGCAGTGGAGAAAAATGAGAGGATAGACCTTCTTTCCGATCAGACCTCTTGTCACGCTGTATATGAGGGAGGATACTGCCCGCAGGGGTTAACCTTTGAGGAGAGAACGGAACTTCTTGGAAGGGACAAGGCAAAGTTCAAGGAGCTTGTGGACAGGACTCTAGTTAGACACTATGAGCTTATCAAAGCCCTTACTGAGAAGGGGACTTACTTCTTTGACTATGGAAATGCCTTCCTGAAGTCTGTGTATGATGCAGGGGTAATGGAGATCTCTAAAAACGGAAGAAATGACAAGGACGGATTTATCTACCCATCATATGTTGAGGATATCCTTGGACCAGAGTTATTTGACTGGGGATATGGACCATTCAGATGGGTATGCCTCAGCGGAAAGAAGGAGGATCTTCTAAAGACAGATAAGGCAGCCCTTGAGCTTGTGGATCCAAACAGAAGATATCAGGACAGAGACAACTATGTATGGATCAGAGATGCAGATGAAAACGGACTGGTAGTGGGAACTCAGGCGAGAATCTTCTACCAGGATGCCATGAGCAGAACCAACATAGCTCTTAAGTTCAATGAGATGGTTAGAACAGGGGAGATAGGTCCTGTAATGCTTGGAAGAGACCACCACGATGTATCTGGAACGGATTCACCATTCAGAGAGACATCCAATATCAAGGATGGAAGTAATGTAATGGCAGATATGGCTACCCAGTGTTTTGCAGGAAATGCAGCCAGAGGAATGTCTATGATAGCTCTTCACAATGGTGGAGGAGTAGGAATAGGTAAGTCCATAAATGGTGGATTTGGAATGGTTCTGGACGGAAGCGAGAGAGTGGATGCTATCCTGAGAGAGGCTATGCCTTGGGATGTAATGGGAGGAGTGGCTAGACGTGCTTGGGCTAGAAATAAGAACTCCATCGAAACATCTATAGAGTACAACAACAATAACAGAGGGGATGACCACATTACCCTTCCATATATAGCAGATGAAGATCTCATCAAGAACCTTGTAAAGAAAAGAGTATAGGAAGAGTGGACCCTGCCCCTGGTGAGGGTCCTCTTCAGGTACCTGGCAGGAAGCTTTTACTTTGAGGATATCCATGAATAAATAAAGCGCAACTATTGGAGGAAGATATGAAGGCAGATTTTATATTGAAGAATATAGGACAGCTGGTGACTATGGCTGGAGACAACAATCCCCGTACAGGAAGGTGTATGGGAGAGGTAGAGATACTAGAGGGAGCTTATATAGCTGTGAGGGATGGAAGGATACTGGAAACAGGTCTTGGAGAGCCCGGAAGGGAGCTAATAGGTGATGAGACCCTAATAGAGGACGCAGGGGGAAGAGCTGTAACTCCGGGACTTATAGACCCACATACCCATCTGGTACACGGAGGAAGCAGGGAGAATGAGTTTTCACTGAAGCTTGAAGGGGTTCCCTATATAGATATACTGAAGCAGGGGGGAGGAATCCTCAGTACAGTTAAGTCCACTAAGGAAGCAACCCACGAGGAGCTCTATAGGAAGGCAAGGAAGAGTCTGGATACCATGCTAGGTTATGGTATGACAACTATAGAGGCAAAGAGCGGATACGGACTGGACTTAGAGACCGAGTTAAAGCAGCTGGAGGTGGCTAAGAATCTGGATGAGAATCACCCAGTGGATATTGCATCTACCTTCCTTGGAGCCCATGCAGTGCCTGGGGAATACAAGGAGAACTCCGATGTATTTGTGGATAAGGTGATAGATATGCTTCCCATAGTTAAGGAGAGGAAGCTTGCGGAGTTTTGTGATGTATTCTGTGAGGAGGGAGTATTCTCTGTGGAGCAGACGAGAAAAATCCTTCTGGCAGCTAGAAACCTTGGATTCAAACTTAAGATCCACGCAGATGAGATAGTATCTCTGGGAGGAGCAGAGCTGGCAGCAGAGGTAGGAGCTATCTCGGGAGACCACCTAATGGCAGCAAGTGACAGGGGAATAGAGATGATGGCCAGGGAGGGAGTAGTAGCAGATATCCTTCCAGGAACTTCATTCAACCTTGGTAAGAACTACGCTCCAGTGAGAAAGATGATAGACAGCGGAGTACCAGTAGCCCTATCAACGGACTACAACCCGGGATCCTGCCCTACAGAAAATATCCAGTTTATAATGCAGTTGGGATCTTTGGGAATGAAGATGACGCCCAAGGAGGTATTTACAGCAGTGACAATAAATGCAGCTCACTCCATAGGAAGAGCCTATGAGGTGGGAAGTATTGAGGCTGGAAAGAAGGCAGATTTTGTGGTCTTTGATGCGCCAAATATAGACTATGTTATCTACCACTTTGGGATCAACCACACAAGGGATGTATATAAGGACGGAAGGCTGGTATACTCTCAGGGGAGAGTATGCTACTAATATAAAGAGAGGACTTCTTACGGGAAGTCCTCTCAATTTTTTATTGTTAAGGCAAGCATACAATCTATAAAATATTATGTGGAGTAATTAATCCTCCTACTGATTATTTGGATGCAACGTCACGTTGCTTTTTACAAAATATAGTTAATAGGGAGCTCAGGGATGCAGCTAGAGTGAGCTCCTATTATCTAATCCCTGTAGAGGGGAAACCTCTTACACAGATCTCTTACTCCGTCTTTTACCTCCTGAATACCTTCTGGAGCCCCATGGTTTTCAAGAGCCTTGAGAATGAGAGCTGCCACCTCTGTCATCTCTCCCTCCTTCATCCCCCTGGTTGTAAGGGCTGGAGTTCCTATACGGATACCGCTGGTAATAAAGGGACTCTTGGTATCGTAGGGGATACCATTTTTATTTACTGTAATATCAGCAGCCTCCAGGATAGCTTCAGCTTCCTTTCCAGTAAGGCCTTTCTGGGTAAGATCTACAAGGAGCATGTGGTTATCTGTACCTCCACTGACGATTCTGAGACCTCCCCTTTGAAGCTCTTCAGCCAGGGCATGGGCATTTTTTACTACCTGTTTCTGATAGTGTTTAAATTCAGGCTGGAGGGCCTCATTGAAAGCTGCAGCCTTAGCAGCGATGATGTGCATGAGTGGTCCTCCCTGAATTCCAGGAAAGATAACCTTGTTGACCTTTTTAATAATATCCTCGTGGTTGGTGAGGATCATTCCCCCTCTGGGTCCCCTGAGGGTTTTGTGGGTAGTGGTAGTAACTACATGAGCATGGGGAATGGGAGATGGGTGCTCTCCTACAGCTACAAGGCCTGCAATGTGGGCCATATCCACCATTAGGTAGGCACCAACCAGATCTGCAATCTCCCTGAATCTCTTAAAGTCAATTGTACGAGAGTAGGCGCTTGCCCCTGCAACGATTATCTTTGGTTTTACCTGGAGAGCCATCTCCTCCACCCTCCCATAATCTATTACCTCTGTGTCCTCCTCCACTCCATAGGAGTATACCAGGTAGTCCTGTCCAGAGAAGTTGACATTTTTACCATGGGTTAGGTGTCCCCCGTGGTCTAGCTTCATTCCCAGGATAGTATCTCTTGGCTCGATGAGCCCCCTGTATACAGCCATATTTGCCTGGGAACCAGAGTGGGGCTGAACATTGATATACTTCGCTCCAAAGAGGAGGGAAGCCCTTTCTATAGCCAGTTCCTCTGCTACATCAACAAATCCGCACCCGCCGTAATATCTCTTCTTGGGATAGCCCTCTGCATACTTATTGGTCATAACACTTCCAGCTGCTTCCATCACAGCCTTAGATACAAAGTTTTCAGAGGCTATGAGCTCCAATCCATACTCTTGACGCTCCTTCTCCATGTGGATAGCTTCCCAAAGTTTTCTATCCCTTACCTTTAAATCATTCATAGTTGTTTCCCCCTTTTTATAAATAAAAAAAAGCCATAGATGTACTTCATCTACGGCTTTAAATTCACGGAAATTAAAGTGGTAAAGATATGGTTCTACATCAAAAATTCTAAGGGCACATATGGATTTGTTTTATGGCAACTAGAATTTTGTGAGGATGTAGATCTTCTATTCATAACTCTTCTCTCCTTTAAATTTGATATTGCTAGAGGATACTACTAGATTTGCCAGATGTCAAGAAAAAAACTTAAAAAGTTATGAAATATCAGTTATTTAGTTGGGTGGTATTTAGAGGTTAATAATAGACAGGTGATGGAGGATAAGGGGGAATTGACACCTGGGAGGGGGGCTGGTATATTACAAGGGAGCCTATTAGTTTGAAGAATTAGATTATAGGTCATCTATGGAGTTCTAGGTGGCAGAGTGAGGAGAAGAAGGATGAAGAGAAGTCAGAGGGAGATACAGGAATCCCAGTTGAAGACATTGGAAAGAGCAATCAGGGACCTGAGGGGGACCCTTGAAATACTTGAAAGTTCCAATATAGATATGGACAGGGAAAGTTTAAAAAAGGAATTGGAGGTCCTTGTTAGAAAAAGAAAGGAGATAGAGGTTAAGTTAAATGGGGGATCTGGGGATGAAAAGGAGTTAGGGTAAACTTCCCTGGGTGGATTAGACGTACTTAAGATGATTGAGATAGGTGGTAGAGTATGGGATGGTGCAGGGAGTATGTGGGAGTGATCGATGAAGTTTATGGACAGATAGATTCACTGGCAAACACCAGGGGGCATATAGCCAGGATACCGACTATTTTATACAAGGTCCTGCTGAAGGTGACTAGCCCCGAGATAGAGTGTCTTGAGGTAGATGAAGTTGTGGAGATGGATCAGGATGAGCTGATCAAGATGATAAGGGAAGCTCACGGGATAGTGCACAGGGAGGAAAAGGTCAAGAGTTGATTTTTATGAAAGGTAGTTTTATCTGCGAGAGAGCCCCTTTAGAGGCTCTTTTTCATTGTTAAGGAAAGTATAGAAGTTGCAAAAGCTTTACATGAAGTAATTAGTGCTCCAATTTATTGTCAGGATGCAAGGTCACGGTGCTTTTTATTTCCAGAGAAGGAGCTAGGTGTGCGGTAATAAGAATCTATAGAGAAGGTGTATGTTATTTTTACAGAATATGAAACTTTATGCATCCCAGGGAAACTACGGATAGAAAGGGGTTAGGAGAGTGTAGCTGGAGTGAATATTAAAAAAATTCATAAAAAAATGTTTGACAGTGTAGAGCTGTTCTGTTACAATCCACAAAACTATTCCTCTGGGGAAGGGACCGATTATCTTCGGAAATGATTGTCCCAAGAGGGAAGGGTTGTAAATTAATTTAAATTGAGGGAGAAAAAAACTATGCTAAGACTTATATCCACCACAACCACCATAATTATGATCTAGGGTTTGTAATCAGAGTGACCACTGATTCAGACCCGTTTTGAGTAATTAAAAAGTGGGTGTGTCTAAGTGGGGTGGAAGTCCAGGGTGTAGTATAACTATGAGCCGCTTAGAACATTCAGTTCTAGGCGGTTTTTTTATTGTCAGAGGTAAAGTAGAGAATTTATAAAAAAATTATATAGGACAATAAGCTATCCAAATGATTATTAGGATGCAACGTCACGTTGCTTTTTATATATTAAATTAAATTACTAGGAGGGGATTAAATGGGTTATGTTGTTGCAGTAGTGGGAGCAACTGGAATGGTAGGAAGAAAGATGCTTGAGGTCCTTGAGGAGAGGGAGTTTCCAGTGGGGGAGATAAAGCTTCTGGCTTCAGCAAGGTCAGCAGGGGAAAGGATAGGTTTCAGAGGTGAGGAGAGGGTAGTAGAGGAGCTTGTTCCTGAGAGCTTTCACGGAGTGGATCTGGCACTGTTTTCAGCAGGAGGAGGGGTAAGCAAGAGGTTTGCCCCAGAGGCAGCAAGGAGGGGAGCAGTGGTAGTGGATAATTCAAGTGCATGGAGGATGGCCCCTGAGATTCCCCTTGTGGTACCAGAGGTAAATCCAGAGGCAGTGGGAGGGGCTGATATCATAGCAAACCCCAACTGCTCAACTACACAGTGTGTACTGCCCCTAAAGGTAGTGGACGAACTCTTCGGTCTTAAAAGGGTAGTCTACAGTACCTACCAGGCTGTGTCTGGATCGGGAAGGGGAGGAATTCAGGAACTGGAGGAGGGAGAGAGATACTATCCCCACCCAGTGAGGGGAAACTGTCTGCCCCACATAGATGAATTTCTAGAGGATGGTAGCACAAAGGAGGAGAGGAAGATGGTGGATGAGACAAGAAAGATCCTAAATCAACCAGAACTTCCTGTGACAGCAACATGTGTAAGGGTGCCTGTATTAAACTCCCATGGGGTGTCGATAAATATTGAAACCAGGGAAGAGGTGGATCTGGAAAAGCTCAGAGGTGCCCTGGAGGAATTTTCAGGGATAGTGGTAGAGGATGACCCAAAGAGCAATATCTATCCCCTTGCCAGGGAGGCAAGTGAGAGGGATGAGGTCTTTGTGGGAAGGCTGAGAAGGGATCTCAGTGTGGAAAATGGTCTTAATATGTGGGTGGTAGCTGATAATCTGAGAAAGGGTGCAGCGACCAATACAGTACAGATAGCAGAACTACTAATAGAGGGAGGAAGGTTATGAAACTAGGAGTTATAGGACTTGGAACAGTGGGTGAGGGGGTATTAAAGATCCTTGCTGCAGAGGGAAGCAGGCTGGAAGCTATGTTTGGTGAGAAAATTGAAGTTGTAAGGGTCTGTGATATAGAGGAGAAGAGTTTTTCCTTTGGAGAGTACAACTTTACAGATAACTACAGGAAGATCCTTGAGGACGGGGAGATCGATACTGTGGTGGAGCTTATCGGAGGAGTGGGAGTGGCCCTTGAGGTGGCAAGGGAGGTCCTTGGTTCGGGAAGAAACCTTGTATCAGCTAATAAACACCTTCTGGCCCTTCACGGGAAGGAGCTCTTTGAGCTGGCTGAAAAAAATAGGGTGAAGTTTTACTTTGAAGCTGCAGTGGGAGGAGGGATACCTGTACTTACTCCCCTTGCAGAGGGGCTCTTTCCAAACAGGTTTGAGAGGATAAGAGGAGTGCTCAACGGTACCTGCAACTATATGCTTTCAAAGATGGAGGAGGGGATGACCTATGGGGAAGCCCTAAGGGATGCCCAGGAGAGGGGATATGCTGAAGCTGATCCTACATTTGACGTGGCGGGGATAGATACGGGACATAAGATAAGTGTTCTGAGCTACCTGGCTTGGGGAGAGCTGGTGGACTTCTCCTCCATATCTATCACTGGGATAGACAAGCTTACAGTGGAGGACGTTGCAAGGGCAAGAAGTGAGGGGAAGAGGTATAAGCTTCTCGGGGAAGCCTTTAAAGAGGGAGAGGATCTTGTTGTAAGGGTGGCTCCCCAGCTGGTAGACACAGATGAGCTCCTGTATAGTGTTGGTGGAGTATACAATGCTGTGGAGGTAGAGGGATCCTACACTGGTAAAACAATATTCTATGGAGAGGGAGCAGGGATGGATGCCACAGCTTCAGCAGTGGTATCGGATATATACAAGGTTATAGCAGGGTAATCCAACAGGTGATCTACAGGGGGTAGAGCAATGGCGTTGATAGTACAAAAATATGGGGGAACAAGTGTAAAGGACAGCGACCGGCTGAGAGAGGTTGCTAAGTGGGTAGTGAAAAATAAGGCAGAGGGGAATCAGATGGTGGTAGTGGTCTCTGCCCCGGGAGGAATGACAGATTCCCTCATAAAGAGAGCAGAGGAGGTACATAAGACTCCATCTGGAAGGGAGCTGGACCGGCTCCTATCGGTGGGGGAACAGATATCTGCCTCCCTTCTGGCAATGGCTATTGGTGAGCTGGGATATAAGGCTGTGTCCCTAACAGGGCCTCAGCTTGAGATAAAAACTACAAATGAGTTTAACAATGCAAAGATACTGGGAATCTCCTCAGAAAAGATAGTGGAGAGGCTGGAAGCTGGTTATATAGTTATAGTCACTGGATTTCAGGGAATAGATGAGGATGGAAGCATCACTACCCTGGGAAGGGGAGGCTCAGATACTACAGCAGTAGCTGTGGGAGCAGCTATATCAGCTGATCAGGTGGAGATCTATACAGATGTAGACGGAGTATATACTGCAGATCCCAGGATAGTGGAGGATGCAAGGAAGCTATCATCCCTGTCCTTTATAGAGATGATAGAGATGGCAGGAAAGGGAGCAAAGGTACTCCATTGTAGGAGTGTGGAGCTGGCAGCAAAGTACGGGATCGATATTCATTTGAGGTCGGCATTTTCATGGGAGGAAGGAACTTGGATAAGGGGGAGTGAGAAGATGGAAAAAGCAGCGGTAAGAGGGATAACACATGTAAAGGGAGTGGCAAAGATTACAGTGGACCAGTTGGAATCCAACGGATCCCTTGGAGATGTAATGGATGTCATAGAGGCCAGGGGATCAGATATCCTTCTGATAAACCAGGGACTTACTAGAGAGGGACAGTTTGAGATCTCCCTTCTTCTAAAGGAGGAGGAGGCAGTAAGAGTTGCTGAGCTTCTCAGGGAGAGACTGGGAGGAGGAAACCTTAGTCTGAAACCGAGCCTTGGAATGGTATCGGCAGTAGGTATAGGGATCCGTTCAAACAGGCTTCAAGGAAGGGTAGCAAGGGTAGTAAATAATGAGGAGATGAGGGTGGAGATGATCTCATCCTCTGAGACAAGTCTTTCCTATGTGGTGGAAGGGGCCCAGGTGGACAGGCTAAAAAAACTTATGCACTATGAACTTATAGAGAAGAGCCTTTCTGCATAATGGGGGTGGAGAAGAAGTGGCTGTATATACAAAGTTGAGCAATGAGAGGATAGAGGAAATATTTATGGATTACTCCTTGAATAAGATAGAGAGGATAGTCGAGATCCCTGAGGGGATACTGAATACCAACTACCTGGTAGAGGGTGATAACAGGAAGTATATCTTCAGAATACTGGAGGGAGAGAGGGATTACAGGGAGGAGATCAAGGAACTGGAGCTCCTAAACTATATAAACTCCAAGGGGTTTCCCTGTCCGGTGGCAATAGATAATAGTAGGGGAGAAAACTATATCTTTGTGGAGGGAAAGATGGCCTCGGTCTTCACCTTTATAGAGGGGGAGAAGGTAGGAAGGATAGACGGAAACAGTGTAGGAGAGATTGGAAGAAAGCTGGGTATCATGCACAACCTTCTGAGAACCCGGGAGATAAGAAGAAGCAGGAAGATAGATATGGACTACTTCTACGACCTCCTCTCCAAGGTGGACCTTAAGAAGATCCTGGGAGAGGACTATGAGGTGATCATGAAGTTTTACAGGAGGGCTATAGCAGCAGATTACTCCAGCCTTCCCCAGGGGATCATCCACAACGATATCTTCCCAGACAATGTATTTATGAGGGAGGGAGAGATATCCGGGGTGATAGATTTCAATGACTGCCTCAGGGGTCCCCTTATTATGGATCTGGCAATTGTTATTAACTTCTGGATAAGGAACAGGGGATTTTCCAGGGAGGAGGAGGAGAGACTCACCCAGGAGCTTTTAAAGGCCTATGAGGAGGAGAGAAAGCTCCTTCCAGAGGAGAGGGCGCTTATGGATGAAGCTATAATAAGGGTAGCTCTTACATTTATATTTTTAAGGGTAAATAAATTTCACGTGGAAGACACCAGCAGTGTAAATATGGAGTTTAAGGATTATCGGGACCTCCTTCCTCTGCTGAGTTACTTTTAAGGAGGGAGTCATGAGGTATATAGGTACAAGGGGTGGATTAGAGAGAGGGTACTCTGCAGCAGAGGCCATAAGGGAGGGAATGGTTCCTGGAGGAGGTCTTTTTGTTCCAGAGAGCTTTCCAAGACTAAGTCTGAAGGATATAGAGGAGTTAAAGGAGCTAAGGTATGAGGAGATCTCCCTGAGAATACTGAAGAAGTATCTTTCCGACTACTCGGAGGATGAGATAAGGGAGTGTGTAGAGGGAGCCTATAACGATGGAAGTTTTTCCCATGAAGATAGGACACCTGTAGTGAGGTTGGAAGGGGATCTTTATGTGATGGAGCTGTGGCACGGACCTACAGCGGCATTTAAAGATATGGCCCTTCAGCTTATGCCACGACTGTTTGTGAAAGCCAGAGAGAAGACTGGGGCAGTTGAGAAGAACCTGATCCTTGTGGCTACCTCGGGGGATACAGGAAAGGCAGCTCTAGAGGGATTTAAGGATCTCTCTGGGATAGAAGTAGCGGTATTCTATCCAGAGGATGGGGTCAGCCAGGTACAAAAGCTTCAGATGACTACTACCCAGGGAGAAAATCTAAGTGTAGCAGCAGTGAAGGGGAACTTTGATGACTGTCAGGGAGGAGTAAAGGGGATCTTTTCAGATGATGAATTCAAGGATTCCCTGAAGGGAGTAGAGCTCTCTTCGGCAAACTCTATTAACTTAGGAAGACTTCTTCCCCAGATAATATACTATTTTAAAGCCTATGCTCAGCTCCTGAGAGACGGGGAGATAGAGCTGGGAGAGAGGGTGGACTTCTCCGTTCCCACAGGAAACTTCGGAAATATCCTGGCAGGATACTATGCAATGGAGATGGGCCTCCCTGTAGGGAAGCTCATATGCGCATCAAATAAAAACAACGTTCTTACAGATTTTTTCAAGGATGGAGTCTACGATAGGAGGAGAGAGTTTCATAAAACAATGAGCCCCTCTATGGATATCCTGGTATCCTCAAACTTAGAGAGGTTTCTCTACCACATCCTCAAGGATTCAGAGAGGGTAGGGCAAATCTATGATAGATTTGCCAGAGAGGGTATATTTAGTGTAAAGGAAGAGGTAGTGGAGAGGATAAGGGAAGTAATGGACTCTGGATATACAGGGGAGGAGGAGTGTTTAAAAATCATAGAGGAGGTTAAAAGAAGGTATAACTACTCTATAGATACCCACACTGCTGTGGCTATGAAGGTGGCCATGGAGAGGAGGGAGAGAAAGGTGGTTGTTCTTTCCACTGCAAGTATATATAAGTTTCCTTCAAGTGTAGTTAAAGGCCTTGGGGGAGAGGCAGGAGATGAGTTTCAGGAGATAGAGACACTGAGGAGGATTACCGGGCTTGAACTTCACAGGGCAGTGGAGGGAATAGAAAAACTTCCTGTTGTTCATGGGGAGTGTATAGATAGAGAGGGAATGAGGGAGTATATAGAGAAACTTGCAAAAAAGTAGAAGGTTTTTTTATTGCTTCTTAAGCTTTGAATAGAAGAGGTAATTGAAGGTATGAGAAAAGGTTTGAATATGGAGAAAAAAATCTATAGAATAGGGGCAGGGAAGAATAGCGATTAAGTTTCTTTAGAATTTAAGGAGGAAGCAACGATGGAGCTAAAGGAAGTAAAAAAGGGGAAGTTTTCCTTTGTGTATATATCCAGGGATGACTGTTCAGTTTGTCATGTACTCCTGCCCAAGTTAAAAAAACTATCTGAAAGATACCCCAAGGCTGATTTTATAGGGATAGACCTGGAGGTTGTTCCTCAGGCAGCAGGGGAGTTTTCAGTATTTTCCATACCTGCCCTCATAGTTTATTCAGAGGGAAAGGAGCTCTATAGGGGAGCCCGTTTCTTTAATATGGGTGAACTGGAGGGAAAACTGGACAGGTATTACAGTGCTATATTTGACTAAAAGTAAAAAAAAAGTGAAGTGAGAGCAGTTTCCCAGGGGAGCTGCTTTTTTTATTTATAGGAGGAAGGTAGAACCTTGTTCTTTTTTAGAATTTCACAGAAGTGAAGTAGGTATGACAGTGATCTTTACGATTTTTTATAAAAGTAAACGAAGTATATTTAAATTAAAAGCGTGATAAAAGTCGATTTTGTTCGTTATTTTGTGGGGTGTAAATAAAAAACCTTCTCTTATATCACTAAATTTAATATAATTTTATATAAGAATAAAATTTTGAAAATAATTATTAGGGGAATAACGTGAAATTAGAATTAAAGATATCCCAGAAGATAACGAAAAAAAAGATAGAATCTCTAAAGATACTGGAGCTGAATACATTTCATCTGAAAAACTACCTGAAGGTAAATTACGGGGTAGAGGAGAGGGAACTCTCCTACCTATCCAGGAAGGAGAGGAGTCTGGAGGAGTTTCTTTTAGAGCAGGTAGGTTTACTAAAGATTTCCAGGGAAAGGTATGAAATTTTGGAGGAGTTTATCTGGAACCTGGATGAGAAGGGGTACCTGAAGTTGTCATTAACAGACTTAGCCAAAAAGAAGAGAAGAAGCATATTATATATCAGGGAGTGCTATGAGACCTTTAAAGAACTGGATCCTAAAGGTATAGGGGGAAGGGATATGAGGGAGGTTCTCATACTTCAAAGTGAAAAAAAAAGTATCCTGAGAGGGATACTGGAGGATATGTATAGGGAACTTATGGATATAAACTTTCCCAAGATATCCAAGAGACTGGGAATCTCTATGGAGGAGATAAAGAATGAGATAGAACCCATGAGGTATTTTATCTCCTATCCCAGAAAAAACTTCGCATACTATGCTCCAGTTGAGATAAGGGAGGATGATATCTTCCTAGGAGAAGATCTGGAAGTGACCTTAAATAGCAGCTATGGATACAGGGTATCGGAGGAGGATGTTCAGGGAGGGAGTGTAAGGACAGCTGAAAAGATAAATACAGCCCTGGCTATGAGGGAGGCAACCCTTTTCAAGGTAGCAAAGTTTATAGTTGAACACCAGAGAAGTTTTTTAACAGGGGGAGAGATGAAGTCCCTTAAGCTGGAGGATGTAGCAGAGGCTTTGGGAGTATCCATATCAACTGTAAGCCGTACCATAAGGGATAAAAGGTTAAATCATCAGGGGACTAGGTACAACCTTAAGGACTTATTCACCAATCAGGTTGGTGAGACGACCAGCTATACTGTAAAGAGAGTAGTGCAGGAGATAGTTGATTCTGAGGACAAGAGTAATCCCCTTTCCGATGAGGAGATAAGACAGAAGATGATCGAGAAGGGAATGGAAATCTCCAGGAGAACTGTGGGAAAATACAGGAATCAAATGGAGATCCCCTCAATGAAGAGAAGGAGAAGGTATTAATGGTAGATTTAAACATTGACTTTGGTATATTTAAGAATTTAATGGATAACCTCTATGATGAAGTGGTTGTATGGGATGATAACTATACACTAGTTTATATCAACAAGGCTTCATACAGGCACTATGGGATGTCTCCAGAGGATATGATAGGGAAGAAGTTTCATGATCTTGTAAAAAAGGAGTTCTGGTCTCCCTCTGTACTGCCATTAGTTTACAAGGAGAAGAGGGTTCTCAGTGTTATACAAAAAACTTACTTGGGAGCTAAGCTGAAGACCACAGCTGTGCCTATCTTAGGAAGGGACGGGCAGCTGGAGTTTGTGGTAATGAATGCAAAGGACTGGACCGAAGGGGAAATGAATCTGGAGGAAACAGTTGAGTTAGAGGAGACGGACCTGAGCAGGGAGATTATCTATAGAAGCAAGGAGATGGAGGAGGTTCTGAGACTGGCTGACAGGCTGACTAATATAGACTCTCCAGTGTCCATCCAGGGAGAGAGCGGAAGCGGTAAGAGCTTACTGGCTAAATATATGCATGAAAACAGTCAGAGAAAGGGGAAGTTTATCTCTATAAACTGTGCCTCTATAAATGAGGGACTCTTGGAGTCGGAGCTCTTTGGATATGTAAAGGGGGCATTTACTGGCGCAGCAAGTGAGGGAAAGAAGGGGCTTATAGAAGCAGCCCATAGAGGGACCCTCTTTCTAGATGAGGTGGGAGAGTTGTCCCCAAAACTTCAGGCAAAGTTACTACACGTTATACAGGAGAGGGAGATCCTTCCTGTAGGGGGAGTGGATAAGAGAAAGGTTGATATCAAGATAATAACTGCCACCAACAGAGACCTGAAATCCCTGGTTAAGACACAGAAGTTCAGACAGGACCTCTACTACAGGCTAAATAACTTTGAACTAACCATACCTGCCCTGAGAAAGAGGAGGAAAGATATAATCCCCCTGGCTAACTTCTTCTTAAATGAATACAATAAGAAGTATTCCCTGGGAAGATACTTTACAGAGGAGGTGCTGGAGCTTCTACTGGAATATGAGTGGCCTGGAAATGTAAGGGAGTTAGCCTCTATTGTGGAGAGGCTGGTGATAACTTCAGATACAGAAACCCTATCTCCGAAGCTTCTTCCAACAGGCTTTTTTCTGATAAATGACAGCTCCCTTTCGGGAGTTATGGAGGAAGATTTTTCTCTGGAAAGTGAGGTAGAGAGGCACGAGAGGGATATAGTAAAAAAATATTACGAGTTATACCCTAGTTCCAGAAAGCTGGCCAAGCAGCTAAAGGTGAGTCAGTCCAAAGCTGTGAGGCTTATAAAGAAGTACTGTGAGTCATAAAAAACTCAGTGAGTCTTTTTTGGTTCGCCTGCTAATCAACTTATAAAACCTAGAACTGTAGATAAATTACTGAAAGAAAACGAGTCTAATTTGACTCGTTTTTCTTGTATAGTAACTCCCAATATGTTTTCGCTGTTCTCTATACCTATAAAATTAAGGTGTGGCACGGTTTTTGCTAATAATAGGGGTAAGAATAAAAAATTAGGAGGTGAGTTGAGAAATATAGGAACAGGGAGGAGGATTAGAAACAGGGTTAATTAGCAGGCGGAGGCAACAGAAGATGTTATATATTTGGATAAAAAAGTTAATCAGGAATGGATAAAGGTATTTCTGAAAATGAGATTAGAGAAGTGTAGTGGAATAAAATGAATCAGCCTCGAATTTTAGAGGAAGTACAGGGAGAACAAATTATGGTAAAAGCAATCAGGCTTAATGTAAGAGATCAAGTTGCTACTGTTTTAGGAGATGCAACTTCTGGAGAAGATATAAAAGTTTATTCACAGGATATGGAGAAATTAACTGAAGTTAAAGCTCTTCAGAAGATTCCCTTTGGAAATAAAGTAGCTCTGGAGGATATAGAAAAGGATATCACTCTATATAAGGGGGGATATCCAATCGGATATGTAGTTAAAAATATAAAAGCAGGGGACCTCGTCCATGTTCAGAATGTAAGAAGTTCTCATATAGATATTCCAGAGGGAATTATAGGTGAGATTATTAAGCAGATGGACATCAGGGAGGAGATCTAATGAAGTTTAAGGGGTATAGAAGAAAGGATGGGGGTATAGGAATTAGAAATCACATCTTGATTATAGCTGTAGATGAATGCTGTGAGGGGATAGCAAGAAAGATCTCCCATGAGGTAGAGGGGAGTATAGTTTTGACTAACCACTACACGTGTATGTATGCTGGAAATGAAGAGTTGGTAAACACTATGATAGGGAGTGCAATAAATCCAAATGTATCAGGAGCTTTAATAATATCCATGGGATGTGGAAGTATAGATAATGAAGTCCTTGCTGCACCGATAAGAGAAAGGGGCAGAGATGTAGAAAGTTTTGTTGTAAGGGATATGAAGGGAACTCAAAACAGTATTAATACTGGAATTTCTCTTGCTAAATCCTTAAGAAAAAAAGCCGATGCCTGTGAATTATCTGAAGGAAGGATAGAGGAGCTCATTATTGGAATAAAGTGTGGAGGATCGGATACAAGTTCGGGATTAGCTTCCAATCCAAGTGTTGGAAGAGCAGCGGATATCTTAGTGGAAGGAGGAGCTACAGCTGTAGCAGGGGAACTTATAGAGCTTATCACCTGTGAAGATATACTAAGAGAGAGAGCTGTCAATGATGAAGTTGGAGAGAAGATACTTAAACTGATAAAGGAAGAATCCGACAGGTGGCATATAGAGGGAACAGATGTAGAAACCATGAGTATAGGAAACTCAGTGGGAGGACTTACAACTCTGGAGGAAAAATCTCTGGGGGCGCTGTATAAGACTGGAACTGCCCCGATCCAGGGAGTCCTAACTATAGATAATAGTGGTATGGAAAAACCTAGGGATAGAGGATTCTATCTTTCTGAAGTTACTCACCTATGCGGTGGAGCCGGGATGCACTTTGCAGCTCTGGGAGCTCACTTGATTCTTTGGACAACAGGAAGTGCAGGATTCAATAATGCCATAGTACCGGTAATTAGAGTCAGTGGAAATGAAAGCTGCATAAATGAGGATATAGATGTAGATGCTACTGGAATAATGAGGGGCGAGGAGAGTGTTGACTCGGTAGCTCAGAAGATACTGGATAAAGTAGAAGGGGTTGCCAATGGAGAAGGGACAGTAATAGAGGGGATAGGATATTCCTACTGCACCCTCTATCAGAAAGATCAGAGGCTGGAAAAGCTTATGTTTAAAGGGTGTAGTAAATAAAAGAAAAAGGAGATCAGAAGAGATGAAAGACTTTATTAAATACAACGTACCAATTAGAAATATCGATAACCTACCTTCCTATCCTATTCCTGAATTGAAGGGGACCTTAGAGAGATACCTTGACTGGGTGGAACCCCTTGTAACAAAGGAGGAGCTAGAAGAGGCAAAAAGAAGTGTTGGAGAGTTTCTAGAAACAGAAGACTCTGTGAAGTTAGAGGAAAAAATAAAGGAGCTGGGAAGCAGGGAGGAGGACAGCTGGATCTATGACTACTGGGTTAAGTGTCACCTATTGGTAAGAGCTCCTCTTACACCTCATACCAATGTTCCTATAATATATGAAAATAAAACCCTTTTACAGTATGAGGTGATTGAGAGGATCGCAATATTGATGCACTCTGCTGCAGCAGTATATAAGAATTTTAAGGAAAATGGAGCTGGAGCATATACAATTAAGAATAAACTCTACTCAGCGGATGAGTTTCATGGATTACTGGCATCTATAAACCATATAAAAAAGGGAATGGATGAATACTATATCAACGATAATTGTTCAGAGTTTATTGTATTTTCCTATAGGAACCACCTCTATAATGTTCAGGTTATAAAGGAAGGAGAGCTGGTTTCAGTAGGTGAAATCTTGAAGAATCTAAAAGATATTACCTCCAGGGAGATAGAGCCCCTTGTACCAAATGCCAACTATGCAACAATCGGGGTAGAGAGGGATGACGCAGCAGAGGTACTGGAAAAAATCTTAGGAGATGAAGGGAACCAAAGGTCATATCAGCTGATCAAGGATGCCATCCTGGTAATGAACTACGATGATACAGAGGTTAAGGGAGTATATGAGGAGCTGGATAACGCTTCATATAACAGGGAGTTTGTGAACAGGTGGCATGGAAAGGGCTTTCAGTTCTCCTGTACAAAGAATGGAGTATTTTCATTTATTGCAGATCACAGCTTTGTTGACGGAGGAACAGAGGTGTACTTCATAGACAGAGTTAAGGAGTGTATTGAGAATAGCAGTTTTTCATTTGAGGGAGCAGCTGATGGTTGTGCAGTAGAGGAAATTAATTTTAACCTTACAGAGGAAATAAAAGAATCTCTTTTGGACCTAAAGGAAGAGTTTGATCGGTGTATGGACGGCTTTAAAGCTCAGTATGTGGATTTTGAAGGGCTTACCAGAGAAGTGCTCAGGGAGAAGGGGATACTTTCAGGAGACGGCTTTATTCATCTGGCATTTCAAGTGGCACAATATATGACATATGAACGGATTAATAATACCTATATATCGGTGGATGCCCGAAGGTTCTTTAGAGGAAGAACTGAGAGTAATAGGCCTGTATCTAGGGAAAGTGTGAATTTTGCCAGGGAGCTAGTAAAAAAGGAAAGATCAAAGGAAGAGCTCTATGAGCTTATGAAGGATGCACTGGATGAACACCACAGGCGTGTGAAGTTGTGTCAGGTAGGAGAGGGAGTAAATAGATATCTATATGTTCTGGAATCCCTGTATAAGGATTTTGGCAGGGAGATGGGAATTACTGAGAAACCTGAACTCTTTAAAACAAATGCCTTTAAGGCAATAGGGGATAACCACCTATCAACGACTTCATTTGGTCATCCGGACATGAAGTATCTCTACTTCCCTCCAGTTCAGGAGCACGGTTTCGGAATATACTACTTCGTAGGTGAAAAATCATTTATGATAATCACAGCCTATAATGAAGATTTAGAGGTTATGGAAAAGATGATAGAAAATCTAAAGTTAAGTATCAATATGATGTTGGAGTTAAAGAGTTAGGATAATAGAGGATTATTAGGAGGATTATTAAGTGGATGTAAAACAGGTTAAGATAGATAAGACGGTCTTTTTTGGAGCGATACTTGCTCTGCTGGCAGTAGCTCTACCTATTATTATGATGCCGGAAAAAAGCGGAGAGGTTCTTAATGCTATCAACAATGCAGTAATAACAAAATTTGGAAGTTTCTTTATTCTCTTTGGGTTATTTTGTCTGGTATTTTGTTTCTGGATTTCCTTCAGCAGGTATGGAAGGGTTGTATTGGGAGATGAGGGAGAAAAGCCTGAGTTTAGTAACTTCTCTTGGGCAGCGATGTTGTTTTGTGCTGGAGTTGGAGCTGGGGTTGTATACTGGGGTGTAATTGAATGGGTATATTACTATAAGGCTCCACCTCTTGGGATAGAAAAGGGTTCTTGGCAGGCTGCAGAGATGGCTGCAGCATACGGACTATTTCACTGGGGACCTATGGCATGGGCTATTTACTCAGTAACAAGTTGTGCTGTTGGATATATTATCTTCGTAAGGAAGGGAAATGTATTAAAATTAAGTGAAGCTTGCCGTGGATTATTAGGGAATAAAGTTGATGGGATCCTTGGAAAGTTAATCGATATCTCCTTTGTATTTGGTATTGTTGGAGGGGTTGCCACAAGCTTGGGGCTGGGATCGCCACTGGTAACTGCAGGCTTATCTAGAGTATTTGGAATTCAGGAAACTCCAGGGCTCCAAATAGGGATACTTCTTCTAGTGACACTTATCTTTGGAATCAGTGCATACTCTGGACTTAAGAAGGGAATAAAGGTCCTCAGCGACCTGAATGTGGTACTGGCTTTAGGGATTATTTCATTCGTTTTCCTTGTTGGAAACACTGCATTTATGATTGAGATGGGAACTACTTCAGTTGGACTTATGGCTACTAATTTTTTAAGGATGAGTACATGGCTTGATCCTGCAGGGAAATCGATGTTTCCTCAGTATTGGACAGTTTTTTACTGGGCATGGTGGGCAGCCTATGCACCGTTTTTAGGAATGTTCATTGCCCGTATCTCCAAGGGAAGAACAATTAAACAAATGGTAATGGGGTCACTCCTTTATGGTTCATCTGGATGCTTTCTTTTCTTTGCCATCTTAGGTAACTATGGACTGGATCTTCAACTTTCTGGAAGGATGGATGTAGTAGCTGTACTGGATAAATTAGGAGGACCACAGACTATTATATCCATATTAGAGACCCTACCTATGGGGAAATTAGTGATATTTTTAGTGGTAGTTCTTAGTGTTACATTTATGGCTACATCCTATGACTCAGCTTCATATATACTGGCGGCTAACTCTCAAACTAAAGTAGCTGACGGAGGAGAGCCTATTAGATGGCTAAGATTAGTATGGGCCTTTAGTTTAGCTCTTATCCCAGTTGGATTCATCCTATTGGGAAGTCCACTGAAAACGCTACAGACCGCTTCTTTGGTATTTGGTATTCCTGTTTGTATTGTTGTAGTAATGGCTGGTTTTTCCTTTATAAAGATGGTAAAGGCAGATATAAGAGAGGGGAAGTTAGATCAGAAATCAGTATTGAGGGAATTTTCAGATGTACTTGAAGAGGTAAATGCATCGGATAAGTTAGAGGAAAAGGAATTAAGTGTAGAGATGTCTCAGTCGTAGATAAGGTTAATTGAGTTACAGAAAAATTGATAGTTTAGTGGAGGGCTTCCTTAAGGGAAGTCCTCTTTTTATATATGGTTGCAGTAAATCATTACTTAAAAAGGGGCCTATGAAGATATCTAGTGTATAGGGTTTTTACGTGGTTTGTACAAACTAAAAAGCAGCTGAAATAAACCAGCTGCTTTCAGTAAAAAGAGATCTCTGTGCATAAGGTAGTTTCTCATAAACTCCATGAAATTTGAATTTCTTTTTTATTTTTTAAAACAAGTTTTTTATCATATGTGGGATGACCTTATCGGATATGACAAGATATTACCAAATCCGACAAGAAACACTATGTCGAATGTATCTAAACAGAACACAAAAGGTTGACTTTTTCTGGAATGTGTATTATAATAGTCAGGTTGTTGAGAGGTCTTGTTGAAAGTTTATTTATGGAGGAAGAGATGAAAAGATTAATAATACTTTTAATTATATTAATGGGAACACTATCCTACACCAGAGATTTTGAGTTCAACGAGAAGAGAGATGTAAAGGTAGGAATGGATGAAGAGATAGAAAGAGTCGGAAGATATGCCCTGAATATATGGGATTTGGAGGAGGAGAACTATTCAGATTTCCAAAGGGAATTGGAGACTCAATATAGAGGCCATGAAGGCAGATAGAGTGAGCACAAGATAAGGATAAGGTTTTAGGAGGAACAGATGGAGAGAAATATGATAAATGAATCAAATAAATGTTTAACCTGTAAAAATAATGCAAGGTGTAGTCAGGGATGTCCAGTATCTACGGCGATCCCCCAGGTAGTGGAGCTATATCGTCAGGGAAAGTTAGATGAGGCCGGGAGAGTTCTTTTTGAGAACAATCCCCTTTCCCTCATATGTTCCATGGTATGTCCCCATGAAAATAACTGTGTGGGAAACTGTATCCTTGGGATAAAGGGAGAGCCAATAGATTTTCCAGCTATAGAGAGGGAGATATCTTTAAAGTATCTGAAGGAGGGAGCCTTTGAACAGGAGAAGAACCAAGATGGGAGAGTGGCAATAATAGGGTCTGGTCCCTCTGGAATAACTCTGGCTTTTATCCTTGCAAGAAGAGGGTATAGGGTTACCATATTTGAAAAACACTCTAAGCTAGGTGGAGTACTGAGATACGGAATTCCTGAATTCAGGCTACCAAAAGAGATACTGGATACCATGGAGGGAAGACTCTTGGACCTTGGAGTAAAGATAAGGTATAATGACCTTATAGGGCCAGTAAACAATGTGGAAAAGATCTTAGAGGACGGATACAATGCTGTCTTCATAGGAACGGGAGTATGGAATCCAAAGCCTATGGGCGTGAAGGGAGAGACCTTAGGCCATGTACACTATGCAATAAACTACCTTAAATCCCCTGAGTCATTCAGGCTAGGAAGAAGAGTAGCGGTAATAGGTGCTGGAAATGTAGCTATGGATGCAGCTAGAACAGCGAAGAGAAAGGGAGCTGAGGATGTATTTATCCTCTACAGAAGAGGTTTGGAGGATATGAAGGCCACTAAAGTTGAGATAAGGGAAGCTAGGGAGGACGGTGTAAAGTTTGCACTAAATACAGCTCCAGTAGAGGTAGTGGACAGAGGAATTGTTGTAAGTGAGACGATGACCGTTGTGGATGATGGCGGAAAAGAAAAGCTCATAGTAGTTGACGGATCGGAATCCCTCTTTCACTGTGATTCAGTGGTTGTAGCTGTAAGCCAGAGCCCTGCAGACAACATAGTTTCAAATACAGAGGAGAATATAGAGGTAGACAGTTGGGGCCTTGTTTTAACTGATGATGCAGGGCATACTACAAGGAGAGGGGTTTTTGCCTCAGGAGATGTGGTAACAGGAGCCAGAACTGTAGTGGAAGCTGTGGCCAACACAAAAAAGGTAGCAGCAGCTATTGAAGAATATCTTAGATCTTAAAAGAGGAGGAGTGAAGATGTTTGATTATAAGATTAAATTAAAGGGAAAGGACCTGGAAAAATCAGATGAGGAAACTCTGGTATGCTTCCTGAAGATGCTTGATTTTTCAGCTGAATACCTTCATGGTACCTATGAGGCTGACAGGATAAGATTTTGTCCCGAGGAGAGGATTATCTATGTAGACGATGACCTTAAGCACAGTAGGGAGACAGATGAACTGTCGAGATCTTATGGATTTGAAGTAAAGAATCAATAGGGAGGGGTAACTTTGAAGGATTTTCTACAGGAACTAAAGGGATTGAAGGCTAAGGAAGGGTTGACATATGATGAGTTAGCTTCTCTTTTAAAGGATAAGTACGAGTGTAATCTAACTGCCCACAGCTTAGCAAATAAGTTTAGCAGGGGAACTCTTACTGGAAAAGAGGTTGCTAAGATCCTGGCAGCTATGGGATATGAAGTTAAGATCGAAAAGAAGTAGAAGTTTTAAATAGATTCTTAAAAAAGAAGCAGGAGCTTGATTCCTGCTTCTTTTTTTATTTGAAGATAACTCTTGCTTTCCAAGCAAATAGACAAGTTAACCACCCTTTATACCTGAATGGAGGGTACAGCTTCCAAAAAGAAAGGTCCTGAGCTTTACCTCTATAAATCCACTCTCCTCTATGAGTTTTGTGAGCTCCTCCTTGGATAAAAAGTCTGTCACAGATTCATTGAGCCAGGAGTACTCCCTATATGATTTAACTAGGAACTTCCCTAAAAGAGGGACTATATATCTACAGTAGGAGGAGAGGATTCCATGCAGAAGCCTGGAATCTGGATAGGAAGCCTCCATGCAGAAGAAGTGTCCTCTAGGCTTTAAAACACGACGAATCTCCTCAAGAACTCTCCCATAGTCTGAGGTATTTCTGAGGCCAAAGGAAATGGTTATAGTGTCGAAGGTGTTGTCCCGGAAGGGAAGGTTTAAAGCGTCTCCCAGAACAAACTCTATATTTTTAAGATTAGCTTCCTGGGCTTTTTCCTCAGCTATCTGAAGCATGGAACTGCTGAAATCCAGGGCTGTTACCCTTGAATTTCTTAGGGAGGCTCCTATGCCCATTGCAATATCTCCTGTACCGCAGCAAATATCCAGGATATTCCTGCTCTCCCTTGGAATACTCTCAATGAGTTTTTTCTTCCAAAGTCTGTGGACCCCCAGGGTAATAAGGTCATTCATAGGGTCGTAGCAGGAAGAGATCTTCTGAAAGATATCATATACCTTCCTCTCCTTTTCTTTTTCTTCTATCATATAAGCCACCCCCTCCATAAGATCTCCCCTAGAAGGATCAGGATATAGAGGGTAAAGAAAATGATCCCTGAAAGAACGGAATTCTTCATAATAGAAGACCTGGTTTCAAGGGAGATGTTTTCCACTCTGATAACAGTCAGCTTCCTCCATATAGTGGGAATAGACAGAAGCAGAAGAAATATAGAGGTAGGGAGGAGACCTCCAAGGGCAGCTGAAAAAACCAGAAGATACATAAGTACATAGGAAAGCTTAAGAAGAAGTATGGATCGACCTCTTCCCAAGAGTATGGGAAGGGTAACCCTAGTACCCCTGTCTTTTTCTATATCGCATAGGCCATTTGTAAGGAGGATAGACCCTATATAAATCATGATGGGGATGGAGATAAGGACAATATCCATGTCCAGAACCTCCCTTTGAATGCGATAGGCAAGCCAGGTAATGAGGCCTCCCATGGTGAATCCAGAGAAAAATTCCCCTAAAAAGGTTTTTGAGATGGGCAGGGGTCCCGCTGAGTAGAGGAGTGCCACAAGAAAGCCGACTGACCCTATGACAGCCACGATAGCTCCTCTTTGAAGGAGTAGGTAGGCTGCAGGAATAGAGGTCAGGATAAGGGTAGTAAGCATGAGTTTTTTTATTTCAGGCAGGGGAACTCCATCTGAAACAAGGATAGATCCCTCCCGGTCATAGATAGTTTCCGAGGTATCCACTCCCTCAATAAAGTCAAAGTAGTCGTTGGTAATATTGGCAAAGCACTGAACTCCCACTGCTGAAAGGAGAATTGCCAGGAAGAGGTCTATTTGCAGGGATGCTCCCCTGTATAGAGAGTAGATAGTTCCCATAAGTACTGGAATAATAGATGCAGACCATGTATTTGGAGCAAGGATTGCAATTACTTGTTTTTTAGTCATAGGTTCCTCCCTGAAGAGTAGTTTATTCTGTATCTAGAAATAATATATGCAGGGATGGGAAAAAACCTTTTTATCATTTAAATGACAATAAGGATAAGACTCATTTCAAGATAATTAAACCTTCTACCACAAGATAGAGTCAAAGATGAAAAAGCTCTCCAAATTACTCTGGAGAGCTCAACAATAAATATATTTAAGTTAAGGTTATCAATACCTTCTCTTTACCATGCTTTTTTAGAGGGAGAGGTCTGTGCTATTTACTATCCTTCCCTCATAGGGCTTTAAGGTTACCCCTTTTAATTTTTTTTCTTCTTCTGTATGGTTCATAAGAAAGTAGAAGGTTCCCTCTTCAGTTGTTCTCGGATAGATTTCTACTCCCTCTACTCCCTCTATAAATTGGATCTCCTGCTCCCTGAGTATCCTCTCTGCAATAAGAGTCAGAGTTTCTTCATCTACTCCTCCCCCGACATAGTAAACTTTTCCCTTTCCATGGGAGTTTTCAGTTATGCAGGCCATCTCTCCAAAGAAGTTATCTCTATAGGTGAAGAGAGGGGTTCCTGTTGTAGGTTGAACTATATCCCTCCATACGGAGCACTCTCCTCTTCTTCCAGAATAAACTCCACTTCCCTCTATCTTCACTTCCTGTCCCCTTTGAAGAGCCTCTATCTCCACAACTTCGATCCCTGCCATCTCTCTGACCCTGCAAGGAATTGTCTCTCCGAAGTTTATGTTGTTGTCCCTGTTCTTGATCCCAGCTCTGAAGGAGAAGAGAACCGTCCCTCCCCCTCTAACAAAGGTATCCAGTCTCCTCTGAAGCTCCTCATCTATGATCTGCATAACAGGCACCACAACTACCCTGTATTTTGAAAGGTCTCCCCTGCTACTCATCACATCTATATTGATATTGTGGTTGTAGAATGGGGTATACATCCTTACAAATTCCCTGGTAAAGTCGAACTCCATACTCTGAGGCTGGTAGTGCCACGACCAGATATTGTCAAAGTCGTAGAGGAGAGCCACCTGAGACTCTATGGAGGACTTGACTATCTCCACCCTCCCATGCATCTCTCCTATAAAGGACTGGACCTCCCTGTACTTTCTTCCGTCTTTGTTGTCGTGTTCGATTATTCCGAAGCAGAACTGCTCAGCTCCCTTTGTCATCCCTCTCCATCTGAACCAGAGCATATTCTCGCATCCGTGGGCAAAGGCCTGATAAGCCCACATCTTGGCCTGGTTGGGTCTTGGAAGGTATCCTATAACTGTGTGCCCCTGGGCTCCCATGAGCTGCTCCACAATCCAGTAGTTTTTCCCTTTGAGTCCCCTTATATAGTCGTGGGTCATGGCTATGTGGGCAGGTGTAAGGGGTTCCTTGAGGCCTCCCCATACGGGATAGTTGTCGTAGGAGACAAAATCCAGTTCCTCAGTGTGCTCCACCTGATCGAAGCACTTGTCGAAGAATCCTCCGTAGAGGTTGTGGGTAACCTCCTGGTGTTCTCCTCTTAGTTCCTTTACCAGCTTCACCTGGAAATCACCATACTTGTTAATGGACTCCGATCTGAACCTGGCCCAGTCCAGCTGCAGGGTAGGATTGTGGGTTGTTATGGTCTTCACCGGGATGGGGATTTCGGTAAAGTCGTTGTAGGTCTGCCCCCAGAAGATCGTTCCATACCTTTTATTCAGCTCATCTATATCCTTATATCTTTTCTCTAAGAACTCCTGGAACTTATCGTGGCACTGGCTGCAGAAGCAGAAGTCACTCCCCTCATGGCCAAACTCATTGTCGATCTGCCAGGCTATAATAGCCTCCTCCTTCCTGTAGTTTTCCACCAGCTTTCTGACTATCCTCTCAGTATACTCATAGTAGATAGAAGAGTTAAAGCAGTACTGACGCCTTCCTCCGAAAACCCTCTTAATCCCGTTTTCATCCTCTGAGAGGATGGAGGGGTGTTTCTTGGCAAGCCATGCTGGGAAGGTAGCTGTTGGGGTCCCAAACATCACCTTGATCTCAGCTTTTTTCAGCTTCTCTATTACCTCGTCAAAGAAGGTGAAATCAAACTTTCCTTCCTCCCTCTCCATGAGATGCCAGGCAAACTCTCCCATCCTGACTATATTTACCCCCATCTCCTTCATTCTTCTTATGTCTTCATCTATCATGGATACATCCCAGTGCTCGGGATAGTAATCTACACCAAAGTACATCCTTCCTCCTTCTGATTCATCTGTAACATCTTTATATTTCTAAGCCTTTATTCTTCCCTTTCCCTTTATTAGAAAAGAGGGAAAAGAAAAAGGTGATTAAAAATCACCTTTATTTTTTCTTCAGATACTTAAGGGTATCCAGAGCAACAGCAATTATAATGATGAGCCCCTTAATTATAAACTGCCAGTATGGGCTTACCCCTATATATGTCAGACCGTAGTTGATTACCGTAAAGATGATTACCCCTGTAACAACTCCCGGAACGGATCCCACTCCTCCGCTGAAGGAAACTCCTCCCACTACGCAGGCAGCAATGGCATCCAGCTCATACATATTTCCAAGGTTGTTTGTGGCACTACCTATACGTCCTGCTTCCAAGAACCCTGCAAAGGCATAGAACATCCCAGAAAGAGCATATACCTTCATGAGATTTTTAGTTACATTTACTCCCGATACAGTTGCAGCTTCAGGATTTCCCCCTATGGCAAAGATATTCTTTCCAAACCTTGTCTTATTCCAGAGGATCCACATAAATCCTGTGGCGATCACTGCATAGACTATAAGGTAGGGAAGCTCAAAGTTCCCCAGGTTCAAGGATCCCTGGGCAAAGGATGAATACCTCTTGTCAAAGCCTGCTATGGGGGATGCTCCCACAAAGTCGTAGTAGAGGGAGTTTGCCCCGTAGATTATTATCATAGTTCCCAGAGTTGCAATAAATGGTGTTACATGAAGTTTGGCTATAACTATTCCGTTTATTATCCCCACGAGAGCCCCTATACCTAAAACTGCAAGTATTACAATGGGGATAGGAACCTCTCCTAGGTTTGGAAATACCTTATTCACATTTGTTGTAGCCTGAAGCAGGGTAGCTGAAACTACTGCTGTAAGCCCTACCTGTCTTCCAGCTGAAAGGTCGGTTCCCTGGGTCACGATGAGTCCCGCCACTCCCAGAGCTATTATTATCCTTACCGATGACTGGGTAAGGATGTTCTTAAAGTTTCTGATGCTCAGGAAGGTAGGCTCCTTTGCCACTATCACTGCCAGGAGTAGTATCAAAACAAGGTAGATCCCCCTGTCCATCATCCATCTCTTTATATCCTTTGCGTTCAACTTTTTCTTCTTATTTTCTATCGAAATTTCCACCGTTACTCCTCCTCTACAGATACTTTGCCGTCAGTTTCAGGATCTCCTCCTGGCTTGTTTCCTTGGTGTTGACAATCCCTGCTACCCTTCCGTTACTCATTACAAGGATCCTGTCGGTAACTCCAAGGAGCTCCGGCATCTCTGAAGATATCATTATTATTCCCTTATCCCTCTTAGCCAGCTCTATCATCAGCTGGTATATCTCAAATTTGGCTCCCACATCTATTCCCCTTGTAGGTTCATCCAGCATGAGAATCTCAGGCTCAGTAAGAAGCCAACGGCCGATTATTACCTTCTGCTGATTTCCCCCTGAAAGGGAACCTATATTGGTTTTCTGATGTGGGGTCTTTACCCTCATACTGTCGATTACCCAGTTGGTATCATCCTTCATCTTCCTTTCATTGAGTAGACCAAACTTACTGGTATACCTGTCGATATTTGCAATCACCGAGTTAAAGTTTATATCCAGCATGCTGTATATCCCTGTGGCACGCCTCTCCTCAGTTACCAGGGCAAATCCGTGTCTGATCGCCTCATGGGTATCCTGATTTTCTATCTTCCTTCCGTGGAGAAGGATCTCTCCCTTTTCCTTATGTCTCATACCAAAGAGGGTCTCCACTATATCGGTTCTCTTGGCTCCCACCAGTCCCGCTACTCCCAGGATCTCTCCCTTGTGGAGCTTAAAGGACACATCCTGGATAGAGGGCTGATACTTAGCTGTGAGCTCTTTTACTTCCAGAATAACCTCCTCTGGTTTATTGTCCTTCTCCGGGAAACGGTGGGTGAGGTCCCGTCCTACCATCATATTTATAATCTGATCTGTAGTAAGGCCGGCTACCTTCTCTGTGGCTATCCACTGGCCATCCCTCAGGATAGTTATGTCGTCTGATATCTCGGAGATCTCCTCCATCTTGTGGGAGATATAGATTATCCCGCATCCCCTCTCCCTCAGCTTATCTATAATCTTAAAGAGGTGGTTTACCTCCTTCTCTGTAAGGGAGGAGGTAGGCTCATCCATAACTATTATCTTGGAGTTGTAGGAAACAGCCTTGGCTATCTCCACCATCTGCATCTGAGATACAGAGAGGGTTTTAACCTTGGTTCTGGGATCGATATCTATATCCAGCTCCTCAAATATCCTCTTTGTATCCTCATACATCTTGTTCTCATCTACAAAGAGTCCTTTTTTAGGGTACCTTCCCAGCCAGATATTATCCATAACACTGGTCTGAAGTACCTGATTCAGCTCCTGGTGAACCATGGATACCCCGTTATCCAGGGCTTCCTTGGAGGACTTGAAATCTATGGGTTTTCCCTCGAAGTATATCTCCCCTGAGTTTTTACTGTAGATACCAAAGAGGCACTTCATAAGGGTGGATTTTCCAGCCCCGTTTTCCCCCATAAGGGCGTGTACGCTGTGGGGTCTTATCTTTAAGGTGACTCCGTCCAGAGCCTTGACTCCAGGGAACTCCTTGGATATATCTATCATTTCAAGGAGGTATTCTCCGTGATTTTCTAAACTTCTCTCCATATAAAATACTCCTTCTCTAAATGTAAGAGAGAGTGCTGGGCACCCTCTCTAAAGAACTCTTTTTATTTAAAATCTTCCAGGTTATCCTTGTCCACACCTACATACGGTACACGAACAGCCTTTCCTTGAAGCTCCCAAGCAGTTCCTTCTGTAGCAGCCTTCCCCTCAGCAAGGTTTAGAGCCAGATCAAAGGTAGCCTGTCCCTGGTTTGGTGCATCATTTAGTACAGTCCCTGCCATCTCTCCATTTTCCACCATCACGAGAGCCTCTGAAAGAGCATCTACACCAAATACAGGAAGGTCCGATCTGTTGTTGGCTTTAAGAGCCTCCACAGCACCCATTGCCATTCCGTCGTTGTTACAGATAACCATCTCAATCTTATCTGCATTAGGTCCAGAAAGCCATGCTTCCACCTTGTCCTTGGCCTGGGCTGTATCCCACATAGCTGTATCCATGTGAAGTTCCTCTGTAGTGATACCGTGCTCCTCATTTAGAGTTTTGATAACGTAAGTTGTTCTGGCTTCGGCATCTGGATGTCCAGGCTCTCCCTTTAGGAGCACATACTGTATCTTTCCGTCTCCGTTTAGGTCCCACTCTGGGTTAGCTGCCCAGTGTTTTGCAATAAGGTCTCCTTGAATAATTCCAGATTCCTTTGATTCAGTACCTACATAGTAAGCCAGGTCATAGCTGTCCATAGCCTCCTTGAATGGCTCCTTATTGTAAAATACCACTGGTATATTTTCCTTCTTAACTTTATCGATAATAGTCTGAGCTGCTGCAGGGTCAACTAGGTTAATTGCCAGAGCATCAACTCCCTTTGAAAGCATAACGTCGATCTGATCGTTTTGCTTGGACTGGTCGTTCTGCGAATCATTCATGAGGATCTTTACACTGTCTCCAGCAGTGTTTCCAGCTCCCTCAATAGCCTGTCTAACAAGAGCCATAAAGTTGTCATCATACTTATAGATTGTAAATCCTATTGTTTTAAAATCTGTTTTTGTATCGGCTGGTTTTTCTCCTCCACAACCTGTGAGTCCCGCCATAAGTGTTAACGATGCAAGAAATAATCCTAATTTTTTCATCTCTTCCCCTCCTGTTATTTTAATGCCCCTTTTCTGATATAAGATTACTATCAGAAATAGTGTCTGTCAATCGATCGATACGTTTATTTTTAGGTTCTTTTTTCACAAAAAATGAGCTATTTAAACTTTCCTTTATATTATGGGGTTTGATGGAGACAACTTTATTAACTTAGTTAAAAAACTACAATGATTTTTTAATGATTCCCCTTGGAGTTTCCTTAAATAGAGAGCTTAACTGGGAGAAGTTAAGGGGAGATAAGAGTAAATAAAGGTAGCAGCTAGATGGTTTTCCTACTCTCCTAAAGTAGCGGTTATCTGGAAATCTCTGGAGGTCACCTGGGAGATAAAGCTGCCTTGCTTAGGAGGTTAAAAAAGAACTGGAGAAAAGTTCAAGTTTACTTTTAAAGAGTTAAGAGATTTAACTTTTCTAATAAAAAAGAGCCCTCAGAGTTGATCCTCTAGAGAGCTCAAATAAAATCAGCATTTTAATAACCTATCTATATATTGCTGTGGAAGGTCCTGCTTATTACCTCTCTCTGCTGCTCCCTGCTCAGGGAATTAAAGTTTACAGCGTATCCCGAGACCCTTATGGTGAGGTTTGGATAGTTCTCGGGATGTGCCATAGCATCCTCCAGTTTCTCCCTGTCCAGAACATTTACATTGAGGTGGTGTCCATTTTGTATAAAGTAACCGTCTAAGATGGATTCCAGGATAATCTTTCTTTCCTCCTCTGTTTTCCCCAGAGTTTTAGGAGGGATGCTAAAGGTACAGGAGATACCGTCACGGCATGCATCATAGGGAATCTTTGTTACAGAGCTCAGGGAAGCCAGTGCTCCCCTCTCCTCCCTGTTGTGCATAGGGTTTGCCCCTGGGGCAAAGGGTTCCCCCCTCCTTCTTCCATCTGGAGTAGCTCCCGTCTTCTTTCCGTAAACTACATTGGAGGTTATTGTAAGGATGGAGAGGGTGTGGATAGAATCCCTGTAAGTTTCGTGCTTTCTGAGATCAGCTATAAAATCCTCGGTGATCTGGGAGGCTATTGTATCCACCCTGTCATCGTTATTTCCAAACTTAGGGAAGCTTCCCTCTACTTTGAAATCTATTATGATTCCCCTCTCATCCTTTACAGGAGTCACCTTAGCGTACTTTATGGCACTCAGGGAGTCTGCTACAACTGATAAGCCGGCCATCCCAAAGGCCATAAACCTTTCCACCTCGGTATTGTGAAGGGCCATCTGGGTTTTTTCATAGGCATACTTGTCGTGCATAAAGTGTATGACATTCATGGTATTTACATAGAGCTCGCAGAGCCACTCACGGTAAATGGCAAGTCTCTCTACTACCTTGTCATAATCCAGGGGAGTATCCCCTACACTTTCCATCTCAGGTCCTATCTGCACTCCAGAGATCTCATCCCTTCCACCATTCAATGCCATGAGAAGTATCTTAGGCATATTGCACCTGGCCCCGAAATACTGCATCTGCTCCCCTATCTTCATGGCAGATACACAGCAGGCTATCCCGTAGTCATCTCCATACCGAGGCCTCATAAGGTCATCATTCTCATACTGAATGGAGTCTGTATCCATTGAAACCTTTGCACAAAACCTCTTAAACTCCACGGGAAGGTTTTCAGACCACAATACAGTGAGGTTTGGCTCAGGTGCAGGTGCTAGGGTATAGAGGGTGTTCAGAACTCTGTAGGATGTCTTTGTAACCATAGAACGGCCGTCTACTCCCACTCCCCCTATAACCTCTGTAATCCAGTTGGGATCCCCTGCAAAAAGTTCATTGTATTCAGGGGTTCTCAGCTGCCTTACCATCCTAAGCTTGAGAACAAAATCATCTATTATCTCCTGGGCTCCCCCTTCATCCAGGGCTCCCCTCTGGATATCCCTCTGAAAATATATATCCAAGAATGTACTGACCCTTCCAAGGGACATTGCAGCTCCATTTTGCTCCTTGATTGCTCCCAGATAGGCAAAGTAGAGCCACTGCACGGCTTCTCTGGCATCCTTGGCAGGCATGGAGATATCGCATCCATAAATTTCTGCCATCTTCTTTAATTTTTCCAGGAAATCGATCTGCTTGTAGATCTCCTCCATAAGCCTTATATTTTCCTCGTTCATCCTTTTCATACCGTAGAGGCTCCTGTCCCTTTTCTTATCCTCTATAAGGCGATCTACTCCATAGAGGGCTACCCTTCTGTAGTCTCCGATAATACGCCCCCTGCCGTAGGCATCGGGGAGCCCTGTGATTATCCCTGTGCTCCTGGCTGTCTTCATAGCCTGGTTGTATACCCTGAAAACCCCGTCATTGTGGGTTGTTTTATAGGCAAAGTAGTCCTCGATCCTGTCATCCAGTTCATACCCGTAAGCTTCCACTGCCCGCCTGGTCATCTTTATCCCTCCAAAGGGATTTACCCCTCTTTTCAGGGGGCTGTCCGTCTGGAGCCCCACTATTATCTCCCTTTCTTTATCCAGGTACCCTGCCCCATAGGTAAGAAGGGAGGATACAGTATGGGTATCGATATCTACCACACCCTTTCTTTCCAGCTCCACCCTCCTGAGGTCCTCCAGCTTTTCAAAGAGTTCCCTGGTCCTCTCTGTAGCTCCCGCCAAAAAGGATTCATCCCCATAGTAGGGAGTGTAGTTCCTCTGAATAAAATCCCTCACATGGATCTCTTCCTGCCATCTGCCACCTATAAACTCATTCCACACTTCAAAACCTTTCATTCCCATCATCCCCCAAATTTTTTTATAAAAAAACCGCCTGGACAAACAGACTGAAACAATCAATCTATTCGCCCAGGCGGTCGGCTTCTATACTATTGCAATCCCTGTGAGTCGGTCCCACTATCCGCCGGTCATGCAAAGTTTTCTCTTTAATTTAATCTGATTTTACCCCTATTTGGATTATAAAACAAGTACTGTGGGTCTAATTAATTAGTTCACAAAATCTTAAAACTTAAAAAAGTCAAGTATAGTGACTCCTGGAGGCAGGGTCAGAAAATAAATTTTTTTTAAAATTCAAAGCTATATCATAAATGGACTTTTCCTCTAACTGTTTATATATCTGTCTGGGTAGATATCAGGGGTCATATTTTTCAGTGCTTCAGCAACTCCCACCTTATCCTTCTGATAGGTCACCCCATGCCACTTTTCCTGGGTTTCCAATACCCTAACAACTGCCTTACCTGATTTGATCAGGTCATCTACAAGGCTGGGAATATAAAATTCAGCTTTTAGATCTTCTATATTTTCCTCTAGGAACTTTTCAAATCCAGACTCCAGCTCTCTGAATATAGATGGCATGAATCCCCAGATATTCATAGATACAGGAGTACTTCCCTCCAGCTCTACTTTCACAAGGTCCGCCCTGTCCTCCTTTGAACTACATTTCTCCTCAAGGGAGTAGATCCTTCCAGAAATCTCCTCTATTTTGGTTTTCTCCTCTACTGAAACCAGGTTTCCCTCGGTGTCCAGTGTACATATTCCCCTGGCTACACTTCCGTTTTCACTGATCGTTTTATCCAGCTGAAAGCCAACCATTGAGTACCCGTATTCATTTTTTTGATTTACAAGTTCATCGTGGATCAGCTTAAAGGTTGTTGAGCCGTAGAAATCATCGGCATTTATAACTGCAAAGGGCTCATCTATAACATCTTTGCAGGATAAAACAGCGTGTCCCGTCCCCCAGGGCTTGACCCTCTCCTCAGGAACTCTATAGCCATCAGGGATCGAATTTATATCCTGGAATACATATCTAACCTCTATATCCTCTAACTTTGAGATCCTATCCCCGATCTTCTCCTTAAATACCTGGTAAAACTCCTCCTTTATAACAAAAACTATCTTTCCGAAACCCGCTAACCTGGCATCATAGATAGAGTAATCCATTATAATCTCACCATTGAGGCCAATGGAGTCGATCTGTTTTAAGCCGCCATATCTGCTTCCCATTCCTGCAGCCATAATAACTAGTGTAGGTTTTTTATTCATCTCATATCTCCTTTATCCTGATTCTGTAGAAAAGTATAGCATAAAAATAATCCCTATTAATAGTCAACATTTTCGTTGGAATTACTTTTTTAACTTTTTTATACAATAAAATAGTTTTAAAAATTTAACTAATGTTTTTTATTTTTTCTCTTTTAATTGCAATAGATATCTAAACCTGATACTATTTATACTGTTGTTTAAAAGTAGTTCTTTTAGATTAATTATAATACAATTTCAGGAGGAATCACATGAAGAAGTTAACAAAGTTTTTAAGTTTAATAGTGACGCTGTCACTCCTGGTAGCAGGCTGTGGTAGAGAGGAGGACAAGGTTCCTCATAAAAGTAATGAGGTAACGGTGTACTCCCCCCTCTTTCCCGATGCTATCAATAGTGTAACCAAGGGGTTCACAGAGGAAACAGGAATAAAGGTCAACCTTGTTGTAGCCGGAACTGGGGAGCTCCTAAAGAAGATCCAGGCAGAGAGTGCCAATCCCCTGGGAGATCTTATCTTTGGCGGTGGAGCTGAATCTTTAAATTCTTATAAGGAGTACTTCGAACCCTATAAAACTAAAAATAACCATAAGATAGATCCCCAATTTAGAGATACTGAGGATAGGTGGTTTGGTTTTGCCCTTCTGCCTATGGTTATGATCTATAATACAGACCTTGTAACAGAGGAGGAGGCTCCTACATCTTGGAGGGACCTTACCGACCCTAAGTGGAGGGGAAGGATTGCCATGGCATCCCCGGTTAAGTCCGGTTCTGCCTATACAATTACAGCTACCCTTTTAACTGCCTTTGGAAAGGATAACGAGGAAGGCTTTGATTTTATTAAGGAGTTTGTAGCTAACCTGGATGGTAAGGTTTTAGGAGGTTCCTCTGCTGTTCCCAAGGGGGTTGTAGACGGGGAATATGCCATCGGGCTGACCCTGGAGAGCTCAGCCATCAAGTATAAAAATGCCGGTGGACATATAGGAATAGTATATCCTTCCGAGGGTACTTCAGTTGTTCCCGATGGGGCTGCTCTGATAAAGGGGGCTGTCAACGAGGAAAATGCTAAACTGTTCCTGGATTATATAACCAGTGAGGAGGTACAGTCTACTCTGGCTACTAAGTTTAACATCAGGGGAGTCAGAGATGATGTTGCCCTTCCCAAGGGGCTGGGACCAATCTCAGAGATCAAACTACTGGACTATGATTTTGACTGGGCTTCTCAGAGTAAGGAAAGGATAGTTAAGAGGTGGAAGGATATAGTTTCAGGGAGAGAACAGGATAACACTATTTAAATTGCAATGGTCAATTAAATTTGATATTATTAAATGAACTGTCTAAAATGTTTACTATTAGACTGATAAAAAAACAGTACGGGGAGGAACAATATGAAAAAGTTGAAAAATATTTTAAATCTACTGTTGGCGGTATCGCTTATGTTACTTGTAGGTTGTGGAAAGGAGGAGGCTAAAACTTCCGAAGCACCTGTAAAAAGTAACGAGGTGACTGTGTATTCATCGCACCCATCTCAACTTCTAAATACTATTACAAATAGTTTTACTGAAGAAACAGGAATAAAGGTTAATATCGTTGCAGCTGGAACAGGAGAAATCCTTAAAAGAATCCAGGCTGAAAGTACAAACCCACTGGGAGATGTTATCTGGGGGGGAGGAGCTGAATCCCTTAACTCCTTTAAAGAATACTTTGCACCATATAAAACTGCAAGTCACGATAGGATAGATCCTCTATTTAGAGATACTGAGGATAAGTGGTTTGGTTTTGCCCTTCTGCCTATGGTTATCATCTATAATACTGATATTGTAACTGGAGACGACATCCCTACTTCTTGGGCTGATGCAGCTGATCCTAAGTGGAAAGGACAGGTTGCTATGGCTTCCCCTGTTAAATCCGGATCATCTTACACCATCACTGCCACTCTTTTAACTGCCTATGGAAAGGACAACGAAGGTGGATTTGATTTTATCAAGAAATTTATAGCTAATCTGGATGGTAAGATCCTGGGAAGTTCTTCTGGTGTTCCTAAAGGTGTTGTAGATAAGGAATATTCCATTGGACTGGCTCATGAAAAAGGGGCTATTAAATATAGAAATGCCGGTGGGCACATTGGAATAGTATACCCCTCTGAAGGTACATCAGCTGTTCCAGATGCTGCTGCCCTAATCAAGGGTGCTGTCAATGAAGAAAACGCTAAATTATTCCTAGACTATATCGTAAGTGAAGAAGTTCAAAAGACTTTAGCTAGCGAATTTAAGATCAGAGGAGTAAGAGATGATGTTGCTGCTCCAGAGGGCTTACTTCCTCTCTCAGAGATTAAGTTAGTTGACTATGATTTTGAATGGGCTTCAGAAAGCAAAAAAACAATAGTAAATAGATGGAAAAATATAGTTTCAGGAAAGGAATAAGGTTAAAAAATGGGAGTTAACATTAAAGATATAACCAAGAAATATGATGATTTCACAGCTGTTCACAGAGCTGATTTAGATATAAAGAGGGGGGAGTTTTTTACCCTCCTGGGGCCATCTGGCTGCGGAAAGACTACACTTTTAAGGATGATAGCTGGATTTAACGATATCACCTCTGGAGACATCTTTATAAGTAGGAATAAGATAAATAATATTCCGGCTCATAAGAGAAATATAGGAATGGTTTTCCAGAACTATGCTATCTTCCCCCATATAAGCGTATTTGAAAATGTAGCTTACGGATTAAAGGCCAGAAAAATTTCCAAGGATGAGATAAGGGAAAGAGTTTTAAATGCCCTTGATATGGTAGAGATGAGGGATCAGGCGGAAAAGGAGCCCTCAGAGCTTTCTGGAGGACAGCAGCAGAGGGTGGCTCTTGCAAGAGCCATCGTTATCCACCCTGAGATCCTGCTCATGGATGAGCCTCTATCCAACCTTGATGCCAAGCTTAGGGTTAAGATGAGGACTACCATTAAAAAGCTTCAGTCCTCTCTGGACATTACAACTATCTATGTAACCCATGACCAGGAGGAGGCGCTGGCTGTTTCCGACAGGATTGCAGTTATGAACAGGGGAGTAATCCAGCAGATTGGAACTCCAGAGGAGATATACTCCTCCCCTGCCAATGCCTTTGTTGCCAACTTTATAGGAACGTCAAACTTCATCTATGATACAGCTCTTACAGGAGATTCTTCAAGGCTTCTTTCTGTAAGGCCTGAAGACACCCTGATTGTAGAGGCAGATTCCGGAAATATCAATGGAGAGATTACCCTGACTACATTCCTAGGGGAGTGCGTGTCCTATGAGGTTAAGTTAGAAAATGAGGAAAACATAGAGGTAAAGGTGTTTTCTAAGGATATGGGGATCAAGGGTATAGGAGAGAAGGTTGGAATTATCTTCCCTGAAGATAAGAGGAAATATTTTGACAGAAGTGAGGAAAGTTAATGAAGATAAATAAACATTTAAACTTCTGGAATATGGTTTCTCTGGCATCTCTGGTGCTTATATTTTTATTTCTGATCTATCCATCATTTTCACTGGTAAGTGAGAGTTTTATAAGTTCTACAACGGGAAGGGTAACCCTGGAAAACTATGTAGACTTCTTTTCACTTCCCTATTACTTCAATGCATTGAAGCACAGTTTAGCAGTGTGTTTTGCTGCTACACTTTTTGCTACCCTGATAGGGGTTCCTGTGGCTTACTTCATGAGCAGGACAAATATATACTTCAAGGGATTTTTGGATCTTATAATTATGATCTCCCTTCTCTCACCTCCATTTATCGGAGCATATTCTTGGATACTGCTTCTGGGAAGAAACGGGTGGATCACTAACCTTCTGAGTCCCCTTGGGATAGTTATGCCAACTATATACGGGTTTACAGGGATAGTAATTGTATTTACCCTGAAGTTCTTTCCCTATGTATATATCTATACTTCAGGGGCATTAAACAGCATCGACGCCTCCCTGGAGGAGGCTGCTGAAAACCTTGGAATGAACAGGCTACAGAGGCTCTTTACAGTGACCTTCCCTCTGGTTATGCCTTCCATCACTGCTGGGGCTCTTATGGTATTTATGACCTCCCTGGCTGATTTTGGAACGCCT
This sequence comes from Propionigenium maris DSM 9537, assembly GCF_027925155.1. Taxonomy (GTDB): domain Bacteria; phylum Fusobacteriota; class Fusobacteriia; order Fusobacteriales; family Fusobacteriaceae; genus Propionigenium; species Propionigenium maris. The sequence goes on along the minus strand of NZ_BSDY01000007.1, from coordinate 77,768 downwards.
ATGCTTATAGGTGAGGGGTACAAGGTTTTACCTGTTATGATCTACGATGAGTTCATGAGTGAAATGGGGGGAGATGCCACTGTAGCAAGTACCATAAGTGTTGTAGTTGTAGCATGCTCTACCATCGTACTCTTCCTTCAGAAGTATCTTATCTCCAGGAAGAGCTATAAGATGAATGCTCTCAGACCCCCTAAGGAAACGGCACTTAAAGGTAACAGAAGAGTTTTAGCAACACTCTTTGTAGGAGTTATATCCTTCATAGCATTCCTGCCTCAGTTAGTTGTTATCTACACTTCATTCCTGAAAACCAATGGACCACTATTTGTTTCTGGATTTAGTTTAGACAGCTACTATGATATTATGAATAAGCTTTCATCAAATATCTATAATACATTCCTATATTCCATTATATCTATAGTGGTTATGCTGCTCATGGGACTTATACTATCCTATATTATCTTTAAGAGGAAGAACAGGCTGGCTCCTATCCTGGATATTCTGATTATGTTCCCATATGTTATCCCGGGATCTGTGCTGGGAATAGGACTTCTGGTATGCTTTAATAAGAGACCTCTCCTTCTAAGTGGAACAGGGTTTATACTTATAGTTTCCTATGTTATCAGGAAGCTGGCATATACAGTGAGATCGGGAACAGCTATCCTCCACCAGATAGATCCCAGTATAGAGGAGGCTTCTATAAACCTGGGAGTTTCTCCAATGAAGACCTTCTTCAAGGTCACTGCTATTATGATGGGACCGGGGATATTTTCCGGGCTTATACTCAGCTGGATCTCAACTATAAATGAGCTGAGCTCCACTATCATACTGTATACTGGAAGAACTGGAACTATTGCTGTTGCCATATATACAGAGGTAATCAGGGACAGCTTTGGAAGTGCTGCTGCCCTTTCAACTATACTGACAGTTATGTCTGTTCTTTCCCTTCTGGTGTTTAAGTTTTTATCCAGAGGAAAGAAGGTAAATATCTAGGTAGAGTCCCTGAATATGGAAGCTGTGTATTAACTAATAGGTGGATACTCAATTAAGGGTTCATTTATTTTTATAAGAATTAAAAAAAAGGAGTGTATAAACCCTATAAAGGTTTATACACTCCTTATTTATGTTGTTTGTTTATATTTATATGTCTCTAGGGATATAAGGATTGAAGCTGTAACCTTTGATAAAAGTTATCTGTTGCTAAGCCACTTCTCCCCTAGCTCCTCGATCTCCCTAAGTCTCTGGGCTTTTTCAGGATAATCTGACATATGCTTTAACATAAGAGCCTGGAACTCCTCCCCCTCTTCCTGGATATGGTAGTGGCAGAGCTCCTTTAGTACCAGGTAGTCGATGATGTCTATTGGCAGACTTCCCATGGCCACTCTGAACTGCCATGATTCATTTTGTGGATAATACTTTGCCCAGAAATCCTTTCCCTCACCCTTAATGATGCTAAGATTCTGCATCTTATCCTCAGGGATATCCAGCTTAGCACTCCACTTTATAAAGGAGTTTACTATATGACCAGCAAGCTCTTTTTGATAGATCTCCTCCAGATCTTGTGTTCCAAAGCTACTTTTCATTGCATGCTTCTTTATCTCCTTCTCGCTTAGAAGCTCTCCAAAATACCTTCTTTTCAGAGATTCTGCTCTCTTTAGTTTTCTTACCATCTTTTTCTCACACTCCGTCTACTTCAATAAGTTTTTATCTGCATAAAAAAAGACCCAATAGGTCTTTAAGGTTTAATAGTTGGTAGCATCCTGTTAAGAATTTTGATTACGCTACTAGAACATTATACCTTGAATAGCAATATTTTTAAAGGGTCTTATAATGCCTCGTCATTTCCATTGTAAGGGCCAGTAGAGGAGGTGTCTTTGTGATTGTACCTCTCAACTCTTAAAACCCTCCTGAGAGCTTGGCCCTGTCTTTTGTTAAATAGATGATAAAAACCGATCGATAGATTATTTTAGTGAAAGGGCTCTATAAACCCTTTGTAGGGTTTATAGAGCCCTTATTTAAGTGTTTTTTGCCCTGTAGATTACAGTAAAACTTCCTTAAACTAAGAAAAACTTGAAAGATGATATATCGGTGTATAAAAAAAGAGTTATTGTTCTATTAACAATAACTCGTTTACTTCTATTTGGCGGAAATGTGTAGGAATCGAACCTACCGACGACTCACGCCGCCCACACGGTTTTGAAGACCGGGGAGAACACCAGTTACTCATCCACTTCCATTGCTAGTATATATTAGGATGGCTGAAGCCCCCTAAAATACTGAACTATTATTTGTTTACAATGTGATTATATCCTTTCTAAGATATTTTGTCAATTGAAAACGTAAATATTTTTTTTATGTTCCAACGAATATAAGATCATATAGCTAATGGTAAGAAATTCCTTTGCATAAACCCCTCTATGAAAAATACTAGGCTTACCATAAAGTTAATGGTGTATAATCTCAATCGGAAAGATCTGCTGCGAAATTTATTCAGCGGTTATTATGAGCTATGCTTAGATAAATGGTGTATTTGAGAACTCTAGTAAGTCTGTTTGTATTTACCAGGGGAGAGGGAAGGATTTTGAAATAGCAGAAGATTGTTTTGTTGAAAACTTTAATAAATTTTAATTGAAAGGAATAGGGAATGAAGAGTGACGTTAGGACAAAGACAACAGCTTTTATTGTTTATGCAATTATAGTTGGCTGGTCCTTTGGAAGAATAATAATGATTTAATTAGTGAAAGGCAGTCTTTTGACTGTCTTTTTTTAATGAGGCGATATATTGAATGAATTGCTTTAAATAATTATAAAAATGACATAGTGTTACCAGTGGTTATTAAAATAAGATTAAAAAATATGAAAAAAGTTTAACGTTAATCATGACTGTACTGGCAGGACCTTTGACTTATGGTGAAATCGATGAAGAAATTCAAAGGGAAATAACCAGAGTTGAAAAGTTAATGAAGGAGGGATTAAAGAAAATAGGGGAATTAAAGAACAGCATATAAGTGAAAATAAGAGAATAGGAGCCAAGATCGACAACGTTGCAGAGCACACTACAAGAGTGATAGATCAAACAGATAAGAGAGTATACCACCACGATAAAACAATAAAACTTTACGTAAGGTTAAATATGACAGTTTATATTCTTAATGTGGTTAGTCGTTTATTTCCAAATAACAATAATTTAAAAATTAAAAAATGTTTTCAAAAGTCTTTTTTAATATATGCAAATATGAAACAAAAACTGTATAGATTTTATCCATCCCAATACAAAATGTGAACTGATACTTTAAAAAGTATCCAAGATGTAAATTTTTGTTAAGTTCAGGTTAAAAAAAGCAAGAATTCTATTGTTGACTAATTCAATTGATTGATGTATTGTGTTAGACGGTTTTAAACAAATTTTAAGGAGATTTTAATATGAGAAAGAAATTAATATTGATTATAACAGTCTTAGCAGGAGTTATAGCTTTTGGAGAAATAGACCCAGAAGTTAAGGCAGAAATAACTAGAGTAGAAAGTGATGCAGTCTCAAGAAACAAAAATGCGTGGGAGGGTATAGATAAAAATTCTGGCAGGCTAGATAATCATTTAGAAACACTGTCTAATATCAGCAAATCATTATCAAATAATCATGTATATGCTCAAGTAGAAGTAAACAGAATTAATAACGAAATGGAGAAATCGTCAAAGATTATCACGGATACAACGATTAGATCTATGGTCAATGAAGGGAATATTGAAGAAAATAAAAAGTCTATTTCTGATAACACTATTAAAATAAATGAGGTAAGAGATAACAATATAAGTGAAAATAAGAGAATAGAAGCTAAGATCGAAAGCGTTGCAAATGATACCATTAAATTGGTTAGTGAAATGTCTGAAGATATTAAGGGGAATAGAGACCTGGCTGTAGAAAATAGTTCTAAGATCCAATCAGAGAATGAAGCAAGGGTTAAGGAAAATAAAAGAATAGACGCTAAGATAGACAACGTTGCTAACCACCATGAAAGACTAATCAATCAGACGGATGAGAGAGTAGAGAAAAATCACAATGAAATTAATGATAGAGTTGATGGGGTAGAAGCTGTAGTGGATAAAAATCATAAGGAGTTAACAGAGAGAGTTGATGATGCAGAAGGCAGAGTAGCTGAAATAGATGAGAAGCTTTATGAGCACGGTTTAACAAGAAAAAAGGTATTAAAGTCAGATGTGAATAGAGCTATGATTGAAGGGACGAATGATAAAGTAAATGCTCAAGGTGAAGCTATAGCTACAAATATTAAATCAACTGAAGAGAATAAAGAGAAAATTGAAAAGAATACCACAAGGATAGAAAGTAATACTAAAAGAATTGAAAATAATGCGAGTAAAATTGAAGATAATACTAATGGAATTCAGAGAAATTCAGATAGGATTGATAGAATAGATAATAGAATTCAGAGTCTAGAGAGTGAAATGAACAGAGGCTTTGCCATGTCAGCTGCTACAAGCTCAATAGTATATCCAGAGCTAGATGAAGGAGATCTTGGAGTCGGTGCTGGAATCGGCGGATATGGAAACTCTCAAGCTGTGGCAATCGGTCTAGCTATGCAACCAAGTGAAGCATTTAGAGTAAACGCCAATGTATCTACTTCAGATGGTCAAGATGTTATGTATGGTGCAGGTATGGGATATAAGTTTAACTTATTTAACTAGTTTTTTCTAATAGCCCTTCGGGGCTTTTTTTATGAATAGGAGTTGTGTATGTTATTAGGTATGATAATTAACTTAGAATCAAATTTATACGGGTTTTTAAAAAAGGAATATAAACTCTCAAGAACAGATATACTTATAATATTGGCTTTATACCGTGACGGCAGCAGAACTTTATATAGTCTAAGTCAGGAGTTACCTTTAGATAGAGCGGGAATAAGTAGAAGATTAACCTACCTTGAAATAGAAGGATACGTAAATAGGATAGACCTTACAGATAAAAAGATAATAATGCCAACAGCTAAATGCAATAAAGTTATAGAAACAGCTAAGGAAGTTTTATTAACAAAAACACCGAGGAGGATACATGAAGAAAATACTGTTAATAATGGCAATGGTTACTGCTTTGACTGGATGTAAATACACTGAAGTTTATATCGTTGAAGGTGAAGCACTAACAAGAAAAGAGTTTGATCAGAAGTGTGAAGAGAGGCAAAGGGAAAAGAAGGAAGAGTGCAAGAAGGAAAAGAAGAAGGTTAAAAAGAGCAAAGGTAAAGGAAGAGGCAAGAAGAAAGGTCACAAAAAACACAGGAAATACAACTAAAAGAGATACTGGAATGGAGAAAGGATTTAAAATAAATGAGTATTATGAAATTTATAATTAAAGCTTTTGTCTTGTTTATGCTAGTAGTATTACTTCTTCTCTACAATATAAATTCAAGAGCTTATAGAAAGTTTAGAAGACAGGAGGAGAAGTTAAGGATAATTGATTTTGACAGCAGAGAAGATTATTTGAGGGAGAAGCTCAGATTGCTTAGGGAAGCCAGAGATAAAGGAGTCCAATTAGAAGAAGATCATATATTGGAAATCGAAGAAAACGGATTAATCTGGGATATCAGAAAAGAAGAATTAAAAAGAGAGTTAAAAGGAGATATATAATGAAGAAATTTATGAAAGCATTTTTAATGGTGGCTAGCCTGTATTGTGTAGGTGAAGCGTTGGTGTTTGGATAGAAGTGAAGGTAAGTATAAAAAGCACAAGAAAAAACATTGGAAGCATAAAAAAATTAGAGGTGTCAAAATGATAGAGAAAATAATTTGGATCATGGTAATAGTTATATTCGCAGTTGAAATAAAAAAAGTTATATAGGAGAAAAATAATGAAAAAAGGGTTCACACTAATTGAATTAATGGTAGTTATATCAATAATAGGAATTTTATCAGCAATAGCTATACCGAGATTTATGAATATCACGAAAGATGCTAAGATAGCCCAGATCCAAGCTAATAAAAGGAATCTAGAAACGGCATTTAGTATGTTGACGATAAAAGAGGATAGAGAAATTAAAGATTTATTTGAAAACGGAAAATATTCAATAAAAGAAAATGAATTTAATAATTTAAAAAATAATTATATGAATGGTAAGATCCCATCTATACCAACAACTGGATATAACAATATAATCTTAGTTACTAATAATGATTTGATATATGAAGATTTCAGAGATTATGGATATGATGATTTTACTTTTAGTGATAATGCTGGATGGGCTGTAACTAATGAAGGTAGAGTGTATCCTGTGATAAGAGAAGAAGATCTTGGTATAAGATTTGATAAATTTTAAGGAGATATTGATGGTTTATATTCTAGGAAAGATATTTAAAGATTTTACAATTGATAATTTTATAGATGAAAAAGAGTTAAGAAAATCTGCAATAATATAAATATTAGAAGGGGCTGAAAGGCTCCTTTTTTAATTGAATGGTGGAATCATGAAAAAACATAGAGGGAATTTTACTTGTAAACTACTGAGGAATAAAAGTGCTTATAGTTAACTAATTTAACTATTTGATGAATGCTATTTTCTTGTTATAATTGAATTTTTTTCAAGTTTAACACAATTTAACTTAACTGAGATTTAACTTGACGAAAAAGTTTTATAAAAAGCTGTTGTTGGGATTATTATAGTTATTATTTGTACCTTTTGATGAACAAGATGATATATATTTAAGTGAGAAAGATAGAGTATTAAAGTTGGAGCTGAATTTAGAATTTTATGTTACTTTCACTCAGTTGGACACCCTTCTAGTTAGAGATAATTTCTACGTTTGGTATGTGACCCTCCGGGGTCTTTTTTTTAAAATTTTAGGGGGCGAACCATTCAAGTCTGTACCATATCAACTAAAACTGAAAAAACTTAATATAGCCTTAAAATTCAACCGATGAATTGAAAAGACGTAACGTAAACCTATATAATGAACGTTTGAAAGGAAGTGAGAGAGAGCCTTCTGAAGAAGAAGGAACGTATTGTGGTGATAAATGCTTGTAGCCATGAAGTAATGAAAATTATTATGGAAGCGAGGAATGATGTGTGTGAAGAAAGTCTTCATTTTGTTGACGCTTACAGTTTTACTAGAGTGTGCAGTAACAAGGGGAAGTAATAGAAAGAGAGGAAAGGCTAAATCGAGAGATATCAAGATATGGAAGGGGATAGGAAAAAGAACTTATAGAAGAAGTAACTGCCCTAAAGAGACTTGGGGATCTCTTGTGGAAAATAATAAGGCATAAATATGCATGCTTTATACATAAATAAAGTTATTTAGAGCAAATATACCGATGTATATCGAGTTATATAATAAAATGTAAGCGAGATTAATTTAGGAGGATGGAATTTGAAACGTCAAGGATTTACACTGATTGAATTAATGGTGGTGATAGCAGTAATAGGTATACTTGCAGCGATAGCACTACCGAGATTTACAAATATAACGAAGGATGCAGAAATAGCTCAGATACAATCTAATAGGTATAATCTACAGACTTCATTATCAATGTATATGGTAAAGGAGGATAAGCCCGTAGTGAGCTTATTCGATGAAGGTGGAAAACTTACAAATGGTATAGTTGGAGATGAAATGGAAAAGATATTAGAAGAGGAGTTTGCTCCATTCTTTAAATATTATGAAAAGTCAAAACTTCCAAAGCTTCCTAAGACAAAGAGATATAAGGCTGCGTATCTTCCAGAGAAAGAAGTGAGTATTCATGATTTCGGTGGTTACAACACTGAAAACAATGAGGGACGAGCAGCATGGATTTTTACAGACAGAGGAAATGTTTACCCTGTGATATCTGAAAAAGTGTATGATATGAGATATGATGAATTTTAAAAGGAGTTGATAGAATGAATATATACGTAGGTGGAATGATACTGGTTGCAATACTGGCTGTCATATATAAAACTGAGAAAAGCAACTAATACTTATAAGCCCTTCGGGGCTTTTTGTTTTTCCAAGAAGCTTTTTCCTACCCCGCTATATCTTCCTAGTAGTACTTATAGTTAACTAATTTAACCATGTTTTGTATTAGAAAAATATGATATGATGAAAACTCGTGAAGTTTTAGGAGGTCAAAGATATGTCGATAGAGGAGCTGTTTGAGATTGAAAAGGTTATATTTTCAGCTACCATGGAAAAATTTGGAGTAGCTAGACATGATTTAAAGATAATAAGTGCCTGTAAGGGGTCTAAAGAATCGCTGTATACCCTGGAAAACAGGCATAATCTAGATAGAGCATTAACTATAAGAAGGATAAAGGTGCTGGAGGCCAAAGGATTCATTAAGAGAAATAAGGTTGGGAAGGCTAAGATTATAGAGCTAACTGATAAGTCAGAGGAAGTGATCAGGTTTATAGAAAGTATTAATATTTTAGGGATGCTAGGTTAGAGAGTGATATTTATTTTAGAATGGATTTAATTGTAGCATGAAATAAAAAATGTCAAATCATCTAGATAAATCAGGCAAGTCCATATAAGGCACTCTTAAAACAAGGGGATATAGCATTTTTTAATAAAATACAAAAATCTCTTACACTCCCTTGATAGATAGTGTGCCATGTAAATGCATCACTTATCATTAAATCATCTTCTTTCTAAATCTTTTATATTTATTTAGTAAATGAACTTCTTAAAGAAGTAATCGATAATGAAAAGTACTTATTTTTTAGTATGGTTTTTAAAATGTTGATATGTCTCAAAAAAAGTTGTTGACAAGGTTAAATGATATCTGATAGTATCAATCTCAAATAAAGAAACATTTATGTAAAAGAAAATTTCGTAGGGGGATCTGTTATGTTAATCAGGAGAAGTAGGATGAGGAGAAGAATAAAAACCAATAAATCCTATCACTTTAAAATGGCTTGATTGACCTAATAAATTCTTGTGCAAAGATTTGGGAAGAGATACTCCCAATGAGTATACAAAAATTGTATTAAAAAGCCAGCAGTAAATATTGCTGGCTTTTGTTTTGAGAAGAACCTGGTAGGAGCTAGTTTAAAAAGCTGATACCAGGTTTTTTGTTTACAAAATTTCATTAAAAAAGAGAAGAAGTATAAAAGGAGGCTTAGAATGAGGAGATACAGGAGGATCAGATCAAAATATAATATTCAGTACTGACGGAGCTAAGAATTTTTTTGGAGATGTATATCTCCAGGAGTCTGCTGATAATCCGGCAGGCTCCTTTTTTATACAAAAAACAGAGATTGGAGTGAAGGAGGGAAGTTGTATGGAGAAAAAAATTAAAAAGAGAGGTACCGAGGAGCTGGGCAAATTTCCTGAAAGAGGTTGATAAAAGAAAATATAAAGAAGAAGGGAGTGGATATAAAGGTGAAAAAGGTAGGAATATTAGGAGCTACAGGTTATGCAGGTCAACAGCTTCTGTGGCTGCTGAGGAATCATCCCAATGTAGAGATAGAGTTTATAGCATCCTATAGTCACGGAGGACAGGATTTTTCCAGAATATATGGGAATTACTTTGGTGAATTTACTAAGGTATGTATCCCTAATACAGATGTGAAGGAGAGGCTTGGCGATATAGACCTCCTTTTTATAGCACTTCCCCATGGAAAGGCTTTTGAGATTACTCAAATGGCTCTGGACAGGGGAGTAAGGGTAGTCGATCTGGGAGCGGATTTCCGCCTTGATGATTCAGAGAAGTATGAAGAGTGGTATGGAAAAACTTGCGATGGGAAGAAGAACTTATCTGAAGCTGTATATGGGCTCACTGAATTAAACAGAGAAAAGATAAGAGAAAGCAGACTGGTTGCCAACCCTGGTTGTTATCCAACTGCCAGCTTACTGGCCTTAATCCCTCTTTTAAAGAGAGGACTCATTCAAAGCAACTCCATAATAATAGATGCAAAATCAGGAGTAAGCGGTGCCGGAAGGGGTAGTGTAACTCAAACTCTCATGTGTGAATGCAGTGAAACTATAAAAGCTTATGCAGTAACAACCCACAGACATACTCCAGAGATAGAACAGGAGGCTTCCAAGGTTGCCAATGAAGAGGTAAAGTTAACTTTTACACCACATCTTGTCCCCATGAACAGGGGGATACTATCTGTAATCTACGGAGACCTCAAGAGAGAAATCGATGATGAATCTTTGAGGAAGCTGTATGAAAAGGAATACAGTGGGGAAAAGTTTATACGTATCAAGGAGGAACTTCCTGAAACCAGGTGGGTAAAGGGAGGTAACTACTGTGATATTTCGGTGAAGGTGGATAAACGAACGGGACGAGTAATTGTTGTATCTGCAATAGATAACCTTGTAAAGGGAGCGGCAGGACAGGCAGTGCAGAATATGAATTTGATGTTTGGATTTGAGGAAGCTACAGCAATAGATTTTATCTCTATTTTTCCTTAGGTTTATTCAGGGGAAGAGCATGAAATTAGTTGAAAAAACTACTTTAGCAGATTTAAATGGAATATAAGGCAATAAGGGGGCAGAGAGCCAAAAAAAAGAGAGAAGGGAGACATGGGTGTGACCAGTTGGAAGGGGGAAGAATTGGCTTTGGTGGTTTCTCGAACAAATAAGGTAAAAGCTACACCAATACCAATGAATATAGAGTATATCAAGAATCCCACCACTAAAGTAATAGTGGTGAATAGCAAACCATCTAGGGGGGAAAAGAAAAGATGAAGATATTGAAGGAGAAAACCATAACAGATGTAAAGGGAATAAAAGCCAGTGGGATATCAGGAGGTCTCAAAAAAAGCGGGAAAAAAGATCTTTGTGTTATCTCTTCGGAGGGTAATCCTGTGGCTTCAGCTGTATTTACAAGAAACAAGGTAAAGGCAGCACCAATACTGATGAATATGGAGCATATCAAGTATCCTACCACTAAAGCAATCGTGGTAAACAGCGGAAATGCTAACTCCTGTACGGGGAAGGAAGGATTAAAAAATGTAAATATAATGGCTCAAACAGTGGCAGATGCACTGGAAGTAAAAAGGGAGGAGGTTATTGTTCAATCCACTGGGATTATAGGAGTCCAGCTGGATATGGAGAAGGTGATCCCAGCAATAAAGAAGGGGTGTTCAAAACTCTCAGATGAAGGAGGAACCGATGCTGCAATAGCTATTAAAACAACGGATACCTTTGAAAAAAAGCTGACAGTATCATTTGAAGCTGGAGGGAAGGAGATAACCTTAGCCGGAATAGCTAAAGGATCTGGAATGGTTCACCCAGATATGGCAACAATGCTCTCCTTTCTTGTAACAGATCTAAATATCAGTAAGAGGATGCTAGATGCAGCTTTTAAAGAGAGCGTAGGGGCATCCTATAACATGATATCTGTAGATGGAGACACAAGTACCAATGACATGGCTATGATCCTGGCAAATGGCCTGGCAGAAAACATCAAAATTGAGTCTCCCGGTGAAGACTATGAAAAGTTTAAGGAAGCACTGGCATATATGAATACAGAGCTGGCTAAACTTATTGCCAAGGATGGTGAAGGGGCAACTAAGCTTATAGAGGTAGAAGTAAAAAATGCAAAAGATCTTGAAGGGGCAAGAATGTGTGCAAAGGCTGTAATAAGATCTAATCTTACTAAGTGTGCTTTCTTTGGAGCCGATGCAAACTGGGGGAGAATTCTCTGTGCACTAGGATACTCTGAGGCTGAACTTGACCCAGATAAAGTAGACATTTCATTTTATGGTGAAGGAGATAAAATCCAGATAGCCAAGGATGGCATGGGAGTTGATTTTGACGAAAAAAAAGCTAAGGAAATTCTTTTAAAGGAAGAAGTTAAAGTTGATATTGATTTAAAAGAGGGGCAGTATTCAGCTACTGCTTGGGGATGTGATTTGAGCTATGACTATGTAAAAATTAACGGGGCATACAGAACTTAGGGGGGAGAATGGAAGACGTAAAAATCTTGTCTCAGGCACTTGCTTATATAAGGGAGTTTCACGGTAAAACAGTAGTCATAAAGTACGGTGGAAATGCCATGAGGGATGAGGAGATAAAGGAAAAGGTTATAAGAGATATAGCTCTATTAAAATATGTAGGAATGTTTCCAGTCGTTGTACACGGAGGGGGACCTGCAATAAATAATATGCTTCATAAACTAGGGAAAACATCTGAGTTTAAAAGGGGAAACAGGGTAACAGACAGGGAAACTATAGAAATAGTAGAGATGGTTCTCGGCGGCAAGGTAAATAAGGAGATAGTATCCCTTTTGAATAAAAATGGCACCAGAGCTGTGGGAATCACAGGTAAAGACAGCAATATGATAATGGCAGAAAAAAAATACATAGGAAGTAATGAAGAGAGGATAGATATAGGTTATGTGGGACAGGTAGAAGGTATAGATGCCGAGATCATAGAGAATCTTTTGGAAGCAGGGATAATACCTGTAATAGCACCTTTGGGAACAGACAAGAAAGGAAACACATATAATATAAATGCTGATTATGTGGCTGGCGAAGTAGCTGGGACCCTTAAAGCAGCTAAGCTTATTCTCATTACGGATACAGATGGGATCTATGAGGACATAGATGATAAGGGAACATTGATAAAAGAGTTGGGAGTGGAGGAAGCAGCCAAGCTTATTGAAGAGGGAATAATCTGTGGGGGAATGATACCCAAGGTAGAAGCATGCATATCTTCTCTAAAAAATGGAGTGGAAAAGGTGCACATTTTAAATGGTGAAAGGGAGCACAGTATCTTAAGAGAATTATTCACTGAAAGTGGTATTGGAACGATGATTGTAGGCAACGGGGAGGTTAAAAATGCTAATAAATACTTATACCAGACCTGATAATAATTTTGTATCGGGTATAGGAATGAAAATATATGATGATGTAGGGACCGAGTATATGGACCTTGTAGCGGGAATAGCTGTAAATGCACTGGGGCATTGTCATCCTGAGATAGTAAAGACTATAAAAAAGCAAAGTGAAAAGTTACTCCACATCTCAAATCTTTATCATACTACAGAGCAGCATGAACTGGCTGAAAAGCTGGTGGATTTAAGTGATCACAGTAGGGTATTTTTTTGCAACAGCGGAGCAGAGGCTGTGGAAGCAGCCCTTAAAATAGCTAGAAAGTATGGAAAACAAAGGGGTCATGGCAAGAGTAAGATCCTTTATATGAAGAATTCTTTCCATGGAAGAACTATGGGAGCTCTTTCTGTGACTGGGCAGCCCAAGTATCAAAAGGAATTTAAGCCTCTCATAGGTGGAACAGAACAGTGTGAACTCAATAGTATCGAGGATATCTACAAAAAGATCTCTGGAGCCTGTGCAATAATAGTAGAGCCTATTCAAGGGGAGGGGGGCCTGGTGAAGGCAGAGGTGGAATTTTTAAAAAAATTAAGGGAGTTTTGTGATAAATGGAATTGTCTCTTGATTTTTGATGAAATTCAGTGTGGTGTAGGAAGAAGCGGAAGCTTCTTTGCCTATGATAAGTTTGGAGTTATACCCGATGTGGTGTGTATGGCGAAGGGACTTGGAGGAGGGATTCCCATAGGGGCAGTTCTTGTCAATGAAAAAGCAGATGTCTTTGCTCCTGGAGACCACGGGACTACCTTTGGTGGAAATCCATTTGCCTGTGCTGTTGGGAAAACAGTTTTAACAGAGTTAATAGACAAGGGAGTAATGGCAGAGGTAGATAAAAAAGCGGAAAGTTTGAGAAAAAAACTGGAACTTCTAGAGGAGGAGTTTGACATTATAGAAGAAGTGAGGGGAATTGGACTTCTACAGGGGATAAAGTTCAAAAAAGATCCTGGAGACTTTATAAAGTATGCTCTTGAGAAAAAGGTTCTTTTAGTTGGAGCAGGTGATAATGTAGTGAGAATAATACCTCCTTTAAATATAAGCATGGAGGAGTTAGATAAAGTTTACATTAAGCTAAAGGAAATACTTCAGGGATTTAAGGGGGGAGAAAGATGATAAAGGGAAGAAATTTTTTAAAGCTTTTAGACTATACTTCAGAGGAACTTAATTTTCTTTTGGAACTTTCAGCTAAGCTAAAAAAGGAAAAAAAGGAAGGGAATGAAAAGAAATATCTTTGTGGAAAAAATATTGCTCTCATCTTTGAAAAGGATTCCACAAGAACCAGATGTGCTTTTGAGGCGGGAGCCAAGGATCAGGGAGCTACAGTGACATATTTAGGATCTTCAGGAAGCCAGATAGGGAAGAAGGAATCTATAAAGGATACAGCGAGGGTATTGGGGCGTTTATATGAGGGGATAGAATTTAGAGGACACAGTCAGGAAGCTGTGGAGGTGTTGGGAGAGTTTGCAGGTGTACCAGTATGGAATGGGCTCACAGATGAGTTTCACCCAACTCAGATCTTGGCAGATTTTCTTACCATTAAGGAGAAGCTTGGCAAACTGGAGGGGATAAAGATGGCCTATCTGGGGGACGGTCGAAATAATATGGGGAACTCTCTTATGATAGGGTCCGCCATGTTGGGGTTGGATTTTAGAATTGTGGCTCCAGAGGATCTTTACCCAGAGGAATCCCTGAGAAAAAAAGCTGAAAAAATTGCAGAAACAACAGGTGGAAAACTAACTTTTACCCCCTCCCTAAAGGAAGGGGTTGCAGATGTAGATGTAGTGTATACTGACGTATGGGTATCTATGGGAGAAAAAGACGAGGTTTGGAAGGAGAGGATAGAAAAGCTTCTTCCCTATCAGGTAAATAGTGGTGTAATGAAGATGACAGGAGAGAAAGCGATCTTTCTTCATTGTCTTCCGGCTTTTCACAACCAAGAAACATTAATAGGCAGAGAAATTTATGAAAAATTTGGGATTAAAGAGATGGAGGTAACAGAAGAAGTTTTTGAAGGAGAGCAGTCTATGGTATTTGATCAGGCAGAGAATAGATTGCATACTATAAAGGCACTTATGGTTGCAACCCTTGCAGGGGGGGAATAATGTTGACCTGATTTTTATCGAGCTTAACTCTCGAAGGCATAGTGACTTTAAAAGGAAATTATAAAGCTTTCCAATTTCCAGTGTAAGGGCAATGGGTGTCCTTGTGATTGTGTGCCTGTAAATACACAAAAAACTTCTGAGGGGTTGGTTTTAAGTATTGTTTTTTTAATTCAAAAACTGATCAATAGATTTTTTAAATTAAAGGAGTATATAAATCCTAGGAAGGGTTTATATACTCCTCATTTAGGTTATTTTCCCTCTGAAAATTGCAGGGAAATTTTCTTTAGGTAAGGGTGTTTTAGAAAACAATATATTAATGCATTAAAAAATTGAGGTATGTAGCAGTATTTCCAAGGGTGCATTATGATCTTCCAATTCCTAAGAATAAAAAGGATTAATTCAAGAATACAGAAAATGAGGCACCTTCAAGATAGCTAATATTATATAGGAGTAATTATCCAAAGAAAAAAATGAATGTTAGATTAATTTTATTTTCTTGGATAGGAGGGTATACAACTCAATTCCCTTTAGAAGAACTTTCTCATCGAAATTAAACTTGGAGTTATGAAGGGGGGCGGTAAATCCCCTTTCTTCGTTTTTAGTTCCCAGGAAGAAGAAGATACCTGGAACAGCTTCCTGGTAGTAGGAGAAATCCTCAGCAAGCATCAAAGGCTCTATATCGGAGAGGTCAACCAACTCCTCTATCTGACTAAAGAGGTGAGCATCGTTTATTACAGGAGGATACAGGATGTTTATGTGGCAATTTATCCTGACACCGTAGGACCTTTCAAAACCTTCATTTATCTCACCTATCCTCCTTAAGATATCGTCTAAAATCTTTCTGGAAAAAGTACGTATTGTACCCTCTATCCTTGTATTTTCAGCAATAATATTTCTTACTGTTCCCCCCTCTATCCTTCCAAAGGTGATAACAGATTGGGAAAGAGGTGAAAGACTTCTTGAAACTATGGACTGATATGCCTCTAGAAGTTTTGCAGTGACTAATATAGAATCTACTGCTGTCTGGGGCATGGCTCCGTGACCACTTTTTCCTATAATATCTATATCTATCTCTGTGGACTGAGCCATCATAGCTCCCTTTTTAGATGCAACAACTCCTTCCTCTAGCCCAGGAAAGAGGTGAGCTCCAAATATACCCTTTACATTGTATTTTTCAAGGAGTCCCTCACTAACAATATCCTTTGCTCCTCCTGGTCCCTCCTCAGCAGGCTGGAATATAAGGAGAATATTTTTATTAAATTTTTTATAGGATTTAAGGTGATGGGCAAAACCTAAAAGCATAGACATATGGCCGTCGTGACCGCATGCATGCATGTGTCCTTTATGGAGGGACTTAAATGAGCAGTTGGTCTCCTCTGTGATGGGGAGAGCATCTATATCTGCCCTGAAAGCTACAGTATCGGAGCCCTCTCCCTCAATATATACATATACTCCTGTACCACAAATTATTTCAGGCTTATAGCCCATTTTTGTAAGAACCTCTATAAGGTACTCCTGTGTTTTTACTTCGCTATACCCTATCTCTGGAATCTGGTGAAGCTCCCTTCTATACCTTGTGACCTCTTCCAATAAATTATCTATATTCATTACCTTTCCTCCTTAAACAGCTAATTCCTAATAATATCGTAGTTTATAGAGATTATAGTGTTCAAAATTGGAAAAAACAAGTTTTGTTTTATTTTAATTTTAGAACCAAGTTATTTTTAGTGAAAAGGAGAGAAAAACTGAGGAATGAAGTCGATTTCACACAAATTATATAAATTTTAAAACAAAATCATATATAGAGTATATTTTACTTTGGAGCAATAATCAAATAGAATGAATGAAATTAAAAACTAATACGAAATTAGTAATAGAGGTCGCAGAGATTATCAGTAGATATATGAAGGACAGGCAAGTCCAATGCAGTATATTGAAAGGGAGATCTGCCGAAGTTGTATCCTAATGCCGAGGGATGCTGCTGGGGCTGTAGTTAAGAGCTGCAGAACTGTCATTATTTTTTAGAAATAATGGGGTGCTATTCATACTTAACTATAATTTTTTTGTGATTATAAGTCGGTAGGAATATATCCTAGCGACTTTTTTTTATTAAAGAGTTTAAAATTTGGATAGGCTTTACTAGTTGAGGTTAAAAATTAGGGGGGAGTCATGAGAAGATTTGGAACGATGGAAGTGAAGGAAAATCTATTGCATATAGGGGGGATAAGTACCGAGAAATTAGTGGAAGAATATGGTTCTCCCCTCTATGTGATGGATCAGTGTCTGATAGAGGAGAATATGAATAAGTTTAAAAGGGGATTTCAATCCAATAAATTCCAGACTGAAATAATCTACGCATCCAAGGCTTTTCTAACTATGGCCATGTGTCAGTTGGTGGCCAGAGAGGGTCTGAGTATGGATGCAGTATCAGGGGGAGAGGTATTTACAGCAAGGGAAGCTGGATTTCCCATGGAGAAGATATACTTCCACGGAAATAATAAGGGAGCAGAGGAAATAGAGCTGGCTTTAGAATCTAAAGTGGGAACAATTATTGTGGATAACCCGGGAGAGCTGGAATTATTGGAGGAATTATGCAGAAAAGGTAACTCGAAAGTTAGAATACTTTTGAGGGTGAATCCAGGTATAGAAGCTCATACCCATGAGTACATCCAAACCTCAAAATATTGCTCTAAATTTGGAGAATCAATTTTTGACGAAACAATAGAAGGGTTCATAGAAAGAGCTTCCAAAAGTCAATATATAAGCTTAGATGGCTTTCATTGTCATATAGGCTCTCAAATATTTGATGAAGCTCCATATCTGGTAGCCATAGAAACAATGGTGGAGTTTGCAGCAAAAATTAAAAGGAAAACAGGGTATAGCGCAAAAGTTTTAAATATGGGAGGGGGATTTGGAGTCTACTACTCTAAGGGAGATGATGCCCTGGATATAGAAGATATCACCTCTAAGATGATAGAGCACCTGGAGAGGAAGATAGATGAATATCAAGTGGAGATTGAAAGGGTAATGATAGAACCAGGTAGAAGTATTGTGGCAAATGCAGGGACCACTCTTTACAGGGTAGGGGGACTAAAGACTACCTACAGCGGAAAAAAATATGTATTTATAGATGGAGGAATGACAGATAACATAAGGCCGGCACTCTATCAGGCAGAGTATGAGGGAAGTATAGCAAATAGGATGACCGATCCCACGACGGAGCTGGTAACAGTTGCGGGGAAGTGTTGTGAATCGGGGGATGTGATAATGAAGGACACCCTGCTACAAAAATGCCAGGTAGGGGACATCTTAGCGGTAGGTTCTACCGGGGCCTATAACTACAGTATGGCAAGTAACTACAACAGGATAACCAAACCAGCAGTTGTATTTGTAGGTTCTGGAGAGAGTAAGCTGGTGGTAAAGAGGGAAACTTATATGGACCTGATAAAAAATGATATTAAGTTATATTAGATAGGGTCATTTAATATTGAGCTAGGGAGGAAGGTATGAGGATAGTACAAAAATACGGGGGAACATCGGTAGGGACCATTGAAAAGATTAAAAATATAGCCGAAAGTCTGGTGGAGCAAAAAAAACAAGGAAGGGAACTGGTAGTTGTGGTATCAGCCATGGGAAAGACAACAGATGCCCTTCTTGCCAAGGCAGGTTCTATAACTTCCAAACCAAATAAAAGAGAGCTGGACAGATTACTTTCTGTGGGGGAGCAGGAAACCATAGCTCTCCTTACCATGGCACTAAATGAATTTGGAGTAGGTGCCATATCTCTTACAGGTTATCAGGCAGGGATAGAAACCACTGGGATACATACTAAGAGTAAGATTAAGAGTATCGACTCTAAAAAGGTTGAGAAGTATCTGGCTGAAGGGAAGATTGTAATTGTGGCGGGATTCCAGGGGATAAATGAAGCTGGAGATATAACAACCCTGGGAAGAGGAGGATCCGACACCAGTGCAGTGGCTCTAGCAGCAAGTCTTAACTGTGAGTGTGAGATATACACAGATGTAGATGGAATATATGGAGTGGATCCAAGAGCTTATTCTAAAGCTAAAAAGATAGATGAGATAAGTTATGAAGAGATGATGGAGATGTCCAGTTTAGGAGCAGGAGTAATGGAAGTAAGAGCAGTGGAGCTAGGAAAAAAATATGGTGTACCAATCTATGTTGGGAGAACACTTTCAGATAAAAGGGGGACAATGATCGTGGAAAGGAATTTGGATATGGAGGAGAAGGTTATTACAGGGCTTGGGATAACAGACAATATAATACTTACTACTCTAAAATCTCTTGAGAACACTCCGGAAAATATATCGGATATTTTTGAGGCGCTGGGGGAGGCAGGGGTCAATATAGACATGATAAGCCAGACCCTGGTGGAAGGGGGCGGACTGAACCTGTCCTTTACATGTCCAGATAATGAGCTTAATCTCCTTGAGGAAGCTTTGGACAGAATAAGGAGAGAACTGGGAGAGGTTCAGGTAGAGGAGCACAATCACTTTACCAAGATATCTCTTGTGGGAATAGGGATGATGAGCCATCCTGGTGTAGCAGGAAAGGTGTTTAAAGTATTTGCAAGGGAAGGAATAAGATTTTATCAGGTAACCACATCTGAGATAAGCATCTCCTATGCAATAGATCCAAAGGACAAGGAAAGAGCTGTACACGCTCTGGCAGAAGCATTTAATCTATAAGGGGTGAAAGATGAGATTTGAAAAATACCATGGTCTAGGGAACGACTTCATTATATTAAATATAGAGGATGTAAGGGGAAGAAACCTTTCGGAGCTTGGAAAAAAAGTTTGCCACAGAAACTTTGGAATCGGTGCAGATGGGATGATAGTCTTTGAAAGGAATGACAGAGGAATAGTGATGAACTTCTACAATGCAGACGGTACAACAGCTCCCATGTGCGGCAACGGGATAAGGTGTTTTACCCATTATATGAAGAATAATGGCTTGTTTTCAGGAGATAGTGTGAGTATACAGACTGGTGCTGGAGAGATGAGGGTCACTATAACAGAGGGCACCGAGTTTATGGTGAGGGTCAATATGGGAAGACCTATTTTTGAAGGAAGCGCTATACCCATAAGAGAGGAAGCCCAGGAATATATAGAAAAGGAAATAGAGGTAGATGGAGAAAAAATAAAGGTCTCATCCCTCTTTATGGGAACAACCCACACAGTGATATTTGTAGATGATTTAAAGGGGGTAGATGTAGAAAAACTAGGCCCCAAGATAGAAAAATATGAACTGTATCCAGTGGGAACCAATGTAAACTTCTGTGAGGTGAAATCCAGTCAGGAAGTTCATGTAACAACCTGGGAGAGGGGGGCAGGAATGACCCTGGCATGCGGTACAGGAGCCTGTGCAGCTGCAGTCATTGGAAACAAGCTGGGAAGGTTGGAGAAAGATACCAAGGTCGTAGTACCTGGGGGAGAGATGTATATAGAAGTTGAAGAGGATGTCTTCATGACTGGACCAAGTGTAAAGATAGCAGAGGGAGAGTTCCTCTTATAGAGTTACAGAATGACAGACCAAAGATGATTAATGAGGAGGAAAGATGGGATATAAAGTAGGTATAGTAGGAGCAACAGGACTTGTGGGGACTACATTTTTAAAGGTGCTTGAGGAAAGAGATTTTCCCATCGATGAGCTCTACCTTTTTGCCTCTGCAAGGTCAGCAGGTAAGCAGGTGGAGTTTAGGGGAAAAACATACACAATAGAGGAGCTGACGGAAAGATCCTTTGACAGGGAGATGGACTATGCACTATTTTCAGCAGGGGGAGATATCAGCAAAAAGTACTCACCTATAGCATCAAGGAACAATGTGGTAGTAATAGATAACAGCAGCGCATTCAGGATGGATGAGGATGTACCCCTTATTGTACCAGAGGTGAATCCAGATGCAGCAATGAAGCACAAGAATATAATAGCCAACCCAAACTGCTCTACAATTCAGGCAGTGGTACCCTTGAAGGTCCTGGATGACAGGTGGAGCATAAAGAGAGTAGTGTACTCAACCTATCAAGCGGTATCGGGATCGGGACTTGCTGGAATAAGAGACCTGGAAGATGGAATAAGGGGAGAGGAGCCTAAAAACTACCCACATCCTATAGCTTACAACTGCCTTCCCCATATAGACGTATTCATGGAAAATGGAAATACTAAGGAAGAGGAGAAGATGATAGGAGAAACGAGAAAGATCCTGGAGAAGCCCAATCTTCCAGTAAGTGCCACATGTGTGAGAGTACCTGTGAAACACGGACACTCTATCTCTGTAAATGTTGAGCTTGAAAAAGAGTTTGAGATAGAGGAGGTAAGGAGGGCACTTTCAGAAACTCCAGGAATAATTTTGATGGATGACCCATCTAACAATATCTACCCCATGCCAATCTCTGTAGAGGGGAAGGATGAGGTCTTTGTAGGAAGAGTGAGAAGGGATGAAAGTCTGGTCAGCGGACTGAACCTGTGGATAGTGGCGGATAATATAAGAAAGGGTGCTGCAACAAATACAGTGCAGATAGCGGAGCTGTTAATTAGAGAAGGTAAAAATTAAAGAGGTCATTAATAGGAATTAAGAATATCAAGGGGGACAAGATGAGTATATTTAGAGGATCGGGAGTAGCTATAGTAACACCATTTTATGAGGATCATACTATAAACTACAATAAGCTGAATGAACTGATAGATTTTCATGTGGATAATGGAACAGATGCAATAATAATAGCCGGGACAACTGGAGAAGCTTCAACAATGAGTATAGGTGAGCAGATAGAACTTATAAGAAGGTGTTGTGAATATACCAATAAAAGGATTCCCGTAATAGCAGGCTCTGGAAGCAACTGTACTGCAGAGGCCATAGAATTAAGTAAGGGAGCAGAGGAGGCAGGAGCAGATGGCCTTCTTGTGGTGACACCATACTACAACAAGGGGAATAATGAAGGGATTATGAGGCACTTTAAGGAGATAGCAGGAAGTGTTGAAGTTCCCGTTATCCTCTACAATGTGCCTTCGAGAACAGGAGTAAACCTTTCAGTTAAAGTCATAGAGGAGCTAAGCAGGGTAGAAAACATAGTGGGGATAAAGGAAGCAAGCGGAGATATCTCCTATGTAGCTGAGATTGCCAGAAGGTGCCCGGAAGAATTTGATATATACTCTGGAAATGACGATATGATAGTGCCGGTACTGTCCCTTGGAGGGAAGGGAGTAATATCTGTAGTGGCTAATATCGAGCCCAGAAAGACCCATGATATAGTAATGGACTATTTAGAGGGAAGGATAGATAAATCCAGAAAGGAACAATTAGCTATAAATGGTTTTGTAAACTCCCTCTTTATAGAGGCAAACCCTATTCCAATAAAGAAAGCTATGAATCTGGCAGGCTATGGTGTGGGGCCTTTAAGGCTTCCCCTGTGTGAGATGAGTCAGGAAGCTACAGCTGAGATGGTAAAGGAGATGGAAGGTGTAGGTATAGAGATAAAGTAGGAAAATTCAAAAGAACAGGAGTGGGATTATGAATATAGCAGTTTATGGCGCTGGAGCTATGGGGAGATTGGTAGCAGAAGGTCTAATAGAAGATGACAGATTTAACTTTGTAGGGATGATAGACAAAAAAGCTTCAGGGGAGTTGGTCTATGAATCTTTAGAAAGTATTCCACAAGATATAGAGGGGATAATAGATTTTTCCCATCCCTCTAACTTAGAGGAGCTTCTTACCTTTGTAAAATTAAAGGAGATACCATTACTCATAGCAACAACTGGATTTACAGATGAAGAGATAGGAAGGATAGAAGAAGCAGCCAAGGAAGCTCCCATAATCTTCTCCTATAATACATCCCTTGGAGTGAATCTCTTAGGGGAGCTGGTTAAGCAGATGGCAGGAGCTCTGGGAGAAGGCTTTGACATAGAGATAATTGAAAAGCACCACAATAAAAAGTTGGATTCCCCAAGTGGAACAGCCAAATTTTTATTGGACAGAGTGGTGGAAGGCCACCCAGAAAAACTGTCGCCTGTATATGGGAGAGAGGGGATGGCAAGAAGGGAAAGAACCGAAGTAGGTGTTCATGCAGTGAGGGGCGGAAGCATCGTAGGAGAGCACTCTGTAATCTTCGCCGGAGAGGATGAAATTGTGGAGATAAAGCACGAAGCCCTGTCCAAAAAGATATTTGTAAGGGGAGCTCTAAAGGGGATCTACTTTTTAAGAGATATGGGAAATAATCTATATACCATGAAGGATGTGCTGGGCCTTTAATAGAGCCATGATAAATTCTAGGATAAGATGAAGAATAGATAAAAACAACATAAAAAATCTTTAGAAGAAAAGGGGAAATGATGGAAAATTTAAATAATGCAAGAGAGATAATAAACTATATAAGAGATTCGAAGAAGGTAACACCAGTAAAAGTATATATGAACGGTAACTTTGAAAGTTTAAACTTTGAAGGGTGTAAGGTTTTTGGTGAGGGAAGCTCCAGGGTGATCTTCGGAGAGTGGGAAGTAATTAAAGAAGTAATCAGTGCAAATGAAGACTCTATAACAGATTATGTAGTGGAAAATGACAGAAGAAACTCAGCTATCCCAACCCTGGATCTCAAGGGTATAAATGCAAGGATAGAACCTGGGTGTGTAATAAGAGACAAGGTAACTATCGGAGATAATGCTGTAATTATGATGGGTGCAAGTATAAATATAGGATCGGTAATCGGACCGGGAACAATGATAGATATGAACGCTGTACTGGGAGGAAGAGCTACTGTAGGTAAAAATTGTCATATAGGGGCCGGTGCAGTTCTTGCCGGGGTAATTGAACCGCCTAGTGCTACTCCTGTAATAGTGGAAGACGATGTCCTTATAGGTGCCAATGCAGTGGTGCTGGAAGGTGTAAGGATAGGTAAGGGAGCTGTGGTAGCAGCTGGTGCCATAGTAACTGAGGATGTAGAGCCGGGAGTAGTGGTAGCTGGAAGCCCTGCCAGAGTAATAAAGAAAGTAGATGAGAAGACTGAAGAAAAAACTCAGCTGGTAGAGGATCTGAGAAGGTAGGGGATGGTTATGAACATCAATTCTAAATTAAAGGAATTAGAGCCAAATTATATAAGACACGTATTGGCCAAAAGCCAGGAGATAGAGGGCTCTATAAATCTAACAATAGGAGAACCAGATTTAAAAACCGCAAGAATTGTTTTGGAAAAATCAGCAAAATATATGCTGGAAACTCAGCTGTGTTACTCTCCATTGGGGGGAGTTGTAGAATTCAGAGAGGAGATAGCGAAGTTTTATAACAATCAGTATGGATCCAGTTATGACAGGGATAATGTGCTGGTAACGGTAGGATCCACAGAGGGGATTTCAACAGCACTGAGAGGAATACTGAATCCAGAGGATGAAGTGATAGTTGTAAAACCAGCTTATCCACTATATGGCGGCCTTATTACACTATCGGGGGCTAAGATTGTTTATGTAGATAGTACGGAGAATGGCTATAAGGTGAGTGCTGATATCTTAGAGGGGGCAATTACTCCTAAAACTAAGGCAATTATATTAAACTATCCTTCAAATCCATGTGGAACAATATTATCTGAGGAAGAGGTAGAAAAGATCTCAAGGCTTGCAGTGGAAAAAGATATCTATTTAATTTCAGATGAAATATACAGTGAGTTAATTTTTTCTGGAAATAAATTCTACTCTCCAGCTGCAGTAAAGGAAGTAAGGGATAATCTGATAGTGGTAAATGGGTTTTCTAAGTCCCATTCCATGACGGGATGGAGAGTAGGTTACATATTGGCCAACAAAACTCTAAGAAACCACCTGTTAAAGATAAGTCAATATACAATTAGTACCCCTTCTACCCTTTCGCAATACGGGGGACTGGTAGCACTAAAAGAAGATATCAATTTAGAAGATAATTTAAGAAAGTATGAGGAAAGAGCTCTATACATATATAACTTATTAAAAAAGATAGGCTTTGAAGTGGTAAAACCTGAGGGGACATTCTATGTATTAGCTGACTATTCAAAGTTAAGCAGTCTAAATTCTTTGGATTTTTCTATGAAACTGCTAGAGGATACAGGGGTAGCAGTGGTACCAGGAAAATCCTTCGGGGTAGAGAACTGCATAAGAATATCCTGCACCCAGGAACTTGAAGTATTGGAAGAAGCAGGAAAGAAGTTGGAAGAGTACTTTAAAGGTTAAAAGAGATAAAAAATTCTTATAAGGAGCAGGGGGATCCCTGCTTTTTTATTATTAAGGAAAGTATAGAATTTATTAAAAATTTTTATGAAGTAATTAGTATTCCAACAGATTATTGGGATGCAACGTCACGTTGCTTTTTTATATGAAAAATATCAGATTCAAAAGTTGTTTATTATAGAAAATTATATTTTAATTGTGAGAGGGGCTCTTTAGGGGGCATTCTATATGCTGTATTGAAGGAGCAAGGATCTCTCTATCATATAGCAAAAAGCTTAATAGAAGGCAAGATTTGATACTTTTCCAACAAAGATTGTACATTATGTAGGTACAACGTTAATAAAAAAATGTTGACAGAAAGGGATTATAATGGTAAACTTATTTCTAATAAAAGATAATTTAAGAAAACAACTTGAGAAGTAATATGGTTGATGAAGAATGAAGCAGGTTAAAGATTTTAAAAGAGGAGGAAGTCAAATGCTTAAGTTAAGGAGTAGAATGAGGAGAAATAGAATACAAAACTATAATTCTTATCTAATTTCGATAGGCTTAAATTGACATTTAAATTCTTTTGCAAAGATTGGGGGAAAGCGATACCCCATGAGTATAACTGAGTAGAGAGAGAGAGTTTAAGCCAGAGGTAGATTGTACCTGCTGGCTTTTGTTTTTTCTTAAGGAAGAGTGTCTGGTCAGCCGTTTTGTAGATAAGGTTACAAAAGCTGGCCGGACTTTTTTTATTAACATTGGAAGAATAAGTAGGAGGAAGAGATGTACTTACAGACATTGACAGAGATATTTTTTAAAGATTCAAGATACATGTATATATTAAAGGGATTGAAGTTTTCCATAGGAGTAACCCTGTTTGCAGCGGTCATCGGGATAGTATGGGGAATTCTACTAGCTATGATGAAGCTGTCTCACTTCTATCCCTTCAAGGGGATAAAGCAGCTGGAGAAGGTAAATCCATTGGAAAGATTTGCACTGGGGTATGTGGATATTGTGAGAGGAACTCCAGCAGTGGTGCAGCTAATGATTTTGGCCAACATAATATTTGTAGGAAAGCTTAGAAATACGCCCATACTTGTGGTGGCAGGGATAGCCTTTGGGCTGAACAGCGGAGCCTATGTAGCGGAAATAATAAGAGCGGGAATAGAGGGGCTGCCAAAGGGACAGATGGAAGCAGCAAGAGCATTGGGAATGAACTATCCAACAGCAATGAAGGAGATAATAATCCCACAGGCAGTAAAAAAGATACTGCCAGCTCTTGTAAGTGAGTTCATAGCTCTTCTGAAGGAAACTTCCATAGTAGGATTTATTGGTGGAGTGGATCTGCTGAGATCAGCTAATATAATTACCAGCCAGACATACAGAGGAGTGGAGCCGCTTCTGGCAGTGGGGTTTATATATCTAATGTTGACAACGATGTTTACAAAGTTCATGAGAAAAGTTGAAGGGGGGTTGAAGGTAAGTGATTAAGATAGAGGGGTTACATAAAAGTTTTGGAGAATTAGAGGTATTAAAGGGGATAGATAAGCATGTGGAAAAGGGAGAGGTAGTAGCTGTAATAGGACCTTCCGGGTCTGGGAAATCAACATTTCTAAGATGTATAAACAAGCTGGAGGAGCCCACTAAGGGAAGCATTCTCATAGAGGGTCAGGACATTATGGAGAAGGCTACAAATATCAATAGTCTACGTCAGAGAGTGGGGATGGTGTTTCAGCACTTTAACCTTTTTCCACATAAGAATGTCCTTGAAAACCTTACACTGGCACCAATGAAGGTTAAGAAGCAGGGAAAGGGAGCCATGGAGGAGAAGGCTATGAGTCTGCTGGAAAGAGTGGGGCTGGCTGATAAGGCAAAGGCTTATCCTAACCAGTTGAGCGGGGGACAAAAACAGAGAATAGCCATAGCAAGAGCCCTTGCAATGGATCCACACATCATGTTATTTGATGAGCCGACAAGTGCCCTTGACCCAGAGATGGTAAGAGAGGTACTGGATGTAATGAGAGACCTGGCCACCGAGGGGATGACGATGGTTATTGTAACCCATGAGATGGGTTTTGCTAAAAATGTGGCTAACAGAGTGATGTTTATGGATCAGGGGGTAGTAGTGGAAGATGGTGATCCCATAGAGATATTTGAAAATGCCAAGAGCCAGAGAACAAAGGAGTTTCTGGATAAGGTACTGAACCACTAAAAATAGCAGTAGTAGAAATTTTCATATGGATTTTAATAGACAGGGAGAAGAAAGATGAGGAAAAACAGGATGAGGTATAGGAAGAATTAAAAACAGAATATTGATATAGGAAACTGTAATTTATCTTGGAGTAGGAGCCTGGATGATGACAGGCTCCTTTTTTATACAAAAAAATAGAAAATAAATGAAAAACAGGAAAAAACAACATGGAGAAGAAAGATGAAAAAGATGATAAATATATTAGTGGTAATAACGGCAGTGATCTTTACACCAGGTGGAGGAAGTGTAGAGATGAAAGGTATCAGAAACCTGCAGAGAAGAATTTTTGTGGGAGGTAGTTGTGTCCTTATCGGTGGATAGAGTAGAGAAAGGGGGAAAAGTTTGAAGTTATGGGGAGGAAGATTCGTTGAAGGTTCCAGCAAGATACTGGAGGAGTTCAATGCATCTATAAATTTTGATAAGAGAATGTATGCTGAAGATATAGAGGGAAGTATAGCTCACAGCAAGATGCTGGCTAAACAGGGTATAATTTCATCTGAGGAGCAAAGGGCTATGAAAGATGGTCTCCTGGAGATAAAGGAAGAGATAGAAGCAGAAAACTTTGTCTTCCATATAGAAGACGAAGATATCCATATGGCTATAGAAAAAAGACTTATAGAAAAGATTGGTCAGATAGGAGGGAAGCTCCACACAGCAAGAAGCAGAAATGATCAGGTGGCTGTAGATATAAGGATGTATCTGAAAAAGGAGGGAACCCTTATAAAGAAGCTTCTCGAAGAGCTTATGGGATCGATTCTGAATAAAAGTATTGAAAATAAAGAGGTAATAATGCCAGGTTATACTCACCTGCAAAGAGCTCAGCCTATATCGGCAGCTCACCACTTTATGGCTTACTTTCAGATGTTTAAGAGGGACTATGAAAGGCTGGAGCAAAGCATAGAAAGGATGGATGAACTGCCACTGGGAGCAGGAGCACTTGCAGGGACAACTTACAATATAGACAGAGAGTTTGTAGCCAAGGAGCTGGGGTTTGAAAAGGTAACTGAAAACTCCATAGACACAGTGAGTGACAGAGATTTCATCATAGAGATGAACTTTGTAATATCAATGATCTCAATGCACCTATCGAGATTTTGTGAGGAGATAGTGGTATGGTCGACTACCGAGTTTTCCTTTGTGGAGATGGCAGATACCTACTCCACTGGATCCTCCATCATGCCACAAAAGAAAAATCCCGATGTGGCAGAGCTCATAAGGGGAAAGACCGGAAGAATATATGGAAACCTTGTGGGGATAATGACGGTGATGAAGGGGTTGCCCCTTGCTTACAATAAGGATACCCAAGAGGACAAGGAGGGGATCTTTGATTCTATAGATACAATAAAGATATCCCTTGTGATATTCAAAGAGATGTTTGAAACAATGAAGATAAATGCAGATAGGATGTATGAAAATCTAGAGGGAGGATTCATAAATGCCACAGATGTGGCTGATTACCTGGCTAAGAAGGGAGTTCCCTTCAGGGAAGCCCACAGAATAGTAGGAGAGATAGTGGTTTATTGTGAGGTAAATAAGAGGAAGATATCTGAACTGAAGCTAGGGGAGTTCAAGGAGTTTGATGAAGCCTTCGGAGAGGATATCCATAAAAAGATAAGTCTGGAAAGCTGTGTATGGGAGAGAAATTCCTACGGTGGTACAGGGAGGAAAGCTCTTGAGGTACAGATGAATAACGGGAAGAAATATCTAGAGAAAATAGGGGGATAAAACAATGAATGAAAAAAATACAGTTAAAGAAAAGGTAGTGCTGGCATATTCAGGGGGGCTGGATACATCTATAATCGTACCATGGCTTAAGGAAAACTATGATCTAGAAGTAATAGCAGCCTGTATAAATGTAGGACAGGACGACGATATGGAGGAGGTAAAGGAGAAAGCCATATCTTCAGGAGCAAGCAAGATATATATAGAAGAGGTAACTGAGGAGTTTCTTTCAGATTATGTTTTTAAGGCACTAAAAGCCGGGGCTATGTATGAGGGAAGATATCTTCTGGGAACAGCCTATGCTAGACCTCTTATGGCAAAGAAGCTGGTAGAGATAGCCCACAAGGAGGGGGCTAAGTATATATGCCACGGGTGTACAGGTAAGGGAAACGACCAGGTAAGATTTGAAGTGGGAGTAGCCTCCTTTGATCCTACAATAAAGATAATAGCTCCGTGGAGAGAGTGGGATATAGAATCCAGAGAGGATGCCATAGATTATGCCCAGTCCAAGGGGATAAAACTCAGCGTAACCAAGGAGAAGATCTACTCCAGAGACCAGAATATATGGCATATCAGCCATGAGGGGGGAGAGATAGAGGGCCTTGGAAATGAACATATGGAGGAGGACTTCTATATGATGACCACACCACCTAAGGATGCTCCAGATGTAGAGGAGTATGTGGAGGTAGAGTTCTATAAGGGAACTCCAGTGGCGGTAAATGGAGAGAAGTTAGGAGCGGTAGAGTTGGTGTCTAAGCTAAATGAGATAGGGGGAAGAAACGGTATAGGAATTATAGATATTGTGGAAAACAGACTGGTAGGAATGAAATCCAGAGGGGTCTATGAAACACCAGGGGGAACGATACTTTATAAGGCTTTAGAGGACTTGGAAAGTATCTGTATGGACAAGGAGTCGTGGGCATTTAAAAAGAGTATGGCTCTAAAGTATGCAGAACTTACATACAATGGTCTATGGTTCAGCCCATTGAAGGAAGCTATGGACTGTCTTGTGGAAAAGCTTCAGGAGGGTGTAAGCGGTACGGTAAAGCTAAAGCTCTATAAGGGAAATATAAAGGTGGCAGGAAAGTGGAGTGAAAATGCTCTCTATGACGAGGAGGTTTCATCCTTTGGAGCAAGTGATCTTTACAACCACAGCGATGCAGAGGGGTTCATAAAGTTATTCTCACTGCCTAGCAAGATAAATGCAATGATGAAGCAGAAAAAAGGTTTATAAGTATAAAGGTTTAAAAGTTTTGGCAAGAAGATAACGTTTTTTATTAGAGAAGAGTGCCGCAATAAATTTTATTGAGGTTAGCTCTAGGGAGGGAGAAAGATGAAGAAGATACTGGGAATATTAATGATAATGTTGTTAGCAGCTTGTGGAACCAAGGAAGAGACTAAAAAAGAGGAGCAGAAGACCTATGTGGTAGGGATGAGTGCTGACTTTGCTCCATTTGAGTACAGAGAAGGTGGAGAAATTGTAGGTTTTGATGTGGATCTGGCAAAGGAGATAGAAAAACAGGCTGGAATAAAGTTAGAGATTCAGGATATAGCCTTTGCAGGACTTCTTCCGGCTTTACAGACAGGTAAGATAGATGCGATAATTTCTGGAATGTCTGTGACCGAGGAAAGAAAGAAGGCAGTAAACTTTTCCAAGGCATACTTTAATGTAAGCCAGGTAATTATAGTAAAGAAGGATGATACCAGTATCACCAGTGGAGAGGACCTTCCTGGAAAGAATGTGGGAGTTCCTTTGGGGACAACAAGTGATACCCTGGCTGAGGGAATAGAGGGGATAAACCTTACTAAGTATAATAAGGCCTATGAAGCAATCTTAGCTCTTAACACTTCTAAGATAGATGCTATTATCCTAGACTATCAGCAGGCAGTAAACTTTGTAGGACAGAATCCTGAACTGAAGATACTACCAAAGGAGCTTGCAAAGGAGGAGTATGCTATAGCTATAAGTAAGGAGAATACAGAGCTTCTGGAAAAGATAAATGGCGCTTTGGATAACATTATTGGAAGCGAGTTTTACCAAGAGCTTCTTGAAAAATATATAGTGGAAAACGAATAATATTTAGATTGCAAAACTGTATAGTAAAGTTAGTTGCAGCCAATTTAAAAACAAGTAAAGAAGAGGGTTTTAAACCCTCTTTTTTTATCTATCGTATTTCATCCCTACTTAAAAATAATAACAAGATAAAGGGTGAAAATACACCCCTGCCTCCAGCATCGGTATGCCTAAAAACCGACCGGAAGAGCGTGGGGGTCAAAAAATAAAAATACAGGGATTTTATATTAAATCCCTGTATATCAAAGTAAATTATATTTAAGTTTGGCGGAAATGTGTAGGAATCGAACCTACCGACGACTCACGCCGCCCACACGGTTTTGAAGACCGGGGAGAACACCAGTTGCTCATCCACTTCCATTGCTTACATGAAGAGTATAGCACCTTTCAGAGGAGGTGTCAACGGTTTTTTCAATAAAAATACATTTAAAACAAAAAAACATCTTAATATTCAAAAAAGATACTAAAAACTAAATCTGAAATCATTAAATTACATTTTCTCTTAAACCTTAAAAATAATCTAAGTTAAACTTAATGTCTCCATCTTAAAAAAATCTGCTATACTCTTCAAGTTGACTTTAAGTATATTTAATATTAAATAAGTTGGCGATAATAAGAATTAGAGTTAAAATTATACTGAACAGACAATTATTGAATGGAGGTGAGGGCCATGGAGGGCGCCGGTAGAAGCAAAGATAAAGTACCCATAGAAAAAAATACGCATTTGAGAAGCCGTGGTCCGATCCCGTGCTTCTCATAAGAAGGAGCAGATTATGGTAAAAAGACTATTAGATGAGAGAAGATTTTTAGAGTTAAAGGATCACCTGAAGGAGATGAACTCGCCGGACATAGCAAATATGCTAGAGGAGATGGATAAGGAGGATCTTTTAATTGTTTTTAGACTTCTGGAGAAGGACAGAGCTGCAGATGTCTTTTCCTATATGGAGGTTGAGAGGCAGCAGTACCTGGTGGAAAATATCCGTGAGGGAGAAGTGGAGAATGTAATAAACAGCCTCTTCCTGGATGATGTGGTAGATTTCCTTGAGGAGATGCCCGCCAATGTAGTAAAGAGGGTGTTGAAGCTTACTCCAACTGAGAGAAGAAGCAATATCAATAAGCTCTTAAAGTACCCGGAGGATTCGGCTGGCTCCCTTATGACAGTGGAGTTTATGGCACTCAAGAAGTCCATGACAGTGAGGGAAGCCCTGGATGTGATAAGATCTGTAGGTAGAGAGAGTGTCAGTATCAACACCTGCTTCATTACAGACAGGACCAAGAAGCTTGAAGGGGTACTGAGTCTAAAGGATATAGTTCTTGCCAAGGAGGATGAGGTAGTAGAGGAGCTCATGGAGAGGTTCCCAGTTACAGTAAAAACTGTAGATGACCAGGAGGATGTAATCAAGGCTTTTAAAAAGTATGACCTGGACCTTGTAGCTGTGGTGGATGTAGAGGAAAAGATGGTAGGGGTTATCACTGTGGATGACGTTATCGATGCTCTAGAAGAGGAGAATACAGAGGACATCCAGAAGATGAATGCCGTGGAACCCATGGAAACTGAGTATAAGAAAACAGGAATATTCAGCCTGGCAAAACACAGAATAGTGTGGCTCTTTGTACTTATGATATCAGCAACCCTTACTGGAAGGGTAATAGGAAGGTATGAAGAGGTCCTTGAAAATGCAGTTATTCTGGCGGCCTTTATTCCTATGCTTATGGATACAGGGGGAAATGCAGGATCTCAGGCCTCCTCCCTTATAATAAGAGGCCTTGCCCTGGGAGAGATAGAGAAGAAGGATCTGCCAGGAATAATCTTTAAGGAGATGAGGGTGGGGGTCCTTGTAGGACTTGGACTTGCTACAGCCAACTTTCTGAGGCTGGCTTTCTTTGAGAAGATAGATCCCATGGTAGCTATGGTTGTGTGTTCCACACTTGTTTTCACAGTTACTACAGCTAAAACAATAGGTGGAACCCTTCCAATTATAGCAAAGACACTGAAGCTGGATCCTGCTATAATGGCAGCACCTCTTATCACTACCATAGTAGATACAATATCTCTCTTGATCTACTTCTACTTTGCAACGACATTCTTAAAATTAGTATAGAAAAAGGAGGGGCCGTAGGGCTCCTCCTCTATTTATTTGGAAAATGTCTTTTAAAGGTTGGGTAGAGTTCCCTCTCCTCCTTGGTAATCCGGTAGATGAGTTTATCTATTATCACACCGGCATCCCCTCTAAAATTTTCTCCCTTAAACTCATACTTATACTTAGCATAGAAATCCATTATATCACTTGATATCCTTCCCATCTCCTCCTCAAAGGAGTTGGATATTTTTTCCGTTGCCTGGAGGCTTCTGAGAGCCGGGTAGAGTTCATTGTCCTCGGTAATGAGGTGGGAGATAAGCACCCTCTTTAACTGGCTGAAGTGCTGATTTAAGATCTCAATATCATCGTTTACCTGGATCTTCTTCAGGTGTAGTCGAATCTCATTATGTTCTCTGTGTAGCTGCTCTATTAATCCCATAAAACCTGCTCCTTTATATTTTCTTAATAGATTAATACCATAAAACTCTTCCTATCCTTTAAATGATCTGGGAATATTCCAAAGAAAAAAGCAGCTTAGTAAGCTGCTTTTTTTATTATTAAGGAAGGGATAGAATTTATAAAAAAGCTAAATGAAATAATGAATGCTCCAACCGATTATTAGGATGCAAGGTCACATTGCTTTTTAAGCTCCTATAACATTTTCAAAGAGGAACTTTGCTACTCCATCCTCTTCATTGGTAAGGGTAACGTGATCTGCTACCTCCTTGATGGCAGTCTCGGCATTCCCCATGGCCACTCCCACACCACAATCCCTTATTATCTCAAAGTCGTTGTGGTCGTCTCCAAAGGCAATAACATCATCTATGTGGTAGTTTTTCATATCCACTATCTTCTTTATACCGCTGAGCTTTGTATTCCCCCTGGCCATTATCTGAGCAAACTCTCCTCCGTCTGTTCTGAGGAAGGCGCATGAAGGGGGAAGGGTCTGGATAAATCTTTCTAACTCCTCCTCGGTCATAGCTCCAACCCTTACCAGAAACTTAGGGGTTCCCTTAAGGTCAACCTCTCTGAAATCAACCTTTAAAGCAAACATCTCCTTGTTATAGGCCTCATCGTAGAAGGAGGTGTAGCTGTCTCTTCCCTGCTCCACAGAGAAATAAATCTTTGGATGGTTGCCTTCCAGGTACTCTATTATCACTCTTGTATCCTCAGGGGAGATAAAATTTTTAAACATTGTTTCCTCTCCCTTATTGATGAGAGCGCCATTGGAGGAGATGATTATATCCCCGTGGAACTCCTCTGGAAGAACCTCATATATCAGTCTTGGGGGTCTGGCACTGTTAAAGATCAGTGTTTTCCCAGCCTCTCTGCACTTCAAAAGAATATTTTTGGAAAAATCAGATACTGTTTTATTATCTCTAAGGAGTGTACCGTCGAGATCAAAAGAAATTATCTTCAAAATATCACCTCATAACTCCCCTAAGGGGGTCTCTTTCATTTACTAAATCAACTATCAAACACTATATATTCTAGCATTCTATACCATGCAAGTCAAGAAACAGTATAAGGTTTTTCTAAGGGGAGAGGAGTGGCATTTATAGGGGATATAGGATATAATAGTTTTATATAACTTACAGAAAAGAGGTTTGCAATGTTGATTTTAGATTTATTTTTAACTTTTTTTAAGATCGGTGCCTTCACCTTTGGGGGAGGGTATGCCATGATCCCGTTAATTGAAAGGGAGATTATAAATAATAAGGGATGGATAGAGGAGGAGGAGCTTCTGGAAGTAATATCCGTCTCCCAGATGACTCCCGGAGTTATTGCCATAAATGCTGCTACCTTTGTAGGGAAGAAAACCGCAGGACTTTCTGGGGCTATAATCGCCTCTATAGCTGTTATACTGCCGTCCCTCTTTATTATCTCCTTCATAGTTCACTTTGTGGCAGATAGCTTTACCTCCCCGGTGGCTAAAAAGATCCTTACAGGAGTAAGGGCAGGGGTAGTGGCCATGATATTTAAATCTCTCATAAGGCTCTTTAAGAGTTCAGCCAATACTCCCATGGGAGTGGTTATATTTATCTTTACCATGATATGCTTAATATTCTCACTGCTTTCTCCCATTAAACTTATAGTTATGGGGGCAGCATTTGGTCTTATCCTCTATACCCTCCTGCCTGGTGTGGCTCTCAGGGCTATGGGAAGGGGGGCTGAGTAATGTTATATATACAGCTTTATGCAGTTTTCTTTAAGATAGGATTATTTACCTTTGGAGGGGGGCTCTCTATGCTTCCCCTAATAGAGAAGGAGCTTCTCTTGAGGGAGTGGATGACCAGAGGCGAGTTTCTTGATCTGGTGTCGGTGGCTCAGATGACTCCCGGTGCCATAGCAGTAAATTCAGCTACCTATGTTGGTAACGACCTTCTGGGATTTTGGGGAGGAATAGCAGCTACAGCAGGGGTAATTACCCCATCTATAGTTATTATCCTTATCCTGGCGACGATCCTCATGAGGTGTAAGGGTAATGTCTATAAGGACGCCTTCTTCCTGGGGCTGAAGCCCATTACCGTGGGACTTATAGGTTATGCAGGATATACCATAGGAAGAGCTACATTTATAAAGACTCCTCCCAGCGGGATAGTGAGGTTTCTCTCCGACTATTCGGTGAACTACCCTGCCATCGGAATATTTATTCTGGCCTTTATAGTCCTTACTAAAACCAAGATAAACCCCATATGGATGATATTTATGTCGGGAATCCTCGGCTTTGTCTTCCTTTAAATTAAAACCAGCTGTGGCTGGTTTTTTTATTTGTACCATCAGAAAAACACAGGTTCTCAGTAGGGGGTGCTTCTTGCTTTAAGGTTCTCTTTACTCCTAGAGCCCTTTACTTTTAGATTTTAAAAGTTATCCTCGGGTTAATTTTAGGTTTTCTTAAGTTTTTTTAACAAACAAAAAGAACTATAATGAACCAATAACTTAGAAATCAGGAGGAAATTATGAAAAGAATTGTAAAAACCTTTGCCTTACTTGTCTTAACTCTCTTATTCACAGCCTGTTCCCAGGACTCAATAGAGGGGAAGGGAAGAGGATTTACAGGGGAGATAACTGTTAAGGTTATTGGAACTGAGGAAAGGATCGAGGATATTGTTGTGGTATCCCACAAGGAAACGGA
Organism: Propionigenium maris DSM 9537; assembly: GCF_027925155.1. GTDB lineage: Bacteria > Fusobacteriota > Fusobacteriia > Fusobacteriales > Fusobacteriaceae > Propionigenium > Propionigenium maris. Next base: position 41,400 of record NZ_BSDY01000007.1, on the reverse strand, counting down.
CTTTATTATGGACAGGGCATTTCCTATTCTTAAGGAAAGAATTATAGAGGCTCAGAGCCCCATTGTAGACAGTGTATCGGGAGCTACCTACACCTCTCTTGGAGTAAAGAGAGCTGTCAACGATGCTCTTAAGAAAGCAGAGAAGGATTTTGGAAGGATCACCATGAAAACCAAGGGACCTGAGGAACCTGTAAAGTATCTGGAGGATGTAAAAACAGATATAGTTATTGTTGGAGGGGGACCAGCAGGTCTTGCAGCTGCAATCTCTGCCAAGGAAGCAGGCGCAGAGGACGTTATCCTGGTTGAGAAGATGGATATCCTCAGCGGAAATGGTAAATATGACAGGAACTTTTTTGGAATAGTTAACTCCAAGGTACAGAACGAGGAGGGATATACAGCAACTGCTGACACCCTCTATGAGGATATGCTCAAGAGCAACAAGATGGATTCGCCCTCTCGTCTGAAGGCATGGGCTAATGGAGCGTCCCTTGTGGATATATGGTTCAGGAAGATGGGAATAACTCTGGATCACAGGCTGGGAGATACTGGACACATGCATAAAGCCGATGCCTATGCTGGTGCCCACATCCAGGATGGTATGGAAGGAAGGGTAGCTGAGCTAGGAGTGGATGTAAGGACAGGTACCAAGGGGCTGGATCTCATCATGGATGACAAAAAGGTTGTAGGGGTGAGAGTGCAGAATAAAAATAACTTCTACAATATAATGGCAGATGCTGTGGTAATCGCCACAGGAGGATTTGTAGCAAATCAGGAGCTTCTACTGGAGCACAACCCGGAGGTAGAGGGGTTTGCCCACTCAAATCAGACGGGAGCTACTGGGGATTTCCTTCCTGTATTTGAAAGAAATAATATTCAGGTGGATAACCTGGATGTTCTGAGCATCTTTGGATTTATTCTTACATCTACCAGAGATCTCACTGGAGAGGGACCTGGGTATGTTCTTGTAAACGTGGAGGGAGAAAGGTTTATCGAGGAGGCAGGGACCTCTGGAGTAGAGAGAGGTAGAGCTATATTAAATCAGACAGATGGTGTAGCTTACTATATCTATGACAATACTCTGAAGGATACCAGCTATCGTCTTACATCTCAGGAGGCAAAGGGGCTGCACACAAGGGGTGAAACTCTTGAGGAGCTGGCTGAAAAACTGGGATTGAATGTGGATAACTTTATGGAAACTATGACTGCCTACAATAGAGATTCAGAGGCTGGATCGGATTCCTATGGAAAGATTGTAAGGGCTCTGGATACAGAGGGACCATACTACGGGGTAGAGGTGGAATCTGCTGTTCATATGACCAAGGGTGGAGTAGTAGCCAATGAGAAGTCAGAGGTATTCTTTGAGAATGGAAGTATTGTAGAGGGACTCTATGCAGCTGGAGAGGTTGTTAATACAAGAGCTGCCTACAGTGGTTCAGTGGTATTTGGTAGGATTGCAGGAGAGAGTGCTGCAGAGTATATAAAAAAATAAAAGGAGGGAGCCTGGCTCCCTCCTTTAACTTACTGCTATCATATAGGTTTTTTCTATAGGGATACCCTTGTCAGACTTCATAAGTCTGTCCATAAGGTGCCCCCCGAAAGCATGGTCTATGGCTGCTATGAGAAAGATCCAGAGCAAAAATAATTTCAGGTAATCTGTAAGCGTATCCTTCATTGTTCCTCCCTGCCGGTGAATGTTTACTATCCTATACCCATTAAGCTCTTAAATTCCTTTACCTTACTCCTGCTTACAGGTATTTTTTCATCTATATCACTGAGCTTCAGGTTGTAGGTAGTATTGAACCAGGGAATGATCTCCACAATCTTATCCAGATTTACTATATATGATCTGTGGCTTCTGAAGAACTTTCCCTTGGGAAGCTTCTCCTCTAGATCCGATATCTTCAGCTTTGACATATAGACTCCCCCTGGAGTGAATATCTTTGTCTCCCTCTCGCAGGCTTCGCAGAAGGAGATATCCTTTAGGGGAAGTACAAACATCTTGTCCCCCTTCCATAGGGTGAGTTTATTCTGCTGTTGGACCTCCTTTTCTCCTGGAGAGGTCTCCCCCTTACTCCTTGTAAGTCTGTCCAGGGTATCCTTGATCCTCTCCTCTGAGTAGGGCTTCATTATATAATCAAATGCTCTTATTCCAAAGGCTTCCACAGCATATGAGTCATAAGCGGTTATGAATATGATCTGGGGACTCCTTTTAAACTTGGAGATCAGCTTTCCAAGACTCATTCCGTCCAGGTTAGGCATATTTATATCCAGAAAAACCACATCTACACTGGTCTCCTGAAGAAAGCCCAGAGCCTTCAAGGGATCATCAAACTCCCCTGCAATATCTATCTCCATATATTGTCCAAGGAAGTGTTTCAGCTCCTCCCTAGATGGAAACTCATCATCTACAATAATGCATCTCATTACTCTCCTCCTATATTGAAACTAATTCTGGTGCCCTTATCCAGCCTCTCTATTGTAAGTCCCCTTCCATAGAGAAGCTTGATCCTGCTGTGAACGTTGTAGAGCCCTATCTTTTCAGGCTTTACATTGTCCCTCTGGATGTTTTCTATGATCTCCTCTTCGATGCCGGCACCATCATCCTCTATTACTATATCTATCCCCTCTTCTTCACTTCTGCAGACACTTATATATACATTTTTTCCTGTATTTTTCTTTAGAATTCCGTGCTTTAAAGCATTTTCCACAAGGGGCTGTATGGTGAGGCTTGGGATGGTTTTCTCCTCTACCCCCTCCTCTATGTCATAGTGTACCATAAACTTATTTTGAAACCTTGCTTTTTCTATATCCACATAGGCTCTCACCTGCTCCAGCTCCTTACCGATACTTACCAGCCTGTCTCCGTTTTCTATGGAGTACCTCAGATAGGTTGAGAGATCGATTATGACCTTTCTTGCCTTGGCTGGGTCGATCCTCACAAAGGAGGATACCGTGTGAAGGGCATTGAATAAAAAGTGCGGGTTAATCTGGGCTTGGAGAGCTTTTATCTCAGCCTTAGCAGCTTCATTTTTCAGCCTCTCTACCCTGCTTATCTCAAGCTGTGTGGAGATGAGCTGGGAAAGGCCTATGGCAAGATACTTATTTCTAGAGGTAAGGGAACTGTTTTCCTTGAAGTAAAGCTTCAGGGTACCAGTGGTTCCCTGCCCTGTATTTAGCGGGGCAATGATGGCTGATTTGAGGTCCTTGAGGCAGCACCTGAACTTCAGCTCATCCTCCAGCTCATCGGCAATGAGGATCTCCCCGGTTTCAAGCACCTGTTTTGTTCCAATTCCCACGATCTCAGTGTGGTTGATCTTATACCTCTCCTCTGAACTGTAGCTGGCCAGAATGTTCTCCCTGTCGGTGATAGCCACAAGCTCAGCCTCCACAGAGTCCCGGATTATCTTACACACATTGATGAGGGATTTGTTGGTAAGGTCTCTGAAGTGGGGGAGGGTTTTGTTGGCTACCTCCAGGATCAGCTTGGCCTGCTCCCCTGCCATCCTCTTCTTCTCCTCCAGGATACTCTCGGTTATTGCAATTACGATAAAGGCTCCCATTCCATTGGCGAGAACCATGGGGATATATATATTTGTCACTATATCCCTGGCCAGTTCAAAGGGCCGGCTCATGAGGAGGATAAATCCCATACTGAGGTTTTCCACTATTATCCCTGCCAATAAACCATAGAGTTTTCTTTCCTTGGGTTCTATCTTTCTGTATACTCCCCCAGAGAGAATTCCCCCTAAAACAGTGGCAATGGCACATGGAAGGGCGGTGATTCCCCCCACATCTATAAAGTATCTGTGGGCTCCTGCAACGACCCCTGTAACAAGACCTATGATAGGTCCCCCTACTACCCCTGCAACAACAACCCCTATATTTCTGGTGTTGGCTATAGCTCCGTTATAGTCTGTTCCCACATAGGTTCCCAGTATCGCTATGGCTGAAAATAAAAGGGAGAGTATAACCCTGTCCCTTACACTATATTTCTCCTTCTCGATTATTCTTTTAAAGGTATTTACATGGGTCAGACCAAAAGCGATTGCTATGATATAACCTATATTATTCAATAAATGGTTGGAAAGTCCTAACATCCTACTTCCTCCTTTGAGTTTGACAACTTTTATTATATCATAGAAACCTGTTTTTAAAAAATAATAAGGTCCTCCTAGTAATAGTGATAAGATTCACCTTATATTTTATACCTTATACCCTGTATCTTGTTTGGAGGTTAACCTTAAGGTATACTTTCACTATAGGAGTTCATCGAGGGGGGAGTGGCAGACCTTGAGATAGATTCCTTGAAATCCCCTACAATAAGTATAGGTGTAGCTGAGCATGGTCCTTCAATGTCCGTAGAGGAGCTCATTTCCAGAGTTGCTGCCCTTCTCTACAGGGCCAAAAAACTTGGAAAAAACAGGTGTAAGATGTGAGCTTTTCCCCCCTCGGGAGGGGAGCTTTTTTCTTTGCAAATTTCTAAAAATTGTACTATACTATCTAAGTAGTTGTATTATACAAATAATAGAGGTGAATTATGAAGATAAAGTATGAAAGCTGTTGCGGAAGCGAGATACAGAAGCTGGCTAGGCTTACCTATATTCTGGAGAAGAGTACCTTTAAGTTAAAGGGCTTTACCTCCTCCCAGGCCTATACCCTGCTGGAGCTTTTGGAAAATGGCGAGTTATCCATGAGGGAGATAAGCCAGAGGATGGCTCTGGACTGCAGTACTATGACAAGGAATATATCTAAGCTGGTGGACCTTGGGCTGGTAGAGAGGTGCTCCTGCGACTCCGACAGGAGAATTACCAGGATAAGCCTCAGTGAGCTGGGAAGGGTAAAAACCCAGGAGATAAAGGAGGCTTTTATGGAGCACTTTGGACAGGTGGTGTGCAAGCTTCCAAAGGAAAAATTTGACATAATCTTTGAGGGGATAAACCTTCTTACAGAGGTACTTGAAAAGGAGAGGAGCTGTAATGAAAAAAAGTAACAACCTTACCGTAGGAGATATACAGAAGATACTTGTAGGGCTGGCTATTCCCATAATGGGATCCTCTTTCCTCCAGATGGCTTATGGGCTTATCGATATGATCTGGATAGGAAGGCTGGGAAGTAGTGCAGTAGCTGGAATAGGAACGGCAACCTTCTTTATAAATGTTGGATTTGCTATAAACTCCATGATTGTAACAGGGGCAGGGATAAAGATAGCCCATGCCATAGGGGCTAAGGAGGAGCAGCTCACAAGGGATTATATCAGGAATGCCTTTATCTTAAATGCAGTTGTATCCCTTATCTATATAAGTGCCCTTCTCTTCTTCAGAAAAGATCTCATAGGTTTCTTTAAGCTGGGTGATCCGGCAGTGGAATCCATGGCTGAAACCTATATGATAATTGTAGGTCTTTCTCTTGTGTTTAAGTTTACCAACTTCATCTATGTGAGGATACTGAATAGTTTCGGGGAGAGTAAGCTTCCCTTTAAGATAAACTCAGTGGGAGTAATACTTAATATAGTGCTGGATCCCATCCTTATCTTTGGGATGAATATGGGAGTAGGAGGAGCAGCTCTTGCCACCTTCATATCCCAGGCTCTTGTAACCCTCCTCTTTGTAAAAAGGTCAAGGGAGTTCTTTATACTAAAGGAGCACTTTAAATACAGTGTGGAAACTATAAAGGCGATCCTTACCCTTGGACTTCCCTTGGGGATTCAGAGGGTATTATTTACCGGTTTTGGTATTGTAATAGCCAGAATAATAGCTTCCTGGGGACCAGATGCCATTGCAGCTCAGAAAATAGGTCTCCAGATAGAGTCCATCTCCTATATGACTGTGGGAGGTCTCTATGGGGCTGTTTCTAGCTTTATAGGGCAGAACTATGGGGCTCAGCTGAAGGAGAGGATGGTGGAGGGGTATAAGACTGCATTCAAGCTGGCCCTGGGTGTTGGATTAATAACTACCTTCCTCTTTGTGGTGTTTCCGGAATTCCTCATCAGGATATTTGTAGATGACAGGGGAACCCTAGATGCAGGGGCAGCGTATCTGAGGATAATTGGATTATCTCAGCTCTTTATGTGTGTGGAGATCATCACCAATGGTTCCTTCAGCGGAATAGGAAAGCCGAAGATCCCTTCTACCATCAGTATTATCTTTACAGGATCTCGTATACCAATAGCCCTCTTCCTCTCCCAGGAACACCTGTTTGGTTTAAATGGGGTGTGGATGAGTATAGCCATTACAAGTATTATAAAGGGGATACTATCTCCTCTTCTCTTTAGAAGACAACTAAAGAAGATAGCATTTTAAGTAAAAGCAGCCAGGGAAATTTATTAAGGAAGAGTGGAGTTGTAGCTAGTTTAAAGACTCCTTGCTTTCTAAATGGTATATTAGTAGGTTTTAGATTTAAAATGGCCGACTGCAGATAGTCGTCCTACTTCACTTATTATATCTACTTCGTTTCGTTATACAGGTTAGGTTCTATCTAGAGCCTATAGAAGAAACGGAAAATAAGTTGTACTTCTTAAGACTATTATCGAAAGTCTTGAACTTTAGGCACCTTTTTTTCAAGAGAAAGGTGCAGTTTTTATTAGTATAGATTACTATGATCGACTTTAATTTGCTAGTAAGTTATTTATATAGAAGAGTTCTTTTATCTTTTAGGGAGTGAATAGAAGAGAGTATTAAAAAAGGCTTAGAGGTCATCCTCTAAGCCTTTTATCTTAACTATGCCACCTTTTCTCTTGCTTCAGTAGCGATTCTCTTCTCATATCTAGAGTAGATTTTGAGAGCTAGGACTGTGAAGAACAGTGGTCCTCCAACCATCCACGCTGTAGAAGCGAAATCTCCCTTAGTTGCAGGGTCGATTATAGTAGCCAGGTTTGCAAAGGCTACCGTAACTACACAGAATATAGTTGCAACATTAGCTGCAGTCTTACTTTTATAGATCTCAAATGGCTTCTGGATGCTCTCCTTAGCCTTAAACTTAGGGAATGCAGCCGCAATAAACATATATGGAATTGTCATAGCTACATTAGTCATAAGGATAAGCTTTGAGAAGAATGCTGAAGCTCCCTCTCCTCCAAAGGAAATCATAACTATGAACACAATTACTATACCGCACTGGATCCACATTGCATTTACAGGCATACCATCCTTGCTCTCTCTTAACTTTGCAGGCCACATCTCTGCAGGAGTTCCCTCGATAAGAGTCTTAAGTGGCGAGTATGAAAGAGTAAAGAATGCGCCAGTAAGAGCAAGAACCATTGAGATTCCCATATATCTAGACATCCATAGTCCGATAGTTGTAGAAAGCTCAGGGGACATTCCCATAGCCTGACCAAGCTGGAATCCTAGATTTTCCATAAGTACATAAGCTACGTTACCCATGTGAATAGATGAATCTGAAAGGATTGCATCCCAGTTTGTAAAGATTCCGCATAGGAAGATTCCAATAGCATATCCAATTGCTATAATAATAGCTGCCATAGTAACTCCCTTAGGGAATGTCTTCTCAGCATTTTCAGTCTTATCAACTAATCCACCGATTACTTCTATTCCACCAAAGGCGAAGATAGAGAATACCATGAATGAAACAGCTGCAATAGAAGTCTGATATCCAGGGTGTGGTGAAGTTGTAAATGCTTCTCCGATACTCTTCATAGGCTGAGCCAGCTCTCCACCGTTAAGAGCTAAGATAAGAAGAGCTCCTCCAAGAAGAACTAGGTTGATAAGAGTTACAGCAAGTCCACCGATAGATGTAACTTTAGTAATCTTCTCAAGCCCCTTAGAACCGATAAAGGTAATAGTCAGCATAAATCCAACAGCAAGAAGTCCCAGAGTCTGAGTTGAATTTAATCCCAGTAGACTCCAGTTAGATGTAAGGTCTCTACCAAATAGCGCTGTTGAGATAACGATCCAGATAGCTGAACTTACATTAACCATCCATACTACATATGATGCATACCACATAAATGTTCCGATAAAGGCATACTTAGTTCCTACAGATCTCTCCATCCAAGAGTAGATACCACCCTTCTCACTCTTAAAGGCTGCTCCGTACTCTGCCATCATAAATGCATATGGAATAAAGAATGCTGCTGCTGATACAACGTACCAAGGGATAGCTGCATATCCCATTAGATAAAATGATCTTGGAATGTTAGTAAATCCAAAAACCGATGTGAATATCATCAGGATCAATGATATCAGTGTTAACTTTTTTTCAATTTTAGCGTTTGTTGCCATGTTTTCCTCCTGTAACTTTTTAAATTATCTGTACTATTTTTTAATACTTTTTACGGTTTTCTACCGATGTGCAGGTATTGTAGCATTTTAAGTGAAATTTAACAATAACTTTATTTCACAGAGTGCGATACGGAAATAGTAAAAAGTCATAGATGATTGTTCCTTTAGTGATCAGTGAAAAACTTTAAAGAATATTGTAACTCCTTATAAATAAAGGAATATAGTGGTTCTTGAAGAAGTGGACTAAGTGAATTTTATCTGTTTTAGTTGTGAAATAATACACACGAAAAAACTTAAATTAAACTTAAAATTCTATATAAAAGTTATGAGGTGCCCTTTCCTAGGGTAAGGGTGGGACCTCGGTAGCCTATAATTAGTGAACATGAGAGGTAAGTGGGAAGATTTTATGAAATTATCTGTAGATATAATCGGCTGCTGTATATTTTGACGATATAGGGCTTTTAAAGTAAAATATAATTTGTGGAAAATTGGATAGAGTTTGATTTTTAGGCTTATTATATATTGTTTATTTTGTATCTAGGAGGATATATGTATTATGAATTTATCAGGGAGATAATGCTCTGTCTGAAGGTAATTAAGAAGGACTTTAAATATGGAGGAAATACCCCTCTCAACCACAATGAGGCAGTTCTTCTCTACTTTGTTTATTCATCTGCAGGATCCCCCTACCTTCTAGCTGATATCCTGGATCAAGATCCTGCTCAGGTCTATAGGAGCTTAAAGAAGCTGGAGGAGATGGACCTTGTGGCAAAGGAGAAGTCAGGGAAGAAAGCCAACTATACTCTCACCAGTGAGGGAGAGAAGATGGTAGAGGTTCTTAAGGAGGGGGTAAGGGAGTTTAAAAAGCATTACCCTGAACTTTATACCGAGGGTGAGGAACTTCTGAAAAGGTTAAGGGAGTTCAGAGAGAAGATGGTTCCTATATTAAATTAATCCCCTTTAATAAGAAATAATCTTAATTTTGTAAAGATTAAAAAAAGCGGACTGATTGATTCCGCTTTTTCATTATTAAGGTAAAGTATAGAATTATAGATTAGTGTATCATAAAAATTTATTGCACAATTTTATAAGGGGTGGAGCGTCACGCTCCTTTTTATTAATTCTATTCAAAGGAGAGCTTGAAGAAGTTAGGGTTGTTTAGTGGTGACTGCTCATACCCCTTTACGCTCCCCTGGTATCCTGCATTTGCCAGGGCAAAGCTAAATGGATAGATTGGAACCTCATCATTTACAATATCCATAGCTTCAGCATAGTAACTCCTTCTAAGGTCTTCATCCAGTTCCCTACGTCCCATTCCCAAAAGCTCATCCAGTCTCTCATTTTTATAGAAGCTTCTGTTACCGCTGGCTCCCATGAGATCTCCGTGAAGAAGGGCAGACATTCCATAGTCTCCGTCAGCTGAAGAGTTGGACCATCCCATATAGAAGAGGTCGGTTTCCCCGTTGGCTGTGGAGTTTAGGAAAGCACCCCACTCCAGTTGCTGGAGGTTGAGGTTTATACCGATCTCTTTCAGCTGAGCCTGGACTATGGTCATGATCTGGGTATTGGTTTCACTTCCACTTGTGGTTACCAGAAGGTCGATTCCTCCATTGGGATATCCAGCCTCAGCCAGAAGGAATTTTGCTTTTTCCAGGTCGTAGCCTATGGTTTCAGCTTCCTCTGAGTATCCAAATACTCCAGGACCAAAGAGGCCGTTGGCCTTCTCCACAGATCCCATGAGTATCGTGTCGATTATCTCATCTCTGTTTATGGCATAGGCGATAGCCTGTCTTACCCTTTTATCCTGAAGTACTCCCCTTTGCACGTTGAATCCCATGTATGAGATCCCCAGAGCACTCATCTCCTGAAGCTCCAAGCCTGGATCATTTAGGATGGACATCCTTGAGATTGAAAGGATGTCCTGAGAAAGGTGAACCTCTCCAGTCTCCAATCCTATAACCCTGCTGTTCTCCTCGGGAATATTTCTAACTATGACATTTTCAATGGGAGCTTCTCCTCTGAAGTAGTCCTTGTGGGACTTGAGGATAACCCTGTCTCCAGCTACCCATCTCTCCATCATATATGGACCTGTACCCATGGGCTTAATGTTGTACTCCTCTGTGGATTCATTGTATTCCTTATTCATAATGGAGGCTGTAATGTGACTCAGGTGGTGGAGCAGGGGACCAAAAGGCTCTGCAGTTTTTACAATTAGGGTATACTTGTCCACTACCTCTACCTCATCTATAGCTTCATATAACATTCCCACCATTGGAGATTTCTTGGCAAGCTCTAGGGTATACTTAACATCCTCAGAGGTTAGCTCGCTACCATTCTGGAATAATACCCCCTCCCTGAGCTTGAACTCTACACTGGTATCGCTTAGGTACTTCCAGCTCTCAGCCAGCCCGGGAACCAGCTCCATCTCCTCGTTTTTTTCTATAAGTCTGTCGAAGATATTTGCCAGGAGCCTTCTGGAATATACATCTGTAGCCTGATGGGGATCCAGGGTCCTCAGCTCAGCTGACTGAGCAGCTACCAGGGTATCCCTCTCTGTGCTTTTTGTTGTAGTTTCTCCGCTTCCGCCGCAGGCTGTAAGGGCCAGGAGTGAAGCTCCCAATATCAATGCCTTCTTTTTCATCTCAATCCTCCCGTAACAAAATTATGTTATGAGTATATTCTTTTTGTTAACACTTTCATAACTTAAAACTCCTTTAAAAAATTAAGTTTAGTTAGACGATTGTAGCAATATATAACACCTTTATTGATTGATCTAAAAGAGATAGCAGGGAGTTAAGGGGAAAGAATAGGAAAAAATCCCCAGAGAGGGTGTCCCTCTTCTTAAGAAATATTCAGAGAAATAATCTTCAGACATATTAGCCCTATATTTTCTTCACACTTAACAGGAACTGCATGATTTTCTGTATAAATATAGTTGTATAGATCCAGTTATATCTATGATAGACACCCATCATAATAAAATTCTAATGTTTTATATTTAGTTTGATAGAGGTTAGAGATACTATTTTTAATATATTCAATAAATAATTAGTGTAATCTATTTTGAAACAGAAAGTTGAAATTACACTATTGTTCTTTTTTTGTTTCATGTATAAAAAACATTGAAAAATGTTCGTATTTTGTATATAATCTTCAAGGAAGTAATAGAAAGGGGGTATTATGAAAGCTAGCAAGGTTTTAGAGGTAGCTACCTATGCCGGAAGAATTATACTGGAAAATGGTGGTGAAACCTATAGAGTGGAGGATACAGTTTGTAGAATATGCGAAGCATATGGTTTTGAAGCCCAGTGTTTTGCTACAATCACAGGAATAATCTCCTCTGTGAAGAATAAGGATGGAATCCCGGTCTCCTTAACAGAAAGAATAACTACAAGGACTACAAACCTGGATAAGATACATAAGATAAATGCTGTGGCAAGGGAGATCAGTAACTTCTCTACAGATGAGCTCATGGCCCTCTTTAGAAGGATAGACAATGGATCCATCTACTCGGAGATAAAGGTATTCATTGCCCACTGCCTGGGAGCTGCATCCTTTGCTGGAATGTTTGGAGGAACCCCCAGGGATTTTATGGGAGCCTTTATTATAGGAGGACTAATATACTTTCTAAAGGGTCTCTCGGAAAAGATGGAGCTGAATCCATATTTGATGTACTCTGCAGGTGGGTGTTTAGCCTCGGTTTCGGCAATTTTATTTTCTAGGATAGATTTAATTACAAGTGTAGACACAACAACCATCGGATCTATAATGCTTCTGGTACCTGGAATGGCAATAACAAACGCCATAAGGGACATCATAGCAGGGGATCTTGTTGCAGGTATGGCCAGAGGGGCAGAGGCTCTCATTATAGCAACCTGCCTAGCTACTGGTTCAGGTATAGCCCTGTCTACAATGTTAAATTAGGGGGAGTTTTAAGATGATGTATCAAATTTATTTCGCCTTTATCGCCACTTACTGCTTTGGAATACTTTTTAACATAAGGGGAAGAAAGCTTATATGTACCTCTATAGCAGGGAGTCTGGGATGGGCCACATTTTTATACACCCAGCAGGCAGGGGCCAGTGAAACAGCGGCGTATTTCTACTCTGCTGTGGCACTTTCAGTCTTTTCAGAGATGGGGGCAAGATACCTGAAGACTCCAGTAACCTCTATCCTCATATGTGGACTTATACCACTGGTACCAGGAGGAGGGATGTACTTTACCATGAACAATGTCATAGGACACAACCTTATGGGATCCTTTACAAGGGGGCTGGCTACCATATCAGCAGCAGGGGCTCTGGCTATGGGAATAGTATTTGTAACCTCCCTGGTGAAGACGATAAAGAAGTTTCAACGTGGGTAGCTTACATTAGAGGAGGAGAGTTATGAAGAGTTTAGTTTTATTGATGTTTGTAGTATTATTTACCGGGTGTTCCAGTGTGAAGAAGGGACCTACCTTTGACGGAGTGAGCCTGGGTGCCTGCCCTGCATCTCCAAACTGCGTATCCTCCCTGGAGGAGAGAGAGGGGAAGCACTACTTAGAGGAGATAGGTTACAGGGGAAGCAGAGAGGAAGCAGTGGCTGACATCTTGGAAGCTGTAAAGATGGAAAAGAACTATGAGATAGTTACTGAAAGGGAAGATTATATCCATGTGATCTTTAGATCTGGATTCTTTAAGTTTATAGATGATCTGGAGCTCTACCTTCCAGAGGATGAAAGGGGTATCCACTTTAGATCTGCTGCCAGAAGCGGTTACAGTGACTTTGGCGTAAACAGGAAGAGAGTGGAGAGGATAAGGGAAAGATTTGAAGCTAGAGAGCGGTAAATAGTCCTCTTAGATAGATCAAGGGTGGAAAACTCCTCCTTTATGTGGAATAATAACAATAATGATTTCACAGGGGGGATTACAATGAAAAGAATGAAGACGCTGATTTTAACCTTGGGTATGAGTTTGAGTCTTACAGTACTTGCTTCAACCTATCGTGACGGGACCTATAGGGGTAACTTCATAGACAGGGGGGAAAATCAGGTAACGGTGGAGTTTAAGCTGAAGGATGATATTGTAACTTCTGCTAAATACAGGGGACTTACCTACAGGGGAGTGGACTACCTTAAAGAGGAGAGGGTTGCCCAGATAAGGGATGAGCATGAGGCTCTTCTGACTCACCTTGTGGGGAAAAATATAGATGAATCCCTAGACGATCTTTATACTCCAGGGGAGATAGAGATGGCTGGAGCTACCATAAGATCCAATAAGGTGAGATCGGCTATAAAGGATGCCCTGAACAGAGGGGCCTATAAGTTGGCAAAATAACAAGTTGAAGCCCTGAAAGAGGGCTTTTTCTTTTGGAGTTAAATGGGAAGCTGACTTAAGGAGTTAGACTTTAAAACCTCATATTTTCTTTAAAAGTTTGAGTTCGGCAGGAAGGTTGAGTATAATAGAGGATAGATTAATAGCAGGAGTATAGAAGAGTTCTCCAGGAAGGGGGGCAGTCAGCCAATGAAGAGAAGATGGTTTAAAGGAGGAGAGGATGAAGAGAGCATATGTAGTTCTGGCAGAGGGATTTGAGTTGATAGAGGCAATGACACCGGTAGATGTGCTTAAGAGGTGCGGGGTTGATGTTGAGACCCTTTCCATTGGAGAAAAATTAGAGGTTACCTCCAGCCAGGGGGTAACAGTCAGGGCAGATAGGTTCTTTGAGGATGAGAAATTCAGGGATGGAGACCTACTTGTCCTTCCTGGGGGATACCCTGGATATGAAAATATAGGGAAGCATCTGGGAGTTATGGACCTTGCTAAGTACTATCTTGAAGAGGGGAAGGTTCTGGGAGCCATATGCGGTGCCCCCTCAGCCCTAGCCAAGGCAGGGCTTCTCAAGGGAAGAAGGGTTACCAGTCACTTTACTGTAAGGGAGCTTCTTGGAGAAGTGGATTATGTAGATGAGAAGGTTGTTGTAGATGAGAATCTTATTACCTCTACTGGAGCCGGTAGATCCCTGGAGTTTTCCCTGGCTCTTGGAGAGGCTCTCACCTCCAGGGAGGTACTAGAAAAAGTTAAGAAAGGTATGACCCTCCTGTAATTTTTTTATAGGAAGAGGAAGGAAATGAGGAGAAGATTATGAAAAAGATATTGTTTTGCCTGTGTTTAATTCTGACTACCATAGTTTTGGGAGTGGAGGCAGAGGAGAAGAACTTCAGCTACAGGGACGGAAATACTATAATAAGCGGAAGGGTTCCGGTCTTTAAGCATAGGGGTCAGCTGCTATCTGAAAAGGCGGTGGATACCTTTAAGATCCTTGATGAGGTTGTGAGGATGGAGAGCAGGAGACACTTTAGAGAGCTAGGGAACAAGGAGGGAAACCCCTTTGTGCTGAAATCCGATTACTCCAAGGTAGAGAATAAGGTGGGAATAGACAGCTATGTAGTGAAGACCTACTACTACGCAGGGAGGGAGCACGGGATGGTGCTGGAGACTCCATATAACTTCAGGAAGGGCCGGGAGGTAACCCTGGGATCCCTCTTTAAGGATGAGGTGAATTACAGAAGGCTCCTAAGGAATAAGGTAGAGGAGATTATAATAGAGGGAGACCCCTCCATGTACTATGAGAATATAGTAGTTGAGGAGAGGGAGTTTAAGTTTTACTTTTCAGAGGATAACCTTGTTATAATCTTTAATCCCTATGAGATAGGTCCCTATGAGAGCGGAATACTGACCTTTACAATACCGCTGGAGGAGTTATCCGACTATTTAAAGGATTAAATTTAATTTAATATATAAGGGGGAATAGCAATGAATCTTAGAGGAACAGAGACTGAAAAGAATCTATTGAAGGCCTTTGCAGGGGAGTCCCAGGCAAGTATGAGGTACAGATACTTTGCTGAAAAAGCCAGCGAGGAGGGGTATGAGCAGATAGCTGCAATATTTATGGAGACATCTTTAAATGAAAAGTATCATGCTGAAAGGTTCTTCTCATTCCTAGATGGCGGGGAGGGGCTAGAGATCACAGCAGCTTACCCGGCTGGGCATGTGGGGTCTACCCTTAAAAACCTTAACATGGCTGCAGACGGGGAGCATGAGGAGTTTGTAGAGCTCTATCCTGCCTTTGCTGAGAAAGCTACAGAGGAGGGATTCCCTGCTGTGGCAGCGGTATTTAAACTCATTGCCGGAGTAGAGGTGGAGCATGAAAGAAGATACAGAAAGCTTATTGAAAACCTTGAGAGGGATGAGGTCTTTGCAAGAGAGAGTGCCGAGAGGTGGGTCTGTAGAAAGTGTGGTCATACCCATGAGGATATGAAGTCACCTATCCTCTGTCCAATCTGCAGGGCGGAACAGTCATATTTTGAGATAAAGGCTGCTAACTTTTAAAGGTTGGCTCCAAGGGAGGAGAGATAATGAAGGTAGTAGCATTTAATGGAAGCCCCAGAGCCCATGGTAACACCAGGGAAGCCATAGGTATAATGGCAGAGGAGCTTGAAAAAAGCGGTATAGAGGTAGAGGTTATTCAGGTTGGAAATAAAAAGATAAGGGGCTGTCTTGGGTGTATGTGGTGTGTGAAAGCCCAAAATGAAAGGTGTGTCATAGATGAGGATGAGGTAAACGAATATATACAGAAGATGAAGGAAGCCGACGGTATAATCCTCAGCTCACCAGTTTACTACTCAGGGGTGGCAGGAACCATGAAGTCCTTTTTGGACAGGGCCTTTTTCGTTGTAGGGGTAAATGGCAACTTCTTAAGGCACAGGGTAGGGACATCCCTGGCTGCAGTAAGGCGTAGCGGGGGGATTCCCACTATAGATAACTTGGATAGATACATAAACTATTCAGAGATGTTTGTTCCCACATCCAACTACTGGAATGTTGCCCATGGCTTAAAGCCAGGAGAGGTGGCTCAGGATGATGAGGGAGTTCAGATTATAAGGATCCTGGGGAAAAATATGGCCTGGCTTATGAAGGCTGTAGAACTAGGGAAGAAGGAGCTTCCCCTCCCAGAGCAGGAGAGAAAAAGGTTTACTAACTTTATCAGATAGAAGAGCCTCCCTCTGGTATAGAGCCGGGGGAGGTCTTTTTTAGTGTCCTTTCGAGGAAGTAAAAGAGGATGGAAGAATGTTTTTCATATAACAATATTGATACTACATAAGGAGGTAATTTTATGGACGGAATAATGGCTTATATATCGGTGAACTTTATAGGCTTTGCCACAAAGGTATTGCTGGCGATAGTTGTATTTTTAGTGGGTAGAGCTGTAATAAAAAGAGTTGTAGCGGAAGTGGATAAAGCACTGGACAGGAAGAAGGTGGACCCTATGATCCACAGCTTCTCCCACTCATGCTTAAATGCTCTTTTCTATGTAATCCTGTTTATAGTGACGATCTCAATCCTAGGGGTGCAGATGACATCGTTAGTTGCAATTCTTGGTGCTGCTACCTTGGCAGTAGGTCTTGCTCTTCAGGGAAGTCTTGCCAACTTTGCAGGGGGATTTTTAATTGTGCTCTTCAAGCCCTTTGAAGTTGGGGATTTTGTGGAAGCAGCTGGTTATACTGGAAGTGTAGCTGCAGTCCAGATATTCTATACTGTAATCAATACAGTGGATAACAGAAGAATCATCATACCCAATGGGGAGCTTTCCAACAACTCCATTGTAAACTATACCAGAAACAATGTGAGAAGGGTGGATATTAATTTTGGTATTAGTTACGGAAACGACTATAAAAAGGCAATAGATCTTCTTAGGGGGATTGCTGACAGTCAGGAAAAGGTTTTAAGGGAACCGGGGGTCCAGATAAGGTTAAAGGAGTTTGGTGATTCCTCTGTAAATATAACCTACAGAGCCTGGGCAAAAACATCTGATTACTGGGATGTTTACTTTGATACCATGGAGATGGCCAAGGATACCTTCGACAGAGAGGGTATAGAGATACCATTCCCGCAGCTGGATGTACACTTTAATCCAAAGTCTCTGGAGCAGGGACAGTAAAATCTAAAAAAAAATTTATTTTTAGTTAAGTTTTCTCTCCTCTAATATAGAGTATTACTTCCTAAAGAAAGGGAGGTGATGGCTGTGAAGGAGTGCAAACAATATAGTGAATATCTCATTTCCAAGAGGCAGTTTGACTTTGAAACCCTAGAGATGGTACTCCATTCTATTAATATAGTGGCCAATAACCATAAAAGACAGGGTGACTACGAGGGTGAGATGAAATATTTCAATGAAAAGGAATATATAATGCAAAAATTATTAAATCCAGTATATATTGAGGAAGTGGGAGAGAGGGCTTTTGTAATATATGATGCACTGAAGCACAGATATAGGATCCCGATGGAATCATTTACTTTAGAGGAAGCCTATGACTTTTATGAAGAACTCCCTGTAAGAACCCATGAAAAACTTAATATGTGCGGAGAAAAGATAGAAGGATGTTTAGAGGAAGAATCTATAGATAATTTTTATAAGATGATTAAAAGTGGAGATTACTTCTTCCTTCCAGCATAAGAAAAAAAGTTGTCGAGTGCCGACAACTTTTTTTTATATCTATTCAGTTACTTCCTCTACCTGAGTAAATGTTAATACCTTTTCCTCTTCAGTAGTAATAGTCAGTTTATTTCCTTCCAGTGAGATAGTCTTAGCGTTTGTAAGATCCATCAGGTACTCTGCTTCTCTCTGCATAAGAATCTCTGGACCAGCCATTAGAGTTGTAGCCATTGGCGAGATCTCAATCTTGTCTCCCTCAATCTCATAGTTTGCATTGAAGTTGTTAAGTGCTCTTCCGCTGACTCTTCCATCTTCAAAGGCAAGTGTGAAGCTTACTTCTTCTCCCTGTTCCTCTAAAACAACCTTCTCATCCAGTGTAAAAGTCTTCCCTGCCAACATTTCATTCAGGTCCGTCTTACTCCCACACGCCATTAAAGTCATTACCATAACTACAAACATAAGTATTTTTTTCATCATCTTTTTTCTCCTCGTAAAATTAATATAAGTATCTTTGTACAGAGATTATCTCAAAGAAATATGTGGATTTTGTGATGGCAGGGTGAGAATTTCAAAAAAAATCAAAAAGATCTATATAACACTTTATAAAACAATTTTTGACAAAGTGGTATAGTTAGTGTTATACTCTTCTTGTAAGATTTCAGACTATATTAATAAAGAATTCAGGAGGGGAATTATGATATATAAAAATGCACTTGAGATGATTGGGGGAACACCTATTGTGAGGCTGGCTCACTTAGAGGAAGAGGGGATGGCTGAGCTCTATATAAAGTTAGAGGGAAAAAACCCCGGGGGGAGTATAAAGGACAGGGCAGCCCTTGGGATGATAGAGGAGGCTGAAAGGCTGGGAGAGGTAAAGATGGGAAGTGTAATTATTGAACCTACAAGCGGGAATACCGGTATAGCTATAGCCCTTATTGGAAGACTCAAGGGATACAGAGTAATTATTACCATGCCAGACACCATGAGTGTCGAAAGAAGAAGCATACTGAAGGCCTACGGAGCTGAGATAGTTCTCACAGATGGAGCCAAGGGGATGAAGGGAGCCATTGATAAGGCAGATGAGCTGGCTACAGAGATAGAGAACTCCTTTGTACCCCAGCAATTTAAAAATAAAGCCAATCCGGAAAAACACTATAGGACCACAGCAGAGGAGATACTGGCAGACCTTCCAGAACTGGATGCCTTTGTAGCAGGAGTAGGAACTGGGGGAACTATTACAGGAGTAGGAGGAAGGCTTAAGGAGAGCTCTCAGAAGTTAAAGATATATGCAGTGGAGCCTACAACTTCAGCGGTACTCTCGGGAGAGGGACCTGGAAAGCACAGGATCCAGGGAATAGGTGCAGGGTTTATTCCAGAGATAGTCAAGACCCAACTTATAGATGAGGTTGTAAAGGTTGCCGATGAGGAAGCCTTTGAAGCATCAAGGAGAACAGCTTCCATGGAGGGTCTCCTGTTGGGAATATCCTCTGGTGCCAATATAGCAGCAGCTATAAGGGTGGCCAAGGAACTGGGAGAGGGAAAGAAGGTTTTAACTGTTTCTCCAGACGGAGGAGAGAAGTATCTTTCCACAGATCTCTATAGATAGGTTCTACCTCTTGGAATTGTGTAGAGTTTTGAGGTTATAATTTTAGGGGGTTCTGCAAAAAAAGATGAACAAAATCAAAATTACATTGATGAGTTACATCCATTGCAGGCATAGAGGTATAATTTATTGGGGGTGATGATAGTGTTTAAAAACTTAATGTATGATCTAGATAATATAAGGGAGAATGATCCCGCAGCGAGAAACAGGATAGAGGTATTTCTTCTCTATCCCTGTATCCATGCCATGCTCTTCCACAGAATAGCTCACTTTCTTTATAGGAAGAAGTCCTTCTTTATGGCGAGGTTTATCTCTCAGCTGTCGAGATTTTTCACGGGAATAGAGATCCATCCAGGAGCGGTAATAGGGAGGGGGTTCTTTATAGACCACGGTATGGGAGTGGTTATTGGAGAAACAGCAGTTATTGGAAATAATGTAACCCTCTACCACGGAGTTACCCTTGGGGGAACAGGTAAGGATACCGGCAAGAGACATCCTACAGTGATGGATGGAGCTGTTATAGGCGCTGGAGCCAAGGTGCTGGGGAATATTGTAGTAGGAAGGGAAAGCAAGGTTGGAGCTAACTCTGTAATCCTAAAGGATATTCCTGATTTTTCCACAGCAGTGGGAATACCTGGAAAGATAAAAAAAACCTTTAAAGTCTATGAGAAGATAGAAAAAAAAGGGGCCTAGGGCCCCTTTTTTTAGTAGTTTATTTAGTTTTAAAGAGTAGGAATTATCTTCTTCCCAGTACAGGAAACTCCTTCCAGATCTTCTCTTCAAACCATACCTTCATATCTTTATCCTCGATTGTTACAACATCTTCATTGTAAAGGTCAGCCTTTATATTGAAGAAGTTAACGATTAGTTTGTTTCCATCCTTGTAGCATACATCCATGTGCCCTGGGATAAATACTATCTCAGTATCCTCTCTTACCTCAATATCGTCAAGGTTTAAAGTCTTTAATGGATTTAGCATCATATTCATAAAGTCAAGATCCTCTAACATCCACATGTTGTTGTTCCAGAATCTCATCTCAGGTTTTGTACCTCTTAGTGGTTCCCTGTTTGATATAGCACTTAGTACCTTTCTTACAGAGTCAGCAGAAAACTCCTCTCCGTATAGTACCTTCATGGACGGATGGTCAGCAATAGTTACAAGGTAAGATTCCCCAACCTTTTCCTTGTCACTTGTAGCATTCCAAAAATAGTTCATACTTTCCATAACCTCAAGATTAATAGTAACTTTAGCCATTGTGTCCCCCTTATAATTGTTTAGTCAATATTAGGATACTTTATAGTTGAAGAAAATACAAGTGAAAAACTCAACTTTGGATAAATATATCCTTATCCAGTATATGATAGTCATCAAAAAATACATGGGATGTAATATACAGTGTAGAGAAGCTGCTGAAAAACTTGCACGAAAGTATGGCAAGCATGATAGCAATCTGATACTTGATGGCGGTCAGGGGAAGTGATCCACCTAATATTTGTCCCGTCATCATTCCAGGTAGGGAAACTATCCCCATGGTAGCCAGGTAGGCTATGGTAGGTGATATAGATGAGGTGATCCCCTCCCTTATATAGGGTCTGAGAGCTTCATACTTGGTGGCTCCAAGTCCCAGGGAGTAGAGGTACTCCTCCTCATTGCCCCTGAATGTCTTAAAGAAGGTGTTCAGGGTTATAATATTACCATTTAGGGTGTTACCCAGGAGCATCCCGCTTATGGGGATGAGATACTTTGCTTCCAGGGGATTATCCAGTCCTATGAGGAAGGAACCAAAGAAGATGAGGATAACCACCATGGGAACTCCCACAGTTACCAGCAGGATGGGCAGGATCCTCCTTAACTTGATCTGGGCAGACCTTCCTATGGAGAAGGTAGCTGTAAAGATCATAATTAGAAGGTATGCCATATTTATAAAGGGGTTATCCCAGAGGAATATATACTGAAGGTAGATCCCCACAAGGGAAAGCTGAATAAACATTCTTACTATGGAAACTACTGACTCCTTAACAAGCCTGATCTTCAGCTTGTAGAGGATTGCCAGCAGGGGAATTATAAATACTCCCAGATACATAATGGAAAGAAACGTAATATTTTTAGTCATGCTACCACCTCACTACTCTAAAGTTATCTGTATTCCAGTGACTGTCGTGGGAGATGAGGATAACAGTCTTATGGGTAGAGGCTATCCACTCCTCTACCTTCCTCTTCATGGCAGCATCCAGGGAGGAGGTTACCTCATCCAGAAGGAGAACCTCCCTGTCCATGAGGATGGCGATAATTAGTCCCAGCCTCTGTCTCTCTCCCCCAGAAAGCTTGTCTATATTCTTATGAAGGATCTCCCTGGAGAGGGCAAACTCCTCCAGGAGCTCATCCAGCCTCCCAAAGAAGTTGATATTCCTATTGGCTGAAAAATCTCCCACCTCCTTCAGAAGCTCATCCACTTTTAACTTTCTAAGGGTAATATCCTGGTTCACCCAGGCAATATCCCTTCTTATACTGTGTATACTTTCTCCAGTGAGCTTCTTACCTTTATAGTAGATACTTCCCCTCTGGGGCCTGATAAAGCCCAGAAGGAGCTTAATAAGGGTGCTCTTTCCCCTGCCGGAAGGGGCATTTAATAGGATCTTCTCTCCAGCCTCTATCTCCAGGGAAAAGTTATCCAATATTGTCTTCCCTCCAAAGGAGAGGCAGACATCCTCAAATCTAATCATCCCTATCTCCTCCCTTAACCAGTTCTCTGGCCTTGATCCTTGCTTCCTTCAGTACCTCACACCCAAGGGGAGTGCTTCTGTAGTACTTCCTCTTCTTTCCCTCTACGACTCTCTCCTCTACTTCCAGAAGCCCCTCCTTCTCCATCTTATGGAGGATGGGGTAGATGGTCCCGGGACTCATATTATAGCCATGATCCTTGAGGTGTTCAATGAGCCAGGAACCGTAGAACTCTCCCCTTGCCCCATGCCCCAGGATGTGTACCTGTATAAAGCCTAAAAATAATTTTCTAAGTATCTTATTTTTCATAGCAGCTCCTTATCTAAAGTTGATATCGCTTTTCGATATTTAATTATAGTATTGATCCTGAAATTTTTCAACAAAAAAAGGTAATTTTAATAAATTACCTTTAATCGTTAGATATTAAATTTTAACTGAGGTCCTCAACTATATCATAGAGAGGATTTTTTTCCTTTGGAAGATCCAAAGCTTCGATTATATCATAGTGTACCAGCTTATTTTCTCTGATTCCTATACACCTGCTGTTTACTCCCTCAAGAAGAAGCTTTACAGCATAGACTCCCATATTTGAGGCAAGAACTCTGTCAAAGGCTGTTGGAGATCCTCCTCTCTGGATGTGTCCCAGGATCATTGGATTGGTCTTATATCCAGTCCTCTCCTGCACCTCCTCTGAAAGATCTATTACATTTGTTATCTTCTCAGCGATGGCAATGATTACGTGTCTCTCTCCTCTCTCGTGGAGATCCTTGACTTTTTTGATGACATCTTCCTTGTCAAAGCCTGTTTCCTTGGTAACTATAATGCTGCACCCAGTTGAGATTCCAGCATATAAACTTAGGTCACCGCAGTATCTTCCCATAAGCTCTACGATATTGCACCTTATATGGGAGTGAGAGGTATCTCTTAACCTGTCGATAGCTTCCACAGCAGTGTTGAGAGCTGTGTCGAAACCTATTGTGTAGTCTGTGGAAACGATGTCGTTATCTATAGTTCCAGGGATACCGATACACTTTATCCCCATCTCACTTAGGGCTTTTGCCCCCCTGTAGGAACCGTCTCCTCCTATAACCACTACAGCCTCTATACCGGCTTCCTTAAGCTTGGTAACACCGACTCTTCTAACCTCTATATTCTCAAACTCAGGAAGTCTTGCACTATAAAGCATAGTTCCTCCCTGGGGAATTCTCTTATCTAAGTCTGAAGGATCAAGTTTTTTATAGTTTCCCTCTACGAGACCTTTATATCCCTCATATATACCGTATACTTCTATACCTGCTTTAACTCCGGCTCTCACTACTGCCCTTATTGCCATATTCATTCCAGGAGCATCTCCACCAGATGTGAGGACTCCTATTCTTTTTATTTTGCTCATCTTACACCCCCTATATAGAATTATATCGGATTTGGCAAAAAAAAGAAACCTCCCTGGGGGAAGTTTCTCATATTACTGGAATGGATACCAAAAACCTGTTATAAGGTTGTTTTTTAGATAAAATACCAGGACAAGAAGCAGTGTCATAGATCCCATGACTATAAAGTCCAGGGAGTTATATCTGCTCCCAGAGTACCAGCTTCTTTTTTTCTCTCTACCAAAGCCTCTCAGGTTCATGGCGTTGGTTACCACCTCTACTCTGTTAAGGGATGAGAGAACCAGGGGAATAAGGATGGTATTGTAGTTAACCAGCCTCTCCATTAGTGGAGCTTCTCCCTTTCTGAAGGCAACTCCCCTTGCTTCCTGGGCGTGCATTATATTTTTAAACTCCTCGCTCACATCTGGAATGTATCTCAGGGCGATATTAATAGCGTAGGCAACCCTGTAGGAGATACCCAGCTTATTCAGGCTGCTTGCGAACCTGCTGGGATGAGTGGTGAAGATAAACAGCATAGTTATTGGGGAGATAGCCATATACTTCATAGAGAGACTCAGAGCAAACCAGAGAGTTTCAGCTGTAAGCTCCCTTCCCATAAGGGTAAATACTGTAGTATAACTTCCTGAAAGCTCAGACCCAAACTGAGGGGTTACAGCTATGAGGAAGAGAGAATTAAATATAGTAAACATCACCACGAAGAAAAACAGGGGTTTAACTGATTTAAATGGGATCCTTGCTGCCCTTAAAAGGGTCATTCCCCCGAGAAAAAACAGTGTAAAGATTCTCAGGTCCATAAAGCTGAACACTGCCACCGTCCATACAATTAGGAGAAGGAGCTTCACACTTCCGTCCATGGAGTGGATCCTAGAATCCCTTTCTATATAAAGAGTACCTCCCTTAGCCATGTTCAACCTCCCCTATGTGATCGTAGTTTATAAAAGTATTCATGAGGTCTACAGGGCAGATACCCGATTTTTCAGCAAGGGTTGAAAGAGATGTTTCCTTCAGGTTGGCTCTCTCCATAATATCCCTGTCTCCTAGGATACTGCTGACCTCTCTGTCTGCTATAACCTCTCCCTTGGAAAGAACCACAGCTCTGTCTGCATATTCAAGGGCCAGATGCATATCGTGGGTAATAAGGAGGATTCCCACTCCCTCTGCAGCAATCTCCTTGATAAACTCCATAAATTCAAGGTAGTGCTTATGATCCTGTCCCGCTGTGGGCTCATCGAGGATGAGTATCTCAGGATCGAGGGAAAGTATCGCCGCGATACTGAGACGCTTCTTCTGACCATAGCTTAGAGCTGAAATGGGCCAGTTCCTGTATCTATGAAGTCCGCAGGTGGAAAGAGCTTTTTCAGCCCTCTCCCTGGAATTTTTGATCTTTCTTATCTTAAGTCCAAACTCCACCTCTTCCAGAAGGGTTTCCTGGGTAAGCATGTGGTTTGGATTCTGCATAACATAACCGATCTTCTCTCCCCTCTTTCTGATAGACCACTTGTCTATAGGGGTGTTGTTAAGGAAGATCCTTCCCTCACCCTTTACAATTCCTGTAATGGCTTTGGAAAGGGTGGATTTACCGGCTCCGTTATTTCCCAGAAGAGCAACAATCTCACCCTTGGAGATGTGGAGGTTAACTCCAGAAAGGATCTTTTCCCCCTGGTTATAGGAGAAGGTAAGGTCCTCTATCTTAAGGAGGGGTTCTTTTTCATCCTTCCTCTTTTCTTCCACAGAAGCGGTCCATCTTTTGAGTACAGAGATATCTTTTTCACCAAGTCTATATATTCCCTTATCTGCTTCTTTTTCAAGGTCAATACCGGCGTACTTGAGGGCCTCTATATATAGGGGTTCTCTGAGACCATTTTTTCTGAAGTCGTCCCTTACAAGGAGCTCCTCTGGAGCTCCGTTGGCCACGATCTCTCCCTCATTTACAATAACCACCCTGTCAAACTCAGCTTCCAGTACATCCTCTATTCTGTGCTCTATTACAACTATGGTTCTGTTGGTTTTTTTATGGATATCGGAGATGAGCTCCATAGCCTTCTTTCCGCTGGCAGGATCCAGGTTAGCAAGGGGCTCATCAAAGAGAAGCACACTGGCATCGTTCATCATTATTCCTGCAAGGGAAATGCTCTGCTTCTGTCCTCCGCTCAGTTCATGGGGGCTCTTCCCCTCCTGATCTGCCATATCCACAAGTCCCAGGGCTTCCCTGACGTGGGTCCTCATCTCCTCCTGGGAGATGTTTTTGTTCTCGTCGATGAAGGCTACGTCCTCTCCCACAGTAAGCCCCACAAACTGTCCGTCCTGATCCTGAAGAACAGTTCCCACATGGGAGCTGAGATCAAATATACTCTTAGTATGGGGTTCTACCCCGTCCACTGTGAGCTTACCCTCTATACTTCCCTTGTAGGCAGAGGGGATAAGTCCATTTAAACAGTGTCCCAGGGTGGATTTTCCGCTTCCGCTGGGACCTGCAATAAGTACCTTCTCTCCCCTCTTTATCACAAGGTTGATATTTTTAAGGGTAGGCTTTGAGAGGCTGCTATATTTAAATGTAAAGTTTTCAAAGGTTATCATGTCAGACATCGTTTACTCCACTTCCAGGTTGTTATGTTTTTGCTTTCTTTTGGCTATAGAGGAAACCACTGGTATTCCCACAAGGGCAGTAACTCCAAAGTTTGTGATGGTAGCCAGAATGATCTGAAGCCATACCTTGTCTCCAGGCTCACCGTAGAAGAATACATCTCCCACATAGGCTACAGCTCCTGCAGCTATCATCCCCATTACAGAGTAGAGGTACATCTTTACAAGGTGCTTCTTCTCGATCCTTCCCTCATCTACACTGAAGGTAGAGTCGAGGTTTATAAATCCTCCAAAGAGACCTATCATTGCTGAAAGAAATACCCAGCTCCACCATACACTTCCCCACATAATAAGGTCATTTAGAGCATGTCCTATAAATCCCACAAGGAATCCCACAAGGGGACCAAACATAGCCCCAAAAATAGTGAGCAGAGCCACAGCCAGTCTGAATGAAGTGTTTGGACCAACTGGAATTGCCACAGCTGAAAGGGTACCATACAGTGCCGCTCCTATTCCTACGGCTACTACACTTTTAGTTGATAATTTCATCTTTATCCTCCTATTTTAATTTAGTTATGTTCATAAAAAAACCTCCTACTATATGAATAGCAAGAGGTATGTAAACCTAGATCTTACATCTCCTCCCTCATCTCTGCGATTAACGCTGGACTTAGCACCTTCCTAAAACAGGGGTTGCCGGGTTTCACAGGGCCATTTCCCTCCACCTTCTCTCGATAAGAGTTTCCGAAGTGTATTTTAACATATTTATTGTTTTTTGTTAATAGATTATTGACTGATTTACTCCCGATTTCCCTTTGTTTTAGTGAGTTTTTCTGGAAAAAGGTATAAAAATGTGCTATTCTTTCCTGATAAAGAGATTAAAGGAGAGAATAATGGGTGCAAAGATAGATATGACAAGGGGGAGTATCAGCAGGGGGCTCTATAAGATGGCCCTTCCTGTAATGGGAACCTCTTTCCTCCAGATGGCCTACAATCTGGTGGACATGATATGGATAGGAAGGGTAGGAAGCAGAGCTGTGGCAGCAGTGGGAAGTGCAGGTTTCTACCTGTGGATGAGTTTTGCCTTCATCTTAATCTCCAAGGTGGGAGCAGAGGTCAGGGTAGCTCAGAGTGTAGGGGCCAAGAATATGAGGAGGGCCAGGGATTATGCCAGAAATGCCATTCAGCTGAACCTGCTTATGGCTGTCCTCTATGGAGCAGCTATATATATGGGAAGGGAAGCCCTCATAGGTTTCTTTAACCTGGGGGATCAGGGAGTCGTCCAGATGGCAGAATCCTACCTGGTTATCATAGCCCTGGGAATGATATTTAACTTTACCAATCCGGTATTAACGGGGATATTCAATGGTTATGGAGACAGTAAAACTCCATTTCTCATGAATACCATAGGTCTTGTTGCCAATATGATCCTGGATCCCCTCCTTATCTTCGGATGGGGACCAGTTCCGGCAATGGGGGTAGCCGGGGCGGCTATGGCTACAGTGATGGCTCAGGTGATGGTAACCCTCTCCTTCATTATCTATATAGGTAGGGGAAGGGGAGTTGTAAATAACCTTAGGATGACAATACTTCCAGAGAGGTATGTACTGGGAGAGCTATTTAAGCTTGGGTTCCCTGTGGCTCTTCACTCTGGTATGTTCACGGGATTCTCCATGGTAATAGCAAGGATAATAGCAAGCTGGGGTCCGGTACCTATTGCAGTTCAGAAGGTGGGATCTCAGATAGAATCCCTTTCATGGATGACAGCCCTTGGATTTCAGGCAGCTCTTGCTACCTTTGTGGGACAAAACTATGGGGCAGAGCAGCCAGAGAGGATAAAGAAGGGGTATAAGATTTCGGTGCTTATAATGAGTGTAGTAGGAGTAGCAACAACCCTTCTTCTTTATTTCGGGGCGGAACCTATCTTTGCCATCTTTATACCAGAGGAGGAGAGTATAAGGATGGGGATAGATTACCTCAAGATCCTCAGCTTCTCCCAGTGGTTTATGTGTATGGAGATCCTTACAGCAGGGGCCTTTAATGGT
The DNA here is from genome assembly GCF_027925155.1 of Propionigenium maris DSM 9537. Classification (GTDB taxonomy): domain Bacteria; phylum Fusobacteriota; class Fusobacteriia; order Fusobacteriales; family Fusobacteriaceae; genus Propionigenium; species Propionigenium maris. The sequence continues at coordinate 13,345 of NZ_BSDY01000007.1, read as the reverse complement.
CTGGGTAAGACAACTCCCCCATCTATAGTGAGTATAGCTTTAAATGCAGCGAGGATTCCCCTTGCACTAATGCTATCAGCAGAATCGATTCTGGGTCTAAACGGCGTATGGTGGAGTATTAGTATTACTGCGACTCTTAAGGGAGTCATCCTTGTAGGATGGTTTATATGGCTTGTGAAGAGATGGGAGTTCTTCCAGGTGAAGAGTTCCAGTAAAATAGAGGAAACTATGGAGATAGGTTTAGAAGAGTAGTAGCTTAGGGGGGAGAAAGGTGATAAGAAAAACAAGGGTAGAAGATATAGAGGGGATCTACACTCTCTACAGGAGGGTGGCCAGGATTCCCGGAGGGCTGGCCAGGTATGAGGATGAGATAACTAAGGATTATATAGAGGGGGTTATAAAGAGCTCCATGGAGAGGGGGTTATCTCTTGTGGTGGATATAGAGGGGAGGATAGCGGGTGAGCTCCATGCTTACAGACCTGGGCTCAGGGTATTTGATCACGTCCTTTCAGATCTCACTATCTGTATAGATCCGGACCTTCAGGGGAGGGGCCTTGGAAGGGAGCTCTTTGAAGAGTATCTAAAAAGAGTAGAGGTAGAGATGGAGGAAATATCTAGAGTGGAACTCATAGCCCGTGAAAGCAACAGGGGAGCAATAGAGTTCTATAGGAGTTTGGGATTTGTTGTGGAGGGAAGCTTTGCAGGGAGGATCAGGGGAGTGGATGGAGAGCTGGAAGCTGATATTCCCATGGCCCACACGATAAAAGACCTATAATTTAATGATATTAAATTATTTTTATAAAAAAAACAAAAAAATTAAAAAATAAGCCAATTTTTCAGCCTCATAAAAAGGAAACCCCTATTTTTAAAAGAATACTCTTATATGACTAAGACAAAGACTGTCATATAATATAAGGAGGTTTATTTATGAAAAAGTTAATGGCATTAGCTGCAGCACTTGTATTAGTAGGTTGCTCATCTTCTGAACCTAAAGAGGATCCGATGACTACCCTAGAGGAAAGAGTAGCTTCAGTAGAGCAAACTGTAAATACTACCAACCAGGAAGTTATGGAGCTTAAATCAGAAGCTGCAGGTCTTAACCAAAGACTGGATACTTTAGACGCATCTATGGAGCAAATAAAAGAGGCTATGACACAATAGGGAGGGATAATAATGAAAAAAACGTTAATAGCATTATCGGTCCTAGCCCTTTTAACAGCTTGTAGCTCTACAGATAAGGCGAAGATGGACGACTTAGATAACAGGTTAACTGCTGTAGAGGCAATGAATACTGAAAATATGGATGCTCTAGCTGATACTAAAGCTATGATGGCTTCAGCTGAAGACAAGGTATATGAAGCTGAGAGAAAAGCTCAGGCTATAAATACCTTCATGAATCCTGAATCTGTATTCAGTAAGAGTGGAATAGAGATTGTAGTTGAAAATGGTGTTCCTACTCTTATCATGCCAAATGCAGTTACCTTTGACCTAAACTCAGCTGAGATAAAACCTGAGTTTAAGGAGATGCTAGATACTCTAGCAGAGGCACTCATGGAATATCCTCAAGGGAAGATAAGAATAGAGGGTCATACAGATACAACTGGTACTGCAGAGTACAATATGAGTCTTTCTAAGAAGAGAGCAGAAAGTGCTGAAGCATATCTTGTGGATAAGGGAATCGATGAAGCAAGAATAGAGACTGAAGGTAAGGGTCAGACAAAGCCTAGATACTCGAATAAAGACGCTGAGGGAAGAATGAAGAACAGAAGAATCGAGATTACACTATTTAGAAAGAAATAGATGATAATAAGGAGAGGGTTTTATCCCTCTCTTTTTTATTGGTAAGAAAAGTATAGAATTATTAAATAAGGCTAGAAGGGGTGGAGCGTTACTATAATTTTTTATTGCTTTGGAAGTTACAGGGTTTGAGGATCTTAAGAGAGGGGAGAGAGGTCTCTTTTATAAGGTTAAAATAAAAAACCGGGATATGATCCCGGTTTTAAATACCTCTTAGAACTTGTAGGCAAATCCTACACCTACTCTATAGAGAACGTCTTCTTCTACAATCGGTGAATCATCGATCTCGCTTGAGAGCTTCTCTACTCCTGCAAATCCAGTAAGGGTTATGTGGTCCCTTAAAGCATAGCTTGCTCCCAGATCAAAGGCAGCGGAGTATGCTCCGTCTGGACTGTACTTCTTATCGATCTTACTGTTTCTGTTAGCTTCGCTCTGGCTTACACCAAAGTAGTAGTCCACATAGTCGCTCTCAAAGTATGTAAGGCTAACTCTTGGAGTAAGGGTAAGCTTATCATTAACCTCAAATGGTCTGAAGACAGCTGTTCCCAGGTGTCCCCCCTCCTCTCCATAGGTACCGTGGAACTGAACTCTCATATCGTGCCAACCAGTTTTAGCTACAGCCTTTAGTCCTCCCTCGAACTGATACTCTCTCCTGTCTAAGTTGTTGTAGCCATCATCCATCTCGGATCTGTCCACATCAAATCCACCAAGTGGGTTTACATATGCACTTAGCGTCCAGGTATCATCCTTCCAGAAGTTATAACCTATGGAAAGGAGGCTGTAGTTTACATCTCCTGTCTTAAGGTAGAAATCACCATATGTTAGGTTAATAAAGGGAAGAGGAGTTCCCACTGTACCTACACCCTGATAGGGACTCGTTACAGCTGCTGCTCCCAGACCTAGAGTTGCATTAAAGTCCTGAGCATAGACTCCCGCTGAAAGGAGAGCTCCTACTCCTATAGCTAGAATTTTCTTATTCATAATTACCTCCATATATTCTAGTATTCATACTACATAATTACCCCCTTTATTTATTTTTCCTTTTTCAAAAGGGAAGATAAAGTAAAGTTTATGGGTCTCAGAATCTATTTTATAGGAAATCCCTCCATAAAAATGTAGTTTGTGCAACAGTTTTTAGGAAAAGAATAAAATATAATGTATTTGTAATATGAAAACAGGAGGTTAGTTATGAAGTTAAAGAGATTAGTTTTATCCATGGTGGTAGCAGGAGCACTTATAGGTTGTTCAACTCCTCAGAGGATAGTTCTTAAGGATGACACGGTAATAGAGACGAGGGATGAGGTTGACTACAACAAGAAGACTGGTTTCTATGAGTATGAGGATGCAGCAGGAAATGAAAATAAGATAAACTCAGCTGAGGTTCTTCAGATCCAGGAGATGTAGGCCTAAAAAACTTAGAAGGGACAGGGGGATCTAATAACTTCTTTCAATTGATATGGAGGCTATATGTTAAAAAAGATTATGGGATTGTTTTTTCTGGTTTCAGCTATCTGTTTTGCTGCACTTAATATGAAGGATGATGAGGTGGCAGGGGACTATTCTGTGGAAAGGTCTAGGAACAGCGTATTTTTGATAGATGAAAAAAGCGGGACAGTGGTAATCTATTCAGATGCCTATGAACATATAGAGGAAGAGGATATAGAGGATCTCCAGGAGAAGGGTCAGGTAGTGGAGGGGAACAGGGAGTTCTTTAAAAGCTATTCCGAGGAAAACCCAGAGACGGTAGCTTTTTCCAAGTGGCAGGGGGATACAGAGGGGTTTATAGTTATATTTGAGGACATGAACCTCACCTCTGAGAGAAAAGTGGAGGAGATGCTCGCTCACTTTGAGATAGAGGGAAGAGAAAGAGCAGTTGTAATGAATGGTATAAGGGATCACCGAAGGGAACTTTAATAGGAAATGTGAGAAGGAATACCGAGGAAGAGATGATATATTTAATATTAAAGAGATTAAGGAGTGAGGTGACCCTATGAACGAAAGAAGTGGTAGTAATGAACACATCTATAAATCGGTAGATGCTGCAATTAGGATTGGTTTTATAAGTTTACTTGTTATCTGGTGCTACTCTATATTGAAACCCCTCATTGTTACAGTGGTCTGGGGAATAATTATAGCTGTAGGGATATATCCCCTCCATGAGAAGCTGTCAAAGTTTTTAAGGGGAAGGAAGAAGCTCTCTGCCACCCTTATAACCCTTGCAGGGATTGCAATACTGGTGGTTCCAACAGTACTTTTTATGAACGCAACTGTGGACAGTCTTCAGGGAGTAGCTAAGACCTTGGAGGAGGGAACGCTGAAGATAAACCCTCCCAAGGATGAGGTGGCATCCCTTCCTATAGTGGGGCAGCAGATCCACGATACTTGGAAGCTGGCAGCAACTAATATAGAGGAGGTCCTTGCAAGGGTTCGTCCTCAGCTAAAGGAGATGGCTCCAAGGGTTCTTGCAACTATAGCAGGTTTTGGTGTTACGATCATCCAGTTTATAATTTCGGTGATAGTAGCTGGGGTGTTTCTTATGAATGCTGAAGCTGCAGGGAAGGGAGCAGAGAAGATCTTTGCTATTCTGGTGGGAGAGTATGTAGATGACTTTCCTCATATAGCAGCTGGTAGTATAAGAAGTGTAGTACAGGGAGTGCTAGGAATAGCGGTGATACAGGCTGTACTTGGAGGAGCAGGAATGCTTGTGATGGGGGTTCCTGCAGTGGGACTGTGGACCCTTCTAATACTCATCCTTGGAATTATGCAGCTTCCTCCTACCTTAGTTTTACTCCCCATAGCAGCCTATGTATTTTCAGTTAGCAGTACAACTCCGGCGGTAATATTTCTTGTGTGGTGTATAGTTGTGGGGCTTCTGGATAATATACTTAAGCCGCTCCTTCTGGGAAGGGGCGTGGATGTACCCATGCTTGTGATACTTCTTGGAGCTATAGGTGGTATGGTTACCTATGGTATAATTGGTCTCTTTGTGGGATCTGTTATCCTCTGCCTGGGATATAAGGTGTTCGGGGCGATAATGGAAAAGAACCAGAGAAGAGCTGAAGAAGAAAGAATAGAAGAATAGAGAGAAACCTCCCAGAAGTCATAGAGCTTCTGGGAGGTTTTTTTATTGTTTAAGGTAAAGTATAGAGCTTATAAAAAAACTGAATGAAATAATGGGTACTCCAACCGATTATTAGGATGCAACGCCACGTTGCCTTTATAGTTTCTCCTCGAAGATATATCTCAGCTTCTCCTCGCAGATAACCTGAATAGTTTTTCCCTCCTTCCTTACTACCCCCTGTTCCTGAAGGGATGAAAGGGCCCTGTAGAGGTTTGTCCTGTCGCACTTTAGTAGGTTTGCAAAGAGGGAGTAGCTCCTAACTGTGTATTTATTGTCTGTGGAGTGGTTGTAGAGGATGTAGGCCAGGTACTCCTCCAGGGTAAAGATACTTTTAAAGTAGTTCTCCTGAACTACATGGGAGGAGTAGTTAAAGAATTTCTCAAAGGTAAACTCAAGAAACTCGGGGGTTTTTAAAAGTGTCTCAACCTTATCCTTGTTGATACCATAGAGGATAGATTCCTTGGAGAAGGATGCCACATAGTCATTGAGGTTGTGGTATTTTTTTTTGAAGTATTTTGGAATCCCTCCCAGCTGGTAGTCCTGGGGATAGACCCTTGTTAACAGATGGTTTTTACCATCTTTATCTGGGTAGAAAACATCCAGTGCTCCCTGGATGATAAAGTAAAAGTCACCATTTTCATTTATCTCAGAGGAGCTCTTATTCTGAAACCTTTCAAGGGGAATTTCGAAGAGGTCCTCTGGGGAGAGAAATGCACCATAGCCGCTCTCCATTAAGTAGTTCTCGATCTTATTCATTTCTTCACCTTCCTGGATATTAATAGGGTAATACTTAAGTATTCTACAGGAAATAAAAGTTCCTTCAACGTCATCTATGTGTTTTTATTTAGTTTTTTTAAGATTAGGTTAAGAATTAGGGAGGAACAACAGGAAAAATCCAGAGATGTAAAGGGAGAGGGAGACTGCATAAATTTCGATCAATGAGAGAGCAGTGGAGATAAGGGTGAAAATCAAAAAAATGATAAAAGAAAGTGATGGAAAAGCTATAAAAAAACTCCCTGGAACAGATGCCCAGGGAGTTTTCTGTATTAAAAGAACTCACAGTTGTACTGCATATCCAGATGGGGAATGCCGTCTTCATCGTAGACATCGGAGATCTCTACAAAACCAAGATTCTGGTAGAAGCTTTTGAGGTACTCCTGGGCTCCTATTGTAATCTTCTTCTCTGCGGATCTTTCAGTGAGGTACTTTATCCCCTCCCTCATGATCTTCTTGGCCAGGCCTCTGCCCCTCTCATCCTTAGCCACTAGAACCCTCCCTATGGAAGCTTCGTCGTAGGAAACTCCCCTATCAACCAGCCTTATATATGCAACTATCTTTCCCTTCTCCTGAATCCACATATGGGTTGACTTGAGGTCCTTCCCATCGATATCGTTGTAGACACAATTTTGTTCCACTACAAACACTTCCGATCTAAGGGCTAAGATTTTATATAGTTCATCAACACTAAGTTCCTTAAATTTTTTTATCTTAAACATCGCAATCCCCCTATAATAAAGTAATATGCTCATGTTGAAGTATACCCCAAATAAATACAATATACAATGGAAGTATGGTATAATAGAGGGGCAAAAATAGGGTAAAAGAAAATAGCTGGAGAAATTATTAACTATTGAGTTTTAGCCCTTTAAGTGGTATTATTTGATAGTAGAATGCTACATTATGTAAAATAATACTACACTTGTAATCTGAGGAGTGGATATAGTGGAGAAGATAAATATAAAAGAGATCAGAAAAACAGCGGAAAACTACTATCAGAATGGTGAATTTTACTGCTCCGAGTCTATAATAAAGACTCTTAAGGACAGATTTAAGCCAGAGGTTGGAGATGAGGTAGTGGCTCTTGCATCGGGGTTTCCAGTTGGAATGGGAAAGGCAGGTTGTACCTGTGGTGCAGTTGTAGGATCCCAGATGGCTCTGGGGCTTATCTTTGGTAGGCAGAAGGCCAAGGGAAAGGAAGTAGAAAAGGCTATGGAGCTTTCTAAGGAGGTTCATGATATCTTCAGAAGGGACAACAAGACTCTTTGCTGCAGGATACTCACAAAGGATATGAAGCTTGGATCAAAGGTTCATATGGAGCAGTGTGTGAGGTTTACCGGGGACATGGCAGAGGCCACAGCCAGAATAATAGCCAGGGAGCTAGGAGTTGAAACTGAGGAGGGGGTTATCCAGCCTGTGAAGAAAAAGAGTCTTTTGGGGAAGATTCTAGGTAAATAGCGGACACTTTATAAAAATAAATTATGATGTTAAAAACTGTCGGTTTTCCCCTGACCTAAGGGTATGAGTTGGGAGAGAGGCAGTTAATATAGATACTAATAAAGTAATATTTAGAGAGGAGATTGAGGGAAATGAATAGTGAAATGAAAAAGATTAATCTAAATACTTGTTCAGTTGGAGGCTGAGCGGGGAAAGTGGGGCCGGAGGCTCTAAGTGGTCTACTCTCTAACCTTCCGAGTGTGGAAGATAACAATTTGATAGTAGGTTATGAAAAATCAGATGATGCAGCAGTTTATAAGGTTTCAGAGGAGCTGGCTCTTATCCAGACCCTGGACTTCTTTATGCCTATGGTGGAGGACCCATATATCTTTGGACAGGTGGCAGCAGCCAACTCCCTGAGTGATGTATATGCCATGGGTGGAGAACCAAAGACTGCAATGAATATAGTGTGCTTTCCAGAAAAGATGGATATAGAGATACTGGGTGAGATACTAAGAGGGGGAGCTGAAAAGATAGCAGAAGCCGGAGCAGTACTCAGCGGAGGACATACAGTACACGATGATGGAATAAAATACGGGCTCTCTGTAACTGGTTTTGTACATCCAGATAAGGTGATGAAAAACTATGGTTCCAAGGAGGGAGATGTCCTCATACTGACAAAGCCGATTGGTACCGGTATCATCTCAACCGCTTATAAAGTGGGGGAAGCAAGCCAGAGAGCTATAGATGAGATGGTTGAAAATATGACAACTCTGAATAAGTATGCAATGGATATAATTAAAAAATATCCAGTGTCAGCTTGTACAGATATCACAGGATTTGGTTTCCTAGGACACGCCTATGAGATGGCAGATGCCAGCGACGTAACCTATGACCTTCACAGGGACCTTATTCCATATATTGAGGAAGCTAAGGAGTATGCTCAGGAGTTCTATATCACTGGTGGGGGCCAGAAGAATAGAGTTTTTGCGGAAAAGCATGTGGATATGGGGGATACGCCATTCTGGATGCAGGAGATAATGTTTGACCCGCAGACATCGGGAGGGCTGTTATTTTCTGTAGAGGAGAAGTATGCTGGAGAGGTTCTAGAGGAGCTAAATAAGCTTGAAATAAAGTCTGCAATTGTAGGTATGGTTGAGAAGAGAGGCGAAAAAATAATTAACGTGGGGTAGAGACTATGAAAAAAGAATTATTTAAGAAACTTCCAAAGGTAGATGAAGTAATAAAACTGCCTGAGATGAAGGAGCTGGCTAAAAACATAGATTACTTTAGTTTTACAGAGGGTATCAGAGAGGGAATAGACAGATACAGAAGGGGTATATTAGAGGGGAATATAACCACCTTTGAAAAAGAGGACATCCTAGAGGAGATCAGGGGGATAGTTACCAAGAGGTCCCAATTTAACCTGAAAAATGTCATCAACGCTACGGGGACTGTAGTTCATACAAACCTGGGAAGATCCCTTATATCTGAGAAGGCTGCCAAGAATGTGGTGGATGTAATCACTTCATACAACAACCTTGAGTACAACCTTGAAAAGGGAGGAAGGGGAAGCAGGTATGACCACGTAGAGGAGCTTATTTGCCAGGTAACTGGAGCTGAAGCAGCGGTGCTGACTAATAACAATGCAGCAGCAGTGATGCTGGCTCTAAATGAGTTTGCAAACAATGGTGAGGCCGTTGTATCCAGAGGGGAGCTTGTGGAGATAGGGGGATCCTTTAGGGTGCCTGATATCATGGAGCTTTCTGGAACAAAACTTGTTGAGGTGGGAACTACCAACAGAACCCATGCCAGAGATTACAGGAAGGCAATAACTGAGGACACCTCAATGCTCCTCAAGATCCACACATCCAACTATAAGATCATAGGTTTCACCAAGACGGTGACCAATGAGGAACTTGTGGAGATAGGTAGGGAGAATAACGTTCTTACTATGGAAGACCTTGGAAGCGGAGTCCTTGTGGATTTCAGTAAGTATGGAGTGAAGAAGGAGCCTACGGTTCAGGAGAGCATAGCCTCTGGAATAGACCTGGTTACCTTCAGCGGGGATAAGCTTCTGGGAGGACCTCAGCTGGGAGTAATAGTGGGTAAGAAGAAGTATATAGACAGACTTAAGAAAAATCAGCTTCTAAGAGCCCTGAGGGTAAGTAAGATGACCATTGCAGCCCTGGAGCCTACCCTTAGATATTACCTGGATGAGAGGGAAGCTGTGGCTGAGATACCTACCCTGAGAATGATACTGGAAGCTCCTGAAAAGGTAGAGGCAAGGGCTGAAAGACTCCATAAACTTCTGACAGACAGGGGAGTGGCGTGTGAAGCAATGGAAACAGAGGCTACCATAGGTGGCGGATCTATGCCTGGTGAAACAGTTGAAAGCTACGGGGTGGCCATAGAGGGGAACTCTGTGGAGCTTGAGAAGGCCTTCAGACTGGGAACTCCAAATATAGTGGGAATGATAAGGAACGACAGATTTATCCTGGATGTAAAGGCTATTCAGGAGAATGAGATGGAAGTAGTGGCAGAGAGAGCAGCAGAGATAACAGGGAAGATGAAGTAATCCTTCTCTGATTTAGGGGAATCTGCTTGGAAGAAATAGATATTTAATAAAAAAGGGGAAGATATGAGAAATATTGTAATAGGAACAGCTGGTCATATAGACCACGGTAAAACAACACTTATCAGAAATCTTACCGGTGTAGATACAGATACTCTTCCAGAGGAAAAAAAGAGGGGAATGACGATAAACCTGGGCTTCACCTACCTTACTCTGGAATCTGGAAAGAGAGTGGGACTGGTAGATGTACCGGGACACGAGAAGTTCATAAAGAACATGGTGGCCGGAGTAAGCGGAATAGACTTTATGATGCTTGTGGTAGCTGCTGATGACGGTGTAATGCCCCAGACAAGGGAGCACTTGAATGTAATCAGGCTTCTGGGAATAAAGAGGGGAGTAGTGGTAGTAACCAAGACAGACCTTGTAAGCCCAGAGAGAGTTGCCGAGGTAAGGGAAGAGATCAGAGAGGAGTTCAGGGGGAGCTTTGTAGACAGGTGTGAGATACTTGAGGTAAATTCAGGGAATTTAGACAGCTATAAGCCACTGAAGGAGCTCCTGAACAGCGAGATAGAGAAGATAGAGGATGAGGACGAGGGGAAAAATAACTTCAGACTATCTGTGGACAGGGTATTTAATGTAAAGGGATTTGGAACGGTGGTAACTGGAACCTCTACCGGAACAAAGATCTATGAGGGAGATAACCTTACCCTCTACCCAAGCATGAAGAGTGTAAGGGTAAGGGGGATACAAAACCACGGTGTTAGTGTAGAGAGCCTTGAGCCTGGGAACAGATGTGCCCTGAACTTAGGGGGAGTGGATGTAAAGGAGATCACAAGAGGAGATATCCTGGCTACTCCAGACAGCCTCTCTATGTCCGACAGGATAGATGTAAACCTCAGCATCCTTGAGGGGAAGAAGAAGATAAAGAACAACCACAGGATAAGACTTCACCTGGGAACTACAGAGGTAATCGGAAGGATAAGATTATTTGGAGTAGATGAACTGGCTGGAGGAGAGGAAAGTCTTGCCCAGCTTATGCTGGAGGATTCCATAGTAGGTCTTCCGGGAGATATAGGGGTAGTGAGAAACTACTCACCTATGGATACCATAGGAAGCGTTAAGATCCTTAATATGAAGGGTGAGAGGGTAAAGAGAAAAAATACCGAGTATATCGAGTCCCTTACAAACCTCCTGAGCGGAGGTTCCGACTACAAGGTGGAGAAGTGGCTGGATGAGAACAGCAGCGCCTTCCCTACAATGAAGGATATCGCCATAGGAACTGGTAGTGAGATTGCTGTGGAGGTTATAGAGAAGCTTATGGAGGAGGGAAAGGTATTCTGCCTTTCAAGCATAGAGCTCAAGAGATACTTCCACATAAACTACCTACAAGAAGCAGAGGCTAAGGTTGTAGAGTTCCTCAAGGAGTACCACGAGAGGAATCCGCTGAAGTCTGGAGCCAATAAATCAGAGGTAAAAAATAAGTGTTTTGCCAAGAAGCTGAAGGTTAAAAACTACAATGAGATATTTGAGATAATGGAGGCTAGAGGGGTAGTAAAGGCCAATGAAAACCTTGTATCCCTTGCAGACTTCAAGGTAAAGCTCACTAAGAAGCAGAAGAAGGTAAAGGACATCATCCTGGTGAAGTATAAGGAGATGGGATTCAAACCGCCTAAGTACAGTGAGCTGGAGGATCTGGTAGAGGATAAGGTGGCTCTTAAGGAGATGCACACCCTCCTTATAGACAACGGACTTCTTATACCTCTGGAAAAGGATATCTGCTTTATGAAGGGATTCTTCAATGAGGGAGAGAAGAGGATAAGAGAGAGAGCTGAATCCAGCGGGAAGATTACCCTGGCTGAAACGAGGGAGGCTCTGGAAACCAGCAGAAAGTTTGCTCTGGCATTCTTGGAAAAGCTGGATTCCCTGGGAGTAACCAAGAGAGTGGAAGATTACAGAGTTATTAAGTAGGAGCTTGGAAACGGAAGGAGAAAGGAGAGAAGATGATAAGAGTTGATGCAATAGGACTGACTTGTCCCATGCCTATAATAAAGACTAAGAAAGCCCTAAAGGGAGTAGAGAGCGGTAAGGTAGAGGTAGCTGTGGATAACGATACCTCCAAGGAAAACCTAGAAAAGATGGCATCTGAGATGGGCCTTTCCTTTGAAACTACAAAAGACGGAGATATATGGAAGGTGACTATCGACAAGAGTGAGGCTGTAGAGGAAAAAACAGCAGAAAAGTCCACTGTAATAGTCATCGCTTCAGACAAGATGGGAGAGGGAGATGAGGAGCTTGGGAAAACTCTTCTAAAGGGATTTATCTATACCCTTACAGAGATGGAGCTCCTTCCTAAGATGATACTTTTCTACAACGCCGGAGCTAAGGTGACAGCAGAGGGGTCGGTTTCCATAGAGGATCTTAAGGAGCTTGAGAGCAGAGGGGTAGAGATACTTACCTGCGGAGCATGCTTAAACTTCTATGAGCTCCAGGTGGGAGTGGGAAGTGTAACCAATATGTATTCTATAATAGAAAAGCAGATGACAGCAGAAAGGATTATAAGAGTATAATGAGAACAGAAGTTTTTGGTCTTCTTGCCCTGGAGTCTACTAATGTGGTGATGAAGCTTGAAAAGGAATTTTTAGAGATGGGACTCAATATAAGGATAATACCTGTTCCCAAGGAGGTTACAGCCAACTGCGGACTGTCCCTGAAGTTTGATCTGGAAGACAGAGAAAAGATAAAAATTCACATGGATAGTGAAAACCTCAGAGGAGAGTTTTTTAGGATAACTAAGAAGGGCCTCAAAAAGGAAGTTGAGAAGATACAGTAAATACGTGTAATACCCAAAGAAGCAGAGGATCAAGGGATCTATCTGCTTCTTTTTTTCTTGGAGGCAAGCCTCTATCAGTGATTTTTAATTAAGCTAAACTTAAGATAATATGTGAAAAAAATATGGTAATATCCTTCGTAGGAAAATAAGGGGGGAATTATGAAGAAGATATCTAAACTAATGGCATTATTTGCACTGGTTAGTTCAATGACTATGGCAGGGGAGTATATTCCGGGAACCTATAGGGGGGCTCAGGAGTCAACTCACAAGAGAGGGTTTTCCTACACCAACTTCATAACTATGATAGTAGGTGAGGAGGGAAGGATAGATCAGGTGATTATAGATGCCACCTTTCCTGTGGATGCCAGGGACCTTAACAAAGGGTTTACCACAAAACAGCTCATGGGAGAGAGCTATGGGATGAAGGCCGCTTCTGGCATAGGAAGGGAGTGGAATGAGCAGGCAGATGCCATTGCTGCTCACGTGGTTGAAAATCAGGGGATATCCTTTGAGGTAAATGAGGACAAGACAACTGATGCCATCGCAGGAGCCAGTATGAAGGTCAACTACTATGTATCAATCTTAGAGGAGCTTATTGCCCAGGCAAGGGCAAAGTAATGAAAAGGTGTAGAAGCTAGGGAATCCTTCCCCAGCTTCTACACCTTTTTTATTATTAAGGAAATAGAGTGTTGCAAAAGTAATTCACAAAAAATTAAAAATCATATCCAATATAGAGTAATAATTGAGTTACCACACAAAATTCTACTCGAAAGGATATGACCAGTAATGTATATACCTCAAACTACTA
>NZ_BSDY01000006.1 GCF_027925155.1 Propionigenium maris DSM 9537 | reverse complement strand
ATAGTAGTTTGAGGTATATACATTACTGGTCATATCCTTTCGAGTAGAATTTTGTGTGGTAACTCAATTATTACTCTATATTGGATATGATTTTTAATTTTTTGTGAATTACTTTTGCAACACTCTATAATTTTTAATTTATAAAAATCTTTTTTCCCTTTCATCTACCAAGACTATTCCCATGGAAAAGATGCACCAGAATACAGGAGCTACAGAAACAACGCTGTCATTAAACAGAAGGGTAATCATATAAGCTGTTGAAGCTATGAAAATATAGCTGCTTTCACTAATTTCTCCTACTACTTCTTTTATAAGTCCCTTAATAAAGTAAACTCCAAATAATATAAGAGTTATTGCCAGGTAAAATAGTCCATTATTTATACCTATCTGTAAAAAGTAATTATGGGGCTTGTCCACCAGCATTCCCCTGTTTCCATAGAATAGACCCTTTCCAAAAAAATCATCCTGAGGAAATGCCAATACATAGTTATCCTGGCCCCACCCCAGAAGTGGTCTAGTCCACAACAAGGGAATGCTTCTACTCCAGATATACCCCCTCTTACTTCCCTTATTCTCATACCCGTCCAATAGTTTAAACCTCTCCACCTCCCTTACAGGAGTATACTTCCCCCTATGATCCCTGGTATAGAACTTTTCATCAGAGTACAATAACTCATAGGAAAAATCTTTATTGCTCAGAAGGTAAAGATTCTCATTGCTGCCACTCCTTTGTATCCTATAGTTCCTATAACCTTTCCTATCAAGGTAAGCTATGCCACCTTCTCTAGCTACCTCTATCTTTCTTCCCTGATCATCGAAGAATTCAATGCTATCTAGAGTTTCCCTTATAATTAAGTTGTGCTCCCCCTCTATCACTACTCCCCTGTCTATAGGCTTTATGCTGTAGATTTCAGCTCTTTCCCCACTGGAAAAATCCATACGTCTTCCCAGAAATTCCTGAGACCATGTGTCCATTCCCTGCCATACACCATAGATAAGAATCATTATCACTGTGAGCTTTCTCCAGTATTTTTTTATGTCTCCTCCCATAAACAAAAGAAATAGTAATAATCCTCCGTAATATCCCAGCTGTCCCGCCCTGGAGTGGCTTCCAACAAGATTTCCATATGCTAGCAGGGTATAGCATCCGTAAAGCAAGTTTTTTCTTCTGGTAAGGTATCTTCCCAATCCTATAAAAAACATGATTACAGCATAGGACCCCATATAGTTAGGGTTGAAGTGAGTTCCATATATTGCATTTTCTCCAAACCTAAAAACTATATCTCCAAACCTCTCTGATTGAAAACCAGTAATAAGCTTGTAGCCTATCTCATTTTCTAGAAAGTTATAACCAAAAAACTGCATTATACCTATAATAAACACCACCACGCTAGAAATCAGCATTGCATTTACAACAAGGTCTCTTTTTCTTTTCTCTCTGAAAACCTCTAGCCCAGCTATAAATATTGCCATATATGCAATCTGAGCTATCGCTCCTTCAAACCTCCCGTTTATTCCCCACAGGGCTACCTCTTTGCTTTCAGCAAAGATACAGCTTAGAATAGACAGGCATGTCATTACTACTCCTGCTTTTTTATATAAGTTACTTCTTCTTCCTTCTAAAAGAAGCAGAACTATCCCTCCTACTCCTAAAAATACTTCCCTATAGTAGCTGAAGAAGTCATACTGAATTCCTTCAGCTCCAATAGGAGCAGTTATGTATCTAATACTTCCTGGGTCCAGTTGCTTACTGTATCCCAATACCAAAAGCGGTATGATAAAACTAATCATCATTAATACCCCTGTTTTTACCTTCTCCTTCATTCCCTAGTCCTTTCCTCTTTTTAGTGAATTATAGCATAATCTAGACTGCACACTAAATTCCTTCTTAAACTTTCCCACCCTGATTTAAAAATTATAGATAAAAAAAGAGAGCCCCTCGGCTCCCTAATTTTTCTTAGAACTGTGACCAGTCTGTACTGTCTGCATAAGAATCTTCTTTAATATAAGCTCTTATTGCCCCATCAGTATTTCTATAAATCCATCCACCCGTTGCAGCTTCAGCATCTTTTGTAAATAAAGAGTTCCCAGTAGTTGATGATAATGCTACAGCATTCGTTGCAGTAATTGTATTTCCGTTATTTGTTCCAGGTGTTGAAGGTAGTACATTCTTTCCAAAGAAATCTGAAAATTCAACTGTTTGACCATTTGACCCTGAAGATACAACTTTTTCTAAGTCATCCTTATTAGTATTTAAAGCTGTCTGAGTTGGGTACTCATCAGCCTTAGCGTGGAACATAGCGATAGATGTTCTAAGAGATGATAGGTTCCCTTGTACATTAGCTACCTTTGCGCTTTCAGATACGTTAGCAAATCTAGGCAGTGCGATTGCTGCTAGAAGTCCGATGATAGCAATAACTACCATTAATTCAATTAGAGTAAATCCTCTTTTCTTCATTTGTTGCCTCCTGTTTTTTCTCTATTTTGTATTTTGTTACTTGATAATATAGGTATCCTTATTAGATACTATTTATTTTTTTCAATAATGATATCTTGTACATTGATTTATTTGAACAGAAGTCATTCTACTATACCTGAAGTTTTCTGTCAAGATTTCATCATGTAATTTTTGAAATATTAACATGACTAGTTTAGCCCAAAAAATATGACTTTGTCAACTTCTATTTTATTAGTGGTTGTTTTTTACCCCTACTACTGTTCATTCCAGTCTATAGACTGACGAAAGATCCCTGCAGGAAGGTTGGCATGGATCTCCCCGGTCCTCTCCCCGTAGTTATAGTTCCAGCCCCCACTACCGTCGGATTCTCTAAAATCCTGCAAATCGTTCACCGTATTTCTCCTCTTCACTCCCTCTACTTCAGGGGTAGATGGCATCTTCCTTCTTCCCAGCACCCCAGCAAAAGTTACCTGACTTCCATCGGAACTTCTCCCGGAAACGTCCTCCAACACATCCTCCACTCCCATGAGAGCTGGATACTCCTCCACCTGGGTATAGTAATCCTCTAAAGCTACCCTTAGGTCAACAAGATCCTTCTGTACCCCTGCAGCCTTGGAGGAATCCTTTACATCACTTAATCTGGGAAGAGCCATAAAAACAAATATTCCAATTACACTGACTATAATAGCTAGCTCCGGTATGGTAAATCCTTTTTTCATAATAGACCTCCTGACAGAAGAGCTGCCGATTAAGGGATATCCTCCCTACAACCAACAGCTCCCCTCCTTAACTATAGGATTTTTTACTTAGATACTCTTCTCGGTGTTATGAAGGCGTCCCTTAGCTCTACATCTGCACCCTCTGGAAGGTTGATCTCTATCTTAAGAGGTCCCCTCTTTACTGAGATCCATCCAAGTCCCTTGAATACAAGCTCCTCTCCCTCTTCAACAGTCCACGTTTCCTTCCTAAATGGAAGTTTCTGATACTCATCCTTACAGTGGTTACATGGAGGTGTAAGGATTCCCCCTACGTGCTCTGAAAGAAGCTCCTCTATCCTGTCCTCATTTGTCTGGTGGAAAACCACTCCCTTGGAAGCAAAAGCTGTAAAGATAGACTTGTTACCCTCCTCATTATCCAGTACCTTTATCCACATTAGGCCTCCAAATGCCAGGATCCTATTTGGCTTCATCTTAAAGGTCATTCTTGAGATCTCCTTAGATGGTACTACCTTCAGGTTACACTCCTGACAGACCATATCCGAGATTCTTCCCTCTGGTATAAGTCCAGGGGTATCCACAAGGGTAAGATCTGTCTTTGGTATCTTATTTACAACGCTCTTAAGAGTTGTTCCAGGGTATTTTGATGTTGTTACCTTCTTGTCCCCTAGAAGTCCATTTATAATACTGGACTTACCTACATTGGTAGTTCCCATAACTACCACTCCTGCTCCCTTAGGGTAGAAGTGGTTAAGCTTTCTTACTATTCCGTTTATTCCATACTTACTCTTGGCACTTATGATAGCTATATCTAGAGGAACTATTCCCTCCTCAGCCAGCCTCTCCTTTACCCAGTCGGATACCTCTGAAGGGTGCTTATCTCCAGGTATAAGGTCCACCTTATTTACAGCAACTATGGAGTCCATCTCCCTTAAAACATCCAGGATCTCATCGTCGAAGGATCCCTCAAAATCAATTATATCAAACACTGCAAGGGCTACCTTGGCCTTAGACACAGACTTTGCCACCTCAGCTCTGTAGTCCTCCTTTGTCATCTCCATTGGAAGGTAACTTCCATAGTTGGAAATCTTAAAACATCTCTGACAGTAGATCTCCTTCCTGTTCTTTAATACTTCCTTAGGTACATACCCCTGTTTATTTTCATCTATACTCTGCAGCTCTATACCGCATCCATTACATTTTTTGCTCATCTTACCTCCTACAATAACTTTTTATAAAAAGTTATCTTAAAAATTCACCCTTGATTCTTTGCTCGTCCAAAGAATCAACTAAGAAAGGACGCCTCTTTCAAATGTTTCATAGGTTCAGCTTAATTGCAACGCCTTTTTAAGCTACAGTCCTCAGCTAGCGCTTGCGGAACTTAAACTGTATAACGGCTAAGATAACTTTTCCAGCTCTAAGCCACATCAACTTGAAAGAGGTCACTTCCCCTTAATCTCTATAACAACTTTCCAATTTTTAACTATCACTTATAATTTTTTTATAGTTTCTCCACACTTATGTTTAGGTTTGTGTAGATACACATCTGTCCAGCCACCTTCATAGCTTCCTCAGCTATGGTCTTGGCATTCATATCTGTGTGCGTATAGAGCGCCTTTGCTGCTGCATAGGCATATACTCCGCCGCTTCCTATGGTTGCTATGCCGTCCTCAGGCTCAATAACGTCTCCATTACCAGATACGATTAGGACATTGTTTTCATCGGCTACAATTAGCATAGCTTCCAGAACCCTCAGTGCCTTGTCGTGTCTCCACTCCTTAGCCAGCTCTACCGAAGCCTTCTTCAGGTTCCCACCGAACTCCTCCAGCTTCCCTTCAAACTTATCAAAGAGGGCAAAGGCATCTGCGGCACTTCCTGCAAACCCTGCAATTATTGTATCATCATATACCTTTCTTATCTTCTTAGCTGTATTTTTAAAGACCGTTTCCCCCAGGGTAACCTGACCGTCTCCAGCCATAGCCACCTGGCCATCTCTCTTAACAGCTATTATTGTCGTTGCTTTAAATTGATTCATCCTTATCACCCCAGTTTCCATATCCCTTTAGTATTTTAGGTTTCCCCACCATCTCCTCATAGACCCTTGTGCTTTCTATGCTTACATGTCCCATGAGCTCCTGAAGGTACAAGATCTCCATTCCATGCTCCATCATATACACTCCAAAGGTATGCCTGAAGGTATGGGGGCTTATCTCCTTCTCTATTCCCGCTCTCTTTACATATCTGTCTATTATTCTTCTGAGAGACCTGTCACTCAACCTTGTTCCTGAACCGTTCACAAATAGGATATCAGGGGTATACTTTCCCCTGTACTTCTCCTTCTTGGCCTCTATATACCTGATATAGTACTCCCTGGCTCTCTCACTGAAAAACACCATCCTAGGCTGCTTCCCACTGGCCACCTTGAGCTGCCTTCTCTCTAAATCAAAGAGGTTTTCACTTAGAGCCAGGAGCTCATTGGCTCTTATACCGCTTGAGTAGAGAAGTTCAACTATAAGTCTGTCCCTCAGCCCATTGGCCTTCTTGGTATCTATTACCTCTCTTAGAGCATTTACTTCAGCCAAGGTCAGTATCTCAGGTTGCTTTGTATGAAAGGAGGGGCCAGTTAGAAGGAGAGTCGGGTTCTTCTCTATTACCCCCTGTCCCTTGAGATACTTAAAGAATCCTCTGAGGGATGAGAGCTTCCTGTTGAGGGATCTCTTTCCGATATTCTCCCTCTGAAGCTCCATAAGAAATCCCCTGAGCATCATCTCATCTATCTCTTCAGGAGCTATATCTCTTCCCAATCCCTCCAGATACTCCCTCAGCTGACCGAGATCTCTCTTGAAGGATTTTATGGTATTTATACTCTTACCCTGTCCAAACTCCTCATAGTATATAAAGTCCTTTATGAGTTTTAAAAGTTGTCCCCCCATAGATCCACACCTCGTAATCTTCTAGTCTGTAATTTAATTTAATTTAATTTAATTCCTTCAGCTTTTCATCCAGGTACTCAAGGGCTATTTCAGCTACCTTGCTGTATCTCTCCCTCTTATCCTTTATCCTCTTCCCCTCAAGGGATCTTACGATTCCAAAGTTAGGTCCCATAGGCTGGAAATCCTTCTTCTCCTCTGTAATATACTTGATTATTGCTCCAGTTGGGCTTCTGTCATCCAGTACAAATGGTGCCTTTCCTTCAAGCTTGTTGGCAATATTTATAGCTGCCATCATTCCGGTAGCCATTGCTACAACATATCCCTCTCCACCAGTTATCTGACCTGCAAAGTAGATATCTTCATGAGATTTTAAGTTAAGAGTAGGATTTAATACCTTTGTTGAGTTGATAAATGTATTTCTGTGCATTACTCCCAGTCTGATGAATTCTGCATTCTCAAGTCCCGGGATCATAGAGAATACTCTCTTCTGCTCTCCCCACTTAAGGTTTGTCTGGAACCCTACAAGGTTGTATAGCTTTCCTTCCTTGTCATCCTGCCTCAGCTGAACCACTGCATAGTCCTTTACTCCCTCTGGTAGTCTTGGATTGGTAAGCCCCTTTGGCTTTAGTGGTCCAAAGAGAAGGGTCTTTTCCCCTCTGCTTGCCATCTTCTCCACAGGCATACAGGCTTCAAATAATTTTTCCTCTTCAAACTTCTTTAATGGAATAGTTTCAGCATTGATCAGCTCATGGTAGAAGTTTTCATACTGCTCCTTTGTCATACCACAGTTGATATACTCTCCATCTCCCTTATCGTATCTCGACTGGTAGTACACCTTATCCTGGTCTATTGATTCTAAAGTTACTATTGGAGCTGCTGCATCATAGAAGTACAGGTGCTCGTCCTTGGTTAACTTTTTAATATCTTCTGCCAAAGCAGCTGATGCCAGCGGTCCGCTGGCCACTAGTACGATACCCTCTCTCGGTACTTCCTTTAATTCCTCTCTTATTATCTCAATATTTTCTTCCGCTTCCAGTATCTCAGTTACCCTTCTGGAAAAACCTTCTCTGTCAACTGCCAGAGCTTGTCCTGCAGGTACCTTAGTTTCATCTGCTATCCTTACCAGTAAAGAGCCCATTCTTCTCAGCTCTTCCTTCATAAGCCCTGAAGCATTTGATACAGCATTTCCCCCCAATGAATTACTGCAAACTAACTCAGCAAAATCATTTGTTGTATGAGCTTCTGTTTTAACACTTGGTCTCATCTCATAGAGCTTTACCTTTATTCCCCTCTTAGCCAGCTGGTATGCTGCTTCACTTCCAGCAAGACCGGCTCCGATTACTACTACTTCTTTCTTCATATCTATCTCCTTCTACACTCCCGCCACATAAGCAGGATCTACAAACTAATTTATTCTCTACAATATCTTTAATAGGGCCAACTACCCAATATAAAATTTCAACATCTAATTATACATTATTTTACAAATTATAGGAAGTTTTCACTTGTTTTATTTCAACATTTTCCCCTTAACTGCCTCTTAATGAACTTTTAACTCATAGTTAATCGTATAAAGGGAATCGTAATTATCTTTTATTTTTAACCAGTTGTATAATTTAAGAATAAAAATAACTTTTAATCTATAAGGAGTTGATTACTATGAAGATGACCACGATAACGGACATAGAGGATAAATTTCCTGCCAAGGTATCCAGGATAACTTCAGAGGGTGAAATTTACTACCTGAAGAGAAATATTGAAAAGAAGATAACAACAAAGAGGGCTATGAATATCCTTCAAAAATTCTTAGCTGATATACTAAAGATTAAAACCCTTGCTCCTACAGCCAATACTGAGCAGCACTCAACCCATGAAGCGGATAAGATATCCTCCCTAAGAGAGGCAGGACTAAAGGTACCAGAGATCCACTATAGCTGTGAGGAGTACTTTATCATGGAGGACTGTGGTCATAGACTAAAAGACATCTTAAAGAGGGAGGAGGCAGATAAGACACTCTACCTAAGAGAAGCCGTAAAGTCCCTAGCTCTTCTCCACAACCATGGTTTTGCCCACGGCGGATCCCAGATCCGAAACTTTACAGTTAAGGATGGGGAGGTCTATATGATCGACTTTGAGGAGAAGATCCATAAAAAATACCTTTCAGCTATTCAGTTTAGAGATGTCCTTGTTTTCCTCATCTCCATTGCAAGCCTCAGAGCAAGGGATATAGACTACTATGAGATCTTAAAGGTCTATGAGGAGCACTCCAGCTCCAAGGACAGTATCTTAAACAGGATAATAAAACTAACCGATAGATTGTACTTTCTGGGGAGGTTATCCAGAACCAGGGTTTCTAAGTTCTTTGGAAAAGATCTTCTGTTCATCTCCTATCTTATCGACGATCTTTCCTCTATTAAAAGAGCCTAGGGTTAAAAACCCCAGGCTTTTTTTACTTCTTTTTAGGAAGTTTTCTCATATTTTTACACTTTTCATTGGAGCAGGCAAGAAACTTACCCCATCTTCCTTCCTTTACTACAAAGGGCTTTCCACACTTTTCACATGGGCCAGCTTCCTCTACCAGTCTCTTATTCTCCTCGAGGTCCCTGTCTATGTACTTCTTCACAACAACAAGTCCGTCCCTCTCCTCTAGCTTCTCTTCCTTAGCCAGCTTCTTAAGCTCTGGATTCAGTTTTATCCTAACTTCATCCTGCTTATAGTCCTCACTCTCAAGGTAGTGTCCATACCTTCCGGGCTTCAGGTAGATCCTTGCACCCTTGTCGGTAACCATATCTGTAGGTTTACCCTTGGCTATAGCAAGAGCTGTCTCCGTCACAGCCTTCATAGGCATAATTCCGTTCACTTCCTTGATCTCATCCTCTGCCAGCATCTTCTTGATGCTTGCTGGTAGTGGTATCCTTAATCCGTCCTCCTTGAAGTTTTCACTTTCAAGATAGCTTCCAAAGGGACCGAGCTTTAGAAGAAGTTTTGATCCGTTGTCAGCTACCATATCTGTAGGCTGTCCACGCTTCTTCTTCTCCCTTACCTCTACTATATCCCTAACTATTATCTTTCCGGCTTCCAGCTCCTCCTTGGAAAGATCTATTCCCTTAAGGGAGTACTTTTCCTCACATGATTCATCCTCACACATGAGGTATCTTCCGAACCTTCCGCTCTTCATGATCATTATCCCACTTCCACAAGGGCACGGCACATCCGACTCAACTCTTCTGTTTTCAATCTCCTCTACCTTCTTCTGGAAGGCTGTCAGGTACTTGGAAAGGTCCTCGTAGAAGTCTCCTAAAACTTTCTTCCACTCTACCTCTCCCTCCTCTATAAGGTCCAACTTATTCTCCATCTCAGCAGTGAACTTTACATTCATTATATGAGGGAAGTTTGTCTCCAGCTCCTCCTTAACCTCATATCCAAGAGGTGTAGGGATGAAGGACTTTCCTGAAAGCTCCACATACTCCCTCTTCTTGAGGGTCTCGATGATAGAAGCATAGGTAGATGGTCTTCCGATACCGTCGGATTCCAGCTTTTTTACTATGGAGGATTCAGTCAGTCTTGCTGGTGGCTTAGTTATCCCGTCCTTAATAAGGAGCTTTTCAAGGGGCATGATATCCCCCTTCTGGATATTAGGGAAATCCACTGTCTTGATCTCTCCCTCACCCTTAAACACCTTGTAGTAACCGTCGAAGGTTATCTTGTTGGCTGTTCCCCTGAACTGATACTTATCATACTCATTTATAAACTCAAACTGCTTATACTTCATAGGTGCCAGTTGGGATATGATAAATCTCTCCCAGATTAGCTTATAAAGTTTATACTGGTCATCGTTAAGGTATTGCTTTATCTCATTGGGCTCCAGCTCCACATAGGATGGTCTTACTGCCTCGTGGGCATCCTGTACCTTCCCCTTACTCTGCTTCTCCTGGTAGTTCCCTATATACTCCTTACCATACTTTTCATTTATAAAGCTCTTGGCAGCTTCTTTGGCCTCATTGGAGATCCTTGTGGAATCTGTTCTCATATAGGTAATCAGACCCTTGAGGGTACCATCTATATTCTGACCTTCATAGAGGGACTGGGCCACTCTCATAGTCTTGGATGCTGAAAATCCTAGGTAGGAGGATGACAGCTGCTGAAGGGTACTTGTCTTCAGTGGCAGTGGTGGTTTCTTGCTTCTATCGGTGATCTTAGCACTAACTACCTCCAGATCCTTCCCTGCAAGCTCCTTCTCCAGTTCCCTTACTACCTTCTCGTCGAAGATCCTATCCACCTTTTCTCCCTCTATCTTATAGAGCTTAAGGTTTATATCATCTCTGAACTCCCCATTTATCTCCCAGTACTTCTCCGGTACAAAGGCCGCTATGGTGTCTTCCAGATCACAGATCAGCTTAAGGGCCACCGACTGCACTCTCCCTGCACTGGTATTGGAGGATATTACCTTCCACAGAAGGGGACTTATGGAGTATCCCACCAGTCTGTCCAGGATTCTTCTGGCCTGCTGGGCATCTACCTTATTTATATCCACCCTTCTCGGATGACTTACCGCTTCCTTAATAGCTGTCTTTGTGATCTCATTAAACTCGATTCTGTTGAGATCATCCTCTGGAAGCTTCAGTATATGGGCTATATGCCATGCAATAGCCTCTCCCTCTCTATCCGGGTCGGAAGCCAGGAATATCTTATCCGACTTCTTTGCCAGAGCTCTCAGGTTTTTAGTTACCTCTCCCTTTCCCTTGATTGTAGAGTAGGATGGCTCAAAGTTTTTTTCCACATCCACTCCCAATTTACTCTTTGGAAGGTCTCTTATATGTCCAAAGGAAGCTGTTACTGCATAGTTTCTTCCCAACATCTTCTCGATCGTTTTCGCCTTAGCAGGTGACTCCACTATGACTAGGTGTTTTTTCTTTGTAACTTTCTTTTTCTTGGTTGCCGTTTTCTTTTCTTCCGTCGCCAAGGTCTTTCACCTCTATTCTTTATTTACACATCCGTGTATTTATTTTGAAGGCCAAAGCCCTCCTATCACAATTTCTTTTTCAAAAATATAGCTTTTCTCCCTAAAAAAACTCAATGGATACAATTATAATAAATAAATTTAAAAAAATCAAGGATGGTTAGCTAAGACCTTCCTTCTATACTTCCCTCCTGGAGCTCCACAGATGAGCCCCTTCAACTCCAATTCCATGAGGTAAGCCAGCAGTTCTCCTGCTCCGATTTTAGTCTCAACAATAAGCTCATCAAGGTTTGCCTCCCTCTTTAAGGCCTGGAAAACCCTGGCCTCATTCCCGGTAAGGTTAACCTCTTCCTCAGTATCCTTTTCCACCTGGGACTCCCAGCCATATTCATCCAGTATCTCCCGTCCGTTGGTTACAAGTTTTGCCCTACTTTCCCTTATAAGATTATTACATCCAAGGGAGGTTGGAGAGAAGATATCCCCGGGAACTGCATAGACATCCCTTCCCTCATCCAGGGCCAGGGAAGCTGTTATGAGGCTGCCTCCCCTCTCCCTGCTCTCTATTACCACAACACCCATGGAGAGGCCCGCTATTATCCTGTTTCTGGCAGGAAAATTATAGTGGTTTGGAGGTGTTCCCAGGGGATACTCGCTTACTATGGTTCCCTCCCTCTCTATCCTCTTCCAGAGGTCCTTATTTTCTTTGGGGTAGATCACATCCAGGCCGCTGCCCACAACTGCTATGGTCCTTCCCCCTCTAGCAAGGGCTTTTTCATGGGCTGCCCCGTCCACTCCAGAAGCCAGACCGCTGACTACAGTTACTCCTGATCCTGCAAGGTCCCCTGCTATCTTCTCACAGGCGCTCCGCCCATAAACAGTCATCCTTCGAGTTCCAACCACTGCTATACTCTTTCTGGGGAATTCAATCCTTCCCTTTATATAGAGGAAGACTGGAGGCTGGGATATATTTTTCAGGAAGAAGGGGTACCTCTCATCTTTAAGGGAGATAACCTCTACTCCCTCCTTCCTCAGCCTATCCCTATCATCTGAGATATCCATATTTCTGGATTCTCTTATCCTCTTCATGTCGCTTTCTTCAACCTTACAATATCTGGCCAGCTGGATATCCTCCAAGAGAAATATGTCCTCATACCTCTCCAGAGCATTCATAAGCCTTCTCACAATGCTGTCCTTCACACCAGCTACTCTCAGCCTGTACCAGTTATCCATAACATCACCTATCTTTTAAGTTTAGAATACACCTCTACCAGCAGATCCCTTACCTCCTGCGACCCTGGATAGTTGCTGCTTGCTCTTTCCAGCACGCTCTTAGCACTGCTATACCTCTCCAGGCTCATATACATATTCGCTATGGCTACATAAACATCTACATTCTTCTTATATTCCAGATATCTCTCCATATCCTTTATTCCCTTGTTCAGATCCCCTGCCAGCTGGTAGGCACTTCCCCTTCCAAGGTAGGCCTCATAGAAGTCTGGATCCTCGTTGAGCACCCTGGTATAAAGTCCGGCAGACTTTCTGTACTCTCCCAGGAATCTCGTAGTTGTAGCTGCTCCAAAGAGGTTCCTTATATCTCCGTTTCTGTCCTTTAAAAAGACATCCCTTGCCTTCTCATATAGATCATCTTTGAAATACCTGTTCCCCAGTTCAAAGACCTTGTTGCTGTCCGAGTAGCCTGTCATCTCCAGGTACCCCTCATACACCTCATAATATTCCTCCAGGTACTTCCCCTTTCTCCACTGGGATTTGGTCTCATTTTCTATGAGTTTGTCTACAGTAAGGATCCTCTCATATACTATCCTTGCATCTCCAGGATACTTCTTCTCAGCTTTTTTAGCTGTGGAGTTGGAGGTACTGAGCTCCCCTGCCAGCCTTTCAGCCCTTATAAGATTGATATAAGCCTCTGGATCATCCTTTTTCCTGAGGTAGGTTACAAGGTTTTCCTTTCCCGCTGCATAGTTTCCTACCTCTATCTGATATCTTCCTTCGTTTAACAGGTCCTCTAAATCTTCGTTGGCCACAGCCACCTGGAATAGCGACAGGATCGCCATTACCACAATAAACTTCTTCATTACATCTTCTCCTTTACTATACTCTTTACCCTTCCTACGGAAAATACAGTTTCTATCTCCCCCTCTACCGGTATCTCAGAAGAGTCCTTCACTGCTTTTCCTTTATAGGTGGTGATACTGTATCCCATCTGCATTATCTTTGTAGGATCCACTCCGCTGAGTCTCTCCTGCATTACATCCATCTCCTGCTTCTTTTTAGCCAGGTAGTAGCCAAAGGCCCTGTCCAGAGCTTCCTCCCTGTCGGTAACCTCTACATTTCTCTCCCTTATATTTTTAAGGTATCCCTTAAGTCCATAGGACTCCTGCCTTCTTATTAGGTCGTGCTTCTTTCTGTCCAGATACTTGAGGAGGATGGTCTTCATATACCTCTCCCTGTTCTCAATCTCATCCTGTAGCTTCCTCTTTTCAGGTACCACCTTTTCAGAGGCATGGGTAGGGGTAGAGGCTCTCAGGTCTGCCACAAGGTCTGTGAGCAGAAAATCTATCTCATGTCCCACAGCAGATACAATGGGTTTCTTAGCATTGAAGTAGGCCAGAGCCACCTCCTTCTCATTGAAGCACCAGAGGTCCTCTATACTACCTCCCCCTCTACCTGCTATTATAACATCTATCTCCTCTATATTATCAAGGGTCTGGATACCCTTTATTATCTCCTGGGATGCTCCCTCACCCTGTACCTTGGCAGGGTAGACATAGATATTTATATTGGGAAACCTCAGTTTTGCTGTATTTATTATATCCCTCACAGCTGCCCCGGTTCCAGAGGTAACAATTCCTATGGTCTGGGGAACCTTTGGGAGCTTCTGCTTGTACTTCTCATCGAAGTATCCTGCTGCTGCCATCTCCCTCTTGTTCTTTTCCAGCTCCTCAAAGAGGGCTCCCATCTGATTTTCCTTCTCTATGTGCCTTACAAGTACCTGGTAGTCACCCCTTGCCTCATAGAGGGTCACATCTCCAAAGAGTTTGATCACATCCCCCTCCTTGAGGTCCTCGGCTATCCTCTTGTACTTGTAGTTGAAAGCGGCGCACTTTACCTGGGCTTTCTTGTCCTTCAGGGTAAAGTAGAGGTGTCCGCTCTTATAGTAGTTCACCCCCGACATCTCCCCCTTGAGGAAGAGCTCCTGGAAGTTTTCGTTCCCCTCTAAATAGCTTTTTACCTCCCTGTTTAACTGGGAGACTGTATATATCTTTTCTTTCTTTTGCATCTCTACCTCCCCAACTTTTATTTAAAGTTGATAAATCTATTTCGTTACTTCTGTCTTGATACAGAAGTAATCAAGAAATCAAGTCTTCGAAAATGTCTTCCTTGCTATATTATTAATCTAAGCCCTTTATAAGCTACAGTCCTCGTTCCTCTTGTTAAAATCATAGCATATCACTGCGGAACTTATTCTGTAAAGTGGTCTAGCTAATTTCTTAGTACAAAGCTAAATCGACCTTCTCAGACAATTAAATTTCTTTACTATTTAAAATTTCTAAAAAACACTCTCTTCTTGGAGTAGTGATCTCTTCATGAGTTTCTATCATTTTTCTTAATTCCGTTAATTTTTCAAACTTTGACTCCTTTAAAAGAGAAACTAACATTGTCCAAAATTGCCATTCTTCAAATGTCATCTTATTAGAAAAATCATAATCAAAATACTCCAAAACAGCTGCTGGAAATTTATTAGGCTTTATAAATTTTATAAATTCCTTCTCTGCCTTAACGTATTCCTTTTTCTTAATAAGCTCAATAAAGTTGTTCTCCTTCTCTTCTAAGTGTCTCTTTTCCACTTCATCAGATACTCTTTTTATTTCCTCTGAAAACTTCTTATATATACTACCTTTAAATGTAGACCTTAAACTACTCAAACTCCAGTAATTTCCCATTTCATACCTTGGATAGTTCCCAATCATATCAATCAAAAATTTCTTTATCTCATTTTTGGGATTCAATGATGTAACTTCACATAAATAAAGATAATGAAAGTACAGTTCAACTGATAATCTTTGATTGTAGTATTCTTTTTGATTATTTTCTTCCACATATTTCTCCAGCTTTTTTACTAATTCTACATGTCCTTCTGTTGTTAGATAAACATATTTTTTTATACAATTATTTAAAAAACCTGAAGTCTTATCAAGCTTCCACCCTAACTCAATTACAATTTCGTTTATGTTTTCTTTCGCTCCAAAGTAATAATTTTCTATTCTTTCACACAAATTTTTGTTGTAAAATTCATAAACATTACTATATTTCTCAAGCCTAAACTCTTCTTCTTTCATTTTTCTTTTTTCTAGATCTATCTCTTCCTTTTGTTTGAATTGCGATGAGCTATTTATCAAATTATCAATTCTATTCCAGTGGTTTTTAATATATTCCTTAATAAGGTGCAGTTCATTTTCACAAACTATATAAAAACAAACTCTTAGAAGTTTTTTCTTCCCTTCGTGAGTTAGTTCTCTCTCTTCTAAATCAAACATCAACTCCTCATATAGATGAACAAGTTTTTCAAGAACTCTAAGGTTATCCTTACAATGTTGTTTAAACTCTTCTAAAATCATGATCTCCATATCTGCTGAAAGTTTTAACTTTGAAGATTTTAGTTTTCCTAAAATCACTTCATCCTCTATTTCTTCCAATGAATACGTAAAATCAATTACTTTTTCCTTATAGGTTTTATATACTTTTTTCTGATCTTCATCTATCACGTCTTTATTACATAAAACCACTACATTCGTTTTTTGCTTAACTCTTTCTATGAATCCCATTAAATCTTCCATTGGTATTTTACATCTTTCTAAATCATCAAAACATACTATTGATTTTGGGCTATAGTTTAAATCTTTAATGGTAGACATCTCGACTAAATTATTTATAGAAATTGCTTCAAGAGTATTTTGCAATTTAATCTTATCTTTAAGAAAACCTTTTATAAGATTCCTTATAAATTTTGTTTCTGTATTAGATTCTATTTTATTTAAAGCTGGAAATTTATTTTCCTTTAGCATCATTACTTCCAACTCTCTCAAGTTAGAAATACCAAACAAAGAATAATACTTTTGCTCTTTCTCTCTTGCAAACTCTTTGTAAGTATGAGTCTTTCCAATACCCCATTTACCAGTTATTAGAAAACTATATTTTTTATCACTTCCAAGTTTATCATAAAACCTATTTAGCTTCTCTATTAATTGACTGCTATTCATAGATGCCCCCAATATCTTTATGCTCTATAATCTAAATCTTCGATTTCTCCTTAGTTAGAGAGAAACCATAGGAAGGATGATGGTTGTCAATAACCCCTCTATATCCCCTTTGACCTCGTGATTTTTTACCCTGATTGTCTTTATCCCCAGGCTGTTGAAGTATTCATCCCTAATTCTATCATACTCCCTTGCCTCTATGCTCTCATGAATCTCCCCGTCCACCTCTATCACAAGCTTCAGCTTAGGGCAGTAAAAGTCAGCTATGTAATCCCCTACACCATACTGTCTCCTAAACTTTAGCCCCATGAATTGTCTATTTCTCAATTTATTCCAAAGCATCTCTTCGGCTTCTGTTTGATTCTTCTTTAGATTTCTTCTCTTTTCCTCTGTGGATGGTTTATCATAAAGTTTTCTTGGCATACCTTGCTCCTTCCACCCTCAATCCCAGCCCTTCTCCCTATCCAAGGAGAAGGGAGTCTAAGATCCCTTACCTTAAAACTCTCTACTTTGGTTTCTCCCTAGCTAGGGAGAAACCATATAAAGGATGAGGGTTGGTATTCCCTATCCTACACCATCTTCTTGTCTTTTTCGTGATATTCTTTCCAAACTCTCTAAATTCACTCTTCCCTCATCTAAGTTGATTAAACTTTGTACTCAGATATATGCTAGGCTGTCCCACAGAATAAGTTCCGCAGACGACAGCCGAGGACTGTAGCTGATAAAAGCCGTATAGAAATAACCTGCTTATAAAACATTTTAGATGAGGGTCAGTTTTCTTTGGTTCGTTTCTTTTGCTGACCAAAAGAAATGAACTATTCTTAAAGTTCTAATAATAGATTTTCCAGCCTCTTCATCTCATCCCTCTTCACTATTGCTTCCTCGAAGTTCAGCTCCTCTGAAAGCTTTACTATCTCACCCTTGAGCTTCACTATCTCCCTCTCTATATCCTTCTTGGATGTAAATACCCTCTTAGGTCCTACATCGTCCATATCTCCCAGATCAACTCCGTAATCCAGGTTAAGCACCTCTTCCGAGATATCCCTCATGATACTCTTTGGATCGATGCCGTTTTCCTCATTGTATGCCAGCTGGTGCCCCCTTCTTCTGTCGGTCTCACCAATGGCTTCCTTCATGGATTTTGTCATCACATCTGCATAGAGGATAACCCTTCCCTCTAAGTTTCTGGCTGCTCTTCCCATAGTCTGGATGAGGGATCTTCTACTTCTCAGGAACCCCTCCTTGTCAGCCTCCAGTATTGCCACAAGGGATACTTCCGGTATATCCAGTCCCTCTCTCAGAAGGTTTATCCCCACAAGGACATCGAACTCTCCCTTACGTAGTCCTCTTATTATCTCTATCCTCTCAAGGGTATCTATATCTGAGTGCATATACTTCACCCTCACCCCAAATCCGATATAGTAATCTGTTAGCTCCTCTGCCATCTTCTTGGTAAGAGTAGTGACAAGAGTTCTCTCCCCCTTTGCACTCCTCAATCTAATCTCCTCCAGAAGGTCATCCACCTGGTTCACAGTAGGTCTTATCTCCACAGGAGGATCCACGATACCAGTAGGTCTTACCAGCTGCTCCGCTATCCTGTCTCCGCTTGCCTCTACCTCATAGTCTCCAGGGGTAGCCGACACATATACCGTCTGGTTGGCTATCTTCCTGAACTCCTCAAACCTCAGGGGTCTGTTGTCCAGAGCCGAGGGAAGTCTGAACCCGTTGTCCACAAGGGTTTCCTTTCGGGACCTGTCCCCGTTATACATCCCCCTTATCTGGGGAACCCCTATGTGGGACTCATCTATAAATATGAGGAAGTCTTCCGGGAAGTACTCCAGCAGGGTATGGGGAGTCTCCCCAGGCATCTTACCGGCCAGGTACCTGGAGTAGTTCTCTATCCCCTTGCAGTACCCTACCTCCCTTATCATCTCTATATCGTATTCCGTTCTCTGCTTGAGCCTCTGAGCTTCCAGGAGCTTGTTCTCCTCCTCAAACTTCCTTATCTGTATTTTGAGGTCCTCCCTTATCTCGGCCACTATCCGATCAAGGTCTCCCTCCTCCGTCACATAGTGGGTGGCAGGCATTATCGCCAGTCTCTCTATATTCTTTCTTATCTTCTGTCCTGTGAGGGTATTTATCTCGGAGATCTCCTCCAGGTCATCTCCCCAGAACTCCAGCCTGTATCCCGTCTCCATATAGGACGGGTAGATGTCTATTACATCCCCCTTCACCCTGAACTTTCCTCTTTCAAAGGCTATGTCGTTTCTTTCATACCTCAGGGATACCAGCCTGGAGATGAGCTCCTTCCTCTCTATACCAGTCTGGAGATCGATATAGATCCTCATCTTCTTATAGGTTTCAGGCGATCCCAAACCATAGATAGCCGATACAGATGCCACTATTATTACATCCTCCCTGTTTATAAGGGCTGCGGTGGCCGCATTCCTCAGCTTGTCTATCTCATCATTTATGGAGGAATCCTTCTCTATATAGGTATCTGTAGAGGGGATGTAGGCTTCCGGCTGATAGTAGTCGTAGTAGGATACAAAGTACTCCACTGCATTCTCCGGAAAGAAGGCCTTAAACTCAGCATAGAGCTGAGCTGCCAGGGTTTTGTTGGGTGCCAGTATAAGGGCTGCCCTTCCCGTTTCCTTTATTATATTAGCCATGGTAAAGGTCTTTCCCGACCCCGTTACCCCCAGAAGAACCTGGTCTCTGGCTCCTCCCTCTATATTCCTGGAGATCTCCTCTATGGCTCTGGGCTGATCCCCCATTGGTTCATAGTTAGAATGAAGTTTAAACATAGCCTCCTCCTCTTTCACACCTTATTATTTCCGATTATTACTAAGATTTTAACAGATTTATTCCCTCCAAACAAATTATACTTTTCCACTTATTTTTGTGGGAGAAAAGGAAGTTATGGATATCATCTAACAATACTTTCATAGATTATTTTTTAGGAGGAGAGGTATGAAAGTTTTATCTGGAAGCGAGATGAGAAGTTTGGATGAGAGGTATATGAGGGATTACGGGATCTCCCAGGAGATGCTTATGGAGAATGCAGCTCTGGGAGCCTACTACTTTTTAAGGGATAACAACCTGCTGAACTCCCCCTTTATCTTCTTCTGCGGACCTGGAAATAATGGAGGGGATGGTCTGGCCCTTGCCAGAAAGATCCACTCCTACAACAGGGATATAAGGGTGGTCCTCACCCACTCCCCTAAGAAGTACAGGGGAGCGGCTCTTACCAACTACAATATTCTCAAGAAACTCAGGGTTCACATAGAAGATGTAGAGGACCTTGATCTTCCCTCTATATGCAGCGACCTGTCCGAGGGATGCATAATCATAGATGCCCTCCTTGGAACGGGTTTAAACTCCAGACTAAAATCTCCCATAAAGGAGGTTGTGGAGATGATAAACTCCTGCGGGGGATACAAGATCTCCCTGGATATCCCCACAGGCCTCTCCTCAGAGAGCGGTCTCCCCCTGGGAAGTGCTGTTAAAAGTGATGCCACCATCTCCTTTGGACTCCCAAAGTACGGCCACTTTATCGGAAGAGGAAGAACCTATGTCCCCCGCCTGGCCAACTGCAATATATCCATGGGAGAGGACCTCATAGAGGATAGTTCCGTCAAACTCAACCTCCCTGGCCCCCTTCCCCGGAGAAATCCTGTGGGACACAAGGGCAGCTTCGGAAGGGCTCTCTTTATCTCAGGTTGCGATACCTATCTGGGAGCTCCCTACTTCAACTGCTACTCCTTTATCCAGGGGGGCGGGGGATACTCCTACCTCTTCTCCACTAGAAGGGTCATAGATTCTGTGGCTCCCTCTGCCAGGGAGGTTGTCTTTATAGAGGGAGGGGCAACCCCCGGAGGGTCCCTCTCCCCAGATAACCTCAAGGAACTGCTGATGAGGGGGGATTCCTGCGACGTGGTAGCCATAGGTTCCGGCATCTCCCTAGATCCTCAGACTAGTGAGCTTGTAAGGGAGTTTGTCTCTACCTTTACCGGAACCCTCATCATAGACGGGGACGGCCTCACAGCTCTTAAGGACAGCCTCCCGCTACTGAGATCCAGAGAGGGAGCAACTATCCTCACCCCCCACATGGGGGAGTTTGCAGGCTTGAGCGGCAGATATATAGAGGAAATCGAGAGGGAAAGGGTGGAGCTCCTCAGGGAGGTCGCCAGAAACTACAACTCCCATGTAATCCTCAAGGATGCCTCTACCCTCATAGCCTCCCCAGAGGGAGAGATCTTCATAAACCCCACTGGGAACAGTGGTATGGGGGTTGCAGGAAGCGGAGATGTTCTGGTGGGCATCCTGGCCTCTGCCCTGGCATCCTTCAGACTTTCCCCTATGGAAGCTTCCTCCCTGGGAGTCTTTATCCACGGACTTGCAGGGGATATGGTCAGGGATACCCTGGGAGAGGAGGGTGTTACCCCTACCAGGATGATGGAGATACTCCCTGAAACAATCAAAACCTTCAGAGAAAACTATAAGGAGATCATCCAAAACTACACCCCAATTAAGCTATAAAGGATATAAGCTTATTTCTTGTCTTGATACAAGAAATGAACCAAAGAAGATCAAGACTTCTGGTAATCACCTTTTTCAGCAGAGTAAGGTTTTCCTTTCTTTTCATAGGCTCTGGACAAACAAACTCCCATGTCTCTAGAATTTATTTTATAAATTAAGAGCTAGTGGGATAGATAGAACCTATACTGTTTGACGAAACAAAGTTTAAGTAATAATTGAAGCCCGGTGGTGACCTGCAGTCGGCCTTTAACCTCTTATTTTAAAGGGTTAAAGCGTCCGGAATAGTCGATGTGGCTTTGTACTCCAAATTTTTTTCTAGACCGTTAAGCAGGTTAAGTTTATCATAACGTTTTACACTGATCTTTCCCCACAGAGTTGTGATTGTAGCTAAAAAAGGTCGTATATTAACTCTCTACAACAGAGACATTATGTAGGACTAGATCTTCTTTGGGTACTTTCTTGCATCATGGTAAGAAAGTGCCTTGCTCCCAAAGGGAGTGAAGCTGTATTCCCATAAATTTAATATCTAAAATTCTATATCTTAATATTAAAAAAAGGTGAGATCCATTAAGGATCTCACCTTTTTATTCTCTTTCATCCAGATAGAGGGGCTGCTCTATGGTGAGCTTCTCCCTTCTTCCCTTGGAGGCTTCCACAAGGACCAGCTTGGCCTCGGAAAACCTGTCTGAATATACACTTCTTATCCTCTTGGGAGAGAAGTCGTTTCTCTCCAGCTCTACCAGGATCTCAGAAAGCCTGTAGCTTCTGTGGATCATATAGAACTGTCCCCTGGGCTTCAGGAGTCGCTTTGCATTCTCCACAAGCTCCCTCAGGTTGAGGCTTATCTCGTGCCTGGCTACCGCCCTACTGTCATTGGGATTTATCTTCTTCCCGTCTATGGTCATATAGGGGGGATTGGAGATCACACAGTCATAGGTATTCCCCTCCCTGAGCTCCTTCACATCCATATTGAGGACCCTTACCCTGTCCTCCATGGAGTTTCTCCTGAGGTTTCTCTGGGTGAGTTCCGCCATCTCCCTCTGTATCTCCAGAGCTGTTATATCCGAGGCTGCATTCCTCTGACAGAGAAGGATGGGTATAATCCCCGTCCCGCTCCCTATCTCCAGGATCTTAGCCCTGCTTTTCCCTCTATAGAATTCAGCCAGGATCACTGCATCTGCCCCAAACCTGAATCCCTGCTTCTTTTGAATTATATCTGCCCCGTCATCTAGAAGGGTTATATCCTCATCCTCTAGGATCTCCCGGGCTCTTTCTATCTTATCCTCTAGCATCTCTACTCCTTTTCCAGAGTCTTCAGCTTCTTCTCCTCAGCACTAAGCTTGTTCTGAAGCTTCTTAGCTTCCTTTACGCTGAACTTAAGCTCATCCAGGGTCATCTTAAGGATCCCCTTGTTGTATACATCTACATAGAGGTAGCCATTTAATGGATTTACACTCATTACCTTTCCAGGTCCGCTTGTAGTATCAACTGCCTGGTGTACTGCTGGGTAACCCTTCAGTGCTTCCGAGTACTGAGAGTGCTCATACTTTATACAGCAGAGAAGTCTTCCGCATGCTCCTGAGATCTTGGACGGGTTGATTACAAGCCCCTGGTCTCTGGCCATCTTAATAGATACCGAGTCAAACTTGTTGATAAATGTTCTGCAGCAAAGCTCCTTACCGCATATACCTATGCTTCCAAGGATCCTTGCCTCATCCCTTACACCTATCTGTCTGAGCTCTATTCTCAGCTTAAACACTATCGCCAGGTCCTTAACCAGCTCTCTGAAGTCTATTCTTCCCTCAGCTGTAAAGTAGAAGATAAGCTTGGACTTATCAAAGGTAAACTCAGATCCCACAAGCTTCATTGGAAGCTCGTGTCTTATTATCTTGTGCTTACATACAAGGTAAGCTGCCTCAGCTTCCTCTCTGAGGTTGTTGTATCTCTGAATCTCCTCTACACTGGCTTTTTTAAGCACAGGCTTTAGAGGAAGTACAAGCTCGGTATCTGGAAGGGTTCTGGCTTCACCATATACCACCCCTATCTCCTTACCCCTTGCAGTATCCACGAGGACCTTCTCTCCCCTCTTATACTCTGTATTGTCCACAACTTCAAAGTAATATCTCTTCTTTGTTACCTCAAACATTACTCCCAGTACCTTATAGTACTTTATCTCTCTGGGCTCCTCTGCCTTCTCCTCATTAGGAGCAGCTGCCCTTACCTCTTCCTTTACTTCCTGCTTCTTTCCCTGGCCTCTGTCGAAGGGTTTTCTAGGTCCCTTGTTCTTTCCCTGGAACTTTCTTTCTCCCCCCTTGCCTTCCTTCTTAGGTGCAGGTTTATCTCCATCCTTCCTTACGAAGTTCTTGCCTCTTCTGCCTTCACCCTTCTTTTCAGGAGCCTTACCAGGTCTCTTCTCCTGGCTCTTAGGTCTATTATCCCCTTGTTTCTCATCTCTATTCTTCTGAGGAGCCTGTTTTTTTTGCTCTTCCATTTTATCCTCCTAGTTCTATGATCCCTTCCTCTAAAAAACTGCAGTAGGAATCCCGACTTATTATAATATGATCCAGTAATCTAACGTCTAGTATCTCAAGTATCTTCTTCAACTTCACTGTTATCTCTATATCGGCTTTAGAGGGCACTACCGATCCCGAAGGATGGTTGTGGGACAGGATCACCGACTTTGCCCGGTGGTGTATCACCCTCTCCACTATCTCCCTTGGATAGACGGGACTTCTGTCTATGGTCCCTGTGGAAAGGTTCTCCGCCTCTATGAGATTATTGCTGTTATTTAAAAATATAACCTTAAACTCCTCCACCTTGGAGTGACCGATATCATTTCTCAGATACCTGATAAGGTCTTCTGTGCCTGAGATGGTGGTAATATCTCTTCCCTTGGCCCCTTGTTTAAACAGGCTTTTGGCCATCTCCCCCATGAGATTAAAAAAGAGAGCTGTACTTTCTCCCACTCCCCCTATCCTCTCCAGGTCTTCAGTGGGTGCTTTTACTACCTCTTCCAGGCTTCCAAATATATCTATAAGTTCCTTAGCTATGGGTTTTACATCTCTTCTGGGAATTACATAGGTCAGGATCAGTTCCAGCTGCTCATAGTCCAGCAGGGCATGGTAACCTCCCTCCCTGTACTTTCTTCTGAGCCTCTCCCTGTGACCTGTTACGTCCACCTTCATAACACCACCTAAAGTTCTTTCTACTAATTATATCCCTTGGAAAGATTATTGTCAAAGAAAGAAAAAAAGGCCCTGAGGCCTTTTATCCAAAGAGGTCGTAGACCTCATCTACTTTTTTCATGTTTTTTATCACTTCCAGGGCACCGGTTACTATAGGGTAAGCAAGGACCGCTCCCGTTCCCTCACCCAGTCTCATATCCATATTCAGCATAGCCTCCAGCTGAAGCTCCTCCAGGATTACCTTCACTCCAGGCTCCTCACTTCTGTGGGTAGCTATCATATACTCCCTTGTGTGGGGATTTATCTTGTAGGCTGCAAGGGCTGCAACCCCAGATATAAACCCGTCTATAAGCATTGGCTTTCTGTATCTGGCTGCTCCCAGATACATCCCCACCATACATGCTATGTCCAGTCCCCCTACATGCTTCAGGATCTCCATGGGATCTCCTTTGAGAAGGTTGTTCCCCTCTACTGTTTCCTTTATGACCCTCTTCTTCTTCATAAGGCCCTCATCTGAGAGACCTCCTCCCCTACCGACTATATCATCCAGGGGTGCTCCGGTGATTCCGTAGAGTACCGCTGAGCTTGTAGTGGTATTGGCTATTCCCATCTCCCCGTTGGAGAATACGTCGTAGTCCTCCTTAAGGTCCCTTATCATCTCTATTCCGGCTTCCACCGCTGCCACGCACTCCTCTGTGCTCATAGCCGCTCCGTGAACAAAGTTCTTAGTTCCCCTGGCTATATTTTTATTGTAGAGGTTTGGATACTCCCTCGGGATGCTGTTTTTTATCCCTATATCCACAAGCTTAAAGTCCGCCCCTATACTTCTGCACAGTATCCCTATGGCCGCTATCTTGTTGAGCATAGCCTCAGATACTATCCTGGTGTACTCCACCGGACATGAGGATACTCCCTCCTCCACTATTCCATTGTCAGCAGAGGCCACGATGTGACACCTTCTCTCTGCGCTGTTGAATACCCTACCGGTAATTCCCGCTACCTGTACTGCTATCTTCTCCAGCTTCCCCAGACTTTCCACAGGTTTCATCCTGCTATCCAGTCTTTTCTTGGCCTTCTCCTGGGCTTCCCTATCCAGCCCCTCTATATATTCAAGTGTTTCATTTAAAAGCTTCAAAGCTTCTTCCCCCCTATATTCAGTCCTTCCAGTACAGGAAACTTGTCCCTGAAGTTAATCACTGCGATCCCGCAGTTATCTGTGGCAAACTTCCAGTACCCCTCCAGTCCACCGGTGAGGTAGTGGCTGAGTACACAGTTGATTACTCCCCAGTGGGCTACCACCAGGATATCCTTCTCCTCCTCCAGCTTCTCCTCGATAAACTCTACAGATCTCCTCTGAAGTTCCCTTACACTTTCACCACTTTCATAGTCGTAGTCCTGCCACTTCTCCCTCCAGAGGGCTTCCTCCTCTGGATACTTTTCAAGGATCTCCTCATACTTGAGTCCCTCAAAGATACCGAAGTTCAGTTCCCTGAGCCTCTCTGTTTCAATGACCTCCAGTTCCCTGTGGTTAAGGATCCTTGCTGTATCCCTTGCTCTCACCAGGTCGCTCACATAGATCTCATCGTAGTGGAAGGCCCTCAGTATCTCCTTGGCCTCCTTAGCCTGTCTTACCCCTTTTTCTGTGAGTTCAGGGTCCAGCTGTCCATAGAATATTCCATCCCTGTTCAGCTCACTCTCCCCGTGTCTCACTAAGATCAGTCTTCCCATGGCAGCCTCCTAGAAGATAATAGCCGCTGTAAAGAGCACCACTACCTCTGTAAGCTCTACCACTGCTCCCATGGTATCTCCGGTTATTCCGCCTATCTTTCTCTCCATAAGCTTTGCAAAGTATGCTCCAAGGATCATAGCCACTGGTATAGTCAGAAGCCATCCCATGATATTACCCTCTAAAACAGGTGCCACTCCAAGGGTAAACCCTGCTGTAAGGAGAGTAGCTACTGCCACACCTGCTCCATTTGTGTTGGCAACAAGGGCTTTCCCCATTCCAGTAGGTCTTGCATACTTAGCTACCCCTGCATTTACCACCGAGTTTAACCTTGCTATTACAGGCATAATAAGAAGTACCGAGAATCCAACCTCTACCAGAAGGAATATCTTTAGTAGGAACCCTATGATAAGTGCCAGGGCACCATTTGCTCCAAGTCTTGAATCTCTCATTATCTCAAGCATCCTGTGCTTACTTCTGTAACTGAATATTCCGTCGAAGGTATCAGCCAGGCCGTCCAGGTGAAGTCCTCCAGTAAGTACAACTTCCAGAAGAACTACCAGAAGTGCCAAGGCGTATCTGTTGCTTATATAGTTAGACAGAACCAGGTAGGCTCCCCAAAGGATTACTCCTATTACCATTCCCACTATGGGAAAGAACTTAAAGCTTTTCCCCATCTCATCAGCATCGTAGTCGTGCTTCCCCGGTACCGGCAGTCTTGTCATAAATTGAAATAATAGCATTAATCCCTTCATTATCTTCCTCCAAATTTTTCTTTTTTTCTATCTCGGATCTCTAATCTTTAAATTACTTTAATCTTACAGGAAGTCCTGATACTATGAGATAGGCCTCGTGGGCTCTCTCGGCGATCATCTGGTTCATCCTTCCTGCTATATCTCTAAAGTGTCTTCCAAGGGCGTAGGGAGGAACCAGTCCCATCCCCAGCTCATTGGATACCACTACAAGTTCTATATCCGATCTATCTATATACTCGAGTATCTCCTCTACCTCTCCCCTGACCTCTTCCTCTAGGCTGTGCAGGTCCTCCTTGGAGATATTGTCCCAGTCATACTCCCTCTCCATTATCATAAGGTTACTTACCATATTGGTGAGGCAGTCCAGAAGAACTATCTTCTCCTCGGTTATATTCCCCTTAAGCTTTTCACCCAGGCCTCTATACCCCTCTATGGTGAGCCACTGACTTCCTCTCTGCTCCCTGTGCTTCTCTACCCTTAGCTTCATCTCATTGTCAAAGGGAATTGCTGTTGCCACATATACCTTAGGCAGCTTACTCTCCACCACATACTTCTCAGCAAAGGTACTCTTTCCGCTTCTGGCTCCCCCAGTGACATAGGTGATTTTACCCATCTTTTTCCACCCCTAATTACCGTTTTTATTATCTCCGATTATATCACTTACAATTTAAAATAGCAACAGCCAGGGAAAAAGTAGACTACATAAAAAGCAAGGTGACGTTGCATCATGATAATCAGTTGGAACACTTATTACTTCACGGAATTTTTTATAAATTCTATTCTATGCTCTCCTTAATAATAAAAGGGTCGGCTAAGTGCCGACCCGTTATATTACTTTTTACTTCCAACCTGGTTCTACGTGACCGTAGTCTCCGTCTCTTCTTCTATATACAACATTCATCTCTTCAGTCTCTGAGTTCATAAATACATAAAAATCATGGTTCAGAACTTCCAGCTGCATAATTGCTTCCTCTACATCCATAGGTTTAGGAGACACCTTTGTCTCTACTACCCTTCTTACTGCTTCCTTTTCTACAGTTTTAGTGACAGGATTGTACTTAACCTTTTTTACAGCTCCCGCATGCTTGTCGTCTCTTAACTTTTCCTTATACTTTGTGATCTGGGTCTCAAGTACGTCTACAACTTCATCTATAGCTGCATAAAGGTCTTCATCTGTTGAACTTGCTTTTATCTTGTGACCGTTGATATATACCAGAACATCTGCTGTGTGGTATGGTACGGTTTTAAGACGAGCTGCCGATAGAGTTATATCAACTTCCATAATATTATTAAAGTACTTTTTGATTCTTCCTACCTTTTTCTCTGCATGTGTTCTAATCGCTTCAGTTACCTCTAAATGTCTCCCATGGATAATCATTCTCATTCAAATCACATCCTCTCACTAGTCCTTTTGTATAAGCTACGATGTTGTAAGCATCTCTGCTATTAATAAGATTATACCCCACTTTTGGGAATTTCCTATTTTTATTTTTAATTTATTTAATTTTTCTTCCCATTTACCCTCTAGGACCCATAAATACTATATCTCTTCCTCCTGGTGAAGGGATCCCTTCTTGAGGTAGAGCCTCCTGTGGCATATCTTAGCCAGTTCCCTTGAGTGGGTCACCACAACGATGGACTGGTTCATCTCCTTGTTTATCCTGTGGAAGAGGTCGTGGATCCTCTCACTGGTCTCCTCATCCAGGTTACCAGTAGGCTCGTCTGCCAGGAGGATCTTAGGGGAGTTTATAAGGGCTCTTGCTATGGCCACCCTCTGCTTCTCTCCTCCGCTCAGCTCATTTGGTTTGTGGTGGGCTCTGTCTGCCAGCTCCACCTCCTCTAGGAGCTTCATAGCTCTCTCCTCTATCTCCGCCTTCCTGTTGAAGTCCTTAGCCAGGGCTGGCATCATTACATTTTCAAGGGCTGTAAACTCTGGAAGAAGGTAGTGGAATTGGAACACAAATCCCAGCATCTCATTTCTTATCTGATCTATATTGGTACCCTTGAGGTTATCCACCTCTACATTATCAAAGTAGATCCTTCCAGTGTCTGGTTTATCCAGAAGTCCTATGAGGTTCAGAAGGGTGGATTTTCCCGATCCGGATTTCCCCAGGATGGATACCAGCTCCCCCTCGGTCACCTCCAGGTCCAGGTCCCTTATAATGTGCAGGTCCCTCTTCTTGTCCTTATAATGTTTATTCAGCTTATCCAGCTTTAATATTACCTTTTTTCCGTTTCTGTTATTCATATCTTAACGCCTCCACCGGTTGTAGTTTTGCTGCTCTGTATGCTGGGAATATACTAGAGATAAAGATTATCGCCACATTGGCTCCCATTATTGTCAGTACCTCCCTAGCTGTTATCTCCACAGGTACCTTGGTCAGGTAGTAGATGGAGGTTATCTGGGCTATGGAGTAGTTCTTTACATACCAGAGGATTCCAAGGGCCACTGCCGTTCCAATAAGGATACCTGCAAGACCAAGGATCATTCCCTCTATGAGAAAAATCTTCATTATCCTCTGACTTCCAAACCCCATGGATCTCATTATCCCTATATCCTTTGTCTTCTCCCTTACAAGCATGTTAAGGGTCACCCACACCACAAATCCCGCTATTACAACGATGAGGGAGAATACCAGGATCATCACGGTCTTCTCCAGGGAAAGGGCTGCCAGAAGGTTCTTATTCAGGTCTCCCCAGGTTCTTGTGTAGAGCCCCAGGTCATCGCTTATGGTTTTAGCCACCCTGTCGGAATCATAGGCATTGTGAAGCATCACATCTATCTTTCCTGCCACATCCCCCGAGTAGGTGAGCACCTGCACCGCCTTAAGAGGCAGCATTACAAGGCTTGTGTCATACTCATAGTAACCGCTCTGGAATACCCCCCCTATCTTAAACCTTATCTCCCTGTTGTCTGCTGATACAAGGGACACCTCATCCCCGAGTCTTGCACCCAGGCTGTCGTAGAGCTCCTTTCCTATGAGGATCTCCGTTGGTTTCTTAAAGTCCATAGTCCCCTCTACTATCTGCTTATCCAGCTCCATGGCCACTTTGGCGTTTTCAAGGTCCAGTCCCTCTACCTTTACACCGGAAACATAGCTGCCGAAGATTCCCCTGTATTTCAGGATCCCCTGGGTGGATATCTTGGGAACGGATCCCTTTACCCCGGGGATGGCATCTATCTTCTCCTGTATATCTCTGTAATCCTCTATATCCCCGCTCTCCTGCACCACCACATGGGAGGTGATGGAGAGGATGCTGCTTATCATATTCTTATCCAGCCCGTTGGCTATCCCTATGGAAACAATAAGTACCGCCACACCTATGGTTATTCCAAGAGTAGCTATCAGACTCTGTTTTTTTCTCTCTATTATATGCTTTTTTGCTATGAAAAACTCTATCACGGCTCTCTCCTTCGTCTATCTCGGTTATTCAGTCAATTATACACTATCTCTCCTACTTCCTCAATAAACACTTTTCACCGGAGTCCCCTTTTAAAATTTCCGGGGGAGAATAGGGTAGCCCAGAGTGCCCAACCTCTTTTTTTTTCCTCCTAAAAATGTTAGAATTCCCTTGAAATAATTTTACTTTTGGAGGAGATTTTTTATGAAAAAGTTAATACTGTTAATATTTTTACTTGTTTCTGTTCTATCTGTTGCCAAGGATGAGATCACAGTCTACGGTCCCGAATCTATGAAGTGGATCGCTACAGATGTGGCTCCCCTCTTTAAGGCGGATACGGGGATCGATATCAACTATGTGGGGATCAAGGGGGTTGTTCCCAGGATGAAGCTGGAGGCCAGAAGACCAAAGGCAGACGTTGTTATAGGCCTTACCCAGGTCGACGCTGCCATAGCCAAGAGAGAGGGCTTAATTGCTGCCTACAAACCTGCTACAGCTG
Organism: Propionigenium maris DSM 9537; assembly: GCF_027925155.1. GTDB lineage: Bacteria > Fusobacteriota > Fusobacteriia > Fusobacteriales > Fusobacteriaceae > Propionigenium > Propionigenium maris. The sequence continues at coordinate 233,939 of NZ_BSDY01000006.1, read as the reverse complement.
ACAGGATAGCCAAGGAGGAGTTCATCATGGACCCTGAGTGGCACTCCACTCCCTTTGACTACGGTGCAATGGCTATAAACTACAATGCCCAAGAACTAAAGGAGGTCCCTGCATCCTTTGAAGATATCAAGAAGATGGAGAGAAGTCTTATCCTTCCTGGACCGGATTCATCCACTGGTAAGGAGTTTATGCTGTGGACTATCGCCCTCTACGGAGATAAGTGGCTAGAGTTCTGGGATGAGATGAAGCCTGCTGTTCTTACAGTTACTCCAGGGTGGAACGAGTCCTTTGCAAAGTTCACTGCAGGGGAGGCTCCTATGATGGCTGGTTATGCTTCCAGCAGTGTGTACTTCTATCAGGGGGGAGATGCCGATAGGTATGCCAGCTTTATCCCAAGGGAGGGTGGATATATCTACCTTGAGGGAGCTTCCCTTGTGAAAAAGAAAGAGATCAAGGATGGAGCCAAGATGTTTATGGACTATATCCTCAAGGATGAGTTCCAGAAGATGCTGGCTGCCAAGAACTATATGTTCCCAGTAACAGATGTAGAGCTTCCAGAGGACTACAAGTATGTTCCTGTACCTGAAAAGGTAGTTACAATAGATGGAGAGGAAGCCCTTGAAAACCTAGATAAGTGGAAGAAGGAGCTCTCCAGCCTTCTTAAGAATTAGGAGAAGAAATGAAGAAAAACTTTATTCTTAACACCCTGTATCTGCTCCTGTGGCTCCTTCCCATTGGGTTCTTTGCCAGGGATTTCTTTAACCCAGAGGACCTCCTGGAGGTCCTTTCAGCAGATACACTGAAGATAGTTGTATTTACTACAAAACAGGCTCTTATATCGGCTCTATTTTCCTTTATAGTTGCAATAGTGCCTGCATACTACATCACCTACAATAAAAATAAGATGGCTAGGTTCATAGAGGGGCTTATCTTCATTCCCTTCTTCTTCCCGGTCATCTCCACAATTGTATCATTTTCAATTATATTCAACCTGGAGTTCCTCAGGAACTTCCAGGTTCTTTATACTTTAAAGGCAATTATAATAGCCAATACCTTCTACAACTCCCCCATCTTCCTCAAGTATATCGCTGAGGGGATGAGGGCCATCCCCGGGGAGATACTGGAAGCTGCCAGGGTAGACGGGGCCGGAGAGAGGAAGATCTTCCTCTCTGTAAAGCTCCCCCTGATAATGCCCCAGCTTTTCAGGGGATTCTTCCTGGTATTTGTGTATTGCTTTACATCCTTTGCCATAATCCTCTCCCTTGGAGGGATAAACTTCTCAACCCTGGAGGTGGTCATAGCCACCACCCTCATGGGGAGTTTTGATTTTTCCAGAGCCTTTGCCCTGGGGATCACACAATTTATCCTCCTTACCCTGCTCAACTCAGCAGGACAGAGGATAGAGGCCTATGAGCTTCACGGGAAGCAGAGTATCAGGAAGACTAGCTTCCTGGTGGGGATCATCTCCCTTATCTACATGGCTGTACAGTACCTCATCGTGGGAACAGGGCTGATCTTTGCCTTCTTTGATTTCTACAGGGGAAGGTTCAGCCTTACATCATTTATAGGTTTATTTTCCCGGGATTTAAATGCATCCTATCCGGTAATTAAGGGACTTATCAACTCCCTGGCAATATCAGGATGCGTTTCAGTGCTCACCCTGATATTTACCTATCTCATACTGAGGAACTACACTAAGATAACCAACTACATTATCTTTTCCACCTTTGGTATGTCCAGTGCATTTTTAGCTATCACCCTCATCTACATGAATATCCTGTGGTATATCCCCCTGGGGGTTCTCCTTATAGCTGGTTACTTCCTTACCAGCGTTCCCATAGCTTACTCCTTTCTCTTTCAGTATGTGACTAAGTTTCCAGAGGATATAAGGGAGGCAGCCAGGGTGGATGGGGCCAGTAGTTTAAAGATCTTTACCCACATAGAGCTCCCCATACTGAAGAATATCCTCATATCTGTTTTCCTGCAGATATTTGCCATCATCTTCGGGGAGTTCACCATCACCTACACCATGCAGACGGGAAGTGTCCTTCCCCTGGCATCCCTTACAAACTACTCCCTGGCATCCAACAAGATGTTTTTAGAGAGTGCAGCTATGAGCTCCCTCAACCTGATCATTATCATTGGGCTCTTTGTAGGGGGACAGTACCTCAAGGAGAGGGAGGTCTACTAGGGATAGTATTTAAACTTGGTGTAATTCCAATACTTCGTGTATAATGGTAGCATCTATTTGTGAGGTGAATGATATGCTGTATTTCTTATATGGGGATATTCCCCTGGAATTAAAATATAATGAATTGATTAAAAGGATCAGGGAGGAGAACCCTGGTATCGTGGAAAAATACTATGATGCAGGGCTCAAGGAGGAGGAGGGCTTCCTCCAGTCCCTCTCTATAAACTCTATGTTCGGCGGGACCGAGCTTCTGGTTCTAAAGAGACTCAATGCCATGAGGAAGGGGGATAAGTTCCTCTCCATCCTGGAAAACTTCGTTATTACCAATAAGATCGTAGTTGTGACCTACGAGGAGAACCTGGATGAGTATGGGAAGGCTAAGAACGCCCTAAAGAAGACCGACCCCATCCTAAAGGTAGCCTCCAAGCTCTTTAAGGTGGTAGAGGCCAGACAGGCCGGGGAGAAGAAGGCCCTACTCTTCTATATCACTAGAGAACTCAGTATCTCCGAGGGTGAGGCTCAGAGGCTCTTAGATATGCTGGATGATAACTCAGCCCTTGTGAGAAATGAGGTGGAGAAGGTAAAACTCTTCCTCGATGGAGAGCCCTTCTCCTTTGAAAGGATTGAGGGTATCGTCTCCTACTCCAAGGACTACAACCTGGGAGTTCTCATAGGTGATTTCCTTGCTGGAAATACTGCCAAGCTTCTGAACCACCTGAAGCACGACAAGTCCTATATGGGATTCCTCTACGCCCTTACAGGGGAGCTGGATACCCTCTACAAACTGAAGCAGTTGGAGAAGAAGGGGACCATCTCCTACAGCACCTCCTACAATGCCTTCAAGGACAGGGTATATAACAGTGTAAAGGACCACTTTACCACAGGGGCAGGAAGGCCAATGCACCCCTACCCGCTGTTTCTCAAGTTCAAACTCCTTAACAGGTTCAGGGAGGAGTTTCTTCTGAAGAAGCTCAATGAGCTCTTGGAGATCGAATATAAGTTCAAGAGCGGACAGGGGGATGAGGAGATCCTCGTGGAGTCCTTTATAGCTACATTTAATTTGGATAAGTAGTTTTATACTTTTTACTTTTAAAAGGAAAACCTCCGAGGATATTGAATCCTTGGAGGTTTTATTTAGTTATATTTTTTGTTTTCTTATTTTACTTCTCTCTTAAAAGTTATGATACTTTTGTCTTGATACAAAAGTATCCAAAAAATCAAGGCCTCTCAAATGTCTTCTTAGCTCATTATTCCTCTACGAGCTTTTCAAGCTACAATCCTCAATACGTTGCGGAACTTAATCTGTTAAACGCTCTAGTCTATATTTCCTGATAAAGCTATATCGACTTGAGACACCACCCCTTCATGTCATTTCTAATTCTATTGGAGGTATCAGAACAAGCAATTTTCTCCGTGACTCGATGTTAGTTTTAGAAATTTAATATTAAGCATCAAAGCAGAAGATCAGCTATATTTTTTCTTTAAACCTCCTCTTTTCAGTTGATATAACTTTGTACTTTTCAATTAAGCTAGACCGTTCTGCAAGTTAAGTTCCGCAGCGCTTCACAATTTTTTTAACTAAAAAGCGAGGACTGTAGCTTATAAAGGTCGTATATTAACAGCCCTGCTTATGAAATATTGAAAAGAGGGCCAGTTTTCTTTGGTTCGTTTCCTTTTGCTGGTCAAAAGAAATGAACAAAGGCATTATTTGGTAAAAAAGAGGAGAACTCTGTTCTCCTCTTTTCTTTACTTCTTAATTATTCTTACTGCGTTTAGGATTGCAAGTAGTGCCACACCTACGTCGGCGAAGATTGCTTCCCACATAGTTGCGTGTCCACCTACTCCCAGTATCATTACACCTATCTTGATTCCAAGAGCCAGCACGATGTTCTGCAGTACCACCTTTCTGGTCAGAGCTGCCACATCAAAGGCCTCAACAAGTTTTGTAGGCTCATCCGTCATAAGTACCATGTCCGCTGCCTCTATTGCTGCGTCGGATCCTATTCCACCCATGGCTACCCCTATATCTGAAAGAGCTAGTACTGGAGCATCGTTGATTCCGTCTCCCACAAAGATTACGCTTCCCTCAGTTTCATTCTTGATCCTTGTTAGGTGATCAGCCTTCTCCTGAGGCAGAAGTTCACTGTGGATATTCTCTATTCCAAGCTCTCCTCCCACAGCTTCAGCTACACTTCTGCTGTCTCCTGTAAGCATGTGACACTCTACTCCCAGTTTCTTCAGTCCCTCTATAGCCTTGGCTGAATCCTTCTTCACCTTATCGGCTATTAAGATAGCCCCCAGGTGCTTACCATTCTTAGCTACATATACCACTGTTCCGTGGTTTTCAGCTTTCTCATATTTTATATTGTAGTCCTTCATGAGTTTTTCGTTACCTGCAAGGATCTCTTCACCCCTGTAGAATACCGCTACACCCTTACCCTCTATCTCCTTGTAGTCCTGGATATTCTTCTCTGGGATATCTATTCCGCAGGCCTCTACTATACTCTGAGCTATAGGGTGGTTGGAGTGCTTCTCCGCTGCTGCCGCCACCTCTAGAAGTTCCTCCTGAGATATCCCCTCTGCTCTCACCTCAGTTACCTGGAACTTTCCATATGTAAGGGTTCCCGTCTTATCAAAGACCACTGTCTTTACCCTGTTTAACTCCTCTAGATAGTTTCCACCCTTTACAAGGATTCCTCTTCTGGAGGATACCCCTATTCCGCTGAAGAAGCTCAGTGGTATAGATACCACAAGGGCGCATGGACATGATATTACAAGGAAGATAAGGGCTCTGTAGAGCCATGTGGAGAAATCACCATAGATGAAGCTTGGAACTATTGCTATAAGCACAGCTATTCCCACTACTATTGGTGTATATACCCTTGCAAACTTTGTTATAAACTTTTCAGCCTTGGCCTTCTTAGAGCTGGCTTCCTCCACCAGTTCCAGTATCTTGGATACAGTGGAATCTCCAAATAACTTAGTTACCTCTACCTCCAGCAGTCCGTTCTTGTTTAGGGATCCGCTTATCACCATATCCCCCTCGATTACATCTCTAGGGATAGATTCTCCCGTAAGGGCTGAGGTATCCAGGGCAGCTCTTCCCTTTACAATTTTACCGTCAAGGGGCAGCTTCTCTCCGGCCTTTACCTGGATTACATCCCCTACCCTTACAGTAGATGGGTCCACCCTCTTTACACCTTCAGCGGTTTTCACATTGGCATAGTCCGGCCTTATATCCATCAGGTTCTCTATAGACCTTCTGGAGCTGTCCACAGCTCTTCCCTGGAAGTACTCACCTATCTTATAGAATAACATTACTCCCACAGCCTCTGTGGATTCCCCCACGGCAAAGGCACCAAAGGTTGCTATGGTCATAAGGAAGTTTTCATCCAGGAAGCTTCCCCTCTTTATATTGCTGAAAGCCCTGTAGATTATATCCCATCCCACGATGAGGTAACCTGCTCCCATAAGCAGCGGAAGCCACTTAACCTCCTCTCCAATGAGAAGACCCACTATAAACACTACTATACCTATAGCCAGCACTATAAGCTCTTTTCTACCCATGTCGTGATCATGGTCATGGGAGTGGTCGTGGCTGTGATCGTGGCCGCCACAACAGCCTGACTCCTCGGATACTACCTCTACTCCCGGCTCTATCCTGTCTGCTATCTCATTTATTATTTCCAGAATCCCCTCTGGGGCTCCCTCGGCCAGCCTTACGCTTAACTTCTTCTTCATGAAGTTCAGGCTGACCTCATTAAAGTAACCTGATTTTTCAAGGGCTCCCTCTACCTTGGATGCACAGCCTGCACAGTGAAGGTTTTTCACAGTGTACTCCCTCTTAGGAGATGCCTCCTCCCTCTCCGTGATCTTGGTTCCAGGCTCTACCCTGTCAGCTACCACGTTAAGGTCATTGAGGAGCTCCCTGTGATCGTTTCTCTTGGTCTTCAGTGTAAGCTTCTTCTTCAGAAAGTTCAGGCTTACCTCCTCCACATACTCCAGTCCCTCTAAGGTCCCCTCCAGCTTTGCTGCACATCCTGCGCAGTGAAGATTTTTTATGCTATACTCCTTTTTTATAGTCATCCTTCCCACCTTCTTCTCTATTAATTAATTTATTTAACTAACTTGTCCACAATATTATATGAATAATTGTTCATATGTTAAATTATATAACCATATTTTTTTTTTGTCAACACTGTTAGAGGTGTTTTTCCTCCTCCTCTTTTGCCCCTCTTCTTCCTACCTAGAATAAAGGTGTGAAGACCTATCTACCTCTATTCATTTTTTTACAGAGGTGTATCTTGAGAGAAATTTTGTGAAATTTTATTTTATTCCTAGTTCATTTCTTGTCTTGATACAAGAAACGAACCAAAGAAGATCAAGACTTCTGGTAATCACCTTTTAAGGTAGAACAAGGTTTTCGTTTCTTTTTAGAGGCTCTAGATAGAACCTATACTGTTTGACGAAACGAAGTAGGGAAAATAAGCGAAGCTCAACGGTGACCTGCAGTCGGCCTCTCTTTCTAAGGCATACTTTAAATAAAAGCATTCAAATAGTAAGGTCCCCTCTTTATGTCGATATGGCTTTAGGCTTGCCTATCCGCTAGACCGTACAACAGATTAAGTTCCGCAGAGATATACTAATTCATTTTCCAATAGGAGCGAGGACTGTAGCTCATAAAGGTCGTAGAATAACAATTAAACCCCAGAGGTATTATAAAGAGGGCACATTTTTTTCTAAAATAAGGAGCTATCCTAATAGCGACTATATTTTAGTTATAGGGCTTTGCGCTACTTTGGTTCGTTTCTTTTGGGTGACAAAAGAAATGAATAATTATAAAAAAAGACCGCATCTGCGGTCTCTAGTGCTGGTGGTGACTCAGTCCCTGAGCCAATATATTCTTTACATGGTCGTCATCTAGGGAGTAATATACTACCTTCCCGTCCTTCCTGTTCTTTACTACCCTGGACTGCCTCAGTACCCTAAGCTGGTGGGATATAGAGGAGTGGGTCATCTCCAGACTTGCTGCTATATCACACACACACATCTCCTCCTGAAGAAGAAGGGAGAGTATCTTAAGTCTTGTTTTATCTGAAAAAACCTTAAAGAAGACAGCTACCCTGTCTAGAAGCTCCTCTGAAGGCATATTTTCTGCTACTTTATCCACCACATCCTGGTGGATTACATTACAGCTGCATATATCGGTATTCTTACTCATCTCTTCCCCGCCTTTCCTGCTAGTCTCTTATGACGCTAAACTTTCCCTGAAGCTGTTTTCTCAGAAGAGCTGTAAAGTCTGCCTTCTTAGTCATTATAAGGGGAATTATTATCTCCTTCCTGTCCACAGTTATCACATCTATACACGCCTGAAGCTTCTTGCTTCCAGGGGCTACCATCCTCTTAAGAACAGCTGTATCTATCTCCTCCAGCTTCAGGTTCAGCTTATCGTTCTTTAGGGTTCCTCTGTCAAAATCGATTACCACTCTATATGAAAAAGCCATCTTAAAGTGATAGATCCCAAGACCTGCAAGTACTAAGGCAAAGATATAGTAAGCTGCCTTATTTCCCATCTCATATCCGGTATATGCCTGAAATAGTCCCATAAGCAAAAGAGGTATCCCCGTTGCCAGCCACGTCACCTTTTTTTTAAACTCCAGCCCGAAGGAATACCTTCCCACAAGAGCCATATCTTTTTTTTCTATTTTTTTTACAAATTCATCAAAAAATAGCATCCTTTATCTCCTCCATCTATTTTCATTTGGTCACAGAGGATTCCCTCCTCTACCGCTATATTGTAACCTAGTTACAGGGAAAATCAAAACTAAAATATTCTTTGATTCATTTTCCCCACACTCCTCTAGAAATACTAGGGCGTTAAGATTTAAAAACAGCAGGCTTCCCTGCTGTTCTTAAATGATCTATTTAACAAGTTTCTTTATCTTCTCATCCTTGTAGTCAAGGTTGTGTACCGAGTTGATGTATCTGATAGTCTTAGTCTTTCCTCTTACAAGAAGGGTCTGAGTTCTAGCGATATTCCCCTTTCTCTTGATTCCCTCAAGAAGGTCTCCACTTGTGATTCCAGTGGCAGCAAAGATAACCTCATCGTCCTTTACCATATCGTCCATCATAAGAACCTTTCCAAGGTCGATTCCCATATCCTCACATCTGCTCTTCTCATAGTTTGAGATCTTGTCGTTTTCAAGGGATACTCCCTTTACCTCGCTTCTAAGCTTTAGCTTGGCGTTCATATCTCCCCCAAGAGCTTTTATTACAGCTGCAGAGATAACACCCTCTGGTGCTCCTCCGATACCGTAGAGTACATCCACATCTGAATCTATTACCGATGTCAGGATAGATCCTGCCACGTCTCCGTCTGGAAGAGCGTATACTCTAAGTCCTAGGTCCTGAAGATCCTTTATTACAGTCTTGTGTCTAGGCTTATCCAGTACCACAATAGTCATATCCTCATATGGCTTTCCAATAGCTTCCGAGATTGCCTTAAGGTTTTCCATAAGGGGCTTATTCAGGTCGATTACACCCTTTGCCTCTGGTCCTACAATTAGCTTTTCCATATACATATCCGGTGCCTTTAGGAAACTCCCCTTGTTTCCCACAGCCAGTACCGTGATAGCGTTAGCCTGACCCTGAGCGGTCATTCTTGTCCCCTCTACTGGATCCACTGCAATATCAACTGGAGTGCTTACTATAGCAGACTTTTCAGTCGCTTCCTCGGTATTACAGATTCCTACCTTCTCTCCAATATACAGCATAGGAGCCTCATCTATCTCTCCCTCACCTATTACAATCTCCCCATCTATGTGGATTCTGTTAAACATAGTTCTCATGGCATCTACCGCTGCCTGATCTGCTGCTTCCTTGTCTCCTCTACCCACATACTTGTAAGCTGCTAGAGCTGCCGCCTCTGCCACTCTGGCAAACTCTAAACCTAATTCTCTTTTCATTACTCCTCCTAATCGGTCAACCTATATATTTTTTCACCTTTTTTCTTCATCTTCAGCTTTTCCCTTGCCTGCTTCTCGATGAAGTAGTCGTTATGAAGCTCAGCTATACTTTTATCAAGCCCAGCTATACGTATTCTAACATTTTTTTCCTCTAATTCTAAGGATTTTTTTTCCGTATAGAGCTTGTTTATCTTTATGTGACTTCTGTATATTTTAGGAAGAAAGATATATCCCACAAGAATTACAAATAGAGTCAGCACAAGTTCTACCTTATTTTTTAATCTCATCTACCTACCTCGATCTTATACTCTTTACCAGGATCACTCCTGCTCCAAAGGCTATGAGATCCCTTGCTATACTCATAGGAGCCATAGTTATTCCAGGCCACACCTCTATCAGGGAGAAGGTTATTATCCCCAGTACAAAGTAGAGGGTCTCGTCGTGATACCTCTTAAGGAGCTTGTCCATAACCTTGGCAAAAAGAACTATTCCAAGAACAGCCCCCACTCCCACAAGTCCTATGGGAACAACCTTAAAGTCACTTACAAAGCCCACGATATTTGCATACTCTCCCAGAAGAATCAGAAGAAGGGATCCTGATATTCCCGGGATTATCATAGCCCCCCCTGCCATAACTCCACAGAAGATTAGCTTTCCCATGTAGTAGGGAGTCATATCCCCCGCTATCATAGCCTGCATTGTATTACCATAGTGCACATTATAAAAGAAAAATGCCAGGGGAATCAATCCCCCAATGAGAAAGAGTACGCTCTCTCCTCTAGTTGGAGTGATCTTCTTTCTGTGGTGGATTACCGCAGGAAGGGAAGCCACAATCAGTCCTAAAAACAGGAAGCTTGTCCCCTCATAATGGTTTTCAAATAGATACTTTATGAGCTTACTGAAGAGCAGGATTCCTCCCACTACCCCTGCAGCTATCTGGGAGAGGAAAACTATATACTCCATCCTCTTCTTGTGGGTACACTCAAAGAACTCCCCTATGGCCTCTGTGAGCCTCTCATATATACCTAAAATAAGTGCCAATGTTCCCCCAGAGACTCCTGGTATTACATTGGCAATTCCGATCAGTGCACCCTTCCATATGTTACTAAACATTCTATTCTGCCTCCTTTATGTAGTCCAGTGCCATGAGATATCCACGATATCCCAGTCCACAAATCTGACCAACTGCTATATCTGCTATTACGGATTTTTTCCTAAAATCCTCTCTGGAGTGAATATTCGAAAGGTGTACCTCTATTGTTTTTAATCCCACTGCCAGCACAGCATCCCTTATGGCAATACTGTAGTGTGTAAAGGCTGCGGGGTTTATCACTAAATAATCGCTTCTTCCATAGTGTTCATGCAGTTTTTCTACTATAGCACCCTCATGGTTGGACTGAAAGATCTCCACCTCGAGGGAGTGCTCTGCAGCTTTTTCCTCTATCATACTATTGATATCTTCCAGGGTAAGGTGCCCGTAGATCTCAGGTTCCCTTCTCCCCAGAAGGTTGAGGTTTGGGCCGTGTATGACCAATACTCTCATGCGCTCTTCCTACCTTTTTTTTATGTCTTCTACTATTTCTATAAAGGATTTAATATCCTTAAAATCCTTATATACCGATGCAAATCTCACGTAGGCAACCTCATCCAGATACTTTAACTTTTCCATAATGAGTTCTCCAAGGTCCCTTGTGGATATTTCATTGTTGAGGGAGTTTTGCAGCTGCTTTTCTATATCTAGTATAAAGGTTTCCAGAGCTTCCATGCTGATGTTTCTCTTCACTGTAGCACGGATAAGACCCTTCATTACCTTTTCCCTGTCAAATTTTTCTCTGCTGTTATCCTTCTTCACCACATAAAATGGCACCTCTTCTACCTTTTCATAGGTAGTAAATCTTTTCTTACAGTCATTGCATGCTCTTCTTCTCTTTATGGAGTAACCCTCAGAGTAGGATCTGCTGTCAATAACCTTCGTATTTTCAGAATCACAATATGGACATTTCATAAACTGCTACCGCCTAAATATTTTCTTCTCTATCTATACACTCAATGATCTCCTCTGGTGTCTTTACAGAGAGTAATCTGTTTCTGAACTCTTCATTTCTTATAAGTCTTGATATTCTTGCAAGAACCTTCAGGTAGATCTGACTGTCTCTCAGTGGAGATGCAAATACAAAGAAGATATTTACATTTTCCCCATCTAGGGATTCAAAGTCTATTCCCTTCCTGCTCACTCCAAAAGCTATAGTTAATCTTTCAGCAGAGTCTGTCTTTGCATGGGGGATAGCAACATTCTTTCCTATTCCTGTGCTTCCAAGCTTCTCTCTCTCATTTAGCGCTTTATAGGTCTGCGCCTCATCTGTAATACTCTCAGATTCCCCTATAAGGCTCGATAACTCCTTTAGTACCTCATCCTTGCTGCTGCTCTTTAGATCCAAGCAGATTAAATCCTTTGAAAGGTGATCTGTTATCTTAACTATCTTTGGCATCTTTTATATCCTCCCCTAAAAAATGTTTGAAATTAAGGTTAGTATGGAGGTGATAATTTATATATTTCTCCAATATGTTTATCACTCTTATTATTTTATCCAACTTATTAACACTTATTTTCTTGCCCTTACCACCAACAACTAATATTTCTAATATCTCTCTTTCATCCTCTCCAACCTCCCAGGAGCTTGAAGTTCTCTCGGCAAAAAACCTTGACTTCTCCAGATCAAAGTATTTTCCTTCATTTAATTGGAATTTTATTCCTTCCTCATCTATTATTTTAGTTAAAAAAAAGCAAATAAGCAAATACTTTTTTGAACTTTCCTGACTTTCCTCCAGGTATTTTAAGGTTTTGTGAAAAATGTTGTAGAGATAGCTGCTTCTCTGGTTTTCCACTAATGTGAAATTTAGAACAGAGAACAGATACATAGCTATGTTTATCTTTTCCATATCCGACCTTATTCCCAGGAAGGGATCCTTCAGGTCGAAGGTAGATACTACGAGATTATCATTTTTTTTGTAGAATATAAACTTGGAAAGAGACAGGACGTCTGCAGCACTCCTGTCTCTTTTCTTAGATTTTCTTATTCCCTTTATATAGAGATTTACCTTACCATACCTTGGGGTAAAGAGGGTCAGATATCTATCTGCCTCCCCTGTATCCCTTTTATTTATTACTATTCCATCTGTACTTAAAAACTTCATCTAGATCTCAAACTCTTCCTTTCCAAGGGGAAGGTTTACCTGTACATTCTTAATAACCACCTCGGATATAAGGGCATCTACATCGTAGACCCTTATCTTTACAGGAAAGTAGTACCCGGATATCCTGTCCAGCTTATCGAATTTTATCTTAAGGCCGTTTTCATAGGATATCTCCTTGATCCTTCCTGCATAGAAGTCCTCCTTGAATACAGGGTCCGCCTGCTCCCTCTCCTTGAGGTCCTTTATCACCTTGATGATATAGTTTTCCTCATTGTCCAGGTTCTCCTCGTAGCTCTGCTCAAAGAGGGGAAGGTATACTATCTTTTTATCCTTTTTGTAGATATAAACCTCTCCCTTGTTCTCCTCAGGGAAGGTAATCTCCTTACGGATAAGGTCTGGAAGCTTAGCCGCCACCCTATACTCCTTAACTCTCTTTCTGTTGTTTACCACAGTTACCTCTCTGGCATCAAACTTAAAGCTCTCTATACTGGAAACTGTTTTCGTCTGAGCCATGGAAACTATACTTAATACACACAGCACTACTGAGACAAATAATTTTTTCATACTCTACTCCTCTTCCATTATGATAATTTCATTCAAATCAAATATATTGAAATCCTGTTTTACCGTAACTTCCTTAAAGAGCTGGTCCTCGCTCTCCTGGATCTCTGTGATCTCTCCAATATAGAGACCCTTTGGGTAGATATCGCTTATTCCTGAGGTGTAGAGCTTCTCCCCTACCTCTAGTTTTTTGTCCACTGATACATTGTCCAGGGTAAGGATTTCAGAGTTGTTCCCCTTAAGTACCCCGAGGACCTCGTGCTGCTCACTGAGGACACTTGTATAGATGTCATTTTTAGTGAGGAGCTCAACCATGGAATCATTGTCGTGTACTTCCCTCACCCTTCCAATAAGGTTTTTATCTGAAAGAACCACCATGTTCTCCACTATCCCCTGGTTTCTTCCAAGGTCTATATAGATATTTTCATGGTAGGTAATACTGTCTCTGAAGTTTACCTTGGCCACCTTAAAGGAACGTTTAATTCTTTTTCTCATCTCCAGGAGCTTCCTTAACCTTGCGTTTTCATCCTCCAGATGCTTGTTTCTATTACGAAGGATCTCAAGCTTGGCTACCTCCACCCTCAGATTCTTATTTTCATTCATTGCTATCTTATAATTTTTTATATTCTTAATTCCTTCTTTTATATCATTGGTTTTGGTATAGATGATACTTTTCACCGGGAAGAAGAGCCTTTCTGCTCCCTTTTTGATTCCCTCTAAAGGTCCTCTGAAGACCAAAAGGATTAAGATTATAAAAAATAAGTAATGGGCGAGCCTTTTTTTCGGCCCGCCTACTTTTTTAAATTTCATATTAACCTCTTACTAATTCTACTAAGATCTTAGAGCAATCTACCATATCTTTAATTGCTATGAATTCCTCAGTTGTGTGTACCTTGCTCATTCCGATTGCCATGTTTACTGAAGGAATGTTTTTAACGTTATAGATGTTTGTGTCGCTTCCTCCACCACTTGCTAGAGTTGTAAACTGGATTCCAGCCTTCTCACAAGCTGTTCCAAACATCTCTACAACTTCAGCGTCTCTGTCCATATTGAAGCTGCTGTATCCCTTCTTGATCTCCGATTTAAACTCTGCTCCAAACTCCTCACAAGTCTTAGTGAAGATATCTAAAGTCTCGTTTACAAGAGCGTCAAGCTTCTCATCCTGTAAACTTCTAGCCTCATACATCATGCTTACTTCAGGCATTACAATGTTTACAGCCTGTCCACCAGATACTACTCCGATGTTTGATGTAGTTTCCTCATCTATTCTTCCAAGTCTTAACTTAGTGATAGCGTGAGAAGCTACAGTAAGTGCGTTGATTCCGTTTTCCGGTGCAATACCTGCGTGAGCTGGCTTACCTACAACCTTGATCTTACCCTTTACTGCTGCTGGAGCCTGTACAGTAAGGTTTCCTGGCTGTCCGCCTGTATCGATGATGAATCCGAAGTCCGGCTTATACTTATCTACGTCGAAGTTCTTAGCTCCTAGTAGTCCGATCTCCTCTGCCACAGAGAATACTACGATGATCTCTGGGTGATCTATGTTATTTTCCTTTACTATTCTTAGCATCTCGATGATAGCTGCGATTCCAGCCTTGTCATCTCCTCCTAGTACAGATGTTCCGTCTGTTTTGATGATTCCTCCCTCAACTATTGGAGTAATCTTATCACAAGGAAGCACTGTATCCATGTGTGAACTGAAAAGAAGCTTCTTCTTTCCTGGGGCTCTTAGGATACCGATTATATTTCCGGCATTTCCTCCGATTGCCTCTCCTGCATTGTCCTCTATAACTTCTAAACCTAATTCTTCCAATACTTTCTTAAGGTAATCTGCTACCTCTCTCTCCTTTAATGAAGGTGACGGTATCTTTACCATTTCTAAAAAGTTTTCTACTAGTCTGCTTTCGTTTATCATTTTTTGGAACCCCCTAACTTATTCTGATACCCCTTGATTATATACTATCCTTCCCCTTTTGTAAAGGAAGTCTAAACACTCTGTCTATTTTTTGAATACATTTTGCCAAAATCATCACTTTGATTTATACTTGGAACACTTTTTTATAACTACTGTGTATAATCCCCCTTAAGGAGCAATTCTCCCCAGGGAGGCAAACTTTCTTAACTGAGGGATCCTACATCATTCCCGGCATACCCATTCCTGGGGCCATTGGATCCTCCTTTTTTTCCTTCTTGTCTGCCACTACTACCTCGGTAGTAAGGATCAGTGCCGATACCGATGCTGAGTTCTGGATGGCAGCTCTTGCTACCTTGGCTGGATCTATGATTCCCGCCTCTATGAGGTTCACATACTCCTCGGTAGCTGCATTGAATCCGTGTCCCTCTGGAAGGTTCTTAACCTTCTCCAGTACCACTCCTCCATTTAGGCCTGCATTTTCAGCTATCTGTCTCAGGGGAGCCATAAGAGCCTTCTTCACTATCTCCACTCCTATTCCCTGCTCACCCTCTAAAGTAAACTCCTCCATATCCTTAACTATCTCAAGAAGTATAGTTCCTCCTCCAGGAACTATTCCCTCCTCTACAGCTGCTCTTGTGGCATTGAGGGCATCCTCTATACGAAGCTTCTTCTCCTTCATCTCCGTTTCAGTTGCTGCTCCCACCTTTACCACAGCTACTCCCCCAGAAAGCTTTGCCAGCCTCTCCTGAAGTTTTTCTAGGTCATACTCGGAGGTTGTCTCCTCCATCTGAGCTCTTATCTGGTTTATTCTGACCTTGATATTCTCCTCGTCTCCAAGACCATCCACTATAACAGTGAGATCTTTAGTTACCTTTACCCTCTTAGCCTGTCCCAGGTGGTTCAGATCTGTATCTGCCAGGTTCATCCCCTTCTCCTCGGAGATCACCTCCCCTCCAGTAAGGATTGCGATGTCTTCCAGCATAGCCTTTCTTCTGTCTCCAAAGGCAGGTGCCTTTACAGCTATTACATTTAGGGTTCCTCTCAACTTGTTTACCACTAGGGTAGCCAGGGCTTCTCCCTCAAGGTCGTCAGCTACAATAAGAAGAGGTTTTCCCGCCTGCATAGTAGCTTCTAATACCGGGAGGATATCCTTCATATTGTTTATCTTCTTATCTGTAAGGAGGATAAATGGGTTTTCCAGGTCCCCCTCCATCCTCTCTGGATCGGTTATCATATACGGTGAAAGGTATCCCTTGTCAAACTGCATTCCTTCCACTACCTCCAGGGTAGTCTCTAAAGACTTGGCCTCCTCTACAGTTATTACACCAGTTTCTCCAACTTTTTCCATGGCCTTGGCTATAAGAGCCCCTATCTCCTCATCAGCTGCTGAGATGGATGCCACCTGGGAGATCTCCTCTATGGAGTCCACCTTCTTGGCTCTGTTCTTCAGGTGCTTTATAGCCTCTGTAGTGGCCTTCTCTATCCCCTTCTTTATAAACATTGGGTTAGCTCCGGCACTTACCATCTTGAGGCCCTCCTTTACAATGGCCTGAGCCAGCACTGTTGCAGTGGTTGTTCCGTCACCAGCTACATCGTTGGCCTTGGTCGCTACCTCCTTTATAAGCTGAGCTCCCATATTCTCAAAGGGATCCTCCAGCTCTATCTCCTTGGCTATGGATACTCCGTCGTTGGTTATAAGGGGAGCCCCATAGGCCTTCTCCAGCACCACGTTTCTTCCTCTGGGTCCCAAAGTTATCTTTACAGTGTCAGCCAGGGTATTTACCCCTGCCTCCAGCTTCTTTCTTCCCTCTTCATTAAACTTTATAATCTTAGTCATATTACCTCTCTCCCTCTGCTACAGCCAGTATCTCCTCAAGTTCTAAGAGGATATATCTTGCTCCCTCATCCTCTATACTTCTTCCGCTTCTGCCCTCAAAGATAACTCTCTCTCCTACGGCTACCTCTTTTACAGAACCTCCCACAGCGGTAACTTTTCCATACCTGATGGTCTTCTCCTCGCTGCTTCCTGGAAGGATAAGGCCGCTGGCCCTCTTCTCCTCTATCTTCTCCTCTATAACTAATACTCTTTTTCCTATAGGTCTTATACTCACATCTGCCTCCCTGAAATCTCAAGAATCTTTAGCACTCCTTTCTTAAGAGTGCTAATCCTATTAACCATTATAATATATTCTGGAAGTTAGTCAATCCCTAACTACCTTTTAATTTTTTTCAATAAAAAACAGCCACTAACTTGGGAGGAAATGGCTGTTTTAAAAAAGGAAAAATTTTATGAAAAAACTATTATTGCCTATCTGCTATATCTTTATGACGCTTCTTCCTACAAAAGAGTTTAAATTTTTTCCTTAATTTTTTTCTCCCCCAGATCCTCTATAACTCTCAAAAGGTATCCGTCTGGGTCCACCACTGAAAACTGCTTCTCCCCCAGGAACTTTCCCTTGAAGGGATACCACCTCTCCTCTACCTCCCCCTTGATCTCGCAGGAGTTTTCCCTGAGGAGTTTTAGTATAGATTTTACATCCTTTACCTCTATAGAAATGGTTATCCCCCTTCCAAAGGGATAGACCATATCCTCTTCATCCCAGGGGTTCTCTGCCCCCTCCTCCAGGATAAGCTGTGACCCTCCCAGGGAGATGAGGGCAAACCTGTCCTCCTCCCTCATATACTCCAGTGTAAATCCCAGGATCTCCACATAAAACTTTAAACTCCTTTCCAGGTCGGTTACCACCAGCTCCGGTATCAAGGTATTAAACTTCAAAAGCCCCCTCCTTTATACTGTAAGTTCAATAAAAGGAGCGTGACGCTCCACCCATGCTAATCCTACGTAACTGCTTTTTATAGCCAAATCACTCTATGCTTTTCTTTACAATAAAAACATATTATTTTTTAATCCTCTCCAGCAGGGAGATAAGGTTTCTCTCAAACTCCCTGTCATCCTCTGTGGTCCTTTTCTTGGGCCCCTTGGTCCTCTTTCCTGCCTTTCTGGCCTTCTGCCCCATGTGCCTCTGAAACATAAGGGATTCTATATTGAATATATTGTATATCATCCCTTTTGGGTGGATCACTCCCCCGGCTCTCTCAAGGAGGATGGAAGCCAGACCATAGTCCTGGGTCACCACTATATCTCCTGGTTCACACATAGTGGTTATCCTGTAGTCCACTGAATCATTCCCCTGGCCCACCTGTACAACTTCAAAGTCCCCGCTGAGCTCGTGGGCTTCATCTACCACCATTACAAGGTCCACACCATATCTTGCCGCCTGCTCCTCACAGGCCTTCTTTGCCCCCTTGGGGCACGCATCTGCATCTACTATAATCCTCATTTCATTTCATTTCCTTCCTAAAACCGTTCTTACCTAATAGTTTACTATACTTCAATTTATTTTAATATTACTATTATCTACCCTGTTAAAGGATTTTTCTTCTTTTTCAATTCATTGTACTTTCTTTGCTTGTCCAAAGAAAGTACCCAAGAAAAGACACCTCTTTAAAATGTTTCTTAAGCAGATATAATTAATTTACGGCCTTTGTAAGCTACAGTCCTCGTTCAGTAGATCAATATCTCAGTTAATCACTGCGGAACTTATTTTGTCGTACGGCCTAGACAGATTATTTGAGGTAAAAGGTCACATCACCATTGAAAGAGGCACCTAAAAACTACCACCTTAATAAAAATTAAAAAACCATGGTAGATCTCTTTTTTAATTTTATCTCACATTTTTCCTGTGCTATAATAGTAAAAATTTTTTTTAAGGGGGGATCCAATGAAAAAGATAGCTAGCTTTACAGTTAACCACCTGGATCTGTTGAGGGGAGTCTATGTGTCCAGAAGGGATATGGTTGGAGAAAGTGTCCTGACCACCTTTGATATCAGGATGAAGAGGCCCAACCTGGAGCCTGTGATAAATACCGGGGAACTCCATGCCATGGAGCATCTGGGAGCCACCTTTCTGAGAAACCACAGGGAGTGGGATAAAAAGACCGTCTACTTTGGGCCCATGGGATGCAGAACAGGCTTCTACGTCATCTTCAAGGGGGAACTGCAGCCAAGGGATATTCTTCCCATTCTTAGGGAGATGTTTGAATTTATGGCTGAGTTCAAAGATGAGGTACCGGGAGCCACAGCCAGAGACTGCGGAAACTACCTGGATATGAACCTGCCCATGGCAAGGTTTGAAGCTAAGAAGTTCCTGGAGGAGGTACTGGAAGATATAGGGGAGGAGAACCTCGTCTATCCAAAATAAACTTTTAAAAAGCAACGTGACGTTGCATCCTGATAATCAAAAGAATACTGATTACTTCAAGTAACTTTTTATAAATTCTATACTTTCCTATATAATAAAAAGGACCTTAATAATCAGGTCCTTTTTATTATATAGGAAAGTCACTCACACTCCAGGGAGATATGTTTAAAGGTGGTGAATTCAAATAACCCCCTGTCCGTCAGTTTGAGCTCGGGAATCACCGGCAGTGCCAAGAAGGAAAGGTTTATAAGGGGATCTATCCCCTCACTCACTCCATACTCTCGGGAGCTCCTCATAAACTCCCTCATCTTTTTTGCCACTTCCTTCCCAGGTCTCTGGGTCATAATTCCGCCGATCTCAAGGGGGATTGATACGATTACCCTTCCCCTGTGTACCAGACATACTCCCCCCTTTATCCTCTTTATCTCCTCTATGGCAAGAAAGATGTCCTCATCCCTGTCCCCTGCCACTATAAGGTTATGGGAATCATGGGAGATGGTGGTGGCAATAGCCCCCCTTAGATCCCCCAGGTTTTTTATTATTCCCCTTCCTATATTTCCCGTTCCGTGGTGTCTTTCTATGGTGAATAGCTTTAAAAGCCCCTCATTATTTTCAGGCTGAAACTCTCCGTCCACCAAAACAACCTGAGCCTGGCTTTTTTTCGTGAGAAGACTTCCAGGTATAAGCTCTATGATATTAACCCTCTTCCCCTTTACATAAATCTTCAGATCCTTCCTTTCTACCTGGACATTCACACTGGAAAGAAGTTTTTCGTCCATATACCTCCCCTCTATCTTCACTGGGCTTTTTCCGTTGTAGACCTCCACTCCATCCTTATAGGTCTTCAGTACTCTAAAGTTCACCAGGTCTTCAAATACAACTATGTCTGCTGCATACCCTGGTGCCAGAGCTCCTATCCCCTCCAGTTTATAACATCTGGCGGGGTTTATTGTTCCCATCTGAATAGCTGTTACCGGGTCTCTCCCCAGGGCCACAAGCTTTTTCAAGAGGTGGTCTATATGTCCCTCCTTCAGAAGGGTCTCCGGATGGGAGTCATCGGTGCAGAGACAGCACCACCTGGTAAGATTTTCTGGGAGTTCCCTGGCAAGAGCCTCTAAATTTCTGGCTGCTGATCCCTCTCGGATATGTGTATAGAGACCGTTCCTTATCTTAGTGAGCATCTCCTCAAAGGTCTCAGATTCGTGGTCCGTGGATATCCCCGCTCCAGCATAGATAATAACATCTTCTTCAGCCATTCCTGGAGCATGGCCGTCTATTACCATCCCTCTTCTTCTGGCAGCCATCAGCTTCTTCATTACCTCTGGATCCTTTGATCTTATCCCTGGAAAATTCATGAATTCAGCCAATCCAAGCACCCTTTTATGAGACAGGAAACCCTCTAGGTCATCTGCCAGCAGTGTTGCTCCTGAGGATTCAAAGGGAGTTGCCGGGACACAGGAGGGAAGGTTTACAAATACATTTAGAGGTATATCCTCTGTAGCTTCTAGCATATACTCTATCCCGCGGCAACCGGATACATTGGCTATCTCATGGGGGTCCGTTATAATAGTGGTTGTCCCCTGGGGGATTATAAGTTCCGCCATATTTTCAGGAGAGAGCATAGAGGATTCCATATGAACATGAGCATCTATAAGCCCCGGGGAAATATAGGCACCATCTAGATCTATCTCATGAATACCCTGAAACTCTCCCACCCCCACAATATATCCCCCATGAACAGCCAGATCTCCCTCTATTATCTCATGACTGAATACATTTATTATCCTTCCATTTTTAAATACTATGTCTGCTTTCATCCTTCCCGTTGATACGTCGATAAATTCCCTCAGATTATTCATAAACTACCTCCCTTGTAGAAGTTCTTATGCACTCAGGATGCACATAGTGTATAAATAATTATTCCCTAAAATTTCTCCACATCCTCTTGGAAAAAAAGGGATTTATCCTGTTGAGCTATAAAATATCTATAAGAAAGTTATTTTAGTTTTAGAGGAGGTCCCTATGTTTAAAAAAACTATGATACCTGGAATTTTGGGAATGCTTCTTATAATCCTGGCTCTTCTCTGTGGCCCTACTCAGACCCAGCGGTGGCTATTCCTCCTGGGAGCTATGGGGATGACTATCATGGCAATTCTGGAGCACCACAAACTCTTTATAGGTCTCCAATTGGTTATAGTTTCTGGTACCCTTACAGCTTTTCTTCCCACAGGGGAGATCATCAAGGGAAGTATCCCCATACTTGTAAGTATGCCCGTCCTCTACATCCTCTATACCAAGGGCTTTCTGGATACAAATAGAAGATATCTCGGAGCCCTCTCTCTTATCATACTGGGAGTAGGCTATGCTGCCCAGCACCCCCTCATCTACTTTACAGGAGGATTTTTAGTTAGCCTCTTCTCCCTGCTGGAACTCCTTTCGGGGTTTAAGCCTGCCCTTATCTGGCTGACCCTCAACCTTATTTTTACTACCCTGGCTGGGATTACTCTTTTACTCTAGTTCATTTCTTTTGTCGCAAAAGAAACGAACCAAAGAAAATGTGCCCCTATTTATAATCTCTTCAGGATATAATAAGTATTTTACGCCCTTTATAAGCTACAGTCCTCGTTCAATAGATCTATATATTAGCTCATCACTGCGGAACTTAACTTGTTTTAAGGGCTAGTAGAAGACTGAGCTCAAAGCTATATCGATATAAAAAGGGGAGCTTGTAATTTGATTTTGGTTAGCCACTAAATTCATTATTAAAGTGTATTTTCTAGAAAGAAGGCCGACTGCAGGTAGTCGTCTGACTTCACAGAATATTCTACGTCGTTTCGTCGAGCACTTTAGGTTCAATCTTGAGTCCCTAAAAGAAACGGAAACTCTGAGTTACCCCAAAAGACAATTACCAGAAGTCTTGATCTTCTTTGGTTCGTTTCTTGTATCAAGACAAGAAATGAACATAAAAAGTAACTATTTAAGAAAAATAAAATAAAACTCATATAAAAAAAGACCTGCCCCTGCAGGTCCTTTATTTTTTATAATTTAAAATCCACTAAAAAGAATAGCTATTACAAGGAGAGCCATGAGAATTCTGCCCACATACTTCTCAATCTTTCTTCTCTTTCTAGCCAGCTCTCTGTAGGTTTTTTCATATTCTCTTTCATGATGTCCAGATCCTCCCATAGCTCTCCCTCCTTATAAAGTTTTTTATACTTCATTTTACCCTAAATATATCCCTTTATTCATCGGAGTTCCACCTCTATTATTCAAAAAAAATCATTAAACTCCTCTTTAACTCCATTTTTTACTTTGAATTATAGCTAGAGAACATTCAAAGGTTTACAGAGTCCTCTAAATAAAGGCCTTCTTCACCTCCAGGGTCAGCTCCGTTGCCACCCTCTCTGAAATTCCAGCAGTTTCACGCTTCTTCTCCTGTGTCCACTTGAGGTTCATGGGGTAGAACTTTATGCTCTTCACCCCCACTGTACTCTCTGCTCTTTCATCCTCTGTAGCAGCAACCTTGGTGCAGAGGGGAGAATCCAGGGCAACCTCTGCCCTTAGGTTCAACTCGGGGACCTCCTTGATAACCTTAGGGGAATTCTCCTCTGGGGAGTTCCATCCCCACTTCTTTAATCTCCCTGCAACCCTGTGGCTGGAACATCTGGGAAACTTCTGGGTATCTACCTCCTCCCAGGAAGGAGCCTCCCTTGTAAGCTGCCCCAGGAGATCCTCCCTCACCCTCTCGGAAAAGTTTGACCTCCAGGCCTCTATCTCCTCCCAGCTAAGCTCCATGGGATGTACCAGGGCTATAGAGGAGGAGTCCTCTACAACCACCTTCTTGCCATCTATGGTATAGAAGTCATCCTCCACATAGAAAGGTGTTTCCAGGGTATCCCCATTATAGATCCCCCATAGGAGACACCTACCAAGTCTGCTCATCACAAGGTTTTTCAACAGGAGTTCCCTGAAGGGTTCTCCCCTCCATCTTCTGAACTCCCTGAGGGCTTCCTCCAGCCTGTCCCTCTGCAACTTGAGCTCCCTCTTTATCTCCTTCTTCAGCTCCTTGAGTCTGTCTCTGGTTTCCATCATCCCCACACTCATATAGGGCTTCTTGGGAAGGGCTTTTATTATCCTACCGCTCTCCCTCTCTATTCCTATGGTAAAGTCATCCTCCAGGTGAAGCTTCATAACCTCTCCCCCGTAGTCCACCATAATGTCTCCCCTGCCAAAACCCATGTCACCTATGAAGAGGTCCTCCACCTCATATCTGGAGATATCCAGCTTCTTGGCCACCTCCTCCAGGGCTTCCTGGGCCCCTGCTCTCAGGGACTTATACTTGCTTAACTTTCTTATCCTGTTGAGGGTTATAAGGGCTTCCATATCCCCCCTTACCACCATTGCCTCTATAAGGTAGAGGGCTATCCTCTGCATGGAGTTTCCCCCCAGTCTGTAGATGAGGGACTCCACTTCCCTGAGGTTACACCTGTTACCATGGATTACCGGGATCATAAGGAGCCACTTATCCGATGCCCTGCACCCCTTATAGTTCCAGTGATCATAGATGCTTCTCACAAACCTCCCCATACTCTCCCTGGTCATGCAGCTCCCTATGAGGAGACCCTCGTCCTTCATGGTGTCTCCATGACCCTCTCTGTATATATCTATCAGGTAACTTACAGCCCTGGTGGGGTTTCCTCCGTCAATCCTCACAGGAACTTCCATCCTTTCAAGGTCAAGGGCAGGTTCTCCCCTGCTGGGATAGACTTCATCCAGGTAGTAGTCCAGCTCAAACTCCTCCTCTATCTCCACCTGGGGCATGGAGATCCCGCACCCTCCGTCGGCACACCTCCTGTAGTCCTCTAAATCTGTAAGTAAACATGAACAAACCATCTCTTCCTTCCTCCTGATAACTCTTATCCTATCCCTACATCATATACCTTTAATGGTATTAACAAAAATTAAAATTATATATGATTTCTCCTCCAATAATAAAAGATGTATAATTTTTGACTTGACTTAGAGTCAACTCTAGGGTTTATACTCTTAAAAAAGGAGGAGGTTGCATGAAAAAATATACCATCGGAGAGGTTGCCAAAATTCTCGCCCTGAGTCAGCATACCCTCAGATACTATGAAAAAATGGGAATTATAGAGGTAGGAAGAAGGGGTTCAGGCGGGGTGAGGAAATTCACCCAGGAGAACCTCTCTCAGCTGGAATATATCAAAGCTCTTAAGGAGATAGGCCTCTCCCTGGAGGAGATAAAGACCTACACCACAAGGATGAGGGAACCCTCAGAGAGAGGAGGAAGCTCCTGGAGGAGCACAGAGGAAGGGTAGAGGAGCAGATTAATTTTCTGCTGAAGATAAAAAGGGATATAGATGAAAAGATAGATTGTATAGAAGGGAGGTTAAAGAGATGACCATAGATCATATTGCCATATGGACGGATAAGTTAGAGGAGATGAGGGAATATTACTGCAGATACTTTAATGGAAGGAGCAATGAAAAATATACAAATCCCCTTAAGGGTTTCGAGTCCTATTTCATTACCTTTGAGGAGGGAGCAAGGCTTGAGCTAATGAGAAGGAAGGGCATTCCCCAGGGGAAGGAGGGAGAGACACTGGGAATCACCCACCTGGCTTTTAAAGTCAGCAGCAGGGAGGAGGTGGATACCCTTACTAAAACCCTCAGAACTGATGGATATATAGTTGCAGGGGAGCCAAGAACCACAGGGGATGGCTACTATGAGAGTGTGGTGCTGGATCTCGAAGGGAATAGGGTGGTGTTGGTGGGATAATTTATTCGTTACTTTTCTCTTGAAAGAAAAGTAACCAAAAGTTCAAGACTTATTGAAAATATCCATTCCATAATCAAAGAAGTCTGAAAGAATCGAAACTCGCTTTGCTCAAACAATCTATACTTTCTAGGCTTCTTTTTCATATTCCACTTACGATATTTTCAAAATGTCGATTTAAAAGTCCTAATTATTAAATATCAAACTTTCTCACCTGCATAAAGACTTCCACAGTCTTTTGCCCGGAAATAGGTGAAGATTTATGGCAGATGTTCTAATTCATTTATGTGATAAAGAATATTCCCCTGTTCTCAGTGTTGAAATTATAGAAAAAATAATATATCATTATATAAAATTTTAACTATTGTTCTTTTTATGAAAATAAATCAAGTCAGCAGACAGGGAGGGATAATATGGATCAGAAGTTTTTAGAGCATGAGATGGAAAACTATAAGAAGGAGCAGGAGAAGGTAAAAAAGCTCATAGGAAGTATAGGGGCTACCCACAGCAGCAGGAACCACAAGATATTAAACGGGATCTTTCTCATAGTTGTGGTGGGCTCCTTTTTTGCAGGAGGAGTTCTTCACTACATTCCATTCAACCTATCCATAGAGCTTGGGGTTCTTCTGGTATCTATAAAGATAGCCTGGATGATCCACGAGCAGCAGAAAGTAAATCACTTTCAGTTCTGGATACTGAACTCCATAGAGCTGAGGCTCAACTCCCTCCAGACAAACTTTAAAAAACTTCAGAAGGAGGTTAAGAAACACAGGGAGGAAACTGAGAGGGTAGAGGAGGATTTGAAAAGAGAAGAAGTAGAAAAGGAGGAGAGAGTGTCTTAAGACTCTCTCCTCCTTTTAATATATTTCTGATTCGTTACTTCTGTCTTGATACAGAAGTAACCAAGAAATCAAGACCTACGATAATTGTCTTTTAGAGATCGCACAGAGTTTCCGTTCCTTCTATGGGCTCAAGATTGAACCTATTCTGTCCGACGGAACGAAGTAGTTACCTCCTGTGAAGTTTAACGACTATCTTCGGTCACTAAATTCTAAATACTTATAAGCTAAGTCAGCTAGAAAGAGGAAACTAAAAATCTATAAAACCTTACTTTAGGTTTCTCCTTAGCCAGGGAGAAACCGTTAAAAAGGGATGAGGGTTGAACTTTAACATTAATTATATCTCCAGGGTCATTACCTCTACTGTCTTCTCCCTTCCTCCAAAGTTTACCCTGGCCTCCTTGAGCAACTCATATCCCAGTCCTCTCCAGAACTGCCTTCCCCTAAAATTTTCCTCTAGTACCCCTACTCGAAGTTTCTTTATCCCCCTGCTCAACGCCATCCTCTTTATCTCTCCATGGACTCCTCCTCCCACTCCACATCCCCTATATTCAGGCATTATAAGAAGGAGGCCTATCATCCAGGTATCGGTATCGGGATAGTTCTTTAGGATATCCACAAGTCCTATCTCCTCTTCATTATCCATAACCTTAAATACCAGCTTATCCTCTGCCTTCCATCCTTCTGGAACCTCCTCTACTATCTCCCTGAGGGTTTCAGGGGTAGGAAACTTCTCCTCGTGTAGGAGGAAGTAGCTGGAACACCTCTCCAGCACCTTGTGGAGGTTTTTGTCCCCTATATCTTCTGTCCCTATCCTTTCCAATCTTGTCATACTTTTTCCCCCTCTTATACTTTGGTATGAGTATAGTTTACTTTTATCTTATTCCATACCTTCTTATTCCTTCTAAAATTTATTTACCTTTACAGCATACCACTTAATTTGTTATAAAGTACCGAAGGGAATCGACCTCATAACAATAATTAAGGAGAGGATATGAAATTTTTAAAGAATAAAATTATTTCTTCTATTTTTCTGTTTGTCTTCCTTGTTTCCTGCAGCAGTTCCGAGCCAAGGGAAGCAAAGGTTTCTAAAGATATAGTTAATGAAGAAGTTATAACAAGGGAGCAGTCTAGCAAACCTATTGAAGAGATTTCTACAGAAAAACCTGCTATAGAGGAGAAAGTAGAGCCTGCTAAAGATACTCATACTTCAAAGAGTGATGCCAGTGAAAAAAAGGTAGTTCCCACAGAGGAGGAAATCTCTAAAGAAAAGGAAGTTATAATTCCTGGAGAGGATACCTCTTCACAGGAAAGGGTAAAAGAGGATGAGATCTCCGACTCTAAAGAGACTGAAGATAAGACCGAAGAAAAACCAAAAGAGATAGTTATTGATAACTCTTTTTTCGCAGAGAAAGTCGACTCAATCTTCTCTGAAAGAGGTCTTAATTCATCCCACTATGGAATTAAGGTTGTAAACCTGAGTAGTGGTGAGACTATATTTGAAAGAAATGAAGACAGCTCCTTTATACCTGCTTCCAATACAAAGCTATATACAGGTGCAGCAGCTATGGAGATATTAGGGAAGGACTATAGATTTAAAACAAGATTAGCTTACAGGGGAGAGATCTCTCCCGATGGAACCCTTAATGGTGATCTGTATATTATTGGAGGAGGGGACCCCACTCTTGGATCTAAATACCTGTTCAACAGGAGATTTAATATGCAGTCTAAAGCTACTCCCGGCAGGATAGATACACAGCTGGCTTTTTTAGATGAGTGGGCCGATGAAGTTAAGAGTCTGGGGATTAATAGGGTCAATGGTAAAGTATTAGTGGATGACTCACACTTTAATAAAATTAATACTGCTATCAATACCTGGGAGTGGAGGGATATGTCAACCTCCTTTGGTGCTCCCCCTTCAGGAGTTAATATCCTGGATAACATCGTACTTGTAGATTTTAGTAGAGACGGTGGGACAAATATAACACCATCTACTTCCACTGTTGAAGTTATCAATGATACAACAAATAGTAAAGCTAATAAGGTCACTGTTTCTGCACCACCCTATGGAAAAAGTATAGTGGCAGTAGGGGAGGTCTATACCTCGGTCTCTAAGGAAGTACCTGTTCCAGACCCTGGTTTACTCCTTGGGGATCTCTTCAGAAAAAACCTTGAAAAAAATGGTATTTCCATTAATAATGGCTTTGAGGTAGTTCAGACCTCTTCCCATTCAAAGGTTTTCTTCACCCATTACTCCCCTTCGCTAGAGAGGATATCTGTCCTTATGAACAGCTACAGTATAAACCTATATGCTGAAACCTTGAAGCTGGAAGCTGAAAAAGAACTGGCCAAAACCAGACCTATCAGTATTAGCAGGTATTGGTATGAAACATTAAACCTTCAGGGTTTTAGGCTATATGATGGTTCAGGGCTATCCAGGTACAGTAGAGTTACACCTAATAACACCATAGAACTCCTTTCCTATATGTATTCATCGGAATATGCAGAGGATTATTATGGATCTCTGGCAGTTGCCGGACAGCGTGGTACCTTCCAAGACTTTAACAAACCTCCTTTAAGAAACAATCTACACGGGAAAAGCGGTACTCTTACAGGAGTTAAAAGTTATAGTGGATACATCACAAATTCCAATGATGAGTTATTGGCATTCTCTATAATGGTAAACCTTCATGGACTTACTAATTACCAGATTACCGCTAAATTAGAGGAGATAATGTCTGAAATGTATAAACTCCAATAGATGAAAAAGGTAACCTATAGAGGTTACCTTTTTTTATATTTCACCCCTCTAAAATTTTCTTATTATAACAGTTCCTTCTTTGTTTGTTCAACAAATTCGATACCTTTGTCTTGATACAAATGTATCCGAAAAATCAAGACCTACGACAATTGTCTTTTGGAGCTTATGCAAAGCTACCGTTCCTTCTATCGGCTCTAGATAGAACCTAATAAGCGCGACGGAACGAAGCAGATACCTACTGTGAAGTGTGACGACTATCTCCGGTCGTTCGGTAAAGAAAGTTGAATATCTTATTGCGCTTTGCTCCATAAAGATCTGTTAAAGCTTCAAAAAAGTCCTCTTTTCAGTTGATCTAGCTTTGCATTCAAGGAATTATCCAGACCGTCCAACAGGATAAGTTCCGCAGTAAAACGAGGACTGTAGCTTATAAAGGTCTGAGAGCCATAACTCTACCAATGAAACATTTGAAAAGAGGTGTCCTTTCTTAGGTTCCTTCTTTGGACAAGCAAAGAAGGAACGCAGAGTTTCAAGAGAGAAGTTATTATTTCAAAGTTTCAATTAAAAAAACTATCTATAATTATATATAGATAAAATTATAGATTTGAGGTATAATTTTGTATAGGTCATTAAAGGAGAATGAAGAATGAATATAAAGGAAAAGTTAGAGATATTATCAGATGCAGCCAAGTATGATGCCAGCTGTTCCAGCAGCGGAAGCAGCAGGGGCAGCTCCGGGGGGCTGGGTAGTGCATCCTCAAGCGGTATCTGCCACAGCTGGACCGCTGATGGCAGGTGTGTTTCCCTTCTCAAGATTCTTCTCACAAACTACTGTATCTACGACTGTAGCTACTGCTGCAATAGGAGAACAAACAAGGTGAGGAGGGCTGCCTTTACAGTGGATGAGATAGTGGATCTTACCATCTCCTTCTACAGGAGAAATTATATAGAGGGGCTCTTTCTGAGCAGCGGGATAATCAAGGATGAGGACACCACCCAGGGACTCATAATGAGGGTGGTAAAGAAGCTCAGGCTGGAGCACGGGTTCAGAGGATATATCCACACCAAGGCCATCCCCGGAGCAAGCAGGGAGCTCATCAGGGAGACAGGAAGGTATTCCGACAGGTTGAGTGTGAATATAGAGCTCCCCTCTGAGAAATCCCTGAAGCTCCTGGCTCCGGAAAAGAACAGGGAAAACATACTGAAGCCCATAAAGTATATCGGAGAGGAGTATGAACACTACCAGCTTGAGAGGTCTAAGAAAAAAAGGGTTCCAGAGTTTGCTCCGGCGGGGCACACCAGCCAGCTCATAGTAGGAGCGAGCCCCGAGTCGGACAGACAGATCTTAAACCTGGCTGAAAACCTCTACAACAGGATGAGCCTCAAGAGGGTCTACTACAGCGCCTACATGCCTGTGAACAACAGCGAGAACCTTCCTGCCCTGAGTACCAAGCCTCCCCTTTTAAGGGAGCACAGGCTCTACCAGGCTGACTGGCTCATGAGGCTCTACGGGTTTGAGGCCAGGGAGATTTTAGATGAGAGGGACCCCTTTCTCAAGGAGGAGTATGACCCCAAGGTTGGATGGACCCTGAACAACCTGGACCTCTTTCCTGTGGAGATAACCAGGGCATCCTATGAACTCCTTCTGAGAGTGCCCGGGATAGGGATTAAGGGGGCCAAGAGGATAGTTCACTATAGGAGGGACACGGTGCTTAACTTTGAGAGCCTCAAGAAGATGGGGATAGTATTAAAGAGGGCTAAATATTTTATAACTATAAATGGAAGATATATGGACAGCTATATCCTGGACAAGGATATCCTTATAGGAAGACTTTCCGATAAAAGAAGCAGTCAGCTTCAGCTGTTTTAGGAGGAGATATGAATTATACCTACGATGAAACCTTCCAAGGGCTCCTAAGTGTAGTCTATGAGAGGTTTAAGAGAAAAGAATTCAGGGGAGTTATTGGACGAAGGGATGTTGGAACTCTCTTTCAGGGGGAGTATATAGAGACAGACCTGGAGCGGAGTGAGAGGGTCTTTAATAAGCTTGAAGCTACGGCGGGTAGGGGTGTTGTGAGGAAGCTCTTTATGGCCTTTCTTTCCGAGAAAACCGGGATAGAGGATGATATCTTCAGCTATATCTACAGCCTCATTAAAAGGGGAGGAAGTATAGAGGGAATCTATCTAAAGTCGGTGGAGGTTATAGATAAGGCGGCAATGAGAGCATCCCATGAAGCCCACAAGTTCAAGGGTTTTGTTAGGTTTAGAAGGATCAAAGACGACACCTACTACGCCATAATAAACCCCGATTGCAATGTCCTTCCCCTTATAGGAGATCACTTTGCAGGGAGGTTCTCGGACCAGGATTTTGTCATCCACGATGTTAGAAGGGGGATGGCTCTGATCTACTCCTCACAAAATAAAAGTAGCGAGATCTCAAAACTTACCGGGGTAAGTGAGGAACTCCTTACATATAAAGAGGGATCTGAACTCCTTCATGGGGAGGAGGAGGGATATATGGATCTGTGGAGGACCTTCTTCGATGCAGTGAGCATAGAGGGGAGGGAAAACCCCAGGTGCCAGAGGAACTTCATGCCCAAGAAGTACTGGAGGGATCTTGTGGAGGTAAATAAAAGGTAGGAACCTGGGTTCCTACCTTTTTAAAATTCAACAAATTCGATACCTTTGTCTTGATACAAATGTATCCGAAAAATCAAGACCTCCGATAATAGTCTTTTGGGGTTTTACAAGGTTTCCGTTCCTTTTATGGGCTCAAGATTGAACCTATACTGTTGGACGAAACGAAGTTAGTTTTTAGTGTGGTGATTGACGACTATCTACACTCAATTTTTTTCTTGTTCTATAGTTTTTATATCTGGTGGGTTTACCTTTAAAGCTTTTGCACTATTTATATTCAGTAATATTGCCACAACTATGATTGGCAACACTACGGTTATTAATGTTAATAGCTTTCGTTTCAAAATCAAATAAATATATTTTATCCACTCATCAAATTTTTTCTCTTCTTTTAATACAAGAAAATCTTCTTCTAAATGATTTTCTACTTTGTTCATAATATTTTGATAATCCACATTGATAGCGTCGATTTTTTCAAACTCATCATCCTTTAATAAAGCAAGTCTACCTTCTAGAACCGTCAATGAAGTATAGCATTCTTTCATTTGGTCTGCTCTCTCAAGATACCTATTATTTGCTGTATAAACTGAAAATATAGTTAACAAAATTGAAAAAATAAGAATTAATAAATCACTGTCTATATTTTTTGAAAAAATTTCAGGTTTAGTATACGAAAGTAAAGACGCAATTAATATAAAAGATGAATAATAAATATTTAAGAAAGAATTTCTTTTCGCTAATTTTAAAAGCCTTTGCTCACTTTCCATTCTTATCTTTTTGGTCCACCAAATTCTATTAATTAGTTTCTTTCTAAATGATTCAGCCATATTTAACTTTCCTTCCCTTTATCTTCTTCTAACTCTTTAATCGTTTTAAAAAGAATCCCATTAAAAAGCTTCTCAATATTTTCATCTGATTTATTCTTTAATTCAACATTTTCATATAGATTCATTTCTATCAAAAATTTCATTTTTTCATCAATTGAAGGATATTCTTTATCTACATCTAAAATGTATATGCTTTCTTTATTAAATTTTATTTCATTTAAACTTCTAGAAAATCTTTTTAATTTTGAATGCTCTAATCCATATTTTTTAGAAAACTTTTTTAGTAAATAATCTAAATGATACACTAATAATAAATCATCTATTTTAGAAAAATAAAATAGCCATCCATATTTTTTAACCTTCTTTTCATCTTCTGTTGATTTTACCTTTATGCCTGTAATAAAGTTATTTATTCTCCAAATTTGAAATTTTTTTAATTTCTCATTATGTTGACTTATATACTTATATTCTGAAAACAATTTTTCCATCTTTTTTTCAAACTTTAAAACATTTGAACGTTTTACTGTGATTTTATTACTACAAATTTTATAACCTAAGTATTCTATTCCATTCTCTATTTTCCCAAAATCAGTTTTCGATTTATTTAATTCTAAATGATATTCATTCAGAAGCTTTAATTCTATCTTTTCTAAAATCTCTTTTGCTTTTTCCATATAGTGAGATTTAACTTCTTCATTATTAAAAAAAATCAAAATATCATCAACATACCTAAAACACTCTAAACCTTTTTCTTTTTTCAATTCCTCGTCAAATTTTTCTAGGTATATTTCTGCAAGAATATTGGAAATAGCCAATCCTTGATGGACACCTCTAATATTCTTCTTGTTTTTTTCAAAATCAGAAGAGTTTTCTTCAACTACTGGTGTTTCTATTGCTTTTTTTACTAATGGAAATATTGGAAAATTTATAGTTTCACTAATTTCTTCCTTTGTCTTTAGTATATTAAATAAAATATGGTGGTTTATATTATCATAGAAATTAGTTAAATCAAGTTTTATAAAATATTTATATTTCTTTCTTTTCTCTAAAATTTCACCTATTTTCTTTTGAGCAAGCTCCAACGACTCACCTTCATAATAGTCCTTTATTAATCTTTTACTCAAATACTTTAAAACTATCTTATCTTGATACCCCGGAATAGAAATAACTCGAGGATATTTATTTTTACCTTTTAAGACTAACTTTTCTTTATAAGGTACAAATTTATATTCCGCATTCTTCATTTTATCTGCTATATTTTGAAAATACTCTTCTCCTTTTTTCTGGAAAAAATATTTAGTTTTCTTATCAATCCCTATTCCTGAACTTTCTAAAAGAATGTAATTTCTACAAATATTTACTAAATCTTCTGCTTTTATCATTTTAGGCCTCAATATTTTCGACTTTTATGGGGTGTTTCATACATTAAATTAACCAAATATGGACTTAATAACATAATACATTAAAAGGAAAGAATACTACCTAATAAATAGGTAAAACACCCCAACCATCATGATATAGTATTTAAAATCCTTTGTCAACGTTCGTTAACTTTTAAAGTTATGATTTGATTTATGTATTCTTTAAAAAAAGACCTCTTTTTATATGTCTGGGGAATGATAATTTTTCCTTCTTTGCCCTATTCTCTTTTTTCTTTGTTACCTTATTAATGTACCTCCAAGGTAAAAATCCAAGAATTCCCTAACTGAACTTTCTCTATCTTCTTTAGGTTTTAAATATATTTCATTTGGCTGTTTAGACTCAATTTTGTATTTGTTTTCTTCAGTAATAACAGAATGAAAGGTAGGTAAATTTTTGAGGTTTAGTCTGATATAGTTGACGTGCGAAAAGATTTCCAGTCTTTGAAGGTCGGTTACTGGCTCCTTGATTTCTTTTAAAGTGTCTTTTAGAATATTTTTTACTGCACCTGCATCATCTAAAACCCCGATTAGGCAGATTTTTCCGATCTTAATCATTATTGTTTTATTTGATAGATCATCTATATAATCATAGTGGCGACCCTTTATATCCTCACATTCAAGGACTATAAGACTTCCCAGAACCCCTTCTCCTAAGACTGCTCCTGTAAAGGGGCTCCTTGAAACACACCAGATATGGTGTAAACCCTTCCAGTCAAAGGACTCCCTTCCTTCATCTATTGCTGTCATCAGACTATTATCCTTCAGGTGGGTCTTTATAAAGATAAGGCACAGCCATTTGAACAGGTCAAGGTTGACGCTCTTTTTTCTTGGGTATTTTAACAGTTCTTCATTTCCCTTAAAAAATAATCTGCTTACGGGCTTTTCAATTATCCTTCCAAGTTCAGAATTACATTCTTCACAGCAGGGAATCTTATATCTGATATAGCGTAGTTTATATCCGTCTGGTAAGGCTATTTTTTTCCTTGATAGGCTGCACCTTCGTATCACCCAGTAGGGTATTATATGTTCGCCGTTAAAGTTCTTAGCGCCTTCTATTTTTATCCCCTTCCTTTTTCGGGGAGCACCACAGATAAAGCACCTTTTCTCCTGAATAATCTCCCTCTTAAATTCCTCTACTCCCATAAAAACTACTTTTTCTTTCCCCTTCTCATCTATCCCGATAATTCTATCTTTTTCCTCATCCTTAACATATTCAATATAAGTCATTGTATCACCCCGGATTATTCTATAGTTGCCATCATCATATTTTTGGCTCTTGTCTAAATATGCCTCATAAGTACAATTAAAGACAAGGACATTTTTCAAATATAGCTCTAATTTTGACTTATAAAGGTTATTCTAGCTTTTATCTGGCTATTTGAAAATATCGTAAGTGAATGGAAAAAGTTTCCCTTTCACAGAGTTCTTATTTTTTCTAAGGTGAGTCCCCCTCCCTTTATATCGATGTGGCTTTGTACTTTCAAATTTTACCAGACCGTTAGACAGGTTAAGTTTATTGATGTGTTTTACATTATTACTATCTTACAGAACATCAATTGTAGCTTATAAAGGTCGAATATTAATATTCTACTTAGGAGAAATTATAAAGGAAGGTCAGTTTTTTTCTGAAATAAGGAGTTATTTTTTACAACGACTATATTTTAGTTATAAGGCTCTGCGCTACTTTGGTTCGTTTCCTTTTGCTGACCAAAAGAAATGAACAAGTTTTTAAGAGAGAAATATTAACTTTAAATCAAAAAAAGAAAAAAGACCTATGATCTCTCACAAGCCCTTGAATTTGTTTTTACCGTCTGATGCAGTCGATATTACTTTATACTTTCACCATCTCCTACAAAATATTAGGTTCTAAGGTTTTATAGTCCCTTGGCCGACTGCAGTCAGGCCGTTCTCCTTCACAGACTATGCTGCTTCGACTCGTCAAACAGTATAGGTTCTATCTAGAGCCTGTAAAAAGAGTCGCAGACTTTGACCTACTTCAAAAGGTCATTGACAGAAGTCTTGAACTCTTGGTTACTTCTTTTTCAAGAGAGAAGTAACGGTTTCTTTCAAAAAGAAAAAAACCTCACTATTTCTAGTGAGGTTTGAAAGGTCAATTAGTTCTTCTTTGCTTCTTCGAACTTTGCCCATACTCCAGCTTTAACTAGGATAGACTTTACAGTTCTTGTAGGCTGAGCTCCGTTCATAAGGTGCTTAACGATCTCCTCTTCCTTTAGTACTACTCTTGAATCCTCTAGTGGGAAGTAGTTTCCAAGGTAAGCTACTGCTTTACCGTCTCTCTTTGTAAGTGCTTCCATTGCTACTACTCTGTATGATGGCTTCTTCTTGCTTCCCATTCTAGTTAATCTTAATTTTAACATATTATGTTCTCCTTTTATCTTATATTTTTTTATTTATCCGCGTTATCTATTTTTTAGAAAGGAAACTTCATTCCTCTACGTCCACCCTTCATTCCAGGTAAACTCGGCATATTTCCTCCGCTAAACATCCTCATCATCTGCTTCATCTGCTCAAACTGCTTTAGAAGTTTGTTTACATCTGAAACTTCAGTTCCACTACCCTTGGCAATTCTCTTCTTTCTGCTTGCCTTCAGGATCTCTGGCTTCTTTCTCTCCTGCTTTGTCATAGACTGGATTATAGCCTCTACCTTCTTCATCTCCTTTTCAGCTGGAGCAAGGTCTCCGATATCCCCCACACCTGGCAGCATCTTTAAGATATTTCCAATAGGTCCTAACTTCTTGATGTTCTGCAGTTGCTTCAGGAAATCTTCCAGGTCGAAGGATTGATTTTTTATCTTCTCCTCTAGCGACTTAGCGTCATCCTCATCTATGGCTTCCTGAGCCTTTTCTACCAGTGATACTACATCTCCCATTCCCAGGATTCTTGACACAAGTCTCTCTGGATGGAAGAGTTCGATATCATCTATCTTTTCTCCCACACCTACAAACTTAATTGGCTTTCCTACTACAGCCTTGATAGATAGTGCCGCACCACCTCTGGTGTCACCGTCTAGCTTAGTAAGTACCACTCCGTCTATGTTCAGTGTGTTATTAAATGACTCAGCAAGGTTTACTGCGTCCTGACCGATCATTGCATCTACTACTAATAGTATCTCTTGTGGTCTTGTTGCTTTTCTAATGTCTCTCAGTTCATCCATAAGAGACTCATCTATGTGAAGTCTACCAGCTGTATCCAGGATTACATATGTTGCCTTGTTTTCCTTGGCAATGGCAAGTCCATTGTCACAGATACCTCTAGCATCCTTGCTGCCTTCCTCTACATATACAGGAACATCTATCTGCTCTCCCAGTACCTGAAGCTGCTTCATAGCCGCCGGTCTGTATACGTCTGCTCCTACTAAGTAAGGTCTCTCTCCCTGCTTCTTTAGGAACTTTGCAAGCTTTGCTGCAAATGTTGTTTTACCCGCTCCCTGTAGTCCTGCAAGCATTATTACAGTTGGAGCCTTTGGTGCCTTGGTAAGTCTTGCGTTGGTTCCTCCCAGAAGTTCCACAAGTTCGTCGTTTACTATCTTAACAAACTGCTGTCCCGGGTTGATTCCAGTCATTACCTCTTCACCGATAGCCTTCTCCTTTATCCTGTTGACAAAGTCCTTAACTACCTTGTAGTTTACGTCTGCCTCAAGAAGAGATAATCTTACTTCTTTTAGAGCAGCTTTTATATTGTCTTCATTCAGTTTCCCGTGACCCTTAACCTTCTTAAAGATCTCCTGAAACCTACCACCTAAGTTATCTAGCATTAAGTCACCTCTTAAGATTCTAATCTGTCTTTTATCTCATCCAGCTTAGTAAGAGTGAAGTCTTTTCTAAGCTCTTCCAGGGAATCCATGAACTCCCTCTCTCTCTGGCAGAATCCGATCTTTCTTTCATACTCTCTCAGGATCTTCATCCCTCTTCTTATGTTGTCGTACACAGCCTGTCTGCTCACACTGTGATTCTTGGCTATCTCCGACAGTGAAAGATCTTTTTCAAAGTGTTCTAGCATATATTCCTTCTGCTTATCACTCAATAAATTCTTGTAATAATCGAGCAAAAGCGATACCTCTAAAAACTCATCTAATTCCATAAATTACTCCTACATTATATATGATTCACCAAAAAGTGTCAAGTCTTTTTTCTTTACATATACAATATAACACAATTTAGAGGAAGTATCAATCTTCTTTCTCCCTCTAAGGGAAATAAAGGGTTAAATCTACTCTTCTTATCTCAAATTTAACTTTTTTTAACTCCTCTATTCTTAATATGAGCGTACCTTTTGTCTTGAAACAAAAGGTACCTAAAAATTCAAGACTTCTGTCAATTGTCTTTATGGACAATACTTAGTTTTCGACTCTTTTTACAGGCTCTAGATAGAACCTATTCTGTTTGACGAGTCGAAGTAAAGTAGTTTAGTGATGCGCGACGACTGACGGCAGTCGGCCATTTTTTTAGAATCTCTGAAGTATCCATTCTTAGATTCTGATAAAATCTCCTCTTTCCAGTTGATATAACTTTGTACTTAAAAGATCAACCAGACCGTCCAACAGAATAAGTTCCGCAGTGATAAACTAATATATTGGGCTATGGAGCGAGGACTGTAGCTTCCAAAGGTCGGAGATTAACTATCCTACTCAGGAAACCTTTGGAAAGAGGCCTCCTTTCTTGGGTACTTTCTTTGGAGGATCAAAGAAAGTACAAATTAATTAAAGGTTATTAGTTATAAGAATAAAATTAATAAAATACTCAACTAAAAAAGAGGAGCTAATTACAGCTCCTCTCATAACTTTAAAAGTTAAATTAAATCCTATATCTCTCTTAGGAAGATGTTCTGAGTTCTGTCTGGACCAACAGATACTACAGTAATAGGGCATCCTACTAGCTCTTCCATTCTCTTGATGTACTTCTTACAGTTCTCTGGAAGCTCCTCATATTCCTTCATCTGAGTGATGTCTTCCTTCCATCCTGGTAACTCCTCATATACAGGCTTTGCCTTAGCAAGCTTCTCGATAGATGAAGGTACAGTTGTGTAAACCTCTCCGTCGATCTCATATCCTGTACAGATCTTGATTGTGTCTAATCCGCTAAGAACGTCGATCTTAGTGATTACAACGTCAGTCAGTCCGTTGATATCTACAGCGTACTTACCAACTACAGCGTCTAGCCATCCACATCTTCTTGGTCTTCCAGTAGTTGCTCCAAACTCAGCTCCTACCTTTCTTAGCTGCTCACCAGTCTCGTCTAGAAGCTCAGTAACGAATGGTCCCTCTCCTACTCTTGTAGTGTAAGCCTTCATTACTCCGATAGCTCTGTCGATCTTCTTAGGTGATACTCCTACACCAGTAGTTACTCCACCAGTTGTAGGTGATGAAGATGTAACATATGGGTAAGTTCCGTAGTTGATATCAAGCATCATAGCCTGAGCTCCTTCGAACATTACCATCTTATCCTCATCCAGTGCCTTGTTGATCTCAGGTACAGAGTCCATGATTCTGTGCTTTAGCTTCTCAGAGTACCCCTTGAAGTCCTCCATGATAGCGTCAAAGTCCATAGCCTCTGATCCGTATATCTTAGTGAATAGAGCGTTCTTCTCCTCTAGGTTAGTCTTAAGCTTTCCAGCAAAAGCTTCCATATCTAGAAGGTCTACTGCTCTGATACCGCATCTTGCAATCTTGTCTGAGTAACAAGGTCCGATTCCTCTCTTAGTAGTTCCGATCTTGTTAGCTCCTCTAGCCTCTTCCTTTAGCTCATCCAGCTTTACGTGGTATGGCATGATTAGGTGAGCTCTGTCCGAGATGAACAGGTGATCTGTCTTTGCTCCCTTTTCCTCTAATGTAGCCAGTTCCTTTAATAGTACCTTAGGGTCTACTACTACTCCTGGACCGATGATACACTTTCCGTTTCCGTGAAGCATCCCTGAAGGTAATAGGTGAAGGATAAACTTCTCTCCATTTACTACCACAGTGTGTCCTGCATTGTTTCCACCCTGGAATCTTACAACGTAATCCGCCTTGTGTGCTAGTACGTCAATTATCTTACCTTTTCCTTCGTCACCCCATTGAGTTCCTACTACTACGTATCCTGCCAATTAAAACACCTCTTTCCAAAAATTATAATTACAATATCTCATTTCCAACAAACTTACATTTATTATGAATTAAGTTATTAACTTCTCCTGTTAGAGTTTTTCAATCTCTAAATAGTTTATGTTTTTGTTGTGCTTGTGTAAGAATAAGCTTTCAAACTCAGTCATTACATTGTCTGCGTTTTTAGGGTCGTTGTGAAGATCTGTTGTCTGGTACACAACTTCAAACCCCTCTATATCCTTCATGAACTCAAGAACCGACTCAAAGTACTCGTCGTGGTCCGTCTTAAAGAACAGCTTTCCGCCCTTCCTAAAGATCTTTCTCATCATCTCTATAGTTGATGGCTGAAGTACCCTGTTCTTAGGCTTGTGATCCCATGGCTCCGGGAAGTTGATATACATTCCCGCTATCTCCTCATCTCCTATGAAGTTAAGGATCTCCTCTCCCTTTCTCTGGATGAAGAGTACGTTCTCTAGAGGAATCTTCTTTGCTTTCCTAGCTGATGTATGTAACCTCTTAAACCTTATCTCGATGGCCATGTGGTTTCTCTCTGGATACTTCTCACACATACCGTTGGCAAAGTTTCCGGATCCTGAACCGATCTCCAGGTAGATTGGATTATCATTTCCAAAGTACTCGGTCCATCTGTTTTTGTAGGAATCCATTATACTTCTGTCATACATGATGTACTCTGGATACTCCGCTAACCTTACCATATAAGGGTTATAAGCTTTCTTTGGTTTCTCGAAGAAATGTTTCCACATATCTCCTACTTTGTTATTAGGCATCTTCCCTCCTAATTCTATATCTGTTTAGATTTTTTGATAAAATAATAATAAAAATTTAACACCTTAACGTTCTTTTCCAAAAAAAACAAAAGAACAAGTTATTGTATAAAAATATTTATATTATGTCAATAATTCTTTCATAAGCTTTCTCAGTTGACCTCCTGTTTTCCTCAAAGAAATCATCGATATCCTTTGTTTTCACGTCATCTCTTTCCAGAGATCTTACAGCGTCTACAAAACCCATACTTCCGTCTATCTTGTAGCCTATCTTCCTTTTTATCACTTCTCTTGATATTTCTTTCACGTTCTGCAGGTATCCGCCGAAGATTGGAGGTTTTCTGTAGTAGAGGGGTTCCAGTAAACTGTGTCCACCTACATTTACAAGGGTACCTCCCACATAGGCCACGTGGGAGATGGCATAGAGCTTACGGAGTACACCTATGGCATCCACCACAACTATCTGGGTATCCTCCCCTATCTCCATCCTGCCTTCTGCTGCCATCTCACTCCACCTCTGGTATCTGTAGTTCCCATCCAGAAGCCGGGTGCATATATCCTCGGTCCTCTCTATATGCCTCGGAACCAGGAAGAGGAAGTAGTCGCTCTTCAGCTCCTCATAGGCCTCCAGTACATACTCCTCCTCGTCGTCCCTTGTGCTTCCTGCTACTATTACCCTTCTGTTCTCCAGCTTGAGCTCCCTCTTGATATCCTCTATATCTGAGGGGCTGAAGTCCTCCAGCTCTATGTCAAACTTTAGGTTTCCGATGTTTTCTACCCTTTCCTCTGGGGCTCCCAGCTCAATGATTCGTCTGCTATCCTCCTCCGTCTGCATGAGGAATAGCTCTATCCTCTTAAAGAGCCCCTTGAGGTAGAAGTCAAACCTCTTGTAGGAACCAAAGGACTTGTCGGATATCCTTCCGTTTACCATGCACACCTTGGATCTCTTGGCTGCTTCCCTTATGAGGTTTGGCCAGATCTCCGTCTCCACTATGATAAGGCTCTGAAGACTTATATTTTTCAGGATCTTCCTTATGGCAGAGAGATCATCCAATGGAAAGTAAAGGAGGTGCACCCTGTCATCCTTCTCATACTTGGCCCTGGCTGTTGCCATGCCCGTTTCGGTCATCATAGTCACCAGGACCCTCTCATGTCCCTTGGCCAAAAGTTTTCTCACAAGGGATTCAGAGAGGTTTACCTCTCCCACCGAGGCACAGTGTACCCAGAAGTACTTTCCCCTTCTCAGGTCGTAGTCCTGAAAGAGCCTCTTATCCACAAAGGTTCTTATTTTTTTATTAAAAATTGAAACTACAGATATTACAACATAGAGCAATATCCTCAACAGATTGTAGATCATCTTCATCCACCTCTTCTATATTTTTTCAAAAAAATATACCCTATTCTAGGGTATACTTTTCTTCTATTATAACTTTTTTTTACTTTTAAGTTAAAGTACTTTTTCATTTTCATTAAGTTGTTCATTTCTTGTCATAACACAAGAAACGAACCAAAGAAAGTCTAGTCTTACGTTATATCTCAGAAGAAGATACTCTTCTTACGGCTTTTTCAAGCTACAGTCCTCAGGCTTCTAGCCTTGCGGAACTTATCCTGCTTAACAGCCTAGTATGCTCACCTTTGCCAAAAGCTTCATCGATAGCTCCAGACAACTTCATAACTTAATTCATAAAAATACTTCCACAAATTAAATACGCGGAGTTCATAGTCGTCGAGCTTCACAATAAAGTCTAATCCGTTCCGTTACACTCCTTCAGGCTCTGTAGAGAGCCCGGCAAAGGAACGAAAAATTTGTTATTGCCCAAGAAGACAATTATGAATCCCTAGATCTTCTTTGGGTACTTTCTTACATCATGGTAAGAAAGTACCTCGCTCTCCTTGGAGAGTGAAAATTAATTAGTTTCAAGGAGCTCCCTTGCAAAAACCAGTTTAACTCCCTGCTCCTCTATATATGGGAGCATCTCCTTTATTGCTATAGCCAGTCCCTTGTGGTAGTGTCCTATTACAAGGACCTGACCCTTGTGTTTAGCCAGTCCCACAGATCTTCTTATCTCCCTCTTCATATCCTCCATATCCCTGCTG
Organism: Propionigenium maris DSM 9537; assembly: GCF_027925155.1. Lineage (GTDB taxonomy): Bacteria > Fusobacteriota > Fusobacteriia > Fusobacteriales > Fusobacteriaceae > Propionigenium > Propionigenium maris. The sequence continues at coordinate 191,590 of NZ_BSDY01000006.1, read as the reverse complement.
TTATCCAGGAAGTGGGAGGCGTAGTAGGTTGGAAGACCTAGCTCCTTGGAGATCGGGTACCCCAGGTTATTCACTGCAGTGTTGCTGTCTATAAAGTAGAGGTCCTTTCTCTTGGCATATCCCAGAAGCTCCCTCATCTTCTTCTCATTGGCTGTAAGCCTGGATCCCATGTGGTTGTTAAAGCCATCCACACGCCCTACATCCTCAAGGGCTCTGTCAAAGGCATCGTAGATCTTCTCCCTGGACATTGTAGGAAGAAGGATTCCCTCGGTTCTGCTGTTCAGGGAGTCACTGGATCCCGCCATAGGCATGTGTAGGATCACTTCAAAACCGTCCTCCTGGAGCTTTTCTGTAGCCTGTCTGCTCTTTGGAAGGAATGGTATTGTTGCAAAGGTAAGGGCTTCATCTATCTCCCCAAAGTAACCTGCAGCTCCCATACTCATTCCCACATCATCTATGAGGATAGCCAGCTTTGGAGCATCGTAGTAGCTTATCTCAACCCTCTCTGCTAAGCTCCCCTCACCATTCATATAGCTTACAGTTTCAGTATCCCCAGTTTTCAGTGTTTCCCTTAAAAGGTACTGGGTTTCAGGAATCTCTATTGTAGTTCCCCTCTCTGCTCTGATCCTGTAGCCTTCCTCGTCCTTCTCTATCTCAACCCACCTCTTGGCTCCCTGAGCCTCTATCTCCTCTGCTACCCTGGTAACTTCTGCCTGGGTCTGCTCCGCCACAAACTTCTTATACTTATTCTCCTTGGAGGTGGAGTAGATCATCATCCCCACTATAAGTATCAGTATTGCAGCTCCTGCAAGGAGCAACTTCTTCTTGTCCATTCTTTTCTCCCTAAAGCCTCGCTTCAATTAAAGCCGATATCTTATTGCACACTTCCTCTATGGTCTTAGAGCTAGTATCCACTTCCAGGGCATCCTCTGCTTTCTTTAGAGGACTCTCCTCCCTTGTGGAGTCGATATGGTCTCTGTTTTGGATGGATTCCAGTACCTCCTGGAAGGATATATCTATCCCCTTCTCCTTGTACTCCTTCAGTCTTCTGTTAGCTCTCTCCTCTGCGCTGGCTACCAGAAATACCTTCAGGTGGGCATTTGGAAATACCACAGTTCCAATATCTCTACCGTCTAGAATTACCTTCTTACCCTTGCTGATCTCCCTCTGAAGATCCACAAGCTTTACCCTTACTTCCTTTATTGCTGCCACATCGGATACGATAGCCGTTACCCTTGGAGTTCTTATATCGTGGGATACATCCTTCCCGTTTAATATAAACTTCTCCCCCTGGATATCCAGCTTTATCCCGTCCAGCATCTCAGATACTGCCCCTCTGTCCTTGAGGTCTACATTGTTTTCCAGAGAACACAGAGCCACCATCCTGTACATTGCCCCTGTATCCAGGTATGTAAGGTCATACTCCTTTGCCACTATCTTAGAAATTGTGCTCTTTCCGCTTCCTGCGGGACCATCTACTGCTACAATAAAATTATCCACTATCTTCACTCCCTGTAATTTTATATAATTTTTGCCACCAGGTCACACCATCGCAGGACTTACCATAAAACATTTCTATTCTATGATAAGTTTGTGATGTCTTTGTGTTGCCCGGTGGCTTATTTAAATTTTTTATCTTTTAGGCCTTGGCAGCTATTGCTCTCCACTCCTTATCGGCCTTTACCTCCACTATTTCAAATCCTAGAGCTTTTATCTTCTGCTCTATCTCAGGAAGTTTGTCCTCGATAATTCCAGAAAGGATCATAAGCCCGTCCTTTTTGATGACTCTGCTCATATCCTCTAACAGAAGTAGGATTACATCGGCTAGGATATTTGCCACTACCACATCAAACTTTCTGTCCTCAACGACCTTTACCAGGTCCCCCTTGAATACATGGGTCTTCTCCTGGTTTACCTTGTTGAGCTCCAGGTTTTCCTTAGCTGATTCCACAGCCAGCTCATCTATATCTACTCCCCAGATATCTCCGGCTCCCAGCTTGTCCGCTGCCACCATAAGGATTCCAGAACCTGTACCTACATCGATTACAGTTTCTCCCTCCACAATGTGATCCTCCATAAGCTTCAGACACAGAGATGTTGTAGGGTGAGATCCTGTACCAAAGGCTCTTCCTGGATCCAGCTCGATTACCATCTCGTCCTCCTCAGCCTCATACTCCCTCCAGGTAGGCTTTACTACAAACCTGTCACTTACCTTTTCAGGGTAGAGGTACTTCTTCCAGGCATTCTGATAGTCCTCCTCATCGTGCTCATAGAAGTCTATATTGTAGATTACGTCCTCCCTCTCACCGAATCTCTCCTCAAAGACATTGGTGAAGAGCTCCTTCTTTCTCTCAGCATATGCATTGTTTGGGAAGTATGCTGAAAGGGAGTACTCCTTCATAAGAAACTGTCTCTCATCCTTGTAGAAGTCCAAGGCATTTTTCTTGGACATAGGCTCCTCTATCTTCACTCCCTGTATACCAAACTCATAGAGAAGGTTTATCATCTCTGTCTGGACTTCCTTTATATTATCTGCATCAAATATTACTTTTACTTCAATTAAGTTCATATACTCTCCTAATTTTTTAATTAACAAGCTCTATAACCTTTTCTTTTCAGCAACTTCTCTCTAAATAAAAGTTCCTAAAAACTCAGATCATTCGATACCTTTGTCTTGATACAAATGTATCCGAAAAATCAAGACCTTCGACAACAGTCTTTCTAAGAAGTTCCAAGGTTCTCGTTTCTTTTATGGGCTCAAGATTGAACCTGTATAGTTCAACGAAACGATGTAAGTTTTTAGTGTGATGCCCTACGACTGCCTGCGGTCAGCTCCCTAACCATCCTTGATTTATGCTGTTAATTCGTGTTATTCGTGGTTACGTTTTTTAGATCTCCTCTAGTTTGAGGTTTATTCTCTCCATCTTCTCACACATTCCAGTTTCCGGGTTCAGTGTGATGTCCAGTCCGTTTATTCTCTCATTTCCAGTTGCTATCTCAAATCTCTGAGGTAGAGCTGTAAGGAACTTAGGAATTATAGACTCCTGTGTCATCCCTATTATTCCATTTGTAGAACCAGTCATCCCTGCATCTGTGATGTAACCAGTTCCCTTATGAAGGATCCTCTCATCTGCTGTCTGGATGTGGGTATGAGTTCCGAATACTGCAGATACCTTACCATCCAGGTACCATCCAAGGGCCACCTTCTCGGAGCTGGCTTCTGCGTGCATATCCACTATTATGTACTTAGCTTCCTTTCTTATATCCTCTATTACCTCGTCTATCCTCTGGAATGGACAGTCGATCGGTGGCATGAATACTCTTCCCTGAAGGGATACCACTGCTACCTTCTCTCCGTTTTTAGCTTCCTTGATGGTATAACCCTCTCCAGGCACTCCCTTTGGATAGTTTAGAGGTCTTATTATCTCATCGTTCCAAGAAAGGTATTCATAGATCTCCCTCTTATCCCAGATGTGGTTTCCACTGGTTATTACATTCACTCCCCAGCTGAATAGTTCCTCTGCCAGTTTTTCAGTTATTCCAAATCCTGCTGCTGCATTCTCTCCATTTACTATGATGAAGTCATACTCCGACTTCCTCTTGCTCAAAAATGTCTTCAGGGTGTTTCTCCCTGGTTTTCCTACTACGTCACCTACTACTAGTATTCTCATTTTCTTCCTACTTTCTAATTTCTAATTTAAAAAATATTATGTCTTCTACATCTAACTCTCTTAAAAGAGTAATTCCTCATATATATAACCCAATTATTATATCATTTTTATCAGTAATTTTCTATTTTTTTATAGCTTCCAGCTGACTCCCAGGCTCCCTCCATAGTAGTTATCTCCCCCCTGGATATAGTAGGCTGCCCTTGCAAATATAGAGTTCCTATCCCTTTCTGCCGTGCTCTCCAGAGATAGTTCCAGTACCTCATCCTCCCCTACATCCTCTATCCTCCCTTGCGAGGTGGATACCTCATCGTAGATATTCCCCTCCTCCATCCTGTAGATCACCCTCATGGAGTTAGACAGATCATAGACTCCTACCTGAGTTTTGTATCTTCCCTCTATCCCAGGTCCCCACTTAAAGGAGGTATAGTTATCGGAGCCTACCCTTACCTCCTCCAGTTCTATGGCTTCCCTCTTATAGAAGCTCCCCTGGGCAAAGATGAAGGGTATTATCTGTAACCTTCCCGCTGTAAGAAGGTAGCCGTTCTCAGTCCCCAGAGCCAGGGCTGTCCCCCTGTATCTGGCTTTCTCCCCCTCCTTAAATCTGTTATAGGAAAATTCATTGAATAACCAGGTATAGTTTTTAAAGGTCTCCCTGTCATAGTTCAGGTGGAGGGCACAGTGGATCACCTCTGAGCTCCCCTCGGCTCCCCCGTCATAGTCCACAGAGGAGTGTCCATATCCCAGGCTTCCCCTTACATCTGCCCCTAAGTACTTCCCTACATCCTTAATGAAGTAGGCTCCACCAACTACCCCTTCATACTCTCCCCTTCTGTCCAGGGCTTCCACAAAGATGGAGACCTCATTCTCCTCTCCCTCCCTCCTCATCCTTCCCATCTCTCTGAACACTGTAGATAGGTCCTCTAGATATAGGTTAACCCTGCCCATGTCCCTCAGGGTCTTCTCCCTGTAGGAAGGACCTGATGAAGAGACCATCATGGGAGACGGCTGCTCCTCTGGGGGAGGGTCTCCTATCTCCACCTTGGTCCCGTCGCTGTCGCTGCTTATATTGTCTGCTATGAGAACTATCCCTGCAAGGCCTCCAAGCCCCAGCCCCGTGTAGGCTATCTTTTCTTTGGCGGACAACTTTACTACCTCCTGCTGATACTCCTCTGAATAGCTATTCCCACACAGGAAGAGGGTTACCGCCAGCATTGCAATAAACCTTTTCATCTCTATCACCTGACTTTTTTACTTTTAGTTTAACCTTCTTCACCTTTAAATACCAGGTTTCACTAGACATTTCTTTAGAACCTCCCATACATACCTATACATAAATTATTGAATCTACATTTAAAAAGCTTTTTTGATAAGGTATCCTTTAAACACTTGCCACGAATCACACTAATTATGACCGAAATCATTTGGAGAGGCATTTACACGAATTAAAGTTTTGATTGAAGTGGCTGTCTGCAGGCAGTCGTCCGACTTCACTAGAATAGTTTACGTCATTGCGTTTAACTTCTTCAGGCTCTGTAGAGAGCCCTGGAGAGCAATGAAAGATCTGTACAACTTATAAAGACTATTGTCGGAAGACTTGATCTTTTGGATACTTTTGTATCAAGACAAAAGTATCCACTTTTCTTTGGGTACTTTCTTATATCAAGATAAGAAAGTACCTCGCTCTCCTCGAGAGCGAAACACCTCTCCAACAATCAAAACTACCACTTCAAGTGGTAGTTTGCTCAAGCCCTAGAAGGGCGATGTCCCAGCATTGGGCTGAAGCCCTTCTGAACGGTTTGCCAACCGCGTAATATTTCATTCAGCTACTTAAGTAGCTCTTGGTTTCTAGTTCTTTCTTACTTTATCTCCAGTAAAAGGATCGATATACTCTTTCAAAGTTAACTGATCCTCAGCAATACCTTCTTGCAGCTGACTTCTTATATACTCCTCGATCCTTTTCCTGTTCCTACCTACTGTATCAACATAATATCCTCGACACCAAAAATGTCTATTTCCATATTTATATTTTAAATTCGCATGTCTATCAAATATCATTAATGAACTTTTACCTTTCAGGTAACCCATGAAACTTGAAACGCTTAACTTAGGTGGAATACTTACTAGCATATGTATGTGGTCTTTACAAGCACTTGCTTCATGTATCTCTACTTTTTTATTTTCACAGAGCTTTCGAAGTATTTGTCCTATATCTTGTTTTATCTTCCCATATATTATCTGTCGCCTATACTTTGGCGCGAAAACTATATGATATTTACAATTCCATCGAGTATGTGCTAAACTGTTGCTATCCATTTGAACCTCCCTTAATTATTCACTGGTCGGCAAACCTAAAGTGATTATATCAAGGGAGGTTTTTTCATATCATAAGCATAGCCTTCCGGCTTTTTGGGGACCACCCGCATAGCAGGTGGTTTTCTTTTTTACAAAAAAAAGAGACGGCCTAAACCGTCTCTAGTTGATTACTTGGCATATTCAGTTGCTCTTGTTTCTCTTATTACAGTTACCTTGATCTGTCCAGGGTACTGCATAGTCTCCTCTACCTTCTTAGCTACATCTCTAGACATCTTAGTGGCAGCATCATCATTGATCTTTTCAGGATTGATGATGATTCTTACCTCTCTTCCAGCCTGGATAGCATAAGATGAGTCAACACCCTCAAATGAGTTAGCGATATCCTCTAGATCCTCTAATCTCTTCAGGTATGTAGAAAGAGTCTCTCTTCTTGCTCCTGGTCTGGATGCTGATACAGCGTCTGCTGCCTGAACAAGGATAGCCTCTACAGTTTCAAACTCTACCTCATTGTGGTGAGCTGCTACTGCATTTATTACTTCAGCTTTCTCTCCGAATTTCTTCAGGTACTCCCCACCTATAATTGCGTGAGAAGCCTCTATATCGTGATCCAGTACCTTACCTACATCGTGTAGAAGTCCCGCTCTCTTAGCAAGAGTAGCATCTGCTCCAATCTCTGCAGCCAGGTTACCAGCAAGCTTAGCCACCTCAATAGAGTGTACAAGTACATTCTGACCATAACTTGTTCTAAACTTCAGTCTTCCAAGAGTTTTTACTATCTCCTGATGCATTCCAGGAATTCCCAGCTCAAGGATAGCGTGCTCTCCAGCCTCTATGATTTCCTTGTTTATCTCTTTTTTAGCTTTATTTACAGCTTCCTCAATCTTAGCTGGGTGGATTCTTCCATCTGTTACCAGCTTTTCAATGGCGTTTCTAGCGATCTCTCTCTTTACACCATCAAAACTTGAGATTACCACTGCTTCTGGAGTATCGTCGATGATTACGTCCACTCCTGTAATTGCTTCGATAGCTCTGATATTTCTACCCTCTCTACCTATAATTCTACCCTTCATCTCATCGTTTGGAAGGTTTACAACAGATACTGTAGCATCCACTACAAAGTCTGCAGAAGCCTTTCCGATAGCTGTGGATATGATCCTCTTGGAGATTCTGTCCTTCTCCTCTTTAACCTTACCCTCATACTCCTTGATTGCTACAGCAGATTCGTGGGCAAGCTCATCCTTTAGCTTAGATATAAGCATATCCTTAGCCTCAGTCTTAGAAAGACAAGCTATTCTCTCTAGCTCCTCCTCCTGCTTAGCTCTTACCACTTCTATCTCTTTATTCTTTTCATCCAGCTTCTCCTGAACCTTGTCTAGCTCATTGGATTTTGCCTCTACCCTGTCTATCTTCTTATCCAGAGTTTCCTCTTTCTTGGCTATTCTAGCTTCCTTCTGCTGAATATCCTGCTTGGCAGATCTGATATCCTTCTCTGCCTCCTCCTTCATATTGTAGACTCTTTCCTTTGCCTTAAGCTCTATCTCCTTGCCCTTAGCACTTGCTTCCTTTTTAGCATTTTCAACTACTTTTTCAGCCTTTACCTTTGCCTTAGCTACTTCATCCTCTAAGTTGTTAAGTTCATTTATCTTCTTATCTATTATAGACTTCTTGTATACCATAGCTAGTATCAGGCTCAGACCTACTACTGCAGATGCTGTTATCACTGTAGGGTTCATTCTCATACTTCCTTTCTAAATTTTTTTTAGAAGTGTGAAGCTGCCTCATCTTCTGTCTCATAGATTTCAAATACTTCGTCAAGTCCTACCATCTCAAAAATAGTCTTTATGTGGTCATTTAACTTGATTAACTTAATATCTCCACCTATCTCCTTTACACTTCTTAGTTTCCCTCTTAATATTCCCATTGCCAGACTGTTTATGTGTACAAGCTCTTCAAAATCAATGATGAATTTAGTTGTATCAGCCTCTATCATTTTGATCAGTCTTTCTTTAAGTTTAGGAGCTACAAGGGCGTCTAATTCCCCCACAACCTTTATAACCTTAATATCTCCAAGATTTTTCTCCACTATCTCGAAATTTGTTACCATTACTTAGCCTCCTTAACTTCTTTTAATACATTGAATTTTGTACCTTTTTCTTTTTTTTCTATCTCAAACTCATCTACCATACCCTTTACGATGAAGAGACCCATTCCACCTTCATCCTTGCTGAGTCTGCTCTCGTCATATCCCTCGCCGTAATCCTCTACGCTGAGATGAACTGTGTTTCCTTCCTTACTTAGGAAGATCGTCATCTCACCTGTTTCATACCTGTAGGCATGTTCCACTACATTTGTGGCGAGTTCGTCTATTACAGACAAAAGCTTCATTATATCCGGTTTTTCTACGTTTTGAGCCTCCATATAGGTCTTTGCCAGAGCTCGGATTAGAGTTAGATTGTGTAAAGAAGAAGGTACTACCAGCTTAATTCCGTTCTTTTTTCCCAAAAGAATCTCACCTTCTTTCCTTAAAATCTACTATCGTCCATCTTTTCTTCTCATATTCATAGTTCACATCAAAATAGAAGGTCTCCTCCCCCAAGTTTAGAGCCACTATGTTAGATGCCTGGGACCTGTTGTATTTAATTTTAGAGGTATATATCCTAAACCCTCTAAAATCAAACCTTCTGAGCTCCCTCAGGGTTGCCGCATTTCTAAGGCCGCTAGACATATAATCTTCCAGGGTAGTCAGATTATTAACTCGGATCTCCTCCCTTATATGGGCTACGATCTCCTCTAGCTCCTTTTTAGCTCTCCTTCTCTCCTCTAACATACTCTCATACTTAGGTACATCTGGGGTATATCCCTCCATTATAATATGCTTTTGAATGAGGTTTTCCATTTCCTGTATCTCCCAGGAATTATAGTGTTTCATAAACTCTGCATCCTGGGCTTTTTCCTCCCTTGTTTCCAATCTGGAACAAGAGAAAGTTAGCATTGCTATAGTAAACATAGCAAGTAGTTTTTTTACCATTATATTCTCCTATGGGGTGAACATTACAATGATAGCACACCAATTTGAAATTATCAAGTTTATATTTTTAGGGGATTTAGGATGATTTCACCCTTTCGATCACATCGTTCATTATTTCCTCTTCCGTCATTTTATCCAGGTTATACCACAGATAATCCCCCTGATTTTTGAACCACGTAAACTGCCTCTTAGCATACCTTCTGCTGTTTTGCTTTATATCCTCCACAGCCTGCTCTAAGGTGATCTCTCCGTCGATATATCTTATGAGTTCTGCATACCCGATTATGTTCACCTTTTTCAGGTTCTCTCCGTACTTTTTGTAGGTTCTCTCTACCTCCTCCAAAAGTCCAGCCTCCATCATGATATCTACCCTGAGGTTTATCCTCTCATAGAGTACACCCCTGTCCCTTTCCAGGGCTACCTTAAGGAAGGGATAGTTGTTCCCCTTTATATTTTCCTTGGAAACCACTGAAAACTTTTTTCCTGTAAGAAGGCATACCTCAAGAGCTCTCTCCACCCTCCTCTTATTGTTGGGATGGATCCCCTCTGCTGCCTCGGGGTCCAATTCCTTTAGTTCCTCATAGAGACTTTCATTGCTCCTCTCCATGAGCTTTGCTCTGAGCTCATGGTCCGATTCTGGAAGATCTGCCAGCCCGTTAGTTACTGAACCTATATACAGTCCAGTCCCCCCTGTAAGCACTACGCTCTTCCCTTCACCTTCTAACTTCCCCAAAAGTTCATCCACAGTTCTTTGATACTCTCCCACGCTGTACTTCTCCACAGGTTCTACCACATCCAGCATGTGATGAATTACTCCACCCATCTCCTCTTCAGTTACCTTGGCTGTTCCTATATCCAGGTCCTTATATACCTGAGCTGAGTCTGCAGATATTATCTCAGCATCCATGGCCTTGGCCAGTTTTATAGATAAAGCTGTCTTCCCCACAGCTGTTGGTCCTGCTATAACAAGTCCCTTTACCATCTTCTTCCTCCTTACCCTATACTTCAAGACTTCTTGGAGAGTTCCTCTCCTGCTTCCACTGCCTTATTTCTTTGATCCCTTCATTAAGAAGGTAGCACATCCTCTGGGGATTTCTCCCGCCAGCTGAAAGCCTATATCTCCAGCATCAAGATTATTATACCACCTTCATCTGTCAAAGGCAGGGAAAAATTCATTTTATAGTAAAGGACCCGGTCCTTGCAAGGTGCATTCCCGGGTCCTTCATCGTTTCTATAAAAATTCAATAATTGTTCTCAGGTATAGATTAGTTCCAGTACTCAAACTCTACATTTGCAATTCTTACTGTATCTCCGTCCTGGATTCCAGCTTCCTCTAGAACTTCCTCCATTCCAAGGTTTCTCATCATGTGTAGGAAGTTAATAAGAGCATCCTCATCTGCAATGTGGATTACATACTTGGCAAGTACCTCATCTACAATTCTTCCCTCAAGGATGAATACCTCATCATCCTCTGGATCTCTTGTAACAATAAAGTCTTCCTTCTCTCCCTTGATCTCCTTCAGAACTGTTTCTACAGAAACCTCTTCCTCAAGGGGCTCCCTCTCTATGCTCTCTAGTACATCCCAAGTCTTGTAGATTACCGGTTTAAGACCATCATTCATCATTACAGAGATTGGGTAGATAGATAATCCCTTAGCTTCTATATACTCCTTGAACTCATCATACTTCTCAGGCTCCCAAAGTAGGTCCATCTTGTTGGCAAGAACGATCTGCTTCTTTGCAGCCAGCTTAGGACTGAACTTCTGAAGCTCCTCATTTATCTTTTCAAAGTCTTCAATTGGACTTCTTCCCTCAAGAGCTGCCACATCTACAATGTGGTAGATCATCTTACATCTTTCAATGTGCTTCAGGAACTTATCTCCAAGTCCCACTCCCTCGTGAGCTCCCTCGATAAGTCCAGGGATGTCAGCCATAAGGAATGACTTCCCCTCCTCCACTCTTACTACTCCAAGCTTTGGAGAAAGAGTTGTGAAGTGGTAGTTAGCTACCTTGGATTTTGCTGCAGATACCCTGTTGATAAAGCTAGACTTACCTACTGAAGGATATCCAACAAGGGCTACATCTGCAAGAAGCTTAAGCTCCAGCTTAACCTTTAGCTCAGCTCCCTCCTTACCCTTTCCAGCTATCTTAGGCGCCTTTCTTACTGCATTTTTAAAGTGAACGTTTCCGAGTCCACCTCTCCCACCCTTAAGAAGTACTCTCTCCTCGTGGTTGTGGCTAAGATCAAGAAGTAGGTGACCTGTTTCAAGGTCTCTTACCTGGGTACCGATAGGTACCTTGATAACAAGAGCTTCTCCCCTCTTACCGTTCATCTTTTTCTTGGCACCACTTACTCCTCTTTCAGCCTCATACTTTCTTCTGTATTTAAAGTCTACCAGAGTATTTATATTGTTGTCCGCTCTGAAGATAATGTCTCCACCATTACCACCATCTCCACCATCTGGTCCTCCAAACTGTACAGATTTCTCTCTTCTAAAGGTAGCAGCTCCGTCTCCACCGTCTCCAGCCTTTACCGTGATTATTGCCTCATCTATAAACATTAAATATCCCCTCCTTTTAGGGTTTTATACTAACTGATAAATCCAAATAATAAATAAACTTCCAATTTAACCTAGTAATTATACTATAGTTTCCATTTTTTTGCAATTTTTTCTCCTATTTCTGACCCTTATAAAATAGCTTAAGCATCCCAGGACCGCCCTTAAGATTTAATCCCTCTGAACCCCTATAAATAAAAAGACCCTGGCTTCCCCAGGGTCTCTTTTTATCATATGTAGAAGAAATTCAACTTAATTCTCCCTCTCTTCCTTGAACTCCTCTACCTTCTCCTCTACCTTGGTTATATCAAAGAAGAGAGTAGCTATTCCCAGATACCTCTCCTCCTCTCCCATAAAGTTCACTGTATAGAGACTAAAGATAACCTTATCCTCCCTCTTCACATTCATCATGACATTGAGCTTCTTTCCGCCTATGACTATCCTATCCTTCCAATCGGTCTCTTCCTTGCTCTCCTCTATTTTCTGACTATAGTAATCTATAAACTTTTCCTGGGTAGGATTTGTTAGATAAAGAATTATAAATGACAACATCACTATCACTAGATTTTTGAACATATCTACCTCCTTTTTTCTATATTATACACCCTCTCCTTACCTCTTAGCAACATCCCACTATTAAAGAGAGATGATTTAAAGGATTCTTCTCCCTCTGGAATAAAAAGGATATATCACACTTAATTAAGGAGCACAGATTATGAATAAAACAGACAGAATAAAAAAAGTAATCAGGAATATCGCTGCCAAGCAGCTCTTCGGAGTTCTTGCCACTGAGGGAGAGGGGGTTCCCTATACAACTCTCGTGGCCTTTGCTCTACAGGATGACCTAAAAAAACTCTTCTTTGCCACCCCCAGAGACACCAGGAAGTTCAAACATATTACAGCCAATGAAAGGATATCCTTCCATATAAATAACACCAGCAACTCTCCAGAGGATATAGGAAGTGCAGCTGGGGTAACCCTTACAGGAAGAGCTTCCGAATCCTCAAAGGAGCACTCAGAGGAGGCCACAGCCCTCTACCTGTCAAAGCATCCCCAGATGGAAGAGTTCCTTCATTCACCAAATACTGCCTTTATCTCTGTAGAGGTCGAGAGGTACGATGTGGTGGAGAGATTTCAGAATGTTACCGTCTTAAAGGTGAAGGAGGAGGTGGGAGACCTATGATCATCCCTATAGACAGAGCTACCCCCGAGGATGCCCCCTTTATAGGAGGAAAGGGAGCTACCCTGACCAGGCTTACCTCCCTGGGCTACAAAGTCCCCAGGGGATTTTGCATCTCTACCCAGACCTATAGAAAGTTCATCGAAGCTACAGGGCTGAACCACAAGATAAATGCCGAACTGGGAAGGCGTGACCTGGATAGCATGAGGTGGGAGGAGCTGTGGGACACCTCCCTGAGAATAAGAAACCTCTTCAATGTAACCCCTCTTCCAGAGGAGATACGCACCCTCCTTCTGAAGGAGATAAGAAGATGGCCCCTTCCCCTTGTGGTGAGGTCCTCTGCACCTGGAGAGGATTCCGGGAGTTCCTCCTTCGCAGGTCTCCATGAATCCTATGTAGATATAAGGAAGGAGGAGGAGGTCCTGGAAAAGATAAAACTTGTATGGTCCTCCCTCTGGTCGGATAGCGCCCTCCTCTACAGAAGAGAGATGGACCTTAATATCTACAGGTCCTCCATGGGAGTCGTTGTTCAGGAGATGATATCTGGAGAGGTATCTGGAGTGGCTTTCAGTAAAAATCCCTTAGATGGAAGAGAGGAGATTATTATTGAAGCCGTAGAGGGACTCAACCAGAAACTGGTAGATGGGGAGGTTGAACCCTCCAGGTGGATAATAGACAAAGGAAGCAACAGTGTAGATACTTCCACCCAAGCTATCGAAGTCTCTCCCCTCCTGAGCAGGGAAGATCTTGAGACCCTTTCAGCTACCATAAGAAAGCTTGAGGATGAACTCAACTTCCCCATAGATCTAGAGTGGACCCTTAGAGGGGGAACCCTCTATATCCTCCAGGTAAGACCCATCACCTCAATCTCTCCCTCTGAAGAGAGTAACCCCTGGGAGAGGGGGGATAAAAGACCCTGGTACAGGAGTCTCACCCTTACCTTTTCAGCCCTGAAAAACCTCAGGAAGCATATAGAGGAGGAGATCTTTCCCAGAATGAAGGAGGCTGCCTCCTATCTGGAAGGGGTCGATCTGGATGAAATGACCCAGGAGGAGCTCAGGGAGGAGATTGTGAGAAGAGAAGGGCTCTATACCAAGTGGCGGAATATCTATTGGAGGGATCTAATCCCCTTTGCCCACGGTGTTAGGCTCTTTGCCAAGGTCTATAACGACACTATGAAACCAAGGGATCCCTATGAGTTCACCCGTCTCCTCTCCTCTGGAGACCTCATCAGCCTCAAGAGAAACCAGGAGCTCAGGGAGCTCATCTCTCACATAGATAATCACCCAAAAACTAGGGACGCCCTTGTAAGCAAGCAGCTGGATGACCTGGACAGTAACTTCAGGAATAGATTGGAAGGTTTCCTAAGGAAGTATGAACCCTCCACCTTCAAGGGAGAAAAGATCTTTAGCGGCAACAATAATTTTATAGAGTTCCTCCTGAACTCCTCCAAGGGCTTCAGCGAGAGAACCTTCTCCTCCTCCAAAGAGTTGGAAGAGGAATTCTTATCCAGATTCTACTCCGATGAGGGGGAAAAAATACTGGAAGTAGCAAGGGCCAGCTGGAAGTTTAGAGATGATGATAACCTCTATCTAGGAAGGATTGAAACAGGAGTTTTAGAAGCTACAAACTACATGGCGAAAAAATTTGGCTGGACCGGCGACCTGAAATCCTCCTCCCTCCACTCCCCCTATGCTCCCCAGAGTGAGTATAAAAACTCCCAGATCAGTGTGAGAAGATTTACCGGCCAGCCCGCTAGTCCAGGCATAGGCAGCGGAAAAGCCAGAATAATCTCCTCACCACGGGAGATCTTCCAATTTAAGAGGGGAGAGGTCCTTATCTGCGATGCTTTAGACCCCAACATGACCTTCATAGTTCCCCTGGCTTCAGCCATAGTAGAGCAGAGGGGAGGTATGCTCATCCATGGTGCCATCATCGCCAGGGAGTATGGTATCCCCTGTGTTACCGGGGTAGTGGAAGCTGTAGAATCAATTAAGCCCGGAGACTATATTATCGTTGATGGCTATTCAGGTACTGTGTCTATCAGCGACCTCTAATCAACCTCAAAAAACTAAAAAAGAGAGGGACGCTCTCCCTCTAATCTTATGTAATGGATCTTTATCCATGGCAACAATCTATAAATCTATACTTTTCTTAACAATAAAAAAAACCTAGCCTGAAAAGGCTAGGTTTTCTAAGCAGTTACTATGCTCTCTCAGCAAGGATAGAAACTTTCTTCTTTCCCTTTCCGTGTCTTTCGAACTTAACGAAACCGTCAGTTAGAGCGAAAAGAGTGTGGTCTTTACCTTGACCCATGTTAGTTCCAGCGTGGAACTTGTTTCCTCTCTGTCTAACGATGATGTTTCCAGCCTTTACAGCCTCTCCATCGTACTTCTTAACTCCAAGGTAGTTAGGGTTTGAGTCTCTTCCGTTCTTAACAGAACCTTGACCTTTTTTCTTCGCGAATAATTGTATGTTTAACTTGAATAACATTTTATATATCCTCCTTCTCTACAAGCTTAATATGTTTTGGATATTCCTTTGATAATTCCCTTATCATCAGAACCATACTTTCTAACAAAGTATCTATTTCCTTCTCTTTTCCTCTATAATCCATCTCCCTCATATCAACTTCCAGGAAGCCGTCTGAGTTCATATCAAATAGAGGCATCACCTTCAATATGCCCTGCATTCCCCCAAGAGGTAATTGCATTGCCATTGAAAGCGCAGCACACACTATATCCTCACCGAAATCGGCGTATTCAGCGTGCCCAGCAGCTCTATACAGAACTACTCTTTTGTTTTTTCTAAAGATTTCAACTTTAGTCATAATTCAATTAGGACTACGCGTTGATTGAAGTAATTTTGATCTCAGTGAAAGATTGTCTGTGACCTTTCTTTCTGTGATATCCAGTTTTTGGCTTGTATTTGAAGTTTACAACTTTCTTTCCTCTACCTTGAGCAAGTACTTCAGCTACAACTTTAGCACCTTCTACTACTGGAGTTCCAACTTTTACGTCTCCTCCGTTTGCTACTAGAAGAACCTCTGTTAATTCTACTGTCGTCTCAACTTCAGCATTTAGCTTCTCTACTTTTAATACGTCACCTTCTGCAACTTTGTACTGCTTACCACCAGTTTTGATTACTGCGTACATTAAAACACCTCCAAAAGATTAAAAATCGCTGATTTCAGGGTTGCTGACGACCCTTATCATGCGTAACTTAGATAGTTTATCACCATTCACACTTTTTGTCAACGCTTTCAAGTAATTTAAGTATTCTTTCTCTCTCCTCTCCTTCCACCTAAAAACCCTCCATGAAATATTGCTTTCAAGACCTCCCCCAAGAGATTTTCTATAAGTCAATCCTTCGACTAAAATGCATCTCTTAAATCCTAGTTTGGAAAATGCTTCAACTACTTTTTATTAAATATTATATTAACTTTGTCCATTTTTATGACATAGTCAATTTCTTAAGATGTAGGATATTTCAAAACTATGATTTTCACTTATACCATTTTTTTAGTATTGGTGCACCAAAATTTATTTTGACTCCTCCTCAAAAACGGGCTACCCTCCTAGTGGGTTATGTATTTATTCTATGTTAATTGGAGGTTTTTAAATGTTGATGAATTTAATTGGAACATTGAACGGCTTGTTGTGGGGATCTGTACTAATTGTGGCTCTCCTTGGAACTGGACTCTATTTTACCCTTAAAAGTGGATTTTTGCAGTTTAGGATGATCAAGGAGATGGTTATCTTGATCTCAGGAAAGAGAGAAAGCTCCTCAAATAGTGATGGAATCTCATCCTTTCAGGCTTTCTGTATTGGTACCGCTACCAGAGTTGGGGCTGGTAATATTGCAGGGGTAGCAGTTGCCATAGCTGCAGGGGGACCAGGAGCTATCTTCTGGATGTGGATGGTGGCCCTTCTTGGTGCAACATCAGCCTTTGTAGAGAGCACCCTTTCTCAGGTATACAAGGTTAAGGATTCCGAGGGTGTATACAAGGGGGGACCTAGCTACTACATGGAAAAGGGATTAAAGATGAAGGGACTTGGTGTGGCCTTTGCCCTTTGCTGTATTACAGCTTACGGTCTAATCTTCAATGCAGTACTCTCCCATGAGATCAGTGCATCCTTTCAACAGGCTTTTGGTTTCAACAAACTAATTACTACTCTCGTTGTTATGGCTATAGTTGCCTGGGCTGTCTTTGGAGGAGCTAAGAGAATTGCTTCTATCACAGAAAAGATGGTTCCTGCTATGGCTGGTATCTACATCCTTCTAGCTGTCTTCCTTATTGTTACAAACCTCGATGCTATTCCAGGAATAATCTCTTTAATAATTAAAAATGCCTTCGGTATAGAGCAGGTTATCGGCGGAGGTATGGGAGCTGCTATCTCCAGCGGTGTTGCCAGAGGACTCTTCTCCAATGAAGCTGGTATGGGTGGGGGATCTATCGCCTCAGCTGCTGCCACAGTATCCCATCCTGCAAAGCAGGGATTGGTACAGACCTTTGGAGTTTTCATAGATACGCTAGTTATCTGTTCCGCCACTGCAGTGATGGTTCTTATCAGCGGTGACCTCTATACCGAGGGACTTTCAGGGGTTCAGCTCGTTCAGGCATCCCTGGCTCAGCAAATAGGGTCATTTGGTGAGATCTTCATCGCTATATCCATGTTTTTATTTGCCATCAGTACTATCTTTGGCTGCTTCTACTACGGAGAATCCAGCGTTACCTTCATAAAAGATTCCAAGAGCTCCAAGAACCTCTATAAGCTTGCAGGGATTGGAATGGTATTGTTTGGGGGGCTTGCTCAGAGTGCATTGGTGTGGAACCTTGCCGACCTTACCATGGGAGTGATGGCTCTTATCAATATCGTGGCTATCCTTCCCCTTTCAAAGATAGCTTTCAAGGTCTTCCACGACTACAAAACACAGCTGGCAGCTGGAAAGAACCCTGTATTCGACAGGAGTCAGTTCCCAGAGCTTGCTGATATCAGCTCCTGGTCTCCAGAAGAGATGAAAGAGTTCGATGATGTAGAAACTAGAGAAGCTGAGCTTGAGTTGGTGTAATCTTTATTAAGTAAATTATTTTACCCTTATACAGTCACATCGTCTCTAAAAATAAAAGTGGACCTGAGGTAAGTAGCTTATAAGCTCCCACCTCAGGTCCTTTTTATCTCTCTCTGCTACTTTATATTAAAGAAAAGCACTCTACTTTCCTTTAAAGGATTCCCACCAGCTTCAGCAAAGCTCTTCCATCTGGCTCTCTTCTGTGAACCTCTACGAAGCTCTCCTTCATATTCTTAGAACCTCCCCTTGAAAGGATCTTTTCATAGAAGGTATTAGCAAGCTCCCTATCTACCTCCCCTTCCTTGGTCATCTCCCTATAACTATCTGCTGACAGCACCTCTGCCCACTTATAGGAGTAGTAGCCCGCAGCATATCCTCCCGCAAATATGTGGCTGAACTGATTCTGAAACTTATTGTACTCAGGGGTTTTAAGAGGAGCCACAAGATTCCTTACACTATCCAGGGTCTCCTGAACATCCTCCATGGTTTCTGTTGTATCGTGGATGAGCATATCAAAGAGACCAAACTCTATCTGCCTGTTCATCGCCATCCCCTCACCAAATTTTTGCGATTCAAACATCCTTTCCAGGAGCTCATCTGGGACAATTTCTCCCGTCTCATAGTGCTTGGCAAACCTCTTCAGTATCCCCTTGTTATTTGCAAACTCCTGGAACCACTGGGATGGATACTCTACAACATCCCATTCAGTTCCTGCAAATCCAGCTGCAGAAACTTCATCCACCGATGATGTTATATTGTGCAGGGCATGGCCCATCTCATGGAAGAGGGTTACAACATTATCCTGAGAAAGAAGCGATGGCACCCCCTCCCTGCTTACAGGGAAGTTACAGGTCACCTTACCTATGCTCACCTCCCTTGTTCCGTCGGCTTTCAGGTAGCTCCTTTGCCAGGAGTTTGCCCACGCTCCCCCTCTCTTAGTCTCACTGGTTTCCAGGTCCAAGAAAAGGCAGCCAAGCTCCACACCATCCCTTGTAACCTCATAGGCCTCTGCTTTATCGGACCACAACTGGGCATCTTCCTGCTTCTTAAACTTCAGGTTAAAGAGCTCCTCCAAGAAGTCAAACATCCCTCTCACTACTCTTCCCATTTCAAAGTATGGCTTTAGCTCACTTGGATCAAAGCTATACCTTATCTCCTTTAGTTTTCTTGCCAGGTAAGCGGTATCGTAGTATTCAACTCCCCCATGCCCAAGTTTTTCTGCCAGTTCATAGAGCTCCTCTACCTCCCTCTGAGCTGTAGGCAGGGCTTCCTTCCCCAGCTTTCTTAAAAACTCTATGACCTCTTCTCCTGAATCTGCAGTCTTGCTGGCCACTGAAAACTCCCTGTAGTTTTTATATCCCAGGATATTAGCCTTCTCCCTTCTGAGCTTAAGAACCCTCTCTGCTATCTCTTCATTTTGCGGAGCTCTGGTTACATAGGCCCTGTACATCTCCCTTCTAAGCTCCCTGTCGCTGCAGTAGGTCATAAATGAAACATAAGATGGGCCGTGAAGGGTAAACCTCCACTTCCCCTCCTCCACCTGGGCGGTCACCTTATCTGTATGAGGCATCTCACCTATAGCTCCCTCATCCTCCACTATTAGTTCATAGGCATTTGTAGCATCTGTTACATTCTGTGAGAACTCATTGGAAAGCTTTGACAGCTCAAGATTTATCTCCTTGATCCTCCTCTTCTTATCTTTTTCTATCCCGATACCATTTGATTTAAACTCCAGTATCTTCTTTTCCAGGATCCTTCTCTTCACAGGATCTAGCTCCTCCTCTTCATATATCTCCATTATGGCTCTGGCTATCTCCTCATTCTGATTTATCTTTGAGGCATACTCATTCATAATGGGTATGAACTCCATGTATAGTTTCTTTCCCAACTCAGTTATATAGGTAGAGTTTTCATTGGAGATGGGCTGTACCATCTTTGACAGCTCCTCCTCTAAGAGCTCCATCTCATTGAAGAAGTTATTGTAGCTCTTCTTCTCTATCTTCAGAAGCTTCTCTATCTTCCCCTCTATCTCCTCTATCTTCACCTTCAACCTATCTATAAAATCTTCCTCTACCTTTCTGTAGATAAACCTTTCCATCTGTAAACCTCCTCTTTTTTTTACTCCACCTCAAGTATATCACCATTTTCCCTCTCTTCGAAGCTCCTCCAGAAAAAAACAACGTGACGTTGCATCCTGATAATCAAATAGAACACTAATTACTTCATGTAATGCTTTTGAAACTTCTATACTTCCCCTAAAAAAAGGAAGCCCTAAGGCTCCCTTTACTCTATCTATATAACTTCTTCAGTACCTTGGAGGTTTCGTGCTTTCCTCTAACTCCCTTTAGGACAACGTTGGCCTTTTCAACATTTCCGATAAGGATACCTCCCACAAGCTCATCCCTGTCAAAGTAGAGCTTCTTATAGTGAGATTCCCTACTGTCCAGCTGGGTTACCACCTGGTGGTCTCCCCTTTCATTGTCTATATTACCCATGGAGAAGATATCCAGGTTCATTCCGCTAAAAGTTACAGGCTGAACCTCATCCCTATATACCAAGGTATCTCCCACAGCATTTGCTCCGGCAACTCTTCCCTGCTCCACAGCTACCTGCCACAGTCCAACTACCTTTCCTTCATACTCAGCACAGTCTCCGCAAGCATAGATTCCCTCTATACTTGTCTCCATCCTCTCATTTACAACTATTCCCCTGTTGGTTCTCAGCTTGTTCTCTACCATCTCCTTGTTGGAGCTTATTCCGGTATTCATGATTACGATGTCTGTACTTATCTTCTGATCATTATCCAGCTTTACTCCCCTTACCTGGGTTTCACCCTCGATAGCCACCACATAACGGTTCTTATGCACCTTCACTCCGGCCTTTACAATGGCCTCCTCCAGTACCTTAGACCCCTCCTCATCCAGCTGTCTAGGGAAAATTCTAGGTTTTGTCTCGATGATCTCCACATCCAGTCCCATGGATTTCAGTTCCCATGCTGTTTCAAGACCAAGAACTCCTCCCCCTACAACTACAGCTTTTCTGCTCTTCTTTGCGTACTCCTTTATTATATCCACATTCTTCTTTGTTCTTATGGAGAAGGATCCCGCCATATTTACATTGGCAATTGGAGGTACAAAGGATCTTGCTCCAGTAGCCAGGATAAGCTTGGTATACTCCTTCACCTCTCCGTCCAGAAGGGTTATTTTTTTCTTCTCCACATCTATATGGTTTACTACCCTTCCAAGCTCCACCTTGATACCCATATCCTCATACCACATCTCAGGCTTCAGATAGAACTCCTCATCTTTTATCTCCTCAGTAAGGCAGTCGGAAACCACAGGTCTGTAGTATGCGTGGATATCCTCCCTCGTAAGGATCTCTATGTGAGCTTTGGGGTTTCTCACTCTGGCTGCTTCTGCTGCCCCCACTCCCGCTGCTCCGTTTCCTATTATAATAATCCTCTCCTCGGCATCCGAGTGGAAATCTACTTCCTCCTCCTCTACCATCTCAAAGAGTTCCTGTCCCACTCCGCATGCAGGGCATATATTCGGAGGATAGATTCCATCAAATACCTCTCCGCATACAAGACACTTCCACTTCTTCTCCTCTCCGCTTGGGTTTAGCTCCTCCAGGGACATCTCCTCTGCAGCATTCTCCCTTACTGGAGTCTTCTTATTTACCATTGTATCTGCAAACAACTTACCATACTCAAAGGCTCCCTCTAGCTGCTCCTTAGACGGCTTAAACTTTACATTGTATCCGTCCAGCACATTCATCCTCAGCTGATCCAGCCTGCTTATGATATTAGGAACTCCCTCTCCGCTCCATCCGTAGGATCCAAAGGCCGATACATACTTACCGCCGTGAACTATTGGATTAAGAGAGATAGCTATATCCCAGATAAGGGGAAGGGCATCTCCGTTGATTGTAGAGGTCCCCAGAAGGATTCCGTCTGCCCAGTAGATCTCATTCATGATATCCGTCTTCAGGCCTTCATAGTTGGAGATATTTATATTGTACTTCTTTACCTCTATAGAGGAATCATACTCCTTTATCCCCCTCTCCATCTCCATAGCCAGCTGCTCGGTATACCCGTAAGCTGCCACATATGGTATCACTACTACCCTGTTCTTATTTGGATTCTCCTCTATAGACCACTTTCTGTATATCTCCATGATCTCCTGTGGATTCTCATCCAGGATAGGTCCGTGACCAGTAAGAACCGTCTCTATATCAAAGTCCTCTATCTTATCCAGGGCTTCCAGCACATATCCCTTAAATGGTCCGAAGATAGCTGTGAAGTAGTATAGGAGAGCCGACATATAGTCCTCCCTCTTCTCCTCTGGAAGTTTAGAGAGGAGTACCTCGTCAAAGCTGTAGTGTGATCCGAAGGAGTCACATGTAACCAGGGTTCTGTCCTCTGGAATATATGTATACATAGAATCTGGCCAGTGAAGGAATGGTGCCGCTATAAACTTAAGGGTTTTGTTTCCGAGATCCAGAGTATCTCCGTGCTCTACAACGATGGAATCAAACTCTCTGTTTGCAATCTCCCTTAAAAACTCTATGGCATTTGCCGACCCCACTACCTTAGCGTGGGGAGCCAGCTCTAAGAGCATCTCTACAGAGCCTGCATGGTCTGGCTCAGTGTGATTTACCACAATATAATCTATCTCCTTGGGACTTCCCAGGATTTCCTCTAATTTTTTCACATATTCAGGAAAGCACTTTGCCTTTACTGTCTCAAATACTACCGTCTTTTCACTTCCCTTTACAAGGTAGGAGTTATAAGTTGTTCCAAACTTAGTCTCCATAATAATATCAAATACTCTCAGTTTTGGATCCAACGACCCTATCCAATAAGTGTCCTTTTTAAAGTTTAAACTCTGCATTCTTAGCCCCCTATTGATATTTTTTTCTCTTTACACCATCTAATATATAATAATTTATTCACTTTGTCAACAATCATTGTAATTTTGTAATGGTTTTAATCTTTTCTTTGGAATCTACTTCCAAACTCTATATACCATCTCTATTTCCCTCTCCTTTTTCAGGAAGTTTTCCTCCTTTAAATATTCGTATGTTAAAAGGGACCCGATGGCAATTCAGGTCCCCTTTAGGAGTGATCTATTACAATTTACAGTTGCAAAATTTATAGCTTCTTAGCTTCTATATCCCAGATCTCCGATGCGTACTGAGCAATAGTTCTGTCGGAGGAGAACTTTCCTCCATTGGCTATGTTGATCCATGCCATCTTAGCCCACTTCATCTTATCCGAGTAAGCTTCATTGGCTTTTTTCTGGATCTCCCTGTATGCGTCAAAGTCCTCTAATACAAAGTACTGGTCAGCGTCGTGCCAGCTAGCCCCTTCCATTAGGGATGTATATAACTCTTCAAAGTATCCGGTACCCTCATCTGAGAATGTACCGTCCATAAGTACATCTACTACAGCTTTAAGTCCCTCTACCTCATTGTATGGCTTGTGAGGGTCATACCCCTCCTTCTTCATCTTAAGGATATCCTCTACCTTCAGTCCGAAGATAAAGTTATTCTCCTCTCCTGCTTCCTCTACTATCTCTACATTGGCTCCGTCTAGAGTTCCCAGAGTAAGTGCACCGTTTAACATAAACTTCATATTTCCAGTTCCAGAAGCTTCCTTACCTGCTGTGGAAATCTGCTCAGAGATATCCGCTGCCGGGAACATCTTGTGGGCTACAGATACCCTGTAGTTTTCCACAAATACTACCTTGATCCTTCCATCTACAACTGGGTCGTTGTTTACTACTTCAGCTACATCGTGGATTAGCTTTATGATTCCCTTGGCTCTCAGGTATCCCGGTGCAGCCTTTGCCCCGAAGATATAAGTTACAGGGTTCATCTTCAGCTTAGGATCAGCCTTTATTCTGTTGTAGAGATCTATTACATGGAAGATATTCAGGAGCTGTCTCTTATACTCATGTAGTCTCTTTATCTGAATATCAAAGATAGAATCAGGGTCTATCTCCACTCCCTGCTCATTCTTCATATACTTTGCAAACTCTACCTTCTTCTCATGCTTGATGTCCAGGAACCTCTTCAGGATCTCCTCATCCTCAGCATACTTCTCCAGCTTCTTCAGCTCTGTCAGGTCTGTAATCCACTTATCCCCGATAAGCTCAGTGATAAGTGAGGATAGCTGCTGGTTGGACAGAAGCATCCATCTTCTCTGGGTTACACCGTTTGTTTTATTCTGGAATCTCTCAGGGAACAGCTCATACCACTCCTTGAGCTCCTGCTCCTTGAGGATCTCAGTGTGAAGTGCTGCCACTCCATTGGTAGCGTGGGTTCCATAGATAGCCATCCACGCCATGTGGATCAGGTCCCCCTGGATGATAGACATCCTCTTCTGTCTTCCTCTCTGCCCTGGGAACTTCTTCTCCAGAAGCTGGATAAGCTCTATATTGATCCTCTGAGTGATCTCATATATTCTAGGTACTACCTCCTCATACAGTCTGATCCACCACTTTTCAAGGGCTTCAGCAAGGATTGTATGGTTGGTATAGGCACATGTCTTCTGAACAATATCCCATGCATCGTTCCACTCCAGTCCCTCTACATCATATAGTAGTCTCATAAGCTCTGGTATAGCTATTACCGGGTGGGTATCATTCAGCTGGATTGCTGCAAACTCAGGAAGTTTTTCAAAGTCGTTTCCGTGAGTAAGCTTAAACTTTCTCAGGATATCCTGCAGGGATGCTGATACAAAGAAGTACTGCTGCTTAAGTCTAAGCTTCTTTCCCTCATTTGTAGAGTCGTTAGGGTATAGCACTCTGGATATATCCTCAGCTCTTGCCTTTTCCCTGGTTGCTTCCTCATACTCCTGAGCGTTAAAGGCTGTCAGGTCAAGGTCTTTAACCGGTGCAGCTTCCCAAAGTCTCAGGGTATTTACATTTTTAGTTCCATATCCGATTATTGGCGTGTCGTGCGGTATAGCTCTCACCGTCTGATCACCAAATTCAACTATTACCTCCTCAGAGGCTTTCTTTATAGACCAAGGGTCTCCGTATTTTAGCCAAGACTCAGGATACTCCACCTGGAATCCGTTTTCAAACTTCTGGTTGAAGATACCATTCTTATATCTGATACCATATCCGTGCCCAGGAAGGTTCAGTGTTACCATTGAATCCAGGAAGCAGGCAGCAAGCCTTCCAAGTCCACCATTTCCAAGTCCTGCATCTTCCTCTGCATCCTCAATAACATTAAAGTCGATATCCAGCTCTGCAAGAACCTCTCTTACATCATCCAGTATCCCCAGGTTTATAAGGTTGTTTCCTAGCGCTCTTCCCATAAGGAACTCTGCTGAAAGATAGTAAGCCTGCTTTCCATTGCTGTAGATCTCATCTGTATCGCACCAGTTCTCAGTTACCTTCTCCATTACAGTTCTAACCAGTGATTGATATACCTCGTGCTTCTCAGCCATTTCTATAGTTTTTCCAAAATCAACCTTCAGCCATCTCCCGATTCCGCTTTTTATCTCCGCCTTGTCTAAATACATTTGCTTCCCCCTATTCTTGATTTTCAATCTCCTGCATAGTGTTAAGCTTTATGTCCTCCCAGAAATCCCCCTTATAATTTTCCTCAAGCTTCATAAGATATATATCATTATGAATGTGTTCTGCAATAAGGTTTATAAGAAGTTTGTTTTCCGAGAAGGTTCCGTAAAACTCTCCACCATAGTTACTTGCCATGATTGCCAGTTTCATGTCTACCACAAGTAAGATCCTCTTTGTTTTATTACTTGCATCCTCCTTAAGAGAACTTCTGGAGTAGTGCTCTGCTCCCAGGCTTTCATACCCTTTGTTCTGGAAGCTGAAGAATATCACCCTCACTCCTTTTCTCTTGAGAAGTTTAAAATCCTCTTTAAATTTTCCAAACTCATCTAAGTTAAAGTTGGTGTTTATATACACTTCCTTCTCTGCACTCTTTAGCAGCTGATGAATCCTCTCAGTTATCCCCTCATAGGAATTTATATTTAAAAACTGTTTCTCATTTGACTCTATATCTATCTTCTTGAACTCCTCCCCAAGTACATTGGTTGCATCATCTATCTCTCTCTTCAGTCTGAAGATAAGATCCTGGGGATTTATAGCCACATAGGAAGTGACCTCCCCCTCTGGGACAGATAGTATACATCCCTTTCCCTGGAGCTTTGATAGAATTGAATAAACTGAAGTTCTGGGATATCCCAGCTTCTTAGCTATTTGTGACCCATTGGAGTAAGGCGCCTTTACAAGCTGAAGGTATACCTCACCCTCCTTTGAAGAAAGTCCTAACTTTTCTAGTTTGCTTATTATCAGATCTCTACTGTCCATAACTAATTACCTCTCATATTTTTTAGTTAGTACACTTAATCTTTGAGCTAATTTATCACTAAGAAGTTTCTCCTCCATTCTCCACTGCCAGTTCCCCGTAGGCACCGAAGGAACGTTCATCCTTCCCTCGCTTCCTATTCCAAACAGATCTTGAGCCTGGGTCAGAGTCATAACGGACTTAGATCCCCAGATAGCCTCTATAAACTTAAAGTTTATCTCCTCAGATTTTACAGACTTTGTCTTTTTCAAGTATGTATCGCACATCTTTTTATCCTTAGCTCCTATACTTTGGTACCACCCTACTACTGTATCATTATCGTGGGTTCCTGTATAGGCTACAGAATTTTTTTCATACCTGTGAGGAAGGTAGTCATTTTCCTCCCTTGAGTCAAAGGCAAACTCCAGTATCTTCATCCCGGGATATCCGCTGTCCTTGAGAAGCTTTTTAACCCTTGGAGTGAGAAAACCTAGATCCTCTGCTATTATAGGAAGGTCTCCCAGCCTCTTCTTCACTGTATTGAAGAGATCCATTCCAGGTCCCTTCTGCCACCTTCCCTTGGCTGCTGTCTTGGCCCCTGCCGGTATAGCCCAGTAGGATTCAAATCCCCTGAAGTGATCTATCCTCACTATATCGTGGAGCTCAAAGCAGGCCTTTATCCTTTCTATCCACCACTCATAGCCCGTTCTCCTCATATAATCCCAGTTGTATAGTGGATTCCCCCAAAGCTGACCATCTCTGCTAAAGGCATCTGGAGGACACCCTGCCACCTTTCTGGGTTTCTTGTACCTGTTAAAATCAAAGAGCTTGCTCCTGGACCAGGCATCTGCACTGTCTCCAGCTATAAAGATAGGGATATCTCCCACTATCTTTATCCCCTTGTCATTGGTATACTCCTTCAGTTTCTTCCACTGTTCGTGGAAGATATACTGGACAAAGAGGTAGTATCCCATCTCATCATCTAGGGATGCCCTTGCCTCGGTCATGGCTTCCCTCTTTCTGTACCTGTACTCCTTCGGCCACCTGTGCCAGCTTACTCCTCCAAACCTTTCCTTGAGGGCCATATAGAGGCAGTAATCCTCTATCCAGTACTTATTTCTCTCCTTAAACTCGAAGATCTCTTTGTTATCCTCCCTAAGGAACTCCCCGTAAGCTTTTCTTAAGAGAGGTATCTTTACATCGTGAAGAAGGGCATAGTCCACCGCCTTCTCATTGTTCCCCTCCTTCAGCTCCTTGAGCTCCTCCACCTTCAGGTATCCCCTTTCCACAAGATCCTCTAGATCTATAAAGTACGGGTTTCCTGCAAAGGCTGAAAAGGACTGGTATGGAGAATCCCCATATCCTGTCTGCCCCATGGGCAGTATCTGCCAGAGCTTCTGATCTGCACTGGCCAGAAAGTCCACAAATTCATATGCTTTTTTTCCGAAATCCCCTATTCCATACTCCCCGGGAAGAGAGCTTATATGCATCAATATCCCACTGCTTCTTTTAAACACTTCTGCCTCCTTTTCTGCTCCTGTTCCGACCTGAATTCTTACTCCTTTACTCCTCCTACTGTTAGGCCTCCTACCAGGAACCTAGAAAGACTTATAAATAGTATAATTACCGGCAAGCTTGTGATAAGTGCCGATGCTGAGTATACCCCCCACTCAGCTGAAAATGATCCCTGAAGCTGAATGAGTCCCACTGGAAGGGTCAGCTTTTCTGCCGATGTCAGTATAATCCTTGCTATTACAAACTCAGACCAGGCTGACATAAATGAAAAGAGCGCTGAGATAGCAAGAGCCGGCGTAGATAGAGGAAGTACGATCTTATACATAGACTGCCAGACATTACATCCGTCTATATAAGCACTCTCCTCCAGAGATCTAGGTATAGTGTCAAAGTATCCCTTTAACATCCATACACAAAATGGTACTGCTGTAGCTGTATAGGGAACCAGAAGCCCCAAGAAGCTGTTTACCAGCCCCATCTTAACCAGCAGTATATACATAGGAAGGAGCAGCATAGGTGCCGGGAACATCTGAGTTATCAGAAACACCATCATCCCGCTCTTTCTCCCCCAGAATGTAAACCTGGAGAAGGAATAGGCTGCTGTAGCTGAAAGCACCACACCAAATATTGCTGTACAGGTTGATATTATAAGAGAGTTTCTTAGCCACAGTAGAAGATCTGTCTCCCCGATAGCCCTTCTAAAGTTATCCAGTGTAGCTCCCTCTGGAATTATGGCAAGACTTGTTGAAAACAGCTGATTTCCAGGTCTGAGGGCCACCGATAATACATTTAAAAGCGGATATACCGTTATTACACAGAAGATTAAGAGTATCAGGTATATCCCCACTATCTTTCTAGGAGAGTCCCCTCTTTCAAAGCTATGTTTATTTATCACCATTATTCCTCCCTTCCAAAAACATTACTCTTCTTCACATAGAACATTGCAAACAGAAGAAGTATAACAAATATCAGTACTGAGTATGCTGCTGCATAACCATATCTGTAGAAGTTAAATGCAAGTCTGTAAACATCAGTTACTAGTATCTGAGTTTTTTCATTTCCATATCCCCCTGCTATAATAAGGATTACATTCAGCATATTAAATGTCCATACAGTTCCAAGGATTATAGCTGGTGTCAGAGTAGGCTTAAGCAACGGGAGGGTTATGTTTTTAAACTTATCCCATGAACTTGCCCCATCGATATCTGCTGCTTCATAGAGCTCTCCAGGTATAGACTGCAGCCCCCCGAGACTGATCATCATCATAAATGGGAACCCAAGCCATATATTGGTAAGGATAGCTGCTATAAATGTCATAGTTGGATCGCTCAGCCACGGAAGAGAATCCATTCCAAACTTTCCTAAAAATATATTTACAGCTCCAAAGTTCTGATTAAACATACCTTTCCACGTAAGAGCTGCTATATACTGAGGCATTGCCCAGGGAATTATAAGCATTACTCTGATAAGCGCCTTTCCTGGCAGCTTTCTGTTTAACAGAATAGCCAGATACAGACCAATAGTTACATGAAAAAATACGTTTATAAAAGTCCAGACCACTGTTCTTCCCAGTGTCTCTACAAGTCTAGGATCCTGGAATAAACTTAGGTAGTTTCTTATACCTATGAAACCTGGATTTTTAAATGTTTTCAAACTCATATCTGTAAGAGATAACCAAAAACCATAACCCAGTGGATAAAATACCATTACCGCCATTACAAGCATTGCCGGTATTATAAATAAGTAAGGTGTTCTTCTCTTCATCAATAAAGTATTTGTCTTTTCTTTCACTTTTCTCCCCCTTCGTCCCTATAACTTTGTCCTCTTCAACTATAATTTAAAAAATGTGGGAGCGGGAGCCACTCCCACTCTTACATTATTCACCGTGTATTGTTCTGATTCCCTGCTCTGCATCTGCCTGCATCTTAGCAGCAGCTTCCTCAGGTGTCATCTGTCCGTTGATTACACCTTCAAGGTTTGGTCTCATAGCATCCCATACAGCTCTCATCTCAGGTACGATATACATAGGTACTGTCTTGTCTATAGTAGCTATAGACACCTGCATAAGCTCATCGTCCTTTACTGATTGTACTTCTCTCGCTGCTGTAATTGCCGGTGCCTGTGCCTGTGCTAGTGAGATATTTGCATTATTTTCAGCTTCAAAGATAAAGTCAAAGAACTTGTTGATAGCCTCATACTTTTCTTCACCTACAGTCTCAGAGATTGAGTATCCCTTAGATGCTGAAGTAAATAGTGGTGTATCTCCACCAGGAAGTTTTGCCATTGGAGCTATTCCAAGGTTGATTCCTGCTTCCTCATACTCCTTCCACGACCATGCTCCATTTAGAATAAATGCAGCTTTTCCCTGCTTGAACAGCTGATCTGCTACACCGTAGTCCATCCCAGCTTCTCCAAGTCCATACTTTCCTCTAACATCTGATGCAAACTGAAGAGCCTTTACCATAGCTTCATTATTTAGTGTAGGGTTGTACTCCTTGTCAAATACGTCTCCTCCATATCCGTGGTACAGCCCGATAAACCAGAATGGTTCCTTTTCATTGTATAGGAATCCGTATCTTGAGTTTTCCTTATTTCTGTTATCGATATTTCTTATACCCTGGCTGACCTCTAAGAACTCATCCCAAGTTTCAGGAGCACTCTCAACTAGGTCCTTATTATATAGAAGGGCTATCTGGTTTCCGTTAAACTCTGGCAGTGAGTAGTACTCTCCATTAACCACACCAGTGTTTAAAGTATTCTCATCAAATTTCGCAATAAAGTCTCCAGACACTACATCTGTTACCGGCTTGATAAGGTCCGATACAAGGAAGATCCCGATATTGTCATTTGGTCCATATACAAGGTCTGGTCCCTGACCAGCTAGTGAAGCATTTTGGAATTGAGTTCTCAAATCCTCTGTAGAATAGTGTGCCACCTTTACTACTACATCTGGGTTAGCTGCCATAAACTCATCTACCAGCTCAAGGTACATAGTTCTAACAGCAGGCTCCATCTGCTCCCACAACACAATCTCCGTCTTGCTTGGTGCCGCCTTGTCCTTCTTTCCACCGCATGCAAGCATTAAAATCGATAGTGCTGCCAACAGTAGTAACTTCATTGTCCTTTTCATCAACTCTACCTCCCATTTTGTTTTAGTCTTACTTTTTTAAGAAGGATCGCTGTCCTTCTATTCCAACTTACCCTGGTTTCTAATTCCATACACCCTCTTAGTTTTCCCTATAACTTTTCAATCCATTTACAACTTTTTAAACTCATTCTTTTAGGAAAACCATCAACACCCCATAAAATGTTGTATAAAATTAACAACATAATTCTAACTCCAAAAAAACAAAAAATCAAGTAAAATTTCCAAAAAAACTTTCAACTGTATCTTTTGTGCTTTTAAAAGCCGCAAAAGGAACAACTGGATTAATTTTCGAAAAAAATTTGACATTTTGTTTTTTTTAGGTTAGAAATATAACGTTAGCTGTGTTGTTTGACTGATACAACATCTTTTGAATTTTAAAAACCTTTTAATTTTCGGAATTTGCGATGGCTTTCATCCAGCACAAGGGAAAGTAACAAAAAATCGGGGGAGGATTTTATGAAAAGTAAAAATGTATTGAGATGGCTAACTTGTTTGGCTCTTGCTGGCACAATGTCAAATGTTGCTCTTGCTGAAGCCTATAGCGACTACACTTTAGAAGAAAGAGTTAGTATGCTTGAGGAAGAGATGAAGGAATCAAAACAAGAAAAGGTTAAACCCTATGATGGTCAGTGGGATATCTTTGGTTATGGTAGAACAGCTCTAAGAGGGTCTAGAAACAATAACTGGAATACTTCGAGCTCTGAACCGCACACAGATAATTTTCTTGGAAGAATGGGAAACGAGTCTGAATCTAACTACTTGGAAATAGGAGGATCGAGGACTTGGCTGATGGAGAATGGTTCTTGGGCTAAGGTTAGTACAAGGGTGGAGTATGGTAATAACTATCACTTTATAGATTCATCTTCTCCAGAGAGTGATGATGACTCAACTCAATTTGAACTAAAAGAACTATTCATTGAATTAGGGAACCTCGAATTTATGCCAGAAGATTATACTCTTTGGGCTGGAAGAAGATACTATAAGAGGCAGGCTGGTTTCTTAACAGATGATTACTTCACTCAGTCTTCTGGAATAGGTTTTGGAATTGAGAATCCTAGGTGGTCAACTGCCTTTATAGGTGTCGATGCTGATGGAAATACAGATAAACCTAATTTTGATGATAATGGAACAAATAAAAATACTGTTTATGCTTTGGATATGAGGTATCATGCCATCGATAAATGGGACTTCCAAACAAACTTATATATAGACAATGAAGATGATAAGCCTAAGGATGAAGATTCTAACTTTGGTTTTGCTTTAAGAGCAACTTATGACCTTGAAGGATACTACTTCTTTGGAAATGGCTTCTCAAATGCTTCCCTTATCTATGGACAAGGACTTGTGGGAGGGGCTGCTGGTACAAACTTTGGTGACTGGGTTCCAACAGACATAGATGATGACGCTAAAATGGTTAGGCTTAATACTATGGGTGTTCTTGACATCGATGATAAGTGGAGTGTAGGTACAGAACTTAATATCCTCTGGGGTAACGATGAAAACCCATGGGCTCCAGATGGATACAAGGGAGGATTTGTAGTTAGACCTCAATATAGAGTAAATAACAACTTCAAATATGTCTTTGAAGGTTCATATGGTAGAAGAGACTTTGATGTAGACTGGGGTGGTTTCGAAGAGTATGACGTAGCTGCTGTTACCTTTGCTCCTACATTTACAATCGATTCTGGATTCTGGGGTAGACCTGAAATCAGAACATTTGTTACTTATGTAAAAGACGTAAGTGGAACTGCTTCAGTCGATGGATATACTTCTGAAGTCTTTGCCGGTGTACAAGGTGAATTCTGGTTCTAAGCTCTTGCAATAAATAATCTTTTTTCATCAATTAATACCCATGATAAAAAGTAGCCGCTTAATCGCGGCTTTTTTTGTTCCTAAAAATTTCATATCATATAGGTATGACTTCTTTAAATAAACCTTTAAAAGAAATAATTTCCAGATACTTCTTTGCATACTGGAGAAATAATAACTATAAGTTTCCTAGCTTTTTAAGGCATAATATTCTTAAAAATGTTAACGCTTTTCTTGAATGTGGCGATCCTGATATAGGTTTTACTTCCTTCATATGCTTAAAACGTAAAACTATACATAAAACTCCCTTTTCATGCAAATCACGATTTTGTTCATCATGCGGTAAAATCTATGCTGAAAAATGGGCTAACAGTGTTTCTGATAACTTAATCAACTGTCACCACAGGCATGCTGTCTTCTCACTTCCTAAGGGATGGATAAGAAATTTTTTCTTCAAAAACAGACAGCTTCTAAAGAAATTAGCAGAAGCTTCGTACCTCGCGCTGAAATATTCCTTTAAAAAGC
This sequence comes from Propionigenium maris DSM 9537, assembly GCF_027925155.1. Lineage (GTDB taxonomy): Bacteria > Fusobacteriota > Fusobacteriia > Fusobacteriales > Fusobacteriaceae > Propionigenium > Propionigenium maris. Next base: position 158,442 of record NZ_BSDY01000006.1, on the reverse strand, counting down.
TTGGTATTATCCATTTTGGTGCTATTGCTATCATCCATACATTCTCTAGAAAAATAGAGTGGAACCCTCATATACATTGTTTAGTTACCTTTGGTGGAATGACTAAAAATAGTCAGTGGAAAAATATAAACAACTTACCATGGCAGGTTTTAAGAAGGTCCTGGCAAAAGTGCGTCCTGGATTTCATTGCTGAATATGCCAAAATAGATAATCTTCCTCACCTAAAGAATAAGGTTTCTTTATCATACAAAAGGTATCCTAAAGGTTTCTTTGTTAATGCTGAATCTAGGGTTGGTAATTCTAAAAATATTGCTAAATATCTAGGAAGGTATTTAACCCGGCCAGCTATAGCTGAGTATCGGATCATTTCTTTTAATGATAAAATCGTCAAATTTTGGTTTAAAGAAACTGATTCCAATAGAAGAAAGCATCTTACCCTAACTATGGACATTTTTCTTGGCAGAATACTTTCCCATATTCCCCCTAAAAACTTCAAAATGGTAAAGCGGTTTGGACTATATTCAAGAAGGTCAAAAAATAAAATCCCCAGGAAGAAGAAGTTATTTAAAACTAAGCCTTCCTAGGGGGAGCGCTTCTTTAAAGCATTTGGTATTAACCCTTTAATTTGTCGTAAGTGCAGTTCTAAGCTGCACTTACTTGAAATCTATCATGTTAAGTACGGTACTATTCATGATGCTACGCGCATATTAAAGTTACAAACCGTACCCGCCTGTACGGTATTTTGTAATGCTTAAATATATGCGACAGATCTATTCTATACTATATTTGAAGCTTTTTCCAATTCTATGCCTATAAAATATGAGTTTTTAATTCTATACTTTCCTTAACATTAAAAAGGGACGGATTATTCCGTCCCTTTATAATTCATCTATTCTTTTATCCGATAATGGCTTCCTGAATCTACAAATTCAACCTGTATTTCATTCTCTATTCCTCTAGAAAGCCTCTCCTCATTTCCACTACCAACATTGGTACAAGCTATTATAAGGAGAAAAATAAAGGTTAAAAGTATTACTTTTTTCATAATTCAACTCCTTTCATAAAAAATTTACATATAAAAATACTCGTTTAAAATTAACTGGTGATTATTTATAAATTAAGAAATATTAATGAGTACAACAAAAAAAACCACCCCTTGGGGTGGTCTCAATACTATTGATTACTTAGTTCCAAAGATTCTGTCTCCACAGTCTCCTAATCCTGGATAGATGTATCCGTTCTCATCTAATCCCTCGTCTATCTTAGCTGCATAGATATCTACATCTGGGTGCTTAGCTACTACCTTCTCAATTCCCTCTGGAGCTGCTACAAGACACATAAATACGATATCCTTCACTCCCTGTTCCTTTAGGTAGTCGATTGCATATATTGCTGATCCTCCAGTTGCAAGCATAGGATCTACTAGTAATACCTTTCTCTCTGCGATGTCGTTAGGTAACTTGCAGTAGTAGTATACTGGCTCTAGAGTTTCCTCGTCTCTGTATACTCCCACGTGTCCTATCTTAGCTGTAGGTATAAGAGCTGTGATTCCCTCAGTCATTCCAAGACCTGCTCTCAGGATAGGTACAATCGCCACATCCTCAGGCATTGTATAAGCCTTAGTAGTCATTAGAGGAGTTTCCACTGTAACCTCTTGTAGCTGTACATTTTTTGTAGCCTCATATGTCATAAGACCTGCGATCTCGTTTAGAGTCTCTCTAAATAACTTAGTTCCAGTGTTTTTATCCCTTAGGAATGTTAGTTTGTGTTGAATTAACGGATGGTTTACTTCAATTACTGCCATTTTCTTTTCCCCCTAATAATTAATAAAATATATATACTTTCAAGTACTTATTAACCGATTTTTTTTTACAAAAAAAGCAGGACCACTTGTCCTGCTTTTCATAATTATTTCTTAAGTCCAAATTTCTTGTTGAACTTGTCAACTCTACCAGCGGCGTCTACGAACTTAGCCTTACCAGTATAGAATGGGTGACACTTTGAACATACAGCTACTTTAAGGTCGCCCTTGTTGTAAGTAGATCTAGTTTCAAACTTCTCTCCACATGTACACTCAACGTTGATTACTTTGTAATCAGGATGAATTCCGTTTCTCATTGATTTCACCTTCCTCACTTAAACTTTAATTTCGAAATAAATTCTATCATAGAAACCATAATTTTGCAAGTGTTTTTGTAAATTTAATTTACTTGACAACTTCTCCTCCAATAGGTAGAAGGCGCTTTTTCTTAATCCCCTTGAAAAAAGATTAGAGGATAAACACCTGGAGGTGGATAAAGTATATTTAAAACTAAAAGGGAGGAGGATATTATGACAAAGGTTAAGGATAAAAAAGTAAGTCAAAATATGAACTATTTTATTAAGGAGGTGGAGATCGACGGAAAGGTATTTTATGCAATTATGGAGACCATTACTGGAAAGGGTGGTGCCACAAATAGCTATGATTTAAACCTTTATTTTAGCAGTTTAGAGGATGCCGAGGAGAAGTTGAAGTCCATGTGATAAAAAAGTTACTTTTTTCTCTTTCAAAAGAAGGAAAGTTGATTAAGTTACATATAGAAGGTTAAGAGAAATAATTAACTTTGTGTTTCTGGATCACCTTTAACTCACAGAAGGAGGAAAGCATATGAAAAGACTTATCGAAAAATCAGTTAGCAGAAATATGTGGTATTTTATCGAGGAAGTTAAAGTTGGCGGCAGAATTTTATATGCTATAATGGAATCTATAGGAAGCACCTGCGGCAGGTCCAGAGAATACGATCTCAATATGTATTACAGTAGTTTAGATGAGGCCATGGAAAAGCTTAAATCCCTTTAAATCAAGTAACCTCTCACCTGTGTGAGGGGTTCTTTTTTTGCATTTTTTCATCTGGTGCCTTATAATCTTTATAAATACTTTTATTTAAAGAGAAAACAGGTGGTGAAGAGAATAAAGATGAAGAAAAAATATTATGCCTACATCGTGGGCAATAATAGAGGCATATGTACCTCGTGGCCTGAGTGCCAAAAGATGGTCATGGGAAAAAGCGCCAGATATAGATCCTTCCCCAGCGAGAAGGAAGCCAAAATGTGGCTGGAAGATCCTACTGCTGCCCCAGCAGCTAAAAAAAACTCTGGAAAGAAATCTAAAAAATACTATGCCTACAACCTTTTTGAAGTTGGAAAAACTGGTATAGTTGACTCCTGGGATGAGTGTAAAAATATCACTGCCATAGGAAAGGCTCGGTACAAGTCCTTTAAGACCTATGAGGAAGCCAGGGAATGGCTGGATCTGGGGGGAAGATATCTCAGCGAAACAGAGATCAGGATGGGACTCCCAGATGGTATATACTTTGATGCTGGTACTGGTAGGGGAATAGGTACCGAGGTAAGGGTTACCGATAAGATGGGAAACAGTATCCTTCATAAGCTGCTTCCCCAGGAAAAGATCAATGCTCACGGGAACTATCTTACCAGAGAGGGATCTACAAATAACTTTGGTGAGCTTCTTGGCTTATACTGTGCACTAAAAATTGCCATAGAAGAAAATGTATTAAATATATATGGAGACAGTAACCTGGTTATCAGCTACTGGTCCAAGGGACTCATAAAAAGGGAGAGTCAGAAAAGGGAAACCCTTGATCTGGCAGAAAAGGTGGTAACCTTAAGGCGTAGGTATGAGTCTATCGGGGGACAGATTCAGCATATTTCAGGGGATATCAACCCTGCAGACTTAGGATTCCATAAATAATTAGGAGGACATTCATGGATACATTTGAACTTTTTAGCATGGAACACTTTTTAAATCTTGGAGGGTACCTGGTCACTACGCTGCTCCTTGCTCTCCTTTCAGCCTTCTGTTATAAAAAAACAACCTTGGCAAGGGTAAGTGCCCTTCTTATTGCAGGGGTTAAGATTGCAGAGACGGTCTATCGATATGTGTATTTTAAGGAACCTCTCGTAGAGATGCTTCCCCTACACCTCTGTAATCTTACATTTATTACAGCTGTACTTACAATGGCATTTAAGTCATACTTTTTCTTCGAGCTTACATACTTCTGGACTATTGGAGCATTCTTTGCCCTTCTTACCCCTGAAGTTAAGTTATCATTTCCAAATTTTTGGAATATATCATTTTTTTCAACCCACTACTACTTGTTCTACACAGTTATATTCTGTATATCATTTTGGAAGTTTAAACCCACAAAGAATAGCCTTCTCAAGGCTATAATCTATCTGAATATCATCTTTGTATTTGTGTTCATACTAAATACAAACCTGGGCACCAACTATATGTATATAAACTACAAACCAGACTTCAACAGTCCCATCGACTACCTGGGACCATGGCCCTACTACATCCTTTCCTTTGAAGGGATAGGTATAGCCTTATTCATGCTGGCCTATCTGCCCTTTAGAAAGAAGAAACCTCATTTCTCCACAAGATTTTAAATAAAAAGCAACGTGATGTTGCATCCTAATAATCACTTGCAGTACTAGTGACTTCACGTAAATATTTTATAAATTCTATACTTTAACTTAATAACAAAAAAAGACCCTCCAGGGTCTTTTTTTATATCTCAAAGATCACTATATCTCTTATTTCTCTTAGCTTTTCTGCAGTGCCTTTTTCAACACTTACCCTGTATGTAACCCTGTCCAGGTACTCCTTCTCCAAAACCTCTCCCCCTTCAGAGGAGATCACAGAATCCACCTCATTTACCCTGTCATAGGCAAAATCCAAAACATACTTCTTCCTCTCAATATACTCCACTATCCCTGCTTCCTGTACAGCCAGCTTTGCTGTCTTGGCATAGTTTCTTACAAGCCCTCCTGCCCCAAGCTTTACTCCTCCAAAGTATCTTGTAGCTACCACTACAAGGTTGTCTACCTCAAGAAGGTTGAGTATCTCTCCCATGGGCTTTCCTGCAGTTCCTCCAGGCTCTCCGTCATCATCTACCTTAAAATACTCCTGTCCATCATCAAATACCTTATAAGCACTGCAGTTATGCGTTGCCGAGGGATGCATCATCTTTATTGTGCTGATAAACTCCTCTGCCTCCCCCTTGGTAGATACTGGCTTTACATATCCTATAAACTTTGACTTTTTTTCTTCAAACTCTATCATACACTCTCTTGCTATTGTATTCATCTTCCTCAATTCCTTTACATCTTTATATAGATATTTAATATGTTAATAAGTATCCTGTAGGCTGGAGATATTATCTGTCCAATTACCCCAAACCATGCCATGGCTAAAATTATATACATCCCATAACTTTCCATGGAATAGATAATATTCTTCACCTTGAAGCTTCCAAGGCTGGCAACCACCTTAGATCCGTCAAGGGGTGGTATGGGAATAAGGTTAAATATTCCAAGTATCAGGTTTATTCTGATAAGATAACTCACTCCCTGAAAAAGGTTGTTGTTGTATAGAAAGTGAGGTGTTACCTTTATAAGGGTTGCTCCTATAAAAGCTAGAATAAAATTAACAGCTACTCCTGCTATCGCTACCTGAAAGAGGCCCCACTTTTTATCCCTTATCCTCCCATAGTTCACTGGTACAGGCTTAGCCCACCCTACTACAAAACTGGATCCCGTTGCTATTAAAAAGATCGGCAAAAGAGTTCCTAGGGGGTCCAGATGCCTGATTGGATTAAGACTAAATCTCCCCATATCCTTAGCTGTGGGATCTCCATTTTTATATGCTGCTACTCCGTGAGCAATCTCATGGAGCATCACAGAAAACAAGAGTATTCCTATCATCACAACCACAAAGGGATCATATGTTATTTTCTTTATTATATTTAAAAGCAGTAGCCCTGCCAGAACTCCATAGATAACCTTAGTACTTGTAGGAGCTCCTGAGTTTATATATCTAAACTCCCTTAAAAACCTCTTCATCCTCTACCTCCTAATTACCTCTCTGATATCATAGGCTATCATATCTTCTGCTTTTTTTCAATTCCCTCCTCTACCACCTTCTCACCACTATCTTTCCCTCTATATTTTCAAATCTCCTGTCCCCCACTCTGACACTCTTACCTCTTTCAAGAAGGAGTATCTCTCCTGGATCCAGCCTCCCAATAACTCTCTCATCCTGCTCTCTTCCTGCCACCACTACCTCTACTCCCTTTATCCTGCTGTCCCACATCTCCTCCAGGTCCCCCATGGTAAGCTTTTTCTCAACTGCAACCACCCTGGGATAACCTGAGTAGTAGGCGTATTTCCTTCCCAGATAATCATCTCCCCTCTCCCTGTTCATGAGCACTATCAAAACCATAGGAAGAAGGCTCCATACCCTTGTCCTTCTGAAACTAAAGAGTATCATGGTAAGGTAGATAAAGATAAGACATAGACTGCTGCTCACTCCCCTGTACTCTACAGACAAGAGGGGAAGGTTAGATGCTAGGCCTATAAAGGTAACCAGTATATAATAGATGAGATTTACTGTAGGCATAATAAGAAAACCAAGACCTATATTAGATGTAAGGAGAGCCAGAAAAGCGGCCTGAACAAAGAGTGTTCCCAAGGGGATAGCCACTACATTTACCAGAAAGGACAGAAGGGGAATGCTTCTGAAGTTCATGGCAAAGATGGGAGTTAGAGCCACCTGAATCACCAGACTGAGGGATGCCATAGAGGCAAACCACCTCAGAGGTAGGTTTTCTATTTTTCTTAAATATCTCTCCGCCACAGGGTAGATAAATAGGATGGAAAATACCGCCATATAGGATAACTGAAAGGAGATCCTTCCTGCCCCCAGGGGATCTAGCAGAAGGTTTATGGTCATAGCTGTAAAAAATGACTTCCTTCCATCGCTCTCCTCGTAGAGGAGGCCGCTTCCAAGGTAGCAAACTCCCATTATATAGGCCCTGACCACAGAAGGTGTAGGCCCCACTGCTAAAACATACAGACTCAACACCACTATTATCCCTATATACCTTTCATCGTGCCCTATGGGTATCTTCCCTGCCAGATAGAGGATGAGAGCTATAATCACACCTATATGAAGCCCTGAAATAACTATAAGGTGGGAGGTTCCCGTATAGGAAAACTTCTCCCTTAGCTCTCTGTCCAATCCATCCTTATCTCCGGCTATTACTCCTCTATAAAAATCCTTCAGATCTCTGCTGTATCCCTCTAAAAGATTATCTATCCTTCTCTCTAGATACCCCCTGACAATGCTTTCATCTATCCTTCTTCGATCAAGGGCTTCTACTCTATAGTTAATTGCTCCTCTACTCTCCTCTATATCCATTATCTCAGCCTCTAGCCTATACTTCCCCCGACCGACCTCTACTCCAGAAATATATATCCTTTCCCTGGGCAACCTCCCCTCTATTGTTCTGACCTGGGTCCTTCTTCCAGAGGATTCCACCACCATGCCGACCCTCTCTCCCACTCTGTACCCATGAAACTCTACCCCTGTTAATGCTCTCAGAAGAAAAACAGCTCCAAAAACAAGATAGAGTAACCTCTTCTCCCGCCTCCAGATGATAATCATTGTAAGTATTATAAGAGCCACAGAAAAAAAGAGTAGAGGCCCTGCCTGCCCCATAAGCAAAGACATAACAAGAAAGTAGATCCCCACTACATAGATATCCATACACACCTCCCCTGACTGAAATCCACAAGAAAAGCTCCCCGTAAGGAGCTTTAAAATTTAATTGCATTCAAGGAGTGATACAGCTCCAGGGCATAGGAGTCTGTCATCCCGCAGATAAAATCCGTTACCAGTCTCAGCTCATTGTAGAGAGGATTCTTATAGGGGTACCTCTCCTTTATAAATCTGTAGTTGCTGGACATAAGTCTGTATAACTTCGCCTCCTTGGTTCCAGGCATATCCTTTTTTGGAGATATCACAGCATTGGTAAACTCCCTCAGGAGAACCCTCAACACCCTGTCCCCTGCTATCTCCAGCTTTATTACATCCTTATCACCTATAATTATCCCCAGAATCTCCTGGAAGGCATTCTTCAGATGAACTGCATCTGAGCATTCCAGCAGCTCCCTCTCATACCTTCCTGCCATTATATCCTCATAGTGATACATAAATGTTTCTATTACCTCATCCATCATAAAGTTATGCATCCTCTTTCTGAAGATCTGCATCTTTATCTCCCAGGGTTTAGGATAGTCCATATCCACCTCTATCTCCCCCAGACTGAGAAGGATCTCATTCTCCTTCTCATTGGTAAGGTTCAGATATTTTATAAGTACCCCCCTGAGGATCTCATTGTTGAGTATCCCCTTCTTAAAGGCGTCCTCTATATCTGCCATCATATAAGCTATATCATCTGCAGCCTCCAGAAGGAATACTAAAGGATGCCTGCACACCTTTCCTTCTACTCTCAGTCCCAACCTCTCCACAAGTTCCTCATAGGCCTCTGCCTCACTCTGAAAGTACCCGAACTTCTTGTAGCTGACCCCCTTTGCGGGGTCATTCCCCTCATAGGAGCACCTGGGATACTTCATTATTGTCGCCAGGGTAGGAAAGCTCAGGTTCAGCCCATGCTCATCCCTCAGATACTGTAGCTTCTTCAGCTGTCTCAGTGCCTGGGCGTTCCCCTCAAACTTCTTAAAGTCATAGAGCTCCGAGAGCTTCCATGTGGTTCCATAGAAATCTGTGTCCTGTCTGAATTTTTCCCTGAAAAACTCCGTGAAGAAGTCCTGGATTATAAACTCCCCATAGTGACCAAAGGGAGGGTTTCCTACATCGTGAACCAGAGAAGCTGCCCTGAGTACAGCCCCTAAACACTCCTTCATATCAGGGGATAGTTTCCCCTCCTCTATGAGCCTCTTCTCCACCTTGGTTCCCAGCTCGCTGGCTATAGTGGCTACCTCCAACGAGTGAGTCAGCCTGGTCCGTATAAAGTCATTGCTGTCCAGGGGGTATATCTGCGTTTTATTCTTCAGTCTTCTGAAGGCAGAGCTAAATATTATCTTGGAGTAATCTGTTTTAAACTCCTCCAAGGGCTCCTTCATCTCCCTCTCCTTCTCTCTAAACTGATAAGGAGTCATCAGCTGCTTCCAATTCATCATAACTTCCACCCCTTTATTAAATCAAACTCTTATTTCTATAAAGAAAAATCAGGGGATATTCCATCCCCTGATTACCTTTTTCAATATTAATCCTCTATTCCTTTTAATCCCTGTATAAATAATAGAAGAGGAAGGACATCATAAATGATCCCCCTGAAAACAATGCTGTAGTATATACTCCTGATTTTTCTACTCCTTCAGGACTGCTGAGGATCGCCGTAAGTATATCTCCTCCACCAGCCACTAAAATTATTGGAAGGATCGCTATGGATATGAGGAAAGCCATCTTTAGGAAAAATCCCTGAATTCCAAAGCACATCCCCTCTATCTTATGGCCGCTCTTCTCACTTATCTTAGTGCTTATCTCACTTAGCATCGCCGGAGGGAAGATAAAGGCCGCCCCCGATATAGGCATCCCTATAAGGGCAAAGAGGTAAAACCCCGCTTCCTTGGGTATTCCCTTCCCCAGCTGATAGAGACCTCCAGAGAGAAGCATCAGAGCTGTGAGGGCAAGAAGCATAAGTTTTCTGTATCCAAACCTCTTAGAGAGCTTATTGGTAGGATAGAAGAATAGCGCTGAGGTCCCAAAGAGAACTGCTGAAGCCACTGTAATGGCTCCCTTACCCATTCCCATTATATCCTCCACATAGTAGTTCATAGAGGCTCTCAATATATTAAATCCTATAAAGAAGAAGAGTAGCCCTAGCAGGTAGTAGATAAAGGACTTGTCATGAAAAACTATATTCAGGGATTCCTTCAGGTTAACCTTGGATCTCTGCCCATGGCTGTACTTCTTCTCAGGTACAAAAAATACCGTCACATAAGCTACCAGAGCCGATATGGTACTTAGCAGGATAACCATCCCCCTGATACCCTTCTCTGTATCTCCCCCTCCCAGAAGCTTTATAAGGATCCCAGGAAGGATCATAGCCACTGCCGTATAGAGAAGTCTGAATACCGACTGCCAGGTAGACAGGTTCAGCCTCTCCTCTGGGGTGTTACCTATCTCGGGTATGAGGGCATTGTAGGGTGCTCCCACTATGGTATAGAAAACAAAGAATATTGCTCCCACACCAGACAGGTAGAAGAAGGTACCCATTCCTCCCCCTTTTATAGGGTAGAAGAAAGCTATAGTTGCTAGTCCAAGGGGAATACTTCCCGCTGCTATAAAGGGGATTCTCCTCCCCCATCTTGTATCTACCTTATCCGAGATATATCCCACCACTGGATCAGCCACCATATCCACAAACCTTGAAATTACAAGAGCCAGAGATATGAATATAGGTGCCATCAGAGGCCTTATCCCTGAATTTTCCGGTGGGAGATAGTAGTACAATACCCACTGGGCAAATATCTGATCTACTATGGCATAGCTCACTCCTATACCATAAAACAACTGTATACTTACTGGTAGCTTTCTATCCATTCTGCTCCTCTCCCCTTAACATTATCGGTATGCTTCTCTGATCATACTTCTTTACAATACCATATATCTTACTGGCTCTTTCATTGAAATCCAGAAGGGCTTTGGCATCCTCATCTAGCTTCTTACTCACATTCTTAAGGGTAGTAAATGTAGGTATCTCCTGATTCTTCTTTATCCCCTTAAGGTACTTGTGCCCCTTCTCATTGAATCCCAGTATCCTTATATAGGGAACCCTCTCCTTGGCTTTCACAGTGTGCTTTACAGTAAGTCCCAGTAGGATGTGTATGAGGATCCTCTGCAGCCTTGCATTGGTATACCTTTTAGACATTATCTCCTCATAGAACTCATCATACCCCTCATACTTTACCGCTGCACTGTAGAGTTTATTTTCAAACCCCACCTCCACATCCTGTATATCATCCAGGAGATCCCTATGAAGGATTATCTCATGTCTTATAAGAGGGTAGTAATCTCTAAGGAAGGCTGTTCTTCCCTCCCGGTGTTCCTCTGTGAGGATCTCATAACTCACCTCAGGAAGTACTTCTCTTATCCCCTCGCTCCCCTCTGCAAGCATCTTCCTTATAGCTGTAGCACTGGCTATCTTCCCGGCTACATCGTGGGAGTGGTAACCAGTTCCCTCCCTCCTTATAGCTATGGGCTCTACCTTCAGATTCTTCTTTCTTATAGCTCTCACATACTCCGTCCCCAGTATATCATTGGGTGAGAAGTACCCCTTCTTTCCCAACACCTTTTCCAGGGTCTTGGAGAAGGCTGTGGGATAGGATACTCCCCTAGCAAGCTCCTCACGAAGCCCCTCCTGAAATACCTCATCCTCCTCTAACCTTGCTATCTCCTCCAGCTTCTTTACATCTCCGCTTTCAGATCCAAAAACTATATCGGAGACTCCCAGAGCCCCCAGTATCTCCACAGATCCCTTGGCAAATATCTCTGCACTCTGAGTGGAGTAGAAGGTAGGCAGTTCCACCACTATATCCACTCCGTTTTTCAATACCATCTCAGTTCTCTTCCATTTATTTACTATCGCAGGCTCTCCCCTTTGAAGAAAATCTCCACTCATTGCTGCTATCACTATATCTCCCTGGCCGTGCTCCCTGGCCATCTCCAGGTGGTATTTATGCCCATTGTGAAAGGGATTGTATTCTACCACTACTCCCGTTGCCTTCATCTCTTCCTCCCTCTATATAATCGATCTCATCCTCTATTAAAGAGGGTGCAGAAGATCCCTCCTACACCCTTTAAAATTATAACACAATGTCCGTGGCTATTTCTACCACTTAAGGGGAACTACTACCCTCTCCTCCCTGCCATCTACCTCATACTCCAGCTCCAATTGGGTAGGATAACTATCTCTACTATCTACATTAAAAACTATCCACTTTCTTTCATAGAGGCCTGCAGGTATACTGAACTCTCCAGACATAAGGTGAGATTCTGGAAATACCTTCCCCCTCTCTATATTTCTCTTGTCCTTATATAGCTCATCCACAGTCATAGAAGCTGCACCTCCAGCCAGAAGCCCTATCCCGATACTCTGCCAGGTATCATCTGTAAAAACTGCAAGAAGTCCCCCGGCCACTGCTGCTGCTCCCATAAGGGTACTTCTGTTTTTCTCCTTCCTCTCCTTTTCAGCCATCTGGGCATCATACCATACCTTCAACTCCTGCCCAGAGGTGACCCTAATATTGTCGTTGTGGTTATTCTCTCCAAAAATAGGAGTCACATCCCTCACCTTAACTATACTCCCACTCTTATTTTCAAAGGTAAATACCATAAATTTATAAAAATCATTTGAGAGAGCTTTATCCAGGTCTCCACTTATTACCAGCCCCCCCTCTGTGGGAGTCTTGCCGCTTCTGGCTATACTTCCGTCCTCTCTCACTGCCACACCATACCTCCCAGAGTGAACCGATGCACAGGACACTATTATCAAAGTTACAAATAAATAGATTAATTTTCTCATCCTTTCATCTCCTTTTATAGATTGAATTTTTCTCCCTGCTATATTATAATAAACCATACCATTAATTTAGGAGGTTGCTATGCTTTTAGCATTTGATATAGGTAATACTCATATTGTAGCAGGTCTTTTAGATCCAGAGGGAAATACCCTTCTCAGCTTTAGAATTGCTTCAAATGAAAAGCTCACTGAAGATGAGCTGTTCTCATACCTTAGAAATATTACAAAATTTAATGAAATAGATCTTAAAGATGTAAATGGAATTATAGTTTCATCTGTTGTTCCAGGCCTTATTACAATCTGCCAGTTTTTAGGAAGAAAGTACTTTGATATCGATCCCATGATCGTTTCTCTGAACCTCAAGCTTCCCTTCGGCTTCTCAGACGACCTCAATGTTACAGGTTTTGGAGCCGACAGAATAATTGGAATCACAGAGGCTCTTCGTCTCTATCCAAATAAAAACCTTGTTATTTTTGACCTAGGTACAGCTACTACCTATGAAGTTCTTAAGGGAAATACCTATATCGGAGGGGGAATCCTTCCAGGTATAGAGATGACCATAAACTCCCTCTTTGGTAATACAGCCAAGCTCCCAAAGGTTAAGTTTGGAAAACCCGACTCAGTTCTCGGTAAAGATACTGTAGAGCAGATCAGAGCCGGTGTTTTCTATGGTTATGCAGGACAGATAAAGTACCTGATTAAGAAGATCAAGGAAGAGATCAAGGACCCTTATATTATAGCTACTGGAGGACTTGGAAGTGTTCTCTCAAATGAGATCGACGAGATCGATGAATACTCTCCAGAACTTAGTATAAAAGGTCTCTATACCCTCTACCATTTAAATAAGTAATTAAAAAGTGTCATCACAAGAAAACCTCTCAGGCTACTTGTGATGACTTTTTTAATTGACAAACCTCACCTCTACATCCTCTGGCTTCCCTATATTAAACTCACGGTCCATACCCGTATACCTTCTTGGATTTACAGTGAAGATATTGTACTCTATCTTCAGGGTGGAGTCATTTAGGTAGCTGTAGTACTCAATCACTCTTCCCCTTTTATTTCCCATCTGTACCTCTATTCCCGACATTATATCTAAGAACCCCTCCACTCCTTCACGGTCAAGATTCAGGAGCTCCTCTATGGAATTTTCAGTAAAAACAAGTTCTCCGCTCTTATCCATGGAGTTGTAGAGCATCCAGTAAAACTTGTAGATCAGAGGAAGGTAGAGTTCCTCTCCTGCGCTCTCTTTCAGCTTGCTGAGCACCATCTTTCCATATATATCTATCTTATCAAATATCTCCTTGGCCTCCTCCTCCTCCTGGTTCATCTCGTCCATAGCCCTGTAGATATTCTCTATCCTCTCCCGGTCATACTCATCCTTGGTCATAAGCTCAAGGATCTCATCCTTGGATATATCCCTCCTCTTCAGCTCGTCTATAACAACCTTTTCAGTATCTATAAGCCCCTTATAGATTCCATTGGCCACAACCTCCACTATCTCCCTTATCCTGTTGTAATAGTCCTTCTCCACCATAGAATCAACTTCCTCGGTCCTGAGTACAGTTTCATCCAGTTCTGTGAGGAGATCTCCCTCTAGATACCTGGATAATATTCTAAGGTCCTCTAAACTCATCCTCACCTTTATATCCACATCTACTTCTCCCAAAATATCACTGCTTTTCAATGTATAGTTATTGTCATTATTCTCTTTTCTCTCCATCTTCTCCACCACCTTTTACTAATTAGATATTCAACCAATGAAATCATTTCCTTTAAAAGATTCCTCCTTTTAAATAGACACCCTGTAAAAGCTTTTAGAAGATGCAAAAAAGCCCTTTCAGAAAGGGCTCTTTTCTACACTTAATTTTAGGGGAGTTGAGATCTCAATTAAAGAATATGAAAAAGGAAAGATTTAATGAAATTCCACATCTTAACTTTGCGAGAGTTTAAAATGCTTTTCGTTCTCTAATAAGATCTCTATATCTCATCTTACATATTTTTAGACTTTATCCTTTAAAAAAAGTTGATTTAAAAAATAATAAATCACTGTTTAAAAAAGACCCCTTTTAAATAAAGGGGTCCTCTCTTTTATTTTTTTGGCGAACTTAAATCAAAGTATTGTAGCATATCCTCATATGCTTTAATCTTATTCTCTATCTCTTCCTTCTGAGCTACATGGTCCTCTGGATGAGCTGCCTCAGCATCTGCTATTATCCTGTCCATTACCTCCTTAGGTACCATATGCTCTTCGCTCTTTATCTCCAGTATATCTTCCTTGGCTTCAGCGTTTAGTACTTTTTTTACCTCTGCTTCCTTCTTCTTTTCTTCAGCTCTTATTGCATCTGCTGCTCTGTATCCAACAAAGGCTTTGTCTAGCTCCCTCTTCTGCTGGATAAAGTCTCCAGGGAATCTTCTCTCTACCTCAGCCCACATCTCGTTAAAGGCTTCCTCAGATATTCCGTTTTGAGCTTCCCCTCTCATCTCTACTATGTTGTTATAAGCATCTGTCTGAAGGCCCTTGAAAGCTCTTCTGTCTGCTCTCATATTTGTATCTGGATAAAATATCTTAGTCAGCTTGTCCAGCTCTGCTTCCTGCTTAGGTGTCATCTCTGCCATAGTAACTGCTGATAGTAATAAAAATGCTCCCAGTAACGTTTTCTTCATGAATATCCCCCTTCTTTAATTACAGTGGTTCTCCTTTTTTATATAGGACATTATATCATATCCCAGTCTTTTATGGTACACCTAGTTCATTAACTACAAAAAAGGGATAGATCACATCTATCCCTTTTCAAGATTAAAATCTATATGCCACACCAGTTTCTAGGTACAATACATCGTCACCGCTTCCTGCATCCCAGGATGCCTCTCCCCAGAAGGAGTATGCCTCAGATACAGCGACATTACCCCTCACTCCTGCCACATATCTTTTGTGGGTATCCTTGCTTCCCCCTCTGTCAAAACTGTTATCCCTTACTGTTCCCCTCCTGTGAAGGTCTATCTCAGTAAATGGTACAAGGGTAAATCCCTCTGCCATAGGGTGGGCATAGGCAAGCCTTGCCTGGGTATTGTTAAAGGATGAATCATCTAAGCTTTGATACTCATTAAATATAGATGGTATAAGCTGTCCCCTTCCCATATCCATAGAGTAAAGTATCTCGTGCTCTCCGTAGTAACCGCTTTCATCCTCTCTGAGCTCAGAGCTTCTTCCGTTAAAGCTGTCATAGGATGAGTAACCCCAGAAGGATACACCGGAGTCATTGGCTCCAGAATATCCTATCCTGTGCTGATGCCTTTCTGTATAGGTCCCCTCCGACGCATCCTCATATCTATACTGGTAGTATGGGGTTACAGAGAATCCAAATAAATCAAACATATCATTTTGGCCTACTCTGAAGTTATGCCTGTCCCTCTCATTGGCATCCTTTGTGAGACTGGTAGTAAGAAGCTCATACCTAAAGAATATCCCTGTATCATTGTCTGTAAGGGTAATTGCTGTACCTATATCCGTAACATCCTTCCCGCTATCCGAGGACCTCACCTTATCCGTCTCATGCCACAACTCAAACTTTCCAGACCACTTGGATCCATCCTCCCTTGCATAGGTCTGTCCCAGATCCTCAGCAGCTCTTTCCATTACTCCTATCTCTTCCCTGTTGGAATCCTCCTCGAAGTTACTTGTTAAGCCCTCACCATATGCCATAGAACCTGCAGCAATTCCTATACACGTTAAAAGCAGTAATTTCTTCATAAATCTTCCTCCTCCTTGTTAGAGAATTTCATCTCTTTAATTCTTTAGGTGGAGTATATATTATTTATTTTTATATTTATAATATATCAAATGAATGTTAAGCTTCTATCTAATATATTGCTATTTTGTATATTTTTCACAAAAGATTAAATCATTTAGAACACTTTTTACCTATAAAGTTTATTTTTTCACTAATTTTAAGTTAATAAATTTTTTAAGTAAAAGGGGATACCCCTTAAGGTATCCCCTTCATTTAATATTACTTCAAAGGAAGCTATTAGAACTTTGTTCTCCATCCGATATATGGATATGCCTGCCACTTGTAGTTTCCTGTATCTCCATCGTTTCCATAAGCCTGCTGGTTAGCAAACTCCACAGCAAGGGCTCCGTAAATTGAAGTAGAGTCATTTACGTTGTATGAGAACTGAATCTCGAAGTCATTGTAAAGGTATAGGTCTGAATCATAGCTATCCCCTGTTCTGTTTCCATCTGCATCTGTAACATCTATCTTTCTGTCATAGAATGTATATGGATCCACCCCTAGCTCGTGATAGAATGCGAAGTTAACTCCATTCCATGTTCCCAGGTCATATGTGAAGTATGTATAAAGCTCGATATCCACAGCTGTCTGGCTGTCCTTTTGAGATCCACCAGAAGTATAGTATCTGTTTGGTCCCTTTGTTTCATCATATCTGAAGTAAGTATTAAACTCTACTCCAAAGTCGATATTCCCCTCTGAGTAAACAGGAAGGTAAGTAAGAAGGTCTGCACCTGTTCTCACTAGAGTAGTGTTTCCATTGTTATCATCCTGGTATCTTGCCACTGGTCTTACTTTAAATGTAGAGAATCCAGGTACATACTCAGCAAAGTTAAACTCTGGAGTGTATGAGAATCTGTTGTATGACTGAGTAGATCTAACCTCTAATCTCTGTCTTACATCGATCTGAGTGTCACCTAAGTAACCGTGATCATAGTAAAGTCTTGTTCTCATGTCCTTGGTATTTGATCCCTCATCTGAGTGGTTTCTGATGTAGTCTCTTACTCTGTAGTCGATGTAGAAGTTCTCAGTAAATCTAACTCCTCCCTCTGCCAGTGTAAATCTGATGTGCTCACTATCGATATCTTCCTTATCCGAGTACCATCTAACCTCCTGCTTAATAGATCCAGTTGGTCTGAACTCCTCAGCTGCTGCCACAGCTGTACCCACCATTGTAAGTGCACCTAATGCAATTAATAATCTTTTCATCATTAAATTCTCCCCTTTTCCAAAATTCATTACACTCATATCTTGTAACTCTCGCTAAGGTGAGTATATTTAACAATCATTTTTTTTTGAAATACATTGAATATATCTTAAATATATTTAAAAAATATAGAGAATATATGTTTTCATATTCAAACCATATAGAAAAAACTTAAAAGAAATCTAAGAAGGGGTCTTTTTTCTGATTTAAGCTTATATTAATAAAAGAATTAATTAATATATAAAAAAGGATACCTCACAGAGGTATCCCTGATATCTATTATTAGGTTTGATTAGAACTTTGTTCTCCATCCTACGTATGCATATGGGAACCATTTAAAGTCTGAAGCGTACTCCTGACCCTTAGTGTTTCCATACTCAGCTGCAATCGCTCCGTAGATAGATGTAGATGCGTTAACCTTGTACGATGCCTGAAGCTCGAAGTCATTGTAGATAGTCCACTCTTTATCATAAGTGTCTCTGTCTCTCTGATCAGCGTCTCTCTCCTCTTCATATACCTTTAGAGGGTCTAGTCCAAACTCGTAGTAAGCTGTGAAGTCTAGTCCATTCCAAGTTCCTAGCTCATATGCATAGTAACCATATAGCTCTACCCATACTGCTCTCTCGTCTGAAATGCTCTTTCCATCCTTAGTAGCTGTTGAATCATCTAAGTATCCACCGTATACGTTGAACTCAACTGAAAGATCCCCTGGTACAGCTGGGAATGAGTATACAGAAAGGAAATCTAAAGATCCGCTAACTGCTGTTTTATTTGCATTGTTGTCATCCTGGTATCTTACTGCAGGTCTGATCTTTAAAGTATCTACTGAGAAGTAATCTCCTCCCTCAAAGTAGTTTGAGAAGTTAAACTCTGGAGTATAGTAGAACGTGTTGTTATCAGCAGTTCCCTCTACACCGAATCTCTCTCTCATAGTAACCTGGCTGTCCCCTAGAGTCCCGTGGTCATAGTAAAGTCTTGTTCTGATAGACTTAGTGTTAGATCCCTCATCTGAGTGGTATCTGATGTAGTCTCTTACTCTGTAGTCGATATAGAACTTTTCAGTGAATCTAACTCCACCCTCTGCCATTGTAAATCTTAATCCCTCTTGATCTACCTCTTCCTGGTCTCCATACCATCTGATCTCTTGCTTAACAGATCCAGTTGGTCTGAAATCTTCTGCCGCTACTGCAGCAGAGCTTACTAGTGTAAGTGCTCCTAATGCAATCAGTAATCTTTTCATCGTCAAATCTCCCCTTTTCCATTTCAAAACTTTTATAACTCTCGCTAAGGTGAGTATATTATAACTTTTATATTATTTAAAAATATATTTGATATATGGATATTTAAAGGAAAACATATAGAATATTTTCGTTCTATTTTAAAATTAGCTTAAATTTAGCTTAACCGTATATGAGACATTTGGCAGCCTTCATTAATGTACCCTTAAGAAAAGTTTAAAATTAATTTTTTTTAATCTTTTTTTAATTTAAAATTAAAAAAAGACACCCTTTTTAAAGGGTGTCTGAAATATCTATTTTTTGTTCCAATTAGAACTTTGTTCTCCATCCTACGTATGCATATGGCTGCCATTTGAAGTCTGAAGCTTGGTCTCTTCCCTCGTTGTTTGCGTGCTCTACAGCGATTGCTCCGTAGATAGATGTAGAGTCGTTAACCTTGTATGATGCCTGAAGCTCGAAGTCGTTGTAAACTGTCCACTCTGAATCATAGCTCTCAGTTACAACCTTATCCTCTACAGTATCAACCTTTCTGTCGTAGAATGTATATGGATCTAGACCGAACTCATAGTAGAATGCATAGTCTATACCATTGTACTGTCCTAGGCTGTAAGTATAGTAGATGTAGAACTCTACGTCTGTAGCAAAGTTAGAATCCTCAGTCTTTGCATCAGCTTCAGCTGTTCCCTTTGAGTTGTCTGAAACAAAGTCCTGCTCATAGAATCTAGTATAAACGTTGAACTCAACTCCTAGATCGTGGTTACCAGTTGCAAATTCTTTGTAGTAAAGGAAGTCTGCACCAACGTGCTTGTAACTTTCGTTAGCGTTATTGTCATCCTGGTATCTGAAGCTTGGTCTTAACTTGAAAGTATCTGCAAAATCGAAGTACTCTGCAAAATCAAACTCTGGAGTATATGTAAATCTGTTCTTATCCTGGCTGTCTCTTACCTCAAATCTCTGTCTTACATCGATCTTAGTGTCCCCTAAATAACCGTGATCATAGTAAAGTCTTGTTCTTAAGTCTTTAGTGTTAGATCCCTCATCTGAGTGGTATCTGATGTAGTCTCTTACTCTGTAGTCTACATAGAAGTTCTCAGTAAATCTTACTCCACCTTCTGCTAGAGTAAATCTGATATACTGACTATCTACCTCTTCCTTGTCTCCATACCACTTGATCTCTTGCTTAACAGATCCAGTTGGCTTGAATTCCTCTGCTGCAACTGCTGCAGAGCTTACTAGTGTAAGTGCTCCCAATGCAATTAGTAATCTTTTCATCATTAAATCTCCCCTTATTCATTGTTAAACTTGAATTAATCCTTCATTAGTCTAAGTATATTCAACTGACATTCTTTTTTGAAATATATTGTTTATATACCCACTCTTTACACAAATAATAGAGACTATTTATTCTCTTTTCTAATAGAGAATAACTGTTATTAAAAAGTAACTAAAGTTTATTTATTGTGTTATTTTTTTATAAGAGAATTTAAATTCTAATTATAAATACTCAAAATACTAATTCGTTCTCTTTTGAAAAGAGAACGAATTTTCTGTTGTTAGGTGATTTTTGAAGGAGAATTATGACATTTTTTCTTTGAATTTGTATCTTTTTCGTTCCCATTAAACCGATTCCAATTATATAATCCACCCAATCCTTTGAATACATGACTAAATTTTAATAACTTTTTTTCAGTAAGTAAGCTAAAAAAAACAGGCTTTTTAAACTATTTTATAGAAAGTTTTCAATATTTTTGCTGATCTTTAAAGCTACTTTTATCCTTTTGGAAGCCTTAATCCATATTTTTTGTAAACTACAGCTTTACAGTTGAGTTTCTGTTCTCTTTTGTAGTTTGTGTGTTTTCAAACTACAAAACACTTCTTTACTATTTCTTCTACCCTTCTACTCCACCTTAATTTTTTTTAAGGGAAGCTCTTACTTATATTTCGCTTAAATTTTTCTACTGATAAAACTACCGACAAAAAGATTGAATAAAACATCTAGCAACTTCAGTTGATGATAATCCAAAAAAGTTTTATCCAACTGCAATTATAGTCCCTAGATTTTTTAAATCCCGAATCACCTTTAAAACTGCCAGCCTTCGCCTACAGACTTATGATTAGAGTTATTAAAGATAGTAAAGAAGCAATAAAGCCTTCGAAACATGCCATATAAATAGATCTTTGTAAAAAATAAAAGGTCACCTTTAATAACTCCTTCTCTGCAGCGCTATTGGGATTCTCAGTTACTTCCCCAAAATCTGTTATAACTCTCATTGTTTTCATCAAATCTATCTCCCATTAAAAAATAAAATGAATTTACTCTTAAATCTATTCAGAGTTCTATATCTTCTTTAATAACAAAAAACAAAAAAAAGACAGGTAAAAATACCTGTCTTTGAAATCCATATGGATTCGATTATCTCTTTGAGAACTGAGATGATCTTCTTGCTTTCTTCTTTCCGTACTTCTTTCTCTCAACCATTCTTGAGTCTCTAGTAAGGAATCCAGCTTCTCTTAGAGCCTTTCTTAAAGTCTCATCAGAAGCAAGTAGTGCTCTTGAGATACCGTGTCTGATAGCTCCAGCTTGACCAGAGTTTCCTCCACCATCTACAGTTACTTTAACTGCGAACTTTTCAGTAGTCTCAGTTAATGCTAATGGCTGCTCAACGATCTTTGATAGGATCTCTCTTCCACCAAAGTACTCTGCCATTGCCTTTCCGTTTATTTCTACTCCTGTTCCTCCAGGAATAAGTCTTACTCTTGCTACAGAAGTTTTTCTTCTTCCAGTTCCTCTATATTGAATCATGTCTGCCACTGTCAACTACCTCCTATTATAATTCCTTTGTCTCAGGTTTTTGTGCTGTATGAGCGTGCTCTGCTCCAACGAATACTCTAAGTCTAGTAAGCTGCTGTCTTCCTAGCTTGTTCTTAGGTAGCATTCTCTTAACTGCCATCATTAGAGCCTCTGCTGGGTTCTTAGCTAGAACTTCTTCAAGTCTTCTCTCTCTAATTCCACCCATGTAACCTGAGTGATTATAATATACCTTATCAGTAAGCTTCTTTCCAGTTACTGCGATCTTTTCGATGTTTGTTACTACAACGAAGTCTCCTCCATCGATGTGTGGAGTGAAAGTAACCTTCTTCTTACCCATAAGATCCTTAGCGATCTCAGCTGCTAGTCTTCCTAATACAACACCATCTGCGTCGTAGTGGATCCAATCTCTTACTACATCTTCTTTTCTTTGCATTACTGTGTACTTGTTCACTTTGTTTCCTCCTCGAATATTGTTATATTTATAATAATATAACGCAACGGTCCTTTGTGGGAAAGGTACATTTTACCAAAAGATTATATAATTTTTTTTATATCCTGTCAAGGGTTTTTCCTTTCCACTCCCTTAAATTTTCAAAAAAAAGAACTGCCCAAGGGCAGCTCTTTTATAGGTTAATTGCTACTTACTTTTCCTCGTTTTCCTTAGCTTCTTCCTGCTTTGGAATTGGTCTACCAAACATCCACTCCATCTGTCTTCTAAGACCAGTTAGGTCATGCTTAGTTCCTTCTATCTCTATCTCATTGCTTGCAGGGAAGAGTGTGTGTCCCTCCTCGGCTCCCTTGCTCTCATCTAAGTTCATCTGCAGTCTAACTGCTTCCTTTGCTCCAAATGGTCTGAACTCAGTTTTTATCGTCTTTATTACCTCATCATTTCCAAGGATTGCCTCTACCTCTCCCTCCTTGAAGATCCTCTTTGGAGGGTACGCTGCTGTGAACAGGTCACAGCTCTGTACAAACTTTAGTCCCTGAGGTCCCTTCTCTAAGATATCTATAGAATACTTTCCTCTTTCCTTAATAAGGAACTTCTCCATATCGATGATCTTCTTTCCATTTCCAAATGGACTTACTGCCACACCAAACTCACCCTTAGAGATAAGCTCGTCATTTGGTCCGTTTAGTCTCATCTCAAACATAGTATTTCTTTCCATTCCCTCAAATGAGATTACCATAGCCATATTCTGCATTGGTAGTGGAAATAAAGGCTGGATTAACTCATCAAATGCCCCTAATATATCTATTGCTCCTCCTAGTTCAGGATTCTGCTTCGCTCTGTGAGCTGTTATTACGCTTCTTACCTTAATTGCCATTAATACTCTCCCCTTTTACTTTGTTATATAATCTTATCATTGTTAATAGCCCCTCTTTTTCCTGAGGAGTTAATGTTATTTCAGCACTTCTTTCCCTGTATCTGCTGGAATATCTTGCTTTAACTTCATCCTGTTCCTTCATAAGCTCTTCCAGTTCCGATAAACTTTCTTCAGCTACGGGAACAAGTACCCTTTCTACAACACTACCAGAGGCTCTGGGAATCTCCTGTACAGGGGCTCCCTGAAACTTTGCCCTTAGGAAGTCTACCTCTACTTCCCCTTGAGGTCCTCTAAAGTTTACCCTCTCCATGTATATCCAGTCCTCACCTCTGTATTCAAAGCTTAGAAGTGGTTTGAGCTCATTGGTGGCCACATTCTTCTCTATCACCATAAATACTCTGGCTTCCTCATCGTTGTATTTATAGTAGGAATGTCCATTCTTCCCCTTAGCCAGGAATCTGCTATCTGCCTTAGATACCCTGTATCCATCCCTTGCTATCTTCTCATAGGAAGTAGTGGTGCTGCATCCTATCATTGCCAGTATAAGAAACAGGTATAATCCCTTTTTCATCAGCTGCCTCCCATTGAAAATATTATCCTAATAAGAATCCTCTTACGATTATAAATATAACACATTTATCACCCTTTGTAAATAACGCTAAGCCTTAACCCTGCTTAAGTAGAAGGCCTTTGCCCCCTCCTTGGTAGAAAACTTTTCCTCCAGTTGTGCCTCAAAGAGCATGCCTATAATCTCTGAATAGGTTTCCCTATCCTCTACTCCCCATTCAATGAGGTCCCTTCCCCTTATTATAGGAGTCAGCTCCTCCCTTACCTCGGTATAGATCTTCCCTATCCTTTCTATTGTTTCAAGCTCCTCGCTGTTATCCTCCCTTCCACGACCAAGAACATCACATAGGTAGAGGTCT
Source organism: Propionigenium maris DSM 9537 (assembly GCF_027925155.1). GTDB lineage: Bacteria > Fusobacteriota > Fusobacteriia > Fusobacteriales > Fusobacteriaceae > Propionigenium > Propionigenium maris. The sequence continues at coordinate 134,691 of NZ_BSDY01000006.1, read as the reverse complement.
AATAGCTTCTCTATCTCCACCCTCACAGCCAGCTTTCTCACCCTTATCCTGTCAAAACCCTCTATTAAAAATTTCAGGGGCTCCTCATGATACTCTATGAGGGCTTCCACACACCTTCTAAGCGTTCTTCCCCTTACAAGGTCTTCGCTTTCTCTCTGGAATATCTCCTTGGATACTAGGGCATGACCTCTGAACTCCGGCCAGGTCTCCTCCTTACCCATATCATGGTAGATTATCCCCCAGAATACCTCCATAGATCTTCTCTTAACAGGAAGGACATCCAGCATCATGAGAATATGGGTATACACATCCCCCTCTGGATGGTAGATTTCATCCTGAATTACCTCCTTTAGCCTTACAAGCCTGGGAAGGATTATCTCAAGAGCTCCACTTTCATCCATGACCTCAAAAGCCATACTGGGTTTGGGGCTGAGAAGGTAGACTTTCCTCAGCTCCTCAGCCACTCTCTCCCCTGGTACCTCCCTTAACACCTCTATATTCTCCCTCATCATCACCATCGTTTCAGGATCCACATCAAAGGAAAATCTGGAAGCCATCTCAGCTGCCCTCAATATCCTCAGGGGATCCTCCAGAAAGGTGACCTTATCCACATGCCTTATAACTCCCCTCTCTATATCCTCCCTTCCATTGTAGTAGTCATAGACCCTGTCCTCCAGTGGATTATAGTAGAGGGAGTTTATGGTAAAATCCCTCCTTCTGGCTGCATCCCTGACCTCCACTGCTTCCTCTATATAGGATATCTCTATATCGTGCCCCAGGATGTATATTTCATATGCCCTGCCGCATCTGTAGTACTTTCCGTACCCCTTCAGTATCTCCTCAAACCTGTCCCTTGGAAGGCCTATAACCTCCAAGTCTATATCTTCACTGTCTCGTCCCAGAAGCATATCCCTTACCCATCCCCCTACGAGATAAGCCTGCCCTCCGGCACTCCATATATCCTCTATAAGACCTCTGTAATCAACCATCCTCTTCCACCGCTTTCAAATTTTTTCAAAAAAAGGGGCTTTCGCCCCCTCTCTTTACACTCTTACTTAGTTATCCCTCTTTCCTATATAGTCAGCTAGCTCAACAAAGATCGCTGCTCTCTCTTCTCCCAGGGCTTCCACAGCCACGGTCTTGGCTCTATCTATCTTCTCCTCCAGGATCTCCTTGGCTCTTTCCATACCAAAGATCTGCGGGTATGTGGATTTTTGAAGCTCCTCATCACTTCCCACAGGTTTACCCAGCTTTTCAAACTCTCCCTCTACATCCAGGATATCATCCTTTATCTGGAAGGCCAGTCCTATGAGCTCCGAGTATTCTGTCAGCTTAGCTGTAGTCTCTGCATCTGCTTCTCCTATGATGCAGGCAGCTTCCACTGGAAGTTTTATCATCATACCCGTCTTGTGGGTATGGATATACTGAAGAATAGGAAGCTCTATCTCCTTACCTTCGCTTTCAATATCCACCATCTGTCCCCCTATCATACCATTTACCCCAGCATACTCAGAGGTAAGAGCCACAAGCTTGGCTATCTTATCACCGCTCAGGTGCATATTTCCTGCTGACACTACATTAAAGGAGTGGGTAAGTAGGGCATCCCCTATAAGAATAGCCTCTGCTTCTCCATACTTCTTATGGGTAGTGAGCTTTCCCCTCCTGTAGTCATCGTTGTCCAGGGCAGGGAGATCATCGTGTACCAAGGAATAAGAGTGTATCATCTCTATGGCTGTTGCTGTAGAGTATCCAAGACTCTCATCCGCTCCCAGTGCCTCAAGGGTCATGAGAAGGAGCATCGGTCTCAGTCTCTTTCCTCCGTTTAATACCGAGTACCTCATCCCCTCTGCTATTACTGCAGGATACTTAAGCTTATCCAGGTGCTCTCCTATTACCTCGTCTATCTTCTCTCTCTTTTGCATCATATATGTCTTCAACATTATAAAATCCCCCGATTATTCCGCTTCAAAGTTCTCTATCTTAATCTCGCCAGCTTCCTCCACTACCTTCATTATCTTCCCCTCTGCCTTCTCCAGAAGCTCAGATGATTTTTTCAGCAGCTTAGTCGCCTTTTCATACTCCTTCAGTGAATCAGCTAGTTCCAGCTCTCCATTTTCAAGCTTTTTAATTATCTCATCCACTTCCATAAGGTTTTCTTCAAAACTTTTTGCTCTGGCCATTTCCTTCACCTCATCCTACAGTTACCCCATTGAATCTTAAAGTATTCAATCTATAACCTGCATTTTATTAGTAATTATACTATATCTCTCCTAGATAAAACAAGGAAGTAAAATGTCCCAGGCGGAAAACCCAGCCTGGGACACTCTTATTAGTTTAATTGAAGCATTAAAGCATCTATCTCTTTTTGCTTCTCCTCTAGTTCCTTCTTCAGTCTAGCTCTCTCATTTAACTCCTGAATAAGCTGGTTCTTAGATCTGATCTCCTGCTCAAGAAGGGCATTTTCATCCTTTATCTTCATGGCATCTGGAGCTGTTACCTCCAGCGGAGCCTCTGTCTTTTGAACTGCCACTGGTGCAGCTTCTGTAGTAGTTTCTGCCGTCTCTACCGGTGCAATAACCGGTGCAGCTACCATACTGTCATTTCTTGCATATAGAGTATCTCCCAGGCTTTGAGGCATATCTCCCTCTCCGAAATATATTTCAACCTCTTTTCTTACTCCTTTTTTCACTCCTCCTATCACTACAGAAAGTTTTATCGTGGCATGTTCATTTAAAACCTCTTCATTTTCTAAAAGGTTATGCTTTATGTAAACTTTTCCAGCCCCTAATGAATCTCCTTCTAATATTTCTAAATTTTTTTCCGGAACTAATTCTGTTATTATTGTCTGACCACTTCTATAGGAATCTGCTCTTTCTTTTGCATAGTATTGCTCTTTCATCCCTCTCATGTTTACAAGTTTTTGTTCTTTTCCATCTAACCCAATATAAGCAGATTTTTCCCACTCTACAATCATTACCTCATCCGATGTATTGGTGATAGCAACTCTTATTAGTTTATTCTGAAATTCAGTGTTTATCTTGAAATATTCTGTTGTTACCTGACCATCTTCTATTTCTACTTTACTCTTATTAAAGTTTCCTGCATAAATTTTTACATCTCTTCTAACTTCATTTTGAGACACTTGTTTACTTGTGCATGCCCCCATAAGTAAACTAAGACCTAAAACTCCAGTTAACAGTACTTTTCTCATCAAGTTACCCCCTATCAAAATTCTTGTTGTATATTTTATACAATCCTATTATACCCTTTTAAATCATTTCTTTCAAAAAAAATATGTATATTTTTTCAACAACCTAAAGATTTTATCTTTTCCCTTAAACTATCCCTGAAGTATATGGTATAATCCACTAGGAGGTTATATATGCCGTTACTTGAATTACTTAGGAAGAATGTGAACAATAAGGATAGGATTATCGGGAGAGAGAGATACTTCAACTCCTCTGTACTGGTTGCCCTTTGTACTCTTGAAGGGATACCCCACTTTATCTTCCAGAAAAGATCTCCCCACATAAGACAGGGAGGAGAGATCAGCTTCCCAGGAGGAGGGTATGAGGAGAGGGACAAGACCTTTCTTGAGACAGCCCTTAGGGAAACTGTAGAGGAGATTGGTATAGGCAGGGAGAAGATAGAGGTAATCGGAAAGGTGGGAACTATGATCATCCCCACTGGAGTACTGGTAGAAGCCTATTTAGGACATATACATATAGAAGATATAGATGAGTTTAAGATAAACAGGGATGAGGTAGAGAAGCTCCTCTTTATTCCCGTTGATTTCTTCAGAACCACCAAGCCCAGGGTAGAAAAGATAGGGGTCACATCCCATCCAAAATATATAGAGGATGGGATAGAGAAGCTGTTCCCTGCTAGGGAACTCAACCTTCCAGATATGTATCATAAACCCTGGACCAGCAAGCCCCGTAGCGTAAACTTCTTCTTCTATGAGGGGGAAACTATCTGGGGGATCACTGCTGATATAATTATAGAGGTAGTTAAAATTATCGATGAGTATGAAAATAAATTTTAGGAGAACTGGACTATGAATAGAATTTTAGGAAGAGAAGAAGCTGCTACTCTTATTGAGAGTTTAAAAGCTCAGGGAAAGAAGGTAGTTTTTACCAATGGTTGTTTTGATATCCTTCACGTAGGACACCTTAGATACTTAGAGCAGGCAAGGGAGCAGGGAGATTTCTTAGTTGTTGGAGTAAACTCCGATGCTTCAGTTAAAAGACTTAAGGGCCCTACAAGACCTATCAACTCCGAGCTGGACAGAGCTGAGATGCTTGCAGGTTTAAAAGCAGTGGACTACACAGTTATCTTTACAGAGGATACACCTGTGGAGATCATAGAGGAGCTCAAGCCATCTATCCACGTAAAGGGAGGAGACTATAAGAAGGAGGATCTTCCTGAGACAGAGGTAGTAGAAAGAAACGGGGGAGAAGTTAGAATTCTTATGTTAGTAGATGGAAAATCTACTACAAATGTTGTAAATAAAATCTTAGAAAAGTAGAGGAGTAATATGGAAAAGATACTTTCTTTTGACGAGCTTACACACCTTGCTGTAAGGTTGTCCGACTATGTAAAAGCTGATGATGTTGTAGCCCTTATTGGTGACCTAGGTACAGGGAAGACAACATTTGTAAAAACCGTTGCAAGGGAGCTGGGAATAGAGGGTAATATTAAAAGCCCTACATTCAACTATGTTCTAGAACACCTGGGGGGACGTCTCCCTCTATACCACTTTGATGTATACAGACTTTCAGACCCTCTAGAGGTATATGAGGTAGGGTATGAGGACTACCTTCACAATGGTGGTCTTGTACTTATCGAGTGGGCAGATATTATCGCCGAGGAACTTCCAAAGGAGTTTATACAGATTAAGCTCTTCCACCACGATGAAAAGAGCAGAAAAATTTCCATTGAATTTGTTGGAAATAAAGCAAGAGAAAAGGAGTTGTTAGATTATGTTGGTCTTAGCAATTAATACATCTACCAAGGTAGGTACCGTTGCACTGTACCACAGTGAAAAGGGACTTATCAGTGAGGTTAACTTAAATATAAAATTAAATCATTCAGATACTGTAATGACATCCATAGACAGCCTCTTTCAGCTTTCTGGTTACACTATAAAGGATGTAGAGAGAATTGCTGTAAGTGTTGGTCCGGGATCATTTACAGGAATCAGAGTAGGGGTAGGAGCAGCCAAGGGTATGGCTTACTCCCTTAACATTCCAGTAGTTGGTATCAATGAGTTAGATGCCATAGCTCACATGACTGGAGCTACAGACAAGAGGATCATCTCCATGATCGATGCCAGAAAGGAGAGAGTATACTACTGCGACTACTCCTTCGATAGAGAGGGAAGAGTTGTAAGAAACTCTCAGTATCAGGATGGGGAGATTACAAAGGTAGTAGAGGAGTATGCTGAGGATAACCTTCTCTTCCTTGGAGATGCTAGTATAGTATATAGAGAGAGACTGGAGGAACTGGCTGGAGAGAGAGGATACTTCAACCTAAAGTCCCTTTCCATTCCTAGAGCTTCTGTTATGGCAGAGATGGCTGTAGATATGACTCCAGATGACCTTGTTCACCTTGAGCCTTACTACCACAGTAAGACCCAGGCTGAAAGGATGAAGGAAGCACAAAACAAGTAATCAAGTTAATAATTTCAATTAAAAAGAGCACTGAGTGCTCTTTTTCTTTTTTTCTTGAATTTTTAGTCTGAAATCACAAAACAGGACATTAATATTACTGGGGTATTCCTCCATATTATTAAATAGATATATTAAAAAAAATTAATATATCTACTTTTTGCATTGGTAACTTTCCTATTTAAATGGTACTATCCCTTCGTAAAGATTGTTTAATTATTATTTTTTATTTATATAGGAGGCTGAAATGGCTAGAATTAAAAGAATGGGATTAGGTATCATGGGAGCTATCGTGAACACTTTTAGAGCAGAGGAAGTTCTTCCAAACGAGTTTTCCGAACTTAAGAGCGAGACTAAGATAGATTATATTGACTTTATGCTATAAAAAAAAGACTCATGGAGTCTTTTTTTTATTACTTTATTTTTCTCTATCTTGCATAGAAGGTAAGGGTTTTCTTACCATAGGTTCTCTCATCTACCTGATTGAACTCCCCTATCTTCTCTGCCATATCTTCATACTTATGGTGCTCACAGATAATAATTCCTCCCTCAGCAAGAAGGTTGGCTTTTTCCACAGCCTTTATTACCTTAGTACACACTTCCTCTATATACGGAGGGTCCATGAAGATAATGTCAAACTTCTCCCTTTTCTTACCTAGGATCTCCACTGCTCTTTCCACTTCATTCTTATAAGCTCTGCACTGGTTTTCAAACCCTAAGTTGTTAACATTCTCTATTATTACTCTAAGAGCTTCCTTGTCCTTCTCTATCATAACGGCCTTCTTAGCTCCTCTGCTGATTGCTTCTAGAGCTATGTTTCCAGTTCCGCTAAATAGATCTAGTACTCTGCTGTCCTCAATATATGGCATAAGGATAGAAAATAGAGACTCCTTTACCCTGTCCATAGTAGGTCTCGTCTCAGTACCCTTTCTACACTTAATCGTCTTACCCTTTGCTGTTCCAGCTATTATTCTCAAACTTTTCACCTCTTCTTAATAAATAAACATTGAATCTCCAAAACTAAAGAAATGATATCCCTCTTCCACTGCTTTTTTATAGGTCTCCATCATAAACTCTCTTGTTGAAAAAGCCGATATTAACATAAGCAGAGTGGATTTTGGCAGGTGAAAATTCGTAATCAAAGCATCCACTACCTTGAATTCATATCCTGGATATATAAATATATCTGTGCTACCCTTTCTAGCTTCTAATTCTCCACTGCTATTAACTGCAGATTCCAGAGTTCTTACAGATGTGGTTCCCACAGCTATTACCCTTCTTCCCTCAGCCTTAGCTTTTGTTATAACTTTTCTCGCTTCCTCTGGCACCTCATAGGTTTCCTCGTGCATCTTGTGCTCCAGTACATTCTCTGTCTGCACAGGTCTGAATGTCCCCAGTCCTACCTCTAGATACACATCTACTATCTCTACACCCTTCTCCTCTATCTTCTTAAGGAGTTCCTCAGTAAAGTGTAATCCAGCCGTTGGAGCCGCCACCGACTCTCCCTTCTTGGCATACACAGTCTGATACCTCTCCTTTTTAGATAGCTTCTCAGTTATATAGGGAGGTAGAGGCATCTGCCCCAGCTTATCTAGAACCTCCTCAAAGGCCCCCTCATATTCAAAGGAAAGAACTCTGTTTCCGTCCTCCTTCACCTCAAGAAGGGTAGCAACTATCTCACTGTTTTCACCTATTATAAGTTTCTGTCCCAGCTTCAGCTTCTTAGCCTGTCTTATCATACACTCCCAGGTGTTGATATCTATCCTCTTTAACAGGAAAACCTCCAATACTGCTCCGGTTTCCTTTCTTCCTATCATCCTGGCAGGTATTACCTTGGTTGAGTTTCTCACAAGAACATCCCCAGGCTCTAGGTAATCCACTATATTATAAAACCTCTTATGCTCTATCTTCTTCAGACTTCTATCCACAGTCATAAGCCTGGAGTGATCTCTTGGCTCAGCTGGCTTTTGACCGATAAGTTCCTCTGGAAGATTGTAGTCATAATCCGATAACAATGTTGACATGATCCATCTCCTTACTTCTTCTTACCTATTACAATTCTTTCTATATTGTGATAATCCCTTACCACCACTACATTTTCAAAATCATTCTCTTCCATAAGTTCCTTGACCTTGGGAGCCTGATCATATCCCACTTCAAAGGCCAGATATCCTCCTGATTTAAGGTAGTTACCCGATTCATTGGAGATCTGGGTATAGAACTTATATCCGTCACCGTTATCTGTAAGGGCCATCTTTGGCTCATGCCCCTTAACTTCAGGCATAAGCTCTACATACTCCTTTGTGGGAATATATGGAGGGTTGGATACAATTAGGTCAAACTCGGTGTACTTTACATTACTAAAGACATCCGACTTCATAAACTTTACGTTATCCGCTTCATTGAGTTCCTTATTGGAGTTAGCTACCTCTATGGCTCCGTCACTGATATCCACTCCCAGCACCTTGGATCTTTCGATCTCCTTGGCAAGGGATATAGATATAGCTCCGCTTCCTATACCAATATCTAGGATCACAGGCTCCTCTACTCCATAGAGTAGTCCTATACACTCCTTTACAAGAAGTTCAGTCTCCGACCTTGGAATAAGTACCCTCTCATCTACATTAAACTTATAACCGTAAAACTCCTCATCTCCTAGGATATAAGCCAGAGGTCTCTTATCCACAGCTCTCTCCTTGAGCATTGCCCTTATCTCTTCCAGCTCTTCCTTCCTTATCTCCCTCTTGAAGTTAAGGGTCAGGGTCATCCTTCCGGTCTTCAGTACATGGGCAAATATACTCTCCGCCTCAAACCTGGCATTTTCAACGCCCTTCCCTTCCAGGTAGGCTATGCTCTTCTTCAAGATCTCCATGTTCTTAAGTCTGTGGTCCTCAGCCTCCCTGGCTGCCTCTGCATCATCCTTCTTGTGAACGCTGTCCAGCTCATCAAAGTTCCTTCTCTTTCTGGCCATCTCCCTCAGGAGAACCTTGATCTCGCTTCTCTCATTCTCACTCAAATTTCTGTCAAAGTTGGCGTATAGACTTATCCTATCAAGCTTCAGGACATAGGACACCACCTTCTGTGCTTCTAATTTGGGTTTTGAAAAGGAGTATTTTTTCAAATACTCCTCACTGAAATTCAGTATATCAATTAATTTCTTCATTACTCTCCTACGCTTTGAAGAAGCTCAGCCTGGTCGAAGGTAATAAGTGCATCTATCATCTCAGTAAGATCTCCATCCAGGATAGCATCCAGCTTATGAAGAGTCAGCTTGATTCTGTGATCAGTTACTCTTCCCTGTGGATAGTTATAAGTTCTGATCTTCTCAGATCTAGACCCTGTTCCTACCTGCAGCTTTCTTGCTCCGTCCACTTCAGATCTCTGCTTTTCAAGCTCAACCTCATAGATTTTTGCAGCAAGTACTTTCATAGCCTGCTCCTTGTTCTTAAGCTGCGATCTTCCATCCTGACACTCTACTACTATTCCAGTAGGAAGGTGAGTGATTCTTACTGCTGAGTCGGTAGTATTTACGTGCTGTCCACCTGCTCCAGATGATCTGAATGTGTCTATTTTAAGATCCGAGTTCTTTAACTCAACCTGTTCTACATCGTCTATCTCAGGAAGTACTGCTACAGTTGCTGTAGATGTATGGATCCTTCCAGATGATTCAGTCTCAGGTACTCTCTGTACTCTGTGTACTCCCGATTCAAACTTTAGCTTAGAGTATGCTCCTGCTCCGTTGATAGAGAATACTATCTCCTTTAGTCCACCTACTCCAGCTTCACTCTTAGAGATGACCTCATACTTCCACTTGTTTCTCTCTGCATATCTTGTAAACATTCTAAATAGGTTAGCTGAGAATAGAGCTGCCTCATCTCCTCCTGCTCCACCTCTGATCTCGATGATTACGTTCTTGTCATCGTTAGGGTCCTTTGGAAGAAGAAGTATCTTTAGCTCATCTTCAATTCCTGGAAGAGTTGCCTCTATCTCCTTCATCTCCTCCTGCATCATTTCCTTCATATCGTGATCTTTTTCAGATTTGATATTTTCCTTGATGAAATCAAGGTCTTCCATGTATCCTTTATACTCTTTGTACTTTTCAACTATTGGAGTAATATCGTTTAACGCCTTATTGTACTCCATCATTTTTTTAGGGTTACTCGCTACCTCTTGAGTACCCATTAACTCTGTAAGTTCATCATGTTTTTTTACAACTTCATCTAATTTCGCGAACACTTAGCCTCATTCCCTTCATTTTCTTTACTTTAACTTATAAATTATATCATAAGCTCTCTTAAAAATCAATTTAACACAAGCCTCTACAAATTAAAAATAGAGGATATTTATCCTCTATTTTTTATCGCTGATATTCACACCTTCACTGGCGGTATTTTGACTTGCTTCCAGCCTTTTTACAGCTGCTCCTCTGGCTCTCAGATACTCCTCTTCAGATATGTAGTTTCTGATCTCCACCTGGCTTCTCAGCTTATTTTTCATAAGCTCCGCCTCTACCTGTCCAAGCTTATCGAAGACATTACTTATCTTATCCCAGTTCTCCTCAGAGCCCTCCAGCATATACTTATTTACCTCGAGCTCCAGCTGCTTTCTTTCAAGCATAAGGATCTGATGCCTCCTGTTGGCTTCCAGAATTATATCCTTGGCTTTGGCTATGTTTTCCTCACTGACTCCCACACTTCTGAAGTCATCTTCGTAGATTATACCAATATTTTCTAGTCTGGTGGCTCCCATAGCTAATACACTGAAGATAATTGCCATAACCACCAATATTTTTTTCCTCATCTATTCCCCCTGCTAAATCCCTAGATCTGCTACAAAAAGATCCTCTGCATTGAGCTCTAGGTTTTTCTCCTTCACTACATTTCCTTCAAAGAAGCTTTCCCATACTATGTCGCTATTGGAATTTTTCGGTGTGGCCTTTTGATAGGCTACCTTCATCTCCGTTGGAGCTACTGTCTCTGTGGCCATCTGAAAAACATTATCAGAAAATATACCTATTACAAACATTGAAGCTCCCACTGCCACAAGCTTCTTATTCTTCTTCTTTTCTTCATCTAAAAGACGTTTATATACATTTAATTTCACCCTGTCTTTTGGTTCCATCATAGTGTACCTCCCATATCTTTTATCCCCTTATAGTAGATCGACTTTACCGTGGAAAGATTCATGTCCTTAAGCTTTCCAATCTCCCTGAACTTATAGCCATAGATATCCTTCAAAAGGATTATCTCCTTTTCCCTCTTACCTATAGTTTTCAGCCGCTCCTCCAATAAAATATTGGTATGTGCATCCTTGTTGTCCTCCAGCTCCAATATCTCTTCATTTAGCTCAAAGGTCAGCTTATTCTTTCTAAAAAAATCATAAGTTTTATTTATAGCAATTCTATATATCCAGGTATAGATATTACTTTCCTTCCTGAACTTCTTAAGGTTTTTATATACACTCACGAAAACTTCCTGAGCTATATCCTCTGCATCTTCAGGGTTTTTAACCATTCCCAGTATCTTATTGTAGACCCTGGGAAAATACATTTCAAAAATATCATCAAATTCCATTATTTACCCTCTCTTGTCTTACTAACACTTTATATGACGCAAAACCTTCTAAAAAAGTTTATATTTTCTCCATTATATATGAAAATTTTAAGTTTTTTCTGGAGTTGGCTCCAATGGGAATATTAAATACTATTCCCTCCTTTGTGATCTCATAGGGAAGATCACTCTTCATCTCATACCATCTCTTGGGAAGTTCATCGTAGACAACCCTTACCAAGGCAGTGTCGCTTCTGTAGTTTTTTATGGATATATCTACACTCCTTCTTCTCAGTTTCTCTCCAAACCTGAGCTCCTTGGTGTCGGTCTTTATATCCACTTTCTCTTCTACTATTCCGTCAAACTCAAGGGATTCATCGCTCTCCTTAGCCACCATGCTTCCAATATATCTTCCATCCTCTATTACCCTTACGCTGCTTCCCTCTGGAAGCTTTGCACCAGTCACCTTAAGGTTTAACTCCGGGTGATTTACTCCCTCACTGCTTCTGTAGGAGTAGTACTTCTCCACCTCTATATCCTTCTTTGCCAGGTCCACCTTCTTCTCTACCTGGGGCTCTAAACTCAGATTAAACCTTCCCTGCCTTCCATAGGTCAGCTCCATGTCCCTGAGGCTTCTTTCTCCGCTGTTTTTAAATATAACCATATCCTCTAAAAATCTTCTGTCGAGGTTTAGGTTATGGATCTTCTGCCACTTGAGACTCTCATACTCATAGCTGAGATCTAGCTCCTTCATGGGGTTTTCCCCTATTATCCTGACACTGTTCCTCTGGATACTCTCCTCCACAGGCTCCATCTCTATCTGAGAAGGTGGATTTATAACTACCCTTCCATCCCTCCTTCTTTCAATGATCAGTGGACTCAGGGAGAGAAGGGTGTATTTTTCATTGTTATAGATTACCTCTCTTCCCCTATATTGCTCCTCTATACTCTTTTTGTCCGTCTGTCTTATGGAGAACACAGTATCCCCTATATCCTCATTTTCAACTACAAGGGACTCCCTTCTAATATCCTCTGGAAAGTCCTTTAACACTACCTCTTTAGATGGGTCTTCCCACTTAAAGCTTTCACTTATCCTTACCCTTCCCCCATCTAAAAGCTGGACCCTTCTGCTTCCGCCGTCACCAAAGTCCAGGCTCACTCCAAAGCTCACACTACTCAATATCATAAATAACAGTATTTTTTTCAAAATCAGCTACCTGCCTCTCCCTTAATATCAATCTCTACCCTTTTTCCCTCTATCTCTATAACCCTGTCTTCAACTATCTCCACTACCTCTCTGACCCTTGTCATAGAGGTGGTGTCGCTGTCTCCTCCGTTTCTGTCTTCCCTCTTGTAGCTGGCCTCCATCTTAAAGCTGAAGGTAGGCTGGTATACATAGGTCAGGTTATACTGCCCCTTCTGGATATAGTAGACCTCCCCGCTGGCTATGGATACTCCCTCTAGCCTTATGTTATTCACTCCCTTAAGGGCATTGAAGACTACCCTGTGGTAACCCTCTACATATTCACGGGAGATCCTGCTGTCCTCCCTGGGAGCAGCCCCGCTGCACCCCAGCAGTGCAAATAATATTCCTGTAATAAATATTATTCTTTTAATCATCCATATCCTCCACTATCATCTGCTTCAGCTCCTGAAGGATCTCCCCTTCATCTACCTGTTTTACGATCTTCCCCTTCTTAAAGAGTACTCCAACTCCCTTACCGCCGGCAACTCCATAGTCTGCTTCCTTAGCTTCTCCTGGTCCATTTACCACACAACCCATTACAGCTATCTTTACGTTTTTCTCCATACCCTTAAAGTAGTTTTCCACATCCTTGGCAAGGCCTATTAGGTCTATCTCTGTACGGCCGCAGGTAGGACAGGATATTATCTCTACTCCTGCATCTATTATTCCCAGCACCTTTAGGATCTCCTTGGCAACCGCGATCTCCTCCACGGGATCTTCAGTAAGGGATACCCTCATGGTATCTCCAATATCATCCAGTAGAAGACTTCCTATTCCTATAGAGGACTTTACCGTTCCCTGGAAGGCTGTTCCCGCCTCAGTTACCCCCAGGTGAAGGGGATAATCCACCCTTTCCTTTATCTGTCTGTATGCTTTAACCATCATCCTTACATTGCTGGACTTAAGGGATACTATAATATCTTCAAATCCAAACTTCTCCAGGAGTCCTATATGGTACATTGCACTCTCCACCAGAGCTTCAGCACAGGGTTTACCATACTTCTCCAGGATCCCCTTTTCAATGGATCCCGAGTTCACCCCTATCCTTATAGGTACTCCCTTCTCCTTGGCTTTCTCCACTACCTCTCTTACCCTCTCATCGCTTCCGATATTCCCGGGGTTTATCCTCAGCTTATCTATCCCGTTTTCTATGGCAGCCAGAGCAAGTCTGTAGTCAAAGTGTATATCTGCCACAAGGGGTATATTTATTCTTCTCTTGATCTCACCGATGGCTTCTGCTGCTTCAGGTGTATTTACCGTTACTCTCACCATCTCACACCCCACCTCTTCCAGCTGTTTTATCTGCTTTACAGTGGCCTCTACATCAGCTGTATTGGTGTTTGTCATGGACTGAATTACAACTCTGTCGCTTCCTCCGATGGATATATTTCCTACCCTTACTCTTCTAGTATCTATTCCCATTTTTTCTACCTCATTCTATTCTTTAGTTAATGGCTCCATTATACACCAATTCTTTACTTGATTTCAATGGAATCTATCACGTACTTACCCTTATATACCCTTACCTTTAGCTGTGCCTTCTCAGCCCTTCTCAGCTCTGCCTCCATTTGGGCAGCTACGCTCTCCTCCACATAATACCTTTTAAAGGGATTGTCTATATAGTGCTTATCCTCATAGGTATAGCTGATCCTTCCCCTTAGATAATCCCCCTTCTTGGGTTTTCTCTTTTGAAAGGAGGTAATAACCGCTATGCCATCCTTCTCCTCTAAAGTGAAGTACCCCCTTTCATCCCTGTACTCCTCCTCTCCCTTCCTCTGAATCTCTCTCTGATTGAGGCTCAGCCTAAGGTAGTTTCCCCTCATAAAATCATAGGGGTCGTAGTAGCCTACATCAAAGGTATACTCCCTCCCCCTCTTCAGTACTGTATTTTTTTCAAAGACCAGCCCGAGAAAAATACCCAGCTGCATTACTACCATCAATATAAATATCTTCTTCTTCATGACTTCCTCCTGGATAGATAAAGATTTCCTAAAATAAGTGAGATTCCCACAACTATAAAGACTACTCCTCTGATAAGGGTGGAGATATTGTTATCCAGGAACCTTGTAAGAAGTATCAGTGCCATAAGGATACTCCCCTTATTAAATAACTTCACATCATTTACCTTTATCCCTCCAAAGGCGTAGAAGAGTCCCAGAGAGAAGACATAGATATTATAAAAGATATAGCCAAAGGAGAAGAAGGTTGTCACTGGTATCAGAAGAAGGTGGTAGTTTAATGGGTTCTTCCACTGCTTCTTATAAACTACACTTGCCACTGCACTCAGATAAACAACTCCTCCAAGAAACATCTTAGACCCCAGCTCCACTCCCGCTCCAGAATAGTATCCTCCCCGATGAGTCAGCATATAGATCATAACCAGTATTCCCATCTCAGAGATCCACCTCAGCCCAAGAGGCCATAGATAGGTTAGTGTGATGAGCCCTCCGTAAAACATAAGGGAGTAACGTCCTCCCAGAGCAAGGCCCTCATACCAGTAGACCAGTCCCCCCAAGGCAACTATCTTAGTGAGAGCTCTGGTAAAGCTTCCATACCTTCCCTCGTCCTTCCTTATATAAAACATCCCTCCTAGAAGAAGAGCGTAGATAACTATACTTCCCTCACTCCTCAGATAGGAAAAAACTATTACCGAATACAGAAGACCTATGAGGTTGCTTCTTGTGAGGTACACTATAGGAAGAGTCAGTAAGCTCCACATAAAAAAGTAGGAGGTATCGCTTCCAGATATATTGTACATCTGAGAGATGGCAGCTACCGATACTCCACTCATGGCAAAGTTAAAGATCCCGGCCCCGGTAAGCCATTCCTTCCTCTTCCATATGGAAACTCCAAAAACTATCTGAGATGTAGCAAGGATCCATAGTATGAGTCCCGTCTTTACCTCCCGGGTAAGCTGCCACCAGTTATATGCAAAAAGAAGTATCACCCCAAAGGAAACCATAACAAGCCCCGTTATAGTGAGGTAGGCTGAAAAACTTTTGGTGGTTTCCCTCTCATACTTATAGTATTCCCTTATATTTCTCAGGCTTTCATCGTCTATAACCCCCTTGTGGTTAAGCCTTTCCAGCTCAGATAAAATCACTCGTTTCTTCATACTATCAACTCCAATAAACTATAATTATTTAAGCCAACTACTTCTCTTAGTTTAACTCTAAAAAATCCCCTGCACAAGTGCAGGGGAACCTCTTATTTAGCCAAGTGTTTCATTGGATCTAGTGGGTTATTATTTTTTCTTATCTCAAAGTGCAGGTGAGGTCCGGTAACCCTTCCAGTCATACCTGTTTTCCCAATAAGGTCTCCTTGGTTTACCCTCTGTCCAACCTTTACATAGATATTGTTAAGGTGAGCATACCTGGTTTCATACCCACTTGCATGCTTTATTATAATAAGCTTTCCATATCCGCTCATCCATCCAGCATAGCTTACCCTTCCGCTTCTAGATGCATACATCTGAGTATAGTGAGCTCTCAGGTCCACTCCCTTGTGGTAGATATATCTCTTTAAAACAGGGTGCCTTCTTCTTCCAAAGGGACTTGTTACCCCTTTGTATGCCACTGGCATCCTGAAGCTACCGCTGCTTCTTCTGTTGGTAGAAGCTACACTCTTGAGGCTGGGATTATGAAGGTAAAGCTTCTGACCAACCCTGATATTGGTGCTGCTGAGCTTATTATACTTCATAATATCGTCGCTCTTAACACCATACCTCTGAGCTATCTTAAATACAGAATCTCCAGACCTGACCTTATAAAATATACCATTGGATGTGGCAATCTGAATCTTGTCCCCAACCTTTAACACCCTTCCAAGTTGCGGGTTGTTAGCCTTCAATACATCCAGGTTTTGATTGTGTATAGATGCTATCCTAGAAAGTGAATCTCCTGGCTTTACCGTATATATTTCAAAGGTAGGAATCTGATAGTCCACCCTCTTACTCTCTGTAATTGAGGACCTTTTATTCAGTTTATAAGTTTTTTCCACAGTTATATAGTTACTGGAAAGGATCTCAAAGCCTCCACTTTCCTCATCTGTAGCCTCGTAGTAACGGGTAAACTTATCCACATCTGTTATCTCTCTGTTTAAAACTCTGAAACACTGCCCTACAAGAAGAAGCAACACTCCAATAAATATCACTAACCTTACCTGTTGCTTCACTTGCTCTCAACTCCCTTCTCATATGTCTTTAACAAGTCATCATTTGTTGGAGTTGATCTTATAGCGTCTATTATCTTCTTAGAAGCTGTTGCCTTATCAAACTCTGAAAGATACCTTCTTATATTCCATACAAGTCCTAACTTCTTTTTATCCAGAAGTAACTCTTCCTTTCTGGTACCAGATCTTCTTATATCTATAGCTGGATAGATCCTCAGTTCTGCAAGACCTCTATCCAGATGAATATCCATATTTCCAGTTCCCTTAAACTCCTCATATATTACATCATCCATCTTACTTCCAGTATCTACAAGGGCTGTAGCCACTATAGTAAGACTTCCTCCACCTCTGATATTCCTTGCTGAACCAAAGAACTTTTTAGGATAATAGAGAGCTGTAGGGTCTATACCTCCTGAGATAAGCTTTCCGCTGGACGGAATTACAATGTTATAGGCTCTGGCAAGTCTTGTAAGGGAATCCATAAGGATTACTATATCCTTTCCGTCCTCCAGCTTTCTCTTGGCCTTCTCAAGAACCATCTCAGTAACCTTTATATGATTTCTAGGATCCTCATCAAAGGTAGATGAATACACCACAGCACCCTTTACAGTTTCCTTTATATCCGTTACTTCCTCAGGTCTCTCATCGATGAGAAGTATCCATACCTCTACATCCTTATTGTTTTCAATAATTGAGTTAGCTAAGTTACTGATAAGCATGGTCTTACCAGCCTTAGGAGGGGCCACAATAAGACCTCTCTGTCCCTTTCCAATGGGAGCTACAAGGTCTATGATCCTTCCAGAAAGATTTTTTCTGTCTGTCTCAAGTTTAAGGTGCTCAGTAGGGTATGCAGGTACCAGTTCATCAAATGGAATCCTTGCCTCTGCCTTCTCAATATCTCCTCCATTTATAAGAAGAACCTTTCTAAGGGCATAGTTTTTTTCATCCCCCACAGGTGTTCTCACTTCTCCAAGTACCATATCTCCACTTCTCAGTTTAAATCTTCTCACCTGGGATGCCGATACATATATATCCTTCTCTACGCTGGTATCTCTCAGAAATCCATACCCATCCATCATCACATCTAGAGTTCCCCAGGCTATCGTATGTCCCTCTACACTCTCATAGTGACTTAGGATAGCTTCTACTATCTCATTTTTCTTACTCTTACTTCCTATATCCAATCCTATTCCCTTTACTATTTCCTTTAACTCCTTTAGTAAAAGATTATTTAAACTTTCCATTTTTAAGAACCACCTATTCTACCTTTTGATATAAAGAATATACATCGCCGCTATATATATTCCACCTATAATCCACGAATCAACCTTTCTTTTCTTATCCTTAAATAACATCCCTATCATAAGGGTTAGAAGTATCAGGATTGAAGATATAGCTGATATTAAATGAAACTCCCCAAGTGTATCAAATAAACTTCCCTCTCTGTAGCAGAGATCCACTACAAATATTATTGCAATATTAAATATATTACTTCCCAGTATATTCCCTGCTGCCATATTGTAGGACTTCATCTTTATAGCCTGTATAGAAACTGTGAGTTCAGGCAGAGATGTAGCCAGAGCCAGAAGTATTACCCCTACAAAACTCTCTCCCAGGCTTATGCCCATAATGGGAGTCTCTGCTATCCTGTCTGCTACATTGGATAGGGCTATACCTACCGCTACTACAACAAGTCCGCTCATGGCAAAACCTAGCTTGGCCTCCCTAGGAGACATAACTATACTGTCCTCTGGATTCTCCTCAATGGGATCTACAAAGACCCTTCCATGCTCCAGCTTATATATAAGGTTCATAACCACCAAGTAGAGTAAAAATATCCCTATGGATATGAGGCTGATTCCACCTAAACTTATATCTCCAAAAACAAAACCTAGAAAAAATATTGAGGTCAGTAGTATAGAGGAAAAGCAGCTGAGGTAATTTTTCAGCCCTATAGAAGATGAAAAGGAATTTTTTATAAAGAAGATATCCAATATAAAAATAATAAATACATTAAAGAGATTACTTCCGAAGATATTGGAAACAGCCATCTCCGGTTCGCCAATCATAGTGGCAGCTGTGCTTGTAATGAGCTCAGGAAGAGAGGTGATAGAGGCCAACATGATTACCCCTATCCAGCTCTTTTCAAGGCCCATTATATCCCCAAGTTTATCACCACAAATACTTAGTTTCTTTCCCGCCTCTATTATTATAAAAGCCAGTATCAAAAAGATTAAGATATTTAGCACAGCTTCCACCCCTTATTTCAGCTTAGTTTTTTACCAGTTCTCCATAAAGCGTCCACGTCTTTGCATCTGTTATCTTAACTTCCACAAATTCACCTTCAAGGGATGATTCCCCCTCAAATAACACTATCTTATTGGTAGACGTTCTAGAACTTAGTACCGCTTTATTCTTTTTACTAGGTCCCTCTACAAAAACCTTTTCTGTTTTTCCAACAAAGGCAAGACTCAGCTCCTTGGAAGCCTCATTCTGTACCTCAATAAGTCTCTGTAACCTCTCCTTCTTTACCTCCTGGTCTATCTGACAGTCCATTGTAGCTGCTTTAGTTCCCTTTCTAGGAGAGTACATAAACATAAAGGCATTATCAAACTTTGAAGTTCTTACAACATCCAGGGTATCCAGGAAGTCCTCCTCAGTTTCTCCAGGGAATCCTACAATTATATCTGCAGTAAGGGCCGCTCCAGGTACTCTCTCCTTGATCTTTGCAGCAAGAGCTATGTACTCCTCCTTAGTATATCCTCTGTTCATGGCTTTTAATACTCTCGATGACCCCGATTGTAGCGGAAGGTGAAGACATCTTGCAATCTTCTCATTTGCTGCTATCACATCTATTACATCATCTGTAAAGTCTCTTGGGTGAGGAGAAATAAATCTTACTAGGAAATCTCCCTCTATCTTACAGATCTCCTCTAGAAGTCTGGCAAAGTTCATCTCCTTGTCCTCTGAATCATTTCCATAGGAGTTTACATTCTGTCCCAGAAGTATAACCTCTCTGTATTCCTTCTCCACAAATCTTTTTACCTCATCTAAGATCTGGTTCATAGGTACAGATCTTTCTCTTCCCCTAACATATGGGACGATGCAGTAGGTACAAAAGTTATTGCATCCGTAAGTAATTGGTATAGAAGCTGTCTTCTTTGAGTCGAAGTCTGCATCTATTCTAGGAGGAAGCTCATCCTCATCCCCTACAAATACTACGTGCTTAAAGTCTCCGCTTTCAAGCTTTTCCATAGCCTGAGGGATCTTTCCTATATTTTGATTTCCCATAACGATATCGATCTGCTTAAACTTCTTAGCAAGTTCCTCTCCCTGCTCCTGAGCAAAACATCCAGTTACCCCTATTATAGTTCCTCTCTTTTCCTTTATAGGCTTAAGCTCTCCCAGCTTTCCATATATCTGGGTAGCTGCTCCCTCTCTTACAGTACATGTATTTAAAAATACTGCATCCGATTCAGCTAGATCATCAGTCATATCGTATCCCATATTTTGAAGTATATTTTTAATTTTAGCGCTTTCATTTACATTCATTGCACAACCATAGGTTATAATTGTTGCCTTTTTCTTCATCTATCCTCCTAAAATTCTCATTGCAATTATTTTTTTAGCATTTTTTATTATATCATAGGAGGCTTCCTTTTTCAATGGATCCCCACCTGGGAAGTAAGGAATTTAACCCTTAAAATACAAGGGTTCATAGAACTTTTAAGAATAATTTTTTTGCTATATTTCCCACTAATTTTTATGTCCCTCTTGATTTTTTACAATGTAATACAAAATTAAATCAGAGGGCAAGGTACCTCTCTTCTTTTAAACTAAATCGTCTAAGTAGCCCCCTCCTTACACCCTTTCTCTAGGGAACCCTTATTAGGAAGTGGTATCTGTCATCACCAAAATAAGTAAAAAAGCAGGCTATAAAGCCTGCTTTCACTTATCTTCCTCTTATTATCTCTATCATATAACCATCTGGATCGGTAATAAAGTAGTACATAGGTTTTTCCCCTGGAAGCCCCTTGAGGTCAGTTACCCGGTATCCACTCTCCCTGTGGAAAGCGTGGGAACCCTCTAGGTCTGCCACTGTAAGGGCAAAGTGACTAAATCCATTCCCTAGCTCATATGGCTTCTCTGGATCATAGTTATACGTCAGCTCAATCTCAAAATTTCTCTCTGCATCGCTTAGATAAACAAGGGTAAACTTCCACTCTGGAAAGTCCTTCCTTCTCACTTCCTCAAGTCCCACTACCTCAGTATAAAACTTTATGGATTTTTCAAGATCCATAACCCTTATACAGGCATGCTCCAGCTTATACTCCATATCTCCTCCTAGATAGTTATATTTTATTTCCAAATATTACCCTCTCATCCTTACACATACCCGATGGAATTCCCACCATATCCGACAACCTTTTAATCTCATTCATTACATAGATCATAGCATCTTCCTCAGCTATCTCCTTCACATTCTGACCCATTGCAAAGGCGATCTCCATCATCTTCTTGGAGAGCTTCTCCTGAGAGAACCCCTGGTGATCCCCTATTGGGATCTCCTTTTTGAGGTTGTCATCCGACTCCTCCTCGTGATTCTTTTCATCCATAGCATACATGTGCCCCAGGATTGTGTTGTTGTAAGCGATCCCTGCAAGGTAGTTTGCGTAGGTTATCTGCTCAAGCATAGCATCACTCTTTGCACCCTTGATTATCTCCTCCAGACTCTCCCCCAGAATCTTTATAGACTGGAATGCACAGGCATCGGTTATCGGAGTGGCTGCATCAGATGAATAAGCCTCCACCGCATGTCTCAGAGCATCTACTCCTATAGCTCCCATTATCTTATTGGACATAGCCTTGAGAAGATTGGAATCCGTTACAGTGATAATAGGAGTTGTACTTCTGTCTATGAGAACCTTCTCATCCTTATCCCTTACCTTCTGGGTGAATATTGGCATCTCTCCAGTCATAAATGAAGTTACATTTACAGCAACCAGAGGGATCTGCCCCTCACTTCTACAGACTCCATCCTCGCTGCACTCAAGCTTCAGAGATATCCCCTTGGCACAGTTTCTAGTTGAGTTTCCTCCAAAGGATATGATAAAATCACACCCCTTCTCATTGTATACCCCTATTCCGTCATGAATATTTTCCATATCCGGCTTCGCTTTAGCCTTGTCAAAAACAGCATAATCTATCTCATATCTTTCCAGTACTGAAGTTAACTCTCCTATCAGCTTGCTCTCTATAATAGGCTTACAAGTTACTATCAGCGCTTTTCTAAACTTCATCTTCTTTATCTCTTTACCTGCCTGATCTAAACATCCGGCTCCCATTAGGCTCATTGGTGGCATAAAAAATCTATGTTGCATACTGTCCCCTCCATGAATTAGACTTCTATTATAAGATTAGTTCATCATCTTGGATTTGTCAATATCTAAACATACGATTTCTAAGACTTTTGTTTCATTTTAGTGCTTTTGTATTCTATCCACTCCTCTGAACCACCTACCAAACCTGGTATGGATATAGTAGCTTCCTCTAGGGCTTTCAGCTTAAATTCCCTGGAGATCTTCTTTTCTACCCCGTCCTTTTTATAGGTCACAACTATCTCATGGCTGCTCCCCTTTACATTGGAAAGTTTTTTCTTATTCTTCTTTATCTTTACATCTTTTTGATTATCGATTGTATATACAACACTCTTAAAAGCCTTATGTTCTCCAATACTTTTATTCTCCACAAATACCCTGTGCTCTCTTCCGCTAACAAATAAGAATATTCCCAGAAGTATAGAGACCCCCACAAGACCCAGTTGAGCTCCTATCATCCTCTTCATAGTTCACTCCTCCCCAGCTGAACTTCAAGCATCTTTCTTCTCTCAGCATCCTTTTCCCTCTCCCTTCTCCACTGGTGAAGAACAAGGGCCATAGCTATGATTCCATAGGATACAAATACCCTGAAGAACTCACCTATCTGAGCTGATCCCACAAGCTCCTTACCTGCTCTTGGAGATATTACAAAGATCAGATGAAACAGCACAATTCCTACCAGAGCATTGGGAATACTTGCTTTAGATGCAGTAGCTCCTCCTATAAGGATGGCAGCTATGGAAAACATTCCGATCTGCTCGTGGCTGTTGTAGGTATTCATGGTACCTATATTCTGAAGGAAGATTATCTGACCGATACTTGCAAGGACAGTTGAAATAACTATAGAAAGTATCCTTGTTCTCTCTATTGCCACTCCAGAAGATTTAGCTACCTCCATATCCTGGCCTACAGCCTTCATATCCTGACCCAGCTTAGTTCCCCTGAACCAGATTATAAATACACAGAGAAGGATAATTATAAGCACTGTGAATACAGGTATCTCAAAGTTCCCTATCTTCAGACTTATAAAGCTATCAAAGGCCCTTCTTACTCCCTTGAGGTCTATGGCATTTCTTATACCATATCCCCTGCTTAGCACTATCTTCTTATTGGTCATAGGAATTATACTTCCCATTCCATAGAGAACAACCATCTGATAGGCTCCGTTTATAAAGAATCCCATGATCATGGAGGTTATCATCTCCTTACCCTTGGCCTTATTGAGGATAGTTCCCCCCATAACTCCCAGAAGGATTGCCACTGGAATAGACAGAATGATTGCCAGAAAGAGCCCCTGGATCCCCACTATATGCCAGTCCGTTACAAGGATAAGCCCCAGCTGCCCTGCCATGGCCCCTAAAACTATTCCAAAGTTCAGTCCCATTCCCGCCACTACAGGGATAATAAGAGACAGTACCAGAAAAGAGTTTCTGGAAAGTCTCAGGATCATCTCCTGTATAAGGTAGGTAGGACTTAGCTTAGATATTGGAGCTACACAAATAATCAAAGCTATCATTATAAGGGGGACTATATTACTCACCATAAATTTTTTCACTTTATTTTGCAACTACACCACCCCTTTTTCTTGTAAGAGCATACAGGATCATTCCATTGGATATTATGATTCTAAGTGTCTCCGACATATCTGTTTGAATTAAGTTGTTTATCACCGACGGTGTCATAGTAAGGATCCCCTGAAACAGGAAGGTTCCTACTATTACATTGGTTAAGGTTGCCTTGTTTACACTAGCTCCTCCAATAAGTATAGAAGCTACTGCTGGAAAGGCCATATAAAATGGAGCCAGGTAGAGCTGAATAAATCCAAAACTCTGCTGATAAACAATTATTCCGAAAGCCGCCAGAATTGTAGACATAACTACAGATTTCGTTCTCACCCTGTCTATGGATATCCCTGTAGAGTGGGCAAACTCCATATTAGACCCTACAGCCTTCATTGCCATACCAGATCTGGTTCTGAAAAATCCCCACACAAGGAAGCCTAGAAGAGCAAAGAAAGCAAGTTCTCCAAGAGGTACCACAAACTCCCCGCTTGAAAGGGGAAGACTTCTATTCAGTATTCCCTGCCAGTACTCCTCTATACTGATAGTTGTACGGAGACCCTCTCCTCCATAGGCCCATATCATATCCTCACTCTTAAAGGGAAGTACCAGCCACATTATACACATCACCGCTACCGAGGAGAATCCCACATAGGTAGCGATCATCATTTCTCCACCCTTTACCTCGTTCAGGATCTGAGCATATCCCCATCCCAGCAGCACTGAAAATGGAACACTTATCAGAAGAGCTCCTGCAAACCCAATCATCCCCTGAAGCCCCAAAGACATACTGATAGTAGCTCCCAGTAGTCCTGCCTCTACTCCCAGGGGCAGTCCAAAGTTTAGTCCCGTTCCCGAATAGATCATGGGAACAAGGGATAATACCAGGATAATATTCATCCCCACCCTTACAAGGGTATCACTTATAGAGGTCTTCAGATTCAGCCCTACCATGGGAGCTGCTATATACATACTCAGCAGGAATAATCCTATTATTATCCTGGGCCATCCCGCTTCAGCTATAAACTTTTTTATTCTATCCATTACTTTCCTCCCCCTTTACCCCTACCATGAGTTCTCCGAACTTAACCAGATCCTCTGTAGGAGAGAGTATCCCTGCTACCCTTCCCTCATTTATTATAGCTACCCTGTCACTGACGCTTCTGAGCTCCTCCAGCTCAGAGGAAGTTACTATAATAGTTGCTCCTGTAGCCCTGTTATACTCCTTTAGTGCATCTAGAACCAGCTTCTTTGCCCCTACGTCGATTCCCCTTGTAGGTTCAGATACCATGAGAAGATCTGGCTTCATAGTAAAGGCCTTGGCCATACATACTTTTTGCTGGTTTCCTCCGCTGAGCTCTCCCACCGACTGCTTAGAACCCATGCATCTTACCTCCAGCTCCTCTATGTACTTCTTGGCATTCTCCTCTATAGAGCTCTTATCTACCCACTCTACAAGTCCTCCAAGCTTTCTCTTTATAAAATCCCTCTTTATCTCCATGGCTGGATAAGCTATATTGTCCTCTATGGACATCTCTAAGAGGAGTCCCACTCCCTTTCTGTCCTCAGATACAAGAAACAGCCCACTTTCCAGGGATTTATAGGTACTGTTCAGCTCCAGCTTTTCCCCCTTGTAGTATATCTCTCCCCCTGTCTTATGTATCCCCATTATTCCATTGGCTATCCCTAGCTTACCCTGGCCTGCCATTCCTCCTATTCCAAGGATCTCTCCCTTATAGACCTTGAGGTTCACATCCTTTACCAGCTCTCCCGGCATATCCACCCAAAGGTTTTTAAGCTCTAAATCCACCTCTGTTCCAGAGTGGTTTTTCTCCCCTTCCTCTTGACCCTTGGCAAGGCTCCTTCCTATCATCCACTCAGTTATCTCATGGGCGCTTGTTTTCTCTGTTTCGATCTCCTTTATCATAACCCCATCTCTGAGCACTACCACCCTGTCAGCTACATCTATTATCTCATTTAGTCTATGGGTGATAAAGATAATGGATATCCCCCTCTCAGCAAGGTTTCTCATGGAGCGAAGAAGCACCTCTGCCTCCTCCTCAGTTAGAACTGCTGTAGGCTCATCCAGAACCAGAAGCTTGGTATTGGATCTCTCCAGTTCCCTTGCTATCTCAGTGAACTGCTTATGGGCTACGGGCATCTCCTTTATAAGGGTATCTGAATCCATCTCCACTCCAAGAGTTTCTATGGCTGCTGCTGCCCGTTTTTTCATCTGAGCACCGTCTATCTCCTTCATCCTCTCCCCAAAGAAGATTTCAAAGACATTCCCCTTTAGAGATTCCCTGTTTAATACTATATTCTCACTGGCCTTAAACCCGGGGATAAGGGAAAACTCCTGGTGTACCATCCCTATTCCTGCTCCCAGGGCATCGAAGGGAGACTTAAAGTTAACCTCCTTTCCGTCAAAGGTCACATTCCCTCCATAGCCCCCTGTCTCAGCTATAACCGGCATACCGAAGATTATCTTCATAAGGGTTGATTTCCCTGCCCCATTCTCCCCTACAAGGCCTATAATCTCACCCTTCTTTATATCCATATTTATATCCTTTAGTACTGTATTTTCTCCAAACTTTTTAGAAAGCCCCTCTATCTTTAATAGTATATTCTCCAATTCATTCTCCTTTCATACAAAAGAGGAAGGAGGAAATCTTCCTCCTTCCTGCCCTTATCTAATGATATCTACTGAATATCAAAGTACTTTTCAGGTACATCTAAATCCGTCATGTTAAGGTACCCTCTTCCAAATACATATGTATCTTGGTAAAGAAGGAAGAAGTTATCTCTTTCTACACCGTCTACATCGGTATAGTTACTTCCGTTCCACCCTGCTCCTGGAGTATACTTTTCAAGACAGGCCATGATTGCATCTTCATCTGTAGGATCTTCATCCCCTTCAATTGTGTTTATTGCATGAGTTCCCAGAGCTACTGCCACTGCGAAGTTGTATGAATAAGACCAAGTTCCCATTCTGTTTGCTCCTCCATTAGCCACTACAGATTCCTCAACCTTCTTAAGGATCTTTGGCCAATTTCCCTTTTCAGATGAGTCAAACTTTATTCCCAGTGCTCCAGGGTAACCCATTGTAGGAGATGGTAGGTCCGCTTCTACAAAATATCCGCCATCTTCAGCAATTCTCTTTAACAGTGGCTCAGTCTGAGCATCGTTAGTTGCAAAGAAAGCTGTGTCCTTACCATACTGCTTCAGCCAAGTAGGAACCTTCTCTAGGATAAACTGCTGAGCTCCTGCTACTCCAACATCACTTACAGGGTCTGGAGCTGTCATCGTTATAAACTCAAGCCCTAGGTCCTCTGCAGCTGCCTTCATTATGTCTCTTCTTCTAGAAAGAAGCTCATAACTCATATGTCTAGGGAAGGATACGTGCATAAACTTCTTAGCACCCATCTCCTTAGCTGCCCTTACAATGAGGTAACCTCTCGCCACATTATCTGGATTAAGTACAAGGTCTGAAACCTCAGCTATCATCTCAGGATCTTCGTGGGGACTGTTAGCAAAGAGTAGTATGTCATCCCTCTTCTCTCTTACTCTTCTAAAGGCTTCCACAGTTCCAGGAACTGCTTCTGTTATAATAATAGCCTTCATCTTTGGGTCATCTGCTAGTCCAACAATTTGAGATATGGTAGTCTCCATCTCCTGCATAAAGTTGTCTGGATAAGTTACGTGAACTACCCTTCCCCCTTCATCAGCAGAACCATAAAGCTTCATTAGCTCCTCGGCTCCTCTAAGACCATCCTCCGACTGACTTACTGTTCCAGATACGACTCCAATATGGAAATCTTCGGCCAATGAAACTGCAGACAACACCAACATTACAAAAAACAATAGAATTTTCTTCATACTCTCCCCCTTACTTTAGTTGGCAAAAAAATTAACTGTACCCATTTCTAAGTACAGATCACTTAATTTTTCAGCACATTTGTAGGAGTATACCTTCTCTATGTTCAGTTGTCAAATGTATTTCCGCCTTTAATCCAAAGGTATTTCAAAATCCTCATCTCAAGTATTCTAATTGTTCCTTTTTGATCACTTAAATTTCCTGTTATTATACAGAGCTTTAATTGACCACAGAAAAAAGATTAAAAATTGATGATTTTTTTTTAATCTTTAAGTGTCCTCAGGAACTACTTCTGGGCAATAAAAAAAGGCAGCCTATAGGCTGCCCCTTAAATTAAAACTTTATTTCCTTGTTGATGATCTTTTCCTTGATCTCCTCTAGCTTAGCTAGCTTTTCCTCACCAATTATCTCTCTAGTGAATTCAAAGTCTGTAGTTCCTACTCCGCCTTCAGCTACACCTAGTACATTAACTCCTGCCTTAAACTCTCCTGCCTGAATGTCCTTAACAGTGTTGTATACAGCTATATCTACGTTTTTAACCATTGATGTAAGTACTGTTCCCTCAGCTACTCCGTCCTGGTTTGAATCTACACCAATAGCATAAACTCCAGCCTGCTTTGCTGCATCGATAACTCCAACTCCAGTTCCTCCTGCTGCATGGTATACAACATCTGCTCCCTGCTTAATTAGAGAAAGAGCATTTTCCTTTCCTCTTACTGGGTCATTGAATGGGTTTGGACCTGAAGTGTATAGTCCTAGAGTTCTGATCTCAGGGTTTACATACTTTGCTCCTGCCTCAAAACCATTTTGGAACTTCTGAATTAGAGGTACTTCCATTCCTCCAACAAATCCAACTGCTCCAGTCTCACTCATCATAGCAGCTAGTGCTCCCACAAGGAATGATCCCTCATCCTCTGCAAATAGTAGAGAAGATACATTTGGTAGTTCTACTGTCTCATCAATTAGAGCAAACTTTACTTCTGGGAAGTCTGTTGCTACCTGCTCAAGAGCATCTCTCATTAGGAATCCTACACCTACTACTAGGTCGTAGTCATTTTCTGCAAACTCTCTAAGGTACTGCTCATCCTCTGCTGGTGAGGCAGGCTCTACATATTTAAAGTCGATTCCTAGATCCTTCTTTGCATTCTCAAGTCCTCTGTAAGCTGAATCGTTAAATGATTTATCTCCCAGTCCACCAACTGATAGTACGATTCCAACATTAAGCTTCTCTTCCTCAGTTGCCTTTGCAGGCTCCGCTTCCTTCTTTCCACCACAAGCTGTTAAAAATAGTGTTGCTAGTGCAAGCATTAACATAAATATTTTTTTCATAACTTTCCCCCTGGTTAAAATTATTGTCTCTAAAATTATTTTAACACAAGTAATAGCGTAAAAAAAGTTTTTTTATAAAATATTATAAAATATTTTACGTTTTTTTAAGAACGAAAAGTTATTTTTTAGAACAATTTGTTATTTAAGCTTTGATATTTCTTTCTTTACATCGATCTCCTTGGAAACGATTGCTTTTCTCACCTTTTCCAGTTCAGCGAGCTTTTCCTCTCCTATTACATCTTTAGTGTACTCAAGATCAGTTATTCCCACACCATCGTTTTCCACATTAAATATCCTTGTTCCAGCTTCAAACTTTCCATTCTTAAGATCTTCAATTACAGAAACAATTGCTATATCAAGTCTCTTTAGCATAGATGTAAGTACAAGCCCCTCCTCAAGGTAGTCCTGATCAGAATCAACTCCTATAGCATAAAAATCTCTTTCCCTTATTGCTTCAAATAGCCCGTTTCCACTTCCCGCTGCTGCATGATAGATTACATCTACACCATTGTCATTCATAGAAAGAGCTACTTCCTTTCCCTTTGTAGGGTCATTAAACGGGTTATTCCCCCCTATAAAGGCCTGGAATGCTTCAACCTCTGGGTTTACATACTTTGCCCCAGCAAAGAACCCGTCTCCAAACTCCCTTATAGTAGGCACGTCCATACCCCCTATAAATCCTAGCTTGTTTGATTCACTCATCATTGCTGCAAGTGCTCCAACTAGGAATGAACCCTCTCCCGTATCAAATATTGCCCCTATTGCATTGGGAGACTCTACCGGCATATCCACCAGCATAAACTTAGATTCAGGGTAGTCCCCAGTTACCTTCTTCATAGCATCTGCCATCTGGAACCCTATTCCTATAGTTAGATCAAAGTTGTTTTCTGCAAACTCTGAAAGGAATCCCTCATACTCGGAAACAGTTGCAGGTTCCACATACTTAAACTCTATTCCAAGCTTCTCCTCAGCGTCCTTCATTCCCTTATATGCCAGATCATTAAATGACTTATCTCCAAGCCCTCCCACAGAAAGTACCAGTCCTACCTTCATCTTCTTCTCCTGAGAGGTAGCTCCCTCCTCCTTGCTTCCGCATCCAGTTAAAAGCAGCGATAAAATTAATCCCATTACCAGTAAAAACTTTTTCATAAATTCTTCTCCTCCTAAATTTCACATAAAAAAAACAGGAACTCTGCAAACATAATAAAAAAATTATCGTTCACAAACTCCTGTTAACATTAAACTATTTAACTTTTCAGACAAGTTGTCAAAAAAAAGGTGAGACATAGATACTGGAAACCCAAGACTTAACTTCTTACCCATACTTAAAAACATCTACTCTCTCCTCCCTTCCTCTGTCAAAACTCCAAATATTATATCAAAAAAAATGAAATCTATCAATGATGAAACTCTTATTCCTCTCTTTTATTTCATTTTTATAATATTTTTTCCATTTTTTTATCTAGATATCTTAAACTAAGGTAATAAAAAAGGGACACCTGAAGGTGCCCCATTGGATCAAATTAATTTAACTTAGAGATCTCATCCTTTACAGAGATTTCCTTGTTTATTAGCATCTGCTTGATCTCCTCTAACTTTGCAAGCTTCTCCTCACCGATCTTCTCCTTTGTGTAAGTAAGCTCAGTGATTCCAACTCCGTCGTTAGCTACATCAAACATTCTTGTTCCACCTTCAAACTCTCCTGCCTGAAGGTCCTTGATTACAGCTATAATAGCGTTATCAAGCTTCTTAAGCATAGAAGTAAGTACTAGTCCTGGCTCAAGGTAATCCTGGTCTGAGTCTACTCCAACTGCATAGAAGTTTCTCTCTCTAGCTGCTTCAAATAGCCCGTTTCCGCTTCCTGCTGCTGCATGGTAGATTACATCGATACCATTGTCATTCATTGAAAGAGCTATCTCCTTACCCTTTGCTGGGTCGTTAAATGGACTGTTTCCTCCTACAAAAGCCTGAACAATCTCGATATCGTTGTTTACATATCTTGCTCCAGCAAGGAATCCGTTTCCAAACTCTCTGATTGGCGGTACATCCATTCCACCTATAAATCCTACTTTTTGATTTTCAGACATCATTGCTGCAAGAGCTCCTGCTAGGAATGATCCTTCCTCTGTATTGAATACAGCACCAATTGCATTAGGTGCCTCTACTGGCATATCTACTAGCATAAACTTTGAGTCTGGGTAGTCAGCTGCTACCTTCTCCATAGCATCTGCCATCTGGAACCCTATTCCTATTGTTAAATCATAATTATTTTCAGCAAACTCACCTAAGAACCCTTCAAACTCACTTACGCTTGCAGGCTCTACATATTTAAACTCAATCCCTAATTCCTCTTGTGCTCTCTGCATTCCTGCATAAGCAAGGTCATTGAACGACTTATCTCCAAGTCCACCTGTTGAAAGAACTAAACCAACCTTTAACTTTCCTTCCTCTGTAGAAGCTTCCTTCTTCTCTCCACAAGCTGTCAGAAGTAGTGTTAATATCATACCTAAAACTAAAAGTACCTTCTTCATTAAATTTGTCCTCCTTATTTACTAACTGCCTCATTAAGTGCTAGTATCTCATAATTTACGCCCAAACTTTCAGAAGTATATCACTTTTTAAGTGTTTTGTAAAGGGTTACTTCCCACATTTCTTAAACTAAAGGGTGTCCAGTGTAAAGAAAAACTCCACAAGATCCCCCTCCAGCCTCACTCCATACTCACTTCCATGCTTCTCTAGTATCCCCTTTACAATGGCTAGTCCAAGTCCCGTTCCCTCGCTGCTTCTGGCCTTGTCTCCTCTGTAAAATGGTGTCCATATCTCTTTTAGGTCCTCCTCTGCAAGGTTGTCACAGGTATTTTTCACCCTTACCATCACCTTGTCATGTTTTTCCTCTATGTCCACCTCTATCCTTCCATTGGTTTTAGCGTACTTGAAGGCATTTCCTATGAGGTTTTCTAGCACCCTTCCCACATACTTTGAGTCTCCCTTGGCAGGAATATCCCTCTCTGGATAGGATACCCTGTAGTTTTCAAAGTCATAGGAATACTTGTCCATTATCCTTCTTACCATCATTCCCACATTTATATCATTCATCTGAATCTGTAGATATCCTGCTTCGATCTGAGAGATAAGGAGGAGTTCCTTTACAAGGGAGTCTATCTTCTTGCTTTCCTCAACTATTACCTCACAGTAAAAGTCCCTGTTTTCCTCTGAAGCTATCCCCTCCTGGAGCCCCTGGGCATAACCCTGGATTATGGCTATAGGGGTTTTCAACTCATGACTTACACTGGCCACAAACTCCTTCCTCAGGTTTTCCAGCTTCTTTTCATGCTCTATATCCTTCTTGAGCTTATCATTGGCTCTGTTCAGCTCAAAGATTACTCCCTCCAGCATATCTCCCATCTTATTAACACTGTTTCCCAGCTCTCCCAGCTCATCCATTCTCTTCTCTGTAAACTTCTTATTGAAGTTGAGCTCAGCAATATCCTTAGTTATCTCCTTGAGGCGGATAATGGGGTCTGTTATCTTTTTACTGAAGAGAAGGGATAGCAGTATTCCAAATACCATTACAAAGGCTATAAGTCTCATATAGTAGCTGCTGGAGATGGAAACCGCCTCTCTGATAGAGCTTATGGGAGTCCTTATCTCTAAGAGACTTCCCTCTGAGTACCCCTTGTAGAGGATGAGGTACTCACCCATATAGGTTTGCAGCCTTACCCGCTCCACCACAGCTTCTCCAGAGGTAATTTTTTTCATCACTCCGTCCCTCTTAAACTTCTCTATAAAACCATCGTCCAGGTCTTCGTAGAGGTTCTCTGCACTGAGGGGTTTTATATATACAGTTACATTTTCCTCCCTCTCCAGCTCATCCAGGTCTATTATATACTTTGGATTTATAACTATCTCAGATATGGATTTCAAGCTCTTTATCTTGCTTTCCACATAAAACTTTTCCAGGTAGAACTCACTTATAATATATATTCCGCCGCCTATGAGGATTATAACACTGAATATCATGAAAAAAAGCTTTTCCCTTATCCTCATCTACTCCTCCTCAAATCTATACCCGAATCCTCTAATGGTGTGGATATAGGTATCCCCCACCTTCTTTCTTAGCCTCTTCACATGGGTATCCACAGTTCTCACATCTCCAAAGTAGTCCCACCCCCACACAGAGTTGAGGATCTTTTCCCTGGAGAGGGCCAGCCCCTTGTTCTGAACGAAGTAGAGGAGGAGATCAAATTCCTTGGGAGTGAGGTCTAGGTTTTCCCCCTCGAGCATAACCCTTCTTACCCCCTCATCTACCACTATCCCCTTGGTAACAACCTTATCCGGCTTCCCGCTTCTTCTGAAGATCGACTTTATCCTGGCAATAAGCACCTGGGGATTGAAGGGCTTAGTTATATATTCATCTGCTTCCAGCTGGAACCCAAATAGTTCATCGCTGTCCTCACTTCTGGCTGTAAGCATAATTATTGGAATCCCCGAGCTCTCCCTTACCTTTCGGCAGACACTCCATCCATCCATCTTAGGGAGCATAATATCCAGAACCATCAGGTCATAATCTGTTTCACAGAACTTTTCATATCCCTCCTGGCCGTCACCTGCTTCATCCACATGATATCCCTCTCTCACAAGGTAGTCCCTTATGAGCCTTCTCATCTTCCATTCATCTTCTATAATCAATATTTTTTTCATAGGATCTCCTCTTTTTCCTCTACATAAAAAGAGTCCCTTTAGGACTCCTTCTACTTATTTCTTATCTTTGCTGTTTTAAGTGATTTTTCATACCTCTTGTAGATGAAAAAACTAAATACCGATGTCATCCCCATTCCTAAGATCAATTGTAGCATAAAAACCACCTCCACTATCTATCTTGCTATAGGAATATTATACCCTATTTTTTTGTCAGGACTGTGTCATTATTTCAAAAGTTTATTTATTGTATAGAGAAGTTCGTCTACCACCTCATCCCTTCCCTCTCTTATCTGTTCTGCAACACAACTCTTCATATGTGCCTCTAAAAGGGACTTCCCCACTCCATTTAGAGCTGACTTTGCTGAGGATATCTGATTTAATACATCATCGCAATATACATCCTCATCTATCATCCTCTGGATGGCTTTTACCTGCCCCTCTATCCTGTTTAGTCTACCTCTAAGCCTTCTCTTAAACTCTTCTGTGTGATGAGCGTTTTTCTGGCAGCAACTCTTATCCTCCATTGTTATCTCTCCTCTTTTCACTGTTCTCATATAGGTTATACCCTTGATCTGAATCTCTTAAGTCTTAAAGCATTGGTTACCACAGATACCGAACTCATTGCCATGGCTCCCCCTGCTATCATAGGATCCAGAAGGTGTCCCGTTATCAGGTAGAGTCCCCCAGCAGCTATTGGTATCCCCAATGTATTGTATGCAAAGGCCCAGAACAGGTTCTGCTTTATATTTCTCATTGTAGCATGACTGAGCTCAATAGCTCTGGCCACATCTGTTATATCATTTTTCATAAGCACCACTTCAGCACTCTCTATAGCTATATCGGTACCATTTCCAATGGCCACCCCTATATCTGCCTGGGCTAGAGCTGGGGCATCATTTATTCCGTCCCCTACCATTATAACTCTGCTTCCCTCTTCCTGGAGCCTCTTTACCTCTACTGCCTTCCCCTCTGGAAGTACCTCTGCCAGTACCTCATCTATTCCTGCCTTTCTGGCTATTGCATGGGCTGTCTTACTATTATCACCAGTTATCATCGCTACTCTCAGTCCCATCCCTTTTAATACTTTTACTGCTTCTATGGAATTTTCCTTTAGGGTATCTGCTATTCCCACCACTCCGGCAAACTGACCGTCTATTACAACCATTACAGGGGTCTTCCCCTCATCTGCTAAAGCGTGTATCTCATCTATAAGCTCTGCCCCTACCTTCATATCCTCCAGAAGCCTTATATTTCCAGCAGCTACTCTTCTTCCGGCTACTCTTCCCTCTATTCCCTTACCGGTTATAGAGTGGAACTCCTCTACAGGAAGAACTGCTTTCCCCTTCTCCTTCAGGTGCTCCACAACTGCTTCTCCTAGAGGGTGTTCCGAGTGTCCCTCCAGACTTCCCAGGAGCTGTATCATCTCACCCTCATCTATATTATGAGAAAGAACATCTGTTACCACTGGTTTTCCCTCGGTGATAGTCCCTGTCTTATCGAAGACTACTATATCTCCCCTGTGGGTCATCTCCAGAGCCTCTCCTCCCTTTATGAGGATTCCCATCTCAGCTCCCCTTCCGGTTCCAACCATAATTGCTGTAGGTGTAGCAAGCCCCAGAGAACATGGGCAGGCTATTACAAGAACCGATATTAATATAGTCAGGGC
The DNA here is from genome assembly GCF_027925155.1 of Propionigenium maris DSM 9537. Classification (GTDB taxonomy): domain Bacteria; phylum Fusobacteriota; class Fusobacteriia; order Fusobacteriales; family Fusobacteriaceae; genus Propionigenium; species Propionigenium maris. The sequence continues at coordinate 99,550 of NZ_BSDY01000006.1, read as the reverse complement.
AAAGACAGCTGGAGTTTCATGGAGGTCCACCATTCCTTTACTTCCCAGGTAGTACCAGATAGCAGATGATACAAGGGCTATTCCCATTACCACAGGTACAAAGTAACCTGATATTATATCCGCCATCTTGGCTATTGGAGCCTTGGATCCCTGAGCATCCTCCACAAGTCTTATTATCTTGGCAAGGGCTGTATCCTCTCCAGTGGCTGTAACCTCTATATCTATACTTCCCTGCATATTGATGCTTGCTCCCACCACTGAATCTCCGATGCCTTTGGACACCGGCATACTCTCTCCAGTGAGCATAGCCTCATCCACACTGCTCCTTCCCCTTACTACCACTCCGTCCACTGGGACTCTCTCTCCTGGTTTTACAAGAAGAAGGTCTCCCCTCTCCACCTCGTCTATCCCAACTACTACTATTTTTTCTCCTCTTTTGAGGTTGGCAGTTACTGGCTGAAGATCCATGAGCTTCCTTATGGCTTCAGAGGTTCTTCCCTTACTTACCTCCTCCAGATATTTACCCAGCTTTATGAGGGCCAGGATTACAACAGCCGATTCAAAGTAGAGTAGGTGCACATAGGAGAGGTCTCCATCTACTATCCTGTATGTTCCATAGAGGCTGTATAAAAAGGCAGCCCCCGTTCCCAGTGCCACAAGGGAATCCATATTTGGTGCTCTCTTAATGAGACTTCTTATCCCCCTTGTGTAAAAATCCCTGCACAGGTATAGTACCGGTATGGTCAGTGCCATCTGAAATACTGCGAAGGATACTCCATTGTAGTCGGGGTTTATAGCTCCTGGTACCCACATCCCCATCATATGTCCCATGGAAACATAGAACACTGGAATAGACAGGAGCATTACCCATACAAACTTTCTCCACTCCCCTGCAAGGGCTCTTCTCTTTTCATCGAAGACTTCAGCAGTGGATACCCTCTCCTCCACTATATAAAATCCCAGGTTTTCTATCTCCTCCTTTATCTCGGAGAACTTAATTACTGACTTATCATATTCCAGAGTCACCCTTTCAGTGGCAAGGTTTACCTCTACCCTTTCAACTCCCTCTAGCTTTCCGATATTGGTTTCAACCTTTCTCACACAGGACTGACAGCTCAGCCCCTTGATCCCTGCAGTTTTTTCCTCTAGACTTCCCCTTTTTTCCTCAGACAGGATCTCCTCCCCCTGAAATCCCAGATTCTCCACCACGGCTATAATCTCTTCCGAGGGAACTCTTGCCTCATCTGCCCTTACAGTGAGAAGTTCCATTATAAGATTTACCCCCGCAGACTCCACCCCATTCATCTGTCCTATTCCGCTCTCTATCTTCCTTACACAGGACTGGCAACCCATTCCTGTGATCTTAAACTTTCTTTCCATCCTCTGCCTCCCTTTACACAGATCTATAATCTATCTTCCTTTTTCAAAATATACCCCCATACCCTATATTTTGATTCTATCACCGCTTTCCCTACTTGTCAACTAAAGAAATAAAAAAAGAAGCCAGAGGCTTCTCTCAATTTAATAATTATTCGTTACTTCTGTCTTGATACAGAAGTAACCAAGAAATCAAGACCCGTTGAAAATATCTATTCCATTCTAGATAAAATCTGAAAAAATCGTAACTCACTTCGTTCAGACAAACGAATATTTTTCTAAATTTTATTTTAGAACTCCATTGACGATATTTTCAAATGGTCGATATTTAAAAACTACAGCAACAAATATCTATTTGTTTCTATAAAATAAAAAGCACACTACTTTAAAATAGCGTGCTTAAAAAAATATAATTAATAACTTATTCTAATAAAAATGTCTTTAATAAATTAAATCGATATATGCAAGTAAAACTTATGATAATTTGAGCAACATAATACATTTTATGATGTATTTCTCCGCTTTTTAAAAGGTGTTTTGCTCTGAAAATTTCAAAATTATCAATTAACGTTCTTCTCCATTTTAGATAAACAAATATATATAATAACGTTGTAATCGGAAAACCAATAAAAATACCAAATACTCCAATTATAGAGAAATGCCAAATAAGTTTCTCTATAAATCCAATTATTAATATAAATAATAAAAAGGTTAAGTATAATTTAGATAATATTTTTATTGATGAAATTTTCATTTATTAACCACCTTTATTTTACTAAATTTTTATTTAGTCTTCCTAATAAATATCTCATTTTTTTATAAATAAAGCACATTATTTGATTTTCAATGTCTATAAGAACAAATTTTTATTTTATCCTATCTTTCTCTAATTTTTTTATTAACTGCGTTATAGTTGCCACTTGTTAACTTAAAAAAAGCACCTATTATGACTTCAATCCTTTTTTCTTTTGAGGAGTTTAATGATACTGAGAACCATATTTCTGTAGGCGGTTTTGTTAAAGCTACCAAGGATTCTCTGGGGTTGGATAGGAACAAACTATTCCAAGAGATAAGGTTTAATGGTATTCTTAATCATCAAAATAAATTTTATCACTGCTATATCAAATCTGGATACTTCAAGTAATTATAAGGGATATCAATGGCAAGATAGTGTCTCAGTTTATGTTTATTTAAAAGATGGGATTTAGTTACTGGCAAAGATGAAGAACGTAGGGATATAGAAAAAGCACATAGGATTGATTCCTATGTGTTCCTTATACTGCAAATTCTTACAGCAATAAATCTCCTATCACTAAGTGTAATTGCTCTGAGTAATACATATCTTTAAGAAATATTTCCTTACTAAGATTTTTTTCAATATTGTATTTTTTAAGTATTTTTGGCAAAAGAAAAAAATTTCAACTAATTATAAAGCTATTATTATCATCTCTTTCAGCTTCTCTTGTCTTATTTTCTCCAGTCTTTTCGATATACTTAATGACTTCTTTTTACTGATCTTCTTTACTTGCTCTCCTGATTGATTATATCTATTCATTTTATTTACCTCCGATTATTGTCTGGTGAGAAGAGAAGAAAACTTCTCTTCCCACTTATTTTCTATTTCTACTTCTATGCTGCTTCGCTTTCCTTGACTTCATCTACTTCTACTTCATCCTGATTGCCTGATTCATTCGGATTAGGGATTTCACTACACGAATCCTAGGTTTCAAAAGTTGCTTAAAGAAAATGGAATCAGCCAGTCTATGTCGCGTAAGGGGAATTACTGGGATAATGCTCCCATGGAATCATTTTTTGGTCATATGAAGGAGGACTTGGGTTTAAAACCATTAAAAACACTAGATCAAGTTAAGAGGGAGATAAATAAGTATATGAAATATTACAATCACCATAGGTATCAATGAAACTTAAAAAAGATGACTCCTGTTCAATACAGAAATCATCTTTTAACACAAGCGGCCTAGCCATACCTTTTTTAATGTGTCCTTGACAAAGGGTACAGTTTAAAGTAGTTGTCTTTTTTATTAATTTATTATTTGAATAGTAAAAAGATAAAGGTTAATGAAACTAAGATCTGTATAGCAACAATTCCAATACCAGCCATTAGTGCTTTAGGACCCTCTTGTAAAAGTTTTGATACTTGAATCCTCATTCCAATACCAGCCATGGATATTAACATAAGCCACTTACTAGAAATCTTTAAGATGGAAATAATGCCAGATGAAAGAAATTCAAAGTGTGTTAATATACTAAGGATGAAAAATACTATTATAAAAGTAGGAACAGGGAATTTTTTCTTGGTATCTTTACCTTCACTTGATTTGTTAAGTGAAAGAGAAAAAACTGTAACAACAATTCCTAAAAATGCTACTCTAATCATCTTAAATAACATAGCTATGGTTTGCACTTCTAAGTTAACCATTCCAGAACTAGCTGCAACTTGTCCAACAGATTGAAGAGTTCCACCAATAAGAATTCCAGTCTTTACATCATCAAAGTGAAGAACTCTAACTGCTAAAACAGGTAGAAGGAACATAAAGATAGTTCCCATTAGATTAACAATAGCCACAGATATTCCTACTTCATCCTCGTGAGCATCCACAACTGGAGAGGTAGCAGCAATAGCTGAAGATCCACAAACAGCGTTTCCAGCTCCCATTAAAAAGGAAAACTCTTTAGAAAATCCAAGCTTTCTACACAAAAGGATGGCAAGAGAAATAACAAGAAACATTGTAATAGCAACATATCCAATTCCCTTTGCACCAATACTAGTTACCTGACTCAACTTTAGTGTTACTCCCATAAACATTATTGAGATAGGAAGTAATTTCTTTTCTGCAAAAACAGCTCCCTTGAGATGATTTTGATCTCCCTTTATAAGGTTTCCCACAACAATACCAATGACAATTGATATACAAGTACTACCAAGGGAAGGAGCTAAAAATACAAGATTTTTAGCAGCAATAGCAATTAAACAGCAAATAATAAGACCTTTAGTTTCTTTTCGTGATAATATTTTTTTCATAGCATCTCCTAATTTATTAATGTTATTGGTCTAGAATAACATAGGATGATTTCCTAGTGAAGACAGAGGATTTTTTAGAAGGAAGTAATACTTCTGAAAAACATGGAAAAAACTAAGTTTTAAAAACCTAAGAGGCTAATAGTTTTAACTTTTAATAAAAAAGTATAAAAAAGTTAACTCTTTTATTTTTTTAAAAATTTGTTAAAATAATAAATTAAACAAAAAAGTCAGATTAAATCTGACTTTTTAAATAGTTTTATATGGTATAAAGATATTTAACCACTTATTTAAATAAAGCTAGAATCCTTTTGAATGAAGCAATAATATTAAGAAGAATCATAATAAAACCTAAAGTTTTAGCTTCATCAGATGGAATTCCTATAAATAATGAAAAATAATATGTTAAAAAAAATGCACATAGAAATAAATTTATAAATCTTAATGATTCATTTAATATTTTTACCTTCATAAAACCACCTCATAGTTATTTTACAAGGATAGTTGTGAAGAACCTTTATTTTTTTAAACACCCTAAGCTCTCAAGTCTTTCAATATCTACTCTTGAAAGAAAGGGAGCCACTTTAATATTTGAATTTTTACTTTTAAATAGATCTATTGTATGGATGATGATATCTACTTCGTTAATATCTTGATTCTTATATTCGTAGAAGGAGAGATTCTCTACAATATCCACATAAAAGAGTGTTTTCAGCTTTTCTTCTAAGATTTTAGAAGCTCCAATTCCCTTGTTGCATACAATCAATATTTTTTTAGTTTTCTTTTTATTGGCTCTATTTATAGCAGATAAAAAGTGGTAGGAGATATAGATAAGGTCTCCTTGTTCAAACCTAACATTAAAGTTATTTTGGAATATTCTACTCTCTTGATCCACTGTTTTATATAAAAGAGAAAACTCTCTTTTGAAGGATTCAAAATCATCATTATTAACGGGGATATGATTATTTTTCTTAAAAAGTAAAGCTTGAATATGGTTATAAAGCCCCTTACGAAGTTTATCATCCTCCTCAAGAGATAGGCTTAAGTTTCTTTCTACATTTCGTATAAAGATGTCTAAGGAGTTTATAAAGATAAGATCTTTAGAGGACGAAACACGAATATTATTATAGATTAAATTATTTAGAAAAACTTCTATATAAAGGTCCTCTCCTTTTAGAATATCGGAATTTTTCATAAGTTTAGTAGTATAAATATTTTCTCCTTTAACCCTATGTTTAAACGGTGAAATAATAGAAGAAACATCTTCAGTGATAGTGTTTCCATATATGATTCTATAATACTGTATTGTCAAAAGGATTGAGATAATCTTACTTGTTTCAAAGGATGAGTTAATTCCCTTTAAAATATCCTCCATTAATAATTGTGCTTCTTTTAACAATACATTTTTTTCAAAGAAGTTATAGTTAGTCATGAAGTAATTCAGGAAAAAATTTCGAACCTTTTCCTCCTTACCTACTAATGAAAATCCCTTTCTGTGAACATACTTTAGATTAATTTTAAATATTTTTAAAATTGATTTAAGTTCTAAAAAGTCATTTTTTATACTACTCTTACTACAACTTAAATGCCTTTCCAACTCAACTTTTTTAACAAAATTATCCCTTAATAGAAACATAACGATAGAATTTAACCTGTGACTTTTAGAGAAGTTAATTCCATCAAAATCCCTTATTAGAGATTTGATGATATCCTCTTCAAACCTTATAAAGCCTAGATCATCGATGACTATTTGAGAATGTTTCATAAGACCTAAGATATAGTTAGTTTTTTTTATTTTGTATTTAATTCGCTGCTCACTTAGGTTTATGATATTTTGAACCAATACTTGCTTACCTTTTAGTTGTTTTAAAAATTCTATATCATTACTATTTATATTCATAATTTTTCATTATAAAATATTTTTCTATAAAATGAAAGGGGTATTTTTTTTTATAAATAAAATTAAAAGTTAAAAGGTTTAACCAGTAAGGCTTTATTTTTTTAAAATCAATAAAAAATGAATATTATTTCCAACAATAGTTTGCTTTTGGAAAGTTTTGAAAAAAAATAAAACAATGTTAAACTTCTGGTGTTAAGAAAAATATAAAAATTACTGTAGGAGGTAACAATGAATTTAGCAAAATATCCAAGAAGAAGATATACATCTTATAAGACGCCGATTGAACACTTAGAAAGGTTAAGTAAACTATTAGGTGGGCCAAATATCTATATGAAAAGAGATGATCTTTTAGGATTAGCAGGAGGAGGAAACAAAACTAGAAAACTTGAATTCTTAATGGCTGAAGCTTTAGAACAAGGTGCAGATACAATTATAACTTGCGGAGCTGTACAATCTAACCACTGTAGATTAACAATAGGTGCTGCAGTTAAGGAAGGACTTAAAGCTCAAATAATTATGGAAGAAAGAATAGAAGGCAGTTATGATCGTAATGCTACTGGAAATAACTTTATTTATCATCTACTAGGTGTAGAAGATGTACATGTAGTACCAGGTGGTTCAGATATGCCTAATGAGCTAGAAAAGCTTGCAGAAAAGTTAAGAGCTGAAGGAAGAAAACCTTATATAGTACAGGGTGGAGGAAGTAATGAACTTGGTTGCTTAGGTTATATCTCTTGTGCTCAAGAAATTAACGAGCAGTTATTCGAGATGGGATTAAACATAGATAAGATATGTTGTGTTTCAGGAAGCTCATCTATGCATGTTGGGTTATTAGTTGGAACAAAGGGATTAAATATGAATATTCCTATTCAAGGAGTATCAGTAGGTAAAAAAGAGCCAATCCAAGGTGATAAGGTTAAAGAACTTGCAGATAAAGTAACAGAAATATTTGGTATGCCTGAAATTTCAAGAGAAGAGATTGTAGTTGATGATAATTATATTGGAGAATCTTATGGTGCACCAACTAAAGAGATGGTGGAAGCAATTCAAATGGTAGCTAGAGAAGAGGGAATCATTTTAGATGCTGTTTATACAGGTAAGTTTATGGCTGCAATAATTGGTATGATAAGAGAAGGTAAGTTTAAGAAGGATGAAAATATACTTTTACTAAATTCAGGAAGTGGATATAATATTTTTTCATATGAAGATATATTAAAGGAAGAGGTTTACACAAAGTAAATGGTATTTCTACTGATGAGATGGTTGAAGGTATTTAACTATTAGCAAGAAGTGAAGGAATATTACTTTATAAAGGTAGATCATCAGCTCTATATGCTTTATAAATGAAGCTTAGAGTAAGTCCGAAGAGCTAGAGGGAGTAATGGATTTAGTAGTATAAAGATCTTAGAAATGAATTAAAACTTTTAATAACTAACTTAGCTTGTATAGGTTTATTATTGCTATAAATGCCTTTAAACTTATGCAAGTTAAGTTATATAAAAGGTAGGAGGAAAGATAATATGAATGAGGCAATTTTTACTGAAAATGCACCAGCAGCAGTGGGACCATATTCACAGGCCATGAGAGCAGGAGATATGATATTTGTATCTGGACAGATCCCATATGTACCATCAACAATGACTCTAGTATCAGAGGATATCAAGGAGCAGACAAGACAATCTCTAGAGAACGTAAAGGCGATCTTAGAGGAAGCAGGAGCATCATTAAACGATGTAGTAAAGGCAGGAGTATTTATAAAGGATATGAATGAGTTTGCAGCAATCAATGAGGTTTATGCAGAGTACTTTAGCGACAACAAGCCAGCAAGAGCTTGTGTAGAGGTAGCAAGATTACCACTAGACGTAAGAGTAGAGATAGACGTAGTAGCGTATGTTGGAAAGTAGCTTTTAATCAAGGGGAGCTACTCGTTTTATAAAAATCTATATAGAAGATATTAAATTTTTACAAGGCGAGTAACTATAAAAAAGCGTTTATAAATTAAAAAATAGGTCATTATACTATAAAAATTTCAAAAAAAAAGAGATACAAGGGGGGAAAAATGGAAGAGATATTAACATCAAATAATTTATTGTTTGGACTAGCTATCTATATAGCTAACATTATTCAGGGAATCACAGGTTTTGCAGGGTCGTTACTGGCGATGCCTCCATCGATACACCTACAGGGACTAGCAACATCAAAGGTAGCAGTTAATACATATGGACTAATAAGTTCAGCAATTATCTTTTCAAAAACATACAAAAATATGGACTGGAAGGAAGCTAAAAGAATAGTTGTAATCATGGGGGCAGGACTCTTAGGTGGAATACTAATCTCAAAGTTTTCATCACCAACTATCCTACTAAAGGTATATGCATTGTTTGTTATAGCAGTGGCTTTAAAGGAGATGTTTTATAAGGGTGAGTTAGACTTTAGTGACCAAGCTCTAATTATAGTTTTAATCGTTGCAGGTTTATTTCAGGGGATGTTTGTATCTGGAGGACCATTCCTTATAATATATGCAGCAAAGAAGTTTAAGGATAAGGATCAGATCAGAGGAAGTCTTTGCTTTGTATGGCTGTTTATGAATGGATCTTTAATGCTGAGTCAAATCCTTGGAGGAGAGTTTAATTCACACTCTCTATTAGTTACTTTAATAGGACTGCCAGGTGTATTCTTAGGTGTAGCAACTGGTGGATACCTTGCTAAGAGACTTTCAAGGGAGAAGTTCTTAAAGTTTGTATATGTATTAGGAACATCGTTACTAATCTAAAACTAGGGGGCCAATAAAATATGAATATAAAATTTAGTAGTGAAAAGGTAGGAAGAGTAGCTATAGCAGGTCACGTAGGGTGCGGACACTGTCATAGTCTAAACAATCAGGTACAGGATGATTCACCAGGTCTATCGGTGGTATTATCCTTATTTCAAAAAGCTACTGGAACAGATCTTACAATAGCAGATTTTAGGTTTGAAGGAGATAAGATCATCGCTGTACTTGAAAATGGTGGCGAAGGGTATGGTAGTGTAAAGAGGATATATACTCAGCAGGAGAAAGCTATAATTAAAAGGATGATCGGTAAGAAGGCTATCAATACTCATACAGTAGTGTTAGAGGAGTTTGGTAGGATATATGGTCAGGGAGTAATGGAAACTCCAGTAGCAGTACAAACTGCAATAGCCAACGCAGCTCTAAATAGCTTTAGCAGGAACTATCCAGAGAAGTTTATTTCAACAGTTGAAGATCTTGAGGGGAACTTTGGTAGTATTGTTGGAACTATCTTAGATATAAACGGAATACCTACAAGTGTACTGGGAACAGTTAACTGTACAGAGGGGGGAATTGGACCAAATGAAGATCTAGAAGGAAACTCCCCTAATCATTCTAAAAAAGAGATAATAGAGGCTTTAGGAATGGATAAGCTACCTACTTTAATAATAGAAGCAATGATCTATTCAGGGTTCTCTAAGGGACTTACAGAAACTACATTTTTTGTAAGAGGAGATGCAGAGGACGACAATCCATACGCAGTAGAGGCTGTAGTTGAAGCAGCTAAGGAATTAGGAATTACATGCAAGTTTCATGAAGGGGCTGCCAAAAGAGTCAAGGGTGCTTTAAAAGCTAATACTGAAAAGGTTGCAACCAAAATTATAGAACTAGGAGAAAAACTTAAAGTGGCTGATCTTTCAAGGGATAAGGTTCAGATTATATCTGAGCTAGCTAATGTTGTAAGTCAAGATTGTGGTGGAATAAGCTTTATGTCAAATACTCTACACGAAGAGATTGGTGGAGCAGGAATGATTAAAAGAACAGGTGCTGTTATTAATATAGTAGTAACAGAGGAGTATGAGGCTGAAAATCCTATTCCATACTTAACAGAAGAGCTTCTAGAGGATTATGTTAAATTAACAGTTGGAAGTGTTGAAAAATTAGCTGATAAAGCTGAAGTTGCAACAAACCATATAGTTAATGCTAATTAATATTTATAAAGTGTTTTAATAGAACTGAATACCTTGGATAAATTTATAAGGACCACCTATATTATAGGTGGTTTTTTATAGTAGAATGATTTGCATAAAGAAAAAATCAAATTTAAATAAAAAAGTATTTGGGTTAATGTCAGATGATATAATTTAATAGAAAGGTGTATTATCAGATGAAGTACACCACTTAAAATAAAAAATCCCTCATAAAAAAAACCCTGTAAAATGTAATCACCACAACAATATTTACAATATACTTGAAGGAAAAATAAATTTAATTGTAGATTCTCAAGAAATGAGCTATTTCAACTTCATAGTACCCCTTCAGATGTTATTCGAGTATATCTTAACAGATTTAGGTATGGGAGCTAATAAAGAGTCAAAACAAAGGATAAGTAAAATAAATTCTCTTATAGAAGAAAAGAAAAAATAAAATCTAAAAAAAAAGCCGACATAGTCGGCTTTTTAATCTGGTTTATTTAGGTATTTCCATAGTTCAGAGTCTGTAGAAAGAAGGACCTTGGTCTTCCCGTCTCCTCCAAGGATCTCATCATAAGCTGTGAGGGTTCTTGTAAACCTGTAAAATTCAGGGTCTCTGTTGTAGGCGTCTGCATATATCCTTACAGCTTCACCATCTCCCTCTCCCTTTATCCTCTCAGCCTTCTCATAGGCTTCAGCCAGGATTATGGTCTTATTCTTTTCAGCTTCAGATACTATCTCAAGGGCTTTCTCCTGCCCCTCAGCACGATACTTCTTTGCCTGCTGATGTCTCTCTGCTTCCATCCGCTTATATACATTTTCCTCATTCTGCTTTGGAAGATCCGCCCTCTTTATCCTTACGTCCGCTATCTCTATTCCCAGTTTTCTCACCTTTTCGGCACTCTCCCGGGTAACTATCTCCATAATCTCATCTCTCTTAATGGCAATTATTTCAAGGAGGGTGTACTGTCCCAGCCTCTCCCTTACCTCGGAATAGATTATATCGTCAAGCCGTGCCTGAGCTCCCCGTTCATCGTGAACCGTCTGAAGAAATAGAAGGGGATCTACTATCCTCCACCTTGCATAGTTGTCTATTACTATATTCTTCTTATCCCTGGTTATGAGCTCCTTAGGTTCCGAATCATACTCAAGAAGCCTCTTATCAAAGTATTCTACCCTGTCTATAAATGGAACCTTCACCTTTAAACCACTGGTCTCTATAGGGTCACCAACTGGTTTCCCCAGCCTTATAACTACAGCTCTTTCCATCTCAGTCACTGTAAATAAGGAGGTATAGGCTACTATCGCTACCAGTATCAGTATAGAGCTAATTACTTTTTTCATTGGCTCTCACCTCCCCCTGGATAAGGTTTAAAACTCCACTCTTCACTTCACTATCTATTATTACCTTGTCTGTATTCTTAAGGTTTTTCTCTAAATTTTCCAGGTAGAGTCTCGTTTTAGTTACTTCCTCTCCCAGTTTATAGTTTTCATAGAGCTTTAGGAATCTTGCCACGTCTCCATTGGCTTCCCTGATCCTTCTTTCCTTATAGGCTAGGGCTTCATTCACAGCCTTTTTGGCCTGACCTCTGGCCTTTGGTATTACATCATTGGCATATCCATTGGCTTCATTTATATACCTTATCCTGTCCTCCCTGGCACTGGCCACATCCTTAAATGCCTGCAGTACAGGTTTAGGAGGCTGTACATCCTGCAGCTGCACATTGAGAACCTGTATACCTATCCCGTAGATATCCAATATCTCCTGCAGCTTCTCCTTGGTGAGGATCTGTATATTACTCTTTCCCTCAGTCAGACTTTCATCTATCTCAAACATCCCCACTACCTGACGCATACTTGCCTCAGCAGCTGATATTATGGTACTTCCGGGATTTTTTACCTTAAAGAGATAGTCTCTCAGGTTTACTATCTTGTACTGCACACTGAAATCCAGATCGATTATATTCTCATCCCCTGTTAGCATCAGGGATTCCTTGGAAATATCCTGATACTTGGCTGGAGGACCTATATCTACCGTTCTGAATCCTACCTCTACTCTGTATACCTTGGTCGTCTTTACCTTTATCCTTCTTCCCACAGGCCTTGGAAAATACCAGTGTATTCCAGGTCCCACAGTTTTTTCATACTTACCAAAGAGAAGCAATACCGCTTCCTGATCTGGCCCAACCTGAAATATCCCTGTAAGAAGATAGATTACAAGGATTGGCAGAAGGGTTATCTTCCTAAAAAATCTCAGATGGTGATTGATAAATTCCTTTAGATCTTCAACTGTATACATGTCATTGGCCATAGTACAATACCTCCTAGAATTATCTCTCTAGTTCCTTCGTAAACTTCAACCTCTTCAGTCCATTTTTTATGGATCTTGCTTTAAATTTGCTGATACCTCTGATCTCATAGAGCTCCTCTATACTGGCTTCCTGTATAGAGGCAAGATCTTCATACTCATTTATTATCTTTTCAATATCCTTCTTATTCAGTCTGGAGATCTTCCCCAGAAGTCTGTATCCCTTAGGACTTACCTTGTCATCAAGAGTTGAGTAGCTTCTTCCGTGCCCCAGTACATAGGAGAGTTTTTCCGGTTCCAAAAGCTCCTCATCACTGTAGCTTATCAGCTGGGAGTTTATATTATCGATATCCAGCTCATCCTTCTCATCGTTGTAGTAGTCCTTGATAAAGTTTATCCTCTCCTCCTTAAGTCCCTGAAGAAGTTCCTCTAGCTGAAGGTTTATAAGTCTTCCTTCAAGCCCTAGCTCAGCCACATAGTGCCTGACCTCCTTCTTGATCCTAAAGAGCATCTCATATCTTTGAAGGATACTTGTTACCTCATAAAGAGTTACCAGGTCATCAAACTCCATTATTGTAAGATTGCTCAGTTCCTTATCCAGTACCTGTTTATACCTTTCAAAGGTCTTTACTGCCTGAGCTGCCTCGGTAGTAATCTCTCCTATATCTCTTAGCTTATACTTAAACTCATTCTTATAGAGGGTTATCCTGTTCCTTCTCTCGGAGATTGCTATAGTAAGCTTTCCAGCCTGCTTGGCCACCCTCTGAGCTGTCCTGTGCCTGGTTCCACTTTCATTGGTTGAATAGTTTTTTGTAGGCTGCATATGAACGTTTGCATAGAGGATCTTTGAGGCTGAATCATCTAAGATTATAGCCCCGTCCATCTTAGAAAGTTCATATATCTTCTGGGGAGTGTACTCACAGTTTATAAAAAATCCACCGTCGAGCATCCCCTCTATCTCCTTATCCATTCCCACAACTATAAATCCACCGGTACCTGCATCTAGTATGTTATCTAGACCCTCTCTCAGATTTGTCCCAGGTGTAACATTAGAAAGGATGTCTATTAGAGTTTCCTGCGTATTCATTTCCACTTCCTTCATAACTATCTCATCCTTTCCGCAAGCTCATCCAGACTCTTCAGGTAGATAAGCTTTAATTTATAATTCTTCTTTTCCACATCTTTTCTATTGGCTTCTGGAACATATACCCCTGAAAAACCTAGCTTTTCCATCTCTTTGAGCCTTCTGTCTATAAAGGCGGCCTTTCTTATCTCTCCTCTAAGTCCCAGCTCACCTATGGCACCTACCTTCTGACTTACCTCTATTCCTCTGGCCACAGATAGCATAGCCACCACTGCTGCCAGGTCTGCTGCAGGATCTTTTATGGCTATTCCCCCGGGAATATTTACAAAGAGGTCCTTTGTTCCAAGGGGTATCCCAAGGAGTTTTTCAGCAAGGGCCGAGAGGATCTGAATCCTGTTCTTATCAAACCCCTGAACGATTCTTTTGGGAATCCCAAAGGGTGAGTCTGTGATGAGGGACTGGATCTCCAGAAGGAATACCTTGGTTCCCTCCAGTACAGGAACTACCATACTCCCGATATTTTTTTCATCCCTTTCACTGAGGAAGAACTCCGAGGAGTTTTTAACCTCCTTCATCCCGTCCTCCTCCATATTAAATATTCCAAGCTCATTGGTTGAACCAAACCTGTTTTTAATACTTCTGAGGATTCTGTAGTAGAGTCCCTCCTCCCCTTCAAAGTTAAGTACAGCATCCACCATGTGTTCAAGGAGTTTCGGTCCTGCTACCTTTCCGTCCTTTGTGATATGCCCCACTATAAAGAAGGAGATATTGTGAGTTTTGGCTATCTCCACTATTTTTAATGTGCACTCCCTTATCTGTGTGGGAGTTCCAGGAATGGATTCCGAGTTGCTGCTGTAGAGGGTCTGAATGGAATCGATCACCACTACCTTGGGCTTTCTCGTCACTATATGCTCATAGATGCTCTCCATCTCAGTTTCCGGCATAAGATAGAGTCCCTTAGAGGATATTCCCAGTCTCTCTCCCCTGTCCTTGATCTGTGATGGTGATTCCTCTCCCAGAACATAGAGTACATCCCCATAGCTTGTATACTCCTCAGCAGTCTGCAAAAGAAGGGTAGACTTTCCTATTCCCGGGTTACCTGTAAGAAGTACTACTTCTCCCTGAACAAGTCCTCCTCCCAGTACCCTGTCAAACTCTTTAAGCCTGGTTTTATAACGGAAGTTATTCTCTACCTCTATCTCTTTAAAGGAGTAGACCTTTGATTCACTCTTTCCAACTACAATATTTCTGGCTTTGGAACTGCTGATCCTAGGGGAGATCTCTACCTCCTCATCCAGGGTTCCCCAGCTGTCACATTCGGGACACTTCCCCAGCCACTTAGCACTTCTATATCCACACTCATTACACACAAAATAACTTTTACTCTTCGCCAATTAACCTCACCTTTTTTTCATATCACATACTTTTTTTTCTATGTCCTCAATTATTTCCTTATTCACAAAACTGTCTAGCTTTCCTTTATTTAAAGCTATCTCCCTCACTAAACTGGAACTTAAATAAAGGTTCTCTCTGGTAGCTGGAAGAAATACCGTCTCCAGCCTTCCTTCTGAAAGTACAGAGTTCCCCAGGGCAAGCTGCAGCTCATACTCATAATCCGATACAGCCCTCAGTCCCCTCACTATAACATCAGCATTGTTTTCCTCCATAAAATCAACAAGAAGACCTTCAAAGGTTTTTATCTGAATATTTTCTATACTTCCGATTACCTTTTCCACCATTTGCTTTCTCTCCTCTAGAGAAAACCAGTACTTCTTACTTCCGTTATTTAGAATACCCACTATCAGTTTATCTGTAAGTTTTGCTGCTCTTTTGATTATGTCCACATGCCCCTTTGTTATGGGATCAAAACTTCCTGCGTACACTCCTACTCTCATCTATATCACCTATACCTCTAAGATTATTTCATATTCATTTTTTTCCTTGGAGGAATCCACCTCTATTACAAGCTTCTTCCTCTTACTCTTTAGATACACTTCCATAAACTCCCTGTACACCTCTTTAAAGAATGTGCTCAGCTCCTTGGCCAGCTTCAGTTTAACCTTGGATATATCCCTGTCGGTAGCTACATTTTTAATCTCTGAAATAATCTCCAGAGACACAGCTTCCTTGGATTTTATCTTTCCTGTTCCCTGACATAGAGGACACTCCTGCTGGAAGTAGTGGGAAAGGGTCTTACCAACCCTCTTTCTTGTCATCTCCACAAGTCCGAGATCTGTAAAGTGTATTATATTGTTCTTTATCCTGTCCCTTTTAAGGGTTTTTTCCAGCTCCTTGAGAACCTTCTGCTTATCCTCTTCAGACTTCATATCTATAAAGTCTATTATAATGATTCCGCTCAGGTTACGCAGCCTCAGCTGTCTCGGTATCTCCCAAGCCGCCTCTAAGTTGGTCTCCAGTACCGTGCTGTCCAGGTTCATGCTGCCTGTATTCTTTCCTGTATTTATATCTATACTCACAAGGGCTTCCGTTCTCTGGATTACCACAGAACCTCCGCAGTCGAGCCTTACCTCCTCGTTGAGGGCTTCATCTATCTGCTTGCTCACGCCGTAAGCGTCGAAGATTGGCTCCTCCTCGTCATATAGCTTTATCTTTGTCTTAAGGGAATTTTCACTGAAGGCACTTACATAATCCAAGATCTGCCAGTACTTCTCCTCATCATCTATTATAAGCTCATCCACCTTGGAGGAGAATATATCCCTCACTACCGTCATCACTAGTTCATTATCAGAATAAAGAGTTTCCCCTGCCTTGGCAGAGGTTATCCTTGACTCTATTTCATTCCATTTTTTTACTAGGTACTCCACCTCTCTTTCAAAGTGAAGCTCACTCTTTCCTTCAGCTGCTGTTCTTATGATCACTCCCATGGTGTCTGGTTTTATATCTGTAAGAAGCTTTTCCAGTCTTCCCCTCTCAGCACTGCTCTTTATCTTCTGGGAGATAGCAACATAGTCGTTGTTTGGCATAAGTACAAGATATTTTCCAGGTATTGTGTAGTGTGTAGTTACCCTTGCTCCCTTGCTTCCACGAGGGTCCTTGAGTATCTGCACCACCACTTCATCCCCCACATTTAATATGTCCTCTATGGGTCTTTCACTGTTTTCTATGCCGTCTAGATATCTCTCCTCAAACTCCCTGAGATCCTTCACATATAGAAAGGCATTCTTTTCTAGTCCAATATCCACAAAGGCAGATTCCATACCTGGAAGAACATTAGCTACTCTTCCCTTAAAGATACTTCCATTTACCTTCTTCTCATCATCTCTTTCAATGAAAATTTCAGAGGCTTTTCCATCCTCTAGAAGTGCTGCTCTAGTCTGAAACTTATCTACATTAATTATTATCTGATTCATGAATAACCCCACCTAGTATGTCCAGCCTGGTATAGACTTTCCCATTTATTCTCACTTCTCTTAAGCTTAAACCTCTATCTATTCTTATAATTAACTTTCTTCCAAACCTTACCTTATTTACCTTCTTTATTCCAGTTATCTTAGAGATATTTTTTTCATGTGCCTCTACAATTATCTCCTCTTCATCCTGGAACCTCTCTAAGAAATCTCCATAGATCCTAGCTTCCACCAGCTCTCTGAATGCTGGGTGAAATGGCCCTGCTATGATCACTCCATCCTCTCTTAGATCATCTGAGGGTTGCAGCCCTACTCTTATTATATTTATTCCTGCCACTTCAAAGATTGCATAGATAGGAACTATCCTTTCCACTGCCTCCTCTAGGGTCATAGGCTCAAACCTTCCTGCTCTGTACATCCCCTCCATGGCAGTACCACTTATCACTAAGGTAGGATATATCCTTACCATGTCCGGATTAATATCCAGTACCTGCCTTGCGCTGTTTAAGTCTGTAACATAAGTTGAGCCAGGTAACCCTGGCATTAATTGAATTCCTAATTGTATTCCATATTCCTTTATAAGCTCCGATGCTCTGTAGACCTCAGAAGGTTCATACCCCCTGCCACTCAGTCTCAGTACCTCAGTGTCCATAGACTGTACTCCCAGCTCTATGGTAGTTACCTTGTACTTCACTAGCATCTCCAGAATATCCCTGCTTATATAATCTGGTCTTGTGGACATCCTTATACCGTCGATGAGACCACGATCCATATAGACCTTTACGGTTTTCAGGTACTCCTCCTGTAAAGATTTAGAGATTCCAGTAAAAGTTCCACCAAAGAAAGCGACCTCTTTTATTGATTCCTTTGGAAGACTTTCTAAGTACTCCTCTATTATCTCCACCACATCTTCTGCTGTTACATCTGTTTCCCTTCCATTTATCTTCTTCTGGTTACAGAAGACACACGAGTTGGGACAACCAAAGTGACTTATAAAAACAGGTATATTATAGTGCTTCAAAGGCCTTGACTCCAAGTTTCTTGCAGGCATCCTTTGCAGCTGATTGTTCTGCGCTCTTTTTATTTCTTCCATTTCCTCTACCTACTGCTTCATCATTGATACTGACCACTATTTCAAAGTTCTTCCTATGATCTGGTCCCGTTTCCTTCACTACTTCATATACTGGAGTTACCTTATGTGACTTCTGGCTGTGCTCCTGCAGTATAGTCTTAAAGTCGATGAGTTCCTCATTTTCCTCAATATGATTTATCTGGTATTCCAGCAGCTTAGTTCCATATGCCTTTGCCACAAGAAAATCTGAACCTGAATCTAGGTAGATAGCTCCCAGAACAGCCTCAAAAACATCTCCTAGTATGGAGCTTCTGTCTCTACCACCAGTTAACTCCTCCCCCTTGCTTAAAAGAAGGTATTTTCCTATTCCTAGTTCCCTGGAAATTTTTGCAAGCACCGGTTCACTGACTACCATAGATTTAAGCTTTGCCAGGTCGCCCTCAGACGACTTGGTAAAGTTTTTATATAAATATTCAGTAACAACAAGATCTAGAACTGCATCTCCCAGCAGTTCTAGTCTCTCATTGTTTATTTTTTTGTATTCCCAGTGCTCGTTTCCATAGGATCTGTGAATAAGAGCGTGCTTTAAAAGTTCCTTATCCTTAAAGGTATAACCTAGCCTTTCCTCTAGCTTATCGTAAACATTCTCCTTCACCTACGGTCACTCCTTGATCTTCAATTTTTAATTACTTGTACTTTCTCATTGCGATTACTGCGTTGTGTCCACCAAACCCTAGTGAGCTTGAAAGACCTACTCTGATCTCTCTCTCTACAGCTTTATTTGGTACGTAGTCAAGATCTAAAGTCTCATCTGGATTGTCATAGTTAATTGTTGGAGGCATGATTCCCTCATCGATAGCAAGAGCTAAGATTACTCCCTCGATTCCCCCTGCTGCTCCAAGACCGTGTCCAGTTGCTCCCTTTGTAGATGATACAGCTAGCTTGTATGCGTGCTCTCCAAAAGCTGCCTTTATTGAAGCTGTTTCATTCTTGTCGTTAGCTGGTGTAGATGTTCCGTGAGCGTTGATGTAGTCTACTTCAGTAGGGTCCACATTACCCTGCTTAAGAGCCATCTTTATTGCTCTAGTTCCACCTTCTCCACCCTCTGCTGGTGAAGTGATGTGGTATGCATCTCCAGTTTCTCCATATCCCACTACCTCAGCATAGATCTTAGCTCCTCTTGCTTTAGCGTGCTCAAGTTCCTCAAGGATTAGGATTCCTGCTCCCTCTCCCATAACGAATCCGTCTCTGTCTGCTGTAAATGGTCTAGAAGCCTTAGTTGGCTCATCATTTCTTGTAGATAGAGCTTTCATGTTAGCAAATGAGTTGATTCCAAACTTAGTGATACAAGCCTCTGCTCCTCCAGCGATAACTGCATCTGCTTTACCAAGCTGGATAGTTTGCATAGCATCTCCTATTGAGTGCGTTCCTGCAGCACAAGCTGTTACGATACTCTTGTTTGGTCCCTTTGCTCCTGTGTAGATTGCTACGTTTCCTGCAGCCATGTTAGCTATCATAGCAGGAATTGTAAATGGAGAAACCCTCTTAGGTCCTCTGTTTAGCATCTTCTCATATTCCTTCTCGATTACCTCTAGTCCACCGATACCTGAAGATACGATTACTCCAACATTCTCAGCGTTCTCATCTGTAATCTCAAGCTTAGAATCCTCTATAGCCATCTTTGTAGCAGCTATTGCAAACTGAGTATTTCTAGCCAGCTTCTTAAGCTCCTTCTTTTCAATTCCAAACTCAGTTCCGTCAAAGTCCTTTACCTCTGCAGCTATCTTTACAGGAGTATCCTCTGTATCAAATGACTCTATAAGTCCTAATCCAGTTTTTCCATCCTTAATAGCCTGCCAAGACTTTTCTACTCCAGTTCCCAGAGCAGTTATTAATCCCAATCCAGTTACTACAACTCTTCTCACTCTTTTCACCTCTTCAATCTCTTTTACTCTCAATTTTTTATAATAAGGTTCCTACAAAAAGAAAGCTCCACAGGAGCTGTATATAAAATACCTTTAAAATGTAATTATAGGGGTATTTAAAAATACCCCTATACTCTTAATATAATTTAATTTAATTACTTAGACTCAATGTAGTTGATTACATCTTGAACAGTCTTGATCTTCTCAGCATCTGTATCAGGGATCTCTACGTCGAACTCCTCTTCGAATGCCATGATTAGCTCAACTGTATCTAGTGAATCTGCTCCTAGGTCGTCTACAAAGTTTGCCTCTGGAGTAACCTGCTCAGCATCTACACCTAATTGATCTACTACTACTTCTTTAATTTTATCTAACATATTTGTCTCCTCCTTAAATCTTCTTATTCTATGATAATATCAAATTTAACACTTATTTTCAAGTTTTTTGAAACCCTTTCTCACCTTTTACAAGGGATTAAGGCATTAATAGTCCGCCATTTACACTCAGTGTCTGACCAGTGATGTATGTAGACATATCAGATGCCAGGAACAGTACCGCATTAGCGATATCCTCTGGAGTTCCAAAGTCTCCCATTGGAATATTAGTCATAAATGACTGCTTTACATCATCTGAAAGTACATCTGTCATCTCCGATCTGATGTATCCTGGAGCGATGGCATTAACTCTGATTCCTCTCTTACCAGCTTCTCTAGCTAGGGATTTAGTCATTCCTATCATTCCCGCCTTTGATGCTGAGTAGTTTACCTGACCAGCGTTACCCATGATTCCTACGATAGAAGCCATGTTAATGATGCTTCCGCTTCTCTTTTTGATCATCGACTTAAAGAAAGCCTGTGTACAGTTGTATGCTCCCTTTAGGTTTATATTCAGTACAAGGTCAAAGTCCTCTTCCTTCATTCTCATGAAAAGACCATCCCTTGTAATCCCTGCATTGTTTACAAGAACATCTACCTGTCCAAACTTATCTAAAACTGCCTTTGAAAGTTCAGCCATAGACTCACTTGATGCCACATTTCCAGATACGAACATTGTCTCTACTCCGTACGTATTGGCGATCTCCTTAGCTGTAGCCTCTCCTACTTCCTCTAGTATATCTGTAATTACAATATTTGCTCCTGCTGCTGCCAGCTTTTCTGCTACCGATCTTCCGATTCCTCTAGCCGATCCAGTTATTACAGCTACCTTTCCTTTTAAATCAATCACGTTCATATCCTCCTTAAAAGAGTTCATTAAATTTTACTCCAATATATCTATTTTGCAAATATTTTTCAAAGAAAATTTAATTTTAAGTGGTCTATACTTTAGTATCCACCCTATCTATTTAATTAAGCTAGGTCCTCTAGCTTCTCTACATTTTCAACCTCAAGAGTTTTATCTATCTTTCTGATTAGCCCCTTAAGTACCTTTCCAGGTCCGATCTCGTAGATCTTTTCTACTCCAGCTTCTTTAAGAGCAGTTACAGTGTCTACCCACTTTACTGGTCCAAATGCCTGGTTGTAAAGCTCATCTTTAAGCTCCTCTGCACTCTCAACAACTTTAGCTGTAGTGTTTGCCACAAGCTTAACCTCTGTATTCTTAAACTCATATGTGTTAGCAGCCTCTAGGATCTTTTCTCCTGCTGGCTTCATAAGAGACGAGTGGAATGGTCCAGATACAGCTAGTATCATAGCTCTTCTTGCTCCAGCTTCCTTAAGTGCCTCACATGCATTCTCAATAGCTGCTACCTCTCCTGCTATTACAGTCTGCTTTGGCTCATTGAAGTTAACAGCTTCTGCTACTCCGTCTATTCCCTTTAGTACTTCATCTATCTTATCTGCTTCCATACCTATGATAGCAGCCATAGTACCATTTACTTCAGCAGAGATCTCATTCATGATCTCTCCCCTTGTAGAGGTTAACTTTACAGCTTCTCCAAGGCTAAGGTATCCTGCTGCTCCGATGGCTGCATACTCTCCTACAGAGTGCCCTGCAACATAGTCAGCTTTAACTCCCTTTTCCTCCAGTAACTTAGTCAACACTAAACTCATAGCAACTATTGCCGGCTGAGTGTACTTAGTTTCCTTCAGCTTCTCCTCTGGTCCTTCAAACATTACTTCTTTAAGGTCTATTGAAAGACTGTCAAATATCTCATCAAAATACTTTCTTGCTGTTTCATTGTTTTCATATAGTTCTTTTCCCATTCCAACATATTGAGAACCCTGTCCTGGGAAAACAAATGCAACTTTTGACATTTGTAACCTCCTTATTTAATTACACCTGTAATCTTAATATATCACAGGTGCTATTTATTGTCAACAAAGAACTTCTTGACTAGTTTAACTCAGGTATTTCCTTGGTTTTCTTAAGATTAGTACGCCCACTTTATTATAAGAGATCCGTAGGTAAGTCCTGCACCAAATCCTGTGAATGCAAGAGTGTCACCCTTCTTAACTTTCCCCTTTTCAAGAGCTTCTCCTAGAGCCAGTCCGATTGAAGCTGATGAAGTGTTACCGTACTTGTTTAGGTTCAGGTAGAACTTATCAGTAGAAACCTTCAGCCTCTTAGCTGCTGAATCTATTATCCTCTTGTTGGCCTGGTGAGGGATTATCATATCTATCTCCTCCACCGCCTTACCTGCTTTTTCAAGGGCTGCTGAAGTTGCTTTAGGCAGTGCCTTTACTGCAAACTTAAATACATCCTGCCCCTTCATCTTAAGGAAGTTCTGCCTTCTGTCTAACTCATCCTGAGTTGTAGGTCTTACCGTTCCTCCTGCTGGCATTCTAAGGATCTCCTCATTTTCTCCCTCTGCCATGATGTAGCTTGAAAGGATTCCGTATCCTTCCTCTACCTCTCCTACTACTGCTGCTGCTGCACCGTCTCCAAATAGGATACAAGTATTTCTGTCCTTCATATCCAGCACTCTAGACAGAGCCTCTGCACCTATTACAAGGATCTTCTTATACATAAGTGACTTTATAAGACTCGACGCCACTGTAAGACCATATACAAATCCGCTGCATGCTGCGTTCAGGTCAAAGGCTGCTGCATTTTTTGCCCCCAGCTTCTCCTGTACCAGGCAAGCAGTACTTTGGATAAGGTAATCTGGAGTACAAGTTGCTACGATTATCATCTCGATATCCTCAACACTGTCTCCTGACTTAGCAAGAGCTCTCTTCGCTGCTTCCACAGCAAGGTCTGAAGTAGCCTGGTCGGAAGCTACAAATCTTCTCTCCTCTATACCAGTTCTCGTTCTTATCCACTCATCGCTGGTGTCTATAATCTTTTCAAAATCAAAGTTTGTCATTACCTTCTCAGGAACATATGTTCCCATTCCTATTATTCCAACGTCTTTAAATTTCATCGATTCCCCCTTAGCTGATCGCTTCCTTCACCCCACCGACAAGATCTACCTCTGCAAACTTCTCTGCTACCTGAATAGCATTCTTAAATGCTTTGGAATCCGAGTTCCCGTGGGCTTTTATAGATATTCCATTAAGTCCTAAAAATAGTGCTCCTCCATATTCAGAGGAATCCATCTTTTCCTTCAGTCTTTTAAATACAGGTTTTAATAGAAGTGCCCCTAATTTATATAATCCTTTTTTAGGAATTTCCTTTTTAAGGAAATCCAGGATGAAACTAGCTGTTCCCTCTGCTGTTTTTAAAAGTATATTTCCAGTAAATCCATCGGTGACTACAATGTCGATGCCTGCATCCATCATATCACGACTTTCTATATTTCCTACAAAATTTATTTTTTTATTCTCTGCAAGAAGGCTAAAGGCTTCCTTGGTAAGCTCATTTCCCTTACCTGGTTCCTCTCCTATATTTAAAAGCCCTACCTTGGGATCTCCAGTTCCTAGAAGTACCTCCGAGTATTTTGTGGCCATTACTGCAAACTGATCTAGGTATTCTGGCTTACACTCTGCATTTGCTCCTGCATCCAGCATCACAAGGTGCCCCTTCTTAGATGGGAATACAGTTGTTATCGCTGGTCTGAGAACGCCCTTTATTCTTCTCAGCTTCAGCTGACTGGCTGTCATAAGAGCTCCTGTGTTTCCAGCCGATACACTGGCATCAGCTCTCCCTTCCTTTATAAGGTCAAGAGCCACATTCATAGAAGCTAGGGGTTTCTTTCTTACAGCCATAGCTGGATTATCCTTCTCGTCCATAGCTATCACATCTGGTGCGTGTTCTATGGTAATCCTATTCTTATCGTAATTATATTTTTCTAATTCTTTTTCTATCAACTCTTTGTTTCCAACAAGTATAACGTTGAGGTGATCCATCTCCTGGGTTGCAAGTACTGCTCCCTTTACAGGTTCCAAAGGGGCAAAATCTCCACCCATAGCATCTAAAGCTACTCTCATTACTTCCTCCTAATTATAAAATAACTTCTATTATTTTATCAGAATATAAAAAAAAAGACAAGATGATACCATCTTGTCTCTTTTCATTCAATTACTCAGCTTCGTTTGCTAGTACTTGCTTACCGTTGTAGTCTCCACACTCTAGACACACTCTGTGAGGTCTTCTAGGTGCTCCACACTTATCACAAGTTGCTAATCCTGATGCTTTTAGTGAATCATGAGATCTTCTCATGTTTTTCTTAGCTTTAGAAGTTTTCTTCTTAGGTACTGCCATTCTTCATTCGCCTCCTACGCAATTCTTATTTAAAAATTTAATTTTTAAGATTAAGTAACTCTTGCCACCTTGGATCTACATCATCTTTTGAGTATTTCTCCATCTCCTCTAAACCATCACATGCTGGTTCACAAGCTGGATAAGGGGGCATATCAAGTATTATAAATTCTCTAACTAGTTCAGTTATGTCTATCTCTCCGTGGACAGCTTCCTCTAGATAGTTTTCCTTTATATCGCACTCCTTCTTCAGTGAACTCATATGTTTACTATACTTTTCACCTTCAGAGTAGTGACCATCATACTCGCCATCTAAGGATATCGCCACTTCCTTCAGACACTTTACACAAGGTGCTCCTACCTTGACTCTGTAATGTCCTCTAACGAAGATTTCATCTTCAATATAGGATATTTCCCCCTCTACTTCCAAGGGAGATAGAAGTTTAATGTCTTCAACCTCAGAAGTTGTGTAACTAAACTTTTCTTTCTGGTTTGGCTTAGTTCTTAATTCCTCTAACTTTATAATCAAGACTAACCTCCTCATTATAAAATACTTAGATATTTTATCCAATTTCCAAAACTTTGTCAAGTAATTTTTATTAACAAAGGTTTTTTTGTTTCATTTTATACGTTAAACAGGAACTCCATTAAATCTCCATCTTTAACGATGTATTCCTTACCTTCAAGTCTAAGCACTCCAGACTCCTGAGACCCCTTCCAACCACTGTTTTTAACGAACTCATCGTAGGCTACAACCTTGGCTCTGATGAACCCCTTTTCAAAGTCTGTGTGGATCTCTCCAGCTGCTTTAGGAGCTGTATCTCCAATTCTTATAGTCCATGCTCTTACTTCCTTCACACCTGCTGTAAAGTAAGTCTGAAGTCCAAGAAGCTTAAATCCAGCTCTTATCAGTCTGTTTAGACCTGGCTCAGTAACCCCAAGCTCCTCTAGGAACATATCTCTGTCTTCCTCTTCCATCTCCTGAAGCTCAGCCTCTACCTTAGCAGATACTATAGCTACCTCAGATCCAAGGTTAGCTGCGTACTCTCTTACCTTCTCTACATACTCGTTTCCAGATACAAGGTCATCCTCAGATACGTTAGCAGCAAACATCATAGGCTTTAGAGTAAGGAACTGGTATGCCTTTATTAAGAATGCCTCATCCTCTGTAAGCTCTAGAGTCTTAAGAAGTTTGAAGTCCTCTAGGTGAGCCTTACACTTCTCAAGTACCGGCATAAGAGCAAGAGCTTCCTTATTTTTAGCTCTTACAAGCTTAGCCTGCTTCTCTATAGCTCTCTCTGCTGCCTCTAGGTCCGACAGGATAAGCTCTGTATTTATTACCTCGATATCTCTAATCGGATCCACTGAACCATCTACGTGAACTACATTTGTGTCCTCGAAGCATCTTACTACCTGACAGATAGCTGCTGTTGATCTGATATTTGAAAGAAACTTATTTCCAAGCCCCTCTCCACCAGCTGCTCCCTTAACAAGTCCTGCGATATCTACAAACTCAACTGTAGCGTGCTGAACTCTCTGGGGATTTATGATCTTTGATAACTCATCCAGTCTCGAATCTGGTACTGTTACCATACCTACATTTGGCTCTATTGTACAGAATGGGTAGTTTGCCGCTTCTGCTGCCCCTGCTTTTGTTATAGCATTGAAAAGTGTCGATTTTCCAACGTTTGGAAGACCTACAATTCCTATTCCAATCATCTTGAAACCCTCCTAAAATGTCTTATTTATTCTATTAATTTTATCATATCTGTAAAACTTTGTAAATATTCATAAATCTACTTCTGATTTTACCAATAAAAGCAAGGTGACCCTGCACCCTAATAATCAGTTGGAACACTAATTCTTCATGTGATTTTTTATAAAACCTATACTTTTCTTAACAAGAAAAAAGGCCTGGAAGCAACTTCCAGGCCTTGATCTATCTGATTATCTCTCAAGAAGAGTTTCACCTGTCATCTCTGCAGGTTTCTCCACTCCTAGTATATCTAACATAGTTGGAGCAAGGTCAGCCAGCTTTCCAGGCTTCACCTTGGCATCCTTCAGTTCCTTGGATACAAGGATGAACGGCACCTCATTTACAGTGTGGGCAGTAAATGCCACTCCGCTCTCTGGATCCTCCATAAGGTCAGCGTTTCCGTGGTCTGCTGTTACCAGCATAGTTCCCTCTATCTCCTCTATCTTAGCAGCTATCTTACCTAGGCACTCATCTACCACTGCTACAGCCTTCTTAACTGCCTCAAAGTCACCAGTGTGTCCTACCATATCAGGGTTAGCGTAGTTAAGGATGATAGTGTCGTACTTTCCGCTGTCTAGAGCTTCCAGCACCCCTTCAGTCACCTCATAAGCACTCATCTCAGGCTTAAGGTCATAGGTAGCTACCTTAGGAGAAGCTACAAGCTTTCTGTCCTCTCCCTCATACTGCTCCTCCTTACCACCGTTAAAGAAGAATGTTACGTGAGCGTACTTCTCAGTCTCTGCAGTTCTCAGCTGAGTCAGGCCCGCCTTGGAGATTACCTCACCATAGGTATTTACAATCTCCTCATCCTCATATACTACAGGGGCATCTATATCTGCTGAGTACTGTCTCATGCAGGCAAATTTAACCTCCATATACTCCCTTGCAAAACCTTCAAACTCCTTGTCAACTATAGCTCTGGTTATCTGTCTAGCTCTGTCTGGTCTGAAGTTAAAGTTAACAAAACCGTCTCCAACCTTTAGCTCAGATCCCTCTACTACTACAGTAGGCTTAACGAACTCATCGTTCTCCCCCTTAGCATAGGAGTTTTTAACTGCTTCCACTGCAGTGGCTGCTTTTAGTCCCCCTCCCTTTACTATAGCGTTGTAAGCTAGCTCTGTTCTGTCCCAGTTGTTGTCTCTATCCATTGCAAAGTATCTACCAGAGATAGTAACTATTCTACCTACACCTATCTCCTGCATCTTAGCTTCCAGTTCCTCTACAAACTCTATAGCTGACTGAGGTGGCGTATCTCTTCCATCTAGGAATGCGTGTACACATACATCCTCTATTCCGTAGTTCTTGGCCATATCGATAAGTCCCACAAGGTGGTCTATGTGAGAGTGAACTCCACCATTGGAAAGAAGCCCTCCCAGGTGAAGAGCTCCGCCATTTTCCTTAACAGAGGTATAGAGCTCAGTAAGGACCTTGTTATTTTTGATCTCCCCGTCTCTGATATCCTTAGAGATCTTTACAAGGGGCTGATACACTACCCTTCCTGCACCTAGGTTAAGGTGTCCTACCTCTGAGTTACCCATCTGTCCCTCTGGTAGACCTACTGCTTCCCCTGCAGCCTTTAGCCTTGTATTTGGATACTCTGCCATAAGTCTGTCAAAGTTCTTTGTATCTACCTCTGCGATAGCATTTTTTTCATCTTTATTTTCATTTATTCCCCAACCATCTAGGACAGCCAGCATTACTGTTTTTTTCGACATTCTTTTCACCTCATCTTTATTCTCAATCAACCTTTAATAAAATGCACGGAATCTCTTCCGTGCATGAAAAAATTATAGACCTGCTTTTACAATTTCAGCAAATGAATCTGCATCCAGTGAGGCTCCACCTACTAGTCCACCGTCGATATCCGCTTCAGACATAAGCTCCTTAGCGTTTCCTGGCTTCATAGATCCACCATATTGGATCGTCATATCTCCTGCTACCTCTGCACCAAACATCTCTGTAAGAAGATCTCTGATTGCTTTGTGAGTTTCCTGTGCCATCTCAGGAGTTGCAGTTTTTCCAGTTCCGATTGCCCATACTGGCTCATATGCGATTACTACTTTAGCAGCATCTTCTGCTGTAAGTCCTGCCATACCACCCTTTAACTGAGTAGCGTTTACCTCGTTTGTTCTTCCAGCTTCTCTGTCCTCTAGCTTCTCTCCGATACAAAGGATAGGAGTCAGGCCGTTAGCTAGAGCAGCTTTAACCTTCTCATTTACTATCTCGTCTGTCTCACCGTAGTACTCTCTTCTTTCAGAGTGCCCAAGGATTACATACTTTACTCCGATTGAAGTAAGCATCTTTGCTGAGATCTCTCCAGTGAAAGCTCCAGATTCGTTGGCGTTCATATTTTCAGCTGCAATCTCAATGTGAGACCCTTCCACAGCTTTAACTGCGTCTGAAAGAGCTGTAAATGGTGCACCGATTACAACACCTACCTTCTCGTCTCCCTTTACAAGCTCTGCCAGCTTAGTAAGCATCTCAACTGCTTCTGCGTTTGTTTTATTCATCTTCCAGTTTCCTGCAACTATTGTTCTTCTCATTCTTCAATTCACCCCTATTTTCAATTTATGACCGTTTATAAAATTCTAACACATAGAAATTCTTTTTTCAATTTAAGAACAGATCAATAATTTAGCTATCTCTGCTCACTTTTTTCTATTAATAGATCCCCTACACCTTTAAGAGAAATCCCTAGTTATAGTAGATAGCTCCCTCAAGAGGTCCTATATCCACCTTCAGCCTCTTTCCGGTAATCTTCTTATTTTCTTCCTTGAAGAGAGAATCAAACTCTCCCCTTCCATCTGTATAGATACCAACCTTACGGGAAGTCGTTCCTCTGTTCACAACTACTATTACCCTTTTTTCACCTAATATCCTCTCATATGCCAAGACATCATCTAGGGTTTTTCCACTCTCTTCCTCTACTGCCTCCAGGAATCTAACCTTTCCCTCTCTGAAGATCTCTGCATTTTCTCTTCTGAAATCCAGAACCTTGGTATAGTGGCTGCTTATCTCATTGTTTCTTGTGACTGGATACTCCACATACTTTCTTACCTTGTTGTACTCTACTCCATTAAGATTAAGCTTCCCTAAGGCTTCGTAGGTTTCATACCTGTCCCTTTCAGCCTGGTTTTTCTGACCGCTCCACAGCATTGGTTTTCTGCTATAAGGGGCATCTCCCCCCCACATACCAGCTTCGCTACCATAGTAGATATATGGAGAACCAGCCATGGTTAGCTGGATAAGGCTTGCTACCTTCACCCTTGCCACTGCTCTTCTGTCTGCCAGGTCCGGCCTTATATTTAGATAATTGCTCTCTGGAGTATTAAGGCTGTCATACTTTCTTCCAGGATTTGCCATCATAGAAAAGACTCTGTCGGTATCCTTGGAGTCCAGGTAGAGAGGCCCTGCATACACATTATCCAGGGTATTTAGCTTTGAGTAGATATAGAATGCATTTTCAAGCTCATCCTTGGAGAGTTTCTTCCTACTGTCCAGGTAATCTATAATTATAGACCCAAGGGCATAGTTGTCCTTAGAATGGAAGTTAGTGTCATCAAGGTGTGTAGACCTCTCCCAGGCTCTTACCAGAAGTAGGTCCTTCTTCTCCTTGCTCAGTGATTCCTCTATCTCCCTTATAAGGTCCCTAGGAACATTGGAAGCCTCTATCCTGTAGCCATCTACTCCCAGCTCTACCCACTTCTTCAGGGAATCCTTTATATAGGTTCTGTATCCCTCATTGGAGTAGTTTACAGCTACCATGTTTTGTCCCTCATCTAGGAACTTTACTCCCATATGTTCAAGATTCCATCTGTAAACTTCCTCTATAACCTCTACACTTGCTCCCTCAGGTGCCTCTATCCATGCCTTTCTATACTTCTTGCCGTCATCCCCAGTTTCAATTCCAACAACTGAAGTTCCCCTGTACTCTATCCTCTTATCCCAGTTGTCCTCTAGGTAGAACCAGTCTCTATACGGACTCTCCTTCCCCTGAAGCATTAGCTGCTTCAGAGCCCAGAACCTTTTAGATACATAGTCCAGGTTCACATCCAGTACCACCTTCATCTCCTTGTTGTGAGCACTTAAGATCAGCTCCTCAAGAAGCATATCCGATTCCGTCATCTTCCAGGTAGAACTTTCCAGTCCCTCTCCCAGCTTATTTTCATCTCTTCTGTGGTCCACATCTAAAAGCATATACTCACTTTTTCCCCGGCTCTTAACCTGAGCAAGGTCTGGAGATACGTGTCTGTAGTCTATAACATCCATCTTATGAGCTGAGTAGGAGTAAAATACCGATGAAAGGTTTACTACATCTACCCCCATATTTTTTAGGTAGTAGAGCTTTTCCTGAACCCCCTGGAGGTCTCCCCCGTATCTTCTGGTATTCTTACCGCTCCCCTGATTATACTTGGAGGTCATATTTTTTTCATAGGCTTCCTCCACAGAAAAGTCTCCCGTCCAGTCGCTTACCTGAAACTCTCCCAGGGTATCCACACTTCTCCATAATCCCCTGTCTATGAGCTCACTCTTATACTGACCGCTTTCCATCTTTGCCCTTGGTTGGAAGAAGTATTCAGGTCCCATCTCATTAAAGATTGGATCGTTGTCCTCATTGGCATTGTTGAAGGTATCCACATAGATCCCATACCAGAGAGAGTTCTTGGACCACTGAGGTACCTCTAGAAGCTTCCCTTCCTCTACCTCGTAGGTAAACTTTTCTATCTTCTTAGGGGAATACTCTCCCGTCTCTCCCACAAAATATCTTACCCTTCCGTCTCTGGCTTCAAAGAAGTACTCGAGGTTTACCGCTTCCACCTCTATCTCCCCAACATAGTACTCTACCCCTCTGTAGACCCCTGCTGACTCCATGTTCTGCTTCTTCAGTGTACCGTCTCTATAGTAGAGGTTCAGCTCCTCCACATCATCTCCCTTAGTTGAGAATAGTATTCTCAGGGTAGTTTTTCCATCATGCCTTTCGCTTACCTTGGTGATATTCCCATCATGCCTGAGGCTGTCTAAGAATATATAGCTGTCTCCCTTTTTTGCTTCCTTAGGAGCCATATGTTCCTCAGGAATTCTTATGTTTCCACTGGCACACCCTCCCAGGAGCATAAGAGCTATTATTAGTATTCCTGTTTTTTTCAACTTATCCACATCCCCTTTTACAAAAAATTTGAGTGGTATAAACCACTCATCTAAGCATACTTTCCTTCTCTTAATTCTTCCCTCAATATATTTTCATAGTAGAAGTTAATATCATCGGATATATCTGCCAGTATATCACTCATGTCAAACTCCAGCATCTCATACATAGCCGCCATATCCCTCGAGTTCATAGCGTCCTGTATTCCCTTTAGACACCCTCTGAAATCTTCCAGTATCTCATCGAAGTTGCTATCTATGAAGTCGATGGCTGTATTCTCCTTTATGGACAGAAGAACATTGTTACACCACTCAAGGCCTCCCACGATCTCAAAAAGAGACCCCAGAAGTTGCATATCGTCATCTATCTCCACCTCAGAGCCTATAACCTCCAGGGATTCAAAGTACTTCTCTATAAATATCTTCATATCCTTAAGGGCTGTAAGGATGACGATCTTAGGAGTCTGAGTAACTACCTCCACCACATCTATCTTGTCTCCCATTATCATCTGGTTGTCGGTAAGAACCCTTCCATTTACATAGATATCGCAGAGCATCTTTCCCTCTCTCTCCAGTATCTTATTTATCTCATCCATTATGAGTCCCAGACTCTTAAACTTCTTATTTTCAAAATCTATCTTCTTATTATCTATAAGTATATCCATACAATCTACTCCCCTCTAAAAAGCCAGGTCACTTGCAAGAGCTGTATTAGCCAAAGCAAATGCAAAGACTACCACCTTTTTAGAACTACCATCCCTTTCCAGTGATCTTATCACCTCTTTTATGGTACTTCCAGTAGTCACTATATCATCCACTATGAGTATATTTCTTCCCTCTGTACTAAGAGTTCCCTGAAAACTTCCCAAAACATTTTCTCTTCTTAATTTTTCATCCTTTAACTTATGCATGGGCTGGGTATCTCTTATACGCTTCATCCTTTTATAGGCTATCCCTGCATGTTCCAGTATATCCTCTACCTGATTATAACCCCTCTCCCGTTTCCTTGCACTGCTCGCGGGAACTGGAATTACAATGTCTATATCTTCCTCCTCCACTATGGATCTTAGTACCTCCCCTACAAGCTTCCCTATAAAGGCTCCTATATACCTTCTCCTCTTTAGTTTAAAGGAGGCTATAAGCTTCTTTATATCCCTGTCATAGTAGGTTGTGTAGTAGAGGTTACCCCTCCTGTGAAGTTTTATCTTCCCTGCTATTTTTTCATAGCAATTATAGCACAAGTAGGGATCTTTGTCACAGCACCTTTCCCCACAAATAGAGCACTTAGAGGAAAAGATCAGGTCTCTAATACTCCGGTTTAAGCTCTTCATCTTTATCCAGTACCTTAGCGGAATACATCTCTGTATATCCACAATTCATACATATCTTCAGATAATATGTCCCCAACTCCAATTTGAATCCAGGTGTCTTTTCCGCACAGAAGGTCGTCTTCACCTGATATTTATCGTGTCCACACTTTAAGCAACTAAAATCCAAAACTATCACCCCATATTATATTTCTAGTCCATTCAAGCTCCTCACCTAGAAAGCTTACGAGGTCAAACCTCACTTCCAGTCCGAAAAGTTTCTTCCTTTCAATATACTCAAGAGCTGTAAGATATATTCTTTCAGCCTTTCTTCTATTTACAGCTTCTGCGCCGTAACCATAGGAACCTGTACTTCTGTATTTTACTTCCACAAAAATAATGGTGTCACCCTCCATAAATATAAGGTCTATCTCTCCCTGAGTTCCCATTACATTTCTCTCCAGGAAGGTAAGTCCCATCTCCTCAAGGTATTTGAGAGCTACCCCCTCATAGTATCTTCCCTTTTTCCTTTTATTCATTCCGACACCCTTTAGCTTTTCTAGAAGTATATCCTATAAATTAAAGGATTTCAAATATACTGCCCCTTAAAAGCCCTTTACAGAGGTTTTTACAGATTAATTTTAAGATTTTATAAGGTATTTAAACTTTTCAAGCTAGGACTCCAGATTATCTATTCTTCTATATCTCAAGAGATCAAATCTAAAAAAGAGTAGGCTTCAGGATAGTTCCCAGGAAGCTCATCCTGTGGTATTTACATGGACCATTCTCCAATATGGCTTCCCTGTGTGCCTTTGTTCCATACCCCTTATGCTTTTCAAATAGATAGTTAGGAAACTCCCTTCCCTGCTCCACCATCATCCTGTCTCTGGTTACCTTGGCTATTATAGAGGCAGCAGCTATGGAAAGACTCTTTCCATCTCCCTTTATCACAGGAAGCTGCTCCCCCTCATACTTCCTTATCTTGTGGTTCCCATCTACAAGGGCCAGCTCCCACTCTGCTCCCTTGTCCTTCACTTCCTCTATGGCTCTTCTCATAGCCAGAAAGGTAGCATTCAGGATATTGATCTCATCTATTGTCTCAGCCCCCACAACACCCACTCCCACATAGCAGTTCTCCATTATCACATCATAGAGAGCCTCTCTTTTCTTCTCAGTGAGCTTCTTGGAGTCGTTGATCATCTCAAACTCCGGTACTATATTTTTTATCTTAACTGCAGCTGCTACTACGGGACCTGCAAGGGGACCTCTTCCAGCCTCATCTATTCCAATTATCTCACCATATTCCAGGTCAAACTCATGCATCTCCATAATCTATCTCCTGTCTTTAACTAATTATTTATTATTCCTTCCCTATCCTACTCAAATCCAGCTTGAGGTTTTTGGCAACTCCCTGGAAATCCTCTGGGATATCCCCAACCACTTTCATCTCTTCACCGGTTATAGGGTGAGTGAATTCAAGCTTGTATGCATGAAGCATCTGCCTCTTTGCCTTTTTAGATGGACTTCCATAGACCTCATCTCCAAGAATTGGATGGTTCAGGCTCTTCATATGTACTCTGATCTGGTGAGTTCTTCCAGTCTCTATCCCCACTTCCACAAGGGTGAATCCCTCTACCTGCTCCACTACCCTGTAGTTTGAGATGGCCTTCTTACCATTTCTATCCACAACAGCCATCTTCTTTCTGTCCTTGGGATTTCTTCCAATAAGGTTTTCTATCCTTCCCTCGTGTTCTCTGAAGTTCCCCTTACAGATGCACACATAGGTCTTATCTATGGTCTTTTCCTTAAACATATCTGTAAGCTTTAGGTGGGCTTCATCATTTTTTGCTATTATTATAAGACCACTGGTATCCTTATCCAGCCTGTGGACTATCCCAGGTCTTATTACTCCATTTATTGTGGAGAGGTCCTTTATATGATACATAACGGCATTTACAAGGGTCCCTGTATAGTTCCCTGGAGCTGGATGAACTACCATATCCGGTCCCTTATTTATGATGACCATACTTTCATCCTCAAATACTATATCTATGGGCAGATTCTCCGCCTCTATATTCAGGACTTCATCCTCAGGTATCCTTACGACAACTGTTTCGCTTCCCTTGAGTTTATTCCCGCTCTTAACCTTCTTCTTTCCCTCTATGTATATGTCGCCCTCATCAATAAGCTTCTTTATATAGGATCTCGTTAATCCCTCTAGGGTTTCCTCTAGGAAAGCATCTAATCTCTTTCCCTTTCCCTCCTCACTGGGACAAAGGGTTTCTATCGTTTTGTATTCCTTCATTGTTACACCTCTTTACTTTTTTTGTAAAATACAATATAATTTAATGTGAAAATTCACAACTTTCAGAACATCCACTCTCTTTTAGACATAAATCATTAGGAGGCCATTTTAAATGACCAGATTAAATAATTATATCATTAACCTTCTTAAAAAGAAACTTAATACAGAGGATATAAAGGAGGAGAACTTAAAGATCCTGAACAAGGGAAAGTTTGCCAATGCCTTTGTATATAGGTATACAGACTCTGACCACGACTACACTATAAAGGACTTCTACCACTGCCCCTTCATAGTAAGAGTTTTATTTGGAAGGATTATGGCAAAGATAGAGTACAGCACCCTGAAAAAGCTTAGCGGGATTAAGGGGATTGCTCCAGAGGTATATATGCTCTCTCCCTTCACCATCGCCTTTAGTTATGTAAAGGGGAAGCCGTTAAAGGCCTATGATGATGGAAGTAACCCTGTCCCTGTGGAATTCTTCCACAAGATGGAGACACTAGTGGCTGAGATGCATGGCAGAAACATCGTCCACCTGGATCTGAGAAATCTGGGGAATATCATAAGAGGTGAGGACGGGAACCCATACATTATAGACTTCCAGTCCAGCATCAGTACGAAACACCTACCTGAAAGGGTTAGAACTATCCTGGAAAATTCAGATATCTCTGGAATATACAAGTCGTGGAAGAGTGTCTGCTGCGAACCCCTTCCAGAGGATAAGGTAGAATTTTTAGATGACTTCAATAACATCAGAAAACTATGGGTTCTGAGAGGATATCCCATCTCGAGAGCTATTAAGAGGATGAAAAAAAGTATCAAGAAGAGAAGAAAAGGTTAAGCCTCCCAGATGGGAGGTTTTTTTATTTAATTCGTTACTTTCTCCTGAACCCTCTCTTCATTCTTTGCTTGCCCAAAGAACGAAACAAGAAAGGGCACCTCTGTTGAAAAAAGCTACTACATAATTGTAAAACTAAGAAAATATCGAAACTTGCTTCGCTTCAAACAGTCGACATTTTCTAAAGTTTTCCTTCATATTCCATCTGCGCTTTTTTCAAAGGAGGATTTTTTGATTCTTGGACCTTTTCCACCTCTTTCAAGAGAGCGGAACTTTGTACAGAAAGCTTCCGCTAGGCCGTTAAACAAGTTAAGTTCCGCAATGTTATACATTTCTCTTGACCTCCAGAACGAGGACTGTAGCTTTCAAAGGCCGTATAGTAATTATCTTCTAAAAAACATTTGAAAGAGGTCCAGCTTTTCTTTGGTTCGTTTCTTTTGCTGGCCAAAAGAAATGAACAATAAGATATTACATAAAAAGGGGAGTCTAATGACTCCCCTACTTAAATAATGACTATTTAGTTTACCTATTTAATTACTTCTGGAAGTATCTCTCTAGTAGTCCTAGGAATGCTCTTCCGTGTCTTGCCTCGTCCTTTGCCATCTCGTGAACTGTATCGTGGATAGCGTCGAATCCTAGCTGCTTTGCTCTCTTAGCGATCTCAAACTTTCCTGAAGTTGCTCCGTACTCTGCCTCTACTCTCTTAGACAGGTTCTCCTCAGTTGATGCTGATACACACTCTCCTAGAAGCTCTGCGAACTTTGCTGCGTGCTCTGCTTCCTCAAATGCGATTCTCTTGTATGCCTCTGCTACCTCTGGGTATCCCTCTCTGTCTGCTACTCTTGACATTGCCAGGTACATTCCTACCTCTGTACATTCTCCCTCGAAGTTTGCTCTCAGACCTGCGATGATCTCCTCGTCTCCGCATGCAAGTCCCTCTCCGATGATGTGTTCAGTTGCCCAAACTCTTCCTTCTCCCTCTTTGATCTCTACAAATTTATCTGATCCTGCCTTACATACTGGACATACCTCTACTCCTGCTTCTAGAACTTCTCCACATACTGTACATCTAAATTTCATTTCCTAACCTCCGAATTTTAAATTTGCAACTTTGTATTTGTTACAACTTTGTATTAACAACAAAAGTATATCTTAGGGAATATCTTTTGTCAATATTTTTTATCCTTTAAAGGATCAATAGTTTGATACTCATACTATATATGGTTCTCTAGAGAACACCCCTCCCCTTTAATGGTATATCAACTTTTGAAGGCCTAGTCAATTGAATCTATCCACTTTAAAATCACAAAGGTTATATTTGATCATTTTTAAACTAAAATATGCTTTTTTTATCTCCCATCTCCTATACGTTTTAGAAAATATTTCCAGTTAAAAATACCTCTTTCCTTATATTTTTCTAATAAATCCCTTTACTCCTATTTAAGATATAAAAAGAAAAAGGAGGGACACCTCCCCTCCCTTCAATACCTGAGTTTACAATCCCTTCTTTCTGAGCCTGTCATTACTGAGCTGAATGATGGTTTTATTTTCATGAACTATTTTCCTTAACTGGATAATATTATATAATATAATATTATCTAGATCTCTTTCACGACATTTGTCATTTTTTTTTGGAATCGATTTTTGTTACTATTATGAGACGTATTTTTAAAAATTCAACGCAAGTTTACTTATGAAAACTTTAATACGATTAATAGACGGAGGTGTCAAATTTTGAAGAAATTTACTACTATTTGTTCCCTGTTGCTTCTTTCTTCTACCTATGCCTCAGCTCAGGAGATTTCTGTGGGAATAATAGTCCCATCCGAGGAAGATTTCCAGAAGGAGCTGCTGGAGTCCAAGGAAGAGCTGAGGGAGGTTCTCGGGGATAACTATGAGATCAAGCCTATTATAAGGGAGTATTCCAACCTAGAGGAGCTTGAGGAAGCCTATAGAGACCTCTCTAGAAACAATGAAGTCATCCTTTCATTGGACCCAGTTTCCTCTAAGTACCTTAAGGAAACTGGAGGAGATAAGGTTCTTACTCCATTTACCGAAGCTGGCAGTGTGGTTCTCGAAGGAGGAAAGAACTTTAAAAAGATATACCCCTTCAGAACTCTGACACTACTTACAACAAGGGAGGTCAATTCCCAGGCTATAGTTGAAAATCTAGAGAGGGATCTGAATATCGATGTAACTGTCTCCTATATCGAGGAGATGAGCCCCCTTACCACAGATGCCATCCTTCTATACAACCCTTCCAGAAGGGATGAGGAGAATGTTTCTACATTTATAAGGGATAATCTGGACCAGGGAAGGCCAACCTTTGCTGTTATGTCCAGGGATTATGTAGAGGGAGGAGCCCTTGCAGGGATAGTTTCGGGAGAATCCTCTAGCAGGCTTCTGAGAGAATCTGTCCTTGAACTAGAGCAGGATCTTTCTGGTGAGACCTATCCTGTAGATGAGGATTATGAGAGAAAGGTAAGAGAATCCCAACTTCTCTTCAACCTATCTACCTCTAAGAGGTTGGGAGTATATCCCTCTAGGGATATATTGGACAGGGTAGTTTTTGTAGGGTCATATCTCCAGGGAAGCGATGATCTAAACTTCCAGGAGGCAATCAATATTGCCCTGGATAACAACCTCACCCTGAGATCTCAGTCCTACTCACTGGATGCCTTCTCATTCAATCCAAAAAGAGCTCGTGCCAACAACAGACCCAATGTAGATGCCTTTGGTAACTACACAAACCAAAATGATGTATATACCAAATACTCTCCAGTAGAGGCTGAAAATACCCTCAGGGGAGGAGTTAGGGTAAAGCAGAGCATCTTCAACGACGATATCTGGAAGGAAATTGAAGTTCAGGAGAAAGCTTATGAGGCTGAAAAGGAGAACTACAGAAGAGATGAGTCCAATACGATCTTCAATGCTGGGGCAAGATACCTCAATGTATTAAGTGCTCAGGCTTCACTAAATATAAAAAATTATAACCTGGACCTCACAAGAGAGTTCCTCGAGATAGCTAAAAACAGAAAGGATGTAGGTATCTCAGATGCTTCTGATGTATTCAGACTGGAGAGTTTATATGCTCAGTCCCTTACAGAGGTAAGATCCGATACTGGAAAGCTGGAAAACTCCCAGAGAGCTCTTAATCAGACCTTAAATCTTCCACTGGAATCCAAGTTTGAGTATTCACCTATGAACCTGGAAAATGAGGCTTTCCTTACTTCCAATGAGGGGTTCCTGGATATCCTTGAAAACCCTGTGAAACTGAGAGAATTTACGGAATTCTTTATAGGGACTACCAAGGAAAGTATCCCTGAGATAAAGAGTATTGATTTCTTAATCGCAGGTAAAGAAAGAGAGTATAAGACAGCGGCAAGAAGAAGATATACCCCATCCATGGCATTGGAAGCCCAGGCAGCCTGGGATATGGCTGATCCTTGGGGAGAAAATGATGAAGGGAAGGGAAAGGAAGACTACTGGCAGCTTGGTGTTGGATTTGAACTTCCTCTATACAAGGGTGGAGACATCACCTATGAAAAGAACCAGATCTCATCTGAGTTAAAGGCCCTTGAAAGCAATAAGGAAGCCATCACAGAAGATTTTGGAAGAGTTATCGCAGGAAAGATTACAGATCTATCCGTTGGCTATGAGGCTATCCAAAATGCCCAGAGATCAACTGCTGCTTCAGAAAAGAACTTAGAGCTTGTAAGGGATAACTATGCCAAGGGTACAGTTTCCATCACAAACCTGCTAGATGCCCAAAACGATGCTGTCAACTCCAGGGAGCAGGAGGTTATTGCCACCTATAATTTCCTCATCACTCTCCTTGATCTAGAGAGAACAGTGGGATCATATTATTTTGCCCAGGACAATACATTTAAAGCATCTATCGACAATAAAATTCACCAGATAAACTCTAGAGGAGGAAACATCAATGAAAACTAAAGTTACCATACTTTCTCTTGTAATCCTTACCCTTACCTTCATGGGTTGTGGAAAGGAAGAGACCGAAGAAAAGGAAGTTTTAAGAAACGTAGTCTATACAAGGGTGTCTGAAAGCACCTCCACTGTGGAAAAAACATTTTCAGGAACTGTTAAGGGAGCCACTGAAGCCAATATCTCCTTCAGAGTTCCTGGAAACCTAATGACCAAGTATGTAGGTCTGGGAGCAGCAGTAAGACAGGGTGAAGTCATCGCAGCCCTTGATCCCCAGGACTATCAGATAAACTATGCTGAAGCTAAGGCTACCCTTGCTGAAGCCCAGGCTGATGTTACAAGAACTGCAGCTGACTTCAGAAGATACAGGGAGCTTTTCCTAAATGACAACGCTTCTAAAGCTGAGTATGACAACTCTAAAGCAGCTTACCAGGCTGCCCTTGCCAGATTGGATGCATCCAGGGAAAGAGTTAGTTTTGCTGAACTACAGCTTTCCTATACAAAACTTGTAGCTCCATTTAGCGGTACTATCACTGTGGAGATGGCCGATGAGAGTGAAAACCTAGGTGCTGGTTCTCCAGTATTTACCCTTGTAAGAGAGGAGTCTCCAGAGGTTCAGATCTTCCTTCCAGAAGACTTTACAAACCAGGTTAAAGTTGGTGAACCAGTGGTTATCACTGTAAGTGCCCTTGGAGGAGAGAGCTTCTCTGGTGTAGTTAAGGAGATTGGTAGCGGAATTACAGGAATTGGAAATACCTTCCCTGCAAAGATAGCTATCACCGATGCTTCCACAAGTATCAAGACTGGTATGACTGCCCAGGTATCCCTAGGACTTACCAATCCAAATGCCGGAAGACTTCTTATTCCTCTAAGTGCAGTTACCGAGGATGGAAGTGGAAACAGATTTGTCTATGTTATCTCCTCTGTGGAAGATAGAGAAACTGTTTTAGCCAAGAGAGAGGTTAAACTAGGGACTCTTATTGGCAGAGAGATAGAGATCATCTCAGGCTTAGAGAGTGGAGATAGAGTGGTTACTGCAGGAGTTAACTACGTCTATGACGGTCAAAAAGTTAAGGTCTCTACACAAAATTAAGGGGTGATCCATAGATGAATATTACCGGAATTGCAATAAAAAGGAAGATTGTTACCTATACGATCTTCTTGATTCTTATCATTTCAGGGATCTCTTCCTACTTCAGCATGGAGAAGGCAGAGGATCCGGGATTTGAGATTAAGACGGCCACTATTACCACACTATGGCCTGGTGCCAGTACAGCTCAGATGGATGAGCTTGTGAGTGATAAGATAGAAAAGATAGTTCAGGATATAGAGGAGCTCGACTGGATAGAGTCTAAAAACAGACCAGGTCTCTCCACTGTATATGTAAACCTTGTTCCCAGCCTGGACAGACCCCTTCAGGATATATGGGATGAACTCAGAAGAAAGATAGGGGACAATGCTCCTAAGGATCTTCCAAAGGGTGTAATCGGTCCCCTTATAAACGATGAATTTGGTGACGTCTTCGGTACTCTAATAACAGTTACTGGTCACGACTACTCATACAAGGAGCTCTACGACATTGCCGATGAGATGAGGGATGAGCTGCTAAAGATCGAGCACGTTGGAAAGATCAAGATCTACGGAAAGCAAAAGGAGCACATCTTTATAGACTTTGACAATGCAAAGCTTTCTGCTATGAATGTATCCCCTGCTGCTCTGGCAAGAATCGTCCAGACTACAAATATCGTAGCTCCAGGAGGAGATCTTCTAGAGGGAGAGGACAGATTTGTTCTTGAAACCACTGGAGATTTCAAGAGTGTAGAGGATATTAAAAATACTGTAATAAAACTTCCAGGCCAAGAGGGAAGCATCTACCTCAAGGACATCGCTACCATCACAAGAGGGTATGTGGAGCCTGCTTCATATATCTCAAGATACAATGGAGAGAAGTCTGTAGTTCTTGCCCTTTCCCTTAAATCTGGAAAAAATAATATACTTCTAGGTCAGGAAGCTGAAAAGATGATGGGGGACTTTATGGAAAAGTATCCCATTGGAGTGAACTTTGATTTCCTGGCATACCAGCCTGGAATAGTTAGCGACAAGATAAACTCCTTTGTAAGTAACCTTGTTCAGGCCATTGTTACTATTATTGCTGTAATGGTTCTTGCTCTGGGACTGAGAACTGGAGTAATTGTATCTACCCTTATTCCTGTCGTGGCTTGTATTACATTCCTTATCCTCAAGAGCCTGAATATGGGGCTGGACCAGATGTCCCTTGCTGGACTTATCATTGCCCTGGGGATGCTGGTGGATAACTCCATCGTTATGTCGGAGAGCATAATGGTTATGATGGAGCAGGGTAAGAGCCGTATGGATGCCTGCCTGGATTCAGCCAATGAGCTGAGAGGGCCCCTTCTTGTTGCTTCCCTTATTATTGTAGCTGCATTCTCACCTATCTTCTTGGCTGAGGAATCTATCGGTGAATATACAGCTCCTATCGGTATAGTTGTAGCTATCTGTCTTCTTTCATCTTGGATGATAGCCAACACTCTGATTCCTCTTCTGTGTCATGATTTCCTTCATGTAGAGGAGCAGGAAGCTGACTACTCTGGTAAGTGGTACAACATGTACAAGGGTATACTTGTTAAGCTCCTTAAGTTTAAGAAGATGACAGCCCTTGGGGCACTGGGTATCTTCATGGCAGGTATCTTCCTGTTTAAGTTTATACCAGTTAAGTTCATGCCAGATTCAGATAAGCCTATAATGTTCTCTGAGATCAGGTTGCCAGTGGGAACTGCCATCGAGACAACCGAAGCTGTTATCGAGGACCTGGATAACTACATCCAAAACAACCTCCAGGTCCCAGATAATGAGATCGGAGTTGGATTATTTAAGAACATCGTTTCTGGAGGTACTGCAAAGGCCTATGAGAAACCTGGAATTCTTAGCTGGGGAGCATTTATCGGTGGGGGAGCTCCTAGATACTTCCTGCCATACTCTCCAGAAGCACCGGCACCTGAGTATGCCTATGTACTCTATAACCTAACCGACTATAAGCTGGTTCCTGAGTATGCTGAGCAGGTGGATAACTACATCAAGAGTAAGTATCCAAATGCTGATATTATCAGCCGTCCTTTAAGTAGTGGACCTACAGCTTCAAAGGATATCCAGTACAGAATCAGAGGTAAAAATCTAGAAGATCTCTACACTAAGATAGAGATTATCAAGGAAAAATTAAGAACAGTTCCTGGAGCTATAAATGTTTCAGACAACTGGAATATTAAGACAAAAAAGGTTACCGTTAGAATAAACCAGGAAAGAGTAAAGAAATCTGGCCTTACCAATGCTGAAGTGGCAAGCTCCCTCAAGGGAATCCTTTCAGGAATAGCTGTTACAGACTACAGAGAGGGAGACGACATCATCCCTATAGTCTTCCGTACTGAGTCGGATTTCAGAAACCGTATCGACAGATTAGATACCACTATGGTCTACTCCAACGACGGCCAGACTGCTGTTCCCCTTAGACAGATAGCTGATATAGAAGTAGCTTTCGAGCCTGGATTCATCTATAGATGGGATAGGGAGTACACAATTATTGCCCAGTCGGATGTAAGACGTGGATATACTGCAAACACCATCAATAGAGAGATGATCCCGTGGCTAGATGAAAAAATGGATGAGTGGGGGAATGGATACGACTACATCCTTGGGGGAGAAGCCGAGCAGGGAGATAAAGCGAGTACTGCAGTAGGGGAGAAGCTTCCAATTGCAGGTATGCTGGTTATCCTTCTTCTGATAGTTCAGTTCAACTCCCTGAAGAAGCCTCTCATCATCCTTCTTACTATTCCCCTTGGAATACTTGGAGTATCTGCAGGACTTCTTCTGAACAGGATGAACTTTGGATTTATGCCTTTAATCGGTCTTATCTCACTATGCGGAGTGGTTATTAATGCCGCCATAGTACTGATAGACAGGATCGATATAGAGATCGACAAGGGACTTACTCCTCAGGAGGCTGTCATAACTGCCTGCCTGGCTAGAATAAGACCTATTCTTCTGACCACCCTGACAACTGTATGCGGACTGGTTCCTCTGTGGTTATTCGGTGGTACTCTGTTCTCGCCAATGGCAGTAGCTCTGCTGTTCGGTCTTATATTCGCTACTATGCTGACTCTGGGAGTTATTCCGGCGCTCTATAGTATCCTGTTTAAGACTGACTTTACAGACTATAAGGACTAGCCTTTTAAAGCTAATTAAAAGAGGAGAGATAATATCTCTCCTCTTTTTTAATACCCTATCCGGTGGACCTCTTGTGCTCCATCACATACTCCCTCAAAAACTTCAAGTCCCTTGCCAGATCTCTGGCAATATTCAATATTATCTTTCCAAAGAGCTCTGGATTCTTCTTACACATAGTCATGAAAAGCTTTCTAGATATAACTGCAAGCTTTACATCGGTTTTAGCCAGAGCTGAAACCAGCTGCTTCTGTATTCCTATAGTGGCTGACATGCCAAAAAGGATTCCAGGCTCCCCTTCAGCCACCTTCTCCTCTAAGATGGAGAATTCCATCCTCCCTTCAAGAAGGATATAGAGGTCTCCAGGTGGATCACCCTCCCTGTAGATATAGGTTCCTGCTTCTACCTCTATCTCATCCACATACTCCATTATTTCATCCATCTCATCCTCATCTGCCCCTCCAAAGAAGGAGATCTGAGGAAGCATATCCAATATTTTCTCCTGTATTTCCCACTTTTCCATACCCTTCATCTCCTTAAGAATTCTTTCTAAAGGAAAGAGCTTCCAGTAAGTGTTGCCTCTCTATTCCCTTGCTACCCTCTAGATCAGCTATGGTCCTTGCCACCTTGAGTATCTTATCGTATGCCCTTGCTGAAAGAGCCAGTTTATCCACAGCTCCCTCTATGAGCTTTCTGCCCTCTACATCCAACTTGCAATATCTCCTTATCTCCCTCTGATTCATCCTGGAGTTGAGCTTTCTTCCTCCAAAC
Source organism: Propionigenium maris DSM 9537 (assembly GCF_027925155.1). Lineage (GTDB taxonomy): Bacteria > Fusobacteriota > Fusobacteriia > Fusobacteriales > Fusobacteriaceae > Propionigenium > Propionigenium maris. Next base: position 54,575 of record NZ_BSDY01000006.1, on the reverse strand, counting down.
CTCATCCTCTGAAGTCTTCTGGCTTCCTGTACCCGCTTTCTGATATCATCAGACCTTTCACCAGCTCCATAGGTCATGAGCTCCTCCCTTCCCAGCCTCTTTACCTCTATATAGAGGTCCATTCTGTCAAGGATAGGCCCAGAGATCTTCTTGTTGTAGAGCTCCATCTGGTATGGAGTACACCTGCACCTTCCGTCCCCCTCAAACATCATCCCGCAGGGACAGGGGTTACACGAAAGAAGTAGTATAAATTCACTGGGAAATTCCACCCTGTAATCAGCTCTCGTTATGGAAACCACTCCATCCTCCATGGGCTGCCTAAGGGTTTCCAAGATGCTTCTGGGAAACTCCGTTGCTTCATCTAAAAAGAGCACTCCATTGTGAGCCAGGCTTATCTCCCCGGCTTTAGGTACCCTTCCCCCTCCAACTAGGGCTATAGCCGAGGCTGAGTGGTGGGGACTTCTAAAGGGTCTCTTGGCTACAATGGGCATATTCTCTCCAAGCATCCCTGCGCTGCTATAGATCTTTGTTGATTCAATAACCTCCTCCTGGTCCATCGAAGGCATTATTGTAGGAAGCCTCTTAGACATCATAGACTTTCCAGAGCCTGGACTTCCTATCATATAGATATTGTGTCCCCCTGCTGCTGATATCTCCAGGGCTCTCTTTGCTCTGTACTGTCCCTTTACCTCTGCAAAGTCTATCTCAAATGCTTCATCCTCCTCTACCTGTTCCTCCAGATCTATCTCAGGTCTTATATCCTCCTCCACAAAATCATAGACCTCCCTTATATTATCCACGGGGATTACCTCTATCCCCTCTATTGTGGAAGCTTCTGGATAGTTTTCTCTGGGGATAACTATTCCCTTCATCCCCTGCTCCCTTGCACAGATTACTGCATTTATTATTCCCCTTGTTCTTCTTACCTTTCCTCCAAGGGAAAGCTCCCCTATATACATATAGTTCTCCAGTCTGGAATCCTCTGTTATATGCCCCATAGCCTTCATTATCCCCAGGGCTATGGGAAGGTCGAACTGAGGTCCCTCCTTCCTTATTCCTGCAGGAGAGAGGTTTACAACTATCCTCCTGGGATTCATATCAAACCTGCAATTTTTAAGGGCTGCCCTTACCCTCTCTCTGCTCTCTGAGATAGCCACATCAGCCAGCCCCACTATATTGAAGATAGGCAGACCATTTCCCACATCCACCTCTACCTCCACCCTATAGGACTCTATCCCTAAGAAGCCCGAGCTCAGTACCTTAGCCAGCATAATTCCACCTCCTGAAAACATCTCTAATATTATTTTATGTTTGCTCCTGATTATTTCCTCTAATAAAAAAGAAAAGCCCTAAAGGCTTTTCAATCTTTTTAAACACTCTATTAATCTGTCCACATCCTCTGTACTGTGGTTAGCTGAGAGGGAAGCCCTAAGCCTCGGAGTTGTTACCGTAGGCTTTCTTATGGCAGGAATCATTATCCCCTCATCCCTGAGCTTCTCACTCATCCATAGGGTCCTCTCATTGTCTCCCACTACAATGGGAATGATATTTGTCTCACTGTCCAGGGTTCCCATTCCTATCTTCTTTAGTTCATCTCTCAGATAGTCTGAGAGGGCAGCAAGCCTCTCCCTGGCTTCCCTGTCTCCCTGGGCTCTCTTTACCGCCTCCAGGTTGCAGGCTATAACTGCAGGAGGAAGGGAGGTTGTGTAGATCAGACTCCTGCATCTGTTTATGAGATAGTCTATTATATCCTCCGAGGAGGCCACATAGGCTCCCTGGGATCCATAGGCCTTGGAGAAGGTTCCCATGTTGATATCTATCCTCTCCAGGACTCCTGCCTCCTCTGAGGCGCCCATACCGTCTCTTCCAAGAACTCCTCCTCCGTGGGCTTCATCCACCATGAGCTCTATATCATACCTTTCCTTGAGTTCCACCAGCTTCCTCAGAGGGGCTTTGTCCCCCTCCATACTGAATACACTGTCCACAACTATAAGAGCTCTTTCATATTTCTCCCTGGTCTTAACTATCCTTTTCTCCAGGTCCTCCATATCGTTGTGAAGGTACCTAACCATGTGGGCTCCGCTCATCTTTATCCCGTCGTAGATGCTGGCATGGTTCAGCTTATCGCAGTAGATTACATCGCCCTTTCCGTAAAGGGTGGAGATTATACCTATATTGGCGTCATAGCCGCTGTTAAAGAGGAGAGCCCTCTCCTGCTTCTTCTTACAGGCTAGAAGCTCCTCCAGCTCTCCGTATATATCAGCTGTTCCCACTACAAGCCTGCTGGCCCCGCTTCCCACCCCATATCTCTTCACTGCATCTACTAGTGTTTTCTTCATCCACTCACTGTCACGATACCCCAGGTAGTTACTTGAGGAGAAGTCCAGATACCTCTTTTCTCCCTCATAGATATACTTTCCCGATATCCTCTCGATATTCTTTATCCTTCTAAAGAGTCCCTTTTCTCTCAAACCCTCCAATATTCCCTTAAAGTTCATATGCACACCTCACAAATATAGTTATAAAATTATATCTTTATTTTTTTTCTTTTACAATAGGAGGTCTCAGAAACTCACATTCAGGGAATATAAAAAGGAGCGTGACGTTGCATCCTTATAATCAACCGGAACTCTCATTGCTTCATTTAATTTTTTTATTCATTCTATACTTTTCTTAACAATAAAAAACTGGCAGTTGGTCCACTGCCAGTTTAATCACTCTATTTAAAATCCTTCATAGAGGCCCCTGAAGAATAGTGAAAGAGATACCGCTCCTGGATCTCTTGTACCCATAGCTCTTCCCCACTTATCTCTACCCTTTCCTCGGCTACACTCCATAGATTTAGTTCGCTCCGCCCTCTTGAAGGCTTCCTCCTTCATCCCACGGAATATCTCATAAAATTCACTTTCAGCATCTAAAGACTCCACCACAGGTATGAATACATCCATAAGGGTCTTATCCCCTACCCTGGCCTGGGAAGCCTCCTTGAGGCACTCCAGTGAAGAGGTAAACATCTCTCCAAGTTTTTTCTCATCTATCTCATTCTCATCCTCATCCAGGGGTTCAGCCAGTCCTTGGAACATTACTCCCCACAGAGGTGCTGCCACTCCCCCTTTAATAGAAAGAACTCTCCACCCAAGATCATGGAAGAAATCCTTCAGGGACTTATCCTCTATCCTCTCTAGCTCCTCATTTATTAAGTAGGCTATCTCAGCTATAGCCTCACCGTGATCCCCGTCCCCTACCTTGCTGTCCAGGTAGGAAAGATAAGATCTGCTTTCCGTCAAAAGGTTTGCCGTGTACTCCAGCATATTTTTAAGAGTATTTTTTCCTATTTCCATATTATTACCCCCTATCTCCAATAATAAGATTAGTAGTAATGACCACGAAGATTTTTATGATTTCCCAGCACCATCTTAACCACCTCCAGATCTAAAAACATAGAAGTTATAAAAAACTAATTGAGATCATTCATTTATTTAATATATGTTACTTAAATAATATTACCTAAATCCTCAAAAAACAAATTTCACTTACTTAAAATTTCATTAATGGAGCATTTGTACACTTTTATATATTGAGGGAACCATTGTTTTCTTAAATTTTTAAATATAAAAAAAAAGAGTTATCCTATAGATAACTCCTTTAAAATTATTTCTTTATAATTTTTGCCAGAACTCCGTTAATAAATTCGTGAGACTTCTCGTCTCCGTATTTTTTAGCGAGCTCTACTATCTCATTTACTACGATCTCATGTCCCATATCCTCAAACATAAGCTCATAAGTTCCAAACTTTAGAAGTGCTCTCTCTACATTTCCAATTCTGTCGAGGCTCCAGTTTGTCATCTCAGAGTTCAGAGTTTCCTCTATCTCATCCTTCTTCTCAACAATCCCCTTCACATACTTCTCTATAAAATCTTTGGAGTTTTTGCTCAGCTCAACTTCACCTCTAGAGATTACTCTTTCCGACACCTCTGCGATGCTTGCGTCATTAAGCTCAGCTTCAAATAAAATTTTGAATAATTCTTCTCTTGCTATCTTTCTGCTCATCTTCCTACCTCTCTAATCTTCCTTCAGTCGGTTAATTATAATTTTTTTTAGGCTTCCTATCTTCTCACAGTCACCTAGGTTATACCCTAACACTGTAACTGCAAGAACTATAATCATCTTCACGAACCCATATTTTATCAGAATTAATCCAAAAATAAAACCCCAAATTGCTCCAAAGTATTTTTTTCTATTCTCAAGGAACTCCTCTAAAAACTCAATAAGCATTATTCTTCACCTCTTTCAGCTAAGATACTACTCCCTCTCCTCTTAAGAAGTTTCGATACCTTTACCTCTACTTCCTCTACCTCTAGCGAAAGATATTCAAATATTTCATGTTTTATTCTTCCCTGAGTATCCGATATATTTCTGGCTATATCACTGTCGGAATATGCATCCACCGTCACTGTGATATATAGCTTCTTCCCCTTTATCTTGTTCTTTGCCTTTATGTTTTTCAGGTCTGGATTTCCAAGAACAACCTCTCTTACAAGGTTATTTATAGAGGAGGAGGATACAGTGAGTTTTCCGTTTTCCGTCTGTACCTGATAGTCCTTTGACTTTTCAAAGTTCATGAGAAACTTCTCAATAAATATCAGCAGATAGAAAACAGCTACCCCAAGGGTTGCTCCCCTAAAAACTATTCCCTCTAAATTAAAGTTAAGTATATACTTTGGAAAGATTGCAAGATAGATCCCCATTAGAGACAGGAAGAGTATTCCCAGCCATGCCACTGCAAAAAAAAGTTTTCTTACCATACTAAGACTCCCTCCACAACTTGATTTTCTAGTAATTTATAGTTTATCTTCCTATAAATGGCAAAAAATAAACTCGTGTGATTGATAGGAACTATCCACAAAAAAATTGCCAATAGTTCCTTCAATGACTATATATTAGTCAATATAAAGATTAGAGGCGGAAACCGCCCCTAATTTTTTTAGTCTAATATCTCCATTGACTCTTCTTCTTCCTCTTCTCTTATCTTTACATCCTGCACATATACATTCACTTCTACAACCTTAAGACCTGTAAGCTCAGTTACACTCTTAACGATTGCTTCCTGTACCTCTGTTGCAACTTCGGGGATAGGGAAACCATATTCCACTATTACATAAGCTTCAATGCTGCACTCCTTCTCTCCTACTTCTACCTTCACTCCATGAGTAAGTCTTTTCTTACCTAAGATTTTATTTACTTCATCTGCCACTCCACCTGCTAGCTTATAGATTCCTTTTACGTCTGTTGCTGCCTTAGATGCTACTACCTTTACTACGTCATCCGCTATTTTGATGTTTCCTAATTCAGTCATGAAACTACACCCCCGTTATAAAGTATTTCCTTAAAAGTTTTCTTAAAAAGTGCCGTATTTCCTTTTATTTAAATTATTTTCCCATCTGCCTGGGAGCAGCTGTCTATCTTTACTTGTCTCCGAAGTACTCCTCGATGAAGCTTGTGTATACCTCACCAGACTGGTACGCCTCATTGTCTAGTACCTTCAGGTGGAATGGTATAGTTGTATCTACACCTTCTATTCTGTACTCTTCAAGAGCTCTTCTCATTCTGTTGATAGCTTCCTCTCTTGTCTGTCCGTGAACGATAAGCTTAGCTATCATAGAGTCGTAGAATGGGCTGATCTCATATCCTTCATATGAGTGTGAATCTATTCTTACTCCGTTTCCTCCAGCTACGATATACTTAGTAAGCTTTCCTGGAGATGGAAGGAATCCAGCCTCGCTGTCCTCTGCGTTGATTCTACACTCGATAGCGTGACCAGTAAGTACTACATCCTCCTGCTTTACAGTAAGCTCTCCACCTGCTGCTGCGATGATCTGCTCCTTGATGATGTCCACACCTGTTATCATCTCTGTTACAGTGTGCTCTACCTGTACTCTTGTGTTCATCTCCATGAAGAAGAAGTTGTTTGTCTTATCCACAAGGAACTCAAGAGTTCCAGCTGAGTCGTAGTTTATAGCCTTAGCCAGCTTAACTGCTGCCTCTCCCATAGCCTCTCTTACATCATCAGTAAGTACTACAGATGGTGCTTCCTCGATAAGCTTCTGGTGTCTTCTCTGGATAGAACAGTCTCTCTCTCCAAGGTGTACTACGTTTCCGTGCTTATCTCCGATTATCTGGATCTCGATGTGTCTAGGATCCTCTACAAACTTCTCAATATATACATCTGGGTTACCAAAAGCTGCTTCTGCTTCGTTCTGAGCTGCTATGATGTTTGCCTCAAGCTCCTCATCATTTCTTGCAATTCTCATACCCTTTCCTCCACCACCGGCAGTGGCTTTTATCATTACAGGATATGTAATTCTCTCATTTACGTGCATCTTTGCTTCTTCGATAGTCTTTATGATATCTGTTCCCTCTGTAATAGGTACTTCATTCTCTATAGCTGTTTTTCTAGCTGTAGCCTTGTCTCCCATGTTTATAATACACTCTGGGCTTGGACCTATGAATGTGATGTTGTGCATCTCACAAATTCTTGCAAACTGAGCATTCTCAGCCAGGAATCCGTATCCAGGGTGGATTGCAGTAGCTCCAGTTACCTCTGCTGCTGCAATTACATTAGGTATCTTCAGGTATGACTCTGTACTCATTGCAGGCCCTATACATACAGCCTCATCTGCTAAACTTACATGCAGGCTCTCTCTGTCTGCCTCTGAAAATATAGCTACTGTCTTTATTCCAAGTTCCTTTGCCGCTCTTATTATTCTTACAGCTATCTCACCTCTATTGGCGATTAGTATCTTTTCAAACATCTTCTTCCTCCTAGGATTATTCAGCCTCAATCTTTATTAAAGTCTTTCCAAAATCAGCAATGCTACCATTGTCTAAAAGTATCTCCTTCACAACTCCGTCAAAGGTAGATTTTACAGAACTCTTTACTCCTATTGTAGCTATATAACCAATCTCCTGGTTCTTCTTTACTCTGTCTCCAACCTTTACCATAGGGTTTCCAGCTTTATCTACATAGTAAAACTTTCCTACATTCTCCGACTTTACTTCCTTATATGCTGGAGCTACAGCCTCTGCAACTTCCTCTACTGCAACCTCCTCTACCGGTGCTGCAACTACGTTGGATCTCTTGATCTCAACCTTGAACCCCTCCTCCTCAAAGGAGATGTTTGTTAAATTTGTATCAGTTAATATCTTCATTAGCTCTTCAACACTGTTTAAGTCTTTATTCATTTAGGAGCCTCCCATTCTTTTTATTTTATATTAGGTCTCAATTTTAGCACAAATATATATCCCTTTCAAGTTTGAATTACACTCGTAATTTTATGTTAGTGAATTTTTTTCTATTTTTTAATTACTATGTTATCCCTTCCTAAAAGGCTTACTACTTCTTCTACAAAGAGCTTAGAGGAGCTTACATTATACTTGTCTCCAAGGTCCACCCTTTTTTTATTACCGTCCTCCTCCAGAGCCAGTATAACATGCTGGGAACCTGGATGTCTCATTACTATTCTTTTCAGTTCTCCAAGAAGGTGTTTTCTCTCCTCCTCTACTAATATATATACCTTAAAAATTCCCATTTCTCCAATTTCATCTATGGGTTTGATGGTTCTCACTATGAGTTTCTTCTCCTCCTGCCCTCCGAAGGAATCTATCTGTACATTTCCCTCAAGGTAGAGGATCTCTCCCTCTAGGATATAGTGGCCCAGTCTCTCAAACTCCCTTGGAAAGGCCACCACAGATATTCTCCCATAGTAGTCCTCTAGTTCAAAAATCCCCATAACCTGGCCGCTCTTCTTGGTCACTACCTTTTTCAGGTTCCTTACTATTCCATAGGTTTCCATATGACCGTGACCCTTGGACTTTATCTCACGGGTTGTAGCCATCCTGTGCACAGCCATATACTCCTTGAGCTTGTCCAGGGGATGTCCCGAGAAGTAGAACCCCAGAAACTCCTTCTCACCCTTTAAAAGGTTTTCCAGCTTATACTCGGATTTCCCCTCCATCCTGAACTGCTCTATGGTTGCCTTGGCCTGACCAAAGAGGTTCATCTGCTGGATCTCATCCTCCTTCTGAAGCTTGGTAGCCCAGTTAAGTGCCTTCTCTATACTTTCATACTTCTCCCTTCTGTTCCCCGGAAGGGTATCCAGAGAACCAGAGAGAACCAGAGCCTCCAGAGCCTTCTTATTCATCCCCACCCTCTTGGTTCTGTTTACAAAGTCCTCAAAGTTGGTATAGTCCCCATTTGCCTCATGCTCCTCCTTTATCTTGAGCATAAGATTCTCTCCCAAATTCTTTATGGCAGACATACCAAACCTGATATACTCTCCATCTATACTAAATATACTGCTGGCTTTATTTACATCTGGAAGGGCCACCTTAACCTGATGGTTCTTGGCATCCTCTATATATATGGCCAGCTTCTCTATATTATTTCTTTCAGAGGTCATAAGGGCTGCATAGTAAGCCTGGGGATAGTGCACCTTGAAGTAGGCTGTCCAGTAGGCTACCAGGGCATAGGCTGCCGAGTGGGACTTATTAAATCCATATCCTGCAAACTTATCTATAAGGTCAAATACCTCTGTGGCCTTCTCCTCATCATATCCCTTCTTTACAGCTCTCTCCACAAACTTGCTTCTGTTCTCCTCCATTATAGCCACTTTCTTCTTACCCATGGCTCTCCTCAGAAGATCCGCTTCCCCCAGGGAGTAGTCTGCCATTACATTGGCTATCTTCATTACCTGCTCCTGGTAGAGGATTACCCCGTAGGTCTCCTTGAGGATATCCTTGAGGCTCTCGTGGGGATACTTTATAAGTGCCTTACCATTTTTTACAGCTATAAAGTCATCTACCATCCCCGATCCCAGGGGTCCCGGTCTGTAGAGGGCCAGGACCGCTATTACATCCTCAAACCTATCGGGCTTCAGCTTCCTCAGCAGCTTTCTTATACCAGCCGACTCCAGCTGGAAGACCCCCATGGTATCTCCATTACTCAGGGCTTCATATACCTCCTTGGAGTCCAACTCCACCTTCTGGAGGTCTATCTCCCTACCGCTTTCCTTCCTTATATAGTCTATGGTCCTCTGAAGGATTGTGAGGTTACGCAGTCCCAGGAAGTCCATCTTTAGTAGTCCCAGATCCTCCAGCTCCTTCATCTGATACTGAGTGGAGACCATCTTGGTCTTATTATCTGTATAGAGAGGAACATCCCTTGTTAGGGGATCCTTTGTTATAACAACCCCTGCAGCGTGGATAGAAGCGTGTCTTACGGTATTTTCAAGCCTCTTGGAAAACTCAATAAGGTTTTGGGCTTCCTCATCCCTGTCATAGTACTCCTGAAGTTCAGGTACCTCCCTAAGGGATTTATCTATAGTATAGAACTGAGGTATGAGCTTGGCTATCTTATCCACCTTGGACAGGGGAATATCCAGTACCCTTCCCACGTCCCTTACTGCTGCCCTTGCCTTCATGGTTCCGAAGGTTATAATCTGAGCCACCCTGTCGTGTCCATACTTCTCCCCTACATATTCTATTACCTCCTGCCTTCTCTCCTGACATATATCTATATCTATATCTGGCATTGAGATCCTTTCGGGATTCAGAAATCTCTCGAAGATAAGGTTATACTTCATGGGATCTACATCTGTTATTCCCAGGGTATAGGCCACCATACTTCCTGCAGCAGAACCTCTTCCAGGTCCTATGGGGATATTCTGCCCCTTGGCATAGTCTATAAAGTCCCATACAACTACGAAGTAGGCCTCATATCCCATCCTCTCAATGATATTCAGCTCATACTCCACCCTTTCAAAGGCTTCTTCCGTGGGTCCCTCAGGGTAACGCCTGCTAAGCCCCTCATACACAAGCTTTCTCAGGTATTCCGTTATGCTCTCTACCCCTTCTGGCACCTCATAGTGGGGAAACTTTAACTTTCCAAACTCAAGCTCCAGGTTACACTTCCCTGCTATCTCCAGAGTGTTCTCCAAAGCTCCCTTATACTTGTTCAGCTCTGTAAGGATCTGCTCACCATTTTTCAGGAATAGCTGATCTGTGGCTATCCTCATCCTCTTCTCATCCCTTACTTTTGCTCCCGTCTGGATGCACATAAGGATATCCTGGAGCACATGGTCCCCGTGGTAGACATAGTGGGTATCATTTGTTCCCACCACCTTGAGATCATTTTTTTGTGCCAGCTCATAGAGCTTTTCGTTAACTATCCTCTGGTCTGGGATACCATTTGCCTGAAGCTCTATATAGAAGTCCTCTCTTCCAAATATATCTATATACTCTGAAAGGGCTCCCTCTATCTTCTCATCCTCCTCATCATCCAGGATCCTTCTGGCTATCTCCCCCTGCATACAGGCTGATAGAGCTATAAGGCCTTCACTGTGATCCCTGAGAAGGGTCTTATCTATTCTTGGTTTTCTATAAAAACCATCTATATAAGCTCTGGAAGAGAGCTCCATGAGGTTTTTATAGCCGGTTTCATCCTTGGCCAGAAGTATCAGGTGAAATATCCTTCCCTCCTTCTCGCTTCTGTCAAATTCCGCCAGGTACGCTTCCATACCTATTATGGGCTTTATTCCCTTGGCAATGGCCTTCTCATAAAATTCAACAGCTCCAAACATATTTCCATGATCTGTTATGGCCATTGCCTCCATCCCCAGCTCCTTGGCTCTGTCTAAGTACTCATCTATCTTACCAACTCCGTCAAGGAGGCTGTATTCTGTATGAAGATGAAGGTGTACAAATTTACTTTTCATATTCCTCCTCCTGCTTTTACCTACACTTTTTTATCTTCATAAATTATACCTTATATTTAGAAATTTGTTTCAAGTTATTTTTTATAGTTAACGCCAGTTATTTTTACTATTTTTTAATCCTATGTTAATAAATACTTGTCATATATAAAATGAATAACTGTATAGTGAACCATTGAAACAGTATAATCTATTTAGGATTTTAGCAACCTCCAGTACCATTTGTGTACTACAGACGTATTTTTTGTAATATATTAGCTTGCTTTTTTCTAAAATATCAACTATTATTGAAGGTGTACGATAGTGAATGCTTTTAATCTAATATTAAGCATTCATACATTTTTTTTAATCTATGAGGGGGTTAATTATGTCAAAGAACACAATGGCGGTGGAAAAGAAGGCTAGTTTAACAGACAAGTTTCTTAACATCGTAGAAAAAGGTGGTAACGCACTACCACATCCTGCAACACTATTCGGGATCCTAGCACTGGCTATGATCGTTATTTCAGGTCTTGGAGCTGCTATGGGTTGGTCTGTAGAGTTCATGGGTATCGATAGAAAAACTCTTGAAACTAGAGAGATGCTCATCCAGACTAAGTCACTTATGTCTGCTGAAGGGATCAACTACATCTTCACAAGTATGGTTAAAAACTTTACTGGATTTGCTCCACTTGGGACGGTACTGGTTGCCATTATAGGTATCGGTGTCTGTGAGAGATCTGGACTTATGGCTATGTTACTTAAGAAGGTAGCACTTGGAACTCCAAAGAAGCTTATCACTGTAATGGTAGTATTCCTTGGAATTATGTCAAACGTAGCATCAGATGCTGGTTACGTTGTACTTCCACCACTTGCTGCACTTATCTTTTTATCATTTGGTAGGCACCCACTTGCTGGTCTTGCTGCTGCCTTTGCAGGAGTATCTGGTGGATTCTCAGCAAACCTTCTAATCGGTACTATCGATCCACTACTAGGTGGTATCTCTACTGAGGCTGCTAAGATCCTAGATCCAGCATATGAAGTTCTTCCTACAGCGAACTACTTCTTCATGTTTGTTTCTACTTTCGTTATCTCAGTTGTTGGTACATTCGTTACTGAAAAGATCGTAGAGCCTAGACTTGGTTCATACACTGGAGATGCTGAGATGAAGTTCGAAGCTGTTACTCCAGAGGAGAAGAAAGCACTTAGAGCTGCTGGTATTGCTACTATCGTTCTTATTGCTGCTCTTATTCCACTTTGGAACGTTCTTGGAAAGAACTTCCTTGGAAAGGGTCTTGTACCAATCATCGTATTATTCTTTGCTATTCCTGGTCTTGCTTACGGTAAGAGTATCGGAACTATCAAGAATGACGCTGACGTTATGAAGATGCTTAACAAATCATTTGAAGCAATGGCTGGATACATCGTACTTGTATTCTTCGCTGCTCAATTTATCGCATACTTCAACTACACTAACCTTGGAACTATCCTAGCTGTTAAAGGTGCAAACTTCCTAGAAGCTACAGGAATCACTGGTATTCCTCTAATTCTTGGATTCATCCTTGTTGTTGGATTCCTTAACCTATTTATGGGATCTGCTTCAGCTAAGTGGGCTATCCTGGCTCCAGTATTCGTTCCAATGCTTATGAGAGTTGGATACACTCCTGAGTTTACTCAGCTTGCATACAGAATCGGAGATTCAGCAACTAACATCATTTCACCACTAATGTCTTACTTCGCAATGATCATCGTATTCATGCAGAAGTATGATAAGAAAGCTTCACTGGGAACTCTAGTTTCTACAATGCTTCCTTTCTCAATGGCATTTATGGTTATCTGGTCTCTACTACTAATCGTATGGATGCTAATCGGTCTTCCAATCGGACCTGGAATCGGAATGATGCTTTAATCTTTAAGAGATTACTTAAGAGACGGTTTATACCGTCTCTTTTTTTATTGACGCAACATCACCTTGCAATTTCAAAAAATAAAAGAAGGCAGCACAAGCTGCCTTCTATATATGAAGCCCTTCAGGCTTATTTTTGGGAGATCCTGCCTATCTCTAAGCAGGAATTATGAAAAAGAAAATTACTAATTTTTTCTATACTTGTTAGTCTCAGTTTAGATGAAAAAAGTTTATTAATTTTTATTTTTTTATAAATTTTATTAATCAGCTACAGCCTTAGCTCCCTTTCCCAGTGCCTTGACTCCAGTTGCTGCAGTCTTTACAGTCACCTTAGCAGCCTTTACTCGAAGCTTTACTACAGCACATCCCCCGAGGATAGTAGCCAGTAAAAACAATATTAAATACCTCAAGATTCCCTCCTGTCTGAACTCCTCCTTCAAAGAGTATCCATCAAAATACATTTAATTGTAAAGTAGACATCTGTTTTTTCAAATGTCAAACGTCATTAGAGAATATATGAAGATAGAATATAATATTCTCAGTTACATATAAACCACTTTGATGGAGGTATTTAATATGAAAAAAATAATCGGAATTCTTATGGTAGTTTTAACCACTTCAATATTTGCACAGGAGACCCAGCCAAAGGCAGAGCAAGCAACTGCTGTAGTTGAAAGAGTAAGTGTTAAGGTCTCCAACTCCAGACAATTAACCGCAGAGGAGCAGAGGGAGTTTCACTCCATAGTAAAGGCCTTTGAGGAGAAGCAGACCCTGGCTCAGCTGGAGGTCAAGGAGATCAACTTAAAGATCCACAGGGAGATGCTGGGAGAGGATCCCAACCTGAAAACAATAAATAAGTTAATAGATAAAAAGGCCAAGATAGTGGCACAGATGGAGAAGGATCTCTTTGAAGTTAACTTTAAGATTCATAATCTCCTATAATATGAAACTCATCCCTAAAGGGGTGAGTTTTTTTTATTGGGATACTTTTTAGCTTATTGGATAAAATTTTCAAAGAAAGCCCGGGATTTTTAGAATACCTTTTTGATGAGAATAGATAAACTTATGAAAGTATAAGTAGAAGGAGGTATCCCTATGTCCCACCTTTCCATGAGATCTGGATATATAGGTCTCATCGACAGATTAAACAAGGCTCCCCAGGGAGTAGTTCCATCCAAGACCCTCTATGAGATCTTAAAGCTATTATTTACCGAGAGGGAAGCCCGCCTGGTATCCCAGCTCCCTATCAAGCCCTTTACCCCGGAAAAAGCTTCTAAGATATGGAAACTCTCCCTGAGGGAAGCTACTGAAGTTTTGGAAACCTTAGCATCCAGAGCCATCCTTCTGGACGTTGAGTTCCAGGGAGTGCAGCACTACATACTCCCACCGCCTATGGCTGGATTTTTTGAGTTTTCCCTCATGAGGACTGGAGGAGATATCGATCAGAAGTACCTGGCTGAACTCTACTACCAGTATATGAATGTAGAGGAGGACTTTATCAAGGAACTTTTCACCAGGGGGGACACCCAACTGGGAAGGGTTTTTGTCCACGAGCCGGTCCTTACCAATGAAAATGCAGTACATGTACTGGACTATGAGAGGGCTACCCATGTTATAAAAACTGCTTCCCACAGGGGGATAGGTACCTGCTACTGCAGGCATAAGATGGCTCACATGAATAAGAGCTGCGATGCTCCCTTGGATATCTGTATGACCTTTGGAAATACAGCTGCTTCCCTCATAAAAAACGGATATGCCAGGGAGACCTCCATAGATGAGACCCTGGAAAAACTCCACCTGGCCTATGAGAGGAACCTGGTGCAGTTTGGGGAAAATGTCCGGAGAGATGTGGCCTTTATATGCAACTGCTGCGGATGCTGCTGTGAGGCCCTCATAGCCCATAAAAAGTTTGGCTTCCTCAATCCTGTGCACACTACAAACTTCATCCCCAGAATAGATGTGGATAAGTGCATAGGCTGCGGAAGGTGTGTGGGATCCTGCCCGGTCGATGCCCTCTCCATGAGCTCTGAAGGAGAAAAGAAAAAAGCCCTTTTATCGGAGGAGGTCTGCCTGGGGTGCGGAGTCTGCGTAAGAAACTGTCCCACCAAGGCCATTGGCCTCAAGGAGAGAGAGGAAAGGGTCCTTACCCCTGCAACTACCGTACACAGAACTGTGCTCATGGCCATCGAAAGGGGAAAGCTTCAAAATCTCATCTTTGACAACCAGGCCCTCAAGAGCCACAGAGCCATGGCTGCTATCCTCTCTGCCATATTAAAGCTTCCACCGGTAAAACAGGTCATGGCCTCCAAGCAGATGAAGTCCAGGTATCTTGAGACCCTTCTGGATAAGTTTGTAAAGTTTTAAAAGCAACGTGACGTTGCATCCTGATAATCAGTTGGAACACTCATTATTTCTTGAAACTTTTTATAAGTCCCATACTTTCCTTAATAAGAAAAGACGGCTCAAGTAGTCAAGAGTAAAAGTGTCTCAGTTGCTCTCAGAGGACGAGAGAACTATTCTTGAAGTATTAATTTTATTGAATTTCTTTGAAATATATTTTTTCATAAATTTTTTAAAGTTTTTTCTAAAACTCAAAGTGAGAGGAGTAAAATCCTCTCTCTTTTTTGGTTATTCAATTTAATGATTTAAGCAGCCAAGTTATGAGATAATTTAAACCTTTGGTATTCAAGTTTCAATTTATCCACAGGCATTTTACAGATAGATTTTCTTAGCCATCTTTTAAATAGACTGTGTTTAGTCTCTAGATCCATAGTTTGAAAGATAAATTTTCTCTCTATCTCTGGATATTTTAAAAAGGTAAAATTATCCTCATAGTAATATGCAAGCATACTATTAATACTTCTAGTAGTCTGTTTTCCCCTTTCCCTCCTGGGAGTCAGTTCATATTTTTCAAAAGAATATAGTACGTTTTTTATTTCCTCCTTGTCTGCTGAATTATAGATATTCCAATATTTTTCTTTTAGAATACCTCTTCTTCTGATACTAGGAGCTTTTATTCTTGTGGTAATAGATTCTAATCTATGAAATATACAATTTTGAAGAGGTAAATTTAATTCCAACAGTTGGTTTTTAAGTGGTCTAAACATATCACTAACCACAACTTTTACCTCTTCAAGTTCAATATGATCCTTTAACCAGGTAACAACATTCTCCCAGCCTTTGGCAGTCTCTCCACCATCTTCAATATGAGTATATAGTGATTTTAAGTTACCTTCTGTAGTCATTCCCCATAAGATATAAATAGACTTTTTGTTCTCACCTCTACTAAAAGAAGTTGAATCTAATTTTAAAATAGGATAAGAGTATTTTTTATTATTGTTTATAAGAAGACTTGTTTCAAGAAATTCTTTAATTTGAGTTTTTAATCTTTTAGGAACTTTAATTTTTAATGTTCTCTCAATGTCTCTTATGCTGATATTAGTTTTTAAAAGAAGTTGCCTAATATGTTCAAGATCGCCAGTTAAATGTCTTGAATATTTTGGAAGAAAAGAAAGATTAAAGTTTGAATTGTCTTTTAAAAATTTAGGATATTTTATCTGCACCTTTCCATAATTTACTAAAGTTAATCCTCGGTCTCTATAACCAGTGATTCTATTTTCTGGATACCTTATTTTGCTTTCTTCTAAATACTCTTTGGCTTCACTCGTTATATTGTCATTTATTACATTAATAATGTTTTCGACTATTTGTTTTGTGATTGCATTCATATTCTTAGAATTTAACAAAATCATCCCTCCCTTTTAATTAGTCCTTAAAAGCACCTTAACTTTATATAGTTTTAAGTTGCTGAAAACAATTGTTTTTGTCAACACAGGACGAAAAACCCTAACAAGGGCTTTTCTGGGAAAAGTGTTAATTGAAAAGTTTGTTTAAAAGTTAGGTTTAGCAGTCTTTGACTGCGGCTACGCTCCGCTATCCTCCTACGGAGGTTTTCTCCTAGTGGGAGAACTGTTATTCAGGTGGTATTTCAACAGCTTATAAAGTTTTAACTTACAGCTGCCTGGCTCGGTACTTCGCCCAGGACGGCAGCCCTTCCAGGTAGAAGCGTGACTCTCCTTTAAATAGCTGCTTAATTTTAAAATATTGCATATTTCTCTGTTGGAGGATAGTGCCCCAGAGTTCAAAACTCAAGAGTTTTTCATCTGGACACAATCCCCAACAGGGGTTCCACCAAAATTAAGCAATTAAAAAAGAGGGGAGTTCCCCTCTTTCTCAATCCCAGGCTTAGAATGTTTGTGCTACATCTACTCCTACAACAGTAAGGTTTGCAACACCTTCTTTTGCATAATCAAGAGCCTTTAGTGCATTGGCTACTGTTGCCACACTTCCTGAGTTTTTGAACCAAGGAACTACGATTGTGCACTTATCTTTGATTTCATTGAAAGCAACCTTGAAAGCCTTTGTTGATACGTCACCAGTAGTATCAGCTGGAACTAATTTGTCATGGTCCTCAAAAGTTCCCTCTCCACAAGCGATCTTAGTAATTACCCCATCCATTTCATTCTCAAGTGTTGTTGCTAAAGTTGAAACAGCAGTTTCAGTATTTGCCTCAATATAGATCCCGTTAGTTTTTCCGTAAGGCTGAGAATCTCTAAGAACTAGCACTTTACTTGCTGCGTCTCCCTTTCTTGCTGTAAGTGTTGCGTATAGTCTTTTTTTCATTGCCATCTTTGTTACCTCCATAATTTTTAAGTTTTTTTTTATATTTAAACCCTGCAGGAATTTAAAACGTTTCTGTGTACCCATATTTTTTAATCTCTTTAAAGTCTCTTATATATTGCATGAGGGATTTTAAATCTGCCTTTGATGTCTTGGTCTTGTCCAGGAAAGGGATTGTAACAATAAAGGCTGTCTTTATCGCCTGGGTGGTAAAGTACAAAATTTTAAAGTTTTCCAGGTTCACCCCATTGAAATTTTTATTTTTAAATACTTCCCGATCTGCGTCAGACATTTCAGAGATAAGTTTGTTTACCCTTATGATTTTGGCATCTGGATTTATAGAGTTATAGGTACTTACAAACCTATTTACATCTGTCTCAGTTTCAAAGGAAAGTTTTCTAATATTGGTCTTTCCCCCGGCATTCTCAAAAGTTAAAGAGTAGAGTCCAGGCATACTAACCACCTAACCTTAAGAGGTTTTTAACCCCACCTAAAAACTTTTTACTTGTCACCTTTAAAGGGATCTCCCTTTTACCTAATTCCTCAGATATAAAATCATGTAATGCGTTTGTGTCTCTTATCTCTTCAGGAGTTACTATTGTTCTGATCTTCTCCCCCTTCTCGTTGGAGGAGTATAGAACCATGTACCCTTGCTTGGTAAATGTGATTTCAACCTCTCTATTTCTCTGGGTATGAATTGCAAGAGCCTTTAATATATGCTCTATTCCAAATACTACTGTCATGCAGTTCCACCCCCTGAAGGGTTAATCTTGTTTACTCCTGTTTTGTCTGGGCTATGCCCCATACCATTTAACAGAGCATAGATAGCTTGTGTTAGGTCTGCATTGGCTCCTCCCTTGAGGTTTTGAATAGTTCCATCATGCCCCTGTTTAATTGACCCAGTTCCACCGCTAAAGGCGGTTGCTTCAGTTGCAGCGGATTGTCTCAATTGGTAAGCCCTAGTTCCATCTTTTTCAAGTTCGGTAATTTCCCTTTGATATTGAGATTCAAGATTTTTTAACCTCTTTCCCATAGCACCTTTATTAATAGATTTTTCCCTAATACTTCTTGATTGTGTTTCGAATTTATCTTTTAAATGATCTTTTCTAGCTTGTATCTTCTCCTCAATTTTATTTTGAGATTTAAGAGCATGAGACATGATTCTAGCATTGGTAGCAGAAGCCATTCCCATACGTACTTGATTAGTAAATTGCTTCATATAAGAATTGTTAAAGTTAGGCATAACAGCTTGCATAGTATCGTCTATTTTATCAATTACAAAATCCGTTGTGGTATCTACTAAAGCCTCACATGTGACTTTTGCCAGAGTATCCAAAGCAGCTATTCCAGCCATTGCTAAAAACGTTACAGCCATTGACTCACCTCCTAAAGTTAAAGTATAATTGAAATAAAAAGGAGTATCATATGTTGATTTTTATCTCAATTTTGATCGTAGTGTTGATTTTTTTTGTTTGTTATAAAGCTGATAAAAAAAATCTAAAAAAATGTGATCACTGTAAAGAGTGGATCAATAAAAAGTGTATTAAATGTCCTATATGCCAAAGTGATTTGAGAGGTTAAGACCTCTCTTTTTTATTGCTCCAATGGCACATCTGGTACTTCTTCAGGCTCAGTACTAAAGAACTGTTTTCCTATTTCCCTATGAACCTTGTAATCATCTAGCTCCTCTGGGATGATTGTATCTTTTACAGAGGTATTCTCTATATTTTCCTTGGAATCCACCCTCTGTTGTTCAAACTGGTAATCTTCAGCTAAGGTTATATTTGCCTGGTTCTCTCCCAGGACATCCTTATGCTGCTCTATATTCTTTTCTGCTACCTTGGAAGGTAGAATGTTTTGCTTGTATCCTTTCTTAAGTGGGATAACAGTTCCCTCACTGTCTGTATAGGTTCCTGCATCCTCTATGGAGTATTCCACATCTAACTTAGCAGTATTTACAGCCACTTCCTTGCCTTTAACAGATCCCTCAGCAGGAGTTTTTTCACCGGTATAATCGTACTGATTAGCCAGTTCTAAGGCTTGTGTAATTCCCTTTACTCCCTCTGCTAATCCTTCTGGATTTATTCCCACAGTAGCATCTGAAGCCACTCCCACAGTTCCATTAACTCCAACTGTAGCCCCTGGAGTAATCCCAACAGTTGCACCACTATTAAGGGAAACAGTAGGGTTTGATATTACCAGGTTAGGATTTGAAATTGTGGCACTGACGTTTGAACTACTCATAACTAAATCCTCCTTCGCTTGACCCTCTAACGGTGAATAGGGCAAGTCCTTATCTGTACCTATTATCTTTTGTCCTGTTGTATTGTCTATCTGGTACATGCTTCCAGACCATTCAAAGATATAATCACTTCCACCCTCTGTTGCAGGGTGAATTGAATAGTCATAGTCCATAACTTGAAACCTATTTTTTAACTTGAGAGCAGCATTCAAAGTTGCAAGCTTTTTAGTATAGTCACTCAACCAGGACAGGAAGTGTTTTTGTTCTGCCACAGCGATCTCATATTTTGAAGGTACCCTAGCTGGATCAACTATATAGTCCTTATGGACATTATCAGCAGTCTTTTTATTTGTGTTATGAAAAACTACCTCAATACTATCTTCCTGGATACCTTCGGAGCTTTTTCTTTTGGCTATGGAGAAGCCTTTATTCCTCCATTCAAAAGCAGGTTCGGTCATATTGGCTCTATACTCTTCAAATACATTCGTTGACCTCTCAGGGGTAATAGGCATTACAGTTTCCTGCACTTCTCCTTTATCATTAACCCAATCAATAATGACCTCTTTAACAGTTGCCGTATAGATCATATTTGCCTTTTGGATCATAGCCAACCTGGGGAACTTGGTTACTTCATTTGACATATGAACAAGCTTATCCTCCAAGGAATCAAAGAAGTTGCTAACATATTCTTTTTTAGATTCCTCATATGCCACAGCTGCCAATCCTACCATTGATACACCTAAAGCAACAGGAATTATTAATGGTAAAGCCATATCTATCCCCCCACAAGTTTAACTACGTTATCCATTTTCAAATTTAACATTAACTTAGGTTTCATATTCTCCGACACTACATCTTCAATATATTCCTGGTCTTTTTCAGAATACATCTTTAAAAATAGCTTTGTGGAATCTACCCACTTAATAGACTTTGAAAAACTCTCTAAGAATTTAATCTCTAGATAATATCCACTCTTCAAACTCTGATGAATTTCAGGAATAAAAGCATACCTATAAAGGTTATTTTCCCTGTAACACTTGCCTACATAACTTTTAAAGTAACTATGGTTTAAAAAGCTTTCATAAAGTGCTTTCTCTTCCTGGCATTCCTCAAAAGTTTTTAATTTATTAGGTTCAACTGTATAATCCCCCTCCTTGGTATAGGCTTCAAATACCAGGTCATAAGCTGCTAGATAATCTGGAAGTTCACTCTCTGGAATCTCAGGGAGGAAGTTGCCTTTATACTGAAATCCATAGCCTACTTTAATAAACTTAGCAGTTGGTACGGGATCTTGTAGCTCATGACCATAGACACAAAACTGCCACTCTGAGTTAATGGGATATGTATCTCTAAACCAGGAGAACAAACTTCCCACTCCCCCTGAAGCAGTTCTATAAATAAGATTTTTATAGTTCCTAACTATTCCATTTAAAGCAGATAGATAACCTTCTTCCAAATGCTCCATCTTTTCCCTATACCCAATACATCTATCAAACTGGAAAGACATTACTCCATCCAGTTCAGGGATTCTTACACTTTCCACCCACAGCTCACTCATAGGGTTCCAAGCCAAGAAGGGCATAGGTCTTTGAAGCATATACTCATAATATCCAGTTAGAAAGCCTGATTGCCGACTTCCTAAACCTTCATTGTAATTTGCTAAAGTATAGAAATACCCATAATCAATAAAGAAGCTTGAATATATTTTAGGATTGACTGCATTCAGCTTGTATAACATGTGATATTTCCAAGCTTTTAAAATCACTTCCAACCTTTCAAGATTTCCAATTTCCTTAAAGACATAATCCTTCATCTTATGAGGAGTTCCATAAACTTCAAATACATCTGAATTAATTTTGTCCAGGTAATCTGTAAAGTTCCGCATGTTAATCCCCCAATAACTCAAAGACCCCGTCAGTATCCAAGAAATAATAATTTAAGCTTTGATCATAGAGATCAGACATTTTATTAAAAGTCTCCAATGACTGTTGATATTCCCTATCCCATAACAGGGCTTCAGAGACAGCAATACTCTTTATAATCTCAGTCTGTTCCTTGATAACTTTTATTAGTTCTGTAAAGTCTCCACCTGGGGGTATTGGGGGTTCTACTTTCCCGCGATCTGCTCCAACCAACTGTTGGCAGTCTTCAATTCATCAACTGCACCTTGAAGAGTTGATAATACGTTCTTCTTATGGTCTACTTCATCAAAGGAGCCATTCTCAACCATCTTACCTGTAATCTCAAATCCTATTAAAGCCAGGCTTTGAGCATCATCTAAAACAGATATATACAGCTCGGAAACAGTATCAATAACATTACCTACACCCCACCTGGAACCAATTTCCTTGTAATCCCATTTCTGTGGGTAATCATCATCTAAAACCCTTGAGATGCAGCCGACAGTATTTTCCTCTGTACCATCGGTTCTGATATATCCTAAAGCCCCTAAATTGTCCTCGGAAGCCCCTGCAAATATATAACATTCGGTTTGGTCCTCATAATCATCAAAAGCCAAAGCCTTTACACTTTCAAATCCTAAGATATTACAGCCTAAATTCAGCTTGAGAGAGACCACATACATAAAAACATGCCCCTCGGTTGTCTCCTCTGGTATAAGCTTTATAGGAGCCTTCTGGTAATAACAATCAAAGTTTGTCCAATGCGTACCTGAGTTATCTGTCACAGTAGGCAATACACTGTATTTGCTTTGAAATGGATAAGGGGTGTACTCGGAACTGTAATCATCCAATAGATAGGTTTGTGGCTCCCTCTCTTTCATGTTTCCATCATATGGAGTTCCAAACAAAGTTTCATATTCAGAGAATGGGTATACCTTTACAGGAACAACTAGCCCCCTCTCTTCCCAGTCAGGAGCACCACTTCCATCATTCTCCATCCTTACCTTTAAAATGACTAACTCCGATCCCTCTGGTAACTTTCTAGATAAATCCGATACATTGAAATAAGCTGTTTTAGATTCCATCCTACTAATTACCTCCTGATCTTCTTCACAAATTTTCTAACAAAGGGATACTCAAAGATTAACTGTTCCAGGAACTCAGCAACACATACATCCCCAGAGCTATCAACCTTTATGTTGTCTAATATCTTAATCACAATCTGCTTATTAACTTTCACAATTTACCTCCCTAGTTCGTAATGAGCTATATCTTTCTTTATTATCCTTATGGGAACACCCAAAACTTTTGAACACTCTATAAATAAATCTCTTAAATATTCTTGTTCCTCCCTGTAACCCTCTGGTGGGTTATTCAGGTCTTTAGGTATTGGATAAGGATACAAATCAACAGCCCTACCTCTTGTGTGCTCACTCTTAAGTGTCCAGGTAACTATTTCTCCTGGTTCGGTTCTTCCCTGGGCATAGAGCTTATTCTGTCTTGTCTGGGGTCTGTATCCCTCTGTTACTGCAAAATCCACCTCTGATACAGCCAGGACATAAGCCACTAAAATGACAAGCTCCTTTTTAACGTATTCCAAATTGTCTTTAGTTCGCTTTGACATCTTGTTCACAGCTCCACCCCCTTCAGCTTAAAAATGATACTGATAGCAACCTTTAACACTATGAAGAAACCGCCTGTAAAAATGGTACACAGGAATAACAGGAGCTTATATATTGTGTCTACTTGTATCTTTAATTTTCCCAATTCTTGAAGCTCACCTATAAAGGGGCATTCCTTTTCATTACAAGGTTCCAATACTAAGCTCCTCCCAATCCCTAGATTTTTTTACCAAAGATAAACATGGCAACTTTGCACAGGATCACCACTCCATCTACCAGGGTAAACTCTCCATCATTGTCACCGTACTTATCTAGTTTCTGCTTAAGTTTCTCGGTAACTTCTCTTTTCTCCATAGATCACCTACTTTACTTTTTTAAATGCAGCTACATCAGCAAAGTTAAAGCCATTTGTTTTAGGATAATAGTTCAAGTTAACCACTAGATTTAGTTTATCTCCTGGGACTACATTCTCAGCCATAAGACCATGGAACATTTCCCTTGAGATCTTCCATTTAGGTTTTGCTAGTCCTCCATCCTGGATAAGTGAATAATAATGCTTCCCCTCAAACTCAACCTCTTTTACCTCTGAAACTACTATTCCTTGTACATGTGCTTGCATTTTGATTCCTCCTCACCCTAATTTACAGGGCACATTTTTTATTTATAAATAATCCCTAATTTACAGGGAACTTTATATTCTTGTTTAGTGGAAATTTTGTTGTCGATTTACTTAAAAACTACACCCAACTTTTTTGACCTGAAAGCCTTGATAATACTGGGGTTATATAAATTGGGTAGTGCTATGATATAAGGGTAGCACATCAACATCAAGTCAGTTTATCGAAACAAACATTTGCTTTTAAAACACCAATGATGTTATTATTTATAAAAATATAAAGGAGGTGAAAATATGAAAAAAATTATTTTGTTTCTAGTTTTATCGCTTTCTCTTTTTACAACTAGCTTTGCAACAATTAAGAGTTTTAAGCTTGAGGAAGCGAACGTAGATAAAATCATTATTGGAGACATTGATACTCATCATTCAGGTAGAACTAATAGTCAAGGTTGACATAATGATCATAAAAATGGTGGTTATCATTGACACTAGTTTTAAAAGTGCAGGTTGTACTTAAGTAATGCTCCGAGGAGTTCCTTGACCCCTTTCTTTATTTAAGAAGGGGGAGAGCTTTATCCAATTCTTAAAAAAAATTCAATATAAAACTTTTAATTTATTAAATAGTAGTATTATTGATTTTTTCCTAGGGACATACATAGTTAAATAACCATATAATTAAGGGAGGTGAATACAATGAAAAAAATATTTGTATTATTTTTTATTATTTCATCGCTTGCTTTTTCAACAACAATAGATGAACTTGCCTATCAAGTTGCTGTTATTAATAATAATGGAGCAATTTCTAAAAACGATATTTCTGTAAAAAGAAGTAAATATTTACTTCAAAATATTTCAAAGCATGTTGTTGAAACACCACAGCAAGTAGCTGATATGAGTGTTATAGGAATGCAAAGTTTAGAAAATAAATACGGAATAAAAGTAAGTTTAATAACCATTTTAGAAGAAATGAACAAAACATTAATGTCCGCTGATTTACCATCAAATCAAAAATATTTAGACCTTCTCACAATGTATGTACTTCTTTTAGCAAATGGATAAGAAGACAAATCTTTGAAGGACTCCCTTCTTTTTTTTACTTTGAAGATAAAAGAAATAATTCTTTATCTGTATTTTTTATAATAAATGTTCTCTTAGATAAAATACATTTACAAAGGAGTGTCTAATGATTAAAAATATAACTAGAGATCATATTTTAAAAGCCATCAGTAAAATAGATAATGAAGTTATTCCTGCTAATAGAAGGTCTACAAAATATAATCTTGTTTTTAACAATAAAACATACCCACCAAAATATGTTATTTCTATTGCTAATATATTCGTTAAGGGTAAAGAGCTTCAATCTTCTAAATTTAATGGAGGTAGTGAAACGAACAACTACTTAATAAGCTTAGGATTCGATATACAAACTAGTATTAAAGGAGGTAATAATGACTAAATCACTTACTCCCGTTGATATAGCTTTAGCTAATTTTATAAATACACCTATTGGTAAGGAAGTAACTTTTATAAAACTTCTTCCTTCTAATGTATTGGCAGATTATTCTGACGAAAGCATTAGAGGTTACTCTACAGCTTTTACCAATAAAGTTAGAAACCTATATGCTAATAAAATAGAAATACTAGATAAAGACAAAAAGATTAATGGAAAAACTTACTATAAAATAATTTTTCCTCTTTAAAGGGTACTAGGTACCCTTTTTATTTTTAAACGTAACAATTTATCACTTATTATACTTCTTATTATTTACACATATCACACCAACCAGAGGAACAACATTGAGAGCAAACTTGCTCCTTCTCATTACAAGTTTCCCCATAAGATCTAAATTCATTACCACAAATGTAACACTCTATTATCTTAATATTTACCATTGTCACCCTCCTCAATAAGCCAAGTTTCAAAATCAAGTTGTTCAAATGAAGATAGTATTTCTTTAACTTCAGGTTGCTTCCCTTCTTTTTTAGGAGTTGGAGCTATTGCCACAGACTCCCTGTATTCTTCTAAGCCTTCACAGAAAGCCTCATAGTTTATGTTTCTCCCTTTTAAAAACTCTTGAGAGAAAATTAATTTGGCATTATTCCACATCTTTTCAGAGTAATTTAAGAAAAAGAAATCTTTAAAGTAATCTAGTTTAGTTGCTACTTCTCCAAAAGAAACAACCCTTTCATTCTTTTCACTAAGAGATACACCAAGACTTGCTAAACCTCCTCCAATTCTTCTAACTGCATGTATTATCTTTCCTTCTATTGTTCCAGCTATCTTAGAGTACTTGTTAACAAAATCTTCTTCAGATCTGATAGCCTTAGCATACCTTTTTAAATCTCTGTCTAACTCCCCTTGAATAATTCCAGTATGATTCATAAAAACATCATAGATCATGGACTTAACTTCTTCTAAGTCCAGGTCACTTACAAACCTAAATTTATTTTCTAAATACTTTGCTGATAGTTGATATTCAAATCTTACTACCTGCATCTTCTCTTTTAAATAATCTCTCAATAGGCAATCATTCCAAGATTTTAAATCTACTTGTGTTCTTCTTGAAGGTTCCTTATCAATCTTAGGAGCCAGGACAACACTTTCTTTTTTATAATAGGCATCCAATACCAGTTCGCTTTTTTCTGGATGATCTGAGTATTTTTCTAAAGTCTCTAATATCTTGTCATATATTCTCAGTTTTACAGATTGAGTTCCAAACATAACTCCTGTACACTGAGGTCCTTTTTTATTTTTAAAGTTCTTACAGTAAGGCACAACGTCCACAGGAGCTTTCATACTCCCATACCTAGAGAAAAAGACTTTTGAAAATCTCTCCTCTCTGATAAACCAATTCATTTTTTTATATGCAAACTTAATATCTGTTGCCCAGTCTATCCTTTTTACTTTCATCCTTCCAAGCTCAATACCAAAAACAGAAACTATTTCATGCAGCTCTTCCTTGATTTTCTCCCAAGGAGTACAGAAGAAGGTTTTAGCCAATACTTTAACCTGGAATATCTTTTTTATATTCTTTCCATCCTCTGCCCAAACAACTGAAAATTGATATTTCTTTTCTGGATCATTAAAAGTCCAGGCAAAAGGATTGTATGATTTTGATTTCATAATAAAGCCCTGGTTCCCTTTCAGGTTAAACACCTTTATAACCTTCTCACCAGCTTCATAATTTTCACTAAAATATTTTCCATCCACACTATACATAAAAGGAACTTCTTTTAATTGCTCTAATCCTGCTAATTCCTTCTGTTCATAGAAAAAATCTCTATCATGTAAATAGAAATCTGTTGTACTAAATACCAAAGTGTCAAACCCGTTGTAAAGTACCATTGTCTCCTCCTAAGTAATCCCTAATTTTATAAAAAGTTCAAAGGTGAGTGATCAGCCCACCTCATATCAAACTTTTATATCCTTAGGGGAAAATTTCAGGCATAAAAAAATGCCCCAAAGGGCTTTTAACACCCTTTGAGACAAATTTACCACACAATACTCAAGCCGTCTTTTTTATCCCTCTATCTCCTACTTTCCTACAACTACCGATGTGGTTGTTCTAAACTGCAGGATCTCCCCCGCTCTTATGGCTATGGCCCCTGTATTGGTAAGGGCTCCCATACCTGCTCCCACAGCTCCTCCTACCTTCAGTCCCTTGGAACCGCTGGACCCTGTGGCTTTACTTAAAAGGCCTCCCACTGCCGCTGTTTTTCCCGCTGTTTTCACTGTACTTGCTGCCTGGTTGGCCCCCTCAAAACCTATGGCTGTGGTATTTATCCCATAGTTAAATCCGTCCACCTGAATCTCTGTAATAGTCAAGGCCAGCTTGGAGCTCCCTGAAATATTTCCCGCCGACTTGGCGTCTATTATCCTTCCAAATACCTTTGTTCCCACTGGAATTACTTTCCCGTCCTCAAGGGTTATCCCCCCCTGAAGGGTCCCTGTAAATATCTGGCCGTTATAGGCTGAGTTTGAATCCAGGGTAGTGTCCAGCTTCACAAGGAGATCTGTATTCTGAGGAAGAACCGATGCTCCCATGAGCCCCACTGTAAAAATTAAAAAGAAACTTATAATTAATCTCTTCATAGAAACCTCCTGTTATTTTTTTACTCCTGTTATAGTTATATCTATTTTTTTCTCCACATCCTCTTTTTTCCCCTCCCTCTACATTTGTCCTGTGTTTTTTTTAAGCTATGTTATTTCTCTAATCTCTCTCCTCTTTCCAGGATTAAAATACCAAATTTTAAAGACAAAAGACTTACTCTCCTGGAATAAAAAGTTGAATTTGTAGTGTAATTTTATATTTTTTATGTTGACACCTGTACCACCTCTTTGGTAGTATTACCGTAATAATTTTTTAAGGGAGGAGAAAGCCATGATGATGAGAACAGCTTGGTGGTGGAAGAAGAGTAAATCAACCAAATTAAATAGCCATCTCAGATCAGGTCCGGCTGCTCTTCTTTAAGTGCATATTTTTATCTAACTATTAAAATTGTAGTTTTAGCAGTCTGTTCTTTTAGAGCAGACTTTTTTATTTAGATTTTATTTTAGAGTTATTGTGGGAACCCGTATCTTTTGGGTTCCCTTTTTATTTAAAAGGGGGAAGGTATGAAGAACGTTTTTTATAGAGATATCAATACACAGTTAAAAGCTGAGGAGGCCTATCTGAGGCTCACCAGAGGAGAAAAGGGAGTCCTCTTTGAAACAACTGAGGCAGATACAGGGTATACATTTATCTGCTGCGATCCCTATGACAGTATCT
This sequence comes from Propionigenium maris DSM 9537, assembly GCF_027925155.1. Taxonomy (GTDB): domain Bacteria; phylum Fusobacteriota; class Fusobacteriia; order Fusobacteriales; family Fusobacteriaceae; genus Propionigenium; species Propionigenium maris. Next base: position 26,091 of record NZ_BSDY01000006.1, on the reverse strand, counting down.
CCGGAAACAGAGGAGTCATTGAAAGGGTCAGGGAAGCCTTGGCTAAGGATGTAGTCAAAGGGAAGAGAAGACCCTATGTAGGGGGAGCCTACGGAAGTATCGCCTACGACACCATTAGAGACTATGAGAAACTCCCTGAGGAAAATGTCAGCGAGCTGGGAATAGATGACACCACTATGCTCCTCACAGAGAGGGGAATGGTCTACGATCACAACACAGGAGAGGTCTACCTCACTGTAGTTGCTTCCAGCCAGAAGGAGGCCTTTGAGACCTTTGACACAATGCTAGAGAAGTTAGCTGAGGAATATGTGCTGGTAGAGGAAGAGGTAGTAAATGGAGGGTATACAGCAACTCCTTCCAGAGAGAAGTTTATTGAAAATGTCCACAGGGCCAAGGAATATATCAAGGCAGGGGATATCTTCCAGGTGGTCATCTCCCAGAGGTTCACCCAGGAGAGTAGCATGGCTCCCTTTGATTTCTACAGAAGGTTAAAAGCTGTAAACCCCTCCCCCTATATGTTCTTCCTGGACTTTGGAGGTCATCAGATTATAGGGAGCTCCCCTGAAAGGATGATAAGCCTTGATGGGGGCAAAATCAAAACAGTTCCCATTGCAGGAACCAGAAGAAGGGGAGAGACCCCCGAAGAGGATGAGAAACTTGCCAGGGAACTTCTGGCAGACGAGAAGGAGAGGGCTGAGCACAGGATGCTTGTGGATCTTGCAAGAAATGATGTGGGCAGGGTTTCAGTTACCGGAAGTGTAGAGGTCACAGAGCTTATGGCCGTTAAGAGGTTCTCCCATGTTATGCACCTTGTGAGCCTGGTGGAGGGGGAGTGCTCCCCTGAAGAGGATGCCTACTCGGTTCTCACCTCAGCTCTTCCTGCAGGTACCCTCTCTGGTGCACCTAAGATAAGAGCCATGGAGATCATCGAGGAGCTGGAGGATAGTAGAAGGGGATTCTATGGGGGAGCCGTGGGATATATAAACTATCACGGGGAGATGGACACCTGCATAGCCATAAGGACAGCCCTCCACAGGGAGGGAAGGTATACCTACCAGGCCGGTGCGGGGATCGTAGCTGATTCTGTACCTGAGTCGGAGTACAGGGAGTGCCTCAACAAGGGACTCTCCATAAAAAAAGTATTTTCGGAGGTGGAGTAATGATAGTGCTTATAGATAACTATGACTCCTTTACATATAACCTCTTCCACCTGTTAAACAGGGAGGGAAGGGAGATTGTGGTAGTGAGAAACGATAAAGTGAGTGTAGAGGAGATAGAGAAGATGAACCCAGAAGCCCTTGTGATCTCGCCCGGCCCTAAGGCTCCAAGAGATGCGGGAATATGCCTGGAAGCAATAGAGAGGTTCCAGGGAAGGCTTCCCATCCTGGGGGTGTGCCTGGGGCACCAGTCCATAGGAGAGGTCTTTGGAGGAGAGGTTGTAAGAGCAGGAGAAACTGTCCATGGAAAGACCTCTGAAATCGTCCACTCTGAAAGAGGGCTCTTCAGGGGAGTAACTCAAAATACCCAGGTGGCCAGATACCACTCCCTAATTGTAAGAAGGGATACCCTTCCAGAGGAGCTCATCATTACAGCTGAGACTTTAGAGGGGGAGATAATGGCCCTGAGACACAGGGACCATCCAATATTTGGATTGCAGTTTCATCCAGAATCCCTCTTCACACCAGAGGGAGATAGAATGATAGACAATTTCTTTAGGGAGGTCGATGAATATGATATATAGAAAGGTTATGAGGGGTGAGGTGCTCGAGGGGGGAGAGGTCAGAGAACTCCTCGAGGGACTTCTAAATGACAAATACACAGATATACAGACGGGGGCCATCCTCACTGCCCTTTCAGTGAGAGGAGAATCTCCCAGGGAGATAGAGGAAGGGGTGAGGTATCTCAGGGAGATTGCAGAGATCTCTCCAGAGGGTAGAGGGGCCATAGACATCGTAGGGACTGGGGGAGATGGTCTGAACACCATAAACATCTCCACAGCTTCAGCTTTTATAGCTGCCGCTGCAGGAGCCAGGGTGCTAAAGCACGGGAACAGGTCTGTATCCAGCAGCTCTGGAAGCTCCGACCTCCTGGAAGCCCTGGGAATCGATCTGAACAATCTAAAGGATAAAACTGAAAGAGTCTACAAGGATACTGGAATGACATTCCTCTACGCTCCCCACTACCATCCGGCCCTAAAAGCCGTAGGAGGAGTGAGAAGGGAGCTGGGAGTTAGGAGTATCTTTAATCTAATGGGACCCCTTGCCAACCCCTCCTCTCCAGACTATATCCTTCTGGGAGTTTACTCTGAGGAACTCATGGAGGGTATGGTCTCTATCCTCAGAGGCCTTGGAATTAAAAGGGGGATGGTGGTACACGGAGTGGAGGACGGAGCAGACGAGATATCCATCTGTGGAACTACAAAGGTTATCGAGATCTCTGGTAGTAAGGTGAGAAGGTATAACATCCATCCTGAGGAACTTGGATTAAAAATGGGGAGGCTGGAGGAAATCCAGGGAGGAGGTCCCAAAGAAAATGCCAAGCTTATCAAGGAGGTCCTTGCAGGGAGAGATACAGGGGCTAAAAGGGATGCCCTGATTATAAATAGTGCCGCTGCCCTCTACCTGACTGGAAGGGCAGAAACCCTTATAGAGGGAGTGGTCCTTGCAAGGGAAACCATCGCATCGGGAAGGGCTTATTCAAAACTACAGGAGTATGTGGAGGCTGTGAGATGATACTTAAAAGAATTATAGAGGATAAAAGGAAGAGTCTGGAGGAGCTTCAGCTGAATATAGATGATTTAAAAAGGAGGTGTGAAACAGCTCTTCCACCAAAGGATTTCTACTCTGTCCTTAGGAGGGAGGGGATATCCATTATAGGGGAGATAAAGAGGGCTTCCCCCTCCAAGGGAGTCATCAGGGAAGATTTTCCCCATGTGGAGCTTGCCAGAGAGTATGAGGGAGCTGTAGAGGCTGTTTCCATTCTTACCGAGGAGGAGCACTTCAAGGGGAGCATGAAGTATCTGAAAGATATAGCCCAGGAGATAGATACACCCCTCCTGTGTAAGGATTTCATCTTCACAAGGGAGCAGATCTACCTGGCCAGGGCCAACGGAGCTTCCTCCATCCTTCTCATTGTAAGGATACTGGAGGAGGAGCTGCTAAAGGAACTGCTGACCTGTGCCAGATCCCTGGGGATGGAGCCCCTTGTGGAAACCCATACAGAGGGGGAGGTCAAAAAAGCCCTGGAGGCAGGGGCAATGATAGTAGGTATTAATAACAGAGACCTCTCGAACTTTACAGTGGATATAAGGAGGAGTATCGAGCTTAGAAGGAATATTCCAGAAGAGGTAGTTGTTGTTGCTGAAAGCGGAATTAAAAGCAGATCCCATGTGGCACTCCTTGAGGAAGCAGGGATAGATGCCATCCTTGTGGGGGAGACCCTCATGAGGAGCAGGGACCTGGTAGGTACTGCCAGGGAACTAAGGGGAGTAACTACAAAAGTAAAGATCTGTGGTATCAAGACCCCTCAGGAGGTGGAGATCCTCAACAGATGCAAGCCCCACTATACTGGTTTGGTCTTTGCCCCTTCTAAGAGGCAGGTGGACAGGGAGACATCCAAGGAGCTAAGAGAGAGGCTGCACCCCAGTATAAAGACCGTGGGAGTCTTTGTAGATGAGGAATATGAGGAGATTTTAAACACTGCAAGATACTGCAAGCTGGATGTGGTTCAACTTCACGGAAGGGAGGATACAGATCTCTGCAGAAGACTGAGGGAAGTGAGGGAGTTTAAGGTATGGAAGGCTCTTCCTGGGGAGACCATCTCCGACTATATTATCGAAAACTACTCCCAGGTTGCAGACTATCTTCTCTTTGATTCCATCACTCCTGGGGGAGGGAAGACATTTCACTGGGAGAGGATTAAAGATGTCCACGGGAATATTATTCTGGCCGGAGGGCTGGCTCCCTACAATGTAGGAGAGGCTGTCAAAAAGGTAAGACCCTCCATTGTAGATGTCAGTTCCGGGGTAGAGGGAAGTGAGGGAAAGGATTATTCAAAAATTTTAAGGTTTATAGAGGAGGTTAGGAAATATGGCTAAGTTTGGTGATTTTGGAGGGCAGTTTGTGCCCGAGACCCTTATGAATCCATTGAGGGAACTGGAGAATGCATACAATAAGTATAGGGATGATAAGGAGTTTAAGGAGGAGCTGAGCTCCTACCTGAAGGAGTATGTGGGAAGGGAGACCCCCCTCTACTTTGCTAAGTCCCTCACAGAGAGGTTAGGGGGAGCAAAGATATATCTGAAGAGGGAGGACCTAAACCACACTGGAGCTCACAAGATAAACAATGTTATGGGACAGCTTCTTCTGGCTAAGAGGATGGGAAAGAAGAAGGTTATCGCTGAAACGGGAGCCGGCCAGCATGGAGTAGCTACAGCTACTGGAGCAGCCCTTTTGGGAATGGAGTGTGAGGTATTCATGGGTCAGGAGGATACCCAAAGACAGAGGATGAATGTGGTGAGGATGGAACTCCTGGGAGCTAAGGTTACACCGGTCACCTCGGGAACCGCGACCCTCAAGGATGCCACTAACGAGGCTATCAGAGAGTGGGTTGCCAGGGTAGAGGACACCTTCTATGTTATAGGTTCCGTTGTAGGTCCCCACCCATACCCGACCATGGTGAGAGACTTTCAGAAGGTTATCGGAGAGGAAGCCAGAAGGCAGATCCTGGAAAGGGAAGGAAAACTCCCCAACGCAGTTATTGCTCCAGTGGGAGGAGGGTCCAATGCCATGGGAATCTTTTATCCCTTTGTAGGAGATAAGGGGGTCAAACTCATAGGGGTAGAGGCTGCTGGAGAGGGAGTTGATACAGACAAGCACGCTGCCACTATAACCAGGGGAGTTGAAGGGGTTATCCACGGTATGAGAACCTATCTTCTCCAGGATGATATGGGGAATATAACCCCTGCCCACTCTATCTCCGCGGGACTTGACTATCCCGGAGTAGGACCGGAGCATGCCCACCTTCATAAGAGTAGGAGGGGAGAGTACCTTGCTATTACCGACATAGAGGCCCTGGAGGGATTTCAGCTTCTTTCAAGGTCCGAGGGAATTATTCCTGCCCTGGAGAGTGCCCATGCTGTGGCCCAAGCAGTTAAAACAGCTTCCCAGATGAAGAAAGATGAGGTTGTAATTGTAAACCTCTCTGGAAGGGGAGATAAAGATATACATACTGTGGCAAAGTATCTAGAGGAGAGATCGGAGAAGGAGGAGAGGTAGATGAAGGCAGAAGGAATGAGAGACAGAATAGAGGAGAAACTGGGGGGAAAGAAGAATCTATTTATAGGTTATATCACCGGAGGAGACCCTACCCTCAACCATACAGAGGAGATAGTCTATGCCATGGAGAAGGGAGGGGCAGACCTTGTGGAGATAGGTATCCCCTACTCCGACCCCCTGGCTGATGGTCCCACTATTCAGAGGGCTGCTGGAAGAGCCCTAAAGGAAGGCTTTTCCATGAAAAAGCTCTTTGATTCAGTGGTTAGGATAAGAAGAAATACCGACCTTCCCCTTGTTTTCCTGGTCTACTACAACACCATCCATACCTATGGAGTTGATCAGTTTGCTGTGAGATGCAAAGAGGTAGGGATCGATGCCCTCATCGTGCCAGATCTTCCCCTGGAGGAGAGTAAGGACTTCCCTCAGGATATCATTCCTCTAATTCCCCTGGTAGCACTGAACTCCCAGGAGAGAATAGAGGATATCCTCAGAGACAGGTCAGGTTTTGTGTACTGTATCTCCTCCTTTGGAGTAACTGGCAGCAGAAGCTCCATATCAGATAAGACAAGGGAGCTTGTTGAAAGGGTCAAATCCCACACAGACCTTCCTGTGGCTGTGGGATTTGGAATTTCCACCAGAGAGATGGTGGAGGAGGTCCATGAATATGCTGATGCTGCCATTGTAGGAAGTTCCATTGTGAAGGTGGTAGAAGAGGAGATGGGAGATCCTGAGAGAGTAGAGGCCTTTGTCAGAGAACTTACAGGAAGAGGTTAAAGGTTCTATAAACTTATTTACCTCATAAAAAAGGCAGCCATTAGGCTGCCTTTTGATTATCTATAGTGAGATAAAATATCCATATTTCTTTAAGATATCCACTACCTTTTCCTTATTTTCTTCCCTCACAAGGATATAGAATCCTTCTGCCTTGAGTATAAGACCCTTGAGTTCTTCGCTCTTTCCGATTATGTTGATAAGCTCCCTGTCGTGACTCAGCTGAAGTACAACTATATCATCTACCTTCCTTATTGCCTTAGCCTTGCTTTGAAGCTCCCTAAAGAAATCTTCCCAGTACTCTGGAAGAGAAGTTCCGACAATCTTCCTGAACTCAGCGATCTTTTCCTCTAGCTTCTCCAGCTCCTCTACATCCTTCAGGAATACCTCCCTGGTAAACTTAAACTTGTTTGGACCTATTCTAGTAGCCATCCTTTCAAGAAGCATGGACTTTATAGGGGCTTCCCCTATTATACTCAGGATCGGTCTGTCCTCATCCAGGTATATCTCAGCTTCCTCCTTGTCATCTCCGAAATCATAGGTATCCACTTTCCCTAATACATACTTTCCCAGATCTGTAAGAGCTACATACTTCAGTCCGTCATACTTACTCAGGTATCCGTTTTTAAGATATAAACCCTCACTGGCACAAGGAGTATCGTAGTAAACCTCTATCACTCCAAGAGTTCCCAGAAGGAAGAGGATAGACTTTACAAAGGGCTCCGTTATATATCCATAGTAGGAGTCGTAGTTTCCAATCCTGGTTCTTCCATAGTTAGCCTCATTGATATAGATATAGTCATATACATCCTGAGGGTTTATTATCTCCAAAAATTCATCCCTGTATACAAGATACTTGATTATATTGTCAACACCTACCATTCCCTCATCGGGGAGTTCCATAAGTACCCTTCTTATACTCTCAAGACACCTCTTTATGTTTTCACCATTCTTCCAAATATTTCTCAGGCCCTTTAGGTAGTTCAGATATAGGCTTGTATAGTGGTAGCCGTCATCCTTTATAAGCTCCCCGCTAAGAAGCTTATTTACTGTATCTTTATAGTTATCCAGTCTAAAGGTTTCTGGAATCAGATACTCCTCCTTTATTAGGAAGAAGAAGAGTCCCAGGGTCTCTGTCTTCAGGTAATCCAGGTCCTTGCTGTCCTTATAATACTCATCTATACTACAGTACTTATACATATTTCTCTTGGATTCCTTCAGTATCTTATTACTGGAGGAGAGAGAAAGGTTCCCCTGACTGTAAAAGTTGTAGTAGAGAGGAAACTTCTCCACTACCTCCCTTTCATTGTTCTTGCTGTAGGCGTAGCTCTTCCCCCTGTTGACATTTATATAGTACTCCTTAGGTTTAGGAAGAAGCTTTCTCAGCATCCTTACTATATCATTGTGCAGGTGAAGGTACCCCTCCTTCTTCCCGTTTTCTCCCAGCTTAAAGAAGAGATATTCATCCTTTAGTCCCCTGTAAACGTTGTATCCCTCCTCCTTGGAGAGATACTCCTCCCTGTCTGTAATGTTGTATCTTCCATCCCAGGCCAGGTGAACAAAGATCTTTCTTACCTCCTCTGGAAGAGTTTCAAATATAGTATTGAAGACCTCCTCCTTGGAAAACATCTGCTCCATCAGATCTAAAAATGTTTGTTTATTTGAGTTTTCAGATATTAGGGAAACCTCAAACAACCCGAGATTACTCCCTATATAACCCTCTGCAATCCAGTCTAAAAAATATCTATTATATAGTTTAAACAAAGTCTCCCTGGAGTAAAACATATCCAGGGCTTCTCTAAATCTTTCCTTACTAATAGCCATTATTCTCTCCTATCCCAGAATGTTTCTTCCATTTCTGATCTTTTTTACTCCCCTAGGATATACTCTATATCCTTTTCACTCAGTGTCTTTACTGTTGCACTGTCACTGGATATGAGGTTATCAAAGAGTCTGCTCTTCTCCTCTTGTAGTTTCAGTATCTTTTCCTCTATAGTCCCCTTGGTAATCATCTTGTAGGAGAATACCGTTCTGTCCTGACCCATCCTATGGGATCTGTCCACTGCCTGATCCTCCGCTGTCTTATTCCACCAAGGATCATAGATAAATATCGTGTCTGCTGCTGTAAGGTTTAATCCAACTCCCCCTGTTTTAAGGGTCATTACAAAGACCTTGCACTTCTTATCGTTCTGGAACTTCTCCACCAGTGACTGTCTGTCCTTGGTTCCTCCAGTCATGGATATATGCTTTATCCCTGCTTTGTTCAGATCCTCGCATATATTATCTATGGATTTTATAAAGTTGGTGAACACCAGTATCTTGTGACCGTTATCCACAGCATCCTTTATCTGCTCTATAAGCACCTCTCTCTTTATAGAGGATACCATGTCGCTGCTCTTCATCTCTGGGCAGCTAGCTATCTGTCTCAGTTCATTCAATGCCTGAAGGATGAAGATCTGGCTTCTTCCTATTCCATGTTCCTTTATCTGGTTGTGGATAAGGTCGTAGTAGAACATCCTTCTCTCATCGTAGAGCTTCTTCTGCTTCTCATTCATCTCCAGGAAGAGGGTCTTCTCTATCTTATCTGGAAGATCCTTAAGTACCTCTCTCTTGGTTCTTCTTAGGATAAATGGGTAGATCTTCTTCTTCAGTTCCTCTATTACCTCCTGGTCGTTGTCCCTCTGTATAGGGTTGGCATAGAAGGTATTAAACTCCTCTATTCCTCCAAACATAGTTGGATTTAGGAACCTGAATAGGGAGTAGAGTTCCCCAAGGTTGTTTTCCACAGGGGTTCCCGAAAGAGCGATCCTGTTTCTGGAGTTCAGAAGCATCACTGCCTTGGTTGTCTGGGAGTTTACATTTTTAATGTTTTGAGACTCATCTAAGATAACCATCTCAAACTCTATATCCTTTAGAAGTTTTATATCATTTCTCACCGTTCCATAGGTTGTAAGAACAACATCTGCTCCCTCTATCTCATTTATATCCCTGTTGTTTCCATAGTAGATCTTTACATTTAAGTTGGGACTGAACTTCTTTATCTCATTGTCCCAGTTATACACCAGACTCTTTGGCATGGCTACAAGACTTGGTAGGTTGCTGGTACTGTGAACCTTTGACAGGATAGCAATAGCCTGAAGGGTCTTCCCCAGTCCCATATCATCTGCCAGACATCCTCCCAGTTGGTTTTCCAGAAGATAGCTCAGCCACCTGTAACCATAGTCCTGATACTCTCTAAGAGTTGCCTTTACTGGAGGTTTCTCTCCCTCATATATTGCCAGATCATTAAGCCCTCTGAAAACATCCTTACTCTTGTTCATCTCTCCCAAAAGCACCTTGTCATCTATCAGGTCCTCTACCAGGGGAAGATCAAAGAAGGAAACCTTGGCTTTGTCATCCTTCTTCTTAAAGAGTCTTTCCAGCTTCTCTATATACTTTTTATTTATAAGGGCATTGGTTCCGTCACTTAGGACTATATAGGAGTCCTTCTTGTAGGACGCCAGTACGTCAAAGATCGAGAACTTCTCCCCATCTATATCCAGCTCCACATCTCCCTCTAGGAAATCTATTGAGTGCTGGAGGTTGGTTACAAGCTTGGGCTTTACAGTTCTTATCTTATACTTCTTAAGCTTATCCGTTCCTACTATCTTATACTTACCTACCATCTGAAGTAGTTCCTTGGTAATGAACTCCTTAGCTAGCTTCTCTTGAAGGATGATAAGGTTTCCGTCCAGGTAGTACCCCTCACGAAGCTTAAGACGCCTCTGAAGTTTAGTAAGAAGTTTTACTACCTCCTCTATAGCCTGGCCTATCTTATGAAGGTTTACATCACATATGGATATCTTGTTCTCCATATCATTTACTATGGCTGCTCTGTTTATATCATACTCCGATAAGAACTCATAGCTCAGGGTAGACAGGGTAAGGCCTATATTCAGATATAAGCTGTTATCCCTGGATATCTTTTCTATTATTATCTGAGGTTTCAGCTCCCTTTCTTTATCAAAGACCACCCTATAGTCCCTGTACTCTATCTCCAGGTTCAGGAAGTAGGACAGAGATACTGTCAGGAAACTTTCAAGCTCCTCCTTTGGAAATTCAGAGTTCAGATCTCCTGCTTCCATATAGCTTTCCCCGATATTTTTTATTCTGTATATCTTGGTGTCACACAGGACTATTCCATCATTTAAAAACTTATACTCGTGAGACTTCCCCTCTAGTAATAAGCTAGACCTCAGCTTCTTACCCTCTTCATCTGTCTCCTCTATCTTCAGTGTAAGGGTTTTCTCCTCTGAATCGACAAATTCAATTATCTCCATCTTCTCATTTACAAGATACTTGCTGTGTTTTAAAAGCTCAAGGAGATGAAAGTTGGTATCCAAGTAGATCCTGTCTGGAACATTGTCCCACGAGATGGAAAATAGGTTACCCTCTCTTATGTGCTCTATACACTTTAATACTTCCCTTGTATTGACATCCTGCTGGCTGGCCACTACCTCATACTGCTCCTGACCCTTGGAATCCACCACTTCTACATAGGCTCCACGGTCATCAAAGGCAAGCTTGAAGTAAACCTCTTCAGTCTTCAGAACATCCTTCTTCTTTCCTATATTCTTCTTCAACTTGTCAAACATAAGACTCCCTTTCCATAAATTTTGCTAGAATATATTATATCAAAAAATACATATTTTTACAAATGAACAAAGGAGTTCAGGGCAATAAAAAAACCCCTGTTCCATTCAAAACAAGGGTTTTATTAGAGATCCCTTAGTATCTAAAATCTCTCTTCATATATTCCAGGGCTGTTTCTCCTATATTTCCCTCTCCCTCTCTAAAATCAAGAGGTATGAGAGTTGCATAGTAGTCGATGAGGGAGTAGTTTTTCCAGATTCCCTTTACATACTTGAGCACCCTTTTGGTATTATAATTTATAATTACTTCCCTTCTCTGAGACAGTATCTCCAGATCCCTTTGAAGGATATCAACCACCCAGTTAACCTCAGGATCCCTCTCCATGGTGGAGATAAGGCTTTCTCTCAGGTTATGGATGGTCTTAAAGCTATCGGTTCCATGGTATATTTCCACAACCTTGTAGAAATCCTCTACCTGCTTCTCTCCCTGAGATTTAGTAGGTGCATAGTAGATGAGAAGCTTCTTTATGTCCCTGAACATATCTCCCCTGTTTACCTTAAGGTTAAATGCTCCTCCTATGAAGGTGGTATAGGATCCCTCGCTGAGGTACCTTCTTTCAAAGTCAACCAGCCTCATCTCTCCTCCATACCTTAGGTAGTAGAGGTATCTGTGGCTGATATTTAGATACAGCTCCCTCTTCTCCTTATTACTTCTTTTGTTTTCCAATATGGAGAGGATGGGAAGATATACGTCTAGCATATAGTTAAAAACTATCTCCCTCGGAGCTAGGATCTCCTTCTCTCTCTTTCTGTACTCCCTGGAGTACCTCACAATATCCTCTATTATATCCTGATCCTCGTCAAAGAGGGGCTTCCCTCCAAGAACCTGACTTTTTTCCAGGAAAAGCTCATAGTACTGGGCATATACCTCGGTAAACCAAAGGTCTATACCCTCTCTGAAGCTGTCTATATTATTTAGGTATCTGTAGAGCTCTACCTCGCCTATTATATGATTTTCCCTAGAGAACTTGCGGTTGCTGAACTCTCTCAGGATGGCAAACTTCTCCTGGTAGTCAGGTTTATAAAATATCTTCTTATCAAAATCATAGAGATTTCTAAAGGTTGTTATAAAGTTCCTGTCCACCTTAAAGGTAGTGTATACCTTCTCCCCAGATTTTACCTTCATATAATTTATGAAGTCTATGAGGGAGAAGGTGTAACCCACATTATACTTTCTGTATTCCGACAGGTAGTACTTGTGATCCAAGTAGCTCAGGAAGAGGTCCCCTCCCTTACGTGAGGAGGTGAGGAGGGTGTTGCTGGCAATTATCTCCCTTACAGGACGGTAGAGTTTTTCATACCACTCCCTGGCTGCCTCTTCAAAGCTTCCCTGCTCCGTCCTTGAGTCATTTTTGAAATCCCATATGTTTCTTTTGAGCCTCTCATAGCTCCCTGCACTGGTCACTACTATCCCCTCGAGTCCCGTTTCCTTCTCAAAGGCAAACCTCTCTCGGTAGATGACATCCTCCTCGCTATCTCCCGTAGGGAAGAACTCAGTCACCTCAGCCTCTATAAACTTATAGTTCATAAACTTAGCTACAGATATTCTGTGGTTCCCGTCATACACAAAGTATTCATCCCTTATCTTATAGAGGTTCACCGGGGGAAGGTTGGCATCCCCCATGACCTCCTTATATATTCTGCACCACCTGTCCTCTATTATAGAGTTGGTGGGAATAAAATCCCTGTCAAAGTCTCCGTATTTTTCAACACTTCCCACAATCTCATCCAGGGAAACATTTTTTATCCCCAGAAAGCTGTTGTTGTAGGCCTTACTCTCCTTCTGTATATCCTTAAATCTCTTAAGCTCCTGCACATTTAGAGAGAACCCAAAGATTCCCCTCTTTCTCAGAAAGCTTTTATAGGCCTCCCTTGCTCTTTCATCGCTTAAATACACCTGTCCATCACCTCTCTTTTTTCAGGTGGACTACCTTATATCCAAAAGCATTTACTATCCTGGTATCTTTATAGGCTGTTTCCTGCACTTGATGGTGATCTTTAAGGTGTATGTGCCCGTGGAGCCACAGCTTGGGTCTCAGGAACTCCAGTGCCTTTTTAAAGCATAGAAATCCCTTGTGCACCTCGTGCTTCCCCTCGTGAACCCCAGCCACCGGGGCATGACTCACTACAATATCTGGTTTTTTCAAGAGCAGTTTGGAGCAGGCCCTCCATACCTGAATCCTCATCTGGGCTTCAGTGTACTGGTGGTCTCCTCCTGAATACATCCTGGATCCGTCAAACCCCACTATCATCAGGCCCTTTACCTTGGCTATTCCTCCCCCGTCTACATTGGTGCAGAAGGATATATCGTGATCCGGGCCGTACACATGATTTCCATTTACATAAACCAGGGGTTTATTCAAGATGGTAACCAGGTAATCAAGATAGTGGTTGGACAGATCTCCACAGGATATTATGAGATCCACATCCTTAAACATGGTTTTTAACTTTTCCTCTGGGTATTTGATAAGAGTTTCCTCATCACTTACGACCAGAAGCTTATAGTCTGGTCCGTGATGGCCTTTATTTTTCAACCTATATTAATCCTCGTCCAGGTGATATCCCATTTCCTTTAGGAATGGTTTCTTCTTTCTCCACTTTTCCTTTACCTTTACCCAAAGGTTCATATATATCTTCTTACCTAGTATTTCCTCTATATCTCTTCTTGCCTCTATCCCCACTTCCTTAAGGACCTTACCGTTCTGACCGATAACGATCCCCTTCTGGGATGATCTCTCCACATAGATATTTATATCATATCTGTCCTTACCATTTGGTCTTCTAACTACATCCACGATCTCCACTGCTATAGAGTGAGGTATCTCATCCCTTGTCTTGTGAAGGAGCTTCTCCCTTACAGTTTCAGTTATTATCTTGTACATAGGCATATCTGTGTACATATCCTCTGGATAGTACATCATCCCCTCCTCAAGGTATGGGTCCAGTGCTGTAAGTAGCTTTGGAAGTCCCAGGGCATACTCTGCAGAAAGCTCTACCACACCGTCAAACTTACCTAACTTCTCCTCTATCTCCGCTCTCTTAGCCTCCATAGCCTCATCACTCATCTTGTCGATCTTGTTTATTACAAGAACTCTCGGAGTGTTTCTAGCTTCCTCGATCCTTTCCATTACAAACTGGTCCCCTGTACTGATCTCCTGACTTCCGTCCAGTACAAATAGGATAACCTCTACCTCCTTAAGGGTCTGGATAGCCACGCTTGTCATGTGCTCGCCTAAAAGGTGCTTTGGTTTATGGATTCCCGGAGTATCTATAAAGATATACTGGTTTCCTCCGTGGTTTAATATTCCCTTTATTGAATCCCTTGTAGTTCCCGCCTTATCCGATACGATGGCTACCTTCTCACTTACAAGTTTGTTTGTAAGAGTTGATTTTCCTACATTTGGTCTTCCTACTACTGCTATAAATCCTGCTTTCATCTCTTCTCCTTCTTAATCGTCACCTATACCTATCTTCATATAGATCTCTCTTAATTTATCAAAATTTCTGGTCATATAGACTCCTGTTCCTTCGAGGCTCTCATAGTGAAGCTTTTCCTTCAGCTCCTCTATTCCCTCACCTACATACTTTTTTGCCAGGGTGTTTCTAAGCATATTGGGATAGACCTTTCTCTCTATTCCAGCCTTCTGCCCATACACCTTAAACCTGGCACCAAAATTCTGCCTGGTGATACCATTAAAGAGCATATCACTCTCCTCGGTGATAGACTCTGTAAACTCCTTCAGTTCTTCTCCTAGGGTATCACTTATCTCTATAAAGTGAAGGTTTCCATTCTTAATATATTTTATCCTTTTGTAGGAGTTTTCCTTCAACTCCGATTTTCTTATATCCAGTACATCGGATATGAGAAGCCCCGTTTCCAGGAGGACCTTTATAAGGAGCTTGTCCCTGTATCCCTTGGGCTTGCTCCCGCACTGGTCCATTATCCTTCTTACCTCTTCCCACTCAAGGGTCTCTGGAATCTTAACTGTGGGTTTTACCGGATCCAGGTTCTCCATGGGAAGCTTGTCCACAAGCTCCAGCTTATAGAGGTATTTATAGAAAGCTCTCAGGGATACCAGCTTCCTGTAAACACTGTTTTCCGAGTACTCCTCCCTGAGGGTTTCAAGGTAGGCCAGGACATCCCTCTCGCTTACCTGCTCATACTCCTTCCCCATAAGGAAGTGGGTAAAGTCCTCAAGGTCCTTCCTGTAGGCCTCCATACTTACCTGGGAGAAGTTTTTCTTCTCTCTTGCATATGTTAAAAACTCTCTCAATAACTCCCTCATAACTCTACTCCTCTTCTAGAAGCTCTCTGGCATGCTCTACTACAGCCTCACTGAGGTTTTCCCCAGCAAGCATTCTGGCTATCTCCAGAACCCTCTCCTCTGGGTCCAGACCCCTAACTGTAGTTACAGTTCTCTCATCTATATTCTGCTTCTCTATGTAAAACTGCTGGTGTGCCTTGGATGCTATAGCCGGCGAGTGGGTGATACACACAACCTGGGAGTTCCTACCGATGTCCTTCAGCTTGCTGGCTATCTTCCTTACAGTTTCTCCCCCTACCCCTGTATCTATCTCATCGAAGATAAGGATAGGAACATTGTCCACACTTGAGAAGATGGATTTCAGGGCAAGCATGATCCTGCTCACCTCTCCTCCAGAAGCTATCTTGGAAAGGGGTTTTAGTCCCTGCCCGGCATTGGTAGAAATAAGGAACTCAACTGCGTCGGCTCCGCTTCTTCCCATGCTCTTTGTAGGTTCAATGGCCACCTTAAACCTGGCATCCTTCATATTCAGGAACTTAAGCTCCCCTCCAAGGTTGGCCTCTATCTCATCCGCCTTCTCCTGACGATAGGTTCTCAGCTCCTCAGCATACTCCCAGTAGGAGGTGTGAAGCTCCTCCTTCCTCTTTAGGAGTTTCTTTATCTCAAAGTTCCCCTCATCCAGGGTATCCAGCTTCCCCTGGATATCATCCCTGTAGTCCAGGATCTCATCGATGGTAAATCCATACTTCTTCTTCAGGTTGTTTATCTTATCCAGCCTGTCCACTACCTCATTGAGTCTGAACTCATCTATCTCGATATCTGAGTCTATATTCTCGATGTTATAGATGGTATCCTCCAGCTCATAGTATAACTTTTCCAGCCTGTCCAGGACCTCCTCAAACTCGCTTCCATACTTGGCAACAGACTCCAGGCACCTCTTGGAGTTATAGATAAATGAAAGGGCATTAACCTCCCCCAGCTTTAGAAGGCCCTGGGACTCAGCCAGATTTTCCTTTATCTTTCCTGCATTGAAGAGCTTTTTATACTCCTCCTCCAGGTCATCCTCCTCTCCCCTTACAAGGTCCACAGAGTTTATCTCCTGGATCTGAAACTCATAGAACTCCTTCTTCTCCTGGAGCTCCTTCTTCATATCCTCTATCTCTTTTATCTGCCTGTCTATCTTGTTGTGCTCATCGAGAGTAAGCTCCAGACTCCTTCTTACCCCTTCAGCTTCCTCCTTCAAGAACTTGTCCAGAAGCTTTATATGGTTTCCCTTGTTTAATAGCATCTGATGGGAGTGCTGTCCCACAAGGTCCACAAGGGTTCCCATTACCTCACGGAGGCTGGATAGGGGTATCCTTCTGCCGTTTATAAAGGCCTTTCCACGGCCATTCTTATCCAGCTGTCTTCTGACGATGATCTCCTCGCCCTCTTCCACCTCTATCCCCATCTCACGGAGTTCATGGATCTGATCCTCGCTGGCTTCAAAGATCCCCTCAGCCATAAGGTACTCTGCTCCGTCCCTGAGCATCTCAATACTTGCCTTCTCCCCGATAAGAAGGTTTATACCACTTAAAATTATAGATTTCCCTGCTCCCGTTTCACCAGTAAGAGTTATCAGTCCCTCATCAAACTCCAACTCCAGCTTCTCTATTATTGCCAGGTTTTCTATTCTTAATTCCCTTAACATAACCCGTCTCCCCACTTTAACTTTTCTCTTAATACACCATAGTAGTTCCTGCTCTCTGGGATTACCAGTCTCAGAGCTTTATCTGAATACTTTATCTTAACCCTGTCTCCATGCCCTATCTTTAGTGCCTTGTCCCCATCGATGGCTATATATCCACACCTGTCCTCATCCTCTATCTCCAGGGTCAGCTCCTCGCTCCCATCTATAACTATGGGTCTGGTACTGAGGTTATGAGGGGCTATAGGTGTCAGCACCATGGCATTCAGTGTAGGTTTCAGTATAGGTCCCCCTGCTGACAGGGAGTAAGCTGTGGACCCTGTAGGAGTTGCCACTATTATTCCGTCTGCCCTGTAGGTATTTACATATCCGTGGTTTGATTCCACCCCTACCCTTATGAGTTTACTCAGGGTCCCCCCCTTGGATATTACCACCTCATTTAGGCCGTAGCACCTTACTCCCCTTACATCTACCTGAAGAAATCTTCTTTCCTCCAGACTATAGTTTCCTGCAAGGACACTGGCGTAGGTATCAAAGGCCTCCTCTCTCTTTATCTCAGTGAGGAAGCCCAGGCTTCCCATATTTACAGCCACTATAAATATCCTGTCATTTCTCAGAAGCTCCTTGGCTGCCCTGAGGAGGGTTCCGTCCCCTCCGATTATCACAGCCATATCTGAATCATGGGCTTCCTCCCTTCCGCAGTTGTCATACCCCCTCTGCCTGAAGTACTCCACACTCTCATTGTAGAAGGAAAGCGCCTCGGTCTTACTTTCATTGTATATGATGCATATTTTTTTCATAATTTATCTATCCTGCCTCCCGACATCTAGAACATACTTACTGGATTTATAGGCTTTAAGTTGAATCTGAGCTCATAGTAAAGATCCGGCACGCCGTCTATGGATAATCCCAGGATTCCCAGTTTATCTGCCTGCTTGACATCCTCTCCCACCTTTACATCCACTGAGATGAGGTTTCCGTATATTCCGATCATATTATATCCATAGTCCACCATAACTACCTGACCCAGTCCCTGGAACTTTCCAGCATAGATTACCTTTCCTCCAGCTGCTCCTCTTACTATCCTTCCCAGGGCAGCTCTTATCTCTACACCACTGCTCCTTACATTTCCCTTTTTAACATTACCAAAGGTTGTGGTATAGCTTCCAGATACAGGCTTTCTCAGCCTACCTACCCGGCTCTTGGCAGTTGACATATTTACATTCTTTACCGATCTTGCTCTCTCCCTGATTATCTTCTCGATCTGAGCCTCTATCCTCTTCTTCTCCCCCTGAAGACTGGAGATCTTGGTAGTGTGCTGCTTCTTCTCAGCTTCCAGCTGCTTGATAAGTCTGGAGAGCTCCCTCTTGTTCTGCTGGTTTTGCTGCTCCTTCCTTACAAGCTTGGTCTTCAGGCTGCTCAACTGCCTTCTGTCCCTTTCGATATCTATCCTTCTTATATCCAGGTCCTTCTGTACAGACCTTATCTGCTCCATCCTCTCAAGGTCGCTGTAGAGAAGCTCCTTAAACTTTCTCTTATTCATGGAAAGGTTCATGGAGTCATCGCTGTGTTTCTGAGACCTGTTCCAGGCTTCCAGCTTGGCGTTGTACTCCTCTAGCTTCACCTTTTCCTCTCTGGAACTGAACCTCAGGCTTCTCTCACTGTAGTCCACCCTTCTGGAAAGGGTGGTTATCTGTCCTGTAAGCTCTCCTATCTCCCTTTCAACCTTTACTATCTCTCCCTCAAGCTTTACTATCCTGTCCTCTGTTTTTCCCTTCTCTACCTCTATATTGCTTATCCTCTGGGTACTCGCTTCAATTCCACGGTTGATGCTCTCCACCTTCTGCTTCATCTCATCCAGGGAATCTCCAAGGGCCACAGTAGAAAAGATAAGTAATCCCGCTGCTACTCTTTTCATATCTACTCACCACTTACCCTGTACAGACTACGGGAGAGTAGTGGGAATATTACAGTTGTCACTGCAGTTACCACCACAGCTACCACAAGGACCTCCTCGGTACTTGCAAGAACTCCTCCCTTCTCTATTCCGATGAAACTCTTTCTGAAGAGTTCATAGATATTTAAAAATATCAGAGTTCCAATGGCTGAAGCACTTACAAAGATGCAGTCGCTTATCATGTAATAAGGCTTTAATGCCGCCTTATGAGATTCTCCTATGAAGATCTTAGAGTTAATATCCCTGTTGTTATAGAGGATATTGCTGTGAAATAAGCTGAATATTATAAAGATCAGAGGAAGAAATCCTCCTGCAAGGAAGGATAGGAATATTCCACGATTCTTTTCTATCCTGTTATTCAGACTCTGGAGCTGCTCCTTATCCAAATATACCTCCTTTATGAGGTCCTCCTTATCCAGCTGCTGCTGAAGGGATTCCAGGCTCTTCTCCCCATCAAAGGTTACAAGGAAGTTGTTGGATAGGGGGTTGTTCCCTCTGGGAACCCTTATACCCAGCTGATTCTCCAGGTCTCTCAGAGCCACCTCTCTGGACTCATACTTCAGAGATCTGACCTCTGGCATCTCCAGAAGCCTTCCCTCAAACTCATTTAACCTCTCCTCTGAAGGATCTCCCTTAAAGTAGATGCTCAGTTTGTAGTTATCCCTTAGATTTTCATTGTTTTTATGTATATTTACCAGCACTGCACTGGCTGTGTTAAGTACTATAAAAGCTGCTATAAGGGTAAAAAGGTTCATCCTGTATCCCTTTATCCCCTTGGCAATTATGTCATTGAGTTCTCCAAAAAAAACTTTTACCTTTTTTAACATTATAGTGCTCCTTCAATTATATTCTTCATCTGTCTCTCTGCAGCAAATTCCCTGTCACACGTCAAATAGAGTATCCCCGTTCCGCTTTTACTGAGTTTTTTCAAAAAATCAAATATCCTCTTCCAGATCTCCTCCTTGGTTGAAAGGTGGATATCATCCAGGATGAGGAATTTAGGTTCTGTAGTCATAGCTCTGGCTACTCCCAGGATCACCTTCTCCTCATGGGTAAGTTCCTCTATCTCACTGTGCTTTCTGTGCTGGATACCAAAAAAATCAAGGGTTTCATCTATCATCTTTTCAGCATCACCACTACTATATCCCCTGATCTTCAGGTAGTAATCTAAATTTTCATATACATTTTTATAGGTAATAAACTTATAGTCGTTGTAGACGATTCCAAACTCCTTAAGTTTTGATCTGTAAACTCTCTCTTTGCACCTTACTATGCTCTCCTTGCCTATGAGGACATCTCCCTTGGTCGGAGATATCTTAGTCAATATTTGTAAAAATAAATTCTTTTCCTCTTCACTTTTACACGGAAGACAGTGAAAGGCATCTTCCCTCAGGACAAAATTCAAACTATTATTTCCACATAAATTTACATTTACAACTCTAACCAAAACTCCCCCTCTCCTTTCTGTTTTCTATAAAGTATTATAACAGATATTACACTAATAAAAAAGAGTAGAGGAGCTCCTCTACTCTAATCTATATATTTTAAGTATTTTTAAAGGTTTTCCTTGATTACAGAGATAATCTTCTCTGCAGTAAGCTCATACTTCTCTAGAAGCTCTGCTCCCTTTCCACTCTGACCAAACTCATCGTAGATTCCGATCTTCTTAACTAAAGTTGGGTGAGTCTCTCCAAGGAACTCAGATACTGCTGATCCAAGACCACCGATTACCGAGTGCTCCTCAGCTGTTACGATGAACTTAGTTTCCTGAGCTGCCTTCAGGATAGTGTTGCCGTCTAGCGGCTTTATTGTTCCTACGTTGATTACTCTTACAGAGATTCCCTCTTCAGCAAGCTTTTCAGCTGCTGTTAGAGCTTCTGCTACTAGGATTCCTGTAGCTGCTACAGTTACGTCTGTTCCTTCCTTGATTGTGTTTGCAGGACCGATCTCAAAGTCATAGTCCTCATCGAAAAGTACAGGTACATCTAGTCTACCCATTCTGATGTATACAGGTCCGTTGTACTCTGCTGCTGCGTGCACCATCTTCTTTGTCTCAGTTGCATCTGCTGGAGAAAGTACTACCATACCAGGGATAGCTCTCATAAGTGCGATATCCTCGATAGACTGGTGAGATCCTCCGTCCTCTCCCACAGAGATTCCTGCGTGAGTTGGAGCTATCTTTACATTAAGCTTTGGGTAAGCTATTGTGTTTCTGATCTGCTCAAATCCTCTTCCTGCAGCAAACATTGCAAATGTTGATGCAAACGGGATCTTTCCGCAAGTAGCAAGACCAGCTGCTGTAGCCATAAGGTCTCCCTCTGCGATTCCTACGTTTATATGTCTTTCAGGGAACTCTGCCTGAAACATAGCTGTTTTAGTTGATTTTGTAAGGTCTGCATCAAGTACCACTACATCTTTATTTAAATTACCTAGTTCAACAAGGGCTTCTCCATAAGCCGTTCTTGTAGCTTTCTTTGCCATTATTTATACCTCCGAATATAGTCTGTTACTTTTCTCTTGAAAGAAAATGTAACCAAAAGTTCAAGACCTCGATAATGTCTCTTTAGAAATATATTGATCTACGACCTTTATAAGCTACAGTGCTGAAATCAATTAAGGAAGCACAAAATTCTTTCCAAGAATTCTGTGTACTGACAATCATCTTCAGGTTCCTTCATTGATTCTCAGCAAACTGAGCCTGTTTAACGGTCTAGCTAAAACTCATTGTACAAAGTATCATCGACCATCTCGGCCGCTTTAAAAGTCCTCATTCAGAAAAAAGCGTAGACGTAATATGAAGGAAAACTTTAGAAAATGTCGACTGTCTGAAGCGAAGCAAGTTTCGATATTTTCTTAGGTTTCCGATTATGAAGTAGTCTTTTTCTGACAGAGGCACCCTTTCTTGATTCGTTCTTTGGGTGAGCAAAGAATGAATATTACGCCTCGATCTTTTCAACGTGCTCAAGCTCTGCTACTGCCTTAGCTGTTTCCTCTTCAGTTGGAGCTACTCCGTGGAATCCACATACGTTTTCCATGAATGATACTCCCTTACCCTTAGTAGTTTCAGCGATTATAACTGTTGGCTTTCCTTTGCACTCCTTAGCTTTAGCTAGTGCATCTAGGATAGCTTCCATATCGTGTCCATCTATCTTTAGTACATTCCATCCAAAGGCTTCCCACTTCTTATCCAGTGGCTCTACACCCATTACCTTATCTACATTTCCGTCTATCTGAAGGTTGTTGAAGTCTACAAATGCACAGATATTATCAAGCTTGTAGTGAGCAGCTGTCATTGCAGCTTCCCAGATCTGACCCTCCTGAAGTTCTCCATCTCCCATTAGTACATAAGTTCTGAAGTCTTCCTTAGAGATCTTAGCTGAAAGTGCCATTCCGTTTGCTACCGATAGTCCCTGTCCTAATGATCCAGTAGAGATCTCCACTCCAGGTACCTTCTTCATATCAGGGTGACCCTGTAGGATCGATCCATATTGTCTTAAAGTCCCCAATAGATCCTTAGAGAAGTATCCTCTCTCTGCAAGAGCAGCATATATTACAGGAGCTGCGTGTCCCTTTGACAGTACAAATCTGTCTCTTCCCTCCATCTTAGGGTTAGCCGGGTCTATGTTCATCTCATCAAAGTATAGTGCCGTTACGATATCTGCTGCAGATAACGATCCTCCTGGGTGTCCAGATTTTGCTGCACAGATCATCTGAACGATATCTTTTCTAACATTACTTGCCTTTTCCTTTAAAAGCTTGATATTTGACATCCTTATTCTCCTTTCAAAATTAACTTTCATGTAAATTATATTAAATCATACCTAATATTGTCAAGCAAACTACACCATTTAGAGTAAATTAATTAAAGTTTTTTGAACATTAGTGTACACTAACGATACAGTTTCAGCCACTTCATTGTACTTTATTGAGGATATGAGGAGCATCACCAGAAGGAATGCACACATGGGTCTCATTACCTTCTCCTCCTTCATCCTGTTTATAGCTATTATCACAATTCCATAGAGGGAGACAAATATCAACTCCTCTATAGTCTGGGTACTCCTTATGCTCATTCCCAGAGATATCAGTATAAAGGCAAGGAAGAGAAGGATAGACCATCCCTTTCTAAACCTGTATCTTATAAAGGGCATCTGAAGAAGAGCTCCTCCTCCCCATCCCTTGGGAAATATATCAAATATAAGGTGGATCCCTATAGCCAGGGAGAATCCCATAATAAAATATCTGAACTCCGTCCCCGGATTTCTCGTGTAGAGCCATGTAAAGAAGAACAAGATTAGGGGACTGTGGGTTAATATATTCCTGTGTCTCAGCTTCAGTTTAAAATCCCAGTCGGGAAACTTTATCCCTATGAGAAAGGCTGTAAAAAATATTACCATCCCTGTGAAGCTAAGGTTTGTATAATCAAATGCAAGTATATCCAAGGAACCCACTACTTTCCGCAACACTTCTTATATTTTTTTCCAGATCCGCAAGGACAAGGATCGTTTCTTCCTATCTTCTTTTCCTTTACGATGGTCTGCTGCAGGGGCATCCATCCGTGGTAGTACCACTTACCCTCGATCTTTACAAAGGCCGACTTCTCGTGGTGTACCTGCACCTCTCCCTCTTCCTTGTATGTGGCTTTAAACTCAACTATTCCCTGATCATCTGAAGGAGTTCCTGCCTCAGTAGATATTATCTCAAGACCAAGCCACTCAGAAGACTTTGCCCACTCCTCAGTCTCCTCTATAGAGATCCCTCCTCTAGTAGCTGGATCGTGTGTTTCCATTATGTAATCTATATTTCCCACAGTGTAGGCTGCATATCTGCTCTTCATTAGTTCCTCTGCAGTTTCAGGTGTTCCCTTTCCCTCTACAAAGTCCATATATTTTTTCTCAATCGACATTACCATTACCTCCAAACGTTTTTCATATTATAGCACAAATATCCTCCCCCTATACCCACAGGGAGAAAATTTCTCAAAAGATTGAATATGTGATAGAATAAAGGTTCAGTTGGGGTGGTATCCAGAGGTTAAAGGGTACCAAAATTTTATTAGAGAAATATCAATGATCCATAGAGATTACTTAGGAGGTAGCCATGAGATTGCTTAGAAGATATATTCATGAGGATGCAGGATCCCTTGAAGGAAAGGAAGTATACAGTAGGACAGCTGCAAGGGCAGTGGTGGTAGACGGAGACAATATCCTTCTTCTCTATACAAAAAAATACAACGACTACAGCTTCCCAGGGGGAGGAGTAGATGAGGGAGAGGATATCGAGTCTGGAATGATCAGAGAGCTTCAGGAGGAGACTGGAGCCAAGAATATAGAGGTAATCTCCGAGTATGGTATCTATGAGGAGATCAAACCCATATGGAAGAGAGAGTACGACTTCATCCACATGATCTCCCACTTCTATATCTGTGATATCCACAAGGAACTAGGAGAGTCCAACCTGGAGGATTATGAGATAAATAACGGAATGGAGGCAAGGTGGGTAAATATCTATGAGGCCATCGAGCACAACAGAGGTGTTATAGAGGCACAGCCTGAAAATATAGGCCTCTACATAGACAGGGAGCTATTCATGCTGGAGCTGGTTGCCAGGGAGTTAATCAAAAAATAAAAGGTGAGGACCTAGGTCCCCACCTTTTTTTAATACTTATATATCCTACTAATAGGTCTTTCCCATATAGTACTCATCTACAAACCTTCCATCTACCAGAAGGGACTTCTTTCTTCTTCCCTCTATCTGATAGCCCATCCCCTCATAGAGACTCACTGCCCTCTCATTATGACACATCACCGTAAGCTCCGACCTGGAGATATCATTTTCCACATTCCACCTGTCCAGCTGCTCCATGAGCTTTCTTCCTATACCCTGTCCCCTATAGCCTTCCACTATTCCCATGGCTATATAGACTGTGTGCTTCACCCTGTTAAAGGTTCCCCTTCTTCCTCCAAGGAAGCCCACTATCTCCTCCTCATTTTCCACTAAAAATACAGGGTCGCCATTTTTCTGAACCCTCTCTATTATCTCCCTCTGCTCCTCCAGGGTGGTCCTTCTCTCCCCTGGCTCATACATCATAAACTCCGTCTCGCTGTCCAGCTTCTTCAGCATCCTTAAAAACTTCTCAGCATCCCCTGCCTCTATCTGTCGTATCTTCATCTGCCTTCCCCCGCCTCTAAGATCTATTTTTTCATTCTTTATACCCTGAATTTATCTTTCCACTTTCTCCAATATACTACACTATGGGATATTATCAAAACTTTACCTTCCTCTTAAAGGGAGTTTTCCCAAAACTCGGTATACTATCCACACTATAATTATTATTTCGGGAGGTTCCTATGAAAAAAACTTATAATATTCTATTTCTCCTTGTCTTTCTCACCCAGGCAGCATGGGCTGCAACCTTTAATGAGAGGATCACCTATGAGGGAAGGGAGCTGGTGAAAACCTTTGAGGCAGGGGCCATGGCTGAGTACATCTCTCCCAAGGAAACCTTAGACAACTGGTCGGAGATGTTTGCTGTGAGGGTGCACCTGGATTCCTCCCCAGAGGAAGCCCTGGGGCACTTAGAGAAAAACCTTGAGGCTCTGAGAAGCTCCGGAAGAGATTCCTATGCCAGGGTCATTGAGAGCTACAGCAACTCAGAGGAGAGGATCCACTTTATCGTCATCACTCTCAGCGAGGACAATATCTTTGAATACAATGTCTTCAGGTATATTGGTATAGAGGGGGGGAAGGTGATCTCCTTCCAGCTGGCAAAGAGGCACTACAGACCTATGGAGTTTACAGAGGAGGAAGCTAACAAAGTTGTAGAGTGGACTATGAAGCAGATCGAGGGGAGCAAGGATGACGTACTGTTTCTATTCGATGAGGAGCTCCCAGGCCAGATCTTCGGATCATAATTTTTTAAAAGAAATCAAAAAAAATTATAGAGAAAGGTATTTCATCTATTGCTGACCGCAGGCTGACATCGAGCGCTACTGAAAGCATTTACTCCGTTTCGTCGAACTGTTTAGGTTCAATCTTGAGCCCATAAAAGAAACGCCGAATATGCCGATACACACAAAGTCAATTGCCGCAGGTCTTGAACTTTTAGGTACCTTTTGGTTCAAGCTAAAAGGTACAAAATAAACTTTAGAAGAAAACACAATAAACTAAATATGGAAACTCAGAATTTCCTTTGGAAATCTGAGTATTGGAAAATATGCTCAGAGGAACCCTCAGTATTTTCCAATAAAAAAGAGGACTCTTACGAGTCCTCTTTGAATTTCTATTAGGTTTCCAAAGAAACATCTTAGAAAAAAGTGAAATTATAAGTAAGTTAATTACTTAGTGATAGTAGCAACTACTCCAGAAGCTACAGTTCTTCCACCTTCTCTGATTGCGAATCTAAGTCCCTCTTCCATTGCGATTGGGTGGATTAGATCAACAG
>NZ_BSDY01000005.1 GCF_027925155.1 Propionigenium maris DSM 9537 | reverse complement strand
CGTATCCCTCAATACGGTATTTTGTAATGCTTAAATATATGCATCAGATCTATTTTATACTATATCTGAAGTTTTTTCCAATCCTAAGCCTAAAAAATCTAGGTTTTTAATTCTATACTTTCCTTAAGAATAAAAAAAGCCCCTCCACCGAGGGACCTTTGCCTACTTTGTAAACTTATCTGTGTGAAGGAAGTCTGCAACCTCTCTTCTCTTTGGTGCTGGAGTTTCCCCTGCAGGCTCTCCCACTGGCATAATAGCAGCGATCTCATAGTCTCCGCCAATCCCTAGGATCTCCTTAGCCTTTCCATTGTCATAAGCTCCTACAACTACACTTCCAAGACCCATCTCGTGAAGCTTCAGCGAAAGAGTCTGACATGCCATTCCCAGGTCAAACATTCCCCAAGTTCCTATATTGTTAAAGGAAAACTCCTTATAGAAACCTGATTTTTTGGTGTTGTAGCAAGCTACCAGGATAAGAGATGCATCTAGAGAACAGCTAGTTGCCGGATTCTTAGGATATGACTCCTCTACTAACCTCTTTATAACTTCCTTGTCTCTTAGGGCGA
Source organism: Propionigenium maris DSM 9537 (assembly GCF_027925155.1). Lineage (GTDB taxonomy): Bacteria > Fusobacteriota > Fusobacteriia > Fusobacteriales > Fusobacteriaceae > Propionigenium > Propionigenium maris. The sequence goes on along the minus strand of NZ_BSDY01000005.1, from coordinate 267,281 downwards.
TAAACTCCCAGCACTGGGTATTAGCCCAAGAAGGGGTCATCCTTACTGCTTCCATAGCCTCACTTAGCTGCTCATCTGTCACATAGTGATCTGTAAACTTTCTTACACTTCTTCTCTCTGCCACTACTTTGTTAAAATCCATCTCTGCCTCCATCTATAAAAGTTTAATTTTAAGTACGAAATCGTACTTAATTATATCAAAACAATCAAAGATTTTCAATATTAAAAAGTACTAGAAGATTCCAACTTTCTAACCTTTAATATCCAGAAGTCGATCTTCAACTGTCTCCCCATACAAGGTCTCTGCACTATTCTTTTTAAGCTTATTTCAACACCTGAACACTTACATCTATTGTTCCAAGCTTTTTATCTGCTATCCTGCCAAAGGCTCTTTCTGTAAGATCTATGATTCTTCCCCCTATATAGGGCCCCCTGTCATTTATCCTGACCTCTATACTCCTTCCATTGGCAAGGTTAGTTACTCTGACTATCGTCCCCATGGGAAGTGTCTTGTGAGCTGCCGTCAGCTTCCTATTGCTGAATATCTCTCCATTAAATGTTATCCTGCCTTCAAAGTCCTTACTGTAGTAGGAAGCCTTTCCCCTTTCAACCTCCCCCATCTCTCTTCCACAAGCCAGGTTTAATAAGGATATCAAAAGTAATATTAGCATAAATGGTCTCTTCATCTCCCACCTCTTTTTTTGAAGTTCTGCATAGGTATCTTCTCATACATACTAAAAATGGAGCCCTGGGGCTCCATTGTATTTTAATGCATAGAATTATTTTTATGTGGTTAAATAGTATTTCATACTCTTTAGTTCTTCATAGTGGATGCTTGTGCTCTTCAACATTCTGATATATTTCAATTCCTGAATACGTTTACCCAATCTTTTTGCCTCTAAGATCTTAAAATCGATCTTACGTATCCTCTTTAAACAGATATCCAATTGTCTCTCTACGGAACATTTTCTCTCTGAAGTTACATCACCACATACCCACATAATAATTCCTCCTTTTTCACATATGAGATATTGAAGTCTACCCTAATTTTGGCAGATTTTCAAGTATGTCTCACTTTTTAAGGAAGTATTTAGAGAACCTGGACACTTACCCTGACCACTCCCAGTTTCCTGTCTGCTATCTCATCAAAGGCCCTTTCAGTTAGGTCTATAATCCTCCCCCTTATAAAGGGACCCCTGTCATTTATCCTGACCACAACACTTCTTCCGTTCTCAAGGTTGGTTACCCTTACCTTAGTTCCCAGGGGAAGTTCCTTGTGGGCTGCTGTAAGTTCACTGTTGCTGAATATCTCTCCATTCGCTGTCTTTCTTCCCTCAAACATCTTGGCGTAGTAGGAAGCCTTTCCAAGCTCCTTATCTCCCCCTTCAACTCCAAACACTAAAACAGACATACATACCAACAATACTACCATCATTAACTTACAGCTTTTCTTCATCTTCTACCTCTTAACTCTTTTCCAACACTTTTACAGTTCTACAATAAAATAATTTCTACCCTTATAGTTATAGTTTAATACCTTCTTTTCCTTGGCCTTCCTGAACTTTATGTGTGTATACCTCTTGGCGTCCTTCTTATTAAAGTCCTCACTTCTTGCAGCAGACATCTTCCAGAGAATATCTATCATCTCAGGTTTTGAATCTGTAATAAGGTAGTCCTCCCTCATATATGTAAAGAGGATCCCCCTGTAGTATGAGTCTGCCTTTATAGTTTTAAAGTTTATCTTCTTTCCGCTCTTATCATTCAGGTAGTTTCCAATTGCTGCTAATCTTTCCTTCATCTTCTCTCCTTTAACTATCTTTATTATTATGTAAAAAGCCGACAGGCTTTTTTAGGTGTCTGTCGGCAATGTAAGTTCAGCTATTTATTCTTAGTCATTTAGCTTCAGTACTGATACGAATGCTTCCTGCGGTATCTCTACGTTACCGATCTGCTTCATTCTCTTCTTACCAGCCTTCTGCTTTTCCAGAAGTTTCTTCTTTCTGGATACGTCTCCACCATAACACTTGGCGATTACGTTCTTTCTGTAGGCTCTTATAGTTTCTCTGGCAATGATCTTTGCTCCCAGAGCTGCCTGGATAGGTATCTCAAACTGCTGTCTTGGAATTAGTTCCTTCAGCTTCTCACAGATCATTCTTCCTCTTGTCTGAGCGTGATCCTTGTGAGCGATGAATGAGAAGGCATCTACAGGGTTACCAGATACAAGTATGTCAACCTTTACAAGGTCAGATTCTCTGTATCCTATCATCTCATACTCAAATGATGCATATCCCTTAGTTCTCGACTTTAGCTTATCATAGAAATCGATTACGATCTCAGCTAGAGGAAGCTCATAGCTTACCATGGCTCTATTCTCATCTATATAGTTCATATCGATGAATGTTCCTCTCTTCTCCTGACAAAGCTCCATTATATTTCCAACAAAGTCCTTAGGTACAATTATATTACCCTTTACATATGGCTCCTCTACAGCCTTTCTTCCCTGACCTGGATCTGGGAACTCACAAGGGTTGTCTATTACATAGTTCTTCCCTGTCTGCATGTGGATTCTGTACTCAACCGATGGTGCAGTTGAGATAAGGTCGATATTGTACTCTCTTCTAAGTCTCTCTACGATAATCTCCATGTGTAGAAGTCCTAGGAATCCACATCTGAATCCAAATCCTAGAGCTACCGATGTTTCTGGTGTAAATGATAGGGAAGCATCGTTAAGCTGTAGCTTTTCAAGAGCTTCTCTTAGATCTACATAGTCATCTGTAGATATAGGATAGATTCCTGCATATACCATTGATTGGGCTGCTCTGTATCCTTCCAGTGGTTCAGCACAAGGGTTCTTTGCATGAGTAATTGTATCTCCTACCTGGGAGTCCTTGATTGACTTTACTCCGGTAATTACGTATCCTACTCCTCCTGCTTCCAGTATATTCGTAGCCTTCATTGTAGGGGAGAAGATTCCGCACTCAAGTACTTCAAACTCCTTACCTGTAGACATGATCTTAATCTTGTCACCCTTCTTCATAGTTCCATCTAGAACTCTCAGGTATGTGATTACCCCTCTGTAGTCATCAAAGTGTGAGTCAAAGATAAGAGCTTTCAGCGGACCATTTTCATCGTAGTCTGGCGCCGGTACCTTCTCTACGATAGCTTCAAGAAGATCCTCAATTCCTATACCTGATTTTGCAGATGTAAGCACTGCATCATCTGCTGGTAGACCTATTACATCCTCTATCTCATTTTTTACTCTCTCTACATCTGCTGCTGGCAGATCGATCTTGTTGATTACAGGTACTACCTCTAGGTCATTCTCTAATGCCAGGTATACGTTAGCCAGAGTCTGAGCCTCTACTCCCTGAGCTGCATCTACTACCAGTAGTGCTCCCTCACATGCTGCAAGGGATCTCGATACCTCATAGATGAAGTCAACGTGTCCCGGTGTATCGATCATATTCAGCTCATATCTGTTTCCGTCCTTGGCATCGTAATACAGTGTTACTGCCTGAGCCTTTATTGTTATTCCTTTTTCCCTTTCCAGATCCATTGAATCCAGAAGTTGAGCCTTCATATCTCTTTCAGATACAGTTCCAGTTACCTGTAGCAGTCTATCTGCAATTGTAGATTTTCCATGATCTATATGGGCAATTATTGAGAAGTTTCTCTTTAATTTCTGCGACAATTTAATTCCTCCCATTTTATTTAATTTTTTACAATATATTATAAAGGAAATGCTAAAAAATTGCAAATAAATTGGGCTTTATACTTTAACTACCTCCACTGCAGTCAGCTTTGTTCTTCTATACATAGCCACTGCTATTCCGGTACCCAGAAAGTTGCTTACCACCATGGCATACCATATACTCTTCTCCCCCCATACAGAAACCATGGTAAAGAGTATTATCATAGGGATCCTCAGTCCCCATAACCTTATCATGTTAAGGGCCATGGCCTTCTTACTCTGGCTGATCCCCTGAAATATACCCACTACAATCTGAAAGGTCCCCATACATATTATTGTAAGGGAGATCAGCTTCAAGTAGTACTCCCCCATCTCCATAATCTGAGTATCCTGTACAAAAAACTTCACAAACCTGTGGGCATTTATCCACATAAAGATAGTACCTGGAATGGAGATGAGAGTCACTATCCTTATACTCTTCTGGAAAGCCTCCCTTATTCTATGTACCCTTCCGCCTCCAAGATTCTGCCCTGCCACAGTGGAAACAGCTCCCCCTATTCCCATTGCAGGCATAAATATTATAGAGGTTATCCTGTTACCTATACCGAAGGCCGCCATAACTCCGTCTCCATACTTCACCACAAAGGCATTGAGCACCATAAATCCAAAGGCAGTGGTGGAGCTCCCTATGGAGAGGGGGATCCCCCTCCTTACTATCTCTTTAAGCATAGGTCTTCTGGGGATGAGATTTCTCAGCCTGAGCCTCATAAAGTCCCTCTTTACAAAGAGGAGGTAGAAGGCTATGACACACAGGATAGCCCTTGAGAGAAGAGTTGCTATAGCTGCTCCCCTTACCCCCATTCCCAGCACAAAGATGAAGATGGGATCTAAGATAATGTTTATTCCCACCGAGATCACACTGAGGATCATGGGAGTTGTAGTATCTCCCTGCCCCTGCCTAATAGAGGTAAAGGCAAGGGAGAAGCTGGTAAGGGGGGTTCCCAGGGAGATCAGCTTAAAGTAAGCCACCGCTTCCTCAAGGAGTCTCCCCCTCCCTCCCATGGCATATACCAGGGGCTCTGCACTGAGGTAACCTGCAAGACCTATAAGGACCGAAAAGGTCAGGGCAAACCAAACCAGCTGCCCCCCTAGCATCCTACTCTTCCTATACTTTCCCCCTCCAAAGTACTGGGAGATTATTGCTCCCCCCGCCATATTTATTCCTGTGTTTAGGGAGATAAGGAGAAATATAGCAGGCCACACAAGACTTATGGCAGCTACTTCAGTCCCCCCAAGCTTACTCACAAAGTAGGTATCTGTAACATTGTACACCGTCTGTATAAAGTTATTAAACATAATGGGGAGAGCCAGGGTGAGTATAACCCTGTAGATCCCCCCCTCCAAGATAAATGTTCGCCTGTCGTTCTTCATATTTTTTCACCTAAAAATCCTCTCTTTTTTAATACTATGCCACTAATCCCTCTACAATACAAGGAGATATTAAAGTACTCTATAATAAAGTGAACGCCACATACAGGAAACCATTGTTATTCCATTAATAGGTCTGAAATATAAAACTCTCTTTTCAAACTGAAAATTTACCACACTAAAAAAGGAGGTGTTACCCACCTCCCTTTAGTCTCTATATCTCCTTCTTAGTCACTCCGATTATACCACCTGCTACTACAGATCCTACAACTATAGCTGCCATATACATAGCTGCATTCTTTACCAGGGGAATTACAAAGATTCCACCATGAGGTGCTGGCAGTTCACAACCAAACATCATCGCCAGTCCTCCAGCTATTGCAGATCCTATTATACAAGCTGGAATAACTCTTCCAGGGTCTGCTGCTGCAAATGGAATTGCTCCCTCTGTGATAAAGGATGCTCCCATAATGTAGTTAGTTAACCCAGATTCCTTCTCCTCTAAAGTAAACTTTTTCTTAAACACAGTTGTAGCAAGGGCTATTGCAAGGGGAGGTACCATCCCTCCAGCCATTACAGCTGCATGGGGAGCCAGGTTTCCAGACTCTATAGCTGCAATACCAAAGGTAAAGGCAGCCTTATTTACAGGTCCTCCCATATCCACAGCCATCATTCCCCCAAGGATAATTCCAAGTACCACAAGGTTTCCAGTTCCCATATTGTTCAGGAAGTTAGCCATTGCAGTATTTATAGATACCACCGGGATCAGTATGAAGTGCATAGCTACTCCAGTTAACAGAAGCCCGAATAACGGGAAGATAAGCACAGGCTTGATCCCTTCAAGGGACTGGGGCATACCCTTAGTTGCGTTCTTTACAGCTACTACAGCATATCCACCTACAAAACCAGCAATCAGACCTCCCAGGAATCCTCCCCCCTGGTTAGCTGCCATAAATCCTCCAACCATAGCCGGCATAAATCCAGGTCTATCAGCTATGGACATCCCTATAAATCCTGCCAGTATAGGGATCATAAGAGCAAAGGCTCCCCCTCCACCTATATCCATTAGGAACTTAGCTACAGGATTAAAGCTTGGATCCGCCGGATCAAAGGCCTTTATTCCAAACATAAATGAGATAGCTATAAGGATTCCTCCCCCTACAACAAAGGGAAGCATATTGGATACACCATTCATCAGGTGCTTATAGAACCCCTTTCTCTCTCCTGTGGTAGAACCCTTCTTCTCACCACTTGATCTGTAGATCTCTCCATTGCCAGACATCGCTTTCTCTATAAGTCCCTGTGGGTTCTTGATCCCCTCCTTTACAGGTACGGAGATAACCGGTTTTCCGTCAAATCTGTCCATCTCCACGGCTTTATCTGCAGCTACTATAACTCCAGCAGCTCCATCTATCTCACCCTGGGCAAGCATATTCTTTACCCCTGTGGAACCATTGGTCTCTACCTTTATCTCCACTCCCAGCTCCTTAGCCTTCTTCTTCAGAGCATCTGCTGCCATATAAGTATGAGCTATTCCCGTAGGGCAAGCTGTTACAGCAACAACATAGTTTTTAGCCTCTATCTTCTCCTCTATTACCTCTTCCTCTGTATCGTTAGCCTCTTTTCTTTCAATAATATTAACTACTTCATCCTTGGACTCTGCCTTAAGAAGAGCTTCCCTGAAGTCATCATCCAGTAGGTATGTAGTCAGCTTTGATAGAGTCTCTATGTGGGAATCACTTGCTCCTTCAGATGCTGCTATCATAAAGAAGAGGTTTGAAGGTTCCTCATCCAAGGACTGATAGTCCACTCCACTTCTGTGAAGACCAAAAGCAAGAGCCGGTGTTCGTACAGCTTTTGTTTTGGCGTGGGGAATAGCTATTCCCTCCTCAAGCCCTGTAGATGACTGAGCCTCCCTTGCTAAGATCGCTGCTCTATATTCATCTTTATCGTTAAGTTTCCCTGCACCATCAAGTAGGTCTACAAGTTCATCTATTACAGCTTTCTTTGTACCTCCCGTCAGGTTCATAACCATTGTTTCTCTGCTAAGTAAATCTAATATCTTCATCTTGCCCCCTTTTCATCTCTCATCTTTAAACATCTCTCTCTACCTGTCCTATAACTTCTCTACTCTTACCTGTTCCATCAGCTCCTCTACTTCCATCTTTGTACAAAGGTTTTCAGAGAAGGCCGACGCACTTCCAGAGGCTATTCCCCTTCTGAAGCATTCAGTTATGGAAAGTCCCTCTGCCATTCCCGAGGCGAATCCTCCCACAAGGGAATCTCCAGCTCCTACGGAGTTTACTACCTCTCCCTTTGGAACACTTCCAAAGTATGTCCCCTGGTGATTTATAAGAAGGGCTCCGTCTCCAGCCATGGAAACTACCACATTTTCAGCTCCCATCTCCAGAAGCTTTCTTCCGTATCTCACTATCTCCTCCTGGGTTTCTATCCTTACACCAAAGATATCTTCCAGCTCATGGTTGTTGGGCTTTACAAGGTATGGCTTACCCTTGAGGGCTTCCTCAAGAGCCGCTCCCTTGGTGTCTATTACTACCCTTATATCATTATCTATTCCCTCTAATATCTGTCTGTAGATATCAGCTGGAAGAGTTTTTGGCACGCTTCCTGACATAATAAGAAGATCATCTTTCTTCAACTCCCTTAACTTTCTGAGAAGCTCCTCTAACCTCTCCTGGGGTATAGCTGGAGAGTTTCCGTTTACCTCAGACTCAAACCTCTGGTCCTTCATCTTGATGTTGATCCTTGTATCTCCCTCTACCTCTACAAAATCTGTCTCTACCTCTCTCCTATCCAGTTCATCGGTGATAAACCTTCCGGTAAATCCTCCTACAAACCCCAGAGCTCTTGACTCATGTCCCAGGTTTTTCAGCACCTGGCTTACATTTATCCCCTTTCCTCCAGGAAGCTTATACTCGCTCTCACTCAGGTTAACCCTTCCCTCTACAAACCTCTCTAGACTAACTATAAGATCCACCGAGGGATTCAATGTCAGTGTATATATCATCTGTCACACTCCTTTACAACTGTGAGCTCTCTAAATCTCTCATCCTTTAGCTGCTCTGTAATTATCACGCATTCCTCTATATCTCCAAATCCAACAAAGCTCACCCTTCCAAACTTCTTTGAATCTGCAAGGATATAAGCTCTTCTGGAGTTTTTTATTGCTCTCCTCTTTATATCCGCTTCCTCTGCATCTGGAGTGGTATATCCCCTCTCAGAGTGGACACCATTGGCCCCTATAAAGCACCTGTCAAAGTTGTACTTGAGAAGGGACTGGATGGCTTCACTTCCCACAATGGCTCCAGTTTTATGCTTTATCCGCCCCTCTAGAATATAGGTCTTTATACCGGCCCTTCCAAGGACAGGTATGTGGGTAGTTCCATTGGTTACCACAGTTATATCCCTTCCCTTGAGGTATGGGATAATAGCTTCAGTGGTTGTACCTGCATCTAAGAAGATGCACTCCCCCTCCTCTACCAGCTTTCCTGCCAGCTCTCCTATCCTTCTCTTTTCTGACTGGTTTTGAACGTTTTTACTTTCAAAATCCTCCTCAAACCTTCCGTCTGGAAGCCTTGCTCCTCCGTGAACCCTCTCTAACCTACCCTTCTTTTCTAGGTAGTTGAGGTCTCTTCTGGCTGTGGATTCAGATATTCCCAGCTCATCTACTATATTTTGCAATTTAACAACATCTTTTCTTTTCAATAAGTTCAATATTAGTTCATATCTTTCGTGACTCAACATCATACCACCTCGCTTAAAGTAATTCTACAACACCCTTCACCAAAAAGCAATCATTTTCTTCCAAAAACATTTATTTTCTTCCATTATATCATTCAGAATCCTTCAGATACTAAATTTTTATCACTATATAAAGTTTTTTCTAGATTTATTTCTCAAAAGTGTTGATTTTTAGATCAATTCGTACTATACTTCTACTGTAGTAAACAGCTATCTTATTTAAACGACTTGGACTATTCACTCTTTACCATTTCCCTGTGTTTTTGTTTGTAGCCAAGTCTAAAGAAAGCTTTACCCCAAAAAGAGTCTTGCCAGGACTCTTTTTTTGTTTTCCTTGCACTCTCCCATACTCTATGCTAATATCCTAAAAATATTTTTGTGTTTTTTAATGAAATATCAGGAGGTTGCCTATGAACAACATTATCAGCTACTACAATAGATACACCGAGGAGGCCCCCCTATGAAGAGAAGCCAAGAGGAGTGGGATGCCCTCTTTAAAAAGCGTATAGAACTCCTTCCACCAGAGGATTTTTTAGTGGAGTATCAGAGTCTATTGAAGAGGCCTAGGGTGTTAGATCTAGCCTGCGGCGATGGAAGAAATGCATTTTATCTGGCTGAACTGGGATTCCAGATATCTGCAGTTGATTTTTCAGAGGTCGCCCTAAATAAGATCAATGCTAGGAGTAACTCCAATATCAGAACTATACTGGGAGATCTGTCAAAACCAGAAATCATAGAGACCTTGGATAGCTTCGATTCCATCATTATCAACCACTTTATTCCACCAAGGGAGATCTTCCTACATCTTCTCACTAAGCTCAATAGGGGAGGGCACCTCCTTTTTACAGCTTTTAGGGAAGATTTAGAGATGAGCGACCTTCTATCCTCCTGTAAAGGTAACATATCTTTTTTGGAAGCAGAGGCAGTTGTAGATAAGCTCTACTCCAACAGCTGGGGAGAGTTTAGGGGATTAATCTTTAAAAAGAGGTAGTTCTACTACTTTTTTTACAAAATTTATTGATAAACTTTTAAAGGATAGGTATGATATTCCTATATCATTTTAAGAGAGGTTAGAGATGCTTGAGGAAAAGTTATTGTCTGTATTGACCAAGATAGAAAGAGATATATTTAAGGAAAGAACCCTGAGAAGGGAGGTCCTTCCCAAAGAGGATATTGATATCTCATCCTGCCCGGGGCTGGTTGTAGTAAGGGAGGGGAGGCTTAGGGTATACCTGACCACTGAATCTGGAAGGGAAATCACCCTCTTTAATATTCCTCCAGGGGAGATATGTATCATGTCCTCTCCGTGTATTCTGTGGGATTCCCCCTTTAATATATTTATAGAGGCTTCCACCCAGTCCATTGTGGAGATCATTCCCAAGGACCTTGTGGAGACTACAAAACATAAAAATTCCCTCTTCTCTGCTGCTCTCCTGAGCTTAGTTGGAGAGAAGATGGGACTAATCCTGAAGATAGTTGATGATCTCCTTGTTAAGAGGGTGGATGCCAGGATCGCTGACCTTCTCATGGAGAGCGGGGATATACACAATATGTCCCACGAGGATATAGCCAATCACATTGGCAGTTCCCGGGAGGTGGTATCCAGGACCCTAAAGCATATGCAGGCAGATGGTGTAGTGGACCTCAGGAGAAAAACCGTTCTCATAATGGATAGAGAACAGCTCCAGGAATTAATTTTATCCAGTTAATGTGACATAGTTACAGAACTTTCCCTTCCTACGGTGTATAATATAAAAAAAGAAGGGGAGGAATTTTATGAATATCTGGCAGAAGATCAAAAGTGGAAACTGACCCCTGCTAAAGGCCTTAAGGGTAAGGTTTGGAAAGCAGGTAACAAAGTATGACGTGGAGAAGGAAAAAGCCATGGAACTCATTGGAGAGACCGATATAGTTGTATTGGATGTAAGAACTCCCGACGAGATTGCCAAGGTAGAATCCCTTGTGGAGGATGCAGTTAATATCAACTTCTATGAGAATTTCGAGGAAGAAGTTGATAAACTTAACAGAGAGGATGATTATTTAGTTGTCTGCAGCGGTGGAATCAGAAGCCGTAAAGCCTGCTCCATAATGGAGGAGAAGGGATTTAAAACTTTGTACAGTTTAAAGGGAGGTATGGATTCCTTCAAGGAGTGCAATACCTGAGGATAGTAGAGGAGTCTTAGATTAAGACCGTAAAAAGCAACGTGACGTTGCATCCTGATAATCAGTCGAAATACTGATTGGTTTCAAGTAAATTTTTTATAAATTCTATACTTTTCTCAACAATAAAAAAACTCCAGAGAGTGTTCTGGAGTTTTTTTTTATTGTTCTTTTATCTTTCTTTATTTCTCTACTGCTTACTTCTTTTTATTCTGACCGTGGTTGTCCCTTGCATTTTTAGAGTTCCCAGGGCCGTCCTTATGCTTATCGTTATCATCATCATCTGCCAGTATATCCAGGATATCCGAAGCCTTTTTTAAATTATCACTTGTATCGTCTGCATAGACCTCTGCGCTAAATAAAGTCGCCGAAAATACCACTCCTGCCATCAACATAAACATTCTCTTCATACTTCATCTCCTTTTAATTAACGATACCTCTCCATTCCTCTTATGCATCTATTATATCCTGATTTCCTCAAAGAAGCTGTTGTATCTGCAACACTTTTAATCTATTGTTTTTTTAACAATAAATCTCTTTTTAGACTTTTAATACTTGTACTACTAGCTCAAAGTTTAACTTTATGCATTAAAACTTTGGTGTAGAAGACTCTCCATTCAATCGTATTTCTCTAAATTATATAAAGCATAAATTTATTTCTTGTCTCGTGAAAAGTAAGTAATTATAATTGCTATACTTTTCCGCAACGTTAAATTTTTTAACGTTGTTTAATTCCTAAAAACGTCCGAAGTAGTCGATTTTACTTTATAGCCCAAATTTCTACTAAGCCGTTCAACGGCTTAAGTTTATCATAACGTTTTCCACAATTCTTTTCTTACAGAGTTATGATTGTAGCTCTCAAAGGTCGTATATTAATATCTTACTTATAAGACATTACGCAGGACTAGATCTTCTTTGGGAACTTTCTTGCATCATGGTAAGAAAGTTCCTCGCTCTCTGTCGAGAGTGAAACAAAAACTTTTTTAATTGTTCCAAGGTTTTTAAAACCTGTATTTCACCTAATAATAAAAAAAGAGAACCCCAAAGGGCTCTCCAATCTATTAATTATTTTCCAAAGTGAATAGCATTGAATCTGTTGATCTCTGCCTTAACTTCCTCAGCAGTATCCATATCCATTACTCTCTCAACAAGAGCTTCACATTCCTTCTTATCTAGAGACATGATGTTCTTCTTGATTCTAGGTACTGATATTGCTGACATTGAGAAGTTGTCCAGTCCCATACCAAATAGTATAGCTGTCGCCATCTCGTCTCCTGCAAACTCTCCACACATAGAGATAGGGATTCCTCCCTCGTGAGCACCATCTATTGAAAGCTTTATAGCTGCAAGTACTCCAGGGTTGTATGTATCATAAAGGTTCGAAATATTTTCATTTCCTCTGTCTACTGCTAGAGTATACTGAGTAAGGTCGTTAGTTCCTATTGAGAAGAAGTCAACTTCCTTAGCAAATGATCTTGCTCTCATAGCTACAGCTGGAGTCTCTACCATGATTCCAAACTGTATGTCCTCATCAAAAGCAACTCCTGCTGCTCTTAGCTCTGCCTTACACTCCTCAAGGATCTCTCTAGCCTTTCTAACTTCCTCAACTGAAATTATCATAGGAAGCATGATCTTGATCTGTCCATAGTTAGAAGCTCTAAGTAGTGCTCTAAACTGTGTCTTAAGGATCTCAGGTCTGTCAAGACAAACTCTAAGGGCTCTCCATCCTAGGAATGGATTCTCCTCCTCTGGAAGCTCCATGTATGATAGTGCCTTATCTCCACCGATATCCATAGTTCTTATTGTTACTGGCTTCCCTTCAAGGGATTCAGCAACTGACTTATAAGCTTCAAACTGCTCATCCTCAGTTGGGAATCTGTCGTTGTTCATGAATAGAAATTCAGTTCTGTATAGTCCTATTCCCTGAGCTCCATTTCTAAGAAGTCCTGGTACATCGTTAGGACTACCAATGTTAGCCCATGCTCCTACCTGTACTCCATCCTTAGAGATAGCGTCCATATCCTTAAGCTTTCTCAGCTCATCCTTCTCAGCAAGGTAAGCGTCTCTCTTAGCTTTATACTCCTCTAGCTCCTTATCTGTAGGGTTTACAATTACATCTCCAGTAAGAGCGTCTACGATTACAGTTTCTCCCCCCTCTACCTGGCTACATACATCTCCAGTTCCAACAACTGCTGGAAGCTCTAACGATCTCGCCATGATAGATGAGTGTGCTGTCTTTCCACCGATCTCAGTTACAAATGCAAGTACATTATCTACATTTACCTGAGCTGTATCCGATGGAGTCAGATCCTTTGCCACGATTACAGTGTTTGCCTCTAGGCTTCCAAGGTCTGCCACCTCTATACCAGCTATATTATAAAGCCATCTCTTAGCGATATCTCTAAGATCTGTAGCCCTCTCTCTCAGATACTCGTCCTCTAAGTTTGCAAGCATCTCGCAGTACTCCTCTATTCCCTGCTCTAGAGCGTTTTCAGCTGTGATCTGATCGTCCTCGATAAGCTCCTCTACCTCTTCAAATAGATCCTCATCCTCTAGAAGAGTTATGTGACCGTCAAAGATTGCAGCCTTGTCCTCTCCAAGCTTCTTAGCAGTAGTTTCTCTTATTACAAGTAACTGCTCCTTAGTTTTTTCTCTACCCTCAAGTAGTCTCTTCTTCTGAGCATCTGTATCCTCGACATTGCCCTTGTCGATTACAAGCTCCTTCTCCTCATATAGGAATATCTTTCCTATAGCTACTCCTGGAGAAGCATCTATACCTTTAATGAATTTTCTCATGACCTAATCTCCTTTGCTTCCTTCATCTTTTAATCAGAATTTTTCTAAAAAAATTAGAAGGCACCGCTGTACCTTCTAACTATTGTGCAACTGCTTTAAAAAATTAGTCTCTTAAGTTAGCTAAAAGGTCTGCTAGTTTCTCAACTGCGTCATCAGCATCTGAACCATCTGCGTGTACAGTTACTTTAGCTCCCTTTTTGATCCCTAGAGAAAGAAGCTTTAATAGAGATGTTCCCTTTACTTTCTTTCCAGATTCATTTTCAACTTCAACCTTTGCTTCGAAAGTTTTTGCCATAGTTACAAACTCGTTTCCTGGTCTTGTGTGAAGTCCTGTTTCATTTGTGATTTCTACTGTTCTGCTTGCCATATTATAATTCACTCCCTACTATTATAATTAGATTAGATTGTCTAAAAACATATAATAATTAATACCAACTGTGACTTCAGATTACTAGATTTATCATAATTTGTCAATAACTTTTTCCCCCTCTCTTTTACAGTTTCCGAACATATCATCTAGTATATTTCAACTATATTAAACGTTAGAACACTCCTATTTAATGTGTATTTTACTACTATTCATTATTTGCACTTTTTTTGAGCTTTTTTGTTCTATATAAGTTTATTTTTTCATCTTAATAACATCTTAGTTGACTTTAGGAGTAGTTTACTATAATATTTTTTTTGAACACTTTTTTTACAATAAATTTTGATTTTTTATTGATATCTATATTAATTTTACGGAGGTTGTCGTTTTGGATTTAAAGGATGTTAAAAAAGTCGCTAGAGAAAAGATGAAGGGATTTTGTAATGTTTGCAGGGAGTGTAACGGGGTATGGTGTGCAGGAATGGTCCCGGGAATGGGAGGTGCCGGTAGTGCCCACTCATTTAAACATGCCTATGAGGAGCTCAAAAGGGTAAAGCTTGTAATGAAAACTATCCACTCAGCTACAGATCCCAATACAGAGTTCCCTATATTTGGTGAATCTTTATCCATGCCTGTAATCACCGCTCCAATTACCGGTACAAAGTTCAATATGGGAGGGGGAGTTAGCGAGGAGGAGTATGCTTCAGATGTGGTACACGGATCTATAGAAGCAGGAACTATAGCCATGATTGGTGATACTGGAGACGCCACGTGTTTCGAATACGGCCTTAAGGCTGTAAGGGAGGCCAAGGGCCGTGGTATAGCCATTATTAAGCCTAGGGAGAACTCCGAGGTAATCAAGAGAATAAGGATGGCAGAAGAAGCTGGATGTATAGCTGTGGGGATGGATATCGACGGTGCAGGTCTTGTTACCATGAAGTTATTTGGTCAGCCAGTAGGTCCTAAGTCCATAGAGGATATAAAAGAACTGGTAGCCTCTACAGAGCTTCCCTTTATAGTTAAGGGGATCCTTTCGGTAGATGAAGCCAGAGCCTGTGTAGAGGCAGGTGTCAGTGCCATTGTAGTGTCCAACCACGGGGGAAGGGTACTGAACAACACCTTAGCTCCTGTAGAGGTCTTAGAGGAGATCGTAGAGGCTGTGGGAGACAAGATTACAGTCCTTTCTGACGGATGTATCAGAGAGGGTGGAGATGTCCTTAAATACCTCGCTCTTGGGGCAAGGGGAGTTCTTGTGGGAAGACCTGTTATCTGGGGATCTATAGGTGGAAGACAGGAGGGGGTGAAGCTTACCCTGGAAACCCTTAAAAACCAGCTGTATCAAAATATGATCCTTACAGGGTGCTCAGATGCTTCAAGCATTTCCAGAGATAGAGTAAAGTATTAAATATCATAGAACACTAAAAAAGTAGAGGCTTCCAACAGGCGGCCTCTACTTACTTTTTCTTTACCACTATATCTCTAATCTTCCCAGCTCCTCATCCTCAGGAAATATCTTCTTCAGTGCCTCCAATATCTCCATATTTTTTTCATTTCTCTCTAGATATATACTATACTCCTCTTCATACACATAATCATCAAACTTCTCCTTGTACTCCTTGAGATCCTCCTGCTCCCTCTTGAGCTCCCTCTTAAACTTATCCTTGAGAACTTCCAGCTTTCTCTTAGGTAACTTCTCACACAGGTACATCTCTATATGATGTACTGTAACATGACCCTTCTTAGACATAGGTATCACCTCTTTCAAGTTATTCTACTACTATCTAATTTATACTTTTTTTCATTCCCTATCCTTTATTCAACAAAAAGAAAAAGCAGTGAACTCTATTCACTACTTTCCTCTTATTAATTAATAGTGGGGCTTGATCTCCTCTTCCTCATCGTATCTCAGGTCGATAAGGTCGTTGTCCTCTGCCGCCACGCTTCCCTCCTGGAAGTAATCCTTCCCAGATGGAACTGTACAGAATACTGCATCCCCCGGCTGTATCAGTCTGGCATCCTGGATATAGGCTGCTCCGCTGACAAAGTCAAGAGTTCTCTGTCTGTCCTTGGTATCCATCTTGGATATGTTTATGTGTACTATCCTGTCCTTTTTTATGTGCTCTACTATCTTTCTTGTATCTTCAAATTTTTCAGGTTTTAGAAAAACAATGTCAAAGTCCATTCTTCAGCTCCTTTTGCATTTTATTTTGTAGCCCCTTAAAAAAGGATAATTCCTCCCTCGGTCACTTCCTCCTCTACTCTCTCCCTCTCCTCTATCTTCTCTGGAGCTATCTTGTCTCCATCTTCTACCCTTTCACGAAGCTCTGTCAGTTCGCCCTCTACCTTGTTTACATACCCCTCATCCTCACAGGCTCCCCTTGGAAGGGATTTTAAGAGGTCGTTGGCTGCCATATACATCTCTGGTTTCAGCTCGTGATCAGCTATTCCCGCCGTCACAAATCTCACTCCCTGACCAATAGCCATCCCTGCAAGGGCCCTGTTCATCCCCTCACCGGGGTCATCCAGGGTTTTCAGTATTCCGTGTATATCCACAAAACGATTAACAACGACAACAGGCTTTTCCTGAAGAAGTTTTCCCATGTTATAGAGGCTGTAGGTCAGATCCACCCTCCTCACATGATAGAAGGGGAGGGTAAGGAGTTCCAGTTCCGACAACTTGAGGTAGAGGATTCCATCCACTCCAAGAATCTCATTTAGTTCCAGGGGGTGGAATACATTCAGCTGTCCTCCGTCGGTTATCCCTACATTTCGCAGAAGCTCATCGGTTTCCTCTAAGCTCTGAACCTCATAACCTTTATAGTTTTCTGCCAGAGTGGACTGGATCACCTGACGAAGAATCTGGGATCCAGCCACATCATTGGTTAAATTATCTACAGGAAGAACGGCCAGTTTAGCCGGTACTTCATTGGTTTCGCTCTTTAAAAGGGTTCTTGTGCTACTGCATCCTGTAAAAAGAAGAATGAGAAGAAGCCAGAGAATCCAGCTCCTTTTCATGACCCTACTTTCTTAGTTTTACTACAGCTGGAGTAGTAAATGATTCACCGTCATATTCAGCAATAGCAGCGTCCTCTCCCAAGTAGTCCACTACCCTTGCTTCTCCTACCTTGTTTTCAACAAATCCAAGGAACTTTCCTTCAAACTCGATCTTCTCTCCCTGCTTATATACATCAAGCTTCGTTCCTACCTTTAGGTTACTCTGATTTCCAGCATTGATATAGATTCTATTTGTGTCTGCTCTTACAACCTTAGCAGTCCAAGGAGTAGAGTCTATTCTCTTTATGATATTCTCCATAGCATTGATAGTTGCTGCTCTGAAGGCTTCTTGCTCAAGACTCTCATCATATCCTCCAGTTGTACCTACACCTAGAGTAGTTCCATACTTAACTGTAGAATATCCCTCTCCAAGCTCAGCCCATACATCTCCAGTAAGTACATTGATGATCTTTACATCAAGAGCTACTTCCGCTCTCTGCTCCTTAGATTTAGAGATAAGCTTGCTCTTACCAGTTGTATTTACAGCATACTTAGTTATGGCTCCCACAATTACATATTCAGCATCTAGGAACTGCTGCTGACCAGCTATCTTTCCCTGTCCCAGTGTGTTGGAAAATTCAGTTTCCTCTATAATAGTATCCAGATCTGCTCTCTCAAGAACAACGAATCTGTTTGACTTGGAAAACTCAGACTGCATTACATCTGTAGCTATATTTCCCAGTCTTTCATTTCCGAATCTTGTCTCATTCTTTACCTTGCTTACAACGATTCTTCTCTTAGGTCCTACAGTTACATCCTGCTCATATCTTCTAAGATCCTGGATCTTATCGTCCTTTCTTACCTTGCTTGTAGTTCCTCCACATCCCACAAGAACTAACCCAAGCATTAAACAAGTTAATAGTTTCTTCATGCTACACCACTCCTTATAATTTATTCAAAACTTTTTCCACTACCTCTTCAGGTGTCATATCCCACGCTGTAAATCCAGCTGCCTTCACATGGCCGCCACCGCCAAACATACCGGCGATCTTATTTACATCTACATTGTGTTTGCTTCTCATACTTCCCTTGATGCTTCCGTCCTTCTCCTCCCTCATAAAGAGAGATACCTCAGATTCATTGTAGGAGTTGATGAGGTTTACGATCCCCTCTGCATCCTCCTTGAGGCCCTGAATTCCCTCTAGGGCTTCACTGCTCAGGTAAAAGTATGTAAACTTCTTTTCAGAATTATATACCATCTCCTGAAGAGCCATCCCCATAAGCTTTAAACTTGGAAGGTTTTTATTATGGAAGAACTCCCTCACTATCTTGGAGTTATCCACTCCCCTCTCCATAAGGTCTGCTGCCATGGCAAAGGTCTTAGGGGTTACATTGGAGTGGGCAAAGTTTCCAGTGTCATTTACAAGACCAGTATAGAGGGCTTCCCCTATCTCCCTTGTAATCTCGATCCCCATCTCATTTATAAGCTTATAGATTATCTCTGAGGATGAGGATATATCCTCCACATGGTTTATATCTCCAAACATGGTATTACTCGTGTGGTGATCTATGTTTATAACAAACTTACTTCTCTCCAGGTGTCTGTGAGTAGTTCCTAGCCTCTCATCGGTAGCTGCATCCACACAGATAGCCAGATCAAAGTCATACTTAGACTCCACATACTGATCCCTTTCTATCATCTCGCTTCCCTCTAGGAACCTTAGATTTCTCGGGATATTGTCCTCTAGGACAAACCTTACTACCTTTTCCATATAGTCTTCATCTGCTGCTTTAAGCTCCTCATTGAGCTTATTTAGGGTTAAGAATAGTCCAAGACCTGCTCCCACTGCATCTCCGTCTGGATTCACATGGGAGAGTATAACTATCCTGTTGGATTCCCTTATTCTATCAATTATTTTTTCAAAAGACAAAATAACCTCCTTATAGTGCTATTACCTTTATATTGTTTTTCTCAAGAAGTTCTACCGTCACTCCCTGGCCCTCTACAAGCTTTCTGCTGAAGGTCCCGTCATAGATGAGGTCCTTTCCGCAGGAGGGACTCTTGGCCTTCATTATAGCCACGCTGCAATTGTTGGCTTGAGCTCTTTCAAGGGCTATCTGGGCACCTCTTACAAACTGAGCTGTTACATCCTCCCCATTTGCTGTCACCACTCTCCCTCCCTGCCTTTCAGCTGGAGTTCTGGGAGTGGTAAGTCCACCATCTACCTCTGGACATACCTTTATATATTCTACCTTACCTATTACATCCAGTATATCCTTTTTGTTGCTTCCTCCCCTGTAGGTACACATCTCCCCTAGAAGGCATGAGCTAACAAGGATCCTCGGAGTTATCTTTTTTATCTCGCTTTTATCCCTTCTCAGATACTTCAGAAGTTCAGCCTTATTATTGTATACCTCATAGAGGGGGGCTAACACAAATTTTCTCTCCTGATATCTTGGATGGGGAAGGGTAAGTTCCTCTATATGGAGGGTGAGGTTATCATAAAATATAATGTCTATATCTATGGTTCTAGGCCCCCATCTCAACTCTCTCCTTCTGTGAAGTTTTGTCTCTACCTCCTGAAGTTTCCTCAGGAGCTCAAAGGGAAGAAGGGTTGTCTTTACCTCTACAGCTATATTGTAGAAGCTGTCCTGCTCCGTGTATCCCCATGGTTCCGTTTCATAGAAGGAGGACACCTGGGTTAACTTTACTCCCTCAAGGGCATCTATCATAAGAAGCCCCTCCATAAGGTAGTAGAGTTTATTTCCTATATTGGAACCCATACTCAGATAGGCCCTTACCTCTCTACTCATAGTCCCCTCTGGACCTCTCTATCTCCACAGCTACATAGTCAAACTGCCCAGGAATAGGTGCCTGAGGTTTTCTTACTGTTACCTTAACACTCTCTACTGGAAACTCCTCCACTACAAGTTTTGCTGTTCTCTCAGCAAGGGTCTCTATTAACTTAAAGGTATTTTCCTTAGCTAGCTTCTCCACCCTTTCATATACTTCTGCATAGCTTACACCCTTTGTAAGGTCGTCTGTCATCCCTGCTTCCTTTAGAGGCAACATCATCTCAAGACTTATAAAGAAGTTCTGCCCAAGGACATTTTCCTCGGGAAGAGCCCCGTGATAGGCATATACCTGCATATCCTTTATTATAACTTTATCCATCTCTTCACCTGCTTTGTCTGCTTATTTTTACTTCCCTGTCATTGGGGAGAATCCCTCTCCCAATACCTCATATACTTCCGATATGATGACAAAGGCTTTCTTATCCACTTCCTTGATAAGTTCAGTCAGTACGTGGATATCCTTGTTTCCGACTACAGTCATTACCATCTTTCTTTCCTGGTTGGTGTATAGGCCGTCTACCTTAAGGCCGTTACCTCCCCTTCCGATATCGTGGATAACTATATTCCTTATCTCCTCATACTGATCACTTATTATATATACCATCTTACTGTGGCTGACCCCTTCAAGGATCTTATTGATCACCACTCCCAGGGCATACAGTGCCACCAGGGCATACAGTGCTTTTTCGAAACCAAAGATCATGGCCGCTGATGAAAGAACCATAAAGTCCACTCCCATCATTGCGTGCCCCACTGGAATCTTGGTATATTTATGAACTACCTGAGCCACAATATCTGTTCCCCCAGTACTTCCTCCAAACTTCATAATAAGACCTATCCCGCCTCCTACAAGGAGACCTCCGTAGATAGGTGCAAGGAGGTAGTTGGCTCCCTTATGAAAGTCAATAAGGGTGTTGACATCTGGTATCAGCCACCCAATTAAATCTACATACACGGAAAGCATCACAGTTCCAAAAAAAGTTTTAAAACCATAGGCCTTTCCAAACACCTTTAGTCCCAGTAGAAATATAGGTATATTTATAGCAAGCATTATCATCCCTATTGGAAACCCAGTCAAATAGTTGATGATAATAGATATACCAGATACCCCTCCAGAAGCTATCTTGGCAGGTGCCAGAAATAGTGCTATCCCCGCTGCAGTGATAATTGTTCCCAGATTGACCATAAAATAGTCCATTAATATATTCTTTAAACGTCTTTTCATTTTTCCCCCAATTATTTATCTAACCCAAGTATTCTCTTTTCCTCCTGTGAAAATCTAGTCACTCCCTCTCTGTAAGCCTTTTCAGGGTCGTGACCCAGCTTTTTAGCCATGAGGTTCATAGTTGCTATCTCTACCATGGCTGCTGCATTTCTTCCAGAGGAGATGTAAAGTTCTGCCTTATATATGGAGTCGCCCAATATCTCCATAGTTCCTCCTGAGAACTTTGCAGAGGACAGATAGTCCTCACTCTTCTGCTCCCTCAGCTCAAGGATAGCATCCAGCCTTTTATTCAGCCTTACTGCTCCCAGTCCATAGAGGGTTTTTATATCTATAATTCCCAGTCCCCTTATCTCCATAAAGTGAGGAAGTCTTGCTGCCCTTCCTACTATATCGCCGCTGGGATGTTTTATAAACTTTACCATGTCGTCTGCTACCAGTCTGTGTCCCCTGTGGATCAGCTCAAGAGCAGTTTCACTCTTACCTATTCCACTCTTACCAGTAAGAAGGACTCCAAAACCATACATCTCCACAAATACCCCGTGAAGAGTTATTGCTGGAGCAAAGTAAGCCTCCAGGAAGCTGTTGAAGTCAGCAATTATCTGGCTGGTCTTCCTCTTATTGGACATAAGAAGAACTAGTCCTGCCTCCTCCACTGCCTCTATAAAGTATTCCGGTACATTCTTTACCCCTGCAAGAACTATTGCCGGGAAGTTATACTCCAGGTACTTCTTTAGATTATCCACCTTTACATCCTCTGATAGGCTTTCAAGGTATCCAAACTCACCCTCTGAAAAAACCTGTATCCTGTCTGGTCCATCCTCTTCCAGGGTATCGTAGTAACCTGAAAGGGCCAGTGCCGGCCTGTGAATACTAGTTTTATATATATAGGTATTTTCCAGTTTCTCCTCTCCGCATATTACTTCAAGGTCAAACCTTTCCTTTAACTCCCTTACAGATAGAGACACATGATTTTTCATAGCATTTTCTCCCTGGTTTCTTTTCTTGTTTTCCATTATGAGTTTTTTAGTTTCATTTAAAAAGTACTCAGCTGAGTTGGTACCACTCACCTTAAGCCTCTCATTTATAGCTGCTGTTTCTATTATTACTGCCAGATTTCTTCCCTTCCTTACTGGGAGATCTATAGTGGGAATATTAACCCCTAAAAGGTTTTCATATACCCTGTCTACCCCAAGCCTGTCATAGAACTTCTTTTCATCCCACTTCTCCAGGTTTATTATAAGGTTTACCTGCTTCTCCTTACGGGTAGCCCCCACTCCAAAACTGTCTGTAATATCTATCTTACTTCCATCCTTGTTTACCAGGAAGAAGTGCTTATCTGGATCGGACTTATCGAAGCCATTTACCCCTAATAACTGGTTGTCTCCTGTTCTCTGGAGGACTAGGTACTCATCTGTGATATACTTGTGTCCCCTTTCGATAAGCTCAATGGTAGCACCTATCTTAGCTTCGTGATATCCAGTAATCATTATCCCCATACCGAAGATCTCCAGAAGTATGTGATCCTCTATGACCATCTCTGGAGCCAGTCTCCTCTGAAGGTAGTACTTCATATCCCTGATTAAGTTGCTTGTACTCATCATAGAGGCTAGAACAGCTTTTCCCCTTCCTACAATTACTTCCAGGGAATCATCATCCAGCTCCGCTCCGTAGGTAAGGATAATACCTGGGAACCCATAGCTGAAGTACCTTTCCAGTATATCCCTTCTTTTTTTTCTGCAGAGGCTCTCAAGATAAGCTACCTCTTCCTTTCCAAATATATGTATGTGATCCTCCAATACCTGGGAGTCCTCATCAAAGTAACCTGTGAGCTCCGGGCCGCTTCTGTATATGTTAGGCCCGCTCAGTTTATAATCCAGGTTTTCCCCCGGACTTATAACCTCAAGGTTAAACTCCTTTATCATCTCCCTTATACTGAAGGATTTTTCCGTTACTTCCTTTTTAGTCGCCACCTGAACTTCCCCCTTGAAAAAGACTATTTTTTCTCCTGAAGTTTTTTAAATTCCTTCTGATAACTTCTATCCTTGTAGAAGTCCTCCCTTCTCACAAGAAAGCTATCCCTGAACTCCTCTGTAAGTTTATCCCGCCTTTCAATATCAACTCTTCTTGTATCCCTGTACTGGTTTATCAGTATATGAAGCTGATATATGGGAAAGGCAAGCATAAATATTATCATGATTAGCCTTATTAAGATTCTTCCCTTTTTCAAAGGTTACCTCCCCTTAAACTTACTCAAGAGATAGAAGGATCCGCATACAACTACAGCCCCCTTACCTAAGCTTAGAGCTTCTTTGTATGCCTCATCTATATCCTCTCTGACAACTGCCCTCTGAAAGCTGTCTGTATACTTTAGGAGATCCTCTCCCTTGAGGCCCCTCTTAAAATCAGCTAGAGATGTGAGGATGATAGTATCTGTAAACCCTCTGATCTCCTCCATCACTCCCTGGATATCCTTGTCCTCTAACACAGAGACTATGGCAACTACCTCATCCTCCCTGTAGGAGAGGTTTATATTTTCCCTGAGCCTTTTGGCAGCATCCACATTGTGTGCTCCATCCAGGATGAGAAGGGGTGCCCTTCCTGCAACCTCAAACCTTCCCGGCCAGGAAACTTTGGTAGCTGCTCTCTCAATAACATCCTCGGATATATTTAGAGTTTTAAGGACCTCATAGGCACAGAGGAAGTTGTTTACCTGATAGTTCCCAAAGAGGGAGAAGCTGTATTTTCTTCCCTGAAGCTCTATCTCTGTAGTATAGTTTTTGGTGTCCAGTCTGTAGCTAACATCCCTATACTTCTTCAGTACATCTGTATAATCATCCTTTTCATCCTCTATGGCCCTTGCAACATCCTCCTGGCTGTCCCCAACCACTACCTTGGATCCGGCTTTTATTATCCCTGCCTTCTCCTTGGCTATGGTGTAGATATCATCTCCCAGGAAGCCTGTGTGATCCAGACTTATATTGGTTATGACAGCGATCTCGGAATCCACGATATTGGTGGCATCGAAACGCCCTCCCATTCCGGTCTCCAGAACCAGAAAGTCTATATTTTCATCCTTAAAGTAGAGAAACATCATGGCTGTGGTTACCTCAAAGAAGGTCCCCCTTATCTCTCTCTCCTCAAGAACTTCCTTTACCCTGAGGAAGTATTCACAGATCTTCTCATCGGATATCTCCACACCGTTTAACTGGATCCTTTCATTGAATCTCACTATGTGGGGAGAGGTAAACTTTCCTACCTTATACCCCGCCTCTATAAGGCCTCTTTCAATTGTTGTAGCTGTAGATCCCTTTCCATTGGTTCCGGCAATATGGATCACTCTGTAGGACCTCTGAGGCTCTCCCAGAGCCTCACAGATATTTTTTATATTTTCAAGTCCCAGCTTTATTCCAAACATAGAGTAGTTATAGAGTTCCTCTAAAACCTTCTCTACTCCAACCTTCTCATCTATCACACAACTCACCTCTATATTCTGTCTAGCATTCCCTCTACTATTTCCTTTGAGTTCTTAGCTGCAAGTACTGTAAATTCCGCAAAGTCCATATCTGCATCGTGGTTCGCATTGTCCGAGATAGCTCTAAGCACCACAAATGGTGTATTAAATAGATAGCATACGTGGGCTACTGCTGCTCCCTCCATCTCTGTACACTGTGCATTAAATGTGTCGTTTAGCCACTTTACCTTCTCCACTGAAGCTATAAACTGATCTCCACTCAGGATCCTTCCTACCCATACCTTCTCAGCTTCAAACTTCTCAAGAGCCACTTCCTTAGCTATCTCCACAAGTCTCTCATCTGCCTTAAATGTCGATGTTTCCATTCTTGGGATCTCTCCGTGGGCACTTCCAAAGGCTGTACAGTCGAAGTCGTGCTCTATAAGGTCTGTTGAAACTACAATATCCCCTACCTTGATCTCTGGATTTACTCCCCCTGCTACTCCTGTAAAGATAACCTGGTCAACCTTAAAGTGATCTATAAGAAGTGTTGTACACACGCTGGCATTTACCTTTCCTATTCCTCCCTCTACAAGAACTACATCCTTTCCTCTCAGCTGTCCCTTATAGAAAGTAAGGTTTATTATCTTCTCCTCTGTAAGGTTCTCCATTACAGATTTTAACTCTACTATCTCCTCGTGCATTGCTCCAATTATTCCTATTAACATTTTTACCTCCGTCTATATCTCTAACATTGTTATTTTTTGGCATAATTCCACTGAAAATTATAACATAAAGAAACTCTCTTAGGCAATTATTATGGGGATTTTATTGACTTTACTTCGAGAATTTAAGTATAATTCAAAATAAAAAGAAAGGGGTTTAAGTGGATATGAAAAAAATAATACTTATGTTTATCACCCTGATATTAGTCACAGCTTGTTCCAAGGTGGACTACACTCAGACTGAAAAGTACCCTGACTGGGTTACCTCTCCTACCTATGAAGGAGGAATTGCAGGTGTTGGATCTGCCAAGATAACGGAGCTTGGCTTTGACTTTGCCAGAAAGGAAGCCATGGCCAATGCCAGAGCCGACCTTGCAAGACAGATCGGAATAAAGGTTAACTCTACTATTAAATCCTATGTGGCAAAGAGCGGAATAGATCAAAATGCCGCTGTGGATAAAGTGGTAGAAGAGGTCTACCAGGATGTTGTCTCCGAGGATATTACAGGTTCCAGGCTTGAAAAGACCTGGGAGAGTCCAGAGGGAGAGCTCTTCGTTCTCATGGTAGTTGATAATGAAAACATTATTAACGGTACTGTGGAAGCTATGGAGGAGATGGACGATGAGGACCTTGAGGAACTCAAGTCTGAGAAGTCCCAGGATGAGCTACGTCAGGAGCTGGAAAACTTTTTTAACTAGAATCTTTTTACTAAGGAGTTGAGTAATATGAAGAAAATATTGACACTTTTACTATTAGTTGCAGTTACAGTGGTTTCCATGGCCAAGGGGCTTGAGGGAACAGGCTATGGAAAAACCTCTGAAGAGGCCAGAAACAGTGCCTTAAACGACCTATCCCAGCAGATAAGGGTTCGTGTAGAGAGTACATATACAAGTGAAAAGGCCCTTACCAATGGAGAGACCAAGGAGGATATCATAAGCAGTATCAACCTTGTTTCCAAAACCGACCTTCTGGGAGTGGAGTATAAGACAAAGAAGTACTTCCTCAGAAAGAAGTACAGAGTTATCGCCCAGATCGACGAGGATAAGCTAGGTCTATATGAAGACAGAGCTGAGAAGCATAAAAACTACGTTAATCTTAACGTAAGGAAGTCGGAGTCCACTGAAACCCTTCAGGGTAAGAAGGAGCTTCTCCAGAAGAGTCTAAACGATCTGGATTACTTTGAGGGATACAGCAGCATCGCTATGATCCTAGGAAGTGAGAAGAACTTCTCAGTTAACTACACAAGGGGAGATATAGAGGGAAGGATAGCAAGGATCGACAATATCCTCAATGCACCTAAGGTTATGCTGGTTACCCTTACTGGTGACTATCCTAGCGAAGCCTATGACTACATTAAAAACAAGGTGGATAACCTTATAAGCACCCTTTCCAAGAACTCCTCAACAAGGCTGGTTATAGCTAAGGAGATGAACGAGGATGTAAATACCCTCTTCAATGTAAATGTAAACTCCTACTATATCGACCTTACAGATCCGGTAACCTACAACAACAAGGAGATTATCGGAGAGAAGTATGAGGCTTCCATCAATGTTACAATAACTGCCAAAGACAAGAATATAGAGGGGTACCTCATAAACAAGACTTCAGATGCCAAGGCATATGACTTTAATTCAAGAAAGAGCGCTATGTATAAGGCTGTAAATAACCTTTTCACAAGAGAGGAAGAGGAGCTTAAGGACAGCTTTTCATTTTAAATAAAGGAGCAACGTTACGTTGCATCCTGATAATCAGTTGTAACACTGATTTGTTCAGGTAAATATTTTATAAATTCTATACTTTCTTTAACAATAAAAAAGGGGCACACCAACTAGGTGTGCTCCTTTTAATTTAAAGTTGTGTAAGGATCTGTGGTCCGTCCTCTGTTATGGCAATGGTATGCTCATACTGTACGCATATACTTCCGTCTGTAGTTCTAGCTGTCCATCCGTCAGCCTCTATCTTAGACTTCCACGTCCCCAGGGTTATCATAGGTTCGATGGCTATGGTCATTCCATTTTTCAGCTTAGGCCCTGTACCAGGTCTTCCCTTGTGAACTATCTCTGGCGCTTCCCATAGGTTTCTTCCTACCCCGTGTCCTGCAAATTCAACAACAATTCCATATCCCTTAGGCTTGATATACTCCTCTATGGCATGTCCCAGATCTCCAACTGTATTTCCCTCTACAGCTACAGATATTGCCCTCATAAGGGATTCCAGGGTATCCTCCATAAGGGTCTTTATCTCCTGAGACACCTCTCCCACAGCATAGGTCCATGCTGAATCTCCGTGGTATCCTCCCTTGTAGGCTCCTATATCTATTGTAATTACATCCCCATCTTTAAGGGGCTTGTCGTCTGGCATCCCGTGGCATATAACGTCGTTTGGCGAAGAACATATAGATGACGGGAACCCGTGGTACCCCTTAAAGCTTGGAGTTGCTCCCCTGCTTCTTATGTGCTTCTCCACCAGCATATCCAGCTCCATAGTTGTTACCCCGGGCTTCACTGCATCCTTCAGGAGGTCATGGCACTCTGCCACTATCCTTCCTGCTTCTCTCATTACCTCTATCTCTTTTTTACTCTTAGTTATAATCAACTTTATCCTCCTATTTCTTTCTTTACTTTACAAGTATACAATTATTTGGATTTTATTTCAACTATGATAAAGGATATATTGTCCCTTGCCTCTATATTTGCCCTCTCCAGAAGCCTTCTGGCTCCCTTTAAACCCTCCATTTCCAGACACTCCTCTATGAAGGAGTACTCCATCTCCTCCCACAGTCCGTCGGAACAAATGAGGAATCTGTCCCCTACCTCTGCCTCCATCCTCTTCTCTGCAAGGTTATACCTTCCCCGCTCACCAGTAAGAGCTGAGGTCACGATATTCTTTTTATAGTGGTGTCTTATCTCCTCGTGAAGCTCCCCTGGAGACAGTCCCTTCCCTGCAAGAAGCTCCCATACATAGGAGTCATCCTCGGTCATCTGCTTCAGGGAATCCCTGTAGAGGTAGGTCCTGCTGTCTCCCACATTGAATATCTTCACCGTCTTATCCTCTAGGAATATTCCAGACACTACGCTGCCCATATGAGAGAGAACCTTATTTTCAAGGCCTATCTCCCTCATCCTCATCCTGGCTCTTTCCAGGGCTCTTCCTATAGAGTCCTTCTCCCTTCTCAGCTCATTAACTATTACTCCGCTGGCAACCTCTCCTCCGGGGTAGCCTCCCATACCGTCGGCCACTGCAAAGATGAGTCCCTCTCCCTCCAGAATCCTGCTCCTTACCTCTTCTAGCTCGCCCCTGTTGAAGATTATATCCCCCACAACAAGGCTGTCCTCATTTTTCTCCCTTATCCTTCCCCTTCCTGTATAGTAAAGTGCCTCTACCATCATAATATCACCCCTTAAAAACACTTACTCTAAAAGTTGGGGGCTTCCTTTTATATAGAAAAACTGCCCCTAAAGGCAGTTTTCATTTGGTTTAGATATTTTTTCCTTTACTGTACCATTTCTATAGGCAGCCAGAAGAGATCTGAGGTCCTGTATCTGATCCTTGAGCTCCCTTCCAATATCTGTATCTGCTACAGTTTTTCTGTTGGTCTTCTCCAATACTCTCATACTGGATTTTATCTCTACCCCTTCCCTAACTGCTTTTTCAATTGAGGTGAAGGGCTTGTGGGATACAAGTCTCAGTCCCCACGAGTTGTAGATAAGGGTGTAACCTGCAATTCCGGTCTTTGGCTGGTATGCTCTGGAGAATCCTCCGTCGATTACTAGAAGTCTTCCCCCTGCCTTTATAGGACTTTCCCCGTTTTTTTCCTCTACAGGGGTGTGACCGTTGATTATATGACCTGTTTCTGGGTCAAGGTCGAAGTCCTTGAGGATCTTCTGGCATATATCCTCCCTGTCTCTCAGGTAGAAGTAAGGGTTCAGTGCCTCCTTGTGAAGTGCCTTCTCCTTGAGGAAGTATCTTTCAAAGGTAGCCATCTTACTCTTTGCAAACATAGGAGACTTCTTTCCAGCCCACAGATACCATAACCAGTCTACTGAGTAGATATCCTTTGTAAAGTAAGCCTTTCTCACAAGCTGCTCAAATTTATCCAGAAGCTCCCTTCCCATATACTTCTTCCCGTCTATCTCAAAGGGCTTGTACTCCCCCATCTCATCTAGCACAAGGCAACCATGGTAGAGAAGGTTTCCGTTGTAGTTCAGATAGAGGGAACCATTTGTGTAGAAGAAGTGCATATGCTTTTGAAGCTTCTCGCTGTTTTTAAAGTAGAAGGTCAGCTTTTTAACTACCTCCTCCTCCTCCTTGGTCAGCTTATATGGATCCTTGGGATCTACTGTAGGAAAGCTGTTGCTGGTAAGCTTATAGTCCTTCCCCTCTATATTGATAGTTCCCTTCTCATAGTCGATCTTGTGAAGGAGCATCCTGTCATCCATCCCAAACTCTTTTCTCTTGGGAATAGCTCCCCCTTCAAGCTTAAACTGTATGATGGCTATGGCCTTATGCATCTTTGCAATAAGCTCCTTGTCCTTCTCGCTGTAGAACTGCTCCTGACTCAGCTTAGGTATAAACTCCTTGCAGGAATCGCTCCCATACTCTCTCATGGCAAGGGATCCAAGGGGAAGCATGTTTATTCCATACCCCTCCTCCAGACTCTCCAGGTTACCATATCTCAGGGAGATTCTGATAGCTGTAGCTACCATTATAGGATGCCCAAGGGCAGCTCCCATCCACAGGATATCGTGGTTCCCCCACTGAATATCCACATTGTGATGCTTCATGAGTTCATCCATTACCAGGTGAGCTCCATAACCTCTATCGTAGACATCCCCTATGATGTGTAGCTTGTCCACAGCCAGTCTCTGAATAACCTTGGATATAGCCACTATAAACTCATCGGATCTTTCAAGTTCAATTATCGTGTTTATTATCTGGTGGTAGTAGTCTTCCTTATTTAACTGTGTAGATTCCAGGTTTAGAAGCTCCTCAAGGATGTAGGAAAAATCCTTAGGCAGAGCCTTTCTTACCTTAGATCTCGTATACTTTGAGGAAACAACCTTACATATAGAGATAAGCCTGTACATATTTACCCTGTACCAGTCCTTCATATTCTCCTCTATTTCCTTTACCTGCTTTATCTTTTCCTCTGGATAGAAGATAAGTGTTGTAAAGTTTATCTTGTCCTCCTGTGACATGGAGAATCCAAAAATATCATCCACTTTAAACTTCAATACCCCTGAGGCTGTCCTCAGGTGATGGGTGAAAGCTTCATACTCCCCGTGTATATCCGTCAAAAAGTGTTCAGTCCCCTTTGGAAGGTTAAGTATCGCCTTAAGATTTATTATCTCTGTAGTGACATCTCCAATAGTCTGATACTGCTTTCCCAGGAGCCTTAAGTAATCCAAATCTCTCATTAACTATCCCGCCCTTTCCTCTGTTTTCTATTTAATATACGTTTATTACCAAACCTTGTCAAATTATTTTTAATTTGTTTAAGTACAAGTGTACACAATATCATTTTCTTGTAGATGGTAGGTTATTGTGTTAAAATATACTCTGATGATTTTTTATTTTATTCCATAATATAATGGTACGGAGGATCTTTTCATATGAAACATAAATTTGAATTTTTTATCACCATGGTTTTACTTAAAATATTGATGTTGTTCCCTGAAAGGTCTCGTTTTAAGTTTGCTGAATTTTTAGCTGTAGTAGGTTATAAGCTTATTAAAAAGAGAAGGCTCATAGCCCTTGCCAACTTAAAGCTAGCTTTTCCTGAAAAAACAGATAAACAGAGGGAAAAAATCGCTCTTAACTCATATAAGATTATGTCAAAGGCTTTTCTTTCCTCCATGTGGTTCAGGGAGTATTTAAAGAAAGAGGGGAATGTTAAATTAGTAGGAATGGAAGAAGTTGAAAAACTCTATACCGAAGGAAAGGGAATTATGGTTGCTACCATGCACATGGGAAATATGGAAGCCTCCCTTAAAGCTGCTGAAAAGTTTCACTTCACAACTGTAGCCAAGGCTCAGAGAAACCCCTACCTGGATGAATATATTACAAAGAACAGAGAGGAAGCAAACGTTACTCTCCTAAAAAAATCTAAAACCACCTCTAGAGAGCTTATGAAGCATATTCAAGAGGGAGATATAATTGCTCTGTTTTCAGACCACAGGGATAAGGGAGCCGTTGTTGACTTCTTTGGTGAGGAGACTGTTGCCCCTACAGGTGCTGTATCCCTCGCTCTCAAGTATGACATGCCCTTTGCCTGGTGCTACAATGTGATGCACAAGGATAATACCTGTACCACAAAAATCATGGTAATGGAGCTTGAAAAAACCGGTAACTTCAAGGCAGATGTGCTTCACAACACTCAGAAACTCATCAATGCCATGGAAAAAGCTATAAGAGAAAACCCAAGCCAGTGGATGTGGTTCCACGACAGATGGAAACTATATAAAAAACTATATAAAAGTTAAAGAGACCCTAGGGTCTCTTATTTTTTTGTATCCTGTAGATAATGCCTCTCTGGATCTTTCTGGGTATAAACCTTCCCACAAAGCTGGCTAGCCTGTTTATCCTCCCTGGAATAACTATCTCTCTTCCCTCTAAATATCCCCTGTAGCACTCTGAGGCCACCTCCTCTGGAGTTGTTATGGCAATGGATTTCTTTCCTCCCTCCATTCCTACAAATTCAGTGGAGGTAGGTCCCGGGCAGAGGGTCATGATCCTCACCTTGTTCCCTGAAATCTTGGAAAGCTCTCCCCTTATACCCTCATCTAGGGTAAGGGTATAGGACTTAGTTCCATAGTAAGCTGCCATGAGAGGCCCCCCCTCTGAAAAGCTGCAGTGGAGGCCACATTTATTATACCACCACTATTTCTCTCCCTCATCCTCTTCAGATAAACCTTGGTAAGGTAGGTGGCAGCTGTAATATTTATATCTATCATCTGAAGGTCCTTCTCTATCTCTTCCTCTACAAATTCTCCATAGTTCCCCATACCTGCATTGTTTATAAGGAGATCTATCTCCACTCCCTCATCCTCTATCCTCTCTACCAGGCCCCCGAGCTTATCTACCTGCCCGAGATCCCACCTTATATAGGAGAAGTTCTCCCCATGCTCCTCCCTTAGCGCCCTTAACCTCTCCTCCCTTCTTGCCACTCCGATTACTCTGTGTCCCTCCTCTATATACCTTATAGTGAGGGCTCTTCCTATCCCGCTGGTTACCCCTGTTATCAATATATTCACAGATCTTCTCCCTATAAAAGAAGACCCGGGATCTTCTCCCAGGTCTCATCCTACTTGTAATTATTTCTTTAAGATAACTTCGATTCTTCTGTTCTTGTCTCTTCCCTCTTGAGTTGCATTGGATGCCACTGGCTTGGAGAAGCTGAATCCTTCAGTTTCCACTCTCTTAGTGTCTACACCCTTAGACACAAGATAGTTCTTTGCACTTTCCGCTCTCTTCTTGGAAAGGCTCATATTGTAGTTATACTCCCCTACATTATCTGTATGTCCGTCGATCTTTACTTGAAGTGCAGTATAGATGTTTAATGCTTCTGCTACAGTGTCAAGCATTGGCTTAAACTCATTTTTGATAGTTGCCTTATTGAAGTCAAATACTACATCTGTAGGCATGATAAGAGTCAGTGTGTCTCTCTCCTGCTTGATTATTACTCCGTCCTTGTCGAAGACAGTCTCTGGATTTACAAATGCATCTATAGCATTTATGTCGCTCTCTAGAGAAGAGATTGTCGCCTTAGCTGACTGGATATCCGACTTGTATCCCTCTAGCATCTCCTGAACATCTGCGTTCTCTTGCTCTACCCTTGCAAGGGATGTTTCCATATTATTTAATGTATCCGCCTTTTTTGCAGAACTACACCCTACTAGTAGAGTTACTGCAGCTAAAGATATTAATATTTTTTTCATCTACAACTCCCTCCTACTCAGATAGTGCTTCTTTTATTGCGTCTACTTTAGAGTTTAACATATCTACTTTTTTGTTTAGAGACATAGCCTCATTCTTAAGGCTTACTGCTTCATCTCTTAATTCAGCTGTATTTGCCTCTACTGTTGTCACCTGTGATTGGAGATCTGTAATCTGTGAATCCATTGATTTTTCATCTGCAGATGAGCATCCCACTAAAAGTAACATTGTTGCACTTACTATCAATAATTTCTTCATAACTTAATTCCTCCTTATTTATTGGTACCTACCCTGGTATTTTACCCTATATCAAATAGAGAAATCAACACTTTTTCCACAACTTCTTCTAAAACTCTCCAAAAGGATTTTTTAATTTAATGGGTATATTTCTAGTAAATAAAGTAAAGAAAGGAGTGTTTCTATGTCTATCTTTGATATATTCTCAGGAAATGACACCACCATAAATTGTTGTCACTGTGATCACAGATATACAACCAAGAGACCCAAGCCCCTTAAGAAGAAGGTTCATGAGAAGGCCCAGTGGCACCTTGAAAACCTGGATGAGGAGTTAAACAATGTCTATATCTATGAGTTTTCAGAGGTGGCCAGCTCTACATGTCCCAACTGCAAGAATATCAACTACCTCTTCCTAGACAGCAACCACAAGCTAATCGTCTCTAAGGAGAGACCATCGGATACATACCTTACAAAGATCCTTTTAGAGCACTGGATTGAAAAAAGCTGAGATTAACTCAGCTTTTTTATTTACCTGCCTATATTCAGTTGCTTCCTGTCCTAGATGACGATTACCACTACATTCTCCTCTATCCCCTGAAAGTTCCCCTCTCTCCTCTCCTCTCCAACTACCCAGTCAAAGAGAAA
Source organism: Propionigenium maris DSM 9537 (assembly GCF_027925155.1). GTDB lineage: Bacteria > Fusobacteriota > Fusobacteriia > Fusobacteriales > Fusobacteriaceae > Propionigenium > Propionigenium maris. The sequence goes on along the minus strand of NZ_BSDY01000005.1, from coordinate 233,009 downwards.
CTCGGCATGTTCCAGGGTATTTCTTACACACTTCCTTGTTCCGGGGTAGCTTCCGAGGAGGGATTCCTTTATCCTTCTATACTTCTCCAACTCCTCCTCCTCTGTGAGGTTAAATGGTGTCCCATGAATATAGCCTCCCCCTGAAAATCTTATTGCATACTGGGCGTATCCCTCCTTCTCACCGTAGGCGTCGTTATATATCATAAAGTTTTTAGCCGTGGGAACTATGAAGGCCCCCCTTGGAGTCTTGAATCCCAGCCTGCTCTCTATCCCCGTCTTGCTGTAGGTATAGGAGATGAGCTTCCACGTGTCCTCCTCCCTTTCATATACTCCTAAGTTCTGATTTTTTATATCTATTACTATGGCCTTTCTGGGCATACTGTCTATAACAAGTCTTTTGTCGATCCTTCTCATGGATATATCCAGATAGGGCTCCTCTCCCCCCTGCTTAATTATTCGATACCTTTTTCCTACCTCACCCTCTATGGCAACTATGGTCCTGTCTGCTACAAATACTTTGGTTCCCTTATAGTATCCCACAGCACTCTGATCCTCTACATTGCCATACTTATCTGTGTCCCTCATAAGACCTTCATTGTTCGGGTTGGGTATATAGGCATTCACTGAAGCTACCTCCATGCCGCTGGCAATGCTTCCCTCTATAAAACCTTCCAGCTCCCCTATCTTCTCCTCCATCTTGGCAAAACGGAACTCTCTGAAGAGCACTATCTTTTTATAGACAAAGACCTCCCCCTCAGGGGTATCTATCCTATACCACTCCTCTCCCATGTCATTTTCCACAAGCTCCAGCACCTTATATCTTTTTCCCTCGTAGGCTTTGGCCACTATCTCACTCTCTGTGGTAGGCTTCTCTCGAAGGTTTATCCTGGGTCTTGCTATTATTATATAGCTTAGATTTTCCGGAAGGGTTCCCTGGTACTTTAAATCCACTGGATACTCTCCCTCTATCTCATTACTAAATTTTCGTACTACCTGCCACTCCTGTAGCTCCTCATTCACTGCTCCTTCCTCTATCTTTTCATCTTCTTCAGCTGAAGTTCCCAGGGCAATGACCTTCTCAATATTTAAACCCCTCTTTGCATCTATATGTGGCCTCTCTATATTCTCTGCTACTACACCTACAGACATTATTAGTAGTGCAAGGAATAAAATTACTTTTTTCATAATTTTCCCCCTCTCTGTAAATATACTTAGATACCTTATATATCCCACATTTAAAGTTCTCTTCCTTCTTAATTATTAAATTTTAATCTTCCCCAGCTAAAAAGGAGCGTAACGCTCCACCCCTGATAACCTTATGGAATTGTTTTTTACAATGGAATTAATCTATGACCCTATACTTTTCTTAAATAATAAAAAAGGAGCAGCCTCAGCCACTCCCCCTCTACTTTTAATTTAGCTGCTTCTCCTCCATGAAAAGATTAGTTTTCAAACAAAAGCTCCAGCTTCCCCAAGACAATAAAAGGCAATAGTAATACTAATTCTAGACTCTTCAAAACTCTCATCTTTCTCCCCCTAAAAAATTGTTACAACTTTTTGACTACACCAATACACTAAAAGTTTATTTTTTTTAAAATTTTTTATTATTTTCTTAATCTTCCTCTAATATTGGGGCTCCCCACACCAAAGTTTGATGGCTGTAGCTACAGACCTGTTCATCTCAGCCATGAAATCAGAGGTCACCTTCCTCTTATAGTAGTGCTGGCCTATATTGTTGCACCCCTCGAGGTACTTCCCCTTAAATACTCTCTCATCCATCTCACTGTACATCCTGTGGAACTCCTTCCTGTCGAGCCTCCTGTACCTATCCTTAAAGACAACACTTTCCCTGGGAAACCTTGTAGTCAGAGGCCTTCTCAGCTGACTTTCAGTAGGATATCCAAAGCACAGCAGCCCCACTGGGAAGGTGTAGTCTGGAAGATCAAAGAGTTCCCTGTGGATCTCATAGTTCTCCATTATATCCCCGATATAGCAGGAGCCAACTCCCATGGATTCTGCAGCTACCACTGCATTTTGAGCAGCAATAAGGGCATCGCTGACACAGAGCATAAAATCCCCTGCTCCAGGCTTGTAGCCCTCTATCCCCTTCATCTCATTTATAACCCTCACATCACAAACTTCAAAGTAGTCCATCCACTTTCTAAAATCTGCTAAAAATATAAGGACAAGGGGTGCCCTGGCTATCATTGGCTGATTATCACATGTTTCTACCAGTCTATCCTTTATTCCCTGATCCTCTACCTCCAGTATGGAGTAGAGAACCATATTTCCTGCAGTGGGAGCTCTTATGGCTGACTCCAGTATCCTTTCCCTTATCTCCTGAGGTATCTCTCTTTCCTCATAGGCTCTTATACTTTTCCTTTCCATAAGCAGTTCAATCACTTCATTCATTCTACTCCCTCCATGTCACTAATATACTTTATTTAATAGGATTACTCCACTTAGATATTACTTCACTTTTCATTAAATAAGTCTAAATTATTTTGAAGATCTTGCCTCACCTTCCCCAGGACTTCCCCTCCTATTATTAAAAATAATTATATTACTTTTTAAAATAAATTTATTTTGAAGGACCATTATATAGTGTATCAGTTAGTTTAGACCTTAATCTAATTAAACAATAGAGTAGGAAGGGAGGTATACCATGAAGAAACTATTAATATTAACCATATTGATCAGTGGTTTAACCTATGCCCAAGGTGGCGGAGGTTCAGGAGGAATGCAGGGCTTCAACCAGTATATCACCTCTGAGTTTGAAGATGTCAGGCAGGAGATTAAAGAGGTAGACGAGAGAGAGATGGAATACACTGAAAGAATGAGTAGGGGATTAGCTGAGGATGCAGCCCTAGGTGCAGATCAGGAAGCTATAGAGAAGGAGAACCAGGAACTTAAGGAAGAAAAAGCTAAGATTATGATACTAAAGAGCATAGAGTAATAAAAGCAACGTGACGTTGCACCCCAATAATCAAAAGGAGCACCGGCTACTTCAAGAAACTTTTTATAAATTCTATGCTTTCCTTAACAATAAAAAAAAGATGGATTTCTCCATCTTTTTTATTTTATCTATTCGTAGTCCTTTGTCTTCTCTCCGGGATTTACAAAGTAAAATCCTGCAGTATACTTTCTTGGAGCTGCCTCTTGTAGTTCCTTCAGCCACTCCTCCTTATACTCATAGTTACCAGAGTAGTAGCTCTCTAAAGCTTCCCTGTAAACTCTCACTGAGGTTTCCAGATAATCTTCCTCCATCATCCTTCCCTCTATATTTAAAGAATCTACTTCTAGTTCTAATATTCTATCTAGGTACTCTATAGTACATAAATCTCTAGAATGGAAGATATGAGTACCATGCTCATCCTCATATACAGGCATATACTCTCCAGGTCTTGTCTGTTCCTCTATAGAAAACTTCCAGTTTTCATCCGCTGATTTTGTTACTTCCTTTGTAGACATGTAGCTGCTCAACAGGCTTCTACCTGAACTAGCCATACACATTGCTCCGTGGGTATGGATCTCTATCTCCATTTCAGGCACTCTTTCTCTTATCTCAGCTACATTCTTTATTGAGATCTCTCTGGCTAAGACTACTCTTCTTGCTCCTAGTCCATACCACATCTTTACTGATCTCCAGTTGGTATTACTAGACTGGGTTGACACACTGATCTTTAGGTCCGAGTAATCTCTTACTACCTGAAATACTCCTAGATCAGATATGAGTACTCCATCTATTCCTATCTCATCTAAGAACTTCACATAGGTATCCAACCCTTCTAGCTCTTTATTTGTAGGAATCATATCCAGGGTTACCCATAGTTCCTTACCTAAAGAGTGAGTGTAGTCCACTGCTTCCTTTAGTTCATCCCTTGTAAAACTATGTGAAGTAGTCTTTATATTATACCCTTCTCCACCTACTAGGACACTGTCTGCTCCAGCTTTTAACGCTATCTTCAATTTATTCATATCCCCAGCTGGGGCATTTATTCTTGCTCTTTTCATTTTGCATCTCCTTAAAAGTTACACAAATTACTTGCACCTTTATGCTACACATTTTTTCATTCAAATTATAAAGTCTAAATACTTTTACAACAGATTAACTACTCTTTCTCTTCAGGAAGTACTCTTCTTACCATATCTAACTCACTTATATCGGTATTTAGAGTTATTCTTACAGTAGTATTTGGATGAGATACCTCTACCTCTTCTTCGAAGTTACCCTTTATCTGAGTCATTGTAGGTAGAGTTATTATCTTAGGTTCCCCTGTATTACTAATTACCTCCAGTTCCTCCCCAGAGAATATTCTGTTTCTTACAGCTAGGATATATGTGTTTTCATCTACTTTTTCTACAACCTTAGCCACTAGCTGATGACTCTGACTATATGAGTTTCTGTTATTATAGTTTTGAGCATCTGAATCTGGCTGACCAAAATAAAATCCTGTAGTATATTTTCTATGTGAGATAGTTTCTAGCTCTCTTAGCCACTTCTCATCATACTTATAGCTACCACTATAGTAGCTGTCCAATGCTTCTCTATAAGACCTTACTACATTGGATACATAGTAGATCCCCTTCATCCTTCCCTCTATCTTAAGTGAGTCAACTCCAAGATCTAGTATCTTATCTATTATTTCTATTGTACAAAGGTCCTTTGAGCTAAAAATATGAGTAGGTTCATCACCATCTAATACCTCTTTATAGTCACCTTCATTGTCCTTACCACCCTCTACTATAGAGTACTTCCATCTACATGACTGGGCACAGTCTCCTCTGTTGGCATCTCTGGCTGTCATATAGTTACTTAGCAGACACCTTCCAGATACCGACATACACATTGCCCCGTGGATAAATACCTCTATCTCAATACCAGGTACCTTTTCTCTAATTAGAGCTATATTTTCCAGAGTATTTTCTCTGGCAAGTACCACTCTCTTTGCTCCCATCTCATGCCACATCTTTACTGATCTCCAGTTGGTGTTACTGGACTGAGTAGACACACTAATAGCCAGGTTTGAGTTTTCCTGTACTATCTGAAATACTCCTAGGTCTGCTACAATTACACCGTCTACACCTATCTCATCTAAGAATTTTACATATTCAGCCAGACCTGCTGTTTCGTGATCATGTGGGATTATATTTAATGTTACCCATACAGTTTTATCTCTATCATGGGCATACCTTACTGCTTCCCTTAGCTCTTCCTCTGTAAAGTTATGTGAACCGGCTCTTAGGTTAAACACCTTGCCCCCCAGATACACAGCGTCAGCACCGTAGTGGAATGCCATCTTCATCTTTTCCATGTTACCAGCTGGAGCTAGTAGTTCTGCTCTCTTCATTGATTAAATCATCTCCTTAAAAAATCCTATGAATTACTTGCACCTTCATAATTTCATCGTTTTTACAGACTAGTTTAAAGTCTAATTATAGGGTTTCTTAATGTCAAATTAGGATAAAGACTTTTGATTAAAATCTTTCTACCTTCAATTTGCTTTATCCTTATAAGTGATAAAGGCTTAAGTTAATCATCCTTTTATCACTTAAAGGAAGTATTAAACTTGAATACTTCCCTTAAGCAATAAAAAGGGAGCTGTTAGCTCCAATTTTATTATTGATTAAATTTTAAACTCCACAATGGATACAACATCACGTTGCTTTATTAATCTATTTGTCCTGTATAATTTGTAAACTTAGTCTGCTCGTGAAGGAAGTTAAGTTTAACTGTTCCCACGGGACCATTTCTCTGCTTACCTATAATAACCTCGGATATTCCTTTAAATTCACTATCTTCATTGTAGTAATCATCTCTATATAGGAATACTACCATATCCGCATCCTGCTCGATGGCACCTGAGTCTCTCAGGTCGGATAGCATTGGTCTTCTGTCTGCTCTTTGTTCAGTAGCACGGGACAGCTGTGAAAGGGCAATTACAGGAACATTCAGCTCCCTTGCTATCCCCTTAAGAGCTCTTGAGATATCAGATATCTCCTGCTGTCTACTCTCATTTTTACCTGCACCACTGATAAGCTGCAGATAGTCGATAAGTATCATATCCAGCTTTCCAGCTGCCTTCAGTCTACGAGCCATGGCTCTTATCTCCAGTACCGTTACATTGGGAACATCTGCTATATTTATCTCTGAGTTGGACAGCTTTCCACTTGCTATACCTATCCTTCCCCACTCATCCTCAGCTAGGAATCCGTTTCTTAGCTTCTGCAGACCTATACCTGCCTGTATAGCAAGAAGTCTCTGCAGCAGCTGTGCACTGGACATCTCCAGACTGAACACAAGAACTCCCTGGTTTTCGTTCATAGCAGCATTCAGGGCCAGGTTCAGCGCAAAGGCTGTCTTACCCATAGATGGTCTTGCAGCCAGTATTACAAGGTCTGAAGGGTGGAATCCACTGGTCATATCATCAAAGTGAGTAAACCCAGAAGATATTCCTGTGGCCACTCCCTTGTTCTGATAAACCGTCTCCAGTCTCTCAAACTCCTCACTCATAATGTCCTTCAGATTAACTACATCCTTGCTCTCCTTGCTTTCAGAGATCTTGAATATCATTCCCTCTGCCTTGTCCAGGATACTGTCTACTTCCTCATATCCCTCATAGGACATCTCAACTATCTTTGTACCTATATCCCCTAACCTTCTTAGGGTAGCTTTTTCCTTTACTATCTTTGCATAGCTGATCAGGTTGGCTGCTGTTGGGACTGCTTCAGCAATCTCATAGATTACCTGCTCCCTTCCGCTTTCCTCGTACTTCTCCATCTTTTTTAGCTTCTCAATTAAAACAATGGGGTCGATAACTTCCCCATTGTTGTAACACTCTATCATGGCCTCATATATATTTCTATGGGCTGCTTTATAGAATTCAGAAGGAGTAAGTACCTCAACCACATCACCAAGTGCATCGGGCTTTAGAAGGATTCCTCCCAATACGGATTTTTCTGCTTCCAAACTGCTTGGTACCTTCTTTAAATTTTCTAAATTCTGCATATTTTTCTCCTTAACCTTTGGCAATAAGCTTTAACTCAGCTTTTACATCTGTGTGAAGCTTTAAAGTAACCTTGTGCTCCCCAGTTGTCTTGATGTTTGCCTCTATCTTCTTCTTATCAATCTTATATCCAAATTCCTTCTCAAGAGCTGCTGAGATCTCCTTAGTTGTTACAGATCCAAATATCTTCCCATTTGCTCCTGCCTTTACGTCCATAGTAAGAGTCTTCTTCTCTATCTCTTCCTTAAGAGCTACAGCCTTTACTCTCTCCTCTTCCTTCTTAGCCTCAGCTTTCTGCTTCTTCTTATCAAGTTTTTTTAATTCTTCATCGGTAGCGATGATTCCCTTGTTTAATTTTAGGATGAAGTTCTTTGCATAACCCTCAGAAACGTTTACGATCTCTCCTTTTCTTCCTTGTCCTGCTACATCTTGTGTCAGTATTACTTTTACTTTTGCCATATCATCATCCCCCAAATCTATTTTTTTTGTATACTTAGTTTTATATTAAAACTCTTTAATGCTCCCAGAAGGAATACCACTGTTGGAAAGGTTGCCGCTGTAAGTACTGCTGTCATCTTAGCAAGCCCTCTGAATCTGTTAGCTCTTCCCCTCAGGATAGTATAGATTACCTTAACTCCAAATACTACATATATAAGTTTACTTATATTGAAGATATTATCCACATAGAAGTTATCTATCTTACCTACAGTTGTGGCAAAGAATGTAACTATGTATAGGAGTATCCATTTATAGGACATATCCCAACCTCTGTAAGTTTTAGACTCCAGTGTAAAGTATGTAAGATAGTTACATATAAAGGAGTAGATAAATACTATAAAGATAGAGTTTTCCTTCAGTAACTGAAATATCTCATTGGCTTCTCTGGTATCTAGATCCATAACCTTCATATACATAGCCTTATTTACTTCAAGCATCTCCGTTACATTGCCTACTAAAAGTAGGGTCAGACCTATGGTAAATACCGTTACAATACTTGTGGATATCATAATCCTGTCAAATATAGCAACCTCTGGTTTAACCTTTTTAAAGTAGTAGTAGAGAGTCTCGATTACTAAGAATATTCCTATATAAAATGGAAGTAACCTCAGATCCACAATAGATATTATTCCCATGGCAGCTAAGTTTGCAATGAGCTTCCTTCTTCCGTCCAGCCTCTCCATCTTTTTTATCTTATATACTGGTAGTAAAAAGGACAGGAATGGTACCATAAAAGCCAAGATAAACAAACTTATTATACCTGCTATTGCTAATATCATATATTTCTCCTTTCATATAACTGTGCTTATACTTGTGATATTATATCATATTTCTCACATTTTGTTAACACAGCTTCCCCCTAATAAAATAGAGGTGTCCGCTAACTACACCTCTATCCCTCAAAGGAACTAGATAAGCTCCCCGTCAAAGAACTCCACTACCTTGTCGGCAAAACTTACATTTTCCTCTCTCTTCTCTACCCTTCTCTCTCCGATGATCTCATACTTCACTTCTATAGACGGATGTACAAGTCCTCTCAGGGCATTTTGAAGGTATTTGTTGTTCTCTGCTTCCTCCATCTTATCCTTGTGGAAGGCGTTTTCTGGAGAAAATCCTACAAAGATAATATTCTTTTCAACCCTCACTGGTCTGGCCTCAGCTAGGAAAGCTGCCATAGTTATCTTTCCCCTTCTGGCCATGGTCACAGCCTCAGGCCATACCCTCTTTATCTCCTCGATGGTTACCCCTATCTCCACTGGAGCTGCTGCCTCCTTAGGTGCTTCCCCTGGGGCACCTTCTGTTTCCACAGGTTTACTTACCTCCCTATAGACAACCTCGGTAGTTACTACAGGTCTTCCCTCGATAAGGTTTTTATTGAGGATTACATATCCAAGAAGCCTCTTATCCTCTTCAAACTTAAACTTAGTAAGGGTGTCGAATATGTCCCCTATTAATTTTAGCCCCTTCTCTCCCTCTATCTCCTGGGCAATAAGCTTTGTCTTTACATAGCCTGCCAGGTCCTTAAAGAAGGTCTCCACGTTGAGAGATTCCTCCCAAAGGGTATCCAAGAACTCCATTCCCCTCTGCAGATCCCTCTCATCCAGTATCTTCATAAAGTCTATCATAAGATCCTCTGGTATTACTCCCAGAGCCTCCTGGGCTTTCTCAAGGCTTATATCCTCCCCGTAGCAGCTGGAGATAAGCTTCTCCAGGATAGAGATGGCGTCTCTCATACTTCCCCCGGATTTTTCATAGACAAGCTTCAGGCTGGCCTCATCTATCATTACCTCCTCAGCCTTGGCTATCTTCTTCAGGTGATCCACTGAATCCTTATAAGAAAGCGGCTTAAAGTCGTATCTTTGACACCTGGAAATAATTGTAGGAAGGATCTTCTCTGGCTCAGTTGTTGCTAGGATAAAGATTACATGTGATGGCGGCTCCTCTAGGGTTTTCAGTATAGCATTGAAGGCCTCCCTTGTAAGCATGTGTACCTCATCTATTATATATACCTTTTTTCTTCCCTTGGCAGGTCTGTAGTTTATCTTATCCTTCAGTCCTCTGATCTCATCGATACCTCTGTTGGAAGCTGCATCGATCTCTATCATATCTATAAATGTTCCCTCGCTTATCGCCACACAGTTTTCACAGGTATTGCATGGTTCATCTGTAATACCATTTGTAAGACAGTTCAGCCCCTTGGCTATAAGTCTTGCTGTTGTAGTCTTACCCACTCCTCTTGGACCAGTAAAGAGGTAGGCATGGGACATCTTATTGTCCTTCAGGGAGTTTTTTATTGTTTTAATTATACTTTGCTCTCCTGCCACTTCACTAAAGTCAGCAGGTCTGTATTTTCTATATAAAGTCTGATGCATCTTATCCTCCTAGTTGATGGGGTCTATGACATAATTAAAGGATCAATCATTGATCTCTTAATTATGCCTAGAACATTATTTTACCACGAAATGCTACAAAATATAAGACTGTAACACTCCGTGGTAATTAAATTTTCTATCTTATTTTGATGGATTACTCCAGGTTGTAGTTGTTCATCTTAGTTCTCAGGGTGTTTCTTGTGATCCCCAGGATCTCAGCTGCCTCTACCTTCTTTCCATTGGTAATCTCAAGAACCTGTCTTATTAGCTCCCTCTCTACCCTTGCCACTATATTTCCATAGTAGTCCTTCTGGCTGTTCCCCTTGAGGATAGCTATCTCTCCCTCGATCCAGTCGGCCAGGATCCAGTCCTGGATATCTCCCCTTCTCTTGGTGATCTTAGCTCCTATTACATTGCTTGGAAGGTCCTCTATAAGGATTGAACTTCCCCTGCAAAGGGCTATGGCTGACCTTATGGCATTCTTTAGTTCCCTTACATTTCCGGGCCAGTCATATCTCATGATCTTCTTCATAGCCGGCTTGGATACTCCCCTTACCGACTTACTGAACTCCTCATTATACTTACTTATATTGTGGTCTATAATAAATGGGATATCCGCTTTTCTCTCTCTTATTGGCGGAATCTCTATCTCAAGAATCTTAAGTCTGTCGTATAGCTCCTCTATGAACTTATCGTTGGCTATGAGTTCATCCAGATTCTCACTTGTAGTAACAATAAGACGAACATCTATCTTTATAAGCTTAGATCCTCCCAGTCTTACAAGCTCCCCCTCCTGTAAAAACCCAAGAAGCTTTGCCTGCATATCAAGACTCAGAGACTCTATATTTCCTAGGTGAAGGGTTCCCCCGTCTGCCTTTTCAAACTCCCCCACATGGTCGTAGAGGGCACCGGGAAAGGCTCCCTTCTCATAACCAAAAAGCTTTCTCTCAAGAAGTTCATCCTGGAAGGCTGTACAGTTTACACTTACAAAGGGCTTATCGCTGAAGTCACTGAACCTGTGGATAGCATTGGCCACACTGTTTTTTCCAGTTCCCTTCTCTCCCTTAACAAGAACTGGTACCCTGCTGCTGGCCACCTTACCGATCCTCTTATATACCTCTACGATTTCCCTGGTGTGACCAATAAGTCTCGATCCCATACTTCTGTTCTTGTCCACCTTTTCAGCCTTAAGCTTCTGGTCCCTTATGGCCTTCTCTATGGTTTTAACCACTGTTTCAGGTTCCACAGGCTTTAGCATATAGTCATAGGCTCCTGCCTTGATACTCTTTGCCACTACGCTGAGGTTGGAGTTCTCACTTATCACAAGAAGGATTACCCTCTTTTGGATATCCACTACCTTTTTAACTATATCCACGATAGTTTCATCCTGAAGACTGTCTCCCTCTATAATAACAGCATCAAACTTGCTCTCCTTCATCTCCTCAAAGGACTTTGCTATACTCTGAAGAAACTTTATCTCACCGTCAAAGGTCTCATTTATCTTTTCCTGGAGTTTTTCATCCAACATTATTCCCAATACATTTAAAAACATCCTATTCACCCCTTAAAAGTCTGAATGGTATCTCCAGGGTCACATCACCGTAAACTCTCTGACCATTTCTGCTCAGGTATATCTTCCATGATCTGGCTACCTGTTCGATGGCGCTGTTTAGTTCCGGTACTCCGCTTCCCTGCATCTCTACCCTTTCAACTTTTCCTTCCTCTGTAACATACACTTTTAGTACTACGGTTCCGCTCTTACCCCTGAGCTCAGCAGATTCTGGGTATCTAGGCAGGTTATTATTAGCATCCCACTTTCCAGTAAGGCTGCCGTCTGGAGAACCTATATCCTTATACCCCTTGGGAAGTCCCTCTAGCTTATCAGTACCGTTAGCTAGAGCCATAAACTCCTTCCCCTCTTCCTTGCTTTCAGGACCCTCTCCAGCTATCTTACCCATATCTGTCTGGCTTATAATCGGAGTCGCTTCTACTTTGGAAACCTCTCTTCTTTCAAGTTCAGCTCCTACTATCTCTCTCTTTTCCTCTGTCTTTGTATCTTCAAAGACCCTCTCCTGCCTCGGTGTCTGGCTTTTTTCAGCTGGCTTTCTCCTGTCTGTAACAGGCGCCTTGGATACCAACACCTCTATATCCGGCATGGGAGCTATCTCTGGAAGTGGCTTTTTCACAGCTTTCTTTTCCTCTGCTGCCACCTCCTTCTTAGATTCTTCAGCAGGTTTCTCCTCCACTGTCTCCGTTGGAGTCTTGGCAGGTTCTGCAGGTTTTTCCACCTTCTTCTCCTGCTTTTTAGGAGTAACCTTCCTGTTCTCGTCCCTCAGTTCTATAAGCCCCACACTTATCTTCCCCTCATCCCTTACAGGAACCTTCATTCCCGGGAGGAGAAGTATAACCAATATATTGATGACAAGGGAGAGGCCCAGGCTTCGCAGATCATTTTTTTCCATAAGCTTGTCCCTCCTAGTCGGCACTTGCTGTATCTATATCCAGGGAGCTTGCCCCTGCTTCCTTAGCCAGAGTCATTACCTTAACAATAAAACCATAGTCCAGATTTTTATCTGCAGTTATGATTACGTTTCTCTCCTTGCTGTTCAGTATCTTACCTGCCAGCTCCTCCTTGAGCTGCTCGATATTGACCTGACTCTTCTCGGCATCGCCGCTTCCTTCCTTTACACTTAGGTATATTCTGCTGTCAGCATCTATTACTACCTGTATCTCCTTTACCTCACTGACCTCCTGAATAGTCGATTCCGGGAGCTCTATCTTTATCCCGCTACTTACATCTTCAAAGGTTGTAGCTACCATGAAGAATATCAGAAGAAGGAACACCACATCTATAAGAGGGGTAAGCTCTAATATCAGGTTAGTTCTATTTCTACGCTTTATCTTTTGCACTCTCATCTACATCCCCTACCTTCTGAAGAAGTTGATAAGCTCTACACTTGCTTTTTCCATCTCATTTACCACTACATCTATCTTTTTATTAAAGAAGTTGTAGAAGATAAGTGCTGGTATAGCCACTGTAAGTCCTCCGGCTGTTGTTACCAGTGCCTTAGAGATACCCTCTGCAAGTACTGCAGGGTCCCCTGTACCATATACTGAGATCGCCTTAAAGGCCTGGATCATTCCAGTTACCGTACCAAGAAGTCCGATTAAAGGCGTAGTATGAGCAACGATTCCTAGAAGCCACATTCCCTTTTCCAGCTTAGGTAGCTTTGCAAGTCCTGCTTCCCTTGCCTTCTCCTCAAGAAGTATGATGTCCACTTCCTTGCTCTCATCCCACTCCATTACAAGCTCCTTCAATACTGAGAAGGTAGACCCCTGATATCTGTCAAGATATGAGATTGCTCCCTTGGCATCCTTAGCTACAATATAGTCCTTTAAACCTAACTTTATATCCTCGAAGTTCCCCTTTTCCTGGGTAACAAAGTATATTCCTCTTTCAATTATTACAGCAACTCCCAGTACCGACATCGCCATAATAAAGTACATTAACAGTCCACCACTTGCCATCCATTCCATCTGTAAATTCCTCCTGTTTTATTAAAATGCTGCTATTCCTGCTACTAGTAATACCGCTCCTAATATATATCTTAACCATGATTTATCCGATGACATTCCTCTAGAAAGCTCCTTCTCCAGATCATCGCTCGACTTCTCCTGCTCCACAACTAGGGTTTCCTTCTCCCCTCTAAGGTCGTTGCTTCTAAGGTTCACATCTACGTCCTTTAGTTCCAGCTGCTGCATAGACTCTACACTTTCAACACCTTCAGACTCCTCCAGGATCTGTCTGTCCACTCCCGTTACCTCTTTTTGTATCTCGATACTCTCATCTCCAAAGGCCATCATGGATATTAGAAATAAAAATATTACTGCTATCTTCTTCTGCATCTTACCTACTCTCCTTTATTGAAATACTCATCATATTTTTTTGACTTTTCAGGAGATCTCTCCCCTAGCTTTACATAGTAAACCTTTGCCTCATTAGCATCTTCGTTTTTAAGGTTTAGTGATATGAGCTTCTCATAGGCAAAGTCTGTATATTGCGATGAGTTAAACTCCCCTACAAACTCCCTATATGTATTCATAGCCTCAGCTTCATCTCCTAGCTTCTCATAGGTTGAAGCGGTTTTAATGATTGCTCCCTCTCTCAGAGGACTGTCCTTATAGAGAAGAGATACCTTTGTATAGTTTCTAAGGGCTGCGTTGTTATCTCCATTCTTTTCAGCAATTACTCCCAGTTGGAAAACTGCTGTATCCTTGTAGAAGCTGTCTCCGCTTGCCTCTACCATCCTGTAATACTTCTGAGCTTCCTCCAGGTTCTCCTGTCCATAGTAGTAGGTTGCCAGGTTGTAGGCTGCTCTGTCTCCATACCCCTCCGATTCCAGAAGTTTTTCATACTCCTGGTGGGCCAGGTTCACCTCTCCGTTCTTTTCATGGATGAGAGCGCTCCAGTATACCTTAGCCTCATCATCAGCAAGCTTTTCACTCCACCCTCTAGAATCCTCTAGAAGTCCCTCATCATAGCTTAGCTTTACAAGGTTTTCAAGGGCTCTCTCCTTCACCTGAGCATCCTCACTCTCCTCATAGAGCTTCTTATATGAATCCAGAGCTTCCCTGCTGCTTCCAGACTGGGCATAGATCTCAGCATTAAAGAGCAGGAGGTTGTTTCTGTATCCACTCTTAGGATACTCTGTAAGGAATCCTCCTATCTTTTCCAGTGTTTCTTCATCCTTACCCTGGGCTTTTAGGGCGTTTATCTCCCAGTACCTTGAGTCCTCTGCGTATTCTCCCTTAGGATTTGCCATGTAGGCTGCTCCGTAGGCAGTCACAGCTTCATCGTAGGACCTCTCATTGAAGTATGTCTCTCCCACCTGGAAGAGAGCATATTCCTTAAAGGATTCTATAGCTGACAGTTCCTCATAGATCTTTCTGCTCTTCTCATACTCACCCATTCTGAAGTATGCAAGGGCTTTTCTGTCTACCACATTCCCTTTATTGGCTGTGTATCCTGCTGCTATATACTCGTCTGCTGCCTCTACAGTCTTATCATTTTCCTCTATCCTGCTGTAGGTTCTTACAAGATTGTATGCACCTTTTTCCGCTATCTCCTTGTCGCTGCTTGCTGCTGCACTCTTAAAGTACCCCTCTGCTGCAGAGTAATCCTGCTTTCCAAAGGCTGCTATTCCCAGAAGGTAGGTATTTTCAGGGGATCTGTCCTGCATCTTAAGGTACCTTTCCATTCCCTCGTAGTCCCTCTCATTTAAGAGAATTCCCACCATATTTTCCGATATCTCCGTATCTCTGTTGCTCTTCAGGTACTCAGCATAGGCTGCTTTAGCCTTCTCCACCTGACCGCCATTGTAGTATGCTGCTCCTGCTGCCAGATAGATATCCCTTCTATACTGCTGATCCTTAACAAAGGTCTTCTTATACTCTGTAAAACGTATATCCAGATCCTCTAAGTCTCCCAGCTTACTGTCTGCAATGATTACCCTGTAGAGCTCATCCTTCTGATATGTCTTCTTATATACCTTGAGGTAGTACTCCCTTGCAGTGGTATAGTCCTCTATCTCATAGGCTGAGTTGGCTATGATGGAATTAATATTCTCCCTGTAGGAGGATTTAAGCTCCGCCTTCTCAACTTCAGGCTTCAGTGTCAGTACATCCCCGTATCTCTTCGCCTCATAGTTTATAAGGGCTGTGTAGTAGAGGTACTCACTTTCAAACTCCGTCCCTTTTAGCTCACCAAAGGATTTAAGAGCTCCCTCCTTGTCTCCCTTTCTATAGAGGGAGAAAGAGTATCCGTACTTGGAGTGATCATCCCTGCTTTCAGCTGGTATCTTACTGTAGTACTCAGCTGCCCCAGCATAATCACCCTTATTGGCGCTGTATTCCGCCATTATCTTATACCCTGCTGCTGCTCCGCTGGTTCCCTCAAGGGCTGTAAGGGTCTCTACCATAGCTGCCTCATTTCTCTGCTCCCTGTAGATAGAGAGAAGGCTCAGCTGGCTTCGGGTAGCATATATATTATCTGGATACTTCTCCACAACTTCCTTAAAGTATCCTTCGGCCTTACTCATATCATCCATCTTAAAGTAGCATGAACCATAGATATAGTTCATTAGGGGATAGTTCTTATCCTTCTCATTCCCGTTGTAGTACTCATCCAGGTACACTATACTCCTTACATACTGGCTGTTGTTGTAGCTTGAAAGTGCCAGATACAGAATAGCCTGGGAATACTTGTCCCCCTTACTTGTAAGAAGCTTGGTAAACTCCCCCTGGGCTTTATTATACTCCGCTGCATTATAGTAAGCCAGTCCTAGAGCAAATACAGCCTCATCATACTCCCTACCCCTTGGAATATTCTGAAGGTACTTCCCTGCTTCCTCAAACTTCTTGAGGTGAGCTGTGTTCTTTACCTGATAGAGGTTTATCTCCTCCAGCTCAGATCTCCTTGGTTTATGGTTGATAAGGACTATATCAAAGTACTTCTTTGATTTTTCATAATCCTTCTCCAGAAAATATGTTTTTGCAAGCCTCAGTTGTATATCCTTAATCCTTCTGGATGTGGGATACTTTTCTAAAAAGCTTTCAAGCTCCATGACAGCTACCTTATAGTTACGATTTTTATAGAGCTCATCTATATATCTTATATCGTCCCTTTCATTGGCAAAAGCTGCCGACGACAGCACCGCTAGCAAAGCTATAAGAGTTATCTTTCTTTTCACTAGACCTCTCCCCTTTTTCTCAAGTTTATTGGTATTTTCTCACACCACTATGTTGATTGTGTGATGATTTTTGGAATAACGGTAAATTTTTGTTCCTTTTATTTGACTTAAAAACAGACTATTTTTTCCAAATAATCGATAAAACTTTTTTAATTTCCTCTATGGACACATCTGTATCTATACACGGACCATTGGGTCTCCTGTTAAAGACACCATATACCCTTACTGGAAGAGCGTCGTAGATTCCAGATATGAGATCCCTTTCACATGCCACTGCTATTACAAGGGAGGGTTTCTCCTCTGAGATAAACTTCCTTGCCAGAGTTCCCCCAGTTGCCACCTTTACCACTATATTGTATCTCTCCTTAAGCTCTAGGAGATCTCCTATCTTGCATATCCCGCACTTCTTGCAGTTCTCTATCTCAGAGGTTACCTTGTGGGGGCAGTTGTAGTTTTGAATACAGTGGGGAAGGAGGATAGCGACCTTCTCAACCCTTTTATCTTTAATCCCTCTCAGCACAAACTCATTATTGTAGTGAACAAGTTTATGGGAAATATTCATATTATCCTTACTTTTAGAGATTCTTCTTCCTATGAGGTATGAAAAATAGCCCAAAGAATACACTGTTTTTACAAGTAAATTTTTAACCACTCTTTCCATCCCTTCTGTCTTTTCTTAGATTCAGTATATCATATTTAATACCTATTTTCAAAAAAAGAAAAGAGTAAGTATTAAACTTACTCTTAATCTCTAAGGGCTAAAGGCATAGCTATATATGAATATCTGTCGTTATCTTCATTTCTCAGGTTGATTGCACTGCTAGAACTTAAAAGGTCAATTATTAACCTTTTTTCCCTATCCAGGTATTGGATGAAGTCTAGAAGGAATCTTACATTAAGGGATATCTTTATATCCTCCCCTGTGTGTTCCACCTCTATCTGCTCGTTGATCTTAGCGATCTCTGAAACACCGTTTATATTAAGCTTCCCCTCAGATAAACTGAATACTGCACTGTACTTGGATTCAGCATTGTTCTTTACAAATATCTGCACCCTCTTAAGCACCTTTATAAACTCATTTACATCTACACTTATCTGCTTGTTATATGATACAGCCTTCATTATACCCTTGTAGTCTGGGAATGCAAGGCCGATAACTCTACTTAGGATAACTGTATTACCTATTCTGAAGGAGATCTGATTCTCCTTAAATGAGAACTTCAGCTCCTCGTCGTTTAGGGTTCTAAGAGTTTTTATCACTGCATCTACAGTATTTAGAGGGATACTCACCTTCATCTCCTCATCGCACTGAATATCCTCTTCCAGATATACAAGACGATAGGTATCTGAAGCTGCCATCTTTATCTTGTTCTCCTCTATCTCCAGCCTCACGCAGTTAATTGCCAGGTTGTCGGTAGATACACTGGCTGCAAACTTTGTCTTCTCCAGCATCTCTGCAAACTTCTCCCTGGAGAACCTATGTGCCTCTCCCTGGATCTCACTGCTTACCTTTGGATACTCCTCTGAATCCATCACAGTAAACTCAGAAGCTGAATCTGAGGTCTCTATTATAAGAAGGTTATCTGTTACAACCAGGTTTATCTCCTTATCTGAGATCTCCTTTAAGTACTCCTCTACCAGCTGGTAGGAGAATACTGCTCTTCCTCCCTCAGATACCTGACACGGCATCTCACTTGTGATTGTGAGCTCAAGGTTAGTTCCCTTAAGAACCAGTTTATCCTCACCTACAGTTTCCAGATACATACATGAAATTATAGGTCTTATCTTATTTTCAGAGATTGCCTTTTCTGCAATTTTCAGAGTCTTTAAAAACTCTCCTCTATCAACTCTTATATTCAACTTGTTCCTCCTGTTTTACTTAAAGAGATATGGCTTTAGCTCCTCACTAAAACGAGTTCTCAGTTTCTGAAGTGTCTTCTTCTCGATCTGTCTAACTCTTTCTCTGGTAATATCAAAGTTCTTACCTATTTCCTCAAGGGTGTGGATCTCATATCCCCCGATTCCGTATCTGAGCTTCAATATCTCCTTTTCTCTCGGTTTTAGTACCTCTAGTATCTCATTTATCTCATTACGCCCAATCTCTCCCAAAACTTCATCTTCAAGGGACTTTTCGTCAGCCTGACTTACAGTGTCCTCTAGGAAGATGTCATCCCCGATGGAAGCATTCAGGGAAAGAAGGTCCTGGAACTCCAGCATAACCTTTTGTACCTTTTTTATGCTCAGATCCAGCCCGGCAGCGATATCCTCTATTGAAGGATACCCTCCCTTTTCCATTACATGACTCATAATGTACTTATTTACTTTATTAAGAAGGTCGTGTTTATATGAAGGTATTCTGATCTCTCTTCCCTTACTTATAATAGCCTTGCTGATAGACTGTTTTATCCACCACACAGCATAGGTTGAAAATCTAAATCCCTTTTCCACATCGAACTTATCTATAGCGTGCATAAGCCCAAAGTTTCCCTCACTTATAAGATCTATAAATCCAAGTCCCTTGTTTACATAGCTCTTGGCCATATTTACAACAAGCCTCAGGTTACAGAGTATAAGCTTATTTTTAGCTTCTTCACATCCCTCTTTAGCTTTTATAAGCAGTTCTAGCTCCTCTTCCTTTGTTAGGATCTCGTAGTTACGAATGTCCTGAAGATAAAGGGATACTAAATCTCTTTCTTTTTCCATATTCACTTTTCCCCCGGTTTTCATGTTTTAATCTTTATAAATCTATTAAATCTATATTAATAAAATTCTTCCTTTAGATTTCTAACCATTAACTCCTCTACCATCTTACGTGCATCTGCATCCTCATAGATGGTCTTATACACAGCCTCCAGTATCGGCATAGTCACCTCTAGCTCCTGTGCCTTTTCATATACTGCCTTTACTGTAGGTACACCCTCTGCTACCATTACCATCTCACTTAGGATCTGCTCCAGGTTCATCCCCTGACCTAGCTTTTCACCTACGTGTCTATTTCTACTGTGCTTGCTGGCACAGGTTACTATAAGATCCCCTATACCACTTAATCCTGTAAAAGTTCTCTCATCTGCCCCTAAACTTCTACCAAATCTTACTATCTCTGCCAGTCCTCTTGTAATAAGAGCTGCCTTGGTGTTATCCCCATAACCCAGACCATCACACACTCCTGCTGCTATAGCCAGACAGTTCTTTACAGCTCCTCCTACCTCAACTCCTATTATATCCTTCCCTAGATACACTCTGAAGTTGTTTGTAGTAAATAGCTCCTGTACACTCTTAGCCTTCTCCTCTTCCCCTGCAGCCAGTATCGTTGTAGGAAGCTTATTAGCTACCTCCTCTGCGTGGGTAGGACCAGATAGGGCCACTATATTTTTGTGGTACTTTCCTAGGATCTCCTCCTTCATTACCTCAGACATTCTAAGACCTGTAGACATCTCCAGTCCCTTAGCTGTGTTTACAAGGATCATATCCTGGGTAAGCTGAGTTGTTATGCTTCCGATTACCTTTCTCAGCACCTGTGAAGGCACTGAAAACACCACATACTTAGCCCCTTCTAATAATCCCTCCAGCTCGCTGGTTACATGAAGGGTCTCAGGAAACTTTGCTCCTGGAAGAAATACCTTATTTTCTCTTTCCCTTTCCACAGTAACTGCTTTTTCGTTTTCATACTCCCAAAGAGTTACTTCATTTCCCTTTTCAGCCAGGAGTATTGCAAGGGCAGTACCCCAGCTTCCTGCTCCCATTACTATTATTTTTTCCATACTATCCCCTACTTTACTTTAAATTTATTTTCAGTTCCATTTAATAGTCTTGTGATATTGGTTCTATGTCTGTATATTACAAATAATCCCATCAAGAGACTGATTATAAAGATACTAGGTCTATCTATTCCCTCTCTGATAGGCATAAACAGTGTCAGTATCGGAAGTAGTGCCGCTCCTACTATAGAGGCCAGTGAGATATACCTTGTTGTATACACCACCAGTATAAAAGCCGCCACAACAACAAGCATTACATAAGGTATAAGATAGAGGAATACTCCAAGACTTGTAGCTACTCCCTTTCCACCTTTAAAGTTAAGGAAAAGTGAAAGTGAGTGTCCCACTATAGCCACTATTCCTATTAATATAAGGGTTATTCCCCTGATACCAGCCATATCTGCAAGCATTACAGGGATAAATCCCTTGAGTACATCAGCTACAAGCACCATTATTCCATACTTTGGTCCCAATACCCTGTATGCATTGGTAGCTCCAGAGTTACCGCTTCCAAAATCTCTTATATCAATTCCCTTTACCCTCTTTCCTATCACTACTCCATTGGGAAGTGACCCCATAAAGTAAGCCAGGACTGCAAATAGCAAAACCTTTATCATTCTTTCCTCCTACGCTTCCTTGATAAATTTACCTATTACTTCAATGTGGCTTGTCTGCGGGAACATATCCACAGGCTGCACCTTAGTAAGCTTATATCCCAGCTGATCCAGTATTCCAGCGTCCCTTGCAAAGGTCGATGGATTACATGAGATATATACGATCTCATCTATACTTGTTTCATTTACCTTATGAAGTATATTTTCAGCTATCCCCTTACGCGGAGGGTCAAAAATTATCGAGTCGATCTTGTGTCCGCCATCGATGAGCTCTATGAGCTTCTCCTCTGCCCTGCCATTTATGAACTCTATATTATCTATCTTATTTTCCCTGCTTGTAGCTATGGCATCTCTGGTTGCTGATTCCACAAGCTCTATTGCATACACCTTCTTAGCTGCCTTGGACATGATCATAGCTATTGTTCCTGCTCCAGAGTAGGCGTCCACTATGTGTTTATTGTCCACATCGTCAAAGTAGGATATTGCCTTGCTGTAAAGCTTCTCTGTCTGCTCCAGGTTTATCTGGAAGAAGGAGGTAGGTGATATGTTGAAGTCTATATCGAATAGTCTCTCCTTTATGGTTTCCTTCCCGTAGATAAGTATATTTTTATCTCCAAGAGCCACATTGGTTCTCCTGTTGTTTATGGATATATAGGCCGACTTGATCTCACTGCACCTGTCTCTCAGTTCATAGAGTGCCTGCTTTACCTTTTTATCTACCTCACCCCTTACAATAAGAACTACCATAGCCTCATTGTAGGAAGTGGTTCTCACCATCACATGACGGAGTACTCCCCTGTGGGATTTTTCATTGTATACACTTATCCTCTTCTTGTTGAGGATATCCTTTAACTCCCTCACTATCTTATTAGCTAGGGGGGATTGAAGCAGGTTCTCCTCTACCTCAAATACCTCGTGGGACTTCCTCTTAAAGAATCCCGAGACAATCCTTCCTCCCTTGAAAGCAAAGGGTTCGATTATCTTATTTCTGTAGTTGGTAGGATTATCGGCTCCTATGGTATCAGCAATTTCATACCCCTCTAGCCTTCCTACTCCCTTTAATACCTCGTCTACCATGAGTTTCTTATACTTCAGCTGACTCTCATAGTTGAGCATGGCGAAGTCGCACCCGTGAAAGTCTTCAAAGGTGAGTCTTCCTCCCTCTACTCTGTCAGCTCCTGCTTCTACTACCTCGGTAATAAGTCCTCTGGCATAGGTCTTCTTCACAGAGATAAGTTCTACCCTCACTCTGTCCCCTGGCACCGACATGGGAACAAAGATAGCTATATCTTTGTATCTACCCAGTCCCTCACCGCCAAAAACTATTTTATCTATCTGGACCTCTATCTCCTGGCCCTTTTTTAAGAGTGTTCTATCCAACTCTTTCCTCCTAGCATGCTTTTTTTCTCTCTCAAAGCCTAATCCACTCTAAGATACTCTATATGATCGGATATTTCCATCCCAAAGTCATCTTCAGCTTTCTTTCTGATCTTCTTAAAGTCGATCCTCTTCTCAAACTCGCTGTTTTTTGCCTGAAGCTCCTTCTTTGTCTCTACTACCCTCAACTCTATCTTCTTAATATCTCTTTGAATCTTAGATATCTTTATGAGTAGCGATAGGTGTATCCCCAGCATCGCTACTACAAGAGTTATGGACATTGCTATAAAAAATACCCTCTTATTCATAGGAATCTACCCCAACTTTTCAATTACTCTTAACTTAGAAGATCTGGCCCTTATATTGAACTTCAGTTCCTCCTCTGTGGGAGCAATTGGTTTTCTTGTAACAAGCTTTACCTTAGCCTTATTATTACACATACATATAGGAAGTTCCGGCGGACATATACAGTTTGTTGCCAGCTCTCTGAACTTATTTTTTACAATTCTGTCCTCTAGGGAGTGGAAGGTTATTATCCCTAGTCTTCCCCCTGGCTTTAAGCACTCCACAGCTTTATCGATGGCTGTCTTTAGTACCTCTAGCTCTCTGTTTACCTCTATTCTTATAGCCTGGAAGGTCTGGGTAGCAGGGTGTTTCTGCTTCTTCCCCTTAGCGCCCCTTCTGAAAGGTACTGCCATTTTGATTATATCCACAAGCTCTCCTGTGGTTTCAATTGGCTTTTCCTCTCTTGCTTCCACAATAAGTCTCGCTATCTTTCTGGATGCCTTCTCCTCACCATACTCATAGATGATCTTGGCAAGCTCCCCCTCCTCATACTCATTTACCACTTCATAGGCTGAGATCTTAGCTGTTTTATTCATCCTCATATCAAGCTTGGTGTCATATCTGAAGGAGAATCCTCTCTCAGGATCGTCCAGCTGTGTTGAAGATACTCCGATATCCATAAGGATCCCGTCTATCTTATCATAACCTGCTAAATAGAGAACTGTATCAAGGTTTTCAAAGTTATCCTTATACACTTCCCACTTACTTCCGTATTTTTCCAGTCTCTTCTTTGCAAAATCTATTGCCTGCTGGTCCTGGTCGATGGAGATAAGCTTTCCTCCATCTCCTAAGGTTTTTAGTATACCCTCTGAGTGACCTCCCCCTCCAAGGGTACAGTCAAGGTATACTCCCTCCTTGTTTGTTACAAGTTTTTCCAGTGTTGCCTCATACAATACTGGTATGTGGTACTCACATTCTATCTCTTTAAACATATAAACTCCTATTCTATACAAAAATACATCTTATTTTACTACAATTAGATCTAAAAATCAACTTCAGTGAACTTTAGTACGGTTCCTCACGAAAAAAAGAGAAGCCTTTGACTTCTCTTAAAAATAAAGCAATCTAAAGGCCAGGCTCCTCACCAAATTGAGAACAACTAATGCAATGATTGGAGATAGATCCATCCTTACACTCCCCATAGGAATAAGCATTCTAAATGGTCTCAGTACTGGCTCTGTGATATGGTAAACCAGCTCTGTAAACTCATTTCTGCTGTAGGGTGCTACCCAAGATAATACTATTCTAATTAATATTAATATTCTTAATGCTCTTATTACAAGGTCGATTAATGTAAATATCATTAGTATCCTCCTATTTCATATTTAAGAAGTAGTGTTTCGCCTTTACTGTATACTCCCATCCCGACCATACTGTGAGGATCACCGGGATAAGCATCATATAGAAGTTATATGGGTTGTCTCCCAGTATCATCATAAGTATAATTACGATCATCTGTGAAGTGGTTTTATATTTTCCAAGGTTTCCTGCTGGAATAACCTCTCCCTTGGCTGCTGCCAGGGTTCTTATTCCGCTTATTAGAAACTCCCTTGCAATAACAACTATAGACATCCATGCTGGAATATACTTGATATCCACAAAGATGACCAGAGCTGAGATAACCAGGATCTTATCAGCTAAGGGATCCATCAGCTTTCCAAAATCTGTAATAAGATTGTGCTTTCTTGCAAGGTATCCATCAAAAAAGTCTGTGATAGAAGCCACTGCAAAGATTATAAGTGCTGTTATCCTAAAGGCAATCCCGTGAGTTTCTGCCTCTCCCAGGAAATAAATAAAGGGAATTGCTAGTATCATTCTCAATAGTGTTAAACGATTTGGTAGATTCATCTGTACTTTCCTCCAAGTCTTTAAAATTCGTTTTTAGTTATAGGTCCTAACAGGTCGTATTCAAAGTTCTGCTCTATCTTAACCTTGACTATCTCTCCCTGCTTAGCCATTCCGTCGTTGGTAAGAACCTTACCATCGATCTCTAAGGCCTGTCCCCTTGTTCTTCCCTCTAACATATATTCGGATTCAGAAGATACACCGTCTATTATAACCTCTACTTCCTTACCTATAAACTCTCTGTTTTTAGCTTCAGCTACCTCTGCCTGTATATTTGTAAGCTCTGCTGCTCTTCTTCTCTTTGTTTCCTCATCTACCTGGTTTGGAAGATCGTGTGCTACTGTATCCTCCTCTCTCGAGTAAGGGAACACTCCAACGTAGTCAAACTTAAACTCTCTTATGAACTCTTTAAGCTGCTCGAAGTCCTCCTCAGTTTCTCCAGGGAATCCTACGATTACAGTAGTTCTGATCGTCGCATCAGGTATAGCCTTTCTTATCTTAGCCAGTACCTCTCTTATCTGGTTCCCATCCTTTGCTCTGGCCATTGCTCTCAGTACATTGTCTGCTATATGCTGGATAGGTACATCAAAGTAGTTACATACCTTCTCCTCATTCTTCATAGTCTCAAGCATCTCATCTGTTATAGAGTTAGGATACATATAGTATGTTCTTATCCAGTCGATGCCATCTATCTTAGCTAGTGCCTTCATTACATCTGGAAGGGCTTTTCTTCCGTATAGGTCCAGTCCGTACTCAGTTGTCTCCTGAGCCAGAAGGTTTATCTCCCTTACACCAGCGGCTGCAAGAGCCTTCCCCTCTTCAACTATATCCTCTACACTTCTACTTCTAAGGTCTCCTCTCAGCTGCGGGATAATACAGTAGGTACATCTTCTGTTACATCCCTCTGCTATCTTCAGGTAAGCTGTGTGCGGGTGAGTAGTAAGGATTCTTTCAGTTGTTGCATCTGCCAGGAAGTCCAGCGAGTCGCTTCTCACTATCTTCTCATCCTCTAGAACTGCATCTACAACTTCCTCTATCTTATCCAGGTCTCCCGTTCCGATTACTGCGTCGATCTCAGGCATCTCTGAGATTAGCTCCTCTGCATATCTCTGAGCCAGGCATCCTGCTACAATTATCTTCTTTAACTTTCCAGTTTCTTTATACTGACCTATCTCCAGGATAGTCTGAATAGACTCCTCCTTGGCATCTCCGATAAATCCACAGGTATTTATAAGGGCTACATCTGCTTCCTCTATATTGTTGGTTATTTCAAAACCTTTTCTATTAACCATCATTCCAATAAGATGCTCACTGTCTACCAGGTTTTTACTGCATCCTAGACTTATTAATCCTAATTTCATGCTACACTCCTTCAAAAAAATCATATCAAATTATAACATATTTGACCCTTATATTAAAGGTATAAAACCTTTTATTTAATCCTAATTCTTCCAGCAAATAAAAGGGATACAGAAATTCTGTATCCCCCTATATTATCCAAGTTGTTTCTTACTTAAGCTGATCTTTCCCTTTTCAGTAGAGATTACTTTAACATCGAAGACATCTCCCTCTTTTAGTACATCTTCAACATTTGCTACTCTCTCCTTAGAGATCTCAGATACATGCAGTAGTCCTTCCTTACCAGGTAGGATCTCCATGAATGCTCCGAACTTAGCGATCTTAACTACTCTACCAGAGTATACCTCACCAACCTCTACGTCCTTAACGTATCCGTTTACTAGGGTAATTGTCTGATCAAGAGCCTCAAGGTCTGCTGAGTAGATAGATACCTTTCCGTCGTCATCGATATCTACAGTTGCTCCTGTAGTCTCGATAATTCCCTTGATGTTCTTTCCACCTGGTCCGATTAGGGCTGCGATCTTATCCTTAGCGATAACCATCTGGTGGATTCTTGGTACGTGCGGCTTCATCTCAGCTGGTTCAGAGATAGCTGCGTTCATCACAGCAAGGATCTCGTTTCTTGCATCTAGCGCCTGCTTAAGGGCGATAGTCATGATCTCCTCATCGATTCCTGTGATCTTTATATCCATCTGAAGAGCTGTGATACCCTTCTTAGTTCCTGCTACTTTAAAGTCCATATCTCCAAGGTGATCCTCTAGTCCCTGAATATCAGTAAGAACTACATACTCGTCTCCCTCTTTGATTAGTCCCATAGCGATTCCAGCTACGTGCTCTCTGATAGGTACACCTGCTGACATTAGAGCTAGCGATCCACCACAGATAGATGCCTGAGATGATGATCCGTTTGATTCAGTGATCTCAGATACAACTCTTACAGTGTATGGGAATACTTCCTCAGTTGGCATTACATAGCTAAGAGCTCTCTCAGCTAGTGATCCGTGTCCTAGTTCTCTTCTTCCTGGACCTCTCATAAATCCAGCCTCTCCTACAGAGTATGGAGGGAAGTTATAGTGAAGGTAGAACTTCTTGTAGTACTCTTCATCCAGCCCGTCTACAAGCTGCTCATCAGACTTTGTTCCAAGAGTAGCTGCTACGATAGCCTGAGTCTCTCCTCTTGTGAACATTGCAGATCCGTGAGTTAAAGGAAGTGTATCTACCTCAGACCATAGAGCTCTAAGCTCAGTAGTCTTTCTTCCGTCTGCTCTGTGCTTATCGTATAGGATAGCGCTTCTTACCAGTTCCTTCTCTACGTCGTGAACATAGTTCTTGAATTCAGCTACTATCTCAGCTGGCATCTCCTCTAGTCCCTTAGCTGCAAGGTACTCCTCAGTAAATACCTCAAGCTTAGCTGCCTCTAGGGCATCTATAGCATCCTGTCTAGCATGCTTACCCATTACTACTACAGCTTCCTTTAGCTCTGCTGTTACATTGGCATCTACGAATGCCTTTACGTCAGCATCTACCTCTGGCTTTGCGAACTCAAGCTTCTCCTTACCAGCAAGCTTTACAAACTCCTCCTGGAAGTCACATATCTTCTTGATGTTCTCGTGGGCAAACATGATAGCCTTAAGCATTACTTCCTCAGAAACCTCTGCTGCTCCTGCCTCTACCATGTTGATAGCTTCCTTAGTTCCTGCTACTGCAAGATCTAGTTCACTTTCCTTAAGCTCCTCTGGAGTAGGGTTGATGATGAACTCTCCGTCCTTCATTCCTACTACTACACCTGCTACAGGTCCTAGGAATGGAAGGTCAGATATAGCCAGTGCCATAGACGATCCGGTGATTCCCATAGCGTCTGCTCTGTTCTTTCCATCGTAAGACATTACTGTGTTTACAATGTGTACGTCGTAGTTGAACCCGTCTGGGAACATAGGTCTTATAGGTCTGTCTATAAGTCTTGCTGTTAGTGTTGCATCTGTTGATGGTCTTGCCTCTCTTTTATTGAAGCCTCCAGGGAACTTCCCTGCAGCGTAGTACTTTTCTACAAAATCAACTGTAAGTGGGAAGAAGTTTGCTCCCTCTCTTGGTCCCTTGCTTCTTGCTGCTGTACAAAGTAACATAGTTTCTCCATACTGAAGCATTACTGCACCTGCTGCCTGTCTTGCAAACTTACCAGTAGAAGCCTTAAGGGTTCTTCCGCCAAGTTGCATCTCTAATGTTTTTTCCTCAAACATTAACATTACCTCCTGATATTATTATAAAATAGAGGTTATAGAGCAGCAAATAATAAGGAACAATGCTACCTTTAATAATAGCATCACCTCTTACTACTTACCAACTACACACAACCTCTATTCCCAGTTATTATAGCACCTTTACCCCTAAAAATCAAAATTATTTTCCCCCCTCCAGGTAAAAAAATCGTTGTATTGTTTCCTTTTACAGTGTATAATTTTCATAAAAAATAGCAAGAGGTGTTTATGAATAAAGTATTAAGATTTAGTAAGTTCGATACAAGGAAAAGGCTTATACAGTACAGCCTTACCATTTTGATTCTGCTCCTCCTCTCATTTTATATATTTAACAAAGCCAACGCCATAATCAGAGAGAGAAGGGTAGAGCGTATCCAGAAGTATACTGCTGAGCTCTCTACACTGAAAGAGGACAAGGAGGAGAACCTGAGACAGATCGAGAGGGAGTACGATGAAAAGATTCAGAAGCTTCAGATCAAGATCGACACACTAAGGGAAAAGGTAGATATGAACTAACCCGCCACTGAGGCGGGTTTTTTATTTTCCTGTTTCAAAAAATTAAAAATGCAGAGAACTATGTTCTCTGCATAATGAATTACTTTCTGATTCCAAGCTTTGCGATTAGAGCTCTATATCCATCAAGATCCTTCTTAGTTAGGTAGTTAAGAAGTCTTCTTCTCTGTCCTACCATCTTAAGTAGTCCTAGTCTTGAGTGGTGGTCCTTGTGGTGCTCCTTAAGGTGAGCAGTAAGGTGGTTAATTCTCTCAGTAAGGATTGCGATCTGAACTTCAGTAGATCCAGTATCTCCTTCGAATTTTCCGAACTCTTTAACGATTTCAGCTTTTGTTCTCATTGCCATGTTTGTTTCCTCCTAATATCTTATTATCTGGGCAAAGTAAAGCGTCGGCTAACGCCTAACCTAGCTCAAATTATTACTTATTCTAACACAGTTGCTGGATTTTGTAAAGACTATTATTACTTCTGTCTTGATACAAAAACAACCAAGAAATCAAAAGGGTTTCGTACCTTTCTCTTGAAAGAAAGGTACCCAAAGTTCAAGACTACGATAATTGCCTTTATTAAGCAGAGCAAGGTTACCGTTCCTTTTAAGGACTCAAGATTGAACCTATCCTGTTTAACGGAACGAAGCAACCTATCTCTCGTGAAGTTCAACGGCTATCTTTAGTCAAAATTTTCTTATGGTATAGTTTTATTCGCTAATATATAAAGCTTCTAAAAAAGAATATTTTTTCTCGCACCACTCTATTAATGGTTCATTTCCACCTTTATATGAAGGACTTATATTTAAAGGAATACCTATGTTAGCCCGCTCATCTATGTAATAATCAAAATTCATTAAGCTCATCTCCCCTATTTTCACGCTCTCTTTATAAGCTATATTTTGATCATTTAATGAAATTAACTTTATTCTACCCTCATAAGCCCTTCCATAGTCATCTCTAGTATTAAAATTAAAATTTTCTATACATCTGAAAAAAACCTGATAATACCATTTATCTACTCGTAAATTTATTATACCTTTAAATAATTCAATCTGTTTCCCATAATAAACAGGTGAATCCCAGCCTAGGCTACTATTTTCTTCAAAACACTCTCTAACTTTTTTTATAAACTCCACAAACCTCTCTTTACTAAATTCCTTGTTAATATAATATAAAACCAACGTAAGTAACATAGTTAAATCTTCTCTTTCTCTACTATTTAAAGTCTTTATTAACATTTTAAATTTTGAAAATTTCTTTTTAAACTCCCTTACTGAACTATCCAAGAGATGTTCTAAGTTTTTATAAAAATGTAAAAATAACGCTTCCGAAAAAACATTTATATCTACCTCATATTCATTCTCTACTATCAACAGATATTTAGACTTATCAATGTGCCCCTTGTATTCTATTTCTAAATATTCATTAAACTCTAGCTTGGGAAGTTCAAACTCTAAATCAAAGAACTTTTGAAAATAACTCTCTTTGCTCCCAAAACTTCCAAAAAGATTTTCTGCACTTTTGGTCAACTGCTCTTTATTAATGAGAAATACAAAAAACAGTCCTCTTATATTGAAAAAGTGCTTCACACACTCCAATACTTCAATAGAAAAATCAGGTCTGCACCTGTCTAATTCATCTATAATAATAACTTTAGGAGTATATTTATTATCAAATAAAATCGAATTGTCCTCTAAAACTTTTTTAGTTTTTTCAATCAACTCTAAATAATCAGTATATTCTTCCATTGAGTCTATTTTATCTGAATTTTTTAGGATCTTTAAAATTTTAAACAAAGGAATTTGAGCAATATCACCTACTGTTTCTCCACAAGTATTTAAAATTTTTTCCAATGATTCTGTAAGCTCTATTTCAGTCTTAGCCCCATTGCTTACACCAGACAATATTCTATACAAAATAGTTTTCATAGGTTCTTGAAAAAAATCATTTTCCCAAGCATTATAATCTATTACTTGGATGTTCTCTAAGTAACTATTTTTTAAAGCTTCATTTTCTATATAATGCTTCAACCCTTTAGCAAAAAAGCTTTTCCCCATGCCAAACGTCGAGTTTATAGCTAGCGTGTTTATCGTTTCATCTACATCATACTCTTCAAAATCTCTTGCATCTGTTAGTTGATTGATTATTAAATAGCTTATCTGCTCGACAAAATTCTTTCTATTTTGTGTTAAACCCTCATAGTATTTTTTCTCCATTTTCATTCTCCATCCAAACCATTTCTTTGAATATATTGATATCAAATTAAAACCTATTATCATTATACAATATTTCACCACTTATATGAAAGCATCATACATGAATATAAAAAATACCCTCGGTTGAGGGTATTTTTAAATATTTTATAGTGCTATCTTTTCAAGGATGAATCTTTCCACTACGTGGGCCATGGCGTCATCGTTGTTGGATGGGGCTATGTGGTCACACATCTCCTTGATTGGTTCCTTGGCGTTTTCCACAGCTACAGATAGTCCTGCTACCTCTAGCATGCTCTGGTCGTTGTAGGAGTCCCCGCAGGCGATTATCTCAGATGCCTCTATTCCCAGCTTCTTGGCAAGCTTTAGAAGGCTTGCCCCCTTGTCGATCCCACTCTTCATAATCTCAAGGAAGAATGGTTTTGAGATAGCCACGCTGTACTCTTTCCCCAGTCCCTCCTTCAGCTTCTTCTCCACCTCAGCCAGGTATTCAGGGTTTTCCAGCATGATGCACTTAACTACCGGCCCCTCTACTTCCGACTTAAAGCAGTCCACCTTTCTGTATGGCATACCAGTTAGCTCTACCTCTACCTGGGCATACTCACACCTCTCCTCACTGATTATCTCGTCCTCTACATAGGTGATTATATTTACATTGTGCTCCCTGCTGAAATCATGCAGCTTATGGGCGTCCTCACTGGCAAGACTCTCCTCCAGCCATATTCTTCCAGTAGCACACTCGGTAATGATAGCACCGTTGTATGAAAGAATATAGCTCCCATACTTAGCCAGCTCCAGCTCATGGGCAAGGTCTGTCATGGCAAAGGTCGGTCTTCCAGAAGCCAGTACAAACTTAACTCCCATCTCTTGAGCCCTCTTTATGTACTCCTTATTTTTATCGGAAACCTTTCCCTCTGAGTTCAGAAGGGTGTCGTCTAGGTCCGTTACAATCATCTTATACTTCATCTTAACACCTCACACTTTTAATTGGAATTCTCTCCCTCTAGAAGGGGAACAGCTCTGTGGCTCACAGCCATCACCGTTTCATTTAGGTGGAGGAGACCTATACTGAAGTACAGAGCTACACTGAGGTCCTCCCCCTGTCTTGCTACTCCGATCTTTCCTCCAACACTGAGGCCATTCATATTGTTTTGGATCTGGTTCAGTGCCTCCCTTATGGCACCGGCTATGGCTCCGTTATATGTCCTGGTATCCTCTATTATTCCCTTTCTAACAGAGGCCACAAGAGCATTCTCTATTATCTTGGGAACGATGTTTGGCATCTTCCCCCCTACATTCACCGCCACACACTTAAATCCATCCTTGGCAAACTCCTCTATAAGTCCCCTCTCCTCATCCCTTGTGGATATAGCCATCCTTATAGCTCTTTTGGTTGCTTCATTGCCTGCTCTCTCTCCCACTGTTACTTCCTCCTAAAGACAGTAAAAATAGGAGCTAAGGCTCCTATTCTCACAATATCTATTCTATACTTCCTTTTCTTCTCTTTCCTCTTCCACTGCTGTTTCTTCAGCAACCTTTTCCTCGGTCTGAACCTCTTCAACAACTTCCTTTTCTGCAACCTCTTCCTCAACTGCTTTTACAGTTTTAGATCTTAGTGGTTCCAGCTCTCCACCCTCTATAAGGATGTTCAGCTCATCTCCGGTAATCGTCTCTCTCTCAAGAAGAGTTTTAGATATACTGTCAAGAAGAGCATAGTTATCTCTCAGAAGCTGCTTTACCTCTGTATAAGCTTCATTTATCAGTCCGCTTATCTCAGCATCGATCTCCTTACCAGTAGCCTCACTGTAGTACTTCTGCATAAACATGTCCCCTTCCTTGGTGTTATCCAGAAGGATTGGTCCAAATTTCTCAGTCATACCAAACTTAGTTACCATAGCGTGGGCTATAGCTGTTGCTCTTTCTATATCATTGCTTGCTCCAGTTGTAATATCTCCAAAGACTACCTCTTCTGCTGCTCTTCCTCCAAGAAGGGTTCTAAGTTCAGCAAGGTATTCATTTTTAGACTTAAGGTATCTGTCCTCTGTAGGAAGGGTCATTGTATATCCAAGAGCTGCCATCCCTCTAGGTACCACTGTTACCTTGTGAACCGGCTCAGTATGAGGAATAATACACTGAATAAGTGCGTGTCCTACCTCGTGGTAGGCAACTATATTCTTTTCCTTCTCTACAGTTACTCTGGATTTTCTTTCTGGACCTATAGATACCTTTTCAGATGCTTCTTCCAGGTCATCCATAGTTATCTCTTCCCTTCCAGCTCTCGCTGCAAGGATAGCTGCCTCGTTAAGCATGTTAGCAAGGTCTGCTCCTACAAATCCAGGAGTCTTTCTAGCTATTACATGAAGGTCTACATCCTCAGCCAGCTTTTTACCCTTTATGTGTACTGCAAGGATCTCCTCTCTTCCCTTAAGGTCCGGTCTGTCAACTACAACCTGTCTGTCGAATCTTCCAGGTCTCATAAGGGCTTTATCCAAAATCTCAGGTCTGTTTGTAGCAGCCAGTACGATGATAGTTTCCTCGGTACTGAACCCGTCCATCTCTACAAGAAGCTGGTTTAGAGTCTGCTCTCTCTCGTCGTTTCCTCCACCTTGGCCTGCTCCTCTTTTTCTACCTACAGCGTCGATCTCATCTATAAATACGATACACGGTGCATTTTTTCTAGCTTTGTTAAATAGATCTCTTACTCTGGAAGCTCCCACACCTACGAACATCTCTACGAACTCTGAACCAGAGATACTAAAGAACGGTACTCCAGCTTCTCCGGCTACAGCCTTCGCAAGAAATGTCTTACCTGTTCCCGGCTGTCCAAGAAGAAGTACTCCCTTAGGGATCTTAGCACCTATTCTTCTAAACTTTTCAGGCTCCTTCAGGAAGTGCACTACCTCCTCTAGTTCCTGCTTTGCTTCCTCGATACCTGCTACGTCCTCAAAGTTAACGTTGGATATCTCCTCACCGTTCTCCTTGGCTCTTGATTTACCCATATTGAAGATTTGCGGACCTCCGCTTCCCCCTCTGTTCATCTTATTAAGCATGAATATCCAGATACCAATAAGAAGCAGCATCGGGAACCACGATACAAAGATACTCACAAGGAATGGAACCTTTTCAGGATCTAGTGATCCCACCTGAATATTTTCACTCTCTCCAATGGCATTCATAAGGTTAACATCCTGAGAGATTCTGTCGGAGATCATTCTTGCATTTATCTCCTGATCATCCTGCTTTATACCATATACGTATCCCTCTTTTTCATCGATACTCTTGATGTTTCCGGATCTTACTTCACTTAGGAACTCACTGTACTTTACCTGTGTTCCCATATTCTTTGTCTTATTGGACATTAGGGAAGGTATAGACATGAAGATAGTTACCACAAATAAAAGCATTACTATATTTTTAAAGTTAAACTTATTTTCCTTCTGTGGCTTCTTGTCTCCCTGATTGTTGCCTCTGTTGTCCCCCTGAGGCTCTCTCCCCTTTGGAGCTCCCTTCTTCATTCCATATTTCAGCTTGGCTTTAAGCTCCTTCTTTCTCTCCTCTAACTCATTATAACCTTTATTGTCCTTATTCTTGTTTTGCTCTTCAGTATTTTTATTGTTTTCCTGGTTGTTGTTATTCTTCTCCTCGCTCACTGAAGTTCCCCTCCTCTACTATTAGTTTGATTGAATTTTCATCTGGCTTTCTAACCCTGTATCTTTCATTTCCTCGTACCCCTGCTATCCAGACGATCTCTTCTTCTAGGGTTACTATAGGGATCTCCTCTCTTGCCTCTTTAGGAATCTTATTGTTTATAAAGATATCCTTCAACTTCTTAGTTGCTCCCTTATCGGATATGGTTATTCTGTCCCCTGGCTGTCTCCTTCTTATCTTCAGTACACTGCCTGGGGGAATGTCAGCTGCAAAACTCTCTCTTCCAGATACACTACAGGATCCGGCAACAGCCCTCACCCTGTACCTTCCAAATCTTGCCTCTCCAGGTACTTTTAGCTCTACCTGTAGGTTGTCATCAATACAGTTTTCACTATCTACACTTACGTAAAGTTTATTATATTCCTTTTTAAGTTTCATTTTTTTTCCAAGGCTTAGCTCCTTGCTTCCACCGCTTTTCATAACAGCTAGAATAGAGTCTAATTTCTTTCGGCTGACCTCTACACCATAGTGGGTGAGGTAGCTGTTTAAAATTTTACGCTTCTCATAGTCGGTAAGAACTTCTATCTCCTGCCACTCCAGGGCATCTTCCCTCAAGAATCTTTTGTAGTCCACCTTGAGGATGGAGTTTACCTCTCCTATCTCCTCCATGAGGTTTGCTATCTTCTCCTTGAAGTTTCTGTTGTACTTTTCCTCGATCTCAGGTATAAGGTCCAGTCTTATACTGTTTCTGGTATAGTCAGCTTTCAAGTTGGATGAATCTATCCTGTACTCTATATTGTTTTTATGCATATACTCCATTATCTCACCCTT
This sequence comes from Propionigenium maris DSM 9537, assembly GCF_027925155.1. Taxonomy (GTDB): domain Bacteria; phylum Fusobacteriota; class Fusobacteriia; order Fusobacteriales; family Fusobacteriaceae; genus Propionigenium; species Propionigenium maris. The sequence goes on along the minus strand of NZ_BSDY01000005.1, from coordinate 197,635 downwards.
GTAAAGGTTCAATATAGGTCTTACATACCTCTCTCTTCTTACAGGTATTCCCTCCAAGCCCTTTAGCGAGGTTCCCCTCATAAGCCTGAACATAAAGGTTTCTATCTCATCATCTAAGTTGTGAGCCAGAGCGACCTTGTCAGCTCCTGTTTCCTCAGCCACCTCATTAAAGAAGGTGTATCTTATCTCTCTTCCTGCTTCCTCTTCTCCTATCCTGTGTGCCTTGGCATACTCCTGCATACTCTGCCTCCTTACAAAGCAGGGTATATTCAGCCTTTTAGCCACACACCTTACAAAGGTCTCATCTCCATCGGACTCCTCACCCCTTAACAGGTGATTTATATGAGCTAGAGACAGCTCCAGGGAAAACTCCTCCCTCAGCTTCAGAAGTACTTCCAGGAGAAATACTGAATCTGGTCCTCCAGAAAAGCCAATGACCACCCTCTCTCCCTCTTCAATCAAGCGATTCTTTAAAATAAACGCTCTTATTTTTTTTATCAATTCCATTCTCTACCCCATTTTATCTAGCTTTAAGCTAATTATAGCACATTTTAATCATTTTTCAACTTTTTTATTTGTACTCCTTTATAGTAGTGTTTCACTATTCTATCATAGGATTTTCCGGCATTTGCAAGGCCATAAGCCCCATACTGACTCATCCCCACACCGTGTCCGGAACCCTTACCTTTAAAGGCGAAGGTGCTCCCTTTGTCCGTCACTCTAAACTGGGTACTGTGGAGTTTGTTATAGCCAACTATCCTCCTCAGCTCATTCCCGCTGATCCTCTTCCTCTGGCTTCCTATGAGTTCTAAAGTGTGCACCCTGTTGCTGGCAACCTTTATGACCCTTATACGGTCCACCCTGAACCCCGCCTTTTGGGAGAGCTCCTTCTTGGAGATGCTTACGTTCCAGTTGAGTCTGGGGGACTTTGCCTCACTTGCGCTATCCTTTTTTCCACGAAGATAGGGAACTGCTGACCCTCCCCATACATCCTCATTGTTAGCTGTCCTCCCCCCGTTTGTGGAGTAGTAGAGAGCATTTATAGGTTTTCCCTCATGGACTATTATCTCTCCCACCGTTTCATTAACAAGGGTATTTATCTTCTCATTCTCCCTCTCCCTTCCCAGATACATCTGGGAGTTCACATTGTCCAAGAGATCAAACTTCTCATACTTGTAGTTAGCCAGGTTATAGTAAAGATAGGTTCTTGCAGCCAGCACCTGAGCCTTTATGGCTTCTGTGGGAAAGTAGTGTCCTATCTCAGAAGGAACCACCGAGTAGATATACTCCTCAGACTGTATACTGTTTATAGGAAGCACACGCCCCTTATAGGGTATAAACTCCATATCTCCCCTGTAGGGACTGTAGGTCTTCCCATCGCTGCTCAGCATAACCACAGCATTGAATTCACCCTTAAACACCCTTATCTCCTTGGCATAGATCCCCTTAAATCTCAGACCCTCTCCATCTACGGATATCTCCTCTGGATGGTCCTCAGGTATTTTGTACACCTTCTTACCCGTTCCCTCACCTATCTCAAGGTAGAGGTCCCCCTTAGCTCCCATAAACTTAACCTTGGAACCGCTAAACCTGTTTATGGCAACCTTGAGGTCCTCCTGAATAAACTCCTCCCAGGAGAAGGCAACCGACTGTACAACTAACATTAAAATTAATATTAACTTCCCACTCATCCTCTATTAACACTCCTGAACTTTGACTTCTCTTCCCTCATAGATAAACAGCAGATCCACCTGATCTTCCTTCCCTGTGATCACATTGTAGGAAAATCTCTCTATCTCAGTTTTCTTGTGTGCCTCTCTGGCACTTTTAAACTGAAGGTTTTCAATGGTATTGTTGTATTTTTCCTTGTCCTTGTGGCTTACAAACCAGTAAGGGTAGCTTCCCGGTTTTCCAAGCATGAGGTAGTCATACTTCAGATGCTCTGTAAAGATCTCTAACTTATCAAAATCCTTGCTTCTGTAAAACTCATAGAAGTGGTTGAATATCGCTACCAGCTTATGTCCCATCTGGAAGTACCCATTTTCCCTGAAGTAGAGCGCCATCTCCTCATAGAAATCAAAGGAGCTACCATAGTGCTTCTCCAGAATAAACTTGAGACTCCTTCCAAACTTCTCGGAGTTGTAGTAGTGATCCAGCACTCCCTCTATATCCTTTAGCATAGTTATCTCCCTGTAGGAGATAAACTTATTGGCCAGCACCTCATAGGGAGGAAACTCCATATATTTATAGTCGAACTCCTCTACCTCTGTGGATATCTGTGTCCCCTTGAGTATCTTCAGGAACCCCAGCTGAACCATCTCTGGGTACATATCATGGACATAGTTAAAGGATCTTTTGAAGGTAGTATAGTCCTCATAGGGAAGTCCTGCAATAAGGTCCAGGTGCAGATGGATATTATCCTTTATCCTCTCCACATTGTGCTCCAGCTTCTCCAGGTCATTCCTTCTCTTTATGGCTTCCATGGTCCTTTCATTGCTTGTCTGAACCCCTATCTCAAACTGGAAGTAATCCTTGGGTACTCCCTCTAGAAACTCGATAACCTCGTCATCAAAGAGGTCTGCACTTATCTCAAAGTGAAAGGTTGTATCCTCACTGTATACACTTAGAAGATACCTCCATATATCCATATACCTTTCCTTCTTCAGGTTAAAGGTTCTGTCTACAAACTTAACAAGCTTTATACCGCTGTCCAAAAACTTCTTTAGGTCCTCCTTGGTTCTCTCACTGGAAAAATACCTCACACTTCTCTCAATAGAGGACATACAGTAGGAGCATGCAAAGGGACACCCTCTGCTGGATTCATAGTAAAGAATTTTTGTACCGTTACCTCTCAGCTCCTCCATGGTATATGGAAATGGGATCTCATCCAGATTCTCTATAGGTTCCTGATTTCCATTGTACCTGATCTCATCCCTGTTCTCTGGGTCCCTGTAGTAAACCCCAGATACCTCGTTTATATCCTTAGTCAGGAAGTTCAGAGTGCTTCTCTCCCCCTCGCCACTGATTATATAGTCGATCTCAGCTCTTTCCTTCATCACAGAAACTGAGTCATAGGATACCTCTGGTCCTCCTAGGACTATCTCAGTCTCTGGAAGGATCTTTCTTACCTCTTTTATGAGTTTAAATACATACTCCTTGTTCCAGATATATGTAGAAAATATCACTACATCTGGAGCTCTGTCATATATATCTCTTATAACCTCTGAGATGGAGTTGTTTATACTGGTTTCATATATACCTATTTTTTGTTCGCTGTACTCCTCTACATATCTCTTTATATATCTCACAGCCAGATTGGTGTGGATGTACTTACTGTTTATAGCTGCAAGCAAAACCTTCTTCATATCAATACCTCATCCTTACTTTTTTCATGGGACCTCTGGGGTCCTCCCTCTAATTTGAGTTTTTCTTTCTGTTTTTATTCCTCACATCCCTTATATAGTTAAGGTGTTCCCTGTAACTCCTTGTGAAGTGGTGTCTTCCACTCCCGTCCTCTGTAGCTACAAAGAAGAGGTAATCTGTATCTGCAGGCTTAAAAGCCGCTCTTATAGATGCTGCATCTGGGTTGGCTATAGGTGCTGGTGGCAGCCCGGTGTTTCTATAGGTGTTGTAAGGCGAATCTACCTCCAGGTGCTTATAGTACATCCTTCTCTTTTCATAGCCGTATATATAGTTTACTGTAGCATCGGATTCCAGCCTCATCCCTCTTTTAAGCCTGTTGTGGAATACAGAGGAGATAGTTTCCTTCTCATCCCACACCTGGGCTTCCCTCTCTATAACTGAAGCCAGGATCAGCATCCTATAGAACTCCTTCTTATCCTCATACTCTGCTGCAGGGAAGTTCTTTAAGAATTCATTTAAAAATATCTCCACTACCCTCTTTTCCGGTGCTCCCTCTGGGATGAAGTATGTCTCAGGATAGAGATATCCCTCGAAGTTACCACCAGGAGTTGGGTATGGAAACTCCACCTCTTCAAGTGCCCTCTCAAACTCCTTCTTTTTTCCCAAACCATTCATTTCCAGCTGGTTCAGCACCTCATCCAGGTGGGTCCCCTCTGGGATGGTGAACCTGGCTACCTTGTCCCTTCCCTCCTCTAGGAGCTGAACTAGTTCCTTTATAGAGTAATTTCCCTGGAGCTTGTAGTAACCTGCCTTTATTCCCTTACCGCCATTTCTCAGCTTAAGGTAGATCTTAAAGAAGAGATCATCTGCCACCTGAAGTTCAGAAAGAGATCTCCCAAGGGGTACCCCTCTCTCTATCTCTAAAACCTGATCATAGTGAACCTTCTTTACCTGTGTTTCCCTGTAGTACCAGTATAGACTCCCGAGGCCTACTAAGCCCAGAAAAACCATACCTTTCAAAACTTTCTTCATCTTACCATCCATCCCCTGTTAATTATAGTCTATCGTAGTTATATTCTATAATTTTATAGTTTTATTGGCAATTATTTATTTTTGCAATAAAAGGGAGTATCTCTACTCCCTTTTACACTACAATCTATTATTATTTTCTTCTAACCTTTGCCTTTTCAATAAGAGGCTTTCTTCCTCTCTTCTCCTGCTTGAATGTAGCAATGATCTCCTCTGCCTCAGCAAATGGTACAGTCATAAATGAGAAGTTCTCATAGATCTCCACTCTCTTTATGCTCTTATCCTTTACTGTAGTCTTTTTCTTTATCATATCAACAAGCTTCTTAGCTGTCATCTTATCTTTCTTTCCAAGGGCGATGAATAGTCTGGCTTTACCAGTCTTATCAACCTTTACATCCTCTATCTCTCTGTAGTTCCCCTCATCTAGAAGCTCATCATATGAGTGCTTTAGAAGAGCTGCAATTAGAGACTCTGGATTTGGACTAGCTTCTAACATCTCCTCTGCCATCTTCTGGAATGACTCGTAGCTGCTTCCCTCTAGAATAGTATTTACTTCCTCGAATACTCTGTTTCTCTTAGCTTCGATTACATCCCTTACACCAGGAACTTTTTCCTTCTTGATCTCAGTCTTTGTGATTCTCTGGATGTTTAGAAGTCTTCTGTACTCAGATGGAGTGATGAAAGTTATAGCTGTTCCTTCCTTACCTGCTCTACCAGTTCTTCCGATTCTGTGTACATATGACTCTGGATCCTGTGGAATTGCATAGTTGATTACGTGAGTAAGGTCATTTACATCTATTCCTCTAGCTGCTACGTCTGTAGCTACAAGAAGGTTTATTCTCTTGCTCTTAAATCTTCTTAGAGTAAGCTCTCTGTGGTTCTGAGTGATGTCTCCGTGAAGACCTTCAGCATCGTAACCTCTGTCGTTAAGCTTTCCAACTAGTACGTTACAGTCATTCTTTGTTCTACAGAATACGATTCCGTAAAACTCAGACTCGATATCGATGATTCTACAAAGAGCCTCGAACTTGTCTCTTTCCTTTACTTCAAAGTAGATCTGCTCTGTAAGGTCTGTTGTTAACTCTCTCTTCTTTACTGCAAGAACTTCGTGCTCTCCCATGTGCTCCTGAGCTACTCTCAGGATCTCTCTTGGCATTGTAGCCGAGAAGAAAAGCATTCTCTTGTTGTCGTTTGTTGCTCTTAGGATCTCCTCGATATCATCTACGAATCCCATGTTTAGCATCTCATCAGCTTCATCTAGAATGAAATAATCAATAGCGTCTAGCTTTAGGATCCTTCTGTTAATAAGGTCGATAACTCTTCCTGGTGTTCCTACAACTATATCAGTTCCTCTCTTGATCTGCTTTCTTTGGAATTCAAGAGACTGACCTCCATATACTGGAGTTATTCTTAGTCCTCTACCGTGAGATAGAGAGTTCATCTCCTCTGCTACCTGTACAGCCAGCTCTCTTGTTGGAGCTAGTACGATTGCCTGTATATTTCCAGTTACCTTCTCTATCTTCTCTAGAATAGGTAGAGAGAACGCTGCAGTTTTACCTGTTCCAGTCTGTGCCTGACCTATTATATCCTTATCTCCATTTAATAGTGCTGGTATTGTTAAAGCCTGAATCGGACTTGGCTTTTCAAATCCCTTCTCTATTAGTGGCTTAAGTGTTTTGTCTGTTAATCCTAGTGCTCTAAACTCTTTTAATCTTTCCATTCTTCACTTCCTTTTTTTAATTTTCTGGGGCTATCCCTGGGATACCCCTACATCTAATGACGATGCATCTTCTATACAAAGGAACGGTTATAATATCTTCATAAAATTTCCCATAAAACAAAATATATAAAATGCATAATCATATTTAACATTAGCAGTTTATTATATCACATTTTCGAAAAAAATACACTAAGAAATTAAAAAGAGGAGCTAAACTCCTCTTTTTATACATTCTACATATAATCTCTATACAGACAATGTTTCAACTACGTTCACCATATGGTCCTTAATTCTTCTATAGTGGTTAAGGATATCCATATAAGCTGTACTTAGCATCGCCGGCATCTTGTGCTCAGCTACTCTTTCCATGTGCTCTTTTCTCGCCTTCTTATACAGGTCCTTTATGTCAGCTGACTTCTGCATAGCTTCCACAAGGATCTCCTTGTTCCCGTTTTCGTATGCTGTATTTACATAGTCAAAGAACTCTACTACCTTTGTGTGGATCTGCTCTAGAGACTCCTTCTTCTTATTGTTTAGAAGGATATCATTCTCATTTAGCTTCTTGATCGACTTGGATATTCTTGTTAGGTAGTCACTTACAGTTTCATACTCATCTGCTACCTCAAGGTTTCCTCTAGTTTCCTCTATATACTTCTCATCTAGGTCCTTGTGCATGATCTCAAAGTTTACATCTGAGATCTCCTTCTGTACAAGATCTAACTTCTCCTCTAGCTCAACGATCTGTTCTACATTTTTATTTATCTCTGTACCAGACACGATTATATCTTTAAGACTATTCATCATTGTAGAGATATCTCCAGCCATACCAAGAATCTCCTTCTTAGTCTGCGAGATTATTACTGTTGGTGTATCAGCCATTCTGATATCCAGGTGAGTTACGCTCTCCACTACCTCTTCATCGTCCTTAACTATCTTCATAAGGAAGTTAGCAATTAAAGTTATGAATGGAGTAAAGATTATTACGTTAGTTACGTTAAACATAGTGTGTGCAGTTGCAATAAATCTAGTTACATTTGCTGCTGGGTCTGCAAAGTTGTGAAGGAACTTGATATAAAGTCCAAATATCGACGTTACCCAGATAACTCCTACAATGTTGATAATTGTGTGAGCGTATGCCGCTCTCTTAGCATTTGATCTAGCTCCTATAGAAGCAAGACAAGCTGTAATTGTTGTACCTACGTTCTCTCCCAGGACAAGGGCTACTGCTGTTTGATAATCTATTAATCCCTGTACTGCAAGGGTAATTGTAATACCCAGTGTTGCTGATGACGATTGTACTATAGCTGTCATTAGGGCACCAACTGCTGCTGCTGCGATTACTCCCGACAGCGAATCTGCCTGGAACTTGTGGAAAAGCTCTATAAACTCAGGCATAGTTCTTAACGGCTTAAATCCATCACTCATAAGCTGAAGTCCGAAGAAGATCATTCCAAGTCCCATTGTTGTAAGAGCTCTTGTTTTAGCTCTGTCCGACTTACCAAATAGATATAGAAGTGCTGCTATTCCAGCTATTGGAAGACCATACTTACCTATCTTAAGTACAAGGATCCAACCTGTGATCGTTGTACCGATGTTAGCTCCCAGGATTACTCCCAGAGACTGCTTTAGGTTAAGAAGTCCTGCATTTACGAATCCAATAGTCATTACCGTACTTACCGATGAAGACTGAACCATTCCAGTTACAAATATACCCATTATTATTGCCATAAATCTATTAGTAGTTAATACCGCTAAGATCTTCTTTAACCTGTCTCCTGCTAACTTCTGCATTCCACCAGACATGTTATGCATTCCATACATGAATATTCCAAGACCACCAATTACCTTAAAAAAGATATCTAATCCCATTTTTCCTCCCGTTTTTGTTAACTCTCTCTTCTTAATTTTTACTTAAGCTGTTAACGTCTTTTTAATTTACTGTTAAAATATATCATCCCCGTGTTAAACAAATATATATTTAATGTAAAAATTGTGTAAAAAAAATTGGATTTACCCTACTTATATACTTCCACTAGAGGATATTTCCTCCTTCCTTATTTCCAACTCCTTCATACCTCCCTCTAACCCCCTTATATTTCATCGATTCCCAGGAAAAATTAATCAACCTACCCTTTGTCTCTTTTTTTACAAAAGAAAAAAGGCTGTAAAAACAGCCTTTTCAATATTACTATATAGCTTTCTCTCCTGAGATAACCTCTGCTATATGGTAGATATGGTTTTTTAACTTTCTGTAGTTTGTAAGGATGTCCATGTAGATACTGCTTACCATTGGATCTACATCTCCGCTGACTATTCTTGCAAGGTGCTCATCTCTAAGTTTCTTAAACTTAGCTGTAATTCTGTTGCTCTTATTCACAGCATCTATCATTATATCCTTCTGGTTGCTCTTATACGCCACAGCAACAAACTCTAGAAACTCCTCTATCTCCTCCTGAAGTTCATATATACCAGACTTCTTCTCTGTATTTAGAGTCAGCTGATTTCCCTTGAGCTTCAGGTGCAGCTTCATGATGTCCGTTATATAGTCTGAAAGAGATTCATACTCATCCACTAGAGCCAGCTGGTTTCTGGCCTTATCCACATTGCTGTCTAGCATATCCTTCTTCAGTAGTTCCTTCAGATATCCAAACATCTCTTTCTGTATAAGATCTATTCTGTCCTCAGTTTCAAAGACCATCCTTACCTTCTTGTCCTCTGAATCAAGGTTGGCTCCAATCGCTTCCTTCAGGTACTCAAACATCCCCTTTATTACATTGTCCAGAGAAATTATCTCCTTCTTACCTACATCCAGAGCAAGGGATGGTGTTTCCAGGATTCTGCTGTCCAGGTGGGTAAACTTTCTTTCCACCTTCTCCTCTCCCTTAACAAACTTTTCCAGCATTCTGGATAGAAGCGGTAGGAATGGTACAAATAAAAGTGCATTCACAATATTAAAAACAGTGTGAGCTGTTGCCAGGTATCTCGTTGTCTCCACTGCTGAATCTGTAAACTTGTCCAGGAACATCAGATACTGATTGTATATAGGAAGTATCCACATAATTCCCACAACATTGATTATCGTGTGGGCATAGGCTGCTCTCTTGGCATTTGGCTTAGCACCAATAGACGCAAGAAGGGCAGTAATAGTAGTTCCTACATTTAGACCCAGTACCAATGCTACTCCAGTTCTTACATCGATAAGCCCCTGAGCTGCAAGAGTTATTGTAATTCCCAGTGTGGCAGATGAAGACTGAACCAGTGCTGTAAGAAGGGCTCCCACTGTAGCTACCATGATCAGAGTTCCAAAGTTAGTTACATGGAACTTCTGGAAAAGCTCTATGAATTCAGGCATAGATCTCAGAGGTCTGAATCCGTCACTCATAAGCTCCAGTCCAAAGAAGATCATTCCAAGACCCATGATAAGCATAGACTTATACTTACCCTTGCTGTCCTTGGAGAAGATTCCCATAAGGGCTCCCAGACCAGCCATAGGAAGTCCATACTTACCTATCTTCAGTACCAGTACCCATCCAGTTACAGTAGTACCTATATTCGCTCCCAGGATTACTCCAAGAGCCTGTGAAAGGTTCATAAGTAAAGCATTTACAAACCCTATTACCATTACCGTAGTTACAGAAGATGACTGAACTATTACAGTGGCCACGACTCCTACTAGAAGAGCCATAAATCTGTTTGTTGTAAGAGCTGAGATTATCTTCTTCAGCCTCTCGCCGGCAAGTTTTTGCATCCCCTCCGACATACTTTCCATTCCGTAGAGAAATATTCCCAATCCCCCTACAACTTTTAATAAAATATCCATTATTCCAGGCATAACTTCCTCCTAATTGTGTAAAAAAAATCCAGTATATGTTAACATACTTTTTACACATTTCAAACATTTTTCTGTTTTTTATTTTGACCGGAGGTTCCCTTAATAAAGAACTACTTTACTTCACTATCACAGATTTACAGCTCCTTTTTTTAACCATATAGAGTGCGTTCCACTACCCCTCTAAGAGATGCAGCAGTGCTTTGACTACCTCTACACTCTTTCCCTCTCTGTCGGCCAGAGGATTCAGCTCCACTATATCAACTGACGTAACTTCATAGGCAGCTTCCAGGGTAGAGAAGATCTCCAGAACCTCTTCACGCTTAAATCCTCCCTTAACTGGTACACTTACTCCTGGGGCTTCCTCTGGATCCACTGAATCCAGATCAAAACTTATGTGCAGATTCTCTACCTTTAAAAGCTCCTTAACCCTTTCAAGGGCAGCCTCTAGCCCCAGGTTAGACACCTCATCCCAGGTTATTACATTGACTCCTGTTTCAGCTATAAACTTTAGCTCCCCTGGATCGAGGTCCCTTGCTCCAAAGACAACTACATCCTTGGGATCCAGGAAGTTACCCTCATTTAAGGTGGTAAGTCTGGAATCTCCATATCCCATTAGAGCTGATAGTACCATACCGTGGGTATTTCCAGATGGGCTTGTTTCCGGAGTATTCATATCTCCATGGGCATCTATCCAGATTACCCCTGTTCTCTTGCTGCTGAGCACTCCCGAGATGCTTCCAAGAGCTATCGAGTGATCTCCCCCAACAACTATTGGTCTGTACCCATCTTCCACAACTTCCCTTACTCTCTCTGCCACAGCCTGGGTGGTTGCAGCCACTGAGTTTATAAACTTGGTCCTTGTATTTAGAAGGTCCTCCTCCTCGTGGATAGGAGATATTACCTCCATCTGATTCTTCAGCTCTGGATACTCCCCAAAGAGGTAGTCCACCGCATATTCCGTTCCTGTATATGCAGCTCCCAGATTGAAGGGAACTCCCATGAGGAAGTTTGGAACCCTCTCTACATTTATGTAGAGGGCGTCATCTCTTTTGATTATATTTATCTCCTCAAGGTTTTCGTCCTCCAGCCCCTGTACACTGAGGCCTGCTCTCTTGAGGTCCTCCACATACTCAATTATCTCTTGGGTAATCATCTCTCCTGGGCAGAGGATTGGGATACCAGGAGGATATGCCATAATGAATTCCCCGCTGATTGCCCCCGCTGATTCCTTTAATGGCTTTTTAGTTTTTTCACTAAAGAATGCTTCCCTTGGAATTTGATCCATCCCAGGAATCTCAGGAATCTCCTTAAACTTAGGTACTGCTCCCTGGAATTTATTTTGACTAGATATGCTTTTTACAGCGGCTATTACTTTTTCTATGTCCTCATCCCTGTCTCCAAATGTTGTAACAAGAAGCACATTGTAGAAGTCGGACAGTTCAGGCTGAATATTGTACTCATCCACCAGGATCCTCTCCAGCTGATACCCTGTAAACCCTAGTTCCCTTGCACTCACCGATACCTTAGTTGGGTCGAAGGAATATCTTCCCTTTCCGTCCAGCACCTCTCTTCCGATGGATTTAAAACCAGGTACTCTGTTTATTTCATTTCTCAGATATTCAGCTCTCTCAAGGGATTCTTCCACTAACCTTTCTCCATCGATAGCCATTTGCTTTCTTGCACAGTCAAGGGAAGCCAGAAGGATGTATGATGGCGACGTTGTCTGAAGAAGGCTAAGCACTTGTCTCACCTTGCCACCTGCTATCCTTCCCCCCTGAATATGAAGGATGGACCCTTGGGTCATTGCTCCTACTATCTTATGGGTGCTCTGGGCACATGCATCTGCCCCGGCCTCCATTGCAGACATTGGCAGTTTCTTATTAAATTTTAAGTGAGGCCCATGAGCCTCATCTACAAGAAGGGGAATGTTGTACTCATGCACTATCTCCACTACCTCTTTAAGATTTGTAGACACCCCGTAGTATGTAGGGTTTATTATTAAAACTGCTGCCGCATCTGGATTCTCCATAAGCATCCTTCTTACTGTTTCCGGAGCTACCCCATGGGCGATTCCGTTCTCCTCATCTATCTCAGGCTCCATATATATAGGCTGAGCACCACTTAATATTATCCCGGCATTTACCGACTTATGGGTATTTCTTGGAACCAGTATCTTATCCCCTGCCTTTACCGCCGAAAGGATCATCGCCTGAATAGCTCCTGAAGTCCCGTTGACACAGAAGAAACTTTCCTGGGCTCCATAAGCATCAGCTGTAAGCTCCAAAGCTTTTTTTATGTGTGACTTTGGATTGTGGAGACCGTCCACCATCTCAAAGATTGTGACATCTATTTTAAATGGGTTCTCCCCCATAAACTTATAAAATTCTTCCTCTACTCCCCTACCATTCTTATGGCCTGGAACATGAAAGGGAACTACCCCTCTCCCTACATATACATCCTTTAACACACTGAATATTGGTGTTTTTCTTTGATCTAACTTATACACATTTTATCCCTTCCTTTTTTTTAAAAATTTAAATTGACAGCGAATTATAGTCCCTTTTTTTCAAAAAGAATATCTCTTTTTTATATATGATTACCATCTTTTTTTTATATTATCTTTTCCTGATATTTAGGAGTAAAATATTTCCTTTTTTTTTACTCTCCTCACAACAGCCCCTCCCCGGCAAAGACTTTTTTCTTCCCTTCCTCCTTATGCCGTAGATAATAACACCTTTTTTTCTACCAACCATTGACATAATCAACATACTTTTTTCCTTTTTAAATTGAAAGGTTTTAAAAAAAATTTACTTTCTGGAGTCCTATCATAAATTTTCCCAATAAAAAGCAACGTAACGTTGCATCCTGATAATCAGTAAGAAGCCTCATTACTTCATATAACTTTTTTATAAATTCTATGCTTTCCTTAAAAATAAAAAGATCAGCTTAAAAAGCTGATCATTTTAACATTGTAAAGGTAAAGGTACTTCCCTTCCCCTCTTCAGATTTTAATTTTAACTTTCCTCCCAGTATGTCGATCATCTCCGCCACTATGGACAGTCCCAGTCCCGTTCCGGCCACATTACTGGTTCTGGCTTTATCTACCCGGTAAAACCTGTCAAAGATATTGTCTATCTCGGTCTCAGGTATTCCCATTCCATTATCTGTTACAGTGATCTTGTAGTGATCGTAGAGCTCCATAATATCAACCTTTACAACTGGTTCCTCCTTGTCGTTATAGATAACTCCATTCTCCATGAGGTTTTTAAGGATAGTTGTAAACTTATCAAAATCTACCTTCATATAGCCATTCTCATCCAAGAGATTCACAGAGTATACTGCCCTTCCATTCTTCTTGGTAAGGATGCCATCTATACTCCTTTCCACATCCCCCTTGAGCTTCTCAAAGGAAACTGGGGTAAGGTTGACTACCCTGGAGTTCTCCAGCTTAGATATATTCAGGAAATCCATGGTGATGTTTTCCAGTTTATCCACATTATTTTTAGCCACGTTTAGGAAGTAGTCCTTCATCTCCCCGGGAGCATCCTCTAAGGCTATGAGGTAACCCTTTATATTGGTAAGGGGAGTCTTGAGCTCATGGCTGATATTGCTGATGAAGTTTTTCTGCACCTCAAGCATCTCCTTGTTTCTGGTTATATCCTTCACTGTGAGAATATACTGCTTGTTCAGTTTCAGGTACTTTACCGCCACAAGAAGGTATTTTTTCAGTTCCGATATATATACCTCCTCCTTGAGGGCTACCTTCTTATCCACACACTTTTTAATTATATCTATAATCTCAATGTGCTTAACCTCTCTGTAATAGGGAAGTTGATTCCCCCCTCTGTAGAGAAAGTTCAGGGCATCGTTTTTCATCACCGTATTGAGGTTTTCATCTATGAGGAGGATAGACATATCCACACTGGAGATAATCCTCTTGAGCCTCTCCTTATCCAGCTCCAGCTGTTTCATATTCTCAAGGTTTGTCTTCTGCCACTCACTGACTATCTTCCAGAACTCGGAGATCCATAGATCCCCCTTGGAATAGATATCTGTAACCTCAGCTCCCTCCTCCAAAGTTTTTCTGATCTCCTCTATCTTCAGGAAGAGGTGCCCCTTAAGATAGTTCTTATAACAAAAATATATAAATATATTCAGAGTCAGGAAGAAGAGCAGTTCATAGAGGAGTATCCTCTTTATCTCACTGTACTCCCTCTCATAGTTAAGGGAGGTTCTCACTATATAATCCTCTCCATCTGAATCCCTTGTTACCACACTGTAGTAGGCCCTCATATTTTTCAGGGTATTGCTGTACCTGATATCAAAACCAGTGCCCTTTTCAAGGGCTTCCAGAACCTCTGGTCTCTTACTGTGGTAGTCCATGCTCTCCTCTAACTCATACATCATGGAATCATATATCACCTTTCCATCAAGCTGTATGATGGTCACCCTCTTATCCACATCCTTAAGGTAGGAGTGAAACTGCTCCTCTGTATCACTTATCTTTAAAAGGTTCTCAATAAGGCTGCTGTCCTCCTTGAGGGTCCTCTTGGCCAGTTCCCCATGCAGATCCGATAGCCTCATTATATTGCTTTTGATAAAAATTGCCTCTAAGAACAATATCAGTAATAGAGTTATTATCTCCTTTCTTCTAATTTGTACCCCACTCCCTTCACCGTACGTATATTTTTGGAGATACTCTTAAGCTTTTCCCTTAGTTTTGAGATATAGATATCCACAGACCTGTCCCCTGCATAGTAGCTTGTGTTCCACACCTTATCCAGGATCTTTTCCCTGGATAGTACTATCCCCTGGTTTTTAAAGAGCAGATATAGCAGGTCATACTCCTTTTTAGAGAGCTCTATCTCTACACCATCTTCAGTTACCTGGTGCCTGTCATCATCTATAACTACCCCTGCAAAGGTAAATTTCTTGCTCTCCCTCTTCTCTCCAGAGATGAGCTTCCTCGCCCTCAGAAGTAGTTCCCTTGGGTCGAAGGGCTTCTTCATATAGTCGTTGGCCCCTATCTCAAGGCCCTCTAGCACATCCTCGATCTCCGTCTTAGCTGTAAGCATTATTATTACAGGAGCTCCATACTCCTCGGGAAGATCCCTTACGATCTTAGTAAAGTTCTTTCCATCAAGGCTAGGGAGCATTATGTCAAGGATCACCAGCTCTGGCTTAAAGGTTTTGATCTTCTTTAACCCCTCTAAACCATCTCCCACTGTTTCAACCTCATACCCCTCCTTCTTAAAGAAGTAACCTACCAGTTGTTGTATCTCTATGTCGTCCTCTACTATTAGTACCTTCATATTTCCTCCCAGATCTCGAACCCTTTCTCTAGTTCTTCTTTATTAACTCCTGTTTTCTAAGGTTATCTCCACTAACATTATATACCAAACTCCTGCCCAGTTGCATAATTTTATCTGAAATTCTTTCATATTTTTTTGTAGAAAGCAGGAGAAGGTTTCCAAACTCCACATTGTCCGGGGACTCCTTCATAAGCTCTATTACCTTTTTTACAACGCTGTCCCTGATATCATTTATCTCCTCATCCAGGGCAAGGATGGAGTAGATCTTCTTATCGTCCTTCTCCACAAGGGCTGTTGTATAAGCTGTAAATATCTCCTCTACCTTTCCTACCATCTCCCCTACAAGGTCCAGGTGGGGTTTATGAAGGTCCCCCTTCTTCTCCATCTCCCTCAGGAGTTTCAGATCAGCCAGGAGAAGGTCTCCCATCCTCTCAAGCATCTTAGAACCCTCTATGGTACTCAGAAGGGATCTCAGGTCTCCAGCTGCAGGCTGAAACATCGCTATGGCAACTATGGAGTCCTCTTTTATCTTTACCTCATAGGCATTTATCCTGTCCTCCACTACCTTTGCCTCTCCATAGAGGGATCTCTCAAAGGACCTCTTCTTGAGCATCTCCATATTTATTCTCAGGAGCCTCTCTACATTTTTAGTCATCTCAATAAAGTGCTCATTTATTGCATCTATTCTCTCATGTAAGTTTCTCATCTTCCTACCTCCGCAGTTATTTGATAGTGGGATATCCCTTCCAGTCTATCCTATCCGAATTTACCAGTTATATAGTCTTCCGTCTTCTTGTTGTCTGGATTTGTAAATATCTTTTCAGTCGCTCCAAACTCCTCCATTATCCCCTGGTAGAAGAATCCCGTGTAATCGGATATTCTCGCTGCCTGCTGCATGTTGTGGGTAACTATTATTATAGTATAGTCCTTCTGGAGCTCCCTTATAAGCTCCTCTACCTTCAGGGTAGATATAGGGTCCAGAGCCGAGGTAGGCTCATCCATAAGAAGGATCTCAGGTTTTACAGCTATGGCCCTTGCTATACAAAGTCTCTGCTGCTGTCCCCCTGAAAGACCCAGGGCCGACTGGTGAAGCTTATCCTTTACCTCGTCCCAGAGGGCTACTGCCTTGAGGCTCTCCTCCACTATCTCATCCAGCTTCTTCTTCTCCCTTTCTCCGTGAAGCTTGGGACCATAGACGATATTTTCATAGATACTCTTTGGGAAGGGGTTTGGCTTCTGGAATACCATCCCTACCTTTTTTCTCAGTTCCACAATATCGTGCTTCTTAGAGAAGATATCCTCTCCATCGAGAGCTATAACCCCCTCATACTTGGATATTTCAATGAGGTCATTCATCCTGTTTATAGATCTCAGAAATGTAGACTTTCCACACCCCGACGGCCCGATAAGAGCCGTCACCTTATTTTTTTCCACATCCATATTTATATTAT
Organism: Propionigenium maris DSM 9537; assembly: GCF_027925155.1. Classification (GTDB taxonomy): domain Bacteria; phylum Fusobacteriota; class Fusobacteriia; order Fusobacteriales; family Fusobacteriaceae; genus Propionigenium; species Propionigenium maris. The sequence goes on along the minus strand of NZ_BSDY01000005.1, from coordinate 180,928 downwards.
TCAGTGCCTGAAACTTTCCATAGTAAAAGTTGAAATCCTTAACACTTAATCTTATATTGTTCTCCATCTTTCCTCCTAAAATCTATCTGAATTTTCTGAATTTATTTCTGACATAGGCTCCCAACAGGTTGAATCCCACTGTTATGAACACCAGTACAAAGAGTGTTCCCATCATATTGGACTCTGGCATATTGGGTACCTGAGTTGATATTACATAGAGGTGGTATGGCAGGGCCATCACCTGGTCGCTTAGGGACTCCGGCAGGAAGGGCAGGTAGAAAGCTGCCGCTGTAAACATTATGGGTGCTGTTTCACCCGCTGCTCTTGATACTGAAAGGATTATTCCAGTAAGGATTCCAGGTAAAGCTGCAGGAAGTACTATCTTCCAGGTTGTCTCCCACTGAGTAGCTCCCAGGGCCAGGGAGGCTTCCCTCAGGCTCTTAGGTATTGCCAGAAGGGCTTCCCTTGTAGCTGTTATAATTACCGGCAAGCTCATAATTCCCAGGGTAAGGGAACCCGCCAGAAGGGATCTCCCCATGCCCATGGCTATTACAAAGAAAGCCATTCCGAAAAGCCCGTAGACTATACTTGGTATTCCTGCAAGGTTTACTATGGTCAGGTTGATTATCCTTCTCAGCCAGTTATCCTTGGAGTACTCCACCAGGTATACCCCTGTAAGGATCCCAAAGGGCACCGAAGCTACTATAGTTCCCACAGTAAGCATTATACTTCCCACAATTACAGGAAATATCCCCCCCTCTCTCATACCTGCTCTGGGAGTCTCTGAGAGGAAAGTCCATGTAATTGCCGGCACCCCCTTGAAGATGATATATGCAAATATCCCCAGTACCGGGAGGACGGATAGTATCCCTACGCCCTTGATTATCGTCTCTATTATATCTTTACTTCTACCCTTTAATACGCTCATCATTCTCTCCTTTGGTTAACTCATCTTTCTGGATCTATGGATAAAGTAGTCTGCTATGGTATTTGTAAGGAAGCTTATTGCAAACAGTACTATTCCTATTGTAAAGAGTGAGTAGTAGTGCTTATCCCCTATAGTTACCTCTCCCATCTCAGCAGCTATTGTAGCTGTAAGGGTTCTCACTGCTGTAAGGGGGCCCGAATCCAGTATTGGTGCATTTCCGGTTACCATGAGTACCGTCATAGTCTCCCCTATGATCCTTCCAAATCCAAGCATTATTCCTGCAAATATCCCCGGGAAGGCCGCAGGAAGAAGCACCTTTACAATCGTCTCCAGTTTATTGGCTCCCATGGCAAGGGAAGCTTCCTTGTAGGACTTGTCCAGTGCTACAAGGGCATCATCTGCTATACTTACCATTGTAGGAATAGCCATAAGTGCCAGAAGTATTCCACCATTTAGAGCTGTAAGACCTGAGTTCAGCCCGAAGAAGTCTCTTATGGATCCTGAAAACACATAGAGTCCTATGTATCCCAGTACAACTGATGGAAGAGCAGCCATTGTTTCTATGAGAATCTTGAAGATCTCCCTGGTTCTCCTTCCAGCATACTCAGATATATAAACTGCTGCAAAAAGACTCAGAGGAACTGATATTCCAAGGGCTATTACACTCACCCAGAAGCTCCCTGCCAGAAGAGGCAGGAAACCATAGAGGTCCGACAGAGGTATCCATGTTCTTCCCAGAAAAAAGTCTACCACACTCCCCTCATAGAAAAACTTCAACCCATTTGTAAAAACAAAGAAAAATATCGAAAATACAATTATAATATTAAATGCAGCGATACCGAAGATCGTCTGTTTCATCAGGGTATCCTTAATTTTTCTTAAACTCATTTTTTTCTCCTTTAACTTCTGTTCTTGTTTTATGAACCTATTCTAACTCCTCTGTGTTGCTTCGTTATAAATTTTCTGTAAAAGAAGTGTAAATTTTTTTACACCCCCTTATACCTTCTTTTACACAAATTTCTTCAAGAAGAAGAGTATATGTCCATCTAAGTATTGTTATATCATTCACAAGTTTGATTTTTTATTATATAATGGACATTATCTACAATATTTAGGGGGAGTTTAATGAAGAAAGCGTTTACACTTATAGAGTTAATGGTAGTTATATCCATAATAAGCATCCTGGCAGCAATTTCCCTGCCAAGATTTACAGATATCACAGATGATGCCAGGGTAGCCCAGGTCCAGGGAAATCTGTTAAACCTCAGAACCTCCATAGAGATGTTCCATGTCAAAAACGAGGAATACCCTGTCTATGGTGAGGTTCAGCCGGCTTCATCTAACAGTAGTGGTGATATTTCTTCAGACGGTAGCCTTTCAGAGGCTTTTACAGCCTTCTACTCTAAGAACTCCATGCCTGAAACACCAGCATCTGAGGAGGCCTCTGCTACAAATCAGGTAGTTAAGGAGAGGGACGATAGCGGAGGATGGCTATATATAGAGGAAAGCGGCCTGATCTATGCTAACCTTAAAAATGGAAACTATACTGGGAATGAAGGGAACGAGATCTGGAATGAGGCTAAATTCTCTGAAGAGGATGAAGATGGCAGTGGAGGAGATAATGGAGGAGGAAGCACTCCTGCGCCGGCTCCCGGTCCTGATGAGAAGATACATTCAGTTACAGGAGTCGACTTAGAGTCCTTTATAAAGTCCGGCAGCTGGTTTGAGGATTTCCTTAGCGCCTTTGAGTACAACGAGGATACAGAGGCTCTTGAGTTAACAGGGGCTCTTACCATTGGAAGGATTAAACTGGATAGTAGCAATACCGAGCTTGAGAAGGTAGCCAAGATCTCCCTTAAGACAAATTCAGAGCTTGAAAACTGGGAGCTGACTGGCGGTCCCGATACCGATGGTCACTATACCTATACTCAGGCCTACGAACCTCCCAAGTCTACAGCCGGTGGTGGTTTCGAGGTAGAGGTTGACTTTGATGGCTTTTTAGGATTGTTTGATGATCACGCCATCTATGAGATCTCCTATGAATAAAAGAGTAAAAGATTAGAGAGCTGCCTTAATCTAGGCAGCTCTCCTTCTTTAAATTTTTAGTTAACATTCGATACTTTTTATACTATAATATTCCTGTTTACCTATAGATAAGTTATACTTGAAAAATAATACTTAAATAAAGGAGATATTATGAAAAAAGGATTTACTTTAATAGAGTTGATGGTAGTCATATCCATAATTGGGATTTTGACAGCAATTGCCCTTCCTAGGTTTACAGATGTTACAGCTGATGCCAAGGTAGCCAATGTACAGGGAAACCTGGCCAGTCTGAGAACCTCCATAGAGATGTTCAATGTTAAAAATGAGGGATACCCTGTCTATGGGGAAGTTCTGTCGGCTTCATCCAATAATAACGAGGGGGTGGATATCTCATCTAAGGGAGAACTTTCTGAGAGATTTACAAACTTCTATTCCAAGAGCATCATGCCTGAAACACCAGGAGCTAAAAAGGTGCCTGCCACTAATAAGGTGGTAGAGGAGAGGGATAATACCGGGGGATGGCTCTATAGAGAAGAGGATGGAAAGATTTATGCCAACCTCAAGAATGGTAACTACACTGGAGATGAGGACAATGAGATATGGAATGAAAAGTATAGCGATCCCGGGGATGGCGGTAATCCTGGAGATGGTGGACCTGTAGATGACTTAGGCTCTTTAATTCCCGACGGAAACGACTCCTGGATCATCAATAAAGATGGAGATTTAGAGTGGATAAAGGGAACTGACAATGGAAATGGAAATGGGAACAACCATGGTCCTCTAGAATTTACCGAGGAAAATACAGGACTCAAAAAAATCAGCGAAATAACCTTCAGTAGCGAAGGAAAAATTAATGATATCACTGTTGAAAATGGAGAGTTTATTGATAATGGAGATGGGACCTATACTATTAAGTTTAATGAACCTCAGCCTACCCCTATAGACTCAACTGTAGTTTGGCACCCACAAGAAGGAGATAGAATAATAACAGATGTTGAAGTAAAACCTTAATAATATCTATTCCTAGTCATCTTAAAAATTAAATAACAATAAAGACCTCCTACATGGGAGGTCTTTTATTTATTACTTTTGTTTACAGGATTAGTCTACAGGATGGGTATAAAAGGAATTTTTAGGTTAGGTAGAGTAGGTGTAAAAACCTTTATCTCCCTACATCCTTTTAACCCTTAATCTCCATTATCTCCTCTAAAATTCTTTCATACTCTCCCTCATCAAGTTTTTTCACTATCTCCTCTATTGAAGAGGTCTTCCCTATGAACTCCCCCTGGAAGGAGGTACAACCTAACTCCAGAAGTTTCCTTACCTGCACTCTTCCCTCCACTCCTACAACAGAGATTGGAGTTCCCAGTCCCCTTCCTATGCCTATCATAGCCCTCAGGGTATTGATCTTCTCCTCTGAGTGTTCCATCCCTTCTATGAAGGTCTTGTCGGTCTTTATCCTCTTAAAATTAAAGTCCTTGATCCTTAGCAGTGAACTTCCTCCGCTTCCAAAGTGATCCAGGTTAAAGGACACACCCATATCCGTTAGTTCCCTTACCCTCTGCCACCCCTTTGGAATATCCTCTAGGAGGACTACTTCTGGTATTTCCAGTTCAAGTTTCTTGAGTTTTCCTCTGTCTCTAAATATCTTTTTTATAGCCCCAAGAAACTCTCCACTCATAAACTCAGTGGCAGATATATTAACCGATATGGGAACCTTTACCATATCCATGGCCCTATGAACCTCCTCTAACACATACCTTGTTATCTCTGGAAGAAGGCCGCTCTCCTCAGCAAGGGGAAGAAACTCATCGGGATATATTGTTCCAGTAGAGGTATTTTTCCACCTTAAAAGCGCCTCAAGGGAAACCCTTTTACTCTCCAGATCCAGGAGGGGTTCAAAGTAGACCTTTATCTCCTCATTTTGAAGAGCTTTTATTATCTTATCCTCCACTATCTCCCTATTTTCATACCTCCTTCCCTTCATCTCCTCTACCAGTTCCTGCACAAAGTCATCCTTTGATCTTATTCCGCTATACTCCAGGAAGACATATCTTAGCCTTTCAGCCAGTTCACTGTCCCTTTCTTCAAGCTTTTCCCTTATTCTTTCAAATATTATATCTGCGCCCCTTGCTTTAACCATAGGCATAAGAAGCATAAAATTATTTCTCTCATACTTACAGATGAGATCCGTTCCTCTCAGACACTCCTTTATCTTATCTGCTAAGATCCTCAGAAGTCCAACCTGAGAGCTTCCCCTATAACCACTTCCCGCTTCTGAAAAATTATCCAGCCATACAAGAGCTGTTATGAACCTGAAGTTGGAGGTCTTAAAGAGGCTTATATATCTTTCAAGGTAGTTACTACCATACTCCCTTGTATATACCTTGGTGTATTTATCATACTTCTCCTTCTTTACTCCTCTCTCCATCTCTAAAAGATCAAAGTAAACCATATCCATAGCAGACATGAGGAAAACATCCTCCTCCCCATCTAGCTTGACCTTTCTCATGGTCAGTAAAACATCCCTGGGATTAAACCCATCATCCAGTATATAAAACTTTTCATTTATAACTGATCTTCCCTCCTCCAGTTTTCTATAGAGAGAGGTAAACAAATTTATCTTATCATCTGGAATATAGTTTAAGAAACTCTCTGTTCCTGAGGCCTCTGGTTTTTTCAGGTGGGTATCGAAGTAACTATTGGTCTCTATTATATTGAGATCTATATCTAGTATTGCTGTAAAGTTTGGAATCTCCTCATAGAGGAGCTCATACTTCCTCCTTCTCCTCTGTACTTCCTCCAATATTCTATTGATTCCATCCTCTACCCCCTTTAACTCCCTGAAATTCCCAAGGCTTATGCTTTCCCCTGGGCTCTCCTCTATATTAAAGGAGTTGATCCTTCTTACGGCTTTATCTATTGGTTTTGACATAGTTCTTTCAAAGTATCTCGTTCCTAAGAGGCTCAGAAGGAGTATGACAAACACTCCCTTGAGGTATATCTCCTGTCCTTTTTTATGAACCGAATGAAAGAGAAGACCATCCCTTTTGAGTTTTAAATATATCTGTCCATTTTCAACGGGAATATAGTATTTTTTTTCAGCTGTCTCTCCCTCTACCTTTATCCTCTCATTCTTTTTTCTGCTATCCTTTATACCCTCCATATATATCTTGTAGTAAGCCCACTTGGAATCTCCCAGGAAGTTTTCCTTCTCAAGCCTGAAGATAAAAGCCTTTCCCTCTCTATCCATTTTATATCCAAGAATATTACCCTCTGGAGAGATGATATACCCCTGGCTTCCTCTTACTAGTTGCAGCTCTGCCAGCTCCTCCTTTCTCCAGGCTCCCTTTCTACCAGAGACATAGATAAATAAATCTTGTTTTCTCAATTCAGCTACCTGAGGGACCCCATCTATCAAATACTTATCCAGAAGAAGCTCCTCCTTCAGGAAAAACTCTCCCTCAAGTTTTTCCTCGTAGTAGTGAAAAACATTGTCCATTCTCACACTTTCTTTATTGGTATATATTTTTTCCACATAAAAGTATTCACAGATCATCACAGAGGCTATTACTCCACCTACTAAGATAAAAAATATAATCCATATCTTATCACGAAATTTCATAAACTTTCCCCCACCGATTTATATTTTAAACACCACCTGATTCTTTCCCTTCTTCTTTGCTTCATAGAGAAGTTCGTCCACTTCTTTTATGATCTTATCCACATCATACTCCTCATCATCCTTCAAGATAATGGCCCCGGTACTCATTCCCAGCTTTACCTGGATATAGTTTCTGATAATCTCCTCCCTCTCCTCCTCAAAGTAGGAGGCCAATTCCAGAAAATCTTCATACCTTATCTGCTTGAATACAATGAAGAATTCATCTCCCCCATACCTGAAAGCCAGTCCCTTTTCCCCACAGGTCTTCTTAAGAAAATCTCCTATCTCCCTGAGGAGCCTGTCCCCTGCAAGGTGTCCATAGGTATCATTTAACCTCTTAAAGTTATCCAAATCTACCATCATGACTATACTGTAGTATGGTCTAGAAGCCCTGTTCTTCTTCAGGTCGTTCAAGACCTCATAGAGAAAGAGCTTATTGTAGAGGCCTGTCAGTCTGTCGATTATGGCCACCTCCCTTAGCTGTAGGTTTGTGTGTGTTAGCCTCCTTCTGAGCATATTAAGATCCCCTGTTTTTTTTAGGTATCTCTCCCCGAGGTCCTTTATAGCCATATTAATATTAAAAAAGATACTATCTGTTTCCACTGGGGAGCTATTTATTTTGTTGCTCTTTATTAGCTTTACTTCCTCAACTACCCTCTCCTCCTCCTCCTCTATCTTACCCCTCACCGTCTTTAAATGGAGAAGGGAGATTGCAATTACAAGGAAGAAGTATCCTCCTATAACTACAGCTTCTACTATAGAACTTCTTTCATCGTTAAAGTAAAGCTTCAGCCCCTGAGGGCTGTTTACCACTGGAATCAGATAGTGGATCCCTACCTCTGAAGATATCCCTACCTCTATACCTATCTTCTCTTCCAAGGCTTCAAGAAACTTCTGATCTATCTCCCACATGGAGTAGACTTCTCTGTCCTCTCTTACACTTTTCCCATAGATATAATATCTCCCATCCATCAGGATGATCCCCTCTGACCTTTTCTCCAGAAAGTACCTTTCCCCCTGGAGTTCTATGTCTCTCCACCTTCCATCCCAGTTGCTATAGATCTTCCACCTTCCCTCTACCACTCTCAGGAGGTAGTTAAACTCTCCCATATCGATGATTCCATGATCCAGGTACCTTGCACTGGTTCCCCTCAGCTCCTCCCCTACCTCTCCCATGTACTCTTCTACTCTCTCTCTAAGGAAGTCTTCCCTCCCCTTCCTTTCCTCCATCCCCTTATACACCAAGTATGTTAAGTTGGTTAAGGTAACTAAAACAATAAGAAGATAGAATAGAAAATTATATTTAAAGTATTTTTTCACCTTTATCCCTTCCATCCCTCTCCTCCTTGGATAACCCATAAGTTTCAGATAGTTGTTAAGCTTATGCACCTAGTAAGATTTTACAAGATATTTGGTAAATTCCTACTTTTTAACTAAACTTATCTCCTGTAATTCTTTTGAAAATATTGAGTATACGGCGACACTTTGTTTATTTTTAAAAACCATAAAAAAAGACGACAGCTCTGCTGTCGCCTTTAACCTTCTCTAAATCTTGTGCTTAGGGAAGTACTTAGTATGTAACAAGTGGTGTGCCTCGTGACTCATTGGCTTACCTAGGTGCTTTTCATATAGCTCCTGTATATACTTATTCTCGTGAGATTTTCTAATCTCCTTGTTGTTATCTATGTTCTGAAGACCTTCAAATCTCTTTCTGATGATTCCAAAATCTCCGTGGTGGTAAGGCTGTCCTCCTCCACCGATACATCCACCCTTACATGCCATGATCTCTATTGCATGTAGAGTTTCCTCTCCAGCTCTTAGCTTATCCATAAGCTCTCTAGCTGCTCCCAGTCCGTGAGCGATTCCGATTCTAAACTTAGATCCAAGCTTCTCATCTAGTCCTGGAATAGAAACCTCTGCTACTCTGATTCCCTCCATTCCTCTAAGATCCTCAAAGTCTACAGACTCAAGAGATTCCTTTGTGATCCACTCATAAGCTGTTCTTGTAGCTGCCTCGATAACTCCTCCAGTTCTTCCGAAGATATCAGCTGCTCCTGTAGATGCTCCCAGCGGATTGTCAAACTTATCCTCATCAAGTCTCTTAAGGTCTATATTAGCCTGCTTAAGAAGAGCTGCAAGTTCTCTAGTTGAAACAGAGTAGTCTACATCTGGTGTCCCGTCTACCTTAAACTCATCTCTAGATGCCTCATATTTCTTAGCAAGACAAGGCATGATAGATACACATACTAGGTCCTCTCTTGCGATACCTTCCTCTTTAGCCCAGATTCCTTTAGCTACTGCACCAAACATCTGCTGTGGTGACTTAGCTGAAGATGGTACATCTAGGAAGTCAGGGTAGTTGTGCTCAAAAAACTTAACCCATGCAGGACAACAAGATGTAAGGATAGGAAGTTTTACATCCTCATCTCCACCTAGCTTTCTTGTTACTCTGTCGATAAGCTCAGATGCTTCCTCCATGATAGTAAGGTCAGCTGCCCAGTTTGTGTCGAATACCTGGTCAAATCCAAGCTTCTTAAGAGCTGTTACCATCTTACCAGTTACATCTGTTCCTGGCTCAAGTCCAAACTCCTCTCCAAGAGCTACTCTTACTGCAGGGGCAACCTGTACGATTACCTTCTTCTTAGGGTTAGCTATATCTTTTACGAGTTTCCAAGTGTGGTCTGCCTCGTGTAGTGCTCCCACTGGACATACTGCTACACACTGTCCACAGTATGTACATACAGAGTCCTCTAGGTCCTGCTCAAATGCAGGGGCAACTACTGCCTCAAATCCTCTGTTTACTCCAGAAAGTACTCCACAAGTCTGGATCTCATTACACATAGTCTCACATCTTCTACACATGATACACTTGTCTACGTCTCTTATGATTGAAGGTGAGTAGTCCTTTCTATACTCAGATTCCTTACCAGCAAATCTTACCTCTCTTACTCCAAACTGAGTTGCAAGGTCCTGAAGCTCACACTCTCCGTTCTTTGAACAAGACAGACAGTCCTTAGGGTGGTCTGAAAGAAGCAGCTCAAGAACTGTCTTTCTCTTTTGCATTACCTTCATAGAGTTAGTTGTTACTACCATTCCATCATATACTGGTGTAGCACATGCAGGAGCCAGGTTTCTTCTTCCCTCTACCTCTACTACACATATTCTACATGATGCACAATCATTCTTATAGTCTGCTCCACCCATTTGAAGGTAACAAAGGGTAGGAATTGTGATTCCAGCAGATTTTGCTGCTGATACTATAGTCGCACTCTTAGGCACTTCTATTGATATTCCATCTATCGTAACTTTTACAGTTTCCATTAGGCCAATTCACTCCTTTTTTCTTTAATTTTTTCCAATAATGTGATCTATCCTCTATCGATTGCCTTAAACTTACAAGTAGTATAACAAGCTCCACACTTAATACACTTCTCCTGGTCGATAACGTGCTTCTCCTTTACCTTACCAGAGATACAGTTAACTGGACATACTCTTGCACATGCTGTACAACCGATACATTTGTCATTTATAGTGAACTGAAGAAGGTCTGTACAAGCTCCTGCTGGACATCTCTTGTCAGTTACGTGTGCTACATACTCATCCCAGAATTGGTCTAGAGTTGAAAGAATTGGGTTAGGTGCTGTCTGCCCCAGTCCACATAGAGATGTGTCCTTGATAGTCTCAGATAGCTCTCTCATTAACTCAAGGTCCTCCATAGTTCCGTTACCCTTTGTTATCTTGTCTAACATCTCATATAGTCTAGTGTTTCCTATTCTACATGGAGTACACTTACCACAAGACTCCTCTACAGTAAAGTCTAGGTAGAACTTAGATACTGCAACCATACAGTCATCCTCATCCATTACGATCATTCCACCAGATCCCATCATAGATCCCTTAGCAGTCAGTGAATCGAAGTCGATCTTAGTATCCAGGTCGTTTTCAGTCAGACATCCTCCAGATGGTCCTCCAGTCTGTACAGCCTTAAACTTCTTACCGTCCTTGATTCCTCCACCGATCTCAAAGATTACCTCTCTAAGAGTAGTTCCCATAGGTACCTCTACAAGACCTACGTTATTGATCTTTCCAGCTAGAGCGAATACCTTAGTTCCAGAAGACTTCTCTGTACCGATACCCTTAAACCACTCTCCACCGTTTAGGATGATCTCAGGAATGTTAGCAAATGTCTCTACGTTGTTAACGTTAGTTGGTTTACCCCAGTAACCAGCTTCTGCTGGGTATGGAGGCTTTGAAGTAGGCTCTCCTCTCTCTCCCTCCATTGAGTGGATAAGAGCTGTTTCCTCTCCACATACGAATGCTCCTGCTCCGTACTTGATCTCTATATCGAAGTCGAATCCAGATCCAAGGATGTCCTTTCCAAGAAGTCCGTACTCTCTTGCATCCTGCATTGCTTTTCTAAGTCTGTTGATAGCTAGCGGGTACTCAGCTCTGATATATACCAGACCTTTAGTAGCCTTCGTTGCGTATCCACAGATAGCCATTGCCTCGATTATCGAGTGAGCGTCTCCCTCTAGGATCGATCTGTCCATGAATGCTCCCGGATCTCCCTCGTCTGCGTTACATACTACATACTTTTGGTCAGCTTCATTGTTTAGAGCAAATTGCCACTTAAGACCAGTAGGGAATCCCCCACCTCCTCTTCCTCTAATTCCAGAAAGTTTGATCTCATCTACTACGTCTTGAGGCTCCATGCTAGTCAGAACCTTTCCTAGCGCCTGGTATCCTCTGTTTCCTAAATACTCATCTATACTTTCAGGGTCTATAAGTCCACAGTTTCTAAGAGCAACTCTCATCTGCTTCTTATAGAACTCCATATTTTCTCCCTCATGGATTCTCTCACCAGATTTAGGGTCTCTGAATAATAGAGTCTCTATCTTCTCTCCCTTTATCAGGTCTTCCTCTATGATTCTTCCTGCATCCTCTGGTTTTACCTCTACATAGAATGTATTGTCTGGCATTATCTTTACGATAGGTCCCTTCTCACAGAAACCAAAACATCCAGTTAATACTACCTTAACATCGTCCTCCATCCCCTTTTCCTTAAGGATAGCGTTCATGTTATCAGCTATTTTATTACTCTTTGAAGAAAGACATCCTGTTCCACCACAGATTAGGACGTGCTTTTTATCTGCCATTTATACTTACCCCCTTAATGTTTTTTCTTTCTGTCTCCATGGTTGTCCACCAAAAAGTGTGCTATCTCCTGGGTGTTTACCATGTATTTTTCCACAAGCTTTACAGCTTCCCCTGGCTCCATGTTGCCGAATACAACCTGCCCCATCTTAGGGATTGCCAGTTCAATTATAGGTTTGTCTCCTGAGTATCCGTAGAACTCACTCTGGACTACCGCTACATCCTCAATACCTTTTTCCTTAATATATCTTATTACTGCAAGAGATACCTCATCGGCTAATCTCTTAGCCTCCTGTGTATTCTGACCTATCCCTACCCTCACTACCTTGGTATTTTCCAGGTCAATATCCTCTCACTTCTTTCTTAGCTCGATAAGTGCTTCGCACTCCTTACCCTTTTTTAATAGTTCCTCATAAGAAGTAATCTTTTTAGACATCTTAAATCCTCCTATTGACCTCTGTACTTTGCGATTAATCCCGCAACATCCTTAGCTTCATCCTTACCAAATACATCCTCACCGATAAGTACCACTGGTGCCAGTCCGCATGCTCCAACACATCTAAGAGCGTCGATTGAGAACTCTCCATCTACAGTAGTTTCTCCAGCGCTGATTCCTAGCTGCTTTTCAAAGTCCTCTAGTACCTTTCCTGCTCCTCTAACGTAGCAAGCTGTTCCCATACAGACAGAAACTGGGTGTTTCCCCTTTGGAGTCATAGTAAAGAAGGAATAGAAACTAACTACTCCATATACCTTTGCTAACGATAGATCCAGTCTTTCTGCTACAAACTCCTGAATCTCCTTTGGCAGGTATCCAAAAATTTCCTGCGCCTTATGCAGTACAGATATTAGTGCTCCTTGCTTATCTTCAATTGAAAGTATAAACTCATCTAGTTCTTTAAAACATGATTCTTTAAGTTCGTTCTTACAAGCCATCTTATCCTCCCCTTTTATGTTTATTTTATGTTAATAAAATAACTATATCCACATCAAATATAACACTATTTTTATTTCAAAAGCAATGTTTTTTTAGACATACGAAGCATATATTTTGTATGTCAAAACTTCTTCAAACTCATTTTGTTAAAAAATGCACTTTTTGAGATCACTTCTTAACCATGTAGACCCTTGGATTTAGGTATCTTTTTTTGTTTTGCGTTCTGTTTTTGTAATTAATAGAATTTTTAGGACATATATGTACACATCTTAAGCACAGCTCACACCTGACCCCAAAAACAATTTTTTTTCCTGCCAGGACTATATTTTTAGTAGGACACTCCCTCTCACATAGACCGCAGGAGATACAGCTGTCATCTGCCTTGAGATTTTTTCCCATCTTTCTGAATCTTTTAGCTGAGTACTCATAGATCATATTGGGAATATACCTCATAGGGATCTTGTCCCTCTCAAGTAGCTTTTTATTTCCAGCGAGATCCTTCAATATCCTCCCTAGCTTCCTATCACCATCTCCTATGAGTTTCATCTGCTTCTCTAGGCTGGGAACCTTAAAAGCTATTATATAGTTGTCTGGATACCTCACTGCTGCCCCGTAGCTCAGGTCTACTCCCTCCTTCTTAAGAAGATCCCTTGTATACTCCAAAGCCCTACCATAGGCTCCCCCATAGGTAAGAACTACAAAGACATAGGAAGCTTCCAATCCCTCAAGCTTCCTTATAAAATCTCTCACTATATTAGGAGGTCCCAGGGCATAGACTGGGAACACCAGACCAAGGTACTCCATCTCCCCTGCTGCCTCTGTTTCCCTTCGGATCCCCTCCACCTTTAGGTGCAGTTTCTCCCCTATTTTTTTTGCGCAGTAGTAACTATTTCCAGTTCCTGAAAAATAATAAATTCTTCCTCTCTCCACAGTTCACCTCCTAGTACAAGTTTACCCCACAAAACCAGCAAAATGAAATTTTTAATACTAAAAATAAAGAGCTTTTTGTTTAAAACTCCCAATAATTTAATTAGTTTTTTAGTCAACAATAGAGTTTTATTACAACCATATATCAGTGAGTTCAGTCGCTTCAAGTTTTATCTCCTCCCCTTAAGCTGCAGATCCTTCCAAAAAATAAAAAAAGAGCAGGAAAATTCCTGCTCTTAAAATTACTTTTCAGTTCTCTCTAGGATAGCCTTTACAAGACCTGTAAATAGAGGGTGAGGTCTATTTGGTCTAGTTTTAAACTCTGGGTGGAACTGCCCTGCGATAAAGTATGGGTGCTCGCTTGTTGGAAGCTCTACTATCTCCGCAAGTCTTCCGTCTGGAGATGATCCTGAAATTACAAGACCTGCATTCTGGATTACTTCCTTATATGCGTTGTTGAACTCAAATCTATGTCTATGTCTCTCATAGATAAGCTCCTCTCCGTAAAGTTCTCTAGCAAGAGTTCCCTCCTCTAGCTTACAAGGGTAGATTCCCAGTCTCATAGTACCACCCATCTCTACTCCCTTCTGATCTGGAAGGATGTCGATTACTGGGTGCTCACAGTTTTCATCAAACTCTGCAGAGTTTGCATTTGTGTATCCAAGTACCTCTCTTGCATACTCAATTACAGTACACTGCATTCCAAGACAAATTCCTAGGAATGGTATCTTGTTTCTTCTTGCAAAGTTGATAGCCTCTATCTTACCCTCTACTGCTCTTGCTCCAAATCCTCCTGGTACAAGAATTCCGTCATACTTCTTAAGTACCTTTACGTCAAGAGTCTCAGCCTGGATATAGTCGATATCAGCATCTGCATCCAGGTGGTAACCAGCGTGCTTAATAGACTCATCTATAGAGATGTATGCGTCCTTAAGCTCTACATACTTACCTACAACTGCCATCTTGAACTTCTTGCTTGGATTCTTGATTCTGTCTACCATCTTAGCCCACTCTTCAAGGTTTGGCTTCTTGTTCTCTATTCCAAGCTGCTTACACACTACATCTGCAAGTCCGTTCTCCTCCATGATCATAGGAACTTCGTAGATAGTAGATGCATCTGGTGCCTCGATTACTGCTTCCTCATCGATATCACAGAATAGAGACAGCTTTCTTGTAAGGTCATCTGTGATAGGGTGCTCAGTTCTGCAAACAAGTACGTTTGGTCTTATTCCCATCATCATAAGCTGCTTTACCGAGTGCTGTGCAGGCTTAGTCTTAAGCTCCCCTGCTGCTCTCAGGTATGGAAGAAGTGCACAGTGAACATATAGTACATTTTCTCTTCCTACGTCGTATCTGAACTGTCTGATAGCCTCTAGGAATGGAGTAGATTCGATATCTCCAACTGTTCCACCGATCTCAGTGATTACGATGTCTGAGTTGTTCTCCTTACCTACGATCTCTATCTTTGACTTTATTTCATTTGTAATGTGAGGAACTACCTGTACAGTTTTACCTAGGTACTCTCCTCTTCTCTCTTTATTTATTACAGACTGATATATCTTTCCTGTAGTTATGTTGTTATACTTTGTTAGGTTCTGATCGATGAATCTCTCATAGTGCCCAAGGTCTAAATCTGTTTCTGCTCCATCATTAGTAACAAATACTTCTCCGTGCTCATATGGGTTCATTGTTCCCGGATCTACGTTGATGTACGGGTCAAACTTCTGGATAGTTACGTTATACCCTCTCTCCTCTAAAAGTCTTCCCAGTGATGCTGCAGTTATTCCCTTTCCTAGAGATGATACTACTCCACCTGTTACAAAAATATACTTTGTCTGTTTCATTAAAAATAAACCTCCTGTTGAAATACTTAGCCGATTACCGGCAATAAAAAAAGACGAAAAAAAAAAATCGCCTCAGTGGTTTTTTTTTTGAAGAGAGAAATCCACTGCACTCTCTTCAAAACTATCTTTAATTTTCAAGTAATTTGTAATTGCTTTTCTCAATTCACTCAGAAGAGTATACCATAAGAACGAGGGCATTTCAAGGATAAAATTAAGTATTTTCAAATTCTTTTTCAGAATACAATTTTAATAAAGGTTTTTACCCTTATTTTCAGTAGATATTTTCTAAAATCAATTAAGGAGGGATAAGTATGAAGGAAATGAAAAAGAACTTAGAGGAACTGAAGAAGGATATGGCTGAATTTGAAAAAAAACTAGAAAAGGCTTGGGCAGAGGAAAATGATATTAAGATAAAGGAGTACAGAGAGAAGCTTGAAGCTATTACCGACCTTGTATTCAAGCTGAAGTCCGACAATTAATCTCCACCTCCCTTTACAGCTTGGATCAGATAGGGACAGGTATTGGAGTGCTGTTTCCTGGCAGGGGGTTAAACTATAAAATAATAAAAGATGTAAAAAAAGGAGCTCTGGGCTCCTTTTTTCTTTATCTATACTTTACTTTATGAAGATCTAATTACATAGTTCCTTTCTTGTAAGCTCCCTCTGAACCGAATACGTTAGCGATCTTAGTCTTGTAGTAGTTCTTCATCTTAGATTTTCCGTTTCCAAGATATTTTCTAGGGTCAAACTCTCCTGGCTTAGTTCCAAATACTTCTCTTACTCCTGCAGTGAATGCAAGTCTTCCGTCAGTATCTACGTTGATCTTAGCAACTGCTGATTTAGTAGCTCCTCTAAGCTCAGAATCAGGGATACCAATAGCGTCCTTAAGCTCTCCTCCGAACTCCTTGATAGTTGCTACGAACTCCTGAGGTACAGCTGATGATCCGTGAAGTACGATAGGGAATCCAGGGATCTTAGTCTCGATCTCAGATAGGATTTCGTGCTTAAGCTTAGGGTCAGTTCCTGGCTTAAACTTGTGAGCTCCGTGAGATGTACCGATAGCGATAGCTAGTGAATCAACACCAGTTCTTGATACAAACTCCTCTACTTCCTCTGGCTGAGTGAAAACGTGTTCGTCTGCTACTACGTCATCCTCTACTCCAGCTAGTACTCCAAGCTCAGCTTCTACAGTTACGTCAAACTTGTGAGCGTACTCTGCAGCTTCCTTTGAGATTGCGATGTTCTTTTCGAAGTCATAGTGAGAACCGTCGATCATTACAGATGAGAATCCGTAGTCGATACAGTCCTTGATTGCCTCTAGTGATGGTCCGTGATCTAGGTGAAGTGCGATAGGAATGTCCGATCCCATTGATCTAGCGATCTTTACTGCTGCCATAGCAAGCATTGGTACAGTTTCCTTACCCATGTAAGTTCTAGCACCTGTTGAACATTGTAGGATTACAGGTGATCCCATCTCAGCACATCCTTCAACGATAGCCTGCATCATTTCCATGTTGTTAAAGTTAAAAGCTGGTACAGCATACCCATTTTCGTTAGCGTGCTTGAACATTTCCTTTGTGTTTGAAAGACCTAAGTCCTTATAATTGTATTTCATAGTCAAAATCATCCTCCATCAAATGTTTTCTACATACCCATTCTAACAAATTTCTTTTCTAAAATCAAACATACCTTAGGCTATATTTTAACCTTTATTTGTTTCAAAATATGCCGAAAGAACCATTTTGGTTTCATTCTTTTCTTAAACAGACTAAAAGCTTCTGGCACCATCTCCATGACACACTCCCCAACAAGCTGGTATTTCTTAAGGGGTCCCCTAAGAAGGTTACCAGAATTGGCAAGCCAGGATATCATAATAAGGTTTATTATCCTCAAAAAGTTCACAGTGACTGTAATGATTCCGGTCTTTGTGATATAAAAATTATATAACCTATAGACCACTTCCCCCTCCTGAAGGTAGAGAAGCTGAAAGAAACAGGTACCCATATAGAAGAGAAAGAGAAACTTCATCTTCTTCAGACCCTTCTTCAGCTCCTTATTCTTAAAGAGGTTTATAGTAAGAACTATAAGAAAGATCACCCCCATATCCAGGGGGTGAGATAGATAGACATTACCTATAAAAAGAAGAAGTAAACTACTTTTTAATAACATCTGCTCCACCCATGTAAGGTCTTAGTGCCTCAGGAACGATGATAGATCCATCCTCCTGCTGGTAGTTTTCAAGGATTGCGAGAAGTGCTCTACCTACAGCTACACCAGATCCGTTTAGTGTGTGCACGAACTCGCTCTTCTTCTCTCCCTCTGGTCTGTACTTAAGACCCATTCTTCTAGCCTGAAAGTCTCCACAGTTTGAACAAGATGAGATCTCTCTGTATTTACCTTGAGCTGGTACCCATACCTCTAGGTCATAAGTTTTAGTCGCTCCGAATCCGATATCTCCAGTACACAGCTGAACTATTCTGTATGGAAGTCCCAGTCTCTGAAGTACAGTTTCTGCGTTAACTACCATCTTTTCAAGCTCATCATATGAAGTCTGAGGAGTAGCAAGCTTTACCATCTCAACCTTGTTGAACTGGTGCTGTCTGATTAGTCCCTTCATGTCTCTTCCATATGATCCAGCTTCTCTTCTGAAGCAAGGTGAGTGAGCTGTGTAGTACTTAGGAAGGTCCTTCTCCTCTAGGATCTCCTTTCTGTGGATACTTGTAAGAGTGATCTCTGAAGTTGAGATTAGGAACATATCATCTGTAGTCTTGTACATGTCCTCCTCAAACTTAGGAAGCTGACCAGTTCCCTCGCAGATCTCTCTGTTTACGATATATGGAGTGATGTGCTCAGTATATCCGTGCTCAGTAGTGTGAAGGTCTAGCATGAAGTTGATAAGAGCTCTCTCAAGTCTTGCTCCAGCTCCTCTGTATATAGTAAATCTTGATCCTCCAAGCTTAGCTCCTCTTTCAAAGTCAAGGATCTCAAGGTCCTCTCCAAGCTCATAGTGTGCCTTTGGTTCGAAGTCAAACTTTCTAGGCTCTCCCCATGATCTTACAAGAAGGTTGTCCTCTTCGTCGTTTCCAACTGGAGTTGACTCGTGGTATACGTTAGGAATAGTCATCTGGAAGTATCTAAGCTTCTCATCTAGCTCGCCAAGTCTTGCATCTAGAGTTTTTATCTCTCCAGACACTCCTCCCATCTCAGCTTTGATTGCCTCAGCCTCTTCCTTCTTACCCTCTCTCATTAACTTACCGATCTCTTGAGATACAGTGTTTCTCTTGTGCTTAAGAGCCTCTACCTTTGTAAGGATCTCTCTTCTCTCTGCGTCGTACTGTTCAAACTCATTCAGGTTTACCTCAGTACCTCTGTTTTTTAGCATCTCCTCTAAAAATTCAATATTGTCTCTGATGTATCTTAAGTCTAGCATCTCAATACCCTCCCTTTACTTTTATCTATAAAAATTTTTATTTTTAAGCTTTTTTACTTCTTGTATCCCATCTTCTTTATCTCTACCTGAGCTAGTTCCACTCCTGCAACACCTAGGAAGGCGTTTGGAGATGTGTTTCTAACCTCTAGATAGAGGAGGTTCCCCTCTACCCTGTAGTCCACAAGCTTCTCCTTAAGATCTCTCTTCTGAAGTTTTCTCTTCTTTATTCTTTCCTCTATAATTTCATCCTGAGCCAGCACAGCTGCTATCCTGTCGATAACCTCCTGCTCTCCCCTGATCTCATATATCATTACCTCAAAATCATTTACGATACTGGCTTTTCTAGGAACCTCTTCCACAGCCTTGAACCTGATCCCTTCCGGGCAGAACTCATTCATCTTAGCCAGCAGCTCATCGTTATCCATATCCTCAGCAAGCTCCAGGTCCATTACCTCGTTATATGCCTCTACTCCAAGTGATACTGGGTTCCCAAAGGACATCTTTGGTCTTGGGTGGAACCCCTCTGAAAATTTAACCTTTATATTTGCCTTCTTAAATAGCCTTTCCAGAAACCTTATGGTATCTAGGTGGGAAATATACTTCATATCTCCCTCTTTATCAAAATATATTCTCTTCTTCAATCTCTATTCTCCTTTTTTGAAACAATTTACATTCATTCTTTGCTCCCCCAAAGAACGAACCAAGAAAGGGGGCCCCCTTCTGATCCTTCCCGGGTAGGATTCTGCATCTATGCCCTTTACAAGCTACAGTCCTCGTTCCTGAGGTTAAGTATCTATAGTTTATCACTGCGGAACTTATTCTGTTTTACGGCCTAGCTCATTACTCAGCTCCTGCCAAATCAGGCAGAAGGAGGTCTCCAAATCTTTACGACCTTTCAGGTCGATTAAACCTTTACCAAGTCATCTGCTAGGGCGTCGGACCGCTTAAGTTTTTCTTACGTTTTACATTATTCTTTCCCTTCAGAGTAAGAGATGTAGCTCATAAAGCCCGTATATAATTATCTATCTCCTGAGACATCTGAAAGGTCTTGATCTTTTGGATACTTTTTGCATCAAGGCAAAAGTATCGCTTATTAATATAAGCTTTTTCCAAATACATCCATATAAGTAAGATATAACCTCATATCAAACTCCAGCTGGAAGTAGTTGGGTTCCATGTGCTGGCAGAGCTTGTAGAAGGGCTTGTCGTGGTTCTTCTCCCTCAGGTGTGCAAGCTCGTGCACAACTATTACCCTGAGAAACTCTACAGGCATCCTCTTAAATACAGAGGCTATCCTTATCTCATTCTTACTCTTGAGCTTCTTTCCCTGTACCCTGCTCACATAGGTGTGAAGGCCCAGAGCCTGATTTTCCAAACTTATCTTTGGATCGTAGAGGACCTTGCTTATGGGGTCTCCCTTCTTCAGATACTCATTCTTCAGCTCCATCACGTAGTTGTAGAGCATCTTGTCGTTGGCCACCTTGTGTGGCTTTGGGTAATTGTTTAAGATGTATTGGTGTAGCTTATTCTTTTTTATCATGGTTTCCACACCCTCTAGGAGGTGTTTCTGATATCCATTTAAATATTTTAATTCCTTCATCTATCTTCCTTTTCTAAAATAAATCCTGTACCAGTATTATTCCCATCCCACCGAATATATAGAAGTCTGCCAGGTTAAACACCGGAAACCCCTTGATGGCAAAGTATAAAAAATCTATTACATATCCCCTTATAAGTCTGTTGAGGGTATTCCCCAGTCCCCCTGCAAGAACAAGAGCCAGTCCCGTTTTGTTCATAGGGGAGAAGAGAAGCAGGTAGCCTATGTAAAAGAGCAGTACAAAGTTACATATCAATATAAAATTTTTCTTGTGGTTCAGCCTGTTAAAGGCTATCCCAAAGTTTCTCACATAGTAAAACTGAAGCTTTCCGCCAAAGTAGGATCTGGGCTGATACTTTAGCTTTTTTTCTGCAATGATCTTAGTGTAGATATCCACTATAAAGAGTACAAGTATCAATATCCAGTGCATAGGCTTCCTCCAGTAAAAAAAAATCCTGCAGTTATCTGCAGGATAGTAATCTTTGCTATTTGACACCAAGTCATCACCCTGCTCATATTCATTGAAATGAAACAAAATAGACTCGAAACATTGAACTTTTCTTAAAGTAACAACATAACAACTCTACTTCTTTACTGAGTATGAGGATGAGGATGTAACTTTCTTTAACTTAAAAAACATAACGGTGTCCTCCTAATATCTATTACTAGTGTAGTATAGCATAAGAATGTATAATTTTCAAACTACTTTGTCTTTCTTTTTTAACAAAATCAATAAAGTGAAGTTTAGATCATTTTTTAATTTCTTATAGGGAAAAAAGCGACCAAATTTTTTATAGGTTACTCTTAAATTTTTACAACCACTTACTTATCTTAAGGTGAACCTTGAATGTAAACTTTTAAAAATTTATATGGCTTTTTTCCTTGAAATTCCTAAAAATTTTCTTTCTTGATTATCCAAACCTAAATAAGCAAAACTTTAAATCATTTGTACTTTCTTTGTTTTTCCAAAGAAAGTACCCAAGAAAGGACACCTCTCTTGAAAACATCTACTCCATAATCGGAAAACTATTAAAGAATCGTATCGTCTGTCACATCCTTAAGATAGTCGACGAGTATCTTTCTGGAGTTTTCCTTCATACTCCAATTACGCTGTTTTCAAATGAGGGCTTTCAGACATTCTAAATAGAGTTCTCTTATTTCAGGTGATTGAATACTGCTTTCTCCTAGGTTAGAATTAATTAAGGAGAGTGGTATCTATGAAAATTCAGAGGTTTTTAAATGTTTTAGGTGCAATGCTTAAGGACAACAACTTAACCCTGGTTGAAGAGGATATCCCCATAGTAAGGGGAAGGGTAACCTGCTCAGCCAGTGAAAATAAGGAGATCGATCTGAGATCTGTTAATGAGGACTCCAAGGTCCTTAAGCAGCTCCTGGGAGAGTTAAAACTTATCTATGAGGATGAGTTCAGCTTCTACTCCCTGGTTCACGATGAATCTGCACAGCTTATTATTGTTAAATTTCTATAAGCCTTCCCTGGGGAGGCTTTTTTTAATCTCTTGTCATCCCTCTTTCAGGAATCCCTCTACTTCTGAACTATGAAGAACCTGCACTCATTTGAAAACCTTTTAACCCTATCTGTTTCTGTGAAAAGATCGCTCCTGTAGAAATCCTCTATGAGTTTCAGGCCCGCTCCCTCAATCAGTTCGATAACCTCGTTTCTGGTGGGGATGTGGACAAATATCTCCCTGTTTTCATTGCAGCTGCTGGGGGCCAATACATCTCCAAATTCCAGCAGTCTGGGATTCTGCTCTCCTCTACTCCACTTCCCCTTCTCCTCCTCCCAGAACTGATAAAAATCTTTATCCTCATCCCTGTCGTGGGTGGTAAATATAAAGTAGCCTCCCCTCTTCAATACTCTCTTTATCTCCTTGAGCGCCTCCTCCCTGAGTTTCTTAGATGGAATCTGCATAAAGCCGTTAAAGGAGAATACTATATTTGAGAAGCTTTCATCCTCATAGGAAAGGTTGGTGGCATCCCCCACTATAAACTCCAGGTCTGTCTCCCTGCTCTCTGAGATCCCCCTTGCCCACTCTATCATCTTAGGGGACAGGTCCAGACCTATAATATTTCTGTACCCCTCCTCATGGAGTCCAAGGGTGGTCCTTCCGGTGCCGCACCCTATATCCAGGATGGTATCTTCCCTATGAAAGTATTTGTTGAAGACATACCTTTCCGATTCCCATAGGCCTATATTTATAGTTGCCTCAAAGTAGAGGTAAATGTCCTCCTCTATAGAGGATCTTACAAAGTCTTTGGTTATTTTCATGGGGTTCCTCCAATTTAATTTTATACTTTCTTTGCTTGCACCCCAAGGGCATTTCCTCGCTATGCTCACAGCATCCAAAGAAAGTATTCAAAAAATGACATTTCTCTTAAAAACAGCTATTTCGTAATCAAAAAACTTTGAAGGAATCGTATCGATTGGCCATCCCCAGGATAGTCGACGACATCTTCTTAAGTTTCCCCTCATACTCCATCTACACCGTTTTCAAGACAGGTCTTTTTGTTATTTTATGCAGAATAATTATAGTTATTATTTGTAATTTTCTTGATAATTTTTATTTTGAATATTCATTCGAGTAATATGGCATGAAGCTTAAGGAACATGTAATTTTTGTGAATAGTTTTAAAGCACTAAAGAAAACTGAGTTAAGAAAAAATTGTAAAATTACAATGAATATAAGGAGTTGATTATTATGAAACATACAAATTCTTCTATAAAGTATTTCAAGAATCTGGAAGAAGTTATCTCTAATATCATTTCAATGATATTAGCTATAACTTTTACTTTAGTAGTATTTGGTATTCCTGTAATTGTGGTGATTATATTTTTAAAAATTGTATCAACGATTATATAGCACCTGAACATAAGACTGACACCAATATAACAACTTTGTATTAAGAAGAATTTAAAAAAATAAATTCGCATACTTCACTTCATTTTTTATTAGGAACAAATCATCAATTTGTTAGTGATTATTCACCATAACTTTCAAAAGTAACATCATATCCCTCTTTCTTTAACAAATTATATAAGTTATGGCATATCCTATCCAAAGTTATTAGAAACTTTGAATTATCCCTATAGATGAATTTAAAGAGGTCCTCTATAAGGTCCTCGTAGTTTTCTGGGAGCAGGGCAAACTCCCTGGTTATCTCAAGCATCCTCTTCTCTCCCCTGTGCTTCTCACCGTTTAATGCGTAGATGATATCAAAATAGAGAGCCAGGAACTCGGTGAGCCTGTGGTTTATGGCCACGAGATCGTTTCTCTTTATGGACTTCTCTATCTGGTAGTAGAGGGAGGGCATGTAGTCCTTGAGGAGCCTATGGTTCTTCTCTACGATGTTTCTCTTGAGCTCCTCTGGATACTCCACCCTGTATTTCTCAGCCAGCTCTCCGAGTCTTCCCGTCCTGTCGTAGAGGATCTTGGAGTTGACCACATTCTCCCAGAAGCAGGTGGTGTATCCCATGCAGCTCCCACAGCTGTCTACCACATACCGCAAATTCCCCTCTATATCCTCTATCCTCCTGTAGATGAGCTCCATATCTATGCCGTTATTCAGAATGCAGTCGTCCTCCTCCTCCCAGAACTGATTACCTACCTCCATGTAGGTACAGTACCTCTCCAGGATCTCCCTTCTCCTCTCCCTATCTAAATCTCCTGTTAGATAGATATAGATATCATAGTCGGAGTATTCATCCCCCTTGCCGCTCCCCCTTGAACCGCCAAGGGCTATCGCCTCTACCTCGCTGCACCTCTTAAACTCTGAAATCACCTTCTCTATCATCCCTTCCCCCCTTAATTCAATCCTTTTCATAATCTATTCATCCTTCCCTACCATATATACCACACTTCTACACCTCTCAGATACTTCAACCTCCCCCGAATTCTTCATAGATTAAAACCAGTAACCACGAATGACACTAATCTTCACAAATTTTGAAGGTAAAAACCTATGAAGATATCTATATTTCAAATTAAAAGGGCGTCTGCAGGCTGTCGTCTGACTTCACATCAGTGGTCTGCTTCATTGCGTTTAGCTTCTTTAGGCTCTGTAGAGAGCCCAGGAGAGCAATGAAAAACCTGTTATACCTCCAAAGACAATTGCCGGAAGACTTGATTTTTGGATACCTTTGTATCAAGACAAAAGTATCCAATTTTCTTTATAAGAAACTAAAAAAAAGAAGTCCTGGGACTTCTTTTTTTATCTGTCTCCGTTATTACCCCTGTTCTCTCTCTCCATCTGTTTGATGAACTTCTCATCGGGAGCCTTAACTTTCTTCTTCTCCCTCTTGTTACGCTCCATCCTCTCCTTGGCTTCCTTCTCCATGTCTCTCAGCCACTTCTCTCCGCCGTTTCTGCTCATAGCAGCACCTCCCTCTTTTAGGTTAATTCTATTACTTCTCCCGCTACCTCGTCAAGTTTTTGAAAATTTTCGTAAAAAAAGAAAGCCCCCTAAGGGCTTCCCTTCTATCTCTTCTTCCCGAATATTCTGAGAATATAGAGGAACAAATTTATAAAATCCAGATACAGTGCCAGGGCACCTATTATGGATACCTTCTCTATTACACTCTCATCCTCCATGAGGGCTGTGTTCACGATATTATGCTTTATCCTGTTCACGTCATATCCTATAAGACCTATGAATACCAATACTCCAAGGTATGGAATCATCAGGTAGAGGAATGGTATCTTTAAAAATAAGTTGATCAGGGAAAGAACTATGAGAGTTACCAGCCCCATTCTGAGGATACCTCCAAACTTTGTAAGATCCTCATTGGTTGCATATCCGTAGACAGCCATTATCACAAAGATCACCGTTGTTCCCCCGAAGGCATAGAGGATAGACATCCCCGTATAGACTATAGCCAGTACAGAGAGGGTCATCCCTGTGAGCACCGAGTAGAGGAGAAACATCAGCCTGCTCTTATTTACATCCATCTTATACACCCTCATAGACAGAATAAATACCAGGGCAAGCTCCCCTATTACTATAGGCATCATAGCTTTATATACAAAATTCAACACCGCAGGAGTGGTCAGGGTATAGTAGGCTGTCCCCACTGTAAAGAGTATCCCTATTACCATCCATAGAAAGACTCCCTTCATCTTCTGCCCCACTATAAGCTCCAGATCCTCCCTTGTTTTATAACTTCTTCTGTTAACTTCCATCGCTTTACCTCCTTTTATCACTGTAATTCTAATCCCCTTTTTTTTCCCTGTCAATACTTCCCTCTTACACTCATATTATACTATAGAAAAAAAGGACCTCAGGCCCTTTTTAACTTACTTCTTTTCAGCTATCTCTCTCATGCAGTAAACAAGAGAATCCTTCTCTCTGTGGTTGTTTATGCACTTGCAGCAGTTACCGTGATTTTCACAGTCTGTCTTTGGACAGACACAGTTTTCCTTATTACAGGCCATCTCTACCTCCCAGTATCTCATATTTTGCTTCTTCAACACTCCTAAGTAAAGATTAATATATTCACAAAGTTTTTTCAAATTGATCCTATGAATGATTCCATTCCCTATGATCTCTTCTCTAAATCTTCTAGCTCCCCAGCCAGGAAATCCACAAGCTCCCTTATATAATCCTCACTGAAATCAAACTTAAGTCCCGCTGTTTCATAGATCTTCTCTATGGATTTACAGTACCCCAGAGCCAGGAAGTTCTCATAGTCGTTGAGGGCTTTCTCAGGATCCCTCTTGTAGTTCATATACATTCCTATTGCTCCCAGCTGGCTTATTGCATACTCGATATAGTAGAATGGTACCTCAAATATATGCAGCTGGTTGATCCACGCCATCCCCTTCTCTATATCCAGACCGCTCCAGTCGATTCCAGGGTTGAACCTCTCCATAAGCTCTCTGAAGTGCTCCTCCCTCTCCTCCTTGGTGTTCTCCGGATTCAGGTAGATCCAGTGCTGGTAGGCATCCACTATCATCACCCACGGTAGGGTCTCCAGGGATCTCATGATCTGATCCTTTCTGGCCTTTATATAGTCTCCGGTCTCTGGGTAGTAGTTTCTCCATGCATCCATACTCATAAATTCCATGGACATGGAAGCAAGCTCAGCTACCTCACTTGGGCAGTCCTGGTAGGCCAGGAGCCTTTCCCCCCTTGTGGCAAAGGAATGCATAGCGTGTCCCGCCTCGTGCATTAGGGTCACCACATCCTGGTGTACTCCCACGGCGTTCATAAAGATAAATGGTACTCCGCTCTCATAGAGGGGATAGTTGTATCCTCCGGGAGCCTTCCCCTTTCTGTTATCCAGATCCAGGAATTCGTTGTCCCTCATATACTTCAGCTTCTCACCAAACTCTTCCTTTACCTCGCCCAGGGCACCTATTCCCCTGTCTATAAACTCCTCTATCTTCTCAAAGGGTTTCAGCTTCCTTCCGTCTACACTCACATCCACATCCCACGGTCTCAGAGCAGGGATTCCCAGCCTTTCAGCTTTTTCTTTGTTCAGCTTAGCCAGGAAGGGAACCACTGTTTTCTCAACAGCAGTATGGAACTCATAGAGGTCCTCTGGGGTATAGGAAAACCTTCCCTTGGCTTCGTGCATGTAGTCCCTGTAGTTATCAAACTCCTTGTTGGCCGCCATCTCCACCCTTAGCTCTATGAGCTTATCAAAGAGTTCATTTAGCTTGTTGTTCTCCCCTGCAAGGGCTTCATACTTCTTCCTCCAGGCTTCCTCTCTTGTTACCCTGTCAGCTTCATACATATACTTCTTCATTCCAAGGAGAGTATGCTCCTCTCCCCTGAACTCCACACTTACCTGAGACATTATCTCCCCGTACTTATTGGCGAGCTCAGTTTCCTTTACTCCCAGCTCTACATTCCTTTCATCGTAGATCTCTATCTCATTTTTAAGGATCCTCTTATAGTTCTCATACCTCTCCTCTGGAAGCTCCTTAAAGTAATCGTTCTCATAGATCTTCTTATTCAGGTCGAAGGATCCCTTGGTAAGGGCTGCTACAACGCTTCCATAGTACTCATTGAAAGCCCTGCTGTACTCCTCCTTGTCAGCAAACCTCGTCATATTGATATACTTCCAGGCCATGGTCTCCTCCACAATGGCACTGAGCTCGCTGTACTTCTCCATAAACTCCACAAGGCCCTCTACACAAGTTATCTCATGGTTTTTAAGGGTCTCTATCTCCCTCTCCACTATAGCAAGATCCTCAGCTGTAAACTCCATGTTGTAATACTTTCTCTCCATCCTACTTCCTCCTTGCAAATTCCCCTGGACGTGTACTAATCCAGTTCCTTGAGTTTATTACTCTCTATTACACTTACCACTCTTTTTACATATTCCTCTCTCAGCTCAGAGTACATGGTCAGATGCCTGGCCAGCTCCGTAGAGGTCTCTCCCCTTCTCATACCGGCTCTGAGATCTCTGTAGCTCTCTCCCCTTGCCAGTAAGAGTACATAGTCCTCCACAGAACCCTTGAGGCTCTCATACTTTTTCAGGTGGGGAGTATAGCCGTTGCTTCTGGTTGTTGCTGCTATCCTCGGTTCATTGGTATTGTAGGACCAAACTCCAAAGATATTGTTTCCCTCTCTGAAGAACCTCGAGGTCCCCCAGCCGCTCTCCAGGGCTCCCTGGCTTATAATGAGGGATTTTGGAGGCATTACCATTTTCGATAGGAGCTCCTCCATACTTCCGTTTTTTATCCTGTAGCTGGAAAATAACCCCGCCAGGAACTTCTCCTCATCCCTTGTGTGGGTTTCCATCTCAGCTAATCTCTCCACAACATCTCTTCTCCACTGGAGGTCTCTCTCCACTGCATCTATTGCCGGTACCAGAAGTCCTACAAAGGCCCTCTTCTTCTCTCCCACAGAGAGATCAGCCAGCATCACAAGCTCTCCGCTGTACACATAGTTCCCCTTCCTCTCCATGAGGATCTCACTGGCCGTCTTAGGCACTATTACCGTATACCTTGGTCTGTCCTCTAACCTTACATCTCTTGCCACTCTCTTCTCCATGGCTCTCTCCTCCTTGGAGGATATCTTACCGTTTCTCTGTTTCTCCAGTGCTCCCTCCATAAAGAAGATTGCCCCTGAAAACACCAGGTAAACTACAACTAATTCCTTAATAAACTTCTTCATCTGCTTCCCTTCTAAATACTACGATATTTTTATTGTTATTTTTTTCTACCACAAGCCCCAGCTGCTCCCCTATATACTCTAGGGTTTTAATTGTATAGAACACCACGTGGGTAGGGTCGTTTATATACCACCACTTGCCAAACTCCTCCTCGCTTTTCGGGTGAAAGGCTGTCATTATTATTAACCTTCCCCCTGGAAGAAGCCTCCCGGTCAGCTCCCTGAATACCTCCATGGGTCTGTAGATATGCTCCACTACCTCTGTTGAGATTATCACACTGTACCTTTTCTCTGGATCCAGGGATCCCTCTGTAAAGTACTTGTCGTAGATATCCACATTGGTAAACCCCACCTCCTCCATTACAGAGGCCAGCACCGGCTGGGGACCTGAACCATAGTCCAGGATCTGGGCTTCCATAACCACTCCCTCCATGGAATACTCTATAAACCTCTTGAAGTACTCCCTGTACCCCTCATCCTCCACAGAGTTGTTGTGCTCCTCATACCTTGCCAGCTCCTCCGCTCCGCTTAGGAGGTCCTCCTCATCCATAAATATATACTCACACCTGGGACAGCTGTGGTACCTTCTTTTCCACCTCTTCCTTTCCACTGTAAATTCTGTGCACTCTTCACTGCATATATGACACTTCATACTTCCTCCTTGTTCAGACAAACATAAATTATACCCTCCCTGATTTTTTTTGTCAAAGTCTGCTTTCTGTTTCTCCAATGAAGGGGCAGTAGAAGGAGGTGTTGAGCTGTCATCCTCTCTAGATTTCTTCATCTACCTTCTCTCCCTCGGTCTCCAGGAGATCTCTTCCCCACTTCTCCATGGTATCCAGCACCTCTCCCAGGCCTCTCCCCTTCTCGGTTATCATATACTCCACCCTCGGGGGAACCTCTGGATATACCCTTCTCTCTATAAAGCCGTTCCTCTCCAGATCTCTCAGGTGCTCTGAGAGAACCTTCTTGCTTATCCCCGGAACTATCCTCTGAATCTCGCTGAACCTCAGTACCTCTTTATTGAGGTGCCATATTATAAGGGATCTCCACTTTCCCCCTATAACATCTATAGTCACCTCTATGGGACACTTATAATCCCTGCCATTCCATCTATACATAGCTACCTCCCATCCTCTATACATAAAAAGTTATTCTTCTGAATTTATGCCCCCTATTCTATACTTTTTCATAATTTTATGCAATTTTTTCCTTCTCTCCAGGGAAAGATGGCATCCCAAAGGGAACCTCCAGGTTACCTGAGTACCAAAAAGTGCCTTCTTCTAAGGACTTTTAAAAGGTGGTATAGTTATTCCATAAGAAAAGGAGCCAGTTATAGCTCACAATCATAAAAGTTCAGGAGGAATAAGATGAAAAGATATCCAAGAGCATTTTCACACATAGGAATCACAGTGGCAGATTTAGATCAGGCGGTAAAGTTTTATGAGGAGGTAATGGGATGGTATGTGATCATGAACCCTACAGATGTAGTAGAGGAAATCGATACAGCCATCGGTCAGATGTGTATCGACGTATTTGGTAGGGGATGGGAGAAGTTCAGGATAGCTCACCTTTCCACAGTTGACGGCATAGGGATAGAGCTCTTTGAGTTCCCAAACAACAACGATAAACCCCAGGCTGAGTTCAAGCCATTCCAGACTGGTGTCTTCCACTTCTCCGTGAAGGATCCAGATGTAGAGGGGCTTGCTGCAAAGATAGTAGAGGCTGGTGGAAAGCAGAGGATGCCTATCAGGGAGTACTACCCTGGAGAGAAGCCATACAGGATGGTCTATATGGAGGATCCCTTTGGAAACATCATTGAGATCTACTCCCACTCCTATGAGCTTCACTACGGGGCCGGAGCCTACCAGCACGAAATAGAGGGATAAAATTCTTTAACAAAACAAAAGAGACAGCCGAGCTGTCTCTTTTTAATGCGTTTACTTAATTCAATTAAGTGGAATTAGTCGATAAGGAATAACTTGTCTCCCTTAACTACTCCCTCTCCATCAGCCTTTAAGACCTTAACGATCTTACCAGCTCTGTCGGCCTTTACTTCGTTCATAAGCTTCATAGCCTCTACGATACATAGAGTATCTCCTACGTTAACCTGAGTTCCCTCTGTAACGAAAGCCGCTGATCCTGGTGCAGGACTTGCATAGAAAGTTCCAACCATTGGTGAAGTTACTGCATCAAACTTATCCTCATCTGCACTTTCCTTTACAGCTTCAGCCTTCTTAACAGCCTTTGGTACTGCTGCTGGTGCTGCCATCATTTGAGGCATAGCCTGTACAGCCATCTGTGCTACAGCTTCCTTCTTAAGAGTTATCTTAGTTCCCTCTACCTCTAGAGTTACCTCCTCTAGGTTGTACTTCTCAATATTTTCTGCTAGTTGTTTTATAGTTTCTATATCAATCTTCATAACTTCCCCCTAATGTGCTTAGTTACTACCTATTATTCTTAGGTCCTTTACTCCCTTTAGTTCACTGATCCTCTCAAGCATTCCCTCGATCTTTCTTAGCATATCTTCATTTGTCTGAAGGGCTATTGTAGAC
This sequence comes from Propionigenium maris DSM 9537, assembly GCF_027925155.1. Taxonomy (GTDB): domain Bacteria; phylum Fusobacteriota; class Fusobacteriia; order Fusobacteriales; family Fusobacteriaceae; genus Propionigenium; species Propionigenium maris. The sequence continues at coordinate 149,714 of NZ_BSDY01000005.1, read as the reverse complement.
TTTGAAACACCGTCGATAGCGATATTCTGAGTAATAGTAAGGATGTTCATTCCCGTGTCAGCAATTACATCTAGTATTCTTGCAAGTACTCCAGGCTTATCCTCTAGAGACATGTAGATACTAAATACTGTGTCCTTTCCGCTCTCAAAGAATGGCTTTATGTAGTCCTTATACTTGTAGTAAGTACTTCTGCTGATTCCCACTCTCTTGATAGCTTCATACTTTGAAATCTTTTCCTGCTGAACGATGTCGTTTACCTTAATTACGTTCTGAATTGAATTTGGTAGTATTCTCTTGTCAACGATATAATACTCTCTTTTCTCTTTTCTATCTGTCATTCTTAATCACCCGCTAATTTTATTTAAATTCATCATAATCAAGAATTATTTTATCACTGAATTATTATTTTTTCAAGATTTTTAGTTCTTTTTGTCTAAATTTTGGTACTTTTTAAACGATTTTAGTGTATTTTTCATCAGCATCGCTATAGTCATAGGCCCCACTCCTCCAGGTACAGGAGTTATTGCCTTGGCTTTTTTTGAGACTCCGTCAAACTCTACATCTCCGTAAAGTTTTCCATCCTCTCCCCTGTTGATTCCTACATCTATAACAACAGCACCCTCCTTCACCATATCAGCTGTGACAAATCCCTTGATTCCCACCGCAGCTATGACGATATCAGCCTGCTTTACCTTCTCCGCCAGTTCCTTGGTTCTGCTGTGACATACAGTAACTGTAGCACTTTCATTTATAAGAAGGGCAGCAAGGGGTTTCCCCACTATATTACTTCTTCCTATAACCACAGCATCTGCTCCAGAGAGCTCTACATTGTACCTCTTAAGAAGCTCGATTATTCCATAGGGAGTACATGACTTAAAGCAGTCCTCCTCCCCCATAAGGATCCTTCCAAGGTTTTCTGCCTTGAATCCGTCTACATCCTTTTCACTGGATATAGTTTCAGTAATAAGCTCCTCATCTATATGCTTTGGCAGGGGAAGCTGTACCAGGATACCGTTTATCTTCTCATCCCTGTTTAACTTCTCAATAAGCTCCACCAGTTCATCCTGGCTAACATCTTTAGCCAGAAGATACTTTTCAGAGTGCATTCCCACTGCCTCACAGGTTCTTACCTTGGAGTTTACATACACTCTGGAAGCTGGGTTTTCACCTACCTGTACCACAGCTAGTCCTGGAACTCTTCCAGTTCCTTCCCTTAGGTCATCTATTTCCTTCTTTATCTCGTCTCTGATATCCAGAGAGGTCTGCTTACCGTCTATTATTGTCATCCTTTAAAGCACTTTCTCCTTCCAGTAGTTTAGCTCCTGCAGCTTTGCATAGAGGTCTATATTTGCTACTACTACATTTTCAGGTACCTTGATCTTCAGTGGTGCAAAGTTAAGAAGAGACTTTACTCCAGCTGAAACCAGCTTATCTGCCATCTCCTGTGCCACTGCCTTTGGTACAGTAAGGATTGCTATGTCCACTCTGTCCTTAGTTTCTAGGAAGTAGTCCAGCTCGCTTATGTTTCTTATCTTAAGTCCGCTCATCTCTCTTCCTACCTTGTGCTCTGCACTGTCGAAGATTCCGATTACATTGAAGCTTTCCTTGGTAAACTCAGGCTCCGATAGAAGGGCACTTCCTAGTCTACCTGCTCCTATGATAATGATATTGTTTGTCTTGTGTACTCCCAGAATTCTCTCGATTCCGCTGTAAAGGATCCTTACCTGGTATCCCTTACCCCTTACTCCGAACCCCTCTCCGAATTCAGAGATAAAGTTGGATAGGTCCTTTCTGATCTGAGCTGCTGTAAGCCCCATTCTTTCAGCCATCTCTTCTGAAGAAATATAATCATCTGGAGACATACTCTCTAGACATCTTAAGTACTTTGTCAGTCTCTCAATTACTCTAGGTGATATTTTATCCTTCGTTCCGTTTCCTTGACTCATCTTTTTCCTCCTAAACCTTAGTTAAATTTATCCTGTAACTTAAAGTAATTTCCATTTATAAGGTCTCCTCCGCTTAGCTTCCTCTTATTTTCAGGCTTAGCTTCTGCAAGGATAAGGCTTCCGTTTCCAGCTTTCACCACTGGACCTCTGCCCTTTATAAAGTCTACGATAGTTCCTGTTTCTCCATCATATTCTTTCTCTAGCTTTTCTACCCTATACACCTTGAATATCTTTCCGTTAAGGTATGTATGTGAACATGGGAATGGATTCATTCCTCTTACAAAGTTAAATATATTTTCCTTGGTATCTCCCCAGTTGATCTCACAGTCTTCCTTCTTAAATGGTCTTACAAAGGTAGCCTTCTCGTGATCCTGAGGTATTCTAGGAGCGGTTCCATCTCCTATTTTATTGACTGCTTCAAGAAGGGTTGTTGCCCCTATCTCCATAAGTCTGTCGTGAAGAGTAGCCAGGGTATCCTCCTCTGTGATAGGAGTCTTTCCAGTCATTATCATATCCCCTGCATCCAGCTCCTCGGCGATATACATGATGGTAACTCCAGTCTCCTCCTCTCCGTGGATAAGAGCTGCATGGATAGGCGCTGCTCCTCTGTACTTAGGAAGAAGTGAGGAGTGTACATTGATTACTCCAAGCTTCGGAATATCTATTAGCTCCTGTGGAAGGATCTTCCCGTAAGCTACTACAACTATAAGATCTGGGTTCATCTCCCTTATAAGGTCAAGGGTCTCCTCGGTTCTTACAGACTTAGGCTGATATACAGGGATGTCGTGCTCCAGTGCATACTCCTTTACAGGGGTAAACTTTATCTTCTTTCCCCTCATATTGGGCTTATCTACCTTGGTAAATACCCCTATAACATCGTGATCTTTATTTAATATATCCAGTGACGGTACCGCAAATTCAGGTGTACCCATAAATAATATTCTCATCCTCTACCTCTTTTCATTGCTTTTTTATTCTACTTCTGTCTCTTCAGTGTCTCCTTCTTCAGCATCTGAAGTTTTTTAGATACCATTCTCTTGGCTACTGGAGATATTCTGTCCACAAATAGTGTTGAGTTCAGGTGGTCATTTTCATGCTGGAAAGCTCTGGAAAGAAGCCCCTCTGCTTCCTCTACTACTTCCTCACCCTTCTCATTGGTATACTTGATCTTAACTCTCGCTGGTCTCTTTACCTTTTTGTAGACACCTGGAATGCTCAGACATCCCTCCTCGTGCTCTACTATCTCATCGGAGTACTCTAGAAACTCTGGATTGATAACCTTTCTTGTTATTCCGTCCTCTACGTCTATTACGAAGATCCTTTTGTTTATTCCTACCTGTGGAGCAGCAAGACCTACTCCTCCGGCGTCTCTCATAGTTTCAACCATATTTTCTACTATCTCCACTATCTCCTCGTTAATCTCCTCTACCTTCAGGGCATCCTCTCTCAGCACCTGATCTCCATATGTTCTTATCTCATATATCATTATTTTACACCTCTTTCTACATCAAATTAATCGGGTCTACATCTATTGTTATTCTAAACTTATTTTCTTTCATCTCCTGGGCTGTATCTCTCAGCACAGGCTTTATCGCCCCCACAGCTTTTCGGCTTCCCTTGATAAAGAGCTGGTATCTGTACCTCCCCTTTATCCTGTAGATGGGAGCCTGCATGGGACCATAGATCTCCACTCCCTGGGCACTGCTGCCTATCCTCTTGAAGAACTCTGTAGCATAGCCTTCCAGGTCCTCCTCCGACTGGGATGATATTATTATATTTATTATCCTTGAAAATGGGGGATAGTTCATTAGTCTTCTGTTCTCTATCTCATCTTCATAGAGTCCCTCATAGTTCCCCTCCATTATTCTTCTTATTACATAGCTTTCAGGCTGGTAGGTCTGGATGAGGACCTCCCCCTCCTTCTCTCCCCTTCCTGCTCTTCCTGCCACCTGGCTCACCAGCTGATAGGTTTTCTCCCCAGACCTAAAATCTGGAAAGTTAAGTATGGTATCTGCACTTATTACCCCTACCATGGTTACATCTGGGAAGTGAAGTCCCTTGGATATTATCTGGGTTCCAAGCATTATATTGTACTTCTTTTCCAGGAACTCCCTGTACATCCGCTCATAGAAGTTCTTCTCCCTGCTGGTCTCCGAATCTACCCTTATTATTCCAGTGTCGAAGTATGACCTTATCTCCTCCTCCACCTTCTCAGTTCCCTTGCCAGAGTGCTCTATATTCTTGCTTCCGCAGCTGCTGCACCTGGGTTCATACCTCTTGGTGTATCCGCAGTAGTTGCATTTATATATTCCGCTCTGCATATAGTAGTTCATGGATATGGAGCAGTGGGGACACTCCTCCACATGACCGCAGTCATGGCACTGTATATAGGTGGAGTAACCCTTACGGTTGAGAAGAAGCATTATCTGCTCATCCTTCCTCAGGGTTGTGGAGATATCCTTGAGCATCTCTTTGCTGAAAAACTGATTCTCCTCGGTCTTCATATCCACAAGCTTCAGCTTGGGAAGCTTGGCTCCCTTATACCTGTTATTCATCTCAAGAAGCTGAAAGACCCCCTGCTTAGCCAGGAAGTAGGTCTCGATGGATGGAGTGGCAGATCCTAGAACCACCTTTGCCCCCTCCAGCTCAGCCTTCTTTATCCCCACATACTTGGCACTGTATCTGGGGTTGGTATCCTGCTTATAGGTCCCCTCATGCTCCTCATCTATTATTATATACTTCAAATTTTCCACTGGAGCAAATATTGCTGACCTTACCCCTAGCACAACTTTCTTCTCTCCCCTGTGAAGAGCCAGCCATTCCTTGGCTCTTTCAGCTGGTGTGAGCTTACTGTGAAGGATTGCAATATTGTCTCTGAACTCCCCTTTAAACCTGTTTATCATCTGGGGAGTTATGGATATCTCAGGTACCAGGAAGATTGCACCTCCCCCCTCAGCCAGGGCGTCCTTTATAAGCCTCAGGTAGACCTCTGTCTTCCCCGATCCTGTAACTCCCTTTATGAGGAAGTACCTCTTATCCGATTCCTCTATACTCCTTCTTACCTCTTCCTGTTCCGGGCTGAGGACAGCTCCTCTGGGAGCGTAGGCTTCCTTCTCTGCCTCTCCGTCGCTCTCCCTCACATCTTCCCTCACAGTTTTCTCCAGGACAAGTCTCCCTGCTTTTAGGAGCTTCTCGATAACACCCTTTTCAAAGTGCTTCTCCACTACGCTCTTACCTACCCTCTCCCTCTCCTTAAAGTAGGCAGCGATTCTTCTGTATCTTTCTCCTACATCCTCCTGAGGGATGAGCTTTATTTTACTTTTCCCCTCTAGGATCCCAGCTTCCAGGGCTTCCTTGACAGCTTCCTTACCAAACCTCTTATAGAGGGTGGGTCTTCCCACCTCAAGTTTCTTGGTGAAGTATTCCTGAATCTCCCCCTCCTCAGGGGTTCCCGGAATAAAGCCGCTTCCCAGTCTGTACTCATGGATATACTCCACCTTGAGGTTACCTGGAATAGCGGCCCCAAGAACCTGCCCAAAGGGGCATAGGTAGTAATCCTGTATCCATCTGAGAAGCTTCACCATACTTTCTGTGAGGCTTATGTGGTTCTCCATCTTCCTGGCAATGGGAAGGACCTTAAAGTTAAACTCCTTACTGCTCTCCTCATAGACCACAAGGGCACTCTTCCACCTGCCCCTAAAGGGAACCATGACCCTGTCCCCTACTTTGTAAGAATCTTCAGGGTCCGAGTAGGTATAAAAATCATTTGTATCATCTACATATACTCCAAAATATCTCATAAATCACATCCTACTCCAGGTAGAGTTTTACCTTCCTTATATTATCCAGGGATGTTCCCTTCTTTGGAAGCTGATTCTTTATAACTCCTCTTCCCTCTACCTCTATATCTATGTCCAGGCCAGAGAGTATCCTCATGGCCTCCCTTACACTTTTCCCCTTAAGGTCTGGTATCTCAACCAGGGGCTGGTACTCACTCTCTCTTCCCCTGTAGGTCTGCTCATCCAGGATCTTTACCTCCTCAGGCTTCATCTCCTTGTAGTTTATTATCCTGTTTGCCACCTTGGAGAATACTGGAGCTGCTACTACTCCTCCAAATCTGTTGTAGTAGATCTTAGCCTGGGGTTTCTTGAACATGGTCAGAATTACATACTCTGGATTATCTGCTGGGAGGAATCCCACAAAGGAAGCCAGATACTGACCCCTTAGATATCCACCAGGACCACTTATCTGTGCTGTTCCGGTCTTTCCTCCTACATCATATCCCTCTACTCTGCCGCCCTTTCCGGTACCCTCGGCTACTACCTTTCTAAGGATCTCCCTCAGCTGGGCAGATACCTCTGGGGAGATAACCTGCTCCCTTACCTCTGGAATATTTCTTCTGAGAACCACTCCGTTTTCATCTGTTATCTTCTCTACCACATAGGGCTTATAGAGCTTACCTCCATTCACGACTGCCGAGAAGGCTGTTGCCAGCTGAAGGGGAGTCATCACTATCCCCTGTCCAAAGGACATTGTATTCTTCTTAAGACCATCCCACCTTCTGCTCGGTGGCAGGTAGGGGCTCACCTCTCCTGGAAGATCCACTCCTGTCTGTTCTCCAAGACCATACTTTCTCAGGTACTCCTCAAATTTCTTATCTTCCATCTTATCACTGATATGAACCATACCTATATTACTGGATTTTTCCAGTACCTCACTTAGGGTAAGGACTCCCCTTGTATGTCTGCTGCTCTCCCTTATGGTATGGTTATATTTTTTCAGCCTACCATCCCCTACATCAAAGGTATCCCTTGGAGTTATATCTCCGTCCTCTAGAGCTGCTCCTACGATTATAGGTTTAAATGTAGATCCCGGTTCATACTGGTTCTGTATTATAGGGTTTCTGAGGCTCCCCTTTCTTCTGCTGAAAGCTGTTGTAGCAAGGATCTTCCCGCTGTTGGGGTCCATTATTATCCCTACTGCTTCCTCAGCCTCAGTTTCATCATACTTCCTCTTGACCTCTTCAGTTAGGATATACTGAAGGAAGGAATCTATTGTCAGGTGCAGGTCCCTTCCATTGGCTGAGATCTCCAGGTGGTCAGCCGATGTGGGAAGCTTCATATCCCTTGCATTGGTGAATAAGCTTCTTCTCTTTACATGCCTTCCCTTAAGGTAGTTTTCATACTCCCTCTCCACTCCAAAGATCCCCACTCTCTTTCCCTCGGAGTTCTTTGTCTGAGCTACAAGTCCCAGAATAGATTCTAAAGATCTGTCGTTGTAGTTTCTCTTGGTTTTCTCCTTGAGCTGGATTGCCGATCCCACATAGATCTTATTTTTCCTGAGGTGATCCAGGATCGCATCCCTGGTTTCCTCAGACATATTTCTGGCCACTACCTTGTAGCCGGCTCCTCTTTTAGCCTGGCTCAGCTTCTCTATCTCCCTCTTAGAGGGATTTATGAGAAGCTTCTGGTACCTTTTATCTATTTCCATAAGGGCTTCTACGGCCTTCTCACTTTTAATTATTATCCGTGGATTGATTATGAAATCATATTCATTTTCATCGTAGGCCAGCACCCTGTCCTTGCTGTCAAATATCTTTCCACGCCTTCCCACTACTTCATTTATCCTGTTGGCCTGTTCATTGGCCCTCCTCTCATACCTGGCGCTGTTTACCACCTGTATATTGAAGAGTCTTATTATAAGTAACAAACTGAAAAACACACACACATACCAAAATAACGTTAACCTATTATTAAAACTTAGTCTTGATTGGGGTTTTTTCAGCCTTCTCACTGCCATCATAGTAAATATAAATAAGGGCACTGTGATCGATAGCTTCGAATAATCCCTACTCCAAAATATCAATCCCGTCGATATTAGGAATAAAAATATCGCTCCTATAGCCACAGATGCCCTTAGCTTTGATCTTCTTGTCAAAGGCTTGCACCTCCTGAGTAAAGCATCTAGTTTTCGACAATATAATTATAGTTTATATCCTTCACTTTTACAACCATTTTTTTCACTTCTTTCACAATCTCCAGAATCCGTTCAAACCACTGATTTATCTAGGTTTTAGCGTATGCTAAAGGCTTTGCGAAAGTTTGTATTACACATGTACTTTTTTATCCAAAAATAAAAATTTCTCAATTTCGCGCCCCAAATTAAAAAAACAGCCCTTAGGACTGTTGATCTCAGATGGTGGTGAGGGAAGGATTCGAACCTTCGAAGGCGGAGCCGGCAGATTTACAGTCTGCTCCCTTTGGCCACTCGGGAACCTCACCATCTTAAATTAACAATTCTTCCCACGAGTGAAGCAAGTTCCCTCTTGAAGAAGTTGTTATTTTAATATTCTTTTTTAATTATCAAAAGTTGAGAAGAGATTTACTCTATTCTATAGACTTTTGATAAATTAACTGGTGCGGAGGGGGAGACTTGAACTCCCACGTCAAAGACACTAGATCCTAAGTCTAGCGCGTCTGCCAATTCCGCCACCCCCGCAAAGTAAATTGTAAAGTTTTCTGCGATTGATTTAAAATCATTCTTGAAAAAATTTCAATTTAGGAAATGATAAAAAATCAAATTCCTGTGGCTTGCTATAAGAAGAAAAACCGTTTAGCTCCTCTCCAACGCTCAATAATATTAACATCTTTTGAGATTTAAGTCAACACTTTTTTCTTTTTTTAAATTTCACTCTAAAACCACCTGAATATTTTCTCCTTCAGTGCTATAAAAAACAGCCCCTGAGGGCTGTTGTAATAGGTCTACAGTGATTTTAAAGCCTGAGCCAGCTGATCTGGACATGAAGTAGCTCTTGGACCACAGTTCAATCCCTCAAGTCTTGCTACTACATCCTCTACCTTCATCCCCTGAAGAAGTGCACTTAGCCCCTGAGTGTTTCCGCTGCATCCTCCATTGAAGATTACCTGTTCAACAACTCCGTCCACAACCTTAAATGATATATCTCTTGCGCATACACCTGATGTCTTAAAAGTTTTCATTCTGCTTCCTCCTGTATTTAAAAGTTTTTTACTCAACAACTCTAAAAACCATTATATCATGTTTCTATAATATGTCAATCTGCTCTTTTTATCCAGAACAGTCCTGATTTTTAATACTTTATCCCCTGAACCTTTGAAGGAATTTACTCAACTCTCCCATAGAATTAATTTATAAGGTTTATCTCACTGAAAGGAGGATGTTCATGAAAAAATTTTTTTTAATTCTCATTATATTTCTTACTGCCTGCTCAAACTCTCCCAAGGATCCTATGGAGCCTCCCAAGATAAGTGTTGCAGGAGAAAGAGTAGAATACCTAGACGGTGAGGAGGTATTCAGTGGATACCTTGTTTACGAAAGGTCCAAGAAGGGAAAGAGGCCGGGTATCCTACTGATCCACCACTGGCTGGGATTGGATGATTTTACCATGAGGGAGGCCGACAGGTTTGCTGAGGCTGGGTATCTTGTCATGGCTATGGATATGTATGGAAGGGATGTCAAAGTAACTTCCCACGAGGACGCAGCTAAGTTCTCAGGCTACTATAGGGAGAACAGAGACCTTATGAGAGGAAGGATAGAGAGTGCTATAGGGGAGCTAAAGAAGAATCCCCATGTAGATACAGATAACTTAGCTGTCGTCGGGTATTGCTTCGGAGGGGATGCCCTTATCGACTACATGCTATATAGTGAGGAATTTAAAGCCGGGATCTCATTCCACGGTTTCTACACCTCCCCCCTTGTGGAAAGCGACTTAAAGGGAAGACTCCAGATCCACCACGGAATCTTAGATACCATATCCACTGTGGACCAGCTTAATAAGTTTATGGTGGTCCACCCGGAAATAGAGGCATACCTCTATAAGGAGGCCGGTCATGGTTTCACAGTACCTGAGGGAAGCAGTTATAACAGGGAAGCTGCCAGGGAAGCCTTTGAGAGAGCTAAGTCATTTCTGAAGCGGAACCTCTATACCAAGGGAGAGGATGAGTTTTTAAACTACTCCACAGTTATCGAGGCTCCCATAGAGGAGGTCTTCTCATACTTCAATGAGGTAGGGAAAAATATCCATTGGATAAAGGGTTTCTCTGGGGAGGAGACCCTTTACAAGGAGGAAGGAACTTACTTAAACTCAAGGTTTATTCAGAAAATAAGGTCCATGGGAATGGATATGAAATTTTTAGGAGTTATCACCTCCTATGCTGAACCAACATATCTGGAGATGTACTACAGCGATCCGAGGTTTATAATAAGGCTGGAGTATATCCTGGAAGAGGTAGAAGAAGGAACCAAAGTTACCCACAGGGCTTACTCGGTAGACAGCAACAGCTTTATAAACTTCTTCAACAAAAGAATCCTTAAGAAGCAGATGAAGAGATTAAAAAAGGCAGTGGAAGAAAATAAACAATAGTAAATAAAAAATAAAATCCTGCCCATAGGGGCAGGATTTTATTTTACTTCTCCTCTATAAGCATTAGGTTGGCTACCTTGTTAAATAGGCCGTCTAATCCTCTCAGTAGAGATAGTCTGTTGTTTTTAATTGCTTCATCCTTATCCATTACCATTACGCTGTCAAAGAATGAGTTGATTACATCCTTCCCCTCTAGGATATCTGAGAAGAACTTGTCGTATGATTTCGTCTGAAGGTTTAGCTCAGACTTTGAGTCAAACTCTCTGTAGAAACCGAATAGAGCCTTCTCTGCATCCTCCACAAGAAGGTCAGCATTTACGCTTACCTCTCTGTGATCCTTAGAGATGTTAGCTACTCTCTTAAGTAGAAGCACAAGGTCGTTAAATCCTTCAGCTTCAGTTGCTCTAGAAAGAGTTTCTATCTTCTCTACAGTCTCTAACAGGTTGTCGTAATCTACATCTACTACAGCTGCGATTACATCCCTTCTGTATCCCTTGTCTCCAAGGACATTGATTACTCTCTGCTTGAAGAACTCGCTGATATCTGAAAGAACCTCAGCTCTGTCTCTCTTCAGTACTCCAGCTGCATCAAGGATATCTATCATTCTTACAGTAAGCTTGTTAAGAGAGATATCCAGCTTAGAGTCCAGGATAATGTTAACTATTGCAAGAGCTGCTCTTCTAAGAGCAAATGGATCCTTAGATCCGCTTGGAATCAGACCTATTCCAAAGCATCCTACCAGTGTATCCATTCTGTCTGCTATACCAGCTGTGATCCCCTCTATTCCCTTAGGAAGGGTATCTCCCTGGTATCTAGGGTAGTAGTGCTCCTCTATCCCCTTGGAAACTTCCTCAGTCTCTCCAGACTTAAGGGCATACTCTGCTCCCATGAATCCCTGCAGCTTAGTAAACTCCTTCTCTCCTATCATGTGGGAAACAAGGTCAGCCTTAGAAAGATGTATCGTTCTGAGAACACTCTCTAAAGAAGATGTCTTGTTTACCTCTTCCAGAAGGTACTCAGCCAGCTTCTTACTTCTCTCTAACTTGTTGTAGATAGTTCCCAGGTCCTTCTGGAATACTACTGTCTTAAGCTTCTCTACATTGTCTGCCAGAGGCTTCTTTAGGTCCTCCTGATAGAAGAATCTTGCATCTGAAAGTCTCGCAGAAAGAACCTTCTCATTTCCTATTCTTACGTGATCAGAGTCCTCAATACCATTTCTGATAACTACAAACTTAGGCAGAAGCTTTCCGTTCTTGTCTAGGATAGGGAAGTATCTCTGGTGAACCTGCATTGAGATTATAAGCACATCCTGAGGTACCTCTAGGAACTCAGAGTTAAATGTTCCAACGATTGGATATGGATACTCGATTAGGTTAGTTACCTCATCTAGAAGATTCTCATCCACTCTTACAACCTCATCTGCTGTTGTGCACTTCTCATCTATCATATCCAGGATAAGCTGCCTTCTCTCAGCTATATCGATAATTACATTGTTTTCCCTTACCTTTGTAAAGTACTCATCTATTGTAGCTACTGTAAAGTCCTCTCCAAAGAATCTGTGTCCTCTAGATGAAAGTCCGCTCTTGATTCCCTCGATCTCAAACTCCACAAGGTCGCTGTCTGCCATAGCAAGGAACCACTTTATTGGTCTGGCAAACCTCATCTGCTTATCAGACCACTTCATAGACTTAGGGAAGCTTAGCCCCTCTACAAGTCCTTTAAGTGTATCTGCAATAAGAGATTTAGTCTCCTGCCCCTCTACAAACTTTCTTACTCCGATATACTCTCCCTTAGGAGTCTCTATTATCTCAAGATCTGTAGGCTCTACCCCCTGAGACTTGGCAAATCCCATTCCAGCTCTTGTAAGCTCTCCGTTTTCAGAGTAAGCCACAGACTTCGCAGGACCTGTGTTTACTACATTCAGGTCCTCCTGTTTTTCAGCTACTCCCTCTACACACATTACAAGTCTTCTAGGAGTTCCGTAGGTCTTTACCTCATCAAAGGAAATTCTGTTTTCCTTAAAGTTCTTGCTGATAGCCTTCTTCATATCATTTAATGCTGGTTTTAAAAATCCAGCAGGTATTTCTTCCATTCCGATTTCTAATAGGATTCTCACTATTTTTCTCCTCCTCTAGGCTGCTTTTTTAAGCTCTTCTCTCTACTTATTTAAAAGCGGGTGCCCTAGATCCTTTCTGTTTTTAACATATATTTCAGCACATCTCTTTGCAAGGTTTCTTACTCTTAGTATGTAAGACATCCTTTCAGTAGTAGAGATAGCACCTCTCGAATCTAGTACATTAAAGGTGTGTGAACACTTTAACACATAGTCATATGCAGGAAGTACTAATCCCTCATCTAAAGCTCTTACAGCTTCTGCTTCATAGTCGTCAAACCACTTAAAGTGAAGGTCAAGGTCTGCAACCTCAAAGGCATATTTAGAGTTTTCATACTCATACTGGAATCTGATGTCCCCGTACTTTACACCCTTTGTCCACTCAAGGTCATAGATGCTTTCCTTTCCCTGGATATATAGAGCGATTCTTTCTAGTCCGTATGTAAGCTCTGATGGTACCACATCTAGCTCAAGTCCTCCTACCTGCTGGAAGTACGTAAACTGAGTGATCTCCATTCCATCAAGCCATACTTCCCATCCAAGACCCCAGGCTCCAAGAGTCGGCGACTCCCAGTCATCCTCTACAAATCTGATGTCGTGCTTTTGCGGATCTATTCCAAGCACCTTCAGACTCTCTAGGTATAGCTCCTGGATATTCTGCGGCGATGGCTTCATGATTACCTGGAACTGGTGGTGCTGGTAAACTCTGTTAGGGTTCTCACCATATCTACCATCCTTAGGTCTTCTTGAAGGCTCCACATAAGCCACATTCCAAGGCTCAGGTCCCAGTGACATAAGGAATGTACTTGGGTTGAATGTTCCTGCTCCTGTCTCTATATCGTAAGGGTTTCCTAGTACGCACCCCTTTGAACTCCAATATTCTTGAAGTTTAAATATCATCTCTTGAAAAGTCATCTGCTTTCCTCCTCTAACGATTTTACTTCTCTTGCTCCCTCTTTTTTCTTGAACTCATAAACTCAGATAGTATGATGAAGGCTACCCCTATATTTATCCATACATCTGCCAAGTTAAATACATAGCTCCATATCCCTCTGAAGTCCATCATATCCACAACAAAGCCTCTTGTGAGTCTGTCGATCATGTTTCCAATGGCCCCTGAAAGGATGAAGGCGTATGCAATGTTTTCAAGTTTATTCTTCTTATTCTTTACACTCTTTACAAGGTACCAGCTTATCCCTATTATTGCTAAAACTGTCACAACAGAAATAACAGGTATCTTCCCCTGAAACATACCAAAGGCTACCCCTCTGTTTTTTACATATGTCAGGTGAAAGAAATCAAATATCAGGGGGAAGCTCTGTCCCTCTACAAGGTTAGCTACAGTTAAATGTTTTGTCCACTGATCTACGATTATTAGAGCAGTAATAAGTATAATATAGTACATTATTTCATCCCCTGGTAACTTTTATTTTTTAAGAAGAATGTGACGGGAGATCCCGCCACAAATCCTTTATAGATTATTTAGTAAGTACACCTGAACATCTTGGACAAAGAGTTGGGTGCTCAGCATCTGCCTTTCCAAGCTCAGTAGAGTACTTCCAGCATCTCTCACACTTATCTCCGCTTGCGTGCTCTACCTTGATAGATAGTCCCTCTACCTCTTCAGCTGCAGTGAATGTTTCATCTGCTGCATCTGCAAGAACTAGCTCAGATACGATTAGGATATCCTCTACAAGCTTCATGTTCTTCTGGATTACTTCCTTCATCTCAGCATTGTCCACAACTAGTGCTACCTTTGCATCTAGAGAGTTTCCGATTATCTTGTTCTCTCCCTGTCTAGCTCTTTCAAGAACCTTGTTAGCTTCCTTTCTAAGCTTTATCAGGTTGTCCCACTTAGCTTCTACAGCTTCATTCAGGTACTCATCCTTATTTTCATACCAGTCTGTAAGAAGGATAGATTCTGCTTCCTTTCCTTCCTCTCCTAGCTTAGACCAGATCTCCTCAGCTGTGAATGAAAGGATTGGAGCGATCATCTTGTTCATAGTAACAAGGATCTCATACATTACTGTCTGAGCTGCTCTTCTCTCTACTGAGTCTGTCTTTTCAGTGTATAATCTGTCCTTGATGATATCTAGGTAGAATGCAGACATGTCGATACCTGCAAAGTAGTGGATATCCTGGAACAGGTTGTAGAACTCATACTTGTCGTAGTTTTCAGTTGTTCTTCTCTTCAGTGTCTCTAGTTTGTGTAGTGCCCACTTATCTGTTTCAGTAAGGTTCTCATAAGCTACCTTATCCGTTGCAGGGTTGAAGTCACTTGTGTTTCCAAGGATGTATCTAGCTGTATTTCTTACTCTTCTGTATGCCTCTGCCATCTGCTTAAGCATATTTTCCGAGATCTTTACGTCATCTCTGTAGTCTACAGATGCACACCACAGTCTAAGGATGTCCGCCCCATACTTCTTGATTACTTCCTCTGGAGATACTACGTTACCTACAGATTTAGACATCTTTCTTCCCTCTCCGTCGTTAACGAATCCGTGAGTAAGAAGTGTTTTAAATGGAGCATCCCCTGTAGAACCGATTGAAGTCAGAAGGGATGTCTGGAACCATCCTCTGTGCTGATCGGACCCCTCTAAGTAAAGGTCTGCAGGTCTTCTAAGGTTATCTCTCTCCTCGCATACTGCTCTGTGGGATACCCCTGAATCAAACCATACGTCCATGATGTTAGTTTCTTTTCTAAGCTCTACACCCTCTAGGTTATACTTAGCAAGAAGCTCCTCTCCGATTAGCTCCTCAGCTGAGTACTTAAGCCATGCGATAGAACCTTCCTTCTTCACAAGCTCAATAACTCTTTCGTGGATATCTGCTTCAAATATCTCTGCTCCAGTAGCCTCATTGTAGAATACAGGAATTGGTACTCCCCAGACTCTCTGTCTTGAGATGCACCAGTCCGGTCTGTTCTCTAGCATGCTTCCGATTCTGTTTCTTCCCCATGCAGGAATGAACTCTACATTATCAAGAGCCTCTAGCGCCTTCTCTCTAAGGTCAGACCCCTCTGCCTTAACAAACCACTGCTCAGTAGCTCTGAAGATTACAGGAGTTTTTGATCTCCAGTCATGTGGATATGAGTGCTCTATCTCCTTAAGGGCTAACAGGTGTCCTGTCTCCTCCATGTGAGCTGCGATCTCCTTGTTTGCTTTCTTATAGAATAGTCCGGCAAACTGTCCAGCCTCCTCTGTAAGGTGTCCCTTGTTGTTGATTGGTGAAACTACATCTATTCCATATCTAGTTGCCACTACGTAGTCATCCTGACCGTGTCCAGGGGCAGTGTGTACACACCCTGTACCAGCTTCAAGAGTAACGTGATCTCCTAGGATAACCATGCCTGTTCTCTCTAGGAACGGGTGCTTATATGTAGTCCTCTCTAGGTCTGCTCCTACAAACTCCTTTATAAGTTCAGCATCTTCGATTCCCATCTCAGCTAGAGCTTTTTCAGCAAGTTCCTTTGCAAGAACTAGGTTTCCTTTAACTGTCTTATATACTCCGTACTCAAACTCTGCATGTAGCGAAATTGCCATATTTGCAGGCATAGTCCATGGAGTAGTTGTCCAGATTACCATAGATGCTTCATCTAGACCTAGCTTCTCTAGAAGGTCTGCGTTACCTTCCATCTTTACATAGATAGATGGTGATACGTGGTCTCTATACTCGATCTCTGCTTCAGCTAGCGCTGTCTCTGTAGCTGGCGACCAGTAGATAGGCTTTAATCCCTTAAAGATATATCCATTCTTGTACAGCTCTCCGAATACCTCCAGCTGCTTTGCTTCATACTCTGGGTTAAGAGTAAGGTATGGTCTCTCCCACTCTCCCATGATTCCCAGTCTCTTAAACTGCTCCATCTGAGTATTTACCCACTTTTTAGCGTACTTTGTACACTTCTCTCTTATCTTCATTGGAGACATAGTTTTAGCTTTCTCTCCAAGCTCCTCAGTTACCTTTAGCTCGATAGGAAGACCGTGAGTATCCCATCCAGGTACATATGGTGCGTTGTATCCCTGTAGCCTCTTATATTTTAAGATAATATCCTTTAGTATCTTGTTTAGTGCGTGCCCTATATGAATGTTTCCATTTGCATATGGAGGTCCGTCATGTAGAATGAAATGCTCCCCTCTGTTTTCTAAACTTTTTTTGTAGATATCGTCCTTATTCCACTGCTTAATGATTAGTGGCTCCTTGTTAGGCAAGTTTGCTCTCATTTGGAAACTTGTCTTGGGAAGGTTTAGGGTTTTTCCATAATCTCTCTCTTCAGACATTATTTATTTTCCTCCTTATAGTCATTTAAAGTTATTTTTACTTCTGTACCTTCATTTGGTGTGGATATAAACTTCATTATACCCCTGTGGTGCTTTATTATTCTAAAGGCTATTGAAAGTCCTAGTCCAGCTGAATCCTTTTTATAACTAACAAAAGGTTCACCTATATTTTGTAGCTCTGTTTCGTCCATTCCAATACCATTATCAACTACTCTTACTCTTATCTTCTCTGTGTTTCTTCCCTTGGAAAGAATTATATTTATCTTCTTATTGGCCTTTCCATTCATGGCCACTGCATCTATGGCATTATCCAGCACTTCCAGGAATACCTTCTTCAGTTCCCTTCTGTCTCCATATACCATACCATTATACTTAACAAATAGGGAGATACTTATTCCCTTGCTGCTGATCTCCTCCTTGTTTTCAAGGTAGATCTCGTTAAGGAGTTCATTCAGAGGAAATACCTCCAGCTGATACTCCTTCATATCGGAGTATTCCGTAAGGATACTGTCCTCTCTCTTGATATTTATAAGCTCACCTTCGAGGGCTATAAGCTTCTGGGCTATATCCTCGCCCCCTGCCTTAGCTTCCTCCATAAGGTGATAGATCTTGCTGAGTACCATCTCTCTTCCATCCAGGAACTTTTCAGACAGTTTACCTATAGTAAGGGCTCTTTCATTTTCAAGCTTTTCCTCCTCCAGGCTCTTATTCTTAAAGTGAGTTCCCAGGTTTAGGATCAGAAGGTTCAGAAGCTCCACCTCTTCAGGTGTTATCTCCCTCTTCTTCATGAAGTTATCCAGGATAATACAGCCGTAGTCCCTGTCATTGCTGTAGATAGGAATTATTATAAAGTTATTGAATCCCATACTCTGAAGGAGTTCGTTCCCCAGGTTGTACTTATAACTCTTATCATTATAGTATATAATTTTCTTTTCTAAAAGGGATTCTGCCAATAAACTTTTCTCCCTGATAGAAATTTTTATATAGGATATAATTTCGTCCAAGGACTCCCTCTGGAACCTGAAGGTCCCTATGGCCTGGTCATCGCTTTCACCGTTTTTAAGGCTGTTGTTAACCATGGAGTACTCTCCCACAAGGGACTCTATCTCCCTGCTGTATCTGAGGAATACCCCTCTGCTGTAGCCAAGGCCCACCTCTGAGGTAAGGGCTCTGAGGATTATCCTTATTACATCAAATATATCCTCCTCCCCGTATATTCCCAGAAGAAGTTTTTCTATGACATCTATCCTGTTTATATTCTCCTTGAGCTTAAGGTTCTTTTCCTTGAGGTCTTTCTCATTCTCCTCTATGGTCTCCACCATCTTCTTAAAGGACTTTACCATGGACCTGATCTCTCCAGACCCCTGTACCTTCAGGCTTATCCCCGACTCTCCCCTGGCTATCCTGTTGGAAGCTTCTGCTACCTCCACAAGGGGATTCAGCATCTTATAGAAGATCTTACCAAAGATAGCTGAGTTAAAGAGGATTAGAGCTATGGTGATACTTGCAATCATAAGAAGTACCAGAGCCTTCATCTGGGTTACGTCTGTCTTGGATATGGCTATCCCCAGGCTTCCGATTATCTTACCCTCGGCATCCTCCAGTGGGTATATCCCCAGATAGTAGATCTCCTTCTCGATGTTTACCTCCCTGTAGAGGTAATCTTGCTCCCTATTAAAGGTATCGTAGTTGAGAGTAAGGGTGTCAAAGTGTTCCGTACGCTCCTCCTCTTCACCTACAATCTCAGAAGCCTGGATATAGAAGATCCTGTGCTTCTCATCCAGTCCCAGAATCTCCCTGGCTCTCTTTAGGAAGGTGTCCTCGATGGTGAAACTCATCACCACCTCCCTGATATTTTTATCCAGGTAGTTGGGTACAGATATCCTTACAACTGTGGAGTTCCCCACAGCCTCTTGATATACAGACTTTATCTGATACTTTCTATCCGATAAAAACTCCAGGTACTTGTGGGAGTTTGTTACTGTGAGGGTTTCCAGGGCATCCTTTCTCCCGCTCTCTCCCAGGATCTCACCCTTATACCCGATAAGGGTTATCACAGTATTTCTGTACATCTTAAAGTTCTGTTTATCCATCTGGGACTTTATCCTTGCCGCCAGCAGGCTGTAGTTCATCTCCCCGGTCTGCTTAGCAGTAGTGCTGCTGAGGTGCCCCCCATTGGACATCTGATAGATATCGTCCTCCAAGCTATTTACATAGAAATCATAAAACCTGTCCAGGGTCTTTATCTTCTCCCGGGTCATCCTCTTGGTTTCCGAGTCCATGTCCTTAAAGGTGATGAAGGTCAGTATCCCTGCTATCATGAGAGATGTAAGGATTATAGCTATATCATTATAGAAGATTATTTTTATCAATAATGAATCTCTTCTAAGCCTCATAATCTACTTCTCCTTTTTCGTAAGTCCTACCCTTGATCTCTTTACATCTATATCCTTTACCCTTACCTTGATTATATCTCCCACGGATAACACCTCTGTAGGGTCTGTGATCCTTCTCTTGGACATCTCGGATATATGAAGGAGGGCATCATTTTTAAGGCCTATATCTATAAAAGCCCCGAAGTTCACTACATTTCTAACAGTCCCTTCAAGCTCCATTCCAGGCTTCAGGTCAGATAGCTTCAGGATATCCGATTTCAGCATAGGCTTATCCAGCTCATCTCTCGGGTCTCTTCTGTCCCTTATAAGAGCTTCATAGATATCCTTGGTAGTTGCCTCTCCGTAGTTATTTTCATTTGCAAACTTCTTGTAGTCAAAGGATGCCAAAGCCTTTCTTATCTCGTCCAGCTTAACCTCATACTCCTTAAGGGAGTATCCCTTGCTTTCCAGGATCTCACTTGCAATTCCATAGGACTCAGGGTGGATTGTAGTGTTTTCCAGGGGATGTGCTCCTCCTGGTATAACTATAAATCCTGCCATCTGCTCATATGCCTTAGCTCCCAGTCCCTTAACCTTAAGAAGTTCCTTTCTTGTCTTAAAGTTACCATTTTCCTTCCTGTACTCCACTATATTCTTAGCAATATTTTTCTTTATCCCCGATACATGTGATAGAAGAACATAGGATGCTGTATTGGCGTTTATTCCAACAGAGTTTACCACATCCTCTATTACCTCATCTAAAGAGGTATCCAGCTTCTTCTGGTTTACATCGTGCTGATACATCCCTACTCCTATGGATTTAGGATCTATCTTAACAAGTTCTGCAAGAGGATCCTGTATTCTTCTGGCAATGGAGATAGCCCCTCTAGCTGTTACGTCTAGAGAAGGGAACTCCTCCTTAGCAAGGGGAGATGCCGAGTACACCGATGCTCCCGCTTCATTTACAATAAGGTAGTGAACCTTTCTGTTAAGGTTAGGTATTATCTTAGCTACAAAGCTCTCAGTCTCCCTGGAAGCTGTCCCATTTCCAATGGCTATAAGATCGATCTCATACTTATCTACAAGTTCCTTTATCTTTTTTTCCGCTGCTTTCAGCTGCCCCTCCTTGTGCATTCCCTCTACAAGGAATAGCACATCATCTGTCTGGAAGAATCCGTCTCCGTCTACTACCACTGTCTTACACCCTGTTCTGTAGGCAGGGTCCAATCCCAGTACGCTCTTTCCCTCTAGAGGCGGCTGAAGAAGGAGGTTCTTCAGGTTCTTCTTAAATGCAAGAATAGCCTCTACCTCTGCCTTCTCAGTCAAAAGATTTCTAACCTCCCTTTCAATTGAAGGAAGGATCAGCCTGTCTAAAGCATCTCCTATTACCTCTAGATATATCTCCTTTAACTTTGCATTTGGGTAGTCCTTCAGGATGATATTCTGTATCATTATTCTTGTTATATTATCTAGCTTTACAGAAACATTGAGGACCTTTTCCTTCTCTCCCCTGTTTACAGCAAGAACTCTGTGGGAAGGCATCTTGGAAACTTCCTCCGTATGCTCATAGTAGTCGCTGTAAACCTGCTTTTCATCTAGCTCCTTGGCTTTCTTTGTGGCCTTGACCTCCAGCACTCCCCTCTTGGTCATATTCTCACGTATCTTCTCTCTGTAGAGAGCTACTTCAGAGATCTCCTGAGCCAGGATAAGGTAAGCTCCCTCTATGGCAGCTTCTACATCTGCCACCTCCTCAGTTACATATCTTTCAGCCTCTGTTTTAATTCCCTCAGGGGTACTCTTCTCCCCCTTGATATATTCAGCGAGAGGCTCTAAGCCCTGCTCCTTGGCGATATCCGCCTTGGTCTTCCTCTTCTTCTTATACGGAAGATAGATATCCTCCACCTCCTGAAGCTTTACTGCCTTGGCTATACCAGCCTTCAGTTCAGGTGTCAGCTTCCCCTGCTCATCTATTAACTTCAATACCTCTTCCTTCCTCTTCTCGAGGTTTCTAAGGTAGTTTATTCTATCTGTGACATCTCTTATCTGAGTCTCATCCAGGTTTCCTGTCTGTTCCTTTCTGTATCTTGCTACAAAGGGTACTGTGGCCCCCTCATCTAAAAGTTTCATGGTATTCTCTACCTGGTTCTTTTTAAGATTAAGTTCCTTGGCTACTATGTCAAAAAAAGTATTCATACTCCCTCCCTAAACCTGGCATCTTTAAGATATAAATATAGTTGGCCTCAAATGAGCCCAACTGGTTAAAATTTACTCTTATCATACAGTGTACATTCTATGCAAATCACACTGCATTATAGCACAATCCCGGGGCTTTGTCTAACGCATCCCCTTATTTTACTGGTGTAATTTATTTTATTTTCATCCTTGACACATACCTATGAATTGACTATACTTTTAGTATATTTATGATTCATTGTAATGCCTCAGCGAGCTGAAAGTGGTGAGAGTCAGCCTTTACTTTGAAGTTGTAGTAGCTGTACAGTTTATTTATATCTTTAAAAAAGATATATGCAGATAAAATTTTTGGTGTAGATACATCATCTAAAGTAATCTCCATGTGTTGATTTCAGGTATTTAAATGATTGGATCAGCTTATCCTGAACCGGGGTAGGTGTCTAATTTTTTAAGTATCTGATTTTTTTATTTTCAGGACACTGTCTCCCATATCATAATTAATTATTTTATCGGAGGGTATCAATATGACTATTAAAAACATTCAAACAACTTTAAATTCTTCTGTATCTCTATTAAGCAGCCACTTTAATCTTCCAGCAGACTATGCGTTCCTTAAGAAGGTTCCCCTAATAAAGGACTTCGCCCAGCCTACACTGCAGTTTTCCAAGAAAAGAAAAAGATTTATCCAGGTAAAGGAATCTCCTCTTTCAGGGGTATCTATTAATGAAAAACAGTGGCTTTGCTACCCTGCCTACTGGAATAGTAAGCTGACATATATCTATATCCACGAAAATCAGCTGAGCCAGGGACTTGCGTTCTGTAACCTCTTTGAAAGAGCTCACATCGATGTTTCTGCAGTTGTTCCTGAAGTCATCTACCTCTTCGGAATGAGGGATTTCAACTCGGAGCTGCCAACTCTCTTCCACAGAGATATCCAGAATGACATCACTCTCATCTACTAACCAGGACAGAAGTATATCCAATAAACTTCTCCATCTGTAGAGTTTATGTGGTACAATTATTTTATACACAAGAACCATTTAATAAGGTTTTCAAACTTAAACCCCATTGTAATAAAGGAGATTTCACATGAAAGCAGAATTTTTAATGAGCAGGCAGAGTGCCATAATAAACTTCACAGAAAAGTACTGTGACACAGCTGAAAAGCTTTTGGACAGCAATGCCTTTAGAAAGGTGCTCACCTCATACCTTGAAAAACTGAGAAAGAAGGACAACGCCCTCTACAACCACTTCATCGTTAAGACCGAGGGAGATTTTGAGCTTCTTGTGGAGGAATTGATAAACGTCTTTAAACTTCTCCTTGTTCTTAGGGTAGAGGATTTTGAAAAGATCCAGTCGAAATATATTTCCTACTTTGAGGGAAGGGATTTTTTCGTAGAGTTAATCGAGGGAATCTACTCCTTCTGGAGAAGAATGGAGAGGTATGCCGTTGTATCCAACAGCCGTCGTGGGCAGGGACTTGAAAATGTAGGATTTATAGAAGCTAACAATGACTTCAACAACCTTATCCTATCTGTCTACAGAAGAATAGAGGAAACTGTTATGGGATATCAGCACAGGGTATACCGGCAGCTTACTGCTGGAGCCAATGCCGGCCTTATCATCAACAAGGTGGACTGGCTCTGTCCCCCTGAGTACTCCTTCCTAGAGAGGATACCATTTATAGAAACAGTTATCCTGCAGCCTCCATTTATTACATATCCCAAGGTCAATAAGAGAAGCGGATACTTTGAGGAGGTTTTTAAGAACCCCCTTGAGGATTCATCTATAAATGAGCACCATTGGTTCTGCTACCCGGCAAAGATCGGTGACCTCTATGCCTACGTTTACTTTCACAAAGACTTCATCTGCCAGGGGATCACTCTTTCAAACCTATTTGAACTTGCCACTGAAGAGGAGTGCAGGAACAGAAAGCCGGATATCATCTATATCTATGGAATGAAGGATTTCAATAGGGAGATGTCTACAGTTTTCTACAAGGATAAGGAAAACGACATCGTTATAGGATATGCCAACTATAATGAAGGAATAGACTACTTTGGATATATGAAGAAGATGCTCCTTACCCTTCACAACATAAAGATGCTCGAAAGGGGATCCCTTCCCCTTCACGGTGCCATGGTAAATATCACCACCAAGACCAATAAGGAGTACAACATTGTAATAGTGGGGGACAGTGGTGCCGGTAAATCGGAGAGTCTGGAAGCATTTAGAGTACTCAGTGAGGAATATATCAAGGATATGAAGGTTATCTTCGACGATATGGGAGTTCTTTCCTTAGATAAGAAAAATCAGATTGTTGCCTCTGGTACCGAGATCGGAGCCTTTGTGAGGTTAGATGACTTAGATGCAGGTTACGCCTACAAGTCCATGGACAGAAGTATCTTCATGAACCCAGACAAGGAAAATGCCAGACTGGTTCTTCCCATTGCAACCTATGAAGAAGTTACAAAAAGATACCCAGTGGACTACTTCTTCTATGCAAACAACTACGCCGATGGGGAGGAACTCACCTTCTTCAATACACCTAAGGAGGCCTTAAAGGTGTTCAAAGAAGGAGCTCGTATGGCTAAGGGAACCACAGCTGAATCTGGGCTAGTCAAATCCTACTTTGCCAACCCCTTTGGCCCATACCAGAAGAAGGCCAGGTGTGACGCTCTTTTAAATAAATACTTCAGTATCCTCTTCGAGAGAAATATCCAGGTAGGAGAGATCAAGACCAAGCTGGGAATCCAGGGAATGGAGAAGGAAGGCCCTAAGAGAGCTGCTAAAAAACTATTGGAGCTTCTGGAAGGAGTTCAGAACTCCACTACCGAAGCTAAACCTAAGGCTTCACCTAAAAAATAAATAAAGACACTAAAATGGAGGAGCTTATAAGCTCCTCCATTTTATAAATTTACTTTAAAAGTTCCATCTTCATCTTTACTATAGCTTTCTTAGCTTTTCCAGGCTTTCCACCTACTGTACACCTTGGTCTGTGAATATCCTCTGGAAAAAATACTGCAAAATCTCCAGGGAAGAGGTCTACCATATTTTCCCTCTTCACATCCTGATAAAAGATTATATCCCTCTCCTGGGAATACTCTTCTAGTACCCCATCTATATTTTCTTCCCTGCTGTCCACTGCTACCCCAATGGATTCCTCGCCGTCTAGCACCAGTTGAATATCCAGATACCTCCTGTGTGCTTCAGGTCTTCTTTCCTCCCTTGGAGCCATATCATTTTCCTCTATATTTATAAAGAGGCTATCCCCCTCAATTTCAATTCTTCCTAACTCTCTGTTCTTCAGATCCGTATCCCTCAGATAGATCAGCATCTCCTTTAGCCTTGGAGCAAGGTAATCCATCTCTCCAAGCTTACTTAAGTTTCCAAGTATCATAGTCTCCTCCTAATCTCTAGCTTCTATTATCCACCGGAAGAAAAAGAGCTTCCATACCAGATGAAAACTCTTCTCTCCTCTTATATACTCTTATTTAATTCCTTAAGGTATTCTGAAAGCCCCTCGGCTGTCTCTGAGTTTCTCAGTCCAAACTCAATGTTTGCCTTAAGAAGCCCAAGCTTATTTCCTATATCATATCTCTTCCCCTCAAAATCATAGGCAAGAACCTTATTTCCGTCATTTAACATCTCTAAAATAGAATCCGTAAGCTGGATCTCTCCTCCCTTACCTGGCTTTCCATTTTCAAGGTAGTCAAAAACTTTACCGTCCAGTACATATCTTCCCAGGCAAGCTAACCTTGACGGCGCTTCCTCTATACTTGGCTTCTCCACAAAATCTGTCATCTCCACAGTTCTTTCATCTAGGGTAGCCACTGGCTTTACTACACCGTACTTGGATACGTCCTCCACAGCTACCTCCTGCACTCCTATTACACTTGCTCCATACTTCTCATAGGTATCTATCATCTGCTTGGATACAGGGTTTTCAGGGTTGTGCATGATGTCATCTCCAAGGGCTATTACAAATGGCTCATCTCCTATAAATGGTTTTGCCTTAAGAATAGCATGCCCCAGTCCCAGAGGTTTATTCTGCCTTACATAGAATATGTTGGCCATAGATGACAGGTGTTGTATCTTACCTAGTAGTTCCATCTTCCCGTCATTTTCAAGGGTAGTTTCCAGCTCATACGAGTAATCGAAGTGATCCTCTATGGAGTTCTTATTTCTTCCAGTTACGATTACAATATCTGTAATTCCAGATTCCACAAGTTCCTCCACTATATATTGAAGAGAGGGCTTATCAACGATTGTAAGCATCTCCTTTGGCTGTGCTTTTGTTGCAGGGAGTACTCTTGTACCTAGTCCCGCTGCTGGTATTACTGCTTTAGTTATCTTCTTCATATCCTTCCTCTCCTTAATTGCTCTATTCTGTTCTTATATTCATTTTATAACAATTTATCCCTTTTTTAAACCCTTATTTTTATTAGTTCCCTATTCCTTCTGAGTTCTATTGTTTTTTAATTCTGAAACTTAAAATTTTTTCTTAAATTATTCAAAGGAATCATATTCAGTAAGGAGGAAAAATAGCCTCTAATGTAGTATATAAATTTAAAGGAATATAACAAAACATTATGAATTTTATAGGTGGAATTTCAAAGGAGTTGGGGGTAAATGGCTGATAACAAAACTGGAGTAAAAGAGAAATTCCAAAATGTAGAAAGCATTCAAGATGATATAACCTTGATGGAGATTTTATTTATAATTGGTAGAAAGTGGAAGTTAATCGCAATAACTATGATAGCAACTACCCTGCTTGGATTAACAGTAACCCTTTTAAGACCCCACTTATACGAAGCCGAGGTTACATTGATGGTCTCAAATGGACAAACATATTCATTGGAAAAGCTTGGAAATGACGAAATTTCAAGAAACCAAAGACTGGTGTCTACCTACGCTGAGATAGCCAGAAGTAAAAGCATTATGTTAAATGTTATAAGAAATTTAGATCTGGAAATGAGCCCTGAAGAAATATCTAAATTGCTAAGAATGAGCCCTGTGGAGGAAACAGAGTTGATCAAAATAACCTACAGAGATAAAAACCCTCAAAAAGCAGCTATGTTAGCCAATGAAATCTCTGAAGAGTTCATCCAGAAGATCAGTGATGTTATGACCTTTGAGAATTTAAAGATCGTAGAAAGAGCAACAATACCTGAGAAATCACTCTCAGATATGAAAATTGTCGTTGGAATTGTTTCAATTATACTAGGAACACTTTTGGGAGTATTCTTAGCTATTGTCAGTGAATTCTTATATGGTAAGTTAAGAAAGCCTGAAGATATTGAGCGGATAATGGGGTGCCAGATCTTAGCAAATCTCCCGAAGTACAATGACAGTGAAGAAGGTGATCATAATGGGACATAGGAGGATTTTTTTAAAAGAAGGTAAGGAAACTCATATGGCTGAAGCTCTCAGGTTACTACGTACAAATATACATTTTATGGAGCCAAAAAAAAAGAGAGTTATATTGTGTACCAGTACTGTTCCTGGAGAGGGTAAAAGCTTTGTAACAGCTAACTATGCTATGTCAGTGGCTATAAGCGGTGAAAAAGTTCTTTTGATAGATTGTGACATCAGAAGACCTAGGGCCCATAGCATATTCAACCTCAAAGTAGAAACTGGAATTGCCGACATACTTTTAGGTAAAAAGAGGACAGAAGAAGTTATCTTTAAAGAGGTTGAGAAAAACTTAGATCTGCTGCCTTCAAAACATTTAAATAATAATGTTACAGAACTCTTTTTAGGAGGGCGTATGAAGAACCTCATCGAGAATCTAAAAAAAGATTATGATCTAATCCTCCTAGATACTCCTCCTCTCCTGGCGACTTCAGATGCAGCTATTTTATCTAAATATTCCGATGGGGTAATATTCGTATGCGGCTATGGAATGATAACAAAAAAAGAACTTATTCAGGCTAAAAAAATGCTTTCAAAAGCTGAAGCAAACCTCTATGGTATTGTCATCAATAAAATTGAGGAATCAGGATACGCTGCCGGTAATTACGGCTATTACAGTTATACACATAAATACTATGACGAATATATGAGTGAAGAGAACTAAGGGTGGAAAATTCTATATCTTAAATCCATGTAAATAGGCGGGTGAAAGAGGATGAACTTTTTGATAAAAAAAGAAAACATTAAAATTAATGGGCAAACTGTAACCAAGGTAATCGCATTTTCTCTTATCTTTTCAAGGAGTTTTTCCGTGGAAACGACATTAGAAGATGTCCTAAAGAAGGTTAAGGAGAACAACAGAGAGATCAAGGTTCAAAACCTTATAGTAAAAGAAAGAGAATATGAGGTTAAAAAAAGCTTCAAAGAATTTCTTCCAACTGTTGAGCTGGAAGCAAACCAGGAGTTTATAAAAGATGAGGATGGCTCTGAAAAGAACGAATGGACCAATGACGGAGATAAATATGAAAGACTTAATGTTAATATTCCTATCTTTACAGGATGGCGAAACACAAATAACTATAAAAAATCTGTCTTAGCAAAGGATATCTCAGAACAGGAAAATAATCTTGTAGGGTATGACGTAGAGGAGAGAGCAATATTCTACTACTTTGAAATCTTAAACAACCGGACACAGGCAGAGATCTCCCAGCGAGTTATAGAAAACTTAAAAGACCAAGAAAAAAGACTTAAGGAACTCTATGAAAATGGCCAGATGGTTCCTAAGTCTGAGCTGTTGAAGGTAGATGCTGACATCGTAGCAGAAGAAGCTGTTAAGGAAAGAAGAGTTCAGGAACAACGTTCTGCTGAAGAAGCCCTTTATCTTTTAATGGGAATCAACCTGGATTCAAACTATACATTTGCAGACTATAACCTTGTAAAGAATGGCCTTGAGAGCTATGACCTTCAAAGAGATACAGAGGTGGCTCTTACTGAAGGAAGTCAGGCTAAGATTGAAGAACTCAGGCTTAAAGATGCAGACTTAGATGTAAAGTTAGCTAGAGCCGACCTCCTTCCTGAAGTCTTTGGTACATATGAATATAGAATCAGCGATGATGATGACGACACATTTTCAGACTATCAGGTTGCTTTAACTGCAAGGTGGGAAATCTTCTCTTGGGGAAGCACTCTTGACGACATCAATCAGAAAAAAGTAGTTAAGGAGCAGGCAGAGCTAAATTACAGCAACCGGATGGATGAAATTTCCTTAGAGTTACGGAATAACTATAGAGAACTTTTAACACTTTATAAGGAGGTACACTCTCAACAAGTGAGATTGGAACTTCTAAAGGAGAACCTAGAAATTGACAGTTTAAGATATCTTAACGGGCTTATAGAAGCCATCGATTACCTTAGTTCTGTAAGCGACCTCAGTGAAACTGCAGCAACGTATTTTTCACTTCAAAGAGAATTTCTTCTGAGAAAAAGAGAGTATGAGAATCTGTTAAAGTAGGTGAGAGGAATGAAAAAAATCTTTTTAATCGGAATATTTTTACTCTTCATTCTCGGAAGCTATTGGGTGTTTAAGGGGAAAGCCGAGGAGAAGGAGGTTCAGGTAAGAGTAGAAACTATAGAAAAAGGAGACATCAGCAAAAGCTATTACTTTCAGGGTGTCGTTGTTCCAGAGGAAAGTATTCCAATGTATATCGATGTTCCCACCGTTGTTAAAAAAATAATGGTAAAGGAGGGGGAGGAAGTAGAAGAGGGAGATCCTCTCATTGAATTTAGCGACACCATAAGAGGTGATTTAGAAAGAGATTTAGAAGTGATCATACTAGATATAAAAAGTAGAGAACTTCAGTTAAACGATTTAAGATCTGGTTCAATGAAACTTGAATTAGAGGAAAGAAAGGTAGACCGTGAGACCCTTGAAGAAGAGATTAACAGCCTTAACCGAAACATATCAGTAACTGCTTTTGAAGCAAAAAACCTTAAAAAAAGAGCTGAAGTAATGGAGGAACTTCTTAAAAAAGGCGGGGTTTCATCTGTACAGGTGGATGAAGCAAAAGCTGAAGCAGAAAAAATGAACTCCACCTTAGAGGACATGAAAACAACTCTTGAACTTACCAAACAAAGGTATGAACTCAGTGCTCTGAGTTACGAGAGGTTAAAGAGAGACCTTATCCTCAACGAAAGTAATATCAGAGGGGAGTATAAAAAATTAATTCTACAAAAAAACAACTTAGAGAAAAAACTTTCTAAGTTAAAAGCTCCGCTAAAAGCTCCTATAACCGGTGTTATCACTGAACTCCTGGTGAGCGAAGGAACGGCTGTCCCCCAAGGAGGAAAGCTCCTTTCTATATCTCCTGGAAATAACTATCTGATAAATATTGAGGTTCCTATTCACCTCTCTCAGTGGTTAGACGTAGGGCAAACTACACTCATTACGACTAGAGGGGATGAGGAAAAAAGGAAATACTCTGGTTCCGTTAAAAAAGTAGCTAAAGTAGCCAAGTTATCTGATGAGGAGGAGTACGACGAAAGAGTTATAGAAGTAGAAGTGGCTATTGATAACCCTGAAGGAATGAAGCCTGGTTATATCACAGAAGTCGAGATAATAGGAAGCAGAAAAAGTGACGTAATACTTATAAATGCATTTTCTGTATTGGAGGAAGCTGGAGAAAACTATGTTTATATTGTTAAAGACGATATTGTAAATAAAGTCAAAGTTAATATTGGAGAAAGAACTTCTTCAAAGTATGAAGTATTAAATCTTCCTGTAGGAATCGAAGTAGTTGTAAACCCATTTAAAGTTAAAGAAGGTCAGAAAGTTTCTGTGGTAAGGTAAATTTTAATTTCAAAATCATGCTTGGAGCCGCTCCATTCAAGGCGATGCACAGAAATATTTTTATTAGTATTACAACACATATCACCTATTTCATAAAGGAGAGGGTCATGAAGGAAGCTGTTAAAGGTAGAGGAATAAAAATTTTTATAGACATGAGTGCAATATCTTTAGCTTATATTTTTACTCTCATGTTGAAATTTGAAGAAAACTGGCTATACCACATAGATAATAAAACGCTTTTCTTTTATCTTGGATTTATATGGGTCATGTTTTCCTTTCTTGAAATCCCCAAAAGAAGCTGGACCTATACAAGTCTTGATGGAATTATAAAAATAGTACAAGGAGTTTTTATCTCTACTTTTATGCTTTATATTTTTTCTGTTGCCAGTGGAGAAGCTAGATCTATCTACACATATGCCGCCTTATTTTTCTTCAGTTCAGGTTTTTGTATAGCAGTAAGATACAGCTTCATGTTAGAAAAGTCTTTACATTTTCATAGAGGAGGTAAAGAAAATCTTAAAACTCTAATCGTAGGAGCTGGTGAAGCTGGAGGAAACCTCTTAAGAGAAAGCCTGCACAACGAAAACTTCAGGTATCAAATAGTAGGACTTATTGATGATAACCCTAGAAAAGAAAATATGCTACTCTTAGGACATAAGGTCTTAGGAACTACTAAGGACCTTAATAAAATTATAAAGAGTAAAAAGATTGGAAGTGTTATCATTGCAATCCCCTCTGGAAAAAGTAGCGATATCAGAAGGATATACAAGATAGCTGCCACTTCAGGGGCTCAGGTGAAGATCCTTCCTGCTTTTGGAGAAACTCTCAAGGATGAACCCTATATAAAACAAATTCGTGAAGTCAGAGTGGAAGACCTCCTAGGACGAGAGCAGCATAATATAAACAAGGAAGAAGTAGAACAGACCATAAAAAATAAGACTATTTTTATCACTGGAGGAGGAGGAAGTATAGGAAGTGAACTTTCAAGACAGATTTGTAGTTGTCACCCTCAAAAGGTAGTTAATATTGATATTAATGAGAATTCCCTTTATTTTTTAGAGTTGGAGCTAAAAAATAAATTTCCCGATATAGAAATTTTTAGTGAGATATGCTCCATAAAGGATAAGACAAAGCTTTTATGGCTTTTTGACAGATATAACCCTGAAATAGTTTTCCATACTGCTGCTCACAAACATGTCCCTCTCATGGAACACAATCCAGAGGAAGCTATTAAAAATAATATCTTTGGTACTAAGAACTTAGTTGAATGTGCTGATCACTATGCTGTGGAAAGATTTGTTCTTATCTCTACAGATAAAGCAGTGAACCCCACTAGTGTAATGGGGGCTACAAAGAGAGTCT
This sequence comes from Propionigenium maris DSM 9537, assembly GCF_027925155.1. GTDB lineage: Bacteria > Fusobacteriota > Fusobacteriia > Fusobacteriales > Fusobacteriaceae > Propionigenium > Propionigenium maris. The sequence continues at coordinate 118,286 of NZ_BSDY01000005.1, read as the reverse complement.
GTGAGATGATAGTCCAAAATGCAGCTAAAAAAAGTAGTACAAAGTTTATGGCTGTAAGGTTTGGAAATGTTTTGGGAAGCAAGGGGAGTGTTGTTCCTATATTTAAAAATTTAATAGCTACTGGAAAAAATATTACACTCACCCATAAAGAGATCACAAGATATTTCATGACAATTCCAGAGGCAGTTCAGCTTGTAATGGAAGCAAGCTCCTTCGGTAATGGTGGTGAAGTCTTTATTCTGGATATGGGTAAACCTGTCAGAATAATGGATCTTGCTAAAAACATGATAGAACTCTCTGGTCTTAAGATAGGAGAGGATATAGATATAGATGTCATTGGATTGAGACCAGGTGAGAAACTGTTTGAAGAGCTTCTTTATGACGAGGATACCACTATTAAAACTCAAAACAAAAAAATCTTCATCTCAAAATTGAGGGAGATCGATATCCCTGTGGAACACCACTTGGAAAATTTAAAAATCCTTGTAGATCAAAAAGATAGAGAGGGAATTAAAGGAGAACTTAAGAGGTGTGTTAAGACCTATGAAGAACCTGAATTCCACTTCTCAAAAGAACTCAATAAGCATAAAGAAGATTCAACACTCCCATCTCAGAACCTGTCTATGAATATGGATTAATTTTTTAGAATGTAAACTTAAAGGGAGGTAAGTATGAAAGACAAAAGAATCAGCCTATCTACACCTAACCTCTCTATTAATGTAATGAGAAATCTTAAGGAATGCATTGAAACAGGCAACTTATCCACAGCTGGAGAATTCATTAGTAAGTTTGAGAAAAAAACAGCTCAATATGTAGGAACAAGTGGTGCTGTCTCTACTCAAAGTGGAACTGCCGGACTTCATCTTGCATTAAAAGTTTTAGGAGTAGAGGCTGATGATGAAGTCATCGTTCCCACTGTAACTTTTATAGCTACAGTAAACCCAGTTACTTATCTAGGAGCTAAGCCTGTTTTCATGGATTGTGATGACAGCTTAAATATGGATCTGGACAAGCTAGAGGAATTTTGCAGAAAAGAGTGTGAAGTGAAAAATGGAAACCTTTTCAACAAAACCACTGGTAAAAGAATAAAGGTTTTGATTGTTGTTCATATCTTTGGAAATATCATAGACATGGAAAGAGTCATATCTATAGCAAAAAGGTATAAATTAAGAGTTCTAGAAGATTCCGCTGAAGCTTTTGGAAGCTTTATTACCTCTGGAAAGTATTCAGGAAGATATGCCGGAACCATAGGAGATATAGGAGTCTACTCCTTTAATGCCAATAAGATTATTACTACAGGAGGAGGGGGAATGATTGTTTCAGATAACTGTGAATTACTTGATAAAGCTAAACTTCTGTCCCTTCAGGCTAAAACAGATCTCCTCTACTTCTTACATGATGAAGTTGGCTATAACTATGGAATGACAAACCTTCAGGCAGCCCTTGGAATTGATCAGATCGACCGAATAGAGGAGTTTATCGAAAAAAAGATTGAGAACTACAAGCACTACAAAGAAAAGATAGAGAAGATCGAAGGTCTTCATCTTATTCCATTTAAAAAGGATCAAAGATCAAATCACTGGTTTTACTCTATAGTTATTGATGAAAAGATCTATGGTATGAGTAGGTGTGAATTACTTCAAAAGCTTAAGACACTAGGTATTCAGACACGGCCTCTTTGGGGATTGATCCATACACAAAAACCCTATTTATCAGAACAAACCTACAAAATAGAAAAAGCTTATCATTACTCTAAAAACCTTTTAAATTTACCGTGTAGCACCCACCTTACTAAAGAAGATATTTTCGTTGTTATAGAAAGTCTTAAGGAATTAAAAGAATAGCATTATTATCTTAACCTGTGAAGTACAAGAAGAATCTCACTTTAAAGGACTTTATAATACCATTCCATAAATCTTTGAGAATATTTTAAGAAGCGTTTAGTGCTTTTGAAGGAGTTGTGATAAATGGATATTTATTTCAAAGAGGAGTATGCCAAAATATATGAATTAAATGGTGATGGAAAAGTAGAAAAGTTTAACTTTGAGAGTGATGATGGAAGGGCTGAGTATATTTTTCTAAAGAGGCACGTAGAGGGTGAAACAGAAACATACTATGATATTACCACTCCTTATGGTTATGGAGGTCCTGTCTTTTACCCTCAGAGTCCTGAAAACCTCTCTAAACTGATATCAGATTTCAGAAGAGAGTTTGAAGTCTACTGTAAAAAAAATAAAATCATCTCTGAATTCATTAGATTTCATCCACTGTTAGATAACCACAAGCATTTAGAGGATTATTTAGAAGTTACTTTTTGTCATAATACTATCTCTATAAATCTAAATAATGAAGAACAGATCTTTTCTGAAATGTCTGGAAAAGCTAGAAATAAAGTAAGAAAGGCCCTTAAAAACAACGTCACTGTAAAAAAGGAATATTCAAAGGAAAAAATAAAAAAATTCATTGAAATGTACTATGAAACAATGGACAAGAACAATGCTTCAAACTATTACTACTTTGACAAAGAATACTTTAAAAACTTATTCGAACTAGGAAAAGACAAAGTAGTACTTTTCAATGCCTATCATGAAGAGGATATAGTAGCTGCTACCACTATTTTAAAGGGAAGAAAATATATACACTATCACTTATCAGCAAATACTAAAAAAGGTTATCAATTAGCTGCCAACAACCTTTTATTGTTTGAAGTAGCAAAATGGGGAGGTCAAAACGGTTATAAAAACTTCCATTTAGGTGGAGGACATGACGGAGCAGAGGACGCTCTCTTTAAATTTAAAAGCTCATTTAATAAAGCTGGAGCTCTTAAATTTTATATCGGAAAGAAGGTACACAACCCTGAAGCATATAGTAGTGTTAATGAATTTCATGAGAGAAAAAGACCAGAAATAAAGGAAAAGGATCTTGATTTCTTTCCTTTATATAGAAGATAGAAAAAATAGAGTTAACGAGAGGGAGGTAAACATGAAGGAAGTTAAAGGTTTCTGGGATGGGAAGAAATCACAGATTTCTCTATCTGTTCCTAATTTATCGGAAGACACGCTTGATTATGTGAAGGAGTGCATAGAGACTGGATGGATAGTTAAGGGAAGGTTTGTAACGGAATTTGAAGAGTTACTTGCGAAATATACTAATTTAGAGAAGGTGGTATCTGTTCAAAGCGGAACTGCTGGCTTACACGAAGCTTATAGGTTATTGGGGGTAGAATATGGAGATGAAGTAATCGTTCCAAATGTTACCTTCATAGCTACTATTAATCCTGCATTATATTTAAAAGCTCATCCAGTATTTATGGATTGTGACGATAGCCTAAATATGGATTTGGATAAACTGGAAGATTTTTTAGAGAATGAGTGTGAAAAAAAAGATGACGGTGCTTACAATAAAAAAAGTGGCCGAAGAATAAAAGTACTTACTATAGTTCATCTTTTTGGTAATCTCATCAATATGGAAAGAGTTATGACAATTGCTGAAAAGTATGGTCTCAAAGTTCTTGAAGACGCTGCACAAGCCATGGGAAGTTTTTATACAGCTGGTAAATATAAGGGAAGGCATGCTGGAACAGTGGGGCATGTGGGAGTTATTTCATTTAATGCCAATAAAATAATAACCGCTGCTGGAGGAGGGGCTATCCTCTCAAATAATTTAGATCTTTTAGAAAGAGCAAGATTTCTTACTATGGTGGCAAAAACACCGTCCCCTTACATTTATCATGACAGCGTAGGATATAACTACAACCTTACAAATGTTCAGGGAGCCTTTGGAGTAAGCCAGATGAAAAAATTAGAGAAATTCGTAGAAGTTAAGATTAAAAATTACAATCTCTATAAAGATCTACTTAAGGATATAGAAGGTATAAAGCTTCTTCCCTTTAATGAAGGAACCCGTTCTAACCATTGGTACTATACAATTGTGGTAGATGAAGAAAAATATGGTCTAAGCAGAAATGAACTTTTTGAAAAGTTTACTGACGCTGGTATACAAACTGGTCCTCTTTGGGGAATCATGTCTGAACAAAAACCTTTCAAAACTTTTCAGAGATACAAGATAGAAAAATCAAAGTATTATGTAAAAAATACTCTTCACCTTCCTTGCAGTACCAACCTTAAAAAGGAAGAAGTTCTCAAAGTAGTAGAGAAGTTAATAGAATTTTCCAGCTAACCCTGCCAAGTTAAGAAAGGAGGGGAAAGATGTATAAAAAAGTATTTAAGAGGCTGATAGATATTTTATTGGCTTTAACTATCCTTATAGGGTTTTGGTGGGTCTACTTAATAGTCGGGATATTAGTAAAGCTTAAACTAGGTTCTCCCATTCTCTTTAAACAACAGAGACCTGGAAAAAACGGAAAAATATTTACCATTTATAAATTCCGTTCCATGAAAAATATCCAAGATGTCGAAGAAGAAAACCTAATTCGGCAGGGGAAGGAAAGAAGATCTACATATGATGAGAAGAGGCTTACTGAGTTTGGAAAATTATTAAGACTTCTGAGCCTCGATGAGATTCCAGAGGTCTGGAATGTCCTCAAGGGGGATATGAGTCTTGTAGGACCAAGGCCCCTTCTTATAGACTACCTCGCTCATTATTCTCCCGAACAAGCTAGAAGACATGACGTAAAACCAGGGATCACAGGATGGGCACAAGTTAACGGAAGAGATTCAATTCCTTGGGAAGAAAAATTTAGGTTGGATGTAGAGTATGTGGACAACTACAGCTTTACTATGGACATGAAAATACTTCTTCTTACTATAAAAAAGGTTTTCCTTAGGGAAGATACTTCTCCAGAGGGAGAGGCAACAGTAGATGATTTCAGAGGAAATAATCTAGAATAATTAGACAAAACATAACTTTAACCTAAGATGTCAGATTTGAAAGGGTTTAATATGGATATATATTTTAGAGAGGAGTATGCCAAGATCTATGAATTAAATGGAGAGGGAAAAACCACAATATTTACATGGGAAGGTGAGTTAGGAAAAGTCAGATATATTTTTTTAAAAAGAGAGATAAATCTATTGAAAGAAAAATACTATGATATTATTACACCTTACGGATATGGTGGTCCTCAATTTTTTCCTAAAGAACATAAAAACCTAAGAGATCTTATCTTTAAATTTAAGGAGCATTTCGAAGATTACTGTAGTAAAAATAGAATCATTTCAGAATTTATAAGATTTCACCCACTTCTAAAAAATCACAGCCTCATGGAAATTTATATGAATATAATAAACATAGGAGATACTATTAATTTATTTCTGAGTTCTGAAGATGACATTATGCTTAACATGAAAAAGTCTAGCAGATATAGCATAAGAAAGGCAGTTGAAAAAGGAATGAAAGTAGAAAGGGATAATAGTGACAAATCCTGGAATAATTTTATTGACCTTTACTACCAAACAATGAATAGAAACCAGGCAAAAGAATATTATTACTTTTCTAAAACATACTTTGGCAATATCAGATCCTTATTAAAGGAAAGAGCTCAGATCTTCAATGTAGTTTATGAGAATAAGGTTATTTCCAGTATGTTAGTTTTAGTAGGAGAACAATTCATTCACTCCCACCTCCTGGGAATAGCCTCTGAGTATCGAAAGGAGAGGTTTGGAAGATTTTTTGACTATAGTATCGCACTCTGGGGACTTAGGAGAGGCTGTAAACATTATCATCTAGGTGGAGGTTATGGAGGCAGGGAAGATTCGATATTTAAGTATAAGAAGTCCCTCGCGAAGAATGGCAGGCTATCCTTTTATGTGGGAAATAAAGTACACAATAAAAAGGTCTACGATGAACTCTCTAAAATCCACGAGAAAAATAACCCAGAAGTAACAGGGAAAAATTTAGATTATTTCCCTCTATACAGAAGATGAATAAAAAGGAGCGTGACGCTCCACCCTTTCTAACCTCATGTAACTGTTTTTTATCAAGGTCAATAACTTATAATTCTATACTTCCCTTAATAATAAAAAGGAATCCCTTCATTTTTTAGAATCATTAGATTTAAAGCAATGAGCAGGCATTCCTCTTAGCCTGCTCTAAAGGCATTATTTATAGAAAACTCCTAAAACTTATCAGCAAGTTTTACTGACTAAGGAGGAGAGAGATGTACCGAAACTTTTTTAAAAGAATTATGGATATCGCACTAGCATTAACATTAATAATAGTATTTTGGTGGATCTATATCCTCATCGCTGTACTTGTTAAAATAAATTTAGGATCTCCAATAATTTTTAAGCAGGACAGACCAGGTAGGAACAGTAAAATATTTACTATGTATAAATTTAGAACTATGCTGAATACAACAGATAACTTTGCTAATCTCCTTGCAGAAAAAGAGAGATTAATCAGCTTTGGTATTCATTTAAGGTCTAGCAGCCTTGATGAACTGCCACAAATATGGAATGTCCTCAGAGGAGAGATGAGCTTTATAGGACCAAGGCCACTTCTTGTAGAATATCTTAACCGGTATTCCCCTGAACAGGCTAGAAGACACGAAGTCAAGCCTGGAATAACGGGATGGGCTCAAGTTAAGGGAAGGAACAGTATTTCATGGAATGAAAAATTTAAACTAGATGTAGAATATGTTGATAACTATAGCTTTCTCATGGATTTAAAGATTATCCTTCTCACACTAAAATGGGTCAGCTCCAGAGAGGGAATCTCCCCAGAAGGGGAGAGCATCGGAGAAGATTTTTGGGGAGATGAAAACCCAAAAAACAGAAATTAAAATAGCATTAGGTTATTCCAAGATCAAAATCCCCACTGGAAAAATGTGTTTTATCTAATATAGGAATATCTAAGGAGCTTAATATGAAGAAAGTCTTGATAGTAACTACCTTAAAAAGAACTATTGAAGGATTTCTCATACCTCACATAAAGCTTTTAGAAGAACTCGGATACCAAGTTGATTTAGCTTGTAATATGGAGGGTGAATCCCCCATAAAGGAGCTTCATAAAAATAGATGGTATCACTTTAACTTTACAAGAAATCCTTTTTCTATAAGTAATTTAAAGAGCACCTCAAAACTAAGAGGACTCATAAAGAAACAAAATTATCACATGATGCACCTCCATACACCTATAGCTTCATTTTTAGGCAGATTAGCAGCATCTACCCTAAAAATGAAAAATATAATCTATACTGCCCATGGTTTTCATTTTTATAAAGGGGCTCCTCTTGTAAATTGGATGGTGTATTACCCGGCTGAATGGCTGGCTATGAGGTGGACAGATAAAATAATAACTATAAATCAAGAAGATTATGAAAGGGCCCATAGAATGGCCGGCAAAAGAACCAAAGTATACAAAATAGATGGTGTAGGATTAGACCTCACAAGATACTCACAAGGGAAAAGGGAAAAGGTAAGAGAGGAACTTAAATTATCCAAAGAAGATTTTCTTGTCACTATAATAGGAGAACTCAATAAAAATAAAAATCAAATACAATTAATAAAAGCTATTGAAATTTTAGATAATCGATTCAAAGCTTTAATCGTAGGAAAAGGTGGTAAAGAAAGAGAGCTTAAAGAGTATGTAAAAACAAATAAATTAGAGAATAGAGTAATTTTTCTGGGGCATAGGGATGATATCGGCGATATTATCGCAGCAAGCGATCTCTTAACATCTATGTCACACAGAGAAGGACTTCCTAGAAGCATTATGGAAGGAATGGCTCAAGGTAAACCCTTTATTGTGACTAATATCAGAGGAAACAGAGACATTATAAAAGATGGTATAAACGGTTTTCTCACTGATGTCAATAGACATGATTTAACTGCCCAAAGTATCAAAAAACTGGAAGACCAAAAGGTGTTGAATACCATAAAAATTATTAACTTACGAGCTGTTGAGAAATACTCTATTGATAGAATACTTCAAAAAATAAAATTTTTATACCTAGGGAGGTGAAGTCATTAGAAGATGAATTGGATAAAGATACCATTTTGTATGTATTTACTGCTAAAACCATATTATGTTATAGCCTCAGGAGGAATTCAGCCAGCGGATCTTTTCTTAGTAATCACTTTGCCACTTTTTTTTATTTTTAGGCCTAAAGAGTGGATATTAACAAATTCTGAAAGTAATAACCTGCTTATTTTTATCTCATTTATCTTCTATACTGTAATCGTGAATTTGTCCTACATCATAATACATCCTGCAGGAGACTTCCACAATACAATCTTATACTATATGTTCAACCTCTCAGGTATTGTTGTTTTTACATTTTTAATTAAGGACATAGGATTTTTGAGGGCTTTTTATAATATCCAAAGTATCAATTTAATTATTCAGTCTTTAATTTTAATAAGTGGAAAGGGTAGATATTTAGGTGGGGTCAGGTATATGGGAACATTCAATGATCCTAACCAACTATCATTTTATATTTTTTTAGCAATTATCTCCATCTATGCTCTAGAGGATATACTACTTATTAAAAGAAGAAGATGGATTATATATTTGATCGGTGCTTACTTAATAATCTCATCTGCATCAACAGGAATACTTTTAGGATTAGTGGTATTTTTCATATCTATCTTTCTTTCACAGCTTAAAATCTCCGGTGAGCAACTTAAAAAATTTTTAAAACTATCATTGTTACTACTAGTACTAGGGGGAGGCCTTTATTCCACCAACAAAGAATCTATATCTAAAAAGGTGGACTACTTGATCTCAAGAGTAGAAGATAAAATTAATAGTGCTAGCGATGATTCAGAGGTTGGATTATTAGAGGATAGGGGATATGATAAGATCTATAAAAATGCCCATTACTTGTTTCTTGGCTCGGGAGAGGGTGAGATGTCTCGTCTAAAAGGTTATCATGAGCAAGAAATTCACGCAACTTTTCCTGCTCTGTTTCTCTACTACGGTGTCCCTGGATTATTCTTAATTCTCCTTTGGCTCTATAGAAGTTTGTCTAAAGCTCCACTAAACCAACAATTAGTTTTTATGGCTCTCTTTTTAGAAAGTTGTACCCTCGCTAATCAAAGGCAGCTTTTATTCTGGGGAGTAATTATTTTGATGAGCAAGGTCAGAAAAAGAGAGGAATTAACAGAAGAAAACAATTAATAAAGCATCTAGTTAGGAGTGCTTATGGGAAAAATAACTGTAATGTTAATCGCTGCTGAATTAGTATCAAAAATTTTTGGATTTTTAAGGGATATTACACTGTCATATTTTTACGGCACCTCTAGTATAAGCGACGCATATTTGATCTGCCTTACAATACCTATGGTAATTTTTACCTTTATAGGAACAGGTTTATCTACAAGTTACATACCTGTTTACAATGAGCTCTGCCAAGATAAGAGCAGTGATACAGCTGAAAAGTTTACTAGTAATCTGATTAACCTTATGATGGTGGTATGCTCCGTTATTATTTTAGTATGCATTGCTTTTACTCCACCGATAATTAAAGTTTTTGCATCTGGTTTTTCTGAAGAATTATTAAAAATTACAGTAAAATTTACTCGACTAAGTGTCTGGGGAATCTACTTTGCTACAATTATTTTTATAGGTACTTCATATCTACAAATGAAAAATAAGTTTTTACTGCCTCCTCTAACTGGAATAGTTTTTAACTCCTTAATTATTTTTTCTATCTTTCTTGGAGCAAGGTTCAACTCTATAATATTAGCTTTAGGGAGTGTTGTAGGTATCGCTATGCAATCATTTATTATCTTAATTGCTATGAAAAAAAACGGTTTTAAACATTCTCTTATATTCGATCACAAAGATAGCAGTATCCGACGAATGATGGATTTAATTATACCTGTTATTTTAGGAGTTTCTGCTAGCCAAATAAATGTCCTTATAGATAGAACTATTAGCTCTAGAATAGTAGTAGGAGGAGTATCAACATTAATATATGCAGGAAGGTTGAGCTTATTTATACAAACTTTATTTGTAGCAACTATAGCTGCTGTCATGTATCCTAAAATTACAAAGCTGGCAGCAGAAAATAAAATGGATCTCCACAGTGAATTGTTTAAAAGATCGCTACTATATATATCGCTTCTATTATTACCAATAACCATAGGGTCTATGGTTTTTTCAGAATCGATTATAAGACTTCTTTATGGAAGAGGTGCTTTCACAAGTAGCTCTCTCAAGACTACCTCTAGTGTATTATTCTATTATTCTATAGGTATGGTTGGAACAGGATTCAGAGAAATTTTATTAAAGGTTTTTTATTCCCTAGAAGATACTAAAACCTCAACTAAAAATGCAACTATATCTGTTTGCTTAAATATTGTTTTAAATATAATTTTGGCAAAGTATATGGGAATACCTGGACTCGCTTTAGCAACGAGTATTTCAGCTACATTTTGTGCAGTTTTACTCTTTATTAGTTTAAGAAAAAAAATAGGTCCCCTTGGACTAAAGGGTTTGTCTATTTCATTTATAAAGATACTATTCGCCTCATTAATTACAGGAATCTTAGCAAAAATGATATTTAACCAACTATTAGTTACAATGAGCCAAAACCTTTCATTTATAATCTCAACAATGATAAGTATCGTAAACTATTTTATAATAATATACTTCATGAAGATCAAAGGTATCCATGATATACTCAAGGAAATAAGCTTACTACCTAAACAAATAAACCGCCTTAAATAAAAAACTATGCAAAAATATAGTTTTTATCAAAGGGAACCTTTTGTGAATCAATAAAGTTATCAGCAAAGAATGATTATCCTAAAAATAGCTTTTGTGTATAGTTCCATTAAATTATTAATAGAAATAGGGAGGAAGTTATGAAGTCATTAAAAACTATCATCCTTTCATCTATAATCTTATTTGCTCTATATACCCACCAGGTTTATACTACACCGTATGTCTGGGTAGCTGATGTCATGCAAATGGTGAAAAGTGATGAAAAGCCCGGGACAAATAGAGAGGCTAGAATTTGGGCTGCAAAAGGGGAATATGAACCCTTCCAGGTCATAGTTTCTGCCCCTAAAGAATCGGTCACCGATGTTGTGCTTTCTGTTTCAGCTTTAAGTGGACCAAATGGCTCCATCAGCAGAGAGCATATAAAAATCTATCGTCAGCACTATGTGAAGGCGGAAAAAGGTTCTCCAGTTTGGCAAGGTCCTCCAAACCTCCCTCTTGGGAAAGGAATGTACCCCGATGCACTTATCCCCCTTACCTCTTCAGGAGAAGCCCTAACAAAGTTATCATCTGATTTTAAATCTGTTAAAGTAGGAAAAAATCAGCCATATCTAATAGACATCTATGTTCCGCGAAACACCCCCGCTGGTGAATACAAGGGGATATGTAAAATCCAATCCTCTCAAGGGGTAGATCAAGTAGAGATTCATCTCACAGTATGGAATTTCGAACTTCCCCACAGACCTTCTCTCCGTAGTATGTTTGGAGTATGGGATCCACACTCTAATAGTACAGAGGTAATGTTAGAGCATAAACTAATGCCATTTCATATTCCCAAGGATAAAATAAGATATTATGATCAGAAGTATGGAATCAATACACTAGAAACAGGCCAGTGGAGCGGAGCAGATGTATGGAACCCTCGTATGAGCTCCTCTCCTTCCACAGAAGATTGGAAAAGGATCGAAAGATCATTCCCAGAGGAATATAGAAAAATGCTCTGTAACTATACTGCTGATGAAATCACCGGTGTCAATGAGCTCACCGACTCTGTCAAGGAATGGGGAAGAAACATGCATACTGCTTCTTCAGTTAAAAATTTAATTACCATGGTTCCTGTTCCTGAGCTATATGATGATGGAACCGGGCGACCTGCAGTTGACATCTGGGCACTGCTTCCAAAGCAATTTCAAAATAAAAAAAATAAAAAAAGTATTCAGCATGTCATGGACTTAGGATGCGAGGTATGGTCCTATACTGCACTTCTACAAGATAGCTATTCACCTAAATGGATGGTTGACTTCCCTCCTATAAATTACCGCATCTATACCTGGATAAATCAAATTTATGGTTATACTGGTCTTCTTTACTGGAGAGTGGATCAATGGTCCAAGGATCCGTGGGTATCCTTTGGAAGGGAAAATGAATACCCTGGTGATGGTATGCTTGTCTACCCAGGAGATCCGGTTGGAATCACCAATGGAATTGTTCCATCTATGAGGCTAAAAATTCTCAGGGAAAGCATTGAAGACTATGAGTATATCGAAATTTTAAAGTCCTTAGGGGAAGGGGAATTTGCCTTAAACACTGTCAAGCAAGTGGCCAGAGACTGGAAAAAATGGACAAGAGATCATAAAAAACTTATTAAATCCCGAAAGGTCTTAGGAGAAAAAATCCACAGTCTAAATTCACAGGAAGCAACTACTACCAAGTAAGAAGCTTCCATTTCACTAACTCTGTTTAAAGCATATTTAACCTCTATAATAATAGACACCTTTCACTTTGAAGATAAATTATTATTTTTTATGAACCTACTTCCATATAGATTTTCTGTTATTTTATTAACTTAATTTTGAGGAGACCTCTTATGAAAAAAAAACTGATTTACCTATTCCTAATGATCGTATTATGCATTGGAAGTTTAGGTTACGGAATGTTAATCTATAGAAATAATTTTTTCCCCCATAGCCATATCGAAAAAGAATACTCTGCTCTAACCAGCCTGATAAGCCCATGGGCAGTAGGAATATATGAGGGTCCTACCCCTTTCCAATTAAAGGATCCTGAAAAAATTTCTAATCCTGTTTTAACAAGAGAGGACATCACAGACATAGATGCACTTTTTATTGCAGATCCATTTATAGCTATTAAAAACAAAAAATATTCTATGTTTTTTGAAGTATTCAACAGGACTACTCATCAAGGAGACATTGGTTTAGCTGAGAGTCTCAATGGTATCGATTGGGAGTATAAAAAGATCATAATTGATGAGCCCTTCCATCTGTCATACCCCTATGTCTTCCAATGGGAAAACAACTACTACTTAATCCCAGAGAGTGGTGAAGACCTATCAGTAAGACTATACAAAGCTACTTCCTTTCCCGATAAATGGGAATATATTGGAAATCTATTATCCGGATATAAGTATATCGATCCTTCAATATTCCGATACAAAGATAAGTGGTGGCTGCTTGTGTCTTCGGATACTGGTGTTCTTAACCTTTACTATTCAGATGACCTATTGAAAGGGTGGAGACACCACCCTAAAAATCCAATAGTTAAATTTAATAAAAGTATTGCAAGATCTGCTGGAAGAGTTTTTACATATGAGGATCGCCTCTATAGGTTAGCTCAAGATGGTATTCCTCGTTATGGTAGCCGGGTTTTTGCTTTTGAAATCACCGAACTAACTGAAGAAACCTATGAGGAAAGATTTGCTTCGGAAAAACCCATTGTTACCTTTACAGGTAAGGGATGGAATGCTGGAAGAATGCATCACGTTGACCTGCATGAGATAGATGGAAAGTGGATTGGAGCAGTAGATGGACGAGTCAAATAACTTAAATCAATAAAATCTTTATTTAAACTTAGTATAGGTCTTGCAATGGAGGTGATCTCAATTAGAAAAAATACTTTTAAAATAATTGGTGTCGCTCTGGTTATCCTAACTATTCTTTTAGCCTTTTGGTTTTCTTCACAGACGGGAGATGTATCCATTGGACAGTCTGACAGAGTCCTTTTAGAACTTAATTTAGTTAGCCAGTATGACATCACTGCTGAAACTCCTAAATATTTTCGTCGAAGATTTCTTTTAAGAAAGGGAGCTCACTTAGTAATATATATGATAATTGGTATGGGAGTTACTCTTACAGTAACCGATAAACCTAAAAGAGTCCTTACTATAGTTATATTATTAGCTGCTTTCGATGAATTTATTCAAATTTTTACAGGTCGCGGGGCTAGTCTAAGTGATATACTTATCGATCTCGTAGGAGGAGCTATTGGATGGTTTGTAGCCAAATTTTCAAAAGATAATATAAAAATATTTAAACCTTAAAAAGAGAGTCGGGGTTTTAACCCTAACTCTCTTTTTATAGTTATATAGTTATACAAAATCCTCTACCAGATTCCTTATCCACTTCTTTGAGATCACCCTTCTAACTCCCACAAAAAACTTCAATAGCTCCTCTGAAAGGGCCAGGGCAAATACTAGATATACGGGAAATCCAAACTTCAAACCTCCAAAGTAGGCAAGAGGCACCCCTATGGCCCAGAGAGCTGCCACATCCATAATAAGACAGTATTTAGTGTCTCCACCGGCCCTCAATATCCCCACTACATTGGTAGCATTGAAGGATTTGAAGGGCAGAAAAAGACAGAGGACATACATCGTTGAAAGACTCAGTTTAAATACATCATTTGAAAGGTCATATATCTGAAGTATCGGTCTGGCAGCAAGGAAAAGGATAAGAGAACCTCCTAACCCCAGAAGAAAGGAGATGGATCCAAGCTTATTGGCATACTCTATGGCTATATCTTCCCTTTTCTCCCCTATCTTCTTTCCTACCATTACAGCTGTGGCATTGGCCACTCCTATAAATCCTGTAAAGGTTATCCTTTCAATACTTCCCACAATATTTACAACAGCTATTGCTGTAGTGCTCATCCTTGCATAGACCATACTATAGGTTGTTATCCCCACGGCCCACAGCATCTCATTTAATATCACAGGGATGGTGGTCTTCCTGTACTTCCTTAAAAACTCCCTGTCAAAGGAGAGCATCTCCCCTATAGTGGACTTTAAGGGACTTTCATTGTAGTTTATATATCCCAGAACAAAGATACACTCCATGGTTCTGGCAATAAGTGTTGCTGTTGCAGCACCTCTTACCCCCATAGCGGGAAAGCCAAGCTTACCAAGGATAAGAATATAGTTGAGACTCACATTGACAAGAAGAGCTATTATACTGGAATAGAGACCTATCTTGGCCCTCTCAACATTCCTTGACTGTATACTGTAAACAAAGGTCAGTGATGTGGCTATATAAGACCACCCTACGATCTTAAGATACTCTCCCCCATAACCTATTACTTCCCTGTCTGGAGAGTAGACCCTTATCAAGAGCTCCGGCATCGTCTGGGTCAGAATAAAAAACACCGTGGATGTCAGAAGAGCTGAAATAAGAGCCACTCCCAGTACCTTATGTATAGCCCTTATATTTTTCTCCCCCCAAAACTGTGCCACAAATACCCCTGCTCCACTGTTTATTCCAAAAAGGAGAAGGATCATTAAAAACATAATCTGATTGGAAAGCCCTAAAGCCGCCAGGGGAGCTTCCCCCAGCCTTCCTATCATAAATACGTCAGCTAAGTTTATAGAGGATAGTATAAGGTTTTGGAGAGCTACTGGAACTGCTATATTCATTAAATTTTTGTAAAAGTTATCTTTTTCCATCTGCCCCCACCTCTTTTTCATAAAAAAATATTTTATTATAAACTAATGGGGAGAACAATTCTCCCCACTACAAGTTATTGTATTAGTTGGCTATAGACCACCTTAAAATAATGATTTCTGGTTGGTATCACTGAGGCCGTCTATGGCATTTACTTCTTTTAACTTTTCTATTACCGTCTGAGAAGCCTTGGTTCTTCTCTTAAGGTCTTCATAGGAAAGGAACTTCCCTACTTCTCTTTCGTTTATTACATTCTCTACCACAGCTCCTCCTAATCCATTTAGAGCTACTAGTGGTACTCTTATCTTTCCGTCTTCTAAAGTAAATTTATACCCTGCTGACTTATAGACGTCTATTCCCAGGAACTCAAATCCTCTGGCATGCATCTCAAGTATAATCTCACTTACTGCCATTTGGGATTTTTGCCTTACATCTAGCTTTACTTCTTTCCCTAGTTCCTCTATCTTTCCTTTTACTCCATCTAGTGTAAGCATGAAGTCCGAGTCAAAATCATCGGCCTTTCTTGAAAGATAGGCTGCATAGAAGGCCAGTGGGTAGTGAACCTTAAAGTATGCTATTCTCATAGCCATCATTACATAGGCCACGGCGTGTCCCTTAGGAAACATATACTTTATCCTCTTACACGACTCTATATACCAGTCGGCTACATTGTGCTCCTTCATAAGGTTGGAATACTCCTCCCATGCATCGGGCTCCTTACTTGGTCTTCCCTTTCTTACAAACTCCATTATCTTAAAGGCTGTTCCCTTTTCAATTCCTGAGTCGATAAGATAGTTCATAATGTCGTCTCTTACTGAAATTACTTCTGAAAGAGTTGCTTTACCTGCCCTTACAAACTCTTGGGCGTTATTCAGCCACACATCTGTACCGTGGGAAAGCCCTGATATACGTACAAGCTCTGCAAAGGTTGTAGGCATTGTATCCTCTAGCATCTGTCTTACAAAGGAGGTTCCAAATTCCGGAACTCCATAGGTTCCCATCTTAGATTTTATCTGCTGAGGGGTTACTCCCAGTGCCTCTGTACCTGAAAATATCTCCAGTGTCTTAGGGTCAGCCAATGGTACATCATATATATCTATCCCTGTGTACTCCTGAAGCAACTTTATTGTAGTTGGGTCATCGTGCCCTAGTATATCCAGTTTTACCAGCTGTTCATCCATTACGTGGTAATCAAAGTGTGTAGTGGTTGAAGGGTTCTTTACATCGTTTGCCGGTCTCTGCACTGGAGAAAACTCAGATATGGAGTGCCCCTCTGGTACTACTATCATTCCTCCCGGATGCTGACCAGTTGTCTTTTTAGCTCCCTCTACCTTCTTGGCAAGTCTGCTCATCTCAGCACTTCTAGCACTCATCTCATGCTCTTCAAAGTATTTCTTCACATAACCAAAGGCATTTTTTTCTGCAAGAGTTGATATAGTTCCTGCCTTAAATACGTTTTCCTTACCAAATAATTCCTCACAATATCTGTGGATTTCAGACTGATATTCTCCTGAGAAGTTTAGGTCGATATCCGGTACCTTGTCTCCGTTGAATCCCATGAATACCTCAAATGGTATTGCGTGTCCCTCTCTCTTCATAGGTGCTCCGCACTTAGGACAGTCCTTAGGAGGAAGGTCTACTCCCGCTCCCTCTCTGTCCAGAAACTCCGAGTAGTAACATCCCTCGGCTTCACATATATAGTGAGGATAGAGGGCATTTACCTCTGTAATATCCATCATATAAGCTACCAGAGAGGAACCTACCGATCCTCTTGAACCTACCAGATACCCATTATCTAAGGACTTTTTTACCAGCTTCTGAGCAGATAGATACAGTACCGAGAATCCATTACCTATGATAGCCTTCAGTTCCCTCTCTATCCTTGATTCTACTATCTCAGGAAGAGGGTTTCCATATATCCTGTGTGCTTTTTCATAGGTCATATCCCTTACTATATTTTCTGCATTGTCTATCTTTGGAGGATAGAATCCACTAGGGACTGGCTGCACCTTTTCTATCTCTTCATTTATTTCGTTTGGAGCATCTATTACTATCTCTCTGGCGATATCATCTCCCAGATACATAAACTCTCTCAACATCTCATTTGTTGTTCTGAAGTACATCTTATTATCTGTCTTATACTGATTCTCCCTGAATACACCCCCACTTCCATAGAGAAGGATACTACGCACTATTGCGTCTTCCTCATCCAGGTAGTGTACATTGGAAGTTGCTACTACTCTCTTGCCCTTTTCCTTGGCCAATTTATAGAAGAATCTGTTTGCTGTTTCAATACTTTCATAGGAGGATATAGTTCCTATATTTCCCTCCTCCATCTGATCGTTATAGGTAGATCTTGGCTGAAGTTCCAGATAATCATAGAATTCCATCTTTTGATCCAGGTCATCCATGTTATACCTCATGTAGTTTCCGATTATCTCTCCCTCATTACCAAAGTGCATACTTGAAGGGGCTCCTACAATCAGTCCCTCTCTATGCTCCTCTATGGCACTCCTGGTTAGCCTTGGCTTCTTCATACCATAATAGTCCAAGTGAGCGATAGATACCAGTTTATAAAGGTTCTGAAGCCCCTGAAGGTTCTTTACCAGAAGCATTACATTGTTTGTTGCCTGCTTCTGCACATTTATAGGGAATACCCCGTCCAGTTTGTCCAGCCTTGTGGCTCCAGCTTCAATAAACTTTTCCAGGAAGACAGCAAACATATGAGCTGTGGCCTGGGAGTCATCTACCGCCCTGTGATGGTTTTCAAGGGATACTCCCAACTTCTTAGTCACAGTCTTCAGACCATGTCCTCTAAGATCTGGCATAAGGTCTCTTGCCCACTGAAGGGTATCTATAAGAGCTGGTTTATACTTTATTCCCATTATTCTCTCTATGTCCCTCTTCAGGAATCCGATGTCGAACTTGGCGTTGTGTGCTACAAGGGTACCCTCTCCCACAAACTCCATAAATCCAGGAAGAACGTCTTCAATGGAAGCTTCTGATTTTACCATCTCATCTGTGATCCCTGTAAGATCCTGAATCTTTTTAGGAATAGGTTTTCCGGGATTTACCAGTTTAGAGTAGGTCCCCACTATTCTCTTTCCAACCATCTTTACAGCACCGATCTCTATTATCTCCCCTTCATGGGAGTTAAGCCCCATAGTCTCCAGGTCATATACAATATAGGTTTCTTCTTCCAGAGCTACATCCTTGGCATTTTCTACCATTGGTCTGGCATCATCTACCATATAGGCATCGCATCCAAAGATCACCTTAATATCGCTTCCTTTGGCTGCCTTATAGGCAAAGGGGAAGGAGTGAGCTACTCCATAATCTGTGATAGCTACTGCTTTATGACCATACTCGATGGCTCTTTTTACAAGATCCTTGGCATCTATAGCTCCCACCATCTCACTCATCTTGGTGTGGGCATGAAGCTCTATTCTTTTTTCCTCTGCATTGTCCTTTCTCTCTACACTCTTGGATTCTATCCTGTTGATAGACCCTGCCATGAGAGTCTCCTCATCGTTGGCAAACTTATCCCTCTGCTTCTTTCCATTTACCTTTATCCAGGTACCAGGCTTTAATACAAGGGCATCCATCTTCTTCTTTTCAAGGAACATCTTGCATGAAACAGAATCTGTATAATCTGTAATACTGAAGGTAAATAATATCTTACCACTTCTCAGTTCCCTCTCCTCAGTGGCGAAGACCTGTCCCTCCAATACACACTGTTCCCCGTCATAGATCTCAGTGAACTCATCAAAGTTAATGGTTTTACCCTTGATCTCTCTTCCGTAGATAACATCCTTACTCTCGCTCGTCTTGGCCTTGCTTTCCTTCTTAGGGTTTTGCTGAGGCACTACCTTAGCCCTCTCCTCCTCTACCTTCATCTCCAGTTCCTTGGTGATCTTGATGAGGCCGGCATCTATCTCCTCCAGCTCCTTAGTAAAATCTCCCGTCACAAGCTTTATCTGAAAATTATCTATCCCATACTTCTGAAGGGCTGTATTCAGCTTATAGTCCACATTGGAACCTATAAGGGTCTCCACAGCCACCTGATTCTTTAACTCTATATTTATAAAACCTGGCTGGATATTGATTCTGTAGAGGTAGAGGAAGGATCTGGAGATGGCATTGGTTTTCTTTATCTCCCTTATAATCCTCTCTATTATCTCCCTGAGTTCATCCTTACTGATCTCCTTGTTTAAGAACTCTATATCAAAATCAAACTCGGAGCCATCTCCAAACTTATTGTGAAGGGCTTCCTCTATCCTGTCCAGTTCACGAAGGTTCCCTGGAGCTGTTATTACACAGGTTATCTCTATTCTCTTTTCTCTTTCATGTATGGCTATCTCTGTTATATCTATATTTTTTACCCCAAGGGGTTCAAATATATTTTTACGAGGCTTTATCCTCACAACATTTCTGACCGACATAATTCCTCCATTTCCCAGGGAAAGGCCTCCTTCAGAGAACCTACCCTATCTATCAGAAAAAAAGAAGCCAAAGGGCTTCTTTTTTAGTTTTCTCCTAGTAGTCTGTCTAATATAATAGATACTGCCGACCTTACTGAAAGGTGGTTGTACCTTGCTTTTCCTCTTATAGGTTCGAGGATGTGAGTAGACTGCTCCATTATCTCCTCAGTCAGTCCCCAACCAGTTCCAAATAGAAGAAGATAAACATCATCATCTTCAAAGATCTCCTTGGAAAGATTCTCATATGAGATGGAGTTAGGGTAGATCTTAGCTGAAGTAGTTATGATCTTAGGTCTCTTTCCCTCTACCTTCTCTATCTCCTCCATAGCCTTTTCTATAGATTCAGTAGCATAGGTTGTAGTAAATGCTTCTTCTCTGTCCTTGTTGTGGTCTGCTCCAAAACCTTCCTTCCAGTATCCAAGGATTCTTTCTGTCAGTTGTTTTTGTGCATCTAGAGGCACTATGATGTGATATCCCTTTACATCATATGTCTTACATGTTCTTGATATGTCGTGTATATCGAAGTTAGTCACCGATGTACATACTACTTCGCTTTTTTTATTGTAAACTGGATAGTGTACCAGTCCAAGGTATACTTTATCTCTCATGGATTCTCCTTACTTTATCTTTTCTAGTCCCTCTGAATATATATCTATATCCTCAATGTATACATTTTTTGCATACTTCAGGTAATCAAGGTTCTTATCTGAAAGCTTCTTTATTGCCTTGGCAGGATTTCCTACCACAAGCATTCCTTCCTCTATCTCTGTCTTAGCTCCTACCACTGCTCCAGCTCCTACCAGACAGTTGTCGGGAATGACAGCTCCGTTTAGAAGGATAGCTCCCATACCTATTACACAGTTATCTCCAATGGTACATCCGTGAACGATGGCATTGTGTCCTATGGTTACTCCCTTTCCTATAGTTACTGGAAATGGCGCGTCTCCGTGTACAGTACAGTTATCCTGAATGTTGGAACCCTCTCCCACAGTAATGGCAGACATGTCTCCTCTGACAACAGCTCCAAACCAGATACTTACATCCTTAGCTAAGTTTACGTTACCTATTACAGTAGCATTCTCTGCTATATAGTTATTTTCACCTATTACAGGAGTTTTATCCCTTAATCTATAGATCATAGTCATGCTCCTTTACTTTTTTTCTTCCTCTATTTCCTTCATTAGCTTCTTCTCAAGCTTAGTGAACTCCCTTCCCTCTAGTAGGTCTGGTCTTCTCTCCTGAGTTCTCTTAAGGCTCTGCTTCAGCCTCCACTCATCTATCTTGGCGTGGTGACCAGAGAGAAGTACCTCAGGTACATCCAGCCCCTCATAGCTTGCTGGTCTGGTATAGTGGGGATGATCCAAAAGGCCATTGTAGAATGAATCATTCTCATAGGATTCCTTCTTAATCACTCCAGGTACAAGACGGGCTATGGCGTCTGCTATAACCATGGCAGGGAGCTCTCCTCCAGTAAGTACAAAGTCCCCTATGGAGATCTCCATATCCACCTTCTGCTCAACTACCCTCTCATCTATTCCCTCATAGTGTCCGGCAATTATTGTAATCTCTCCCTCAAGAGCCAGAGAGTTAGCCAGTTCCTGATTCAGCCTTTCTCCCTGAGGTGAGGTATAGATTACCTTACCAGGCTTACTTCCCTCTTCATGTTTACTCTCTATATCAGCCAGGGCTTTAAGAAGGGGTTCGGGTTTTAATACCATTCCTGCCCCTCCCCCAAAGGGAACGTCATCTGCCTGGTTGTGTCTTCCCACTGTGTAGTCTCTTATATTTATCACATTAATCTCAAGAGCCCCCTTTTCTATGGCTCTTCTTATTATACTTTCACTTTTGAATCCAACAAACATCTCTGGAAACAGGGTTAATATATTTATCTTCAAAATCCTCTACCCCTTTTCTGGTAACATCCCATCGATAATCTCAGTTACTATCTTCTTCCCTGCAAAGTCTATCTCCTTAACAAACTCATCTACCACAGGGATCATTATCTCTGCTGCACCTTCATTTACCACATAGACATCGTGGGCTCCAGTTTCAAATACATCTGTGATCTTCCCCAGAACTCCATACTTATTGTCTACAACTTCCATCCCTATAATGTCACTTACAAGGTACTCGTCCTCCTCTATATTGATAAGCTCTCTCTTTATATAGACAAGGGCGTTGGCAAGAAGTGCCGCCTCGCTCTTAGTGTTTACCTCTTCAAACTCAAGGGTAATCTTATTTCCAGGAAGAGATTTAACCTCTGTTACAGTAACTACTCTCTTCTGTCCTGCTGGAGTCTCTATAATTACCTTATTCCCCTCTAAAAGCTTAGGGTCTTCTAGATATGATACTCCCTTCACTCCACCCTTCAGGTGATAAGTTCCAGATATTTTTACTACATTTAATAAATTTGACATTCTTTTTCCAGCCTTTCCTAATCTAAAAACTCAACGTTTACGTTTAGTTTATCCTTAACTCCTGCAGCCTGCATAACTCCTCTTATGGCATTTGCTGTAAGTCCGTTCTTTCCGATTACCTTTCCAAGCTCTCCCTCTGCTACACTTACCTTGAAGGTAACTGTTTCATCGATAAGCTCATAGGTGATTCTGATCTCCTCTTCAGTCTTTACCATCTGTGACACCACAAAGTGTAGTAGCTTTTCTAATCTTTCCATTTTACGTCGCTCCTCCCAAAAAGTTCTATATTTTTATCTTTAGGTCATCTACTCTGTCTTCCAGGAACTACAGCACGCCCTCCCAAGGACCTTCCTTGGTTATCTTTGCTGTTACACCTCTTGCATCTAGATCCTCTACAATGCCCCTTACAAGGTCTGCATAATCAGATGTGGAAATTATCTTAAGAAGGCCGTTTTTAGCGTCAAGGGTTCTTACAACTCCAACACCCTCATAGGCCTCTATTATCTTATTTATAAAATCAATGTGTTTTTTTTCGCTCTCAATAAAAAATTCATAACTGTGCATAAAGGCTTCTCCTCTTATGAGTTTTTAAAAATCAACAAGTGACCCGGAGGTCACTTGTCTTTTTATCCCTATAAAATAACCTTAGAAGTATTATCCTTCAAATACTTCTATAAGATCCATAAATTCGTCTATAGACAGTGTCTCAGCTCTTCTGGTAGGAGCTATTCCAGCTTCCTCCAGCTTACTCTTGGCAATATCCTTTGCTATTCCAAGGCTTGTCATGTTGTTGGCCAGGTTCTTTCTCTTGTTGAAGAAAGCCGCCTTTACATACTTAAAGAATACATCCTCGGATACCTTATCGATATAAGGGTTATCCTTTCTTATCTTTATAGACATAAATGCCGAATCGACCTTAGGTACTGGAGTAAAGGCCTCCTTAGGTATGGTAAAGAGATATTCCGCCTCTCCGAAATACTCCACAGCTAGGGTAAGGGTACTTCTCTCCCTACCGCTCTTGGCACAGACTCTCTCTGCCACCTCTTTTTGTACCATTATATAGATCTCATCTACATATTTTCTGTTTTCAATAAGCTTATTTATGATGGGAGATGTTATATAGTAAGGGATGTTTGCAACTACCTTTACCTTCTCTCCTATCTTTTCATCAAAATCCACCTCAAGTACATCGGACATCACAAGGTTAAACTTTGGATGACTCTCATACTTTCTTCTGAGGATCTTCTCAAGGTCTGTATCTATCTCGATACAAGTCACCTTTCTAGAAGCTTCCAGAAGAAGCTCTGTAAGGGCTCCCTCTCCAGGTCCTATCTCAAGTATTGCATCATCTGCTTCCACTCCAGATACTTCCATTATCTTTGCCAATACCTCTCCCTGGTCGGTAAGAAAGTTTTGACCAAACTTTTTTTTATGTTTAAAAGACATCTTCCCTCCTGTTACAGAAGAGTAACTCTACCGATATATGGTAGGTTTCTATAAAGTTCTGCATAATCTATTCCATATCCCACTACAAATTCATTTGGGATTTCAAATCCAACATAATCAACAGGTACATCTGCTTTTCTTCTGTATGGTTTATCTAAAAGGGTACATATCTTTACACTTGCTGCTCCCTTGTTCAACAGGAACTTTGTTACATACTCCAGTGTAAGTCCTGAATCGATGATATCCTCTACAATAAGAAGGTCCTTCCCCTCTACATCCTCATCTACATCCTTTAATATCTTAACTACTCCAGATGTTTCCATGCTGCTTCCGTAGCTCGATACACTCATGAAATCCATCTTCATAGGGTGGTTTATCTCACGGATCAGATCTCCCATAAATATAGCAGACCCCTTCAACAGTCCTATACAGATTACCTCATTGTCGCTCTTCTTAAGATCCTTTTCGATCTCATTAGCAAGCTCTACTACCTTGTTGTTGATTTCCTCCTTAGAGATCATCACATCAACTTTATGTTTTTTCATTACTCAACTCCTATTTCTGTTACTTCTTAGTTTTCTTCGTCTAATGGTCCCATGATAGCTACATAAGGGATATTTCTATACTCCTGCTTGTAGTCAAGACCATACCCTAGAACAAACTCGTCCTCTATATTAAATCCAATGTACTGAACCTTAACGTCAGCTTCTCTTCTAGCGTCCTTGTTAAGTAGTGTACATAGTGAGATGGATTTAGGGTCTCTGTTACCTAATATCTTCATTACCTTTTTAAGAGTAAGACCAGAATCGATGATATCCTCTACTACGATTACGTGTTTCCCCATGATGTTCTCATCAAGGTCCTTTACAATTTTAACCTCTCTAGAGCTTATGAAGTCGTCTCCATAACTAGACACACTCATAAAGTCCATCTTTAGTGGCAGCTCTATACTTCTACAAAGATCCGCCATGAAAAGGATAGAACCCTTCAGAAGACATATAACGATGATATCTTCCTCTTTATCCTTAAAATCTGCAGTAATCTGAGCACCTAACTCCTTTACTCTTACTGCAATCTGCTCCTCAGTATACATCTTTCTTGCAATACCTTTTTCCCAAGACTGTTTTGCCACGCTTAAATCCCTCCTAATTTAGGTAAAAAATGATTGCTTCCATTCTAACACTTACCTTACTAATTAGCAAGTATTTATTGCTATTTTAGCTCCTATATGCTATGATTTTCCTAAAGATTTTACACCTATGGAGGAGTTAATGAAGGGAATAAAATTTTATCTTTTTTCGGCCCTGATGGTCGTAGCTGTTATTTTTTTCTCAGCCAATATTTTTTTGAAATTTTACTTTAATCAGTTCCTATATGAGACCCCAAACCTTACGGGAAAGGGAGTAAGGGAAGCTGAGGTTCTTATAGATGAGGGCAGATTTAAGGTAGTGGAGATGGGTGAGGATTTTTCAGCTCTTCCCAAGGGAAAGATATACGCACAGCTGCCTAAGGCAGGGAGTGTTATAAAGAGGGGAAGAATTATAAAGGTTTGGACCAGTAAAGGTGAGGACAGGATAACCCTTCCCGACCTATCTAAGTTCACACTAGATGAAGCCAGAGCAGAGGTGGAAAAGCTTGGCCTGACAATTAAGAATATCTCATATACCAGCAAGAGCAATGTTCCCTTCCACCAGGTTATTGCAACTACACCCCAAAGGGGAAGTATGGTATATAGAAACCAGCAGGTATCCCTTCTTGTAAATACCAAGACTACAGGGGCAATGGTTAGGGTACCGGATATAATCGGAATGGATCTTGGAAGTGTTGAGAGAAGATTAAAGAGTCAAAAACTGTTACTTGGAAATGTCTCCTATATAGAGAACTACGACCTTCAGGGGGGAGTAGTTGTGGATATGAGTGTCCAGCCTGGGGAGAGTGTCCCTGAGGGTACCGTTATTGATGTTACTATTAATAGATAGAGGTGAGTTATATTAAAGGCGTTGTTACAACTAAAATTAAAGGGTTTTACTATGTGGCTTCAGAGGGAAAGACATATGAGTGCAGACTTCGTGGAGTATTAAAGAGAAGGGACAGAAAGGACAACTGTATCGTTGGGGATATCGTCGAATTTGGAGAGGACGGAGCTATTACAGCTGTACATGAACGTAGCAATATGATCAACAGACCTCTTGTTGCTAATATCGACTATCTTGTTATACAGTTTGCTGCTGTTGATCCTAAGCTTGACTATGAGAGACTAAACATACTTATGCTAAATGCTTACTACTACAACATAAAACCAGTTGTGGTTATAAATAAGGTAGACCTTATAAGCCCAGAGGAGTTAGAGGAGATCAAGGAGAAGCTTGAGTATCTCAAGGCCTTGGATATTGATTTATTCTTTATCTCCACCTATAATAATATAGGTATAGACAGAATTAAAGATTACATTAAGGATAAAATTACTGCCTTTGGTGGTCCTAGTGGAGTGGGGAAGTCCAGTATCTTAAACCTTCTTCAGGATAACATGGAGCTAGAGGTGGGAGAAACAAGTAAGAAACTCAAGAGGGGTAAACACACTACAAAGGGAACTACACTTCTGCCGCTAGATAACGGCGGATTTGTAATCGACACTCCGGGATTCTCTTCCATAGAGCATCCTCCAGTGGAAGATGTAAGAAGATTAATCTCGCTCTTCCCTGAATTTGAAGTGGAAGGTTCCTGTAAATTTGCAGACTGTATTCACATCAATGAACCAGCGTGCAGAGTAAAGGAAGCTGTGGAAAGAAATGAGATTTCAAGAGACAGGTATGAATTTTTCCTTAGATGTTACGAAAAATATAAACTAGAGAGGTGGAATTAATTATGATCAAGGTAGCTCCGTCTATCCTATCGGCAGATTTTAGTAAACTAGGAGAGGAAGTTGCAGCTATAACCAAAGCTGGAGCGGACATGGTACACATCGATGTAATGGATGGAATCTTTGTACCTAATATTACCTTTGGACCTGCTGTCATTAAATCAATCAGAGATAAAACAGATCTTTGTTTCGACGTTCACTTAATGATAGACAGTCCAGAAAGATATATCCAAAACTTTGTAGATGCAGGAGCAGACCTTATCACTGTGCATGCAGAGGCGACTACTCACCTGCACAGAACTATCCAGGCTATAAAAGCAGCAGGAGTTAAAGCAGCAGTATCTCTAAATCCTGCAACTCCAGTGGAAGCTCTAAAGTACGTTATCGATGAGCTGGACATGGTGCTTCTTATGTCTGTAAACCCTGGATTCGGGGGACAGAAGTTTATACCATCTACCCTTAAGAAGATCAGGGAAGTAAAGGAACTTAGATCTGATATCGACATTCAGATCGACGGTGGTATCACTCATGAAACTATTGGAGAGTGTATCGAAGCTGGAGCAAATATCTTTGTTGCAGGATCATACGTATTCTCTGGAGATTATGAGGAAAGAATTAAAAATCTTAAAAAGTAGGTGAAACTATGGTTCTAAACAGAATGAATGAGGTTATAGAGGATTTCTATAAGCTTTTTTATGAGACTGAAGACCTTGCACTTAAGCAGGGGATTAAATGCCTTACTCATACAGAACTTCACGTAATTGAAGCAATAGATACAGACTCTCTTACTATGAATGAGTTGTCTGAAAGGCTGGGAATTACTATGGGAACTGCTACAGTGGCAGTGACTAAGCTGGCTGAAAAGGGATTTATCCTGAGAGAGAGATCGGATCTTGACAGAAGAAAGGTATTTGTTTCCCTTTCAAAGAAGGGGAATGAAGCTCTTGGGTACCACAACAACTATCACAACATGATAATCTCAAGTATTACCAAGAGTATCGATCCCAAGGATATGGAAACCTTCCTAAATGTGTTTGAGGCTATCCTAAAAAACCTTAGAAATAAGATCGAGTACTTCAAGCCGGATTCTATTACAGAGTTTCCTAAAAACTCCATCGTTAACATCGTGGAGATCAAGGGTACTCCTATTATCAAGGATTTCTTCAAGGGGAAGGGAATCGATGTATACTCTACCCTCAAGATCACTAAGAACAACCTGAGAGTTGTTACAGTTGAGTTAGAGGACGGTTCAACATTTGAAATAAACAGCTTAGATGCAAAAAATTTAATAGCTGTTAAAAAAGAAGTTTAATCTAGATAACTTACCTAATCAGGTAAGTTATTTTTTTACAAGAAAGGAGAGCGCCATGCTATACTTAGACGGAATATCCATAGGAAAACTCAAGGAGGAGCTCAAGGCTGAGGTAGAGGGAAAGAAGGTTGGGAGGGTCTATCAATACAGTAAGCTGTCCCTTGCAATCTTCTTTGGCAGGAAAAATCTTTATTTTTCAGCAAATGCAAACCTCCCTGTATGCTATATAAAAACTGAGAAGGAGGAGTCATTAGACACTCCCATGAACTTCTCGTTAAATTTAAGAAAGAACTTAATCGGGGCTACCCTTATAGATATAGATCAACTGGGATTTGACAGGATCCTGGTATTCAAATTCAGAAAGCTAAATGAACTTGGGGAGCTAAAGATCTTTAAGCTTTACTTTGAGATTATGGGGAAGCACAGCAACATCATCCTTACAGATGAAGGGGATCAGATCTTGGACCTCATGAAGAAGTTTTCCATAGAGGAAAATAAACTGAGACCCCTACTTCCAGGGGTAAAGTATGAACAGCCAATCCTAGATAAAAAGATAAATCCCCTTGAGGTAGGACCGGAGCAGGTGAAAGAGTTTCTCTCTCTTCCCAAAGGAGTAATGAAAAATATTGAAGGGGTAGGTAGATACACGGCTAACACCATTAAATCCCACGAGGACCTGATCTCCATATTAAGGAGTAAACCTAAGCCCAGAGTGTATTTTGATGGAAGAAAGGTTGTTCTTGGAAGTGTCTTCAACCTTGAGGGTATCAAATCAGACAGGGTAGTAGAGTATCCTAATATCAATGAGATGATAAACTCCTATATAGCTCTTACTAGATCCTCTGAAAAGTTTTCAAACCTCCTCTCCAGGTTGACCTCCGAGGTAGACAAGGGGATAAAGAGAAACAAGAAGACTCTTAAGGTCCTAGAGAGGGATATAGCTAAAAATGAAAAGTATGATAGCGCCAAGGAAGCTGGTGATATCCTGGCTGCCAATCTCTTTGCTATAAAGAAGGGGATGGATAGGGCGGTTCTCTTTGATTTTTACAACAACTGTGAAAGAACAATCAACCTGGACAGCGAAAGATCTCCCAAAGAGAATCTGGACAGATACTACAATAAGTATGCCAAGCTCAAGAGGGGATATGAGTTCAACCTCAAGAGGTGGGATGAGGTAGAGGAGGAGATAAAGTACCTGGAAGGTGTTAAGGGATTCCTTGAAGGAAGCAGCCAGTTGGATGAGCTGGAGTCCATAGAGGAGGAGCTAATCCAGGGGAAGTACATCAAGGAAGCTGTAAGTAAGAAGAAAAAGAAGAAGGTTAAGCCCAACAAGTATGGGACTCTTAACTACAATGGTTATGAGATCCTCTATGGGAGAACCAACCTTGAAAATGACAACCTTACCAATAAGATTGCTGCAAGGGATGACATGTGGCTTCACGCCAAAGATGTTCCTGGGGGACATGTTATCATCAGAAACCTGGGAGACTTCTCAGAGGACCTTATCTTAAAGGGAGCTGAGATAGCTGCCTACCTATCTAAAGCTACACCGGGAGAGAAGCTTACCATCGACTATACTCTGAAAAAGAACCTGAAGAAACCCAAGGGATCTAAACCTGGATTTGTTATCTATCACGTTTTCCAGAGTATTGTTGTAGCTAAACCTGAAAGTATATAAAAGATCCGGCTGATAAACAGCCGGATCTTTCCTTTTAATATTCCTTAGAATATATATCCCATATTAAACTGTGTTAGTAGTTCACTGTTATCGGTATCCTGCATCAGGGTTAGCTCCAGAGGCCCCAGGGGACTGTCGACTCCTATTGTCATACCATAGCCCTGCTCCTTGTCATCCCACATCTCATTTGTGTTGGTTGTCTGTATAGGAGCACCTGAGTAGGTGGCCATATTCCACTTAAATATCAGGTAGAGGTTGGAATATACCCTGTACTGAACTCCCAGCTGCCCCATGAGAAACTCATCAGCCAGCTTCCTCTGAGAGTTATACCCATAGAAGGAAAACTCCTTGTTCCTTACATCATTTCTTACTCCACCAATCTTAAAGTATTCATTTGGAAGGATATCCTCTCCCTTTACACTTCCTCCGCCAATGGCAGACATAAGGGTCAGCCTCTCTGTAAGAGGATAGTAGCCCTCAAGTACATAGGATGGTCCGTAGAAATCTACATTTTCAGTTCCCATGGTTCCACCCCACAGGTATTCGAAATCACTCTTTACCCCCTTGGTAGGATAATCTGTTTTATTCAGGCTATCCAGGGTAAGAGAGAAGAAGAGGCTTCCATAGGTCTCATCGTACTCCAGCTTTCTATAGATATCCCTTCCTACATCCTGAGTAAGTTCACTAAACTTCTGGGAGTATCCATAGGCTATAAATATTCGATCGTTGATTTGAGTAGCAACTGAAGCTCTAGCTTCTATGCTCTGGGTTGTAAGCTCACTCTTCTTCTTGTTGTTTTCATAGATGAAGAGGGGTCTCTCATCGTAGGAAAGATTAAAGAGAAGGCCTATCTTATTATCCAGACCATAGTACATAAAGTGGTTGGCATTCAGGTTGAGGTAGTCTCCAAAACTTACTCCAAAGGTGCTCCTGCTTCCTGCAAATCCTATATTCTGAATATCTGTGTTAAGGGCAATTGTTGTACCATACTCACTGTCATAGTTAAATCCAAGTCTGAGGTAGTTACTAGGCCTCTCCACAACCTCTATATAGAGAGCTCCATCCCTCACCTCATAGTAGACCTTATCGATATAGCTGAGGGCATAGAGGTCCAGTATAAGACTTTCAAGGTCATCGGTAGTTACTGTAGCCGGCAGCTCCTTTCCTAGCTTGGCCTCCACTATCCTTTCATCTATATTCCTGTTCCCCTTGAGGAAGATATCTGTCACATACATCTCATTCTGCACGACCTTTTCCCTTCTCTCGATTGGATGCTGTCTTATCCTTTCACCTGACTTCAACTCTATTTCATCCAGGATCTTACCTGCTTCCCTTTCTCCCTGAGCGATTATATCCTTAGCCTTATCAAAATCCGTAGTTTTATAACTGGATATATCCGGCTCTATGAGGATATCTGCCATCTTCCTCTGAGCAGGGGTGGAGGTACTGCTCTGGATGGCCATAAGCTGATCCAGTACAGTAAGGATATTATACTCATCTCTTCCACTGAGCTCTACCCCTACATCCACTGCTATTACTATATCCGCTCCCATCTTTACTATATCCTCCACTGGAAGGTTTCTGGCAACCATCCCGTCCACATAGTAACGTTCACGAATCTGTACCGGCTCCAACAGTGTGGGAATAGCTATACTTGCATTTACAACCTTGGCCAGATCTCCCTCTGTAAAGGTTGTGGCAGCACCGCTGTCAAGATCGGTAGCCACTATCCTAAGGGGAATGGGAAGGCTGCTAAAATCAACGGTCTCAGACCCGCTTCCCAGGATCTCCTTGAGTTTCAAATACATCCTCTGTCCCTGCTTTACCCCCTTGGGAAAGTAGAGATTGAACTCATTGTCATATGCCACTGAAGCTGAGTATCTCTCACTGGCTATCCTCTCCTCCAGAGGGATATCCCTTCTGTCTGGAATATCCTTAAGAAGTTCATCCCAGTTTATAGATCCTATTACATCCTCTATCTCATCTGGAGTGTATCCCACTGAATACATAGCTCCCACTATGGCTCCCATACTAGTTCCCGTTATATAGTCCACAGGGATTCCACGCTTTTCCAGCTCCTTTAATACTCCTATGTGGGCAAAGCCCTTGGCTCCACCACCACTAAGTACCAGACCTATCTTAGGTCTCTCCCCCATTCTTTCCCTCTCTATTCTTCTCTTCTTGGAAAGCTCCAGTCTCTTTATCCTGTGCTCTATCCTCTCTATCTCATTTTGGAGTCTCTCTATCTCCGTATCCTCATAGTAAGTTTTTTCCACAGAGTAACCCACTCCGCCTATCACCACCAAAAGGATGAGTATCACCAGTTTCTTCAGCATCATCTACTCCTCTAATTTTTTCTAAACTTTTCCTCCAATATCTCCAGTAGTTCCTCCCTCCCACTTCCGGGATTATCAAGTTGAAAGTAGAATACATCCTTCAAGATATCCTTAAAGTGATCTCCAGGCGCTTCCCCCATCTCTATGAGGTCCCTTCCTCCTACCATACACTCTGCATCTCTTAGGGTATATACATATTTTTCAATATTCTCTTTCAGCTCCCTATTTCCCTCCAGGTAAAGAAGAACTATTATTTCATTGGTTACCTCTTTTAATATATCATAAATTCTGGAATTTTTCCTGGCAATACTCAGTTCCTCCAGAATTTTTTTTCTCTTGGTGCTTCCCAGGTGATACTTCTTCCTGAAGCTTCCAGAAAAACCAAACTTATTGAAGACCAAGTCCAGCTCATCACTGTTAAGGTTTTCCAATACTACCAGGAAGTTTACCATCCACTTCTCCAGCCCAAGGGTATCCAGAAGCTTCTTTGAGTCTGCTGTTTTCTCTATCTGGCTTTTCATCCTGCTACTGTAACTTATTTTGGGATGTATAGTTTTCAGGATGCCATACTTTTCCAGGTACTCCAGTGCTCTGTGGGGTCTCCTGTCTCCCAGTATTATCTTAAGCTCCGTTTTTACCCTCGGCCAGGAAACCCTCTTTAAAAACCCATTTTCTATGGAGTCCTGAAGAAGCCTCTCAGTCTCCTCAGCTATATCAAAGCCATACCTGCTGGCAAACCTAAAGGCCCTGATTATCCTGGTGGGATCCTCTATAAAGCTCAGGTTGTGAAGGATTCTTATCTTCTTATCCCTTATATCCCTGTAGCCATTGAAGTAGTCCACAAGGTCTCCAAACCTGTTGTTGTCCACCTCTAGGGCCAAGGAGTTTATTGTAAAATCCCTCCTGAACATGTCCTCCCTCAGGCTTCCATATTCCACAGTGGGAAGGGAGGTGGGATACTCATAGTACTCAACCCTTGATGTGGCCACATCAATCTTCAGCTCATCGTCCACTACAACAACTGCTGTCTTAAACTTCTCATGGCTTACTACCTTCCTTCCACCCAGGGTCTCGCAGAGACTCTTGGCAAACTCTATTCCATTTCCCTCTACAACTATATCGATATCCTCATTTTTTATTCCGAGGATGATATCTCTAACTATGCCTCCTACAAGGTAAGCCTTCACTCCCTCTCTGGCTGCAGTTTCCCTTATGCTCTCCAGAATTTTCCTCAGTCCGGCCCCGATTCCATCGATTATCCCCTCCCTTAGAATCCTAGCTTCTTCCTTTAGACCCCTGTCCACTCTTTTTCTCTGGGCAAAGAGGTGTCTCAGAACATCTGCCCTTGTAACTATCCCCATAAGATTTCCATTCTTAAGTATAGGAACCCTTCCAATTTCATTTTCCACAAGCTTTCTCTTTATCTCCTCCAGGGATTCCTCCTCAGATGCCCATACAATATTGGTGGCCATATAAACCCTTACTGGGGCATTGGCAAATCCGTGACCTATGGCCCTGTCCACATCCCTTCTGGAGATGATGCCGCACAGTCTTCCCCCATCCACTATGGGAAGTCCCGTATAACCAAACTTCTCCATAAGTTTATGAGCATCCTTTAGCTTAGTATCCCTTTCAATAGTCTTTACAGGAGTGGACATTATATCCCTAGCAAGCTTCCCCCTCTTTATATTCTTAAGGATGAGCCCCCTTACATCCTCATAGAGTTTGTCAAAGGGAGTGTTCCTTGCTATAACCGAGGAAGCATTCCAGTGTCCTCCCCCCTGGAAACCTTCAAGGATCTCATCCAGTCGCACTCCCATACTTGAACTTCTCCCAATTATATTGGCCTTCTCGTCGTTTCCACAGATTATAAAGCAGGCACTGCACTCCTCCAGCTCCTTAATCTTATTTATCAGTTCATCTACTCCCCCTATAAACTCCTCGGAGTAGTATCTTGTAAGGAATATCCTCTCCACTGAAAACTCCAGGATCTCCCCTGCCTCTATGAGCTTTAGGAAGGTCTCCTTCTGATCCTCTCGAATACCCTTAGTGGTATACTCATGAACCACCTTAATATCCCCACCAAGACTCAGGAGATAACCAGCTGTCTCTAGGTCTATAGGCTTGGTATTGGAGTAGGTAAAGTTCCCTGTATCCTCATATATCCCCATAAGTCCTGCATTTAGCTCATAGGTCTCAAAGGTCAGCTTATCTCCATATACCTCCTTCAGTATCTCCACCATGTGGCTTGTATTGGATCCATACTCCTTTCTTATAATAGGGGCATCTATATCCTCAGGCGCCTCTGGATGGTGGTCGTAGACCTTTACACTGCCAATCCTGTCCACCACCTCTCCGAACCTGCCAATCCTGTTTTTCTTGGAGGTATCCACCACTATAAGCTCCTCTATCTGATCAAAATCAATATCCTTTACCTTCTCTATATTTAAAAAGTCCTGATACAGGGTTATAAATTTTTTCACATTGATGCTGATATTTCCCGGAAAAACCATAACTGCATCTGGATAGAGCTTCTTGGCCATTACCATGGAGGATAGAGCATCTAAATCTGCGTATATATGAGTTGTTATTATCTTCATCCTTACCTCCCAGTTTTTTCCATATCATATCTTTTTTAAGGTTAAAAGTCCACTATAGTAGTATACCTGCCCTGTAAACTTTATCTTTTTTTAATATAAAAATAATTAACCAACTGTATCCTTAGAGTAAATGTGGTTGGGTTTCTATTTTTTAAGTAACAAAATATCAAAAAAAGTGTATAATATACATAATATCTTTACAGGGAGGTGTCTGCCTTGAAGAAATCAATCTCGCTACTGGTCATGGCTGCCGTTCTTACAGCTTGCTCCAGTGCTCAAAAAAATAAAAATGTAAATAAAAATCTTAAGAACAGTTCCTCTAGAATAAGTATGAACTACAGTCAGGAGGACTACAGTGGATTCAGCAGCGACCTTAAGGACAACAGGGTCTTTTTAGCGGGGGAACTCCACGGAATACAGGAAAACTATACCCTTAGACTTAATCTGCTAATGTACCTCAATGAAAATGCGGGAGTTAACTACTACCTTGCTGAGATGGGATACAGCAGCAGCTACTTTATAAATAAATACCTTGAAACTGGAGAGGAAAAGTATCTCTATGTTGTGGCCAATTCAATTATAGGTTCCTACGATTACTCCCAGGATGACGTAAACTTTTGGAAGGACCTCTACAAGTACAACCAGGGTCTTCCTAAGGAGAAAAGGATAAAGGTTGTAGGCCTAGATATCGAGCACCAGTTCTGGCTAGCCGTTATGCAATTAAACGATATCGTTGAGGATGTAAACCTCGGCGGAGAGATGGAGACTATTTTAGGTAAGCTTGAATACTACTCTGCTGCCATGTGTCCATCTATAGCTGACAGTAGGGATATCCTTCAAAATGTTAAAAATATTCAAACTAAAAATGTACTGGAAGTGGTTGCAGACCTAAGAGAGGACTACAACGCCAACCCAGAAAAGTACAGAGAGGTCCTCCCAGAGGAGGATTTTCAGGACTTTGTATTCGTTTTAAATAATATTACCGATACTGAAAGAATCTATACCAACAGAAGAAACAAGGAGTACTTCAACAAGGAGAGGGAGAAGGCTATCTATAAAAACTTCCTCAGAACCCACGAGATGTACTCCGATGGAAAGTTCTTCGGACAGTGGGGAAGCTTCCATGTACTTCAGAAGAGCGACAACCACGAGGAGAGGTTTGCCCAATACCTCAATGGAGATGACTCACCAGTTAAGGATGAAGTTATCAGTATTAAGTATATCTACGACAACAAGTATCACAGAAGAACAAACAGAAAGATCCTCAGTGCATTTAAGCAGTATGGTGACTCTAAGTTCACCCTCTACAGACTGGATACACAGGAACATGGAGCAGATATATGTCCTCTCAACGACCACGGTATAGAGGATGTCAGCGAGTTTTTCCAATATGGAATTCTTATTAGAGACCCGCAAAAGGTCACTCCTATGTCCAGTTAGTATAAAAGAGCCGCTTCCTAAGAGGAAGCGGCTCCTTTTTATATTATTTTTTATTTAACCATTTTAAATACAGCTGATACGCTGGCATCTACATTTACTTCCAGAGGGGCATACACTGGAGTATTCTTACTTCTGGCCATATCTGCAGCCATATAGACCTCTGGTCTCGGCATATATCCTCCCTCGCTTACTGAGAGAAGTTCAACTTTTTTTCCCTCTAGCTTAGCCAGGTGTTCAGCCTTCCCCCTGGCATCTAGGTAGGCCTTCTCCAGTGCTTCAAGCTTCATCTCTCTGGCTTTGGAGGTTGTATAGTTTACTCCCTGAATGGTATTTACCCCATTTCTTTCTAATATAGTGATTACCTCTCCTACCTTTTCCACATCGTTCAGGGTAAGTCTAAACTGGTTTCTCACAGTATAAACCTTCTCCCTCTTCTCTGCTTTTTGTCTATAGTCGTAGTTGTGGGAGATATTGTAGTTGGATGTATATATATCCTTTCTGGCTACTCCGCTTCTCAGAAGAGCATCCACAGCTTTCCTTGCTGCCTGGTCGTTGGCTTTCTTAAGGGGAGCCAGCTCCTTTCCGGTATTCTCTACTCCAAAGGAGATTACAGCCCTGTCGGGAGCAACCTCTACCCTTCCCATACCATTTACCGTTATCCTTGTTACTTGTTCCTCTGCCATCGCTGTAAAACATACCAGTGTAAATAACACTGCCAATATAACTTTCTTCATTTCTTCCTCCTCTTTTTATAGTTTATCTTTTTATAAATGGTAGAATGAATGAACTTGTCGTGATATGAATTTTCTACGGAAAATTACTAATAATTCATTCAATAACTATAATTTCTTCCCTTCCCCACTCTTCCAATTTTACAGGTCTTTTATGAGGGTATTCCACTCCTTACCTCTGTAGCTTTGGTTAAACCTTTCCATGGTTCCCTCCAGTTCCTCTCCCCCTATCTTTCTACTATGTCCATAGGTCTCTATTATCTCTATAAACTTCCCCAGTGTAAAGGTGTTTATATTTTTATTTATCTTAAAGAGCCTCTCCTCGGAAGGTGTTGACACCTCTAGTATTATATCTACATCCAGCAAAGCTTCCACAAGCTGTCCTACCTCACCCATGGAAATAGAGAGCCTGTGGCCCAGCTCCTCTATGTTAAGGGGTGGCTTCTCCATCCTGTAGTTCTGTGTGAGAATATAGACTATGGCAAATAGTGCCTCCCTCTTAGACCTTATACACATCCTTGCTTCCCCTATGGTATATCCAAACTTATATGAGTTCTGAATGATGAAGGAGAGGTGGGCTCCAAGGATTATGATAAACCATATGGCCTTCTGCCATATTATAAATATAGGAACTACTGAGAAACTACCATATATCTTGTTGTAGTTCAAGAGAAAAACCTGGGATCTCAGAAGGATAAGCTGGATAAGGTTATACAGTACTGCTGTAAATACTCCCGCTATAAATGCATTGATCAGTTTCACCTTGGTGTTGGGAATTATGAGGTAGATCAGGGTGAAAAAGAATACCATAAGGATGTAGGGAGTAAGCTTTATAACAAGAGAAACTACCCCCTCCCTCTCTAAAAAATATATCTGCATAGTGGCTATGAGACCATTTGACAGGAGCATTACCATGGGAAAGAGAAAAACTATTGAAAAGTAATCTGTAAACTTTCTTACAAAGACCCTTCCCCTCTTTACTCCCCATATCTCATTGAAGGACCTCTCCACAAGGGAAAATATTTTTATTACAGACCATCCTAAAAACAGCAGACCTGCACCGGCCATGATCCCACCCTTGGCACTGTCCAAAAGCTTATCTGAAAAGGTCAGCAGCTTCTCCAGAGCAGCTGGCTGAAGGGGAGAGTTCTTGAGGATCTCCTCCTTTATTATGGCATCTGCCCCAAGGCCCTTTGCTATACTGAAGGCTATTGCCAGTAGGGGAACTATAGACAATAGGGAATAGAAACTCAGGGAGGATGCCCAGAGGTTGGATTTGGTTTTCCTGTAATTTTCAAGGGCAAAGAACCCCATCCTCACTATCCTTACTATCTTTGTTTTATTGGTATTATACTCATAAAAACTCTTATCTATAAGCTGGTTATAAAGGGTTCTCCCCTTTTCTCTGATACCCATACTATCACCTCAACTACATATACTGAAAATTAAATTTAAAACCTTTTGTTATTTTAAAGGAGAAGGTCAACTTTTCAGTAGATACTTTAGTAGGAGATAAGGAGGACATATGGAATGGAAAAAAATTGAACTAGAAGATCTTAAAAAGATTAAAAGGACCATAGGAAGGAAGTTCCAGACTGGAGACCTTAGCAGCATCAACCTCTATATGTGGAGAAAGGCTAAAAAGTTGGAGTACTTTATGGATGAGGAGGTTCTCCTTATCAGAGGTATAGAGGGAGATACCCCCTTTATCTATCCCCCAATCTCAGATAACTGTAGGAGGTTAAGGGAGGAGGTCCTCAAGCATATAGAAAGGGGATATATTATAAGAGCTGTTCCAGAGGAGATCTATGAGATCCTTCGGGATATCGTTCCCCTAAGAGAGGAGAGGGAGCGCTTCGACTACATCTATGAAGTGGATAAACTCATATCTCTCAAGGGAAGAAAGTACCATAAGAAGAGAAATCACCTGAATAAGTTTATAAGATCCTATGACTTTACCTATGAAAAGATAGATGAGACCAATATCCACGAGGTCATTGATTTTCAGAAAAACTGGTGTGAGGATAAGGAGTGCCACCTGGATAAGGGACTTTCCTGGGAGATGGATGGGATTATAGAATTACTTAAAAACTATCATGAACTGGATGCTGTAGGAGGCCTCCTGAGGATTGACGGAAGAGTTGCTGCCTTTACCATAGGGGAGGAACTCTCACCTGACACAGTCCTTATCCATATTGAAAAGGGAGATATCCTCTATGACGGAATCTACCAGGGGATGAATAAATTCTTCCTGGAAAATGAATTCAGTTCATACTCCTATGTCAACCGTGAGGAGGATCTTGGACAGGATAACTTAAGGAGGGCCAAGGAATCATATCACCCCTGCACCCTCCTTACCAAGTACAGGTCCGCCCCATAAAGATTGAAAAGTTAAAGATATAGTGATAAAATAGTAGGGAATAACTAAAATGGAGGAAATAAGATGGTAATAAAACCTAGAATAAAAGGAAGCCTTGCACTAAATGCTCATCCAGTTGGATGTAAGAAAGCTGTGGAAGATCAGATAGAATACGTTAAGTCAAGTACAAGCTATAATGGCGCTAAAAAGGTACTTATCCTAGGGGCTTCCTCTGGATATGGTTTAGCTTCAAGAATCTCCCTTGCTTTTGGAGGAAGCAAAGCTGATACCATAGGAGTATCCTTTGAGAAGGAGGGAAATGGCAGAAAACCTGGAAGTGCCGGATGGTACAACAATATCTGGTTCAAGGAAGCTGCGGAAAAGGAAGGGTTAGTTGCCAAGAACTTTATAGGAGATGCCTTCTCCCACGAGATGAGAGATGAGGTTATTAAATATATTAAGGAGGAGTTTGGAGGAGAGATCGACCTTCTGGTATACTCCCTTGCATCTGGTGTAAGAAAGGATCCAGACACTGGTGAGGTATACAGATCACAGCTGAGACCTAAGGGGGTATCTATTACAGGACCTACCTTCAATGTTGAAAAGGAAAGCATCGAGGAGCTTACCCTTGATCCAGCAACCCCTGAAGATGAAGCCAATACAATAAAGGTAATGGGAGGAGAGGACTGGAACCTTTGGGTTGACGCCCTTACTGAAGCCAATGTAGTTTCTAAGGGATTTCAGACTCTTGCATACTCATATATTGGTGCAGAGATAACAAGAAGGATCTACAGAGAGGGGACAATAGGTGGAGCCAAGGAACACCTTGAGAACACAGCTTTAGATCTCAACAAAAAACTTAAGGATAGTATTGGTGGAAGTGCCCATGTGGCAGTAAAGAGAGCCATTGTTACAAAGGCCAGTGCATTCATCCCTATCTTCCCACTCTATGCCACAGTACTATTCAAGGTAATGGAGGAAAAGGGAATCGAGGAAAATGCCATTGCTCATACCCACAGGCTATTTACAGATATGATCTTCGGAGATAAGATGGAGATGGATGATAAGGGAAGGATCAGACCAGATTCATGGGAGATGAGAGAGGACGTTCAGAGAGAGGTTATGGAGATCTATAAGGATATAACTGTAGATAACTTTAAGGAGTTAACGGACTTTGCCAGATATAAGAGAGACTTCATGCAGCTCAACGGATTTGAGATAGATGGAGTGGACTATGAAGCTGATGTAGATTTAGAGGCTATGGCTAAGCTTAGACCGTAGATAGTAATAGATATCAAAAGAGGGCGACCCTAGGTTGCCCTCTTTTATTGTTCCCTTACTTTTATAGTATCTCAAGCCTAATACTCTTAGTAATTATCTAAAAAACTGGCAACTCTTTCTCCCTCATAGTAGGAGATTACCTTCTCCAGATTTACATTGGTTGAGGACTTGTATATCCTCCACTTAAATTCACTGTCTAGGGTACTTAAGTTTTTCAAGATCTCCTTCACCTCAGCTCTCTTGGATGGACTTATCTTTCCAGAGGTCACTGCACATCCACAGTTCATAGCCTCTATCCCGCTCTCCTGAGTATAGGTTATAATATCCCTCTCCTCGATAAAGTACATAGGTCTTATTACCTCCACCCCCTGGAAGTTCTGAGCCTTTAATTTAGGCATCATCGTCTGATACTTCCCCGTATAGAGGATACTCATCATAATAGTTTCAACTACATCATCGAAGTGGTGCCCAAGGGCCATCTTGTTGCAGCCCAGTTCCACAGCCTTGCTGTAGAGAGCTCCCCTTCTCATACGGGCACAGATATAGCAGGGAGAATCCTCTGCTATTAGATTTGATACCTCAAATACATCTGTATCAAAGATATGCGCCTCTATCCCCAAGCCCTCCAGGTTCTCCATCATATTTTCAAGGTTTACACTGCTAAATCCTGGATTCATAGAGATAAACTCTACCTCAAAATCATAGCTCCTGTTTCTCTGAAGCATCTGAAGAAGCTTTGCCATTAGGAGACTGTCCTTTCCTCCAGAGATTGCCACAGCTATCCTATCCCCAGGCTCTATTAACTTAAACTCCTTTATACCCCTTATAAACTTATTCCATAGCTCCTTTTTATAGGTCTTTTTAATACTTTTTTCTATTTCCTTTACACTCTTCTTCACACTTCATTCCTTTCAAAGAGGCACTACTTAGCCTCTAATTTTCCCCGATAAAACTTATATATCTCATCCCTCTCATCTTTATCGAGAGCATATAGTTCACAGACCATCTCGTCCAGCCTGTCCTCTAAACCTCTGCTTTCCACACCCTGAGATCTCCTCTCTATAATCTCATCCACTATATCTATAAATGCTTTTTGAGCATTGAAGTCTATTACCTTTACAGGAAGTTCTTCAAGGGGAGTGGCATAGAGCTCAAGAAGCTCTCCCTTTCTCTTTCCCCTCTTATAGAGCCAGATATAGTAGAGCTTGGAGTTTAGCAATGCCAGTATATACTTCAGACTGAGTCTGCCCTCGGTTTTTTTTGTAATGTAGTATACATCAGCACTTGCAAACCACTCCCTATCGGTGTAGGCAAATACATTTTCCCTACTTCTCTGGGGAGCAACTATCTTTTCTCCGGTAAATATCTCCCTCTCCCTTGGCCAGTGAAGGGAGTACCAGGGAAGTCTTCCCTGTCTGGCTTCCCTCTTGTTCTCCAGTATTTTCTTATACCTCAGAAGGTGCTTTGAGATATTGGGAAGATCCTCCAACTTATCGTCCTTGGTTATATATAGGAGCTCTCTGTCTGAAGTCTCTTCACACCTATACCTCTTAATGTGGGAGTTCTTATAGAACATAGTTAGATGCTTCCTCTCCTTTTCGTTGAGGGAGAGTCTCTCTGTCTCAATTTTGTCCAGGGAGTATATTCCCTCACCCTTTTCACCATCTATGCCAAATTTTTCAATGTGTCTTCTTGTTAGCCTATCCGCTCCAGATACAAGTCCCTGATTGATATTTACTTCCTCCTTGAGAGGAATTCCCTGGGCCAACACCTTTTCAAGGATCTCGGAGATCTTATTCTTCTCCAGTCTTATATAGCTCTTTTCTCCCCTGTAAAACTCGTTCTGTTTCAGGCTTGAATAGCTTCCCTCATTATATTTTCTGGCAAGGTAGCTACTCATCTCCATAGCTGTGAGTTCACCCTTGGTGTTGCAGAGGGAAGTTTTTCCTACCCTGTTATTATCTTTGGATTTTTCCAGGATACTTATTATATTATGCTGCCCCTTGGCTCTGCTGAAGATACTGACTTCATTGAAGTCTATCATCTGAAGGATGGTACTTCTGCACCTTATATCCTCCCTAAGCTTCACAGCTCCGTCAGCAGTAATATAGTAGTTGGTTGTTATATAGGCAAGGGTTCCCCTCTCCTTTAGTATATCCAGACCCAGGTGAAAGAAGAAGTAGAATAGATCTCCCTTCCCCCTGTAGAACTTCTCTCCCAGGGGAGTTTTTATAATCTCTCTGAAGATCTCCTTGTTTCCCTTTTCCCCTACATAGGGAGGGTTACCGATTACAATATCAAAGCCCTTATTCTTCATGAAGATCTCTGAAAATTGATCCTCCCACCTCATGGTAATGGAGTTACCAGCTACCAGGTTTTTTTCTGCTCTCAGCAGTTTTTTGTAGTCATACTCGGGGGCATCGGACATGAGAGACATCCAAAACCTAAGTTTAGATGACTCAACTGCAAGCTCCTCTATATCAACTCCATAGAGGTTATTCTCCACTATCTCCCCCTTAAGAAGAAAGTTTTCATCCATGGGAGGAGCCACCCTTTGGTGACCCATTTCCAGCTGATCATATACACTTACATATCTTCCCACTACCTCTCTTATCTTAAGCAGCTCCCCTAACATTCCCAGGAGGAAGGCTCCGGAACCAGTTGACGGCTCTACTACCTTGATATCCTTAAGGGCTGCTTCTATATGGTGGATCCTTCTATATATCCCCTCTGGAATATGAAGGTTCTCGCTCCTTCCCCCTCTTTTCACTATCCCCTTGTCCTCATCCCAGTAGAATTCAGAGAGGAAGATAAAGTTTTTTATATCCTCCTCCTTTAACTTTTCTATCTTTTTGTAGAGGTAGTTTACAAGGGTGGCCT
This sequence comes from Propionigenium maris DSM 9537, assembly GCF_027925155.1. GTDB lineage: Bacteria > Fusobacteriota > Fusobacteriia > Fusobacteriales > Fusobacteriaceae > Propionigenium > Propionigenium maris. Next base: position 75,103 of record NZ_BSDY01000005.1, on the reverse strand, counting down.
TGCACATAAAGTGAACTATCTTTCTTGGAGTATAGTAGGTTCCCTTGGACCTCCTATAATCTGTGTCCAGAAGGTTTTCAAAGACCTTCCCGATCATCTCTGGATCCACTACCATATCTCCCAAGTGGGGCTCATTTTCCATAAGGCTGAAGTAGTACCTTTCAAAGAGCTCCAGCATCCCCCTTCCATCGTTGTAAAATACCCTATCCTCTACCTTGATTGAGTGCTTCTCCCAGTCTACCCCTAGATAGGGTTTAAAGATGTCTATGTTAAAGTAGGGAACCCTGCACTCAAACTCCTCCATGTAGTTTTCTTCTCCACGCCAGGTATTAAAACCTTTATGAAATAGAGGCTCCAGATAATCACCATAGAAGTTCTTCCCATCCCTGCTACATGTAGAGTAGAGCTTCTCTATAAAGTAATGATCCCCATCCTCTATAGATTTCTCCTTAGGTGCCCCCAGCCATCCCTTCTTTTCTATGAAGTAGAGAACTATCATCTGAGTGGCAACCCTCTTAGCCACCACATCTGCAAGCTCACCTACATCTCTCTTCTTATCCAGGGCTATCCTGAGAATCTCCTCACTTTCCTTGAGATCCTCCCTCAAACTATAGAATACCTCACTGAAACACTTGAAGAACTCATCTAGCATCTTCTCCTGGTCAAAGACCAGGGATATTCCCCTGAGGCCCTTCTTTTTAGGCTTTTCCAGAAAAAGACCTATCATATCTATAGCTGCTCTATTTCTCTTACCGCAACCCATTATATGGGAGGTCATCCTTATTGGAATTGTTTCCCCGCTGCTAAAAGCTTCATCCAACTTCACAAGAGACAGCCTCCATATCTCTTCATCGGGAGCGTAGAAAGCTGCAAGAACCCTCCTATACCTTTTCCGGTACTTCCTCTTCAGGAGGCTCCCCAAATAATTTCTCTGTACCCTACTTCTCCTAAAGAAATCCTTTAAACCCCTGCACTCTATCTGAAACAAACCTATTACTTCATCATCTTGAACCAGTTCACCAACCAGCTCATTCTGTCCTGCGTTTTCAAATAACTCTCCGCCTAAAACCTTCTCTAAAAATTCACGGTAGCTCTCCTCTTCAAAGGGCATCTCTACCAGTTGAGCTATCAATTCCAACTTCTGCTTCTTTCTCATATCTACCACCCTCAAAAAATACAGTTAATACTGTACTATTTGACTTATTTTTCTGCCTTCCTCTAAAACTATCCTCTCACTATAAGATCTTTAAGAGATAATCCCCTTCAAGCTCTTCATAGTTGGAAGTGCTAAAGGTATCCCAAATTTTTTCATCTCCGTCCTTCAGAGCTTTCTCTCCTGATAAAAGGAGAAGCCTCTCTTCCTCTGTAAAGTAGTACTCCCCTGTATTAACCTGTACCCTGCTGCTCCTACCAAGAAGCTTGGTGGGCATCCTTCCAAGGGCACTCTCCCTGAGCTTATCCTCATCCATAAGGCCACTCTTTAGGAGCTGCCACCCCTGGGTATCATCCTCGGTAATTTGAATTATCTCATTCTCTCTTAGAATATATGCCCTAGAGACCCCAATATGAACTAGAGCTATATATTTTTCCAGTTGATGAAATGCTATCAGAGAAACTTCCTCTCCCTGGGAGTGGAGCTCGGTATTTACTTCCTCCAATATCCTTCTTATCTCTCCCTTGGCATCCTCTTCTCCTATACTCAAAAGCCTTTCAGCCAGGAGTGCTTTTATCCTATCCCTTATCTTTTCGGTGCTTCCCTCCAAAAATATCCCTGTTTTCAAGTCCTGGGAGATATAGCTTCCCCCATCCTTCCCAATATAGACACTTGCTTTCCTAGACCTTTCTCTCTTAAAGATCCCACTTAAAAATCCCATGGTCCAACCTCCTAAACCTCTGTCGTTGCCGACTCTCTCCTGTAAAAGATAGTCAAAAAGCTTCCCTCATATGAAGGAAGCCCTCTATCTACTTTACTAGTTTTTCCAGTTGCTTTACTCTCTTTAACAACTCAGGAAGCTTCTTTAAAGATGCTCTTATCTTCATATCTTCCTTTACTGGTACCAGTGGAAGTCCTGAAAGGATCTGGTTATCAGCTACATTACCCTGAATTCCAGACTTGGCTCCAACAATTACGTTGCTTCCTATCTTTATGTGACCAGCTACTCCTACCTGTCCTGCAAGAGTGGTATTATCTCCCACCTCAGTACTTCCAGCTATTCCTACCTGAGAGATTATAATACAGTTTTCACCAATGATATCATTGTGAGCTATCTGTACTAAGTTATCTACCTTAGTATAGCTCTTGATAACTGTATCCCCTATTGCTCCCCTGTCTATGGTAGTATTTGCTCCTATCTCTACCTCATCCCCAAGGACTACTCTTCCTATCTGGTCTATCTTGGTATTCTTACCCCCTACCTTAGTATAACCAAATCCATCGGAACCTATTACCGCTCCAGGCTGAACCATACACCTCTTTCCAAATACACAGAACTCTCTTATAACTGCATTGGAGTAGATTACAGATCCCTCTCCAATCTTTACTCCCTCGTGAATGGTAACATTTGGATGGATCACTACATTATCTCCAAGTTCTACATCGTGACCTATATAAGCATTTGGTGCAATGGAAACATTGGCACCTATCTTAGCGCTATCCTCTCTCATCTTTTCCATAGGTTTAACAGGTCTTTTAAAGAAGGCCAGAAGCTTTGGCATAAGCTCCCTAGGATTGCTCTCTACTACTATATATGTCTTTCCCTCTGGAAGGTTTGGAAGAGGTGGTACTACCACTGTTTCAGCTGCAGTCTCTCCCAGCTTCTTTAAAAATTTCTCATCTGCTGCAAATGTTAACTCATCCCTCTTAGCTTGAAAAAAGGGAGCCAGGCCAGCAACTTCTGACCTTGAATCTCCCTTTATTTCTCCACCAAGAAGGTTAGCTAATTCCTTTAAGTTATAATTCATTAGTCTGACCCTCCTGTTCTATTTAATTATAGATCTATTTTTTTTGTGCTTTCCATCATCTTGATTACATCTTGAGTGATGTCTGTTCCACCGAACTTAACTGCTCCAGCTTCTAATACATAGTCATACTTGTTCTTCTTAGCAATAGACTGTACAGATGCATCGATAGTAGTTCTTATAGACTCAAAGCTCTGATACTCCTTCTGGCTTAACTGCTTCTGAGCACCCTTTACAAACTGGTCAAGAGCCTGTGCCTGTTTGTTGTAAGATGTCTTTTCAGCCTCGGTAACCTTAGCTCCCTTTCCTTGAAGCTCTATTCCAAGCTTCTGAAGCTCAACTTCCTTACTTCTTATGTCGTTTTCCAGCTTCTCTTTTTCCTTTACAAGTTCCTGCTGAACCTTTTTAGTTCCTGAGTACTTTGCAAACACCTCCTGAGTGTTTACTACTCCTATCTTTACAGCGAATGCCGATACAGACATAGTCGCTGCTAAAGCTAATACTGCTAATTTCTTCATTCTTGTTCCCCCTATCTTCTATTAGAATGTATGTCCCATATTAAAGTAGAACTCCATTCCAGAACTATCTGAATCTCCTACAGGCCATCCAAAGTCAAATCTAAGTGGACCTAGAGGTGTATTCAGTCTGAATCCGAATCCAGCTCCTACTCCCATATCATCTGGGAAGCTCTCTTCATCTCTTCCTGTATCTTTATACTTAGGATCTCTACCATTTTGGTTCCAAGCTCTTCCTGCATCTACAAATAGAGTAATACCAAATATATCATTTAGCTGAGTTCTATTCTCAATAGTTGCAGTAAACTTCTCTGTACCTCTATAGTAACTTCCGTCATATCCTCTTAGGGTGCTTCCTCCACCAACTCTGAATCTCTGGGATTCCTTTGTACTGTCGGACATTATTCCTCCAACAGCTCTGTAGGCAAAGGTATTGTCCTTCCATAAACCTCTGTGGTACTTTCTTGCTTCCAGGGTGATGTTTCCAAATACATCTGAATCATATCCTCCAGCATATCCACCCTCTACCTGGAACTTCACGTACTCTCCTTCAGTTGGATTCCAGAAGTGGTTTCTGTTGTCATATGTCAGTGATGGATAGATACTGAATATTCCGTAGTCATCGGTCTTGTTTCCATCTTCATCTTCCTCTTCCACATACTCTACCTTAGTACCAATACTGAAACGCAGGTTTCTTGTAAGTCCCTTACCTACATTAAACTTAGCACCATAGGTATTTACATCATAGAAAAGGAAACTGTCATCATCTTCATACTGGGATTTATAGATACTCCATCCCCATGAGATTCTGTCTGTATCCTTGATCCAAGGATCTTGGAAGTCTATGGAGAATCTACTGTAATCTGAATCAGATCTTTCATAGGTTACTCCCAGTTCCTGTCCTCTTCCCTTCCAGTTAGTATCCTTTATTGAGATACTTCCCAGTAGACCTACCTCTGAACCATATGAGATAGCTCCCTGAAGGGATGCTGTTCTCTCCTCATCAAAGAGAAGAACTACTATCTTACCATCGGGATCTCCAGGTATATCCTTATACTCTGGCTTTACACTCTTAAAGTGTCCCAGTCTCATAAGAGCTCTCGATGAACTCTGGAAGTCGTTGAGGTTGTACACCTCACCCTCCTTGATGTCCAGCTCTCTTCTTACTACATACTCCTTAGTTTTTAGGATATTGTCAGTAGGTCTTCTTCTGGCACCCTTTTGCTTGGTTACCATCTTCCTAAGCTGAATATCCCTTACTACACCCTCACTTAGAGAAAATTCCAACTCATAGTTATCATTCATCCCGATATCTGTAAACTCAGTCAGAATATAACCATTCTCATGGTACTTGGCAAGGATTCTATCCTTGTCCTCTCTTAAGGTGTTGATGTTATAGATCTCACCTGGCACTGTCTTTATCTCTTCCATGAGTTCCTCATTGGAATAAACAGTATTCCCGTGGATCTTTACACCTGTAATTACAGGGTTTTCCATAAGAGTATATCTTACAAGTACTCCGTCTCCATACCTGTAAACCTCTGGATTTACATCTCTAAAGAATCCGGTATTAAGGATATTTTTCTGTCCCTCCAATACCTTAGTTCTAGAGAAGTAAGCTCCTACTTGTACAGGGATCTCCTTCATAATATCTTCCCTTGAGACGTAACGGTTTCCGAATATCTCAATGGCGCTAACTATAAGGGACTTATCCACTGTCTCTCTTTCAGAAAGAGGGATTATGCCTTTAGCTTCTAAGAGCTCCTTGACATTCTTTGCTTCCTTCACTTCAACATTCAGCTTTATCCCACCGCTGTAAAGCCTCGGATAGATGACAACATCATCTATATACTCAAGGTTCTTTACACGCTTGTAGTCCTCTACCATTGTTTCAGTGGAGTAGCCCTCTCCTACCTTGGACTCTAACACAGATTTGATGACTTCCACAGGAACTTCCCTGTTTTTAGTCACCTCGATTTCCTTTACTTCATACACCGCTTCCGATCCAAAAGCGACTAATGACAGTAGGAATGCAAGTACTACTAACAACTGCTTTCTCATTTTTCCCCCTACTTCTTATTTTCTTCTGAAAATTTCCGTAATGCTATTATACCTTTTTCTGAATTTAAAATCAATATGGTAGTTCAAATTGCCCGATTCGTCTTCACGCCTGTTAATTCTACCCTCAGGAAGCTTACCTACTCCCACTCCCCAGGCGAAGTTAGGGGCAAACCTATGCTCTACAATGAAATCATACTCATCTATAGAGTCCCCCTCCTTGTTATCGGCGATACGTGCTGTGGCATTCCAGAAAACCTTGTCCTTATAGATGGGATTTTCTGCCTCTACCGAGGCTCCCAGTCCCAGGGAGGATTCCTCATACTGACCATCCTGATACTCATAGGCTGTGATATCCGAGGATATCTTAAACTTAGAAATCCTCAGGATTCTCTGTATCTCGCCCGATACAGGGTTGAATACCTGTCTGGATATCTGGCTGTCTAGGATATTTTTTACTACCACATTGGACGAGGATGAATCCATGGTGTTGTGGAAAGCCAGAAGGGAAGCTATATCCGCCTGGGATAGTCCCGAACTGGAGCTCAGTATGATCTCCAGGTCATCGAGTTTCCCTGTGGCTAATATATATACCTCTTCATTGGCTATTACAGATCTGGCATTAAGCATAACCGTTGGATTAACATTGGGAAGATACTCATCCTCTTCGTCAAAGAGGAGAACAGCCCTGTCCACCTCAAAGAGGTTGTTGTTTATCGTTACAGCTCCGCTTTCAGAGTTCAGCTCTCCCATAAACCTCGCTCTGGAATCCTTCACTGTAAGACGTCCCCTTCCCTTTATTACTGCTTCCAGGTCCTCCACAAGGGGAGCTACCTTTTCAAGGTTTATGAATATCCCCTCCTCTATGAGAAGGTTTATATCCACCTCTATCCCCTTGGTTCCTCTGGTTCTTATGGCAAAGTCCTCTCCCAAATCTGTACTGGCAGCTATTGCGCTCCCCTGGGCTTCAGCAGCTATCCCCTTTATCTCAGCCACATTCTCCTCTGAGACCTCTGGAATCCCCTTTACATCTCCCCTGTTTATAATGAAATTACCTGTAATCTTATTGTTTTCAAGGGTTGCATTGCTGCTCACAACAACTTCAATTACATCTTCATATACATACCTAAGCCTCTCCATCTCCAGTTTCAGGGAGTAGTTTAGAAGGGATAGGGGATCTAGCTCCCTCTCCATCCTCTTGAAGTCCGGAATATCCAGGAATCCCTTCAGGGATAACCTCCCCTCATTTACACCTCCTCTAAATTCATCTATAAATATCTTTTCATTGTCGAGTTTTATATCTGAATCTACACTTTCGATATTGATACCATACTCTGGAAGTTTACCCTTAAGGCCCTTCACCACAAAACTTCCCTCATTTTTATTGTTTTTCAGATTGAGGTCAATAGTAGAAATTCCTTCTATATCTTCAACTCCAAAGGGATACAGAAATACATTAAGAAACTTTAGGTCTATTTCAGAGGAGTTTACATTTAAATAGTAATCCAGGCTCTTTAAATCAACCTCTCCCTCAGCTTTAAGACTGTTCCCCTCATACTCTACAATGAACTCATCCAGTTTGGCTCCATCTAGGTCTCCTCCCAGGGAAACCTCCAATCCGTTGAGTTCAATATCCCCTATCTTAAACTGGTCACTTGAAATATCTCCGTAGTACTCCAGGTTTTCAAGATCTCCCTCTATCTTAAACTCCACATCTATTAAACCCTCCAAGGGAAGGTTGTTTGTAAGGTATGAAAGTTTCGATATATCAAGGGTAGTGGTCTTGGTCTTGGCAGAGATGGACCTCTCTCCCAAATCTGCCTTTACCTCTACAGCAAGTAACTCATCCCTATTTTCATCCAAGAGGGCCACCTGCTTAAGGTCTATCCTTCCCTCCTTGGCGATATTTTTCAGGGCTCCTCCTGTAAAACTCCCCTCCAGATAAAGATTAGGCAGGTGCTGACCTCTCAGGTAAACCTTGTCTACAGATGTTCTGAGGTATGACTTGGTAGACTCCCTGTCTCCCCAGAGATATACCTCTCCCAAAACTCTGTACTTAAGGTTAATATCTCCATAGTAGGAGGGGATATTTTCCTCCAAAAGGTTGGCCTTAAAACTATAGAGTCCACTGCTCAAATCATAGTTTCCTGAGACCATATTTCTATTTACCTTAAGCCGGTTAAGGGATACGCTGCCACCTTCATACACAAGGTTTCCCGAGATATTCAGGGGAGCTCCCTGAGAAAGTTTTAACCTTACCTCCTCCAGATTGGAATCTACCCTTATATCAGCGCTGCTTCCTGTTATAGATCCATCGATGGAGGAAATATCCAGTGTGAGGTCCAGGGTTTCCAGCTCCCTGTCGCTTATCTCCGATATATGATATTTAAAGTCCAGCAGATCAGAGGTGAAGTTATAACTTCCATAGATATTGGAGATGTTATTTCCAAAGTTTCTTATCCTCAGGATATCATCCTCTAGACTGGCGCTTATCTGGAAATCATAGAGATATACTCCTTCATACTCTACCCTTCCAAGGTACCCGTTAAAATAGGAGTTGAAGACTCCATCATTTTTGACGTAGATATCCCCTTCAAGGTTATTAAATTTTAAAAAATATTCTCCGCTTATATCTTTTATGTTTATATTTCCCTCAAACTCTTCCCTTTTCCCCTCAAATTTACCTGCCATAGTTCCAATGGCTTTAAGGTCTTGCACCTCTGTAAATTGTGCAAGGTCCAGGTTCTGAGCATCAAAGTCAAGCTTATAGGAGAGATCCTTTAAGTTAACCTCTCCACTTCCGCTAACGCTTCCTGTATCGTCGTAGTACTTAAATCTTTCAAATTTAATATTATCCTTCAGGGTGGATATATTACCTATAAGGTTCCTCTCCCCGTAGTTTATATCTATCTCTCCCTTACCTAGGAGAAAGCTCTTCTCCTTGAGGTCATAGACAAAGTTCAGCTCACTTCTGTTGGATACTTTTTTTCCCCCTATCTCCACCTCTATATCTTTCTTGGTAGACTGCTTCAGACTGAAGAGCTCTCTCTCCAGGTCAAGGTCTGCAGTGAGGGAAAGTATCTTAGAATCCAGCTCTACGCTGAACTTCTTTCCTACAAAGTCCAGGTCAGCTCTCCCTGAAACCCTCTCTATATTGGTTTCACTCTCAATATCAGAGATCTTATAGGTGAGCTCTCCCTCATCCTCTGTAAGCCTGGCATCTATTCCCACCAAAAAGTCTATGGGCATATAGGGATTGGGATATTCTCCCTTAAACTTTACATCTTTGAGGTAGAAGTTATCTCCCCCCTCATAGTAGAAGAGGCCCGAGAGATCCATTATCTGAAAGTCTCCTGCCGTATACTCTGGGGCGGAAAAATCTATATTGACCTTTAAATCGTAGTCTGCATCAAAGGCAAGGTTCACGTGGACCCTGTCCAGGAGCATATCTCCCACTGGAAGCTCTAGTTCTCCCAGCATCTCATATGCTTCCAGCTTTTCAAAGAGTATATCTTCCAGGTAGAAGTCGATATCTACTCCCTCATCTCCCTTATACTCTATAAAGAGAGTTCCGGGGTCATCCCCCAGCATATACTCACCCTTTACATAGATCTTTTCTCCTGCAAAGTTCACCTCTCCCTCACCATCTGTAACCTCTGTTTTCAGTCCCTTATAGTTAGCTCTTACCTGGGAGAAGCTTCCCCTTCCCCCAAAGGCATCTGGGTTGATGGTCATATCCAAATCCACTAATCCGTCTATATAGGTAAGTTCATCGTCGTCATAGGCATACTGCATCAGGTCTTCATTGATGGAAACACCCTTTAACACAACACCTATATCATAGGGATACTCCCTGTCATTGTAGCTGAAGGACAGATCCTCCCTGCCCCTTATTCCCTGGCTGATCCCGGTGAAGGTCAGGCTTATACCGTACTTCCTGTCAAAGGCTACATAACCAGCTACATTGGTTGCATCCTTTTCAATAGGTCTTTCATAGGCTGTATCCCTGTAGTGAAGATACCCTCCAGACATACTTATTCTGTCGATGGGAACACTGCTTCCCTCATTTACATAGGGGACATCCTCATCCTCTGAAGATTTTTCCTCATCATCATCATTCCCTAGGAAGGCATCCACTATATTTATATTGTTGTCTGCATCTCTTGTAATCCATACCTCTGGATCTGTTACTCTTATCTCATCTATCCTTCCCCTCAGAAGCCGGGATATCCTGTAGGATATCTCTACCAGGGGGGCTTCCAATATAAGTTCATCTCCATCCTTAAGAGTGACATCCCTTACTTCAATGAGGCCTCCCTTCTTAAAGGTAATAGAGCTACTCTCTATATCAGCCCCTACAAGTTCAAGGATTATTACTCTCACTGTCTGTGGAAGGTTGTATCTCACTGTCATATAGAGACTCCCAAATATCATAAAGAGAAGAGCTATTCCAAAGGTGACTATATATTTATGATATCTTCTGAGTAAGTCCTTCATAGGGTTTCCTCCAATTTTAGTTAAAGGGGTCTCTTTAGTGGAATTCCTGTTCTTCTTGGATATTTGCTATCTGTTTTCTCTCTCTTTTTCATTCTTATTATATGCCTTACATCCTTGCAGTATGGAAGGTGGAACACTTCCGTTCCCAGTATCTCTGTGGAGAGTACTTTAAGAGCATTTTCTGCTTCCAGTTCCTCCCCTGTTCCCTCCATCTTCAGGGCATAGAAATCCCCATCCACCTTAAGGAAGGGAACCATATATTCAAGGATTACATTTAGTTTAGATACTCCCCTGCACAATCCAAGGTCGTAGCTCTCCCTTCTGCCATCCTTCTTTATATACTCCTCTGCTCTTTCATTTACAACCTCGACATTGGTAAGGCCTAGATCATCCCTTACCATCTCCAGGAACTTGGTTTTCTTTCCTACTGAATCCATAAGGGTAAACCTTATCTGTGGATTACAAATAGCAAGAACCATCCCTGGGAATCCTGCTCCCGTCCCAATATCCATGGCACTTGTCATATCCTCTCTTATAAGCTTTTGAACAAGCATGGAGTCTAAAAAGTGCTTCTCTATAAGGTCCTTCTCATCCCTTATTGCTGTAAGGTTGGTATGCTTGTTGGTTTCCATAAGGAGCTCTGCATACTTCATTAATCTATCTATTATTTCCTCGGTTAATTCTACGCCTATTATATTTAGGCCCTCTACAAAATACTCTCTTAATTCCATTCTACAGTCCCCTTGCCTTTAATATCATCATCAGTATCTGGATATCCGCTGGAGATACTCCCGATATTCTCGATGCCTGACCTATATTCATAGGTCTCACTTCCTTAAGCTTCTCTCTGGCCTCTCCAGTGATATTTTCAATCTCATCATAGTTGAAGTCTGCTGGTATCACCTTATTTTCAAGAGACTTGTGCTTCTCTATCATCCTCAGGGATTTCTGAATATAACCAGCATACTTTACCTGTACCTCTACCTGATACTCTGTATCTAGTGGGTAGTTTCCAATCTCAAAATCCTCTACAAGCTCCGAGATATACTTAATGTCCTCATACTTTATCCTAGGTCTTCTCAGAAGCTCCTTCAGAGTAGTTCCAGACTTAAGGGCACCCTCTCCTGCTCTTTCCAGTACCTCGTTTACCCTCGGGTTAGATGATCCCACATGTTGCTTTTCTAACTTTTCTATTATTTCCTTTATATCCACTTCTTTTTGAAGTACCTTCTCATAGTGTTCCTTAGATAGAAGCCCTGCCTCATAACCCTTCTTGCTCAGTCTAAGATCTGCGTTGTCCTCTCTTAAAAGGAGTCTGTACTCACTTCTTGCAGTAAACATTCTGTATGGTTCATTGGTCCCCTTCGTTACCAGGTCATCGATAAGGGTTCCTATATATGAGTCTGCTCTGTCTAATACCAGAGGATCCTTCCCCTGAAGCTTTAGGGATGCATTGATTCCTGCCATAAGTCCCTGAACTCCTGCTTCCTCATATCCACTTGTTCCGTTGATCTGACCTGCAAGATACAGTCCCTCTACCTTCTTGGACTCAAGGGTGAAGTTTATCTCAGATGGCACCACATAGTCATACTCTATGGCATATCCATATCTCATAATCTTAGCCTTCTCCAGACCAGATATCTTTTGGAGCATCTCATACTGTACATCTGTAGGAAGAGATGTTGAGAATCCACTTATATATACCTCATTGGTATCATATCCCTCTACTTCAAGGAAGAGGTGGTGTCTCTCCTTCTCCTGATACCTGAATACCTTATCCTCTATAGATGGACAGTATCTTGGACCTGTACCTGCAATAGTCCCGTTAAAGAGCGGTGACTTTGCCTTATTGGAGATGATCGTGTCGTGAACATCTGTATTGGTAAAGGTTATATAACAAGGTATCTGCTTTCTTCCCTCTATCTCAGCGTCCTCAGTTCTGTCTGAAAATCTCAGCAGCTGTGTCTCGTCTCCAGGCTGCTCCTCGATCTTAGTGTAGTCCATTGTTCTTGCATCTATTCTTGCTGGAGTTCCCGTCTTAAACCTTCCAAGCTCTATTCCCAGCTTTTCCAGGGATAGAGGTAGCTCCTCCGATGGAAGCTCTCCCAGTCTTCCTCCCTTAAACTGCTTATCGCCAATGTGGATAAGTCCTCTCATAAAGGTACCAGAAGCCACGATAACCGATTTAGCTCTGAACTCCTCTCCCTCCTTGATCTTTACTCCAACTGCCTTGCCGTCCTCCACAAGGATGTCTGTTACCATCCCCTGGATAGGGTCAAGGTTCTCTGTGTTCTCAATGGTCTTCTTCATCTCCATGTGGTAGAGCTTCTTATCTGCCTGGGCTCTCAGGGATCTAACTGCAGGTCCCTTCTTGGTATTCAGAACCCTTATCTGGATATACGTCTTATCTATATTTCTTCCCATCTCTCCACCTAGGGCATCTAGCTCCCTTACTAGGTGAGATTTGGCAGGTCCTCCGATGGAAGGGTTACAAGACATTACCCCTATATTATCAAGGGTTATTGTAAACATAGCTGTCTTCATTCCCATTCTGGCTGCTGCAAGGGCTGCTTCGCACCCTGCATGACCTGCTCCAATTACTATTACATCAAAGTTATGCATCTGTTTCCTCCTAATTCTTTTAAAAGAAGGTACCACTAGGTAGCGGTACCCCTTTCCACCCATATCTTCATATGGACCATATTCTAACAATTTAAATACTACTTTAAACTCTCCAGCTGGTTGGCTGTCTTGGAGTCTGTAATTACAAGAAGAACATCCTCCTTCTCTATTATGGTATCTGCCTGTGGACTGGCATTTAATATACCGTTCTTCTTCTTTATCCCCACAACATTCACCTTATACTTATTTCTAACTCCCAGCTCCATAAGAGACTTCCCCCAGAATACACTAGGTGACTTTACTTCCAATAGAAGGAAGTCCTGAGAGAATCTTAGGTGCTCAATCATATTAGGCTCCATTGCAAGAAGAGCCACCCTCTTACCCATATACTCCTCTGGATAGATTACCTTATTGGCTCCTATCTTCTCAAGAACCTTTCCATGGGTTTTGGTTACAGCTTTTGCTATTATATTCTTTATCCCCATCTCCTTCAGTATAAGGGTTATAATGATGCTCGCCTGCTGGTTTGATCCTATACAGACAAAGGCCACATCAAAGTCCGATCCTATAGAGTTGAGCGACTTTTCATCTGTAGCATCTAGTGCCACTGCATTATCTACTATATTATTGTTTATAGCTTCCTGTACAAGGTCCTCATCTGCATCTATAGCCACAACATCTGCATCTGCTTCATACAGTGTCTTGGCCACACTTGTTCCGAACCTTCCCAGTCCTACTACAAGATATTGTTTTCCCATCTTCTTTCTCCCTTTCAAGCTTTATCATCTAAATTTTTATGTCTATCTTTAACTTCTATCCGATCAGGATATTTTCCTTAGGATATCTTCTTGCATGCCTCTGCTTCTGCTCTCCCAGAGCCAGGGCGAATGTCAGAGGTCCCAGTCTTCCTATGAGCATTGTTATAGTTATAAGCACCTTTGAAAACTGATTCATCTCTGGGGTAACCCCCATAGAAAGACCCACTGTTCCAAAGGCAGAGACCACCTCAAATATCGTCTCTGCAAATCCCAGGTCATCAAATACGAGCATCAGAAGTATTATAGTACTCACATAGGCCACTGATATTACAAGGATAGCCAGAGCTCTGTTCAGTATCTCCCATGAAAGTCTCCTGTTAGATACCTCTATATCCTCTCTTCCCCTTACTATTCCCACTACATAGAAGGCTATTACTCCAAAGGTAGTGGTCTTTATTCCTCCACCTGTAGATCCAGGTGATGCTCCTATAAACATAAGGATACAGAAGAGAAATATAGTTCCCGGGGTAAGATCACCCATGGGTACCGAGTTAAATCCTGCAGTACGGGTAGTAACACTCTGAAAGAATGAAGCTATTATCTTATAGAAGAGGTTCATCTCTCCTATGGTCTTGGGGTTCCTGTACTCCAACAGAAGAAAGAGCCCCATCCCTACCAGGGTAAGGATTATAGATATAAACAGTGCCATCTTAGACGTGAGGTTAAACCTCTTCTTGCTGGTAGTGATATACATGATGCTTGAGTTTATAACTGCAAAACCTATTCCTCCCAATATAATAAGGAAGGCCACCGACATATTTATAATGACATTTTGAGAATATCCCTCAAGGCTGTCTGAAAAGAGTGAAAACCCTGCATTACAGAAAGCTGATACCGAGTGAAACACCCCGTAGATAACAGCTCTTTTAAGGGGCATCCTTCTTAAAAATCCAAGGGTTAAAAAAATTGCCCCTATGAATTCAATTGTAAATACCATCATTATAATTCTTTTTATAAGGTCCGTTACCTCTCCAGTACTTTCTGCGTTGAGGTCCTCCTTCAGTATCTTTCTCTCGTGGTAGGTAATCCTCTTACCTATAAGAAGAAACACAAGGGATGAAAATGACATTATCCCCAGCCCTCCAAGCTGTATAAATATAAGGATAATGCTCTTCCCCATAGGAGTAAAGACCTTGCTTACATCCACCACAGTAAGTCCTGTTACAGCTATAGCCGATGTTATTGTAAAGAGTGAGGTCAGATAACTGATCTCATTTCCTGCTGTAGTTGCCCCTGGCAGCATAAGAAGAAAACTACCTATGAATATTGCTACCAGGAAAAATAGTAACAGTATCCTTGACGGAGGCATCTTTTTTATATTGAGTATTTCCATATTGCTACATCCCACCTTTTTTTGTCTCTAAAAACAATTTACAGCTAATGCCTAATTTATCTTAAACACCAGCTGCACTTCAAAATAAATATCTTTTTATCCTCTCCATAAAACAGGAGATAATACTGACTTATTATACATTATTTACCCCTACCTTGCAAGGGTTCCCTGGCTTGTAAAACTCTTAGACTTATGATACAATGTGAGGTAATTTTAGATAAAAGGGAGCGATTTTTTTGGTAAGAAAACTTAAAAGAAGAAATCTGTTCGTAACTCCAAATCTAGAAAAAGTTGCGGACAAGGAATATCTTATTGTTTTCCCAGAAAGTGCCGATAAATTTATACAAAAGCACTATGAAGCTGTGGAAAACCTAGAAAACGATTATCCTGTAGTAGCTGAGAAGGGCTTAAATGATGTAATTAAATCTCTTAAGGGACACTTTGCTTCATATAACCTTCTTATAGATATTGCTCAGGGAAACAACGACCACTCAAAGGTGGCAAAGCTCTTCACAAATGGAGAGAGAGAAGCTAAGACCATCTTAAATGCAGTATCCAAGGAGGACTCTATCCCATGGAAGTATGGATCAAATAGAGACTTCCTAAGATTCCTCTATAACCTTGGAGTAAGAGCTCTTGCTACCTCTTCTCTTAAAAAGGCTGAGGAGATCTTTAAGACGATCATCAGATTAAATCCTAGCGACGACCAGGATGTTAAGGAGATCCTTGTGGATACTCTTTTTGATCTGAAGAAGTACGATGAGATCATCGAGATCTCTAAAGACTACGATCACAGCAAGAACTCTGCTATGATCTTCAATGAGATTCTTTGCCAATACATCAAGGGAGACCTTGAGAGAGCTGCAGAACTTACTGGTAGTTTAAACGAGGAAAGTATCTCTGTATTCAGAAACCTTCTTGACGGAGAGGGAAATATCCTAGATGACAGTTCTGCTCATAACTATATTCCTATCAGTGTTATTCAGAACAAGTCACTCTTCTACTGGGAAAACTTTAAGGAGTACTGGGATTCATATCCAGGTTCCATCGATTTCCTAAAGGAAAATATCACCCTTGGAGAGGCTCCAACAGCTACTTCAGCTGTTGAGAAGGAAGGAGTAGCTGACCTTGATACCTGTCCACTTGATGCCTTCAAGGGACACCTTGAGGAGAAGAAACTAAAGGAAACTACTGTAAGGGAGCACATAGACAACATCAAGCTCTTTGAAGGTGTCCTTTCATCCAAGGAAGGAGTTTTAGAAGAAGTCCTTAACATCTATAAGGGAGGAGTTACAAAGTCTAAGCTTAATAAGCTTGTTACTACTCTTAACCAGTACTTTAGATTTGTTATAGAGGACAAGGAAGCTCTTAAGGAGATCCTGGGAGACCTTAAAACTCTTAAAGAGGGACTTTTAAACTCTATGTAAAACTTTAAATGACCGAAGATTACTTCGGTCATTTTTTATTGTTGAGAAATGTATAAAATTTATAGAAAATTATATGAAATAATAATGGTTCTCATTGTTTAGCAAAGTGCAGCATCACACTACTTTTTATTTCCAATAAAAGAAATGATGGGAGTAGGGGTATATATAAAATAAAAGTTCCGAGGTGATTACTATGAAAAATATCTATGGGAAATTCACTTCCCCCTCTGCTATGTGCTACCTCTATATAATCCTTACATTTACATCTATTATCCTCCCCAGAGACAATACCTATCTCTTAAAGTTATTTACTGTTACCACAACCCTTGTGGCTGTAACTATCCTCTGGGAACTCAAGGAAGCTCTTGCTACCAAGCTTGATCTTAGTTCTTTAAACTGGCTTTTCTACACCCTTATTGCCATTAAGTTTTTTATCTCCATAGTATATCTTATCTACCCGGATACCTCCCTTCTACTCACCAATGATCTTTTCAGAAGGGGAATGGCTCTTATACAGCTCCTCTATGCCTATAAGCTCATAACAATTAGAAGCTCCAAGGTAAAGGGCTTGTCCATCTATGGTTTTGCCATGGGAGTGAGCTCCATCTTCCTCTTCCTCCCAGGGGGATATGAGGTATCCTTTGCCCTTTCCCTTATAAACACCTATCTCCTCAGCGAGATCTTCTATGAGTTTCAGGAACTTTGCCCCAGAAATTTAAAAAGAAACGTGACCTTGCATCATGATAATCAGTTGAAGTACTAATAGCTTCACATAAGTGTTTTATGATTTTTAAACTTTCCTTTATAATAAAAAAGAGGGCATCTAAGCCCTCTCTTTTTATTACATGAATAGTGATACTCCTGGTCCGATTGGTAGTCCTGCAAATACCCATACTACGAATAGTACAGTCCAAGATAGTAGGAAGATGATAGAGTATGGAAGCATCATTGCGATGATTGTTCCTATACCCATGTCCTCACCCTTCTTAGAGTACTTTGCTGCGAAAGCTACTACGATTGGGAAGTATGACATTAGTGGTGAAATAATGTTTGTTGTTGAGTCACCGATTCTATATGCCAGCTGAGTTAGCTCTGGGCTAAGTCCTAGCTGTACAAACATTGGTACGAATACTGGTGAAAGCATTAGCCACTTAGATGATGCTCCTCCGATAAACAGGTTTACAAAAGCTGTCAGGAAGATAAGTCCTACTGCTGCTGCAATTCCACTGATTCCCATAGCCTGCATTCCGTCTGCAAGTTTTACTGCGATTACAATTCCGATGTTTGACTTTCCAAATACATATACGAACTGTGCAGATACGAAGATGATTACAAGGATAGCTCCACAAGATGACATTGCCTTAGTCAGTGAAGTAATTACATCTCTGTGAGACTTGATAGTCTTTGCTCCGATACCAAATGCTAGACCTGGCACAAAGAAGAACAGCATTAGGATGTATACGATAGACTCACTGAAGAATGGTCTTAGTATCTCCATAGTTTCAGGTTTTCTTCCGTTAGCTTCTACGAAAGCTGCAATCTCTGCTGGTGTCCATCTTAGTAGTCCAGACTCAGGTACAGTCATTAGAGCTACTAGGGCTATAAATCCAACAAATGCCACACCTGCAAATCTCATTCCCTTCTTTTCAAGGTCTGTAAGCTCAGAACCAGAATCCATGTCTAGGCTAGGTCCCTCATACTTTCCAAGTCTTGGCTCTACAACCTTATCTGTGATGAAAGCTCCTACAACTGTTACAAGAACTGTAGAAACTACCATGAAGAAGAAGTTCGCTGTTGGTGTTACTGAATATCCAGGTAATACGATCTGGGCTGCTTGAGTAGTGATTCCTCCAAGTAGCGGATCTGTAGTACCAACAAGAAGGTTTGCTGAGAATCCTCCAGATACTCCTGCAAAGGCTGCTGCCAGACCTGCAAGAGGGTGTCTTCCAAATGAAGCAAATATTACTGCTCCAAGAGGAATAAGTACAACATATCCTGCATCTGAAGCGATATTTGACATAACTCCTGCAAATACAACTATTGCTGATACCATATTCTTAGGTGTTGAAAGAACAACCTTCTTAATTACTGCATTGATAAGTCCAGATCCCTCTGCAAGACCTACTCCTAACATTGCTACGATGATAGAACCAAGAGCTGCGTGGCCTGTAAAGTTCTTTACTCCAGAAGTAAATACTCCTCTAAGTCCTTCTGCTGTTAATAGGTTAACTACTCCAGTAGTTACATGAGTTACCTCTCCCCCTGATATTCTCTGGTAGGTTACCCCTACACCCATTGCCGATAGAATTGCCGATAGAATTAATGTCCCCACAAAGAATCCAAAAAACATTGCTACAGGGTGAGGCAGCTTATTTCCAGCTACTTCTACAAAAGTAAGAAACTTATCAAAAGCTCCTTTCTTCTCTCCCGTTTTTACACTCGTGCTAGTATTCATCTTTCCCTCCTTAACTTTCTATATACAAAATATATGAATGACCATAATTTCATATAATAGATTTCGACTACTGTTTTTTATTCGTCTTATATGTTTGTAATATTATCACAAAATTGAAAAGAACGTCAAGAGAGCTTTTTGTTCTTTTTATCCCTGTTTCACAAGTATAATTAGGCTTAAAATGAATAAAATGAATGTGCGTATCTTTTTAAACCCTTCTATTCTACCAAATATTAAAGTTTGATTAAAAAAAGAACCATTCATATAATGAATGGTTCTTCGGTGATATATTAGTTTTTTCTATTATATCTTTGTATAATTTTCTACTACTTTAACTATTACTTCTACTGATTTTTTCATAGACTGAACTGGGATATATTCGAACTTTCCGTGGAAGTTATGTCCTCCCGTAAAGATATTTGGACAAGGTAGTCCCATGTAGGAAAGTCTAGCTCCATCTGTTCCACCTCTGATTGGCTTTATTATAGGAGTCACTCCAGCTTCCTCCATAGACTTCTTAGCTATCTCCACAACCTCCATTACAGGCTCTATCTTCTCTCTCATATTAAAGTATGAGTCCTTGATCTCTAGCTCCACACATCCTGCTCCATACTTCTTGTTCAGGTATTCAGCAACATCTCCCATAAGTTCCTTTTTAACAGCAAACTTTTCCTTGTCGTGGTCTCTTATGATATATGTCATACTTGTATTTTCAACTGTTCCAGACATGTTGATAAGAAGGAAGAATCCCTCATACTTTTCAGTGTGCTCAGGTCTCTGATCCGATGGAAGCATAGCATTTAACTCCATACCTATTAACGCAGAATTAACCATCTTGTTCTTTGCAGTTCCAGGATGGATGTTTCTACCGTTTATCTTTATAGTTGCAGTTGCAGCATTGAAGTTTTCATACTCAAGCTCACCAATCTCTCCCCCATCTATTGTATAAGCATACTTAGCTCCAAACTTCTCTACATTAAATAAGTTAGCTCCTCTACCGATCTCCTCGTCTGGAGTAAATCCTACCTTTATCTCTCCGTGCTTTATCTCTGGGTGCTTTACAAGGTAGTCCATTGCTTCAAGTATCTCAGCTATTCCTGCCTTATTATCTGCTCCAAGAAGAGTTGTTCCGTCTGTTACTATAAGGTCCTGCCCCTTGTAGTTTGGAAGCTCAGGGAAATCCACTGGAGACATAACTGTATTGTCTGCTTCATTTAATACTATCTCTCCTCCGTCGTAGTTCTCAACTATTCTAGGCTTTACATCCTTTCCAGAGTAGTCTGGAGCAGTATCCATGTGAGCTATGAATCCAACTGTAGGAACCTCCTTATCTACATTTGAAGGAAGGGTTGCCATAATATAACCATTTTCATCCATGGATACATCCGACATTCCTATCTCCTTTAGATCCTCTATTATTACCTTTGCCAGGTCAAATTGCTTCTCCGTACTTGGACAAGTAGTGCTCTCCTCATTAGACTGAGTGTCTATCTTTACATACTTTAAGAATCTTTCTACCAACATCTGATACCTCCGCTTTTTCTAGTAAATTTCGTTAAATTTTTAAAGTTTATCTTGTATCCAAACAAAACTTTTTGAACATTAGCTGTATTATACCTATTTTTATGGTATTGTGCAATGAAAAAGGGTAGATTTTTTGTCTCCTCTATAATCTACGGAATAACCTCAACTCCAAAATTCTTATCACTCCTTCATGAGATGAACGCTGAAACCATAATCTATTAAAGGAGAACCTCTGAATAAGATTAAAGGTAAAAAACCTCCAGGTGGGTTGTTAAGTAACTATTCATTCTTCTGTATTATATCTTTCCTAGACGGGAGCTTAGACTGGATAAAAAAAGGAGAAGACCATCCACTGGCTTCTCCTATCT
The DNA here is from genome assembly GCF_027925155.1 of Propionigenium maris DSM 9537. Lineage (GTDB taxonomy): Bacteria > Fusobacteriota > Fusobacteriia > Fusobacteriales > Fusobacteriaceae > Propionigenium > Propionigenium maris. The sequence goes on along the minus strand of NZ_BSDY01000005.1, from coordinate 54,528 downwards.
TTTTTATGCACCCTTCTTTATTATTCCTGCAAACTTATTTGCCCTTAGGGTAGTTCCATCGTTCAGGTGATAAATCCCCTCATCATAGGTTGCTGGAAGAAACTTTCCTTCCCTCAGCTCACAAATAAGCTCCTCCACGCTTGAAATCTTCCTTGAAAACTTAGTGGCATACCTTCCCACTTCGTGTTTGTAGTGAGCATCACTTGCTCCTACCCTTCCAACCTCCAACCTTCTGGTAAGGTTGTCCGCCTCTATATTTAGCTCTATGGGGGTATTTCCATTTAATACCTCTACCCCTGTAAGCCTCTCATAAACATCCTTTATACCCTCTCCCAGGCCTCTGTTGTTTCTTCTGAATGGGTGGGCCACTATAGCTGCTCCCCCTCTTTTTTCTACAAGGTCTAAGAGTTCCCCTACGTGAAGCATCTCCTCTGGAACCTCATCCAGACCAAAGACTACAACATCTCCCTGATATGTAAGTATCTCCACCCCCACAAAAATAGGGTATCCTGTTTTTCTGCTATATTCAGCAGCTCTCTCCCTGATCTCCAGGTTGTCATGATCTGTTACACAGATCCCGTCAAGTCCAAGCTCTCTTGCCTGGTCCACTGCATCTTCCAGTGTCATATGGCTATCTCTAGATGTAGGCCATATGTGCATGTGCATATCCAGTAACATTCTTCCCTCCCTTAAGTAAATCTCTTTAAATCAACAGAAAGCCCCCACTTTCTACGACCTCATTAAGGTTAGGGTTTTACCATTGGGAAACACTCTTCCCTGCCTCTACTTTACCTTCACCGAAGGTCGGTTCCAACTCCCTCATCCAGGGACGTTTGTCTAAATTCTACTCCTATTGTACCCCTTTTTTGCTCCTATGAAAAGTTTTTTTTGCAGAGCTCCTTCATGAGGTTCAGATACCTTTCTCCAACCCCCTCCCAGCTAAGCTCTGAAAGGGTTGGGGTGATCTGAGACCTCTCTCCCTCTATGACCTCCTCCAGCTTCTTTCTGAGCTCCTCCACATATCTCTCCCTGTGAAGAGGAGAGATCTTATCCACCCCCTCCAGTTCAGGCATAGGAAGGAAGTGTACTCTTCCGCTGTCAAGGACCCCTTCTCCAAGGCCCTCCCTTAAACCAGGAAGGTCATTTACCACTACCTCCATTCCACATGCCAGGGCTTCCACAACCACCATGGGAAACCCCTCATAGTAGGAGGGAAGAACCAGGATATGTCCCTTTCTTAGCCCCTTGGCCAGCTTCCTCTGCTCTACCTGGCCAAGGAGCTCCACCTCTTCTCCAAGTTCTTTTGCTTTCTTCTCCAGCGCTCTTCCCTCTTCTCCACCAATACCTCCTGCCAGCTTGAGCTTCACACCCTCTCTGCAGCCAAGTCTGTCATAGGCCTCTAGAAGCTCCTCTACTCCTTTGGCCCGGGAGATCTTTCCCACATACCAGACCTCTATATCCTTCCCCTTGCTTCCCTGGAAGTTAAAGAGGTTTTTATCATACCCGAGGCCCATAATCTCTATCCTCTTCTCATCTATGGAGAAGACCTCGCCTATCCTTCTCCTCTGCTCCCTGTGAAGAGCCAGAATCCTGTCCACTTTGGGTATCTGCTCCCCTATATACTCCCTTTCCAGATCGTGGGAGTGGAGCTGCCTAAGATCCGTTGCATGACACACCCCTATCACCTTGGAATCTGAAAAGATCTCCCTCACCATGGATGTGAGGAGGTAGAGGTGGTGGCTCACCACGATATCCGGTTTAAACTCCTCCCTTACCTCAAGGAGCTTTTTTCTATAGACCCTCTTCCACGCCTCCAGCCTTTCTCCCCTTAGCTCCCTATAGGTTGTGCTCTCATAGGGCATCCTGTCGGACATCCCTACCACTGGAAACTCCAGCTCTCCCCTCCTGAACAATACAGGGTAAAAGGGGATATCTGAATGAATCTCATCCTCCGCGTCTATTCCAGCTATGAGAGCCTGGTCGAATCCCTTAAGGTGCTGGATGAGGTTTTTTACATATACCCCGCTCCCTGTATCCTGGGGTTTTTGTGCTATTACATGCAGTATCTTCATACTTTAATCTCCCTTTATTAAACCATACCTTTGAAATACAGAAAATCCCCGAACCTGTCGGGGATTTCTATCTTAAGAAAGTTTCTTTATCAGTAGTTCAGTTACGATAGTTGGATTTGCCTTTCCCTTAGAGGCTTTCATTACCTGCCCCATAAGTCCCTTCATAACTCTTGGTTTTCTTCCCTCATCTGCTTCCTTATAGTCCTCTATAAGCTTAGGGTTGTTAGCCAGCACCTCATCTACCATTGCCTCAATAGCTCCAGTATCTGCTACCTGTGCCATCCCCTCTGCCTCTACTATCTCTGCAGGGGTTCTCTCATCTGTTAACTTTATCTCAAATAACTTCTTAGCTATCTTACTTGAGATCTTTCCACCATCGATAAGCTTTATGATCTCCCCTAAGTCCTCAGAGGTAATTGAGAACTCAGTGATATCCTTGTTCTCCTCCTTCAGCACTCTCAGTACCTCAGTCATTATCCAGTTAGCTGTAGTCTTAGGATTGTTAGATGCCTTAACTGCTGCCTCATAGTAGTCAGCAAGCTCCATCTCCTCACAAAGGATAGCAGCATCTGTAGTAGAAAGCTTGTAGTCTCTTGCGAATCTTGCCATCTTATCTACCTTGGACTCAGGCATAGTCTCTCTTATAGCTTCGATCTGCTCATCTGAGATAACAAGTCTTACAAGGTCTGGCTCTGGGAAGAATCTGTAGTCCATAGCCTCCTCCTTACTTCTCATTACTCTGGTAACCTGAACCTCATCATCCCAAAGTCTTGTCTCCTGATCGATACTACCGCCCTCTTCGATAGTTTCTATCTGTCTTCCAATCTCATAGTCGATGGCTCTTGCTACAGCCTTGAAGGAGTTCAGGTTTTTAACCTCTACCCTTGTTCCAAACTTCTCCTCTCCCTTAGGCCTTACAGAGATGTTTGCGTCACATCTAAGAGATCCAAGTTCCATGGATACATCTGAGATCTCAGTATACTTTATTGCATCCTTAAGAAGGTTAAGGTACTCATAGGCCTCCTCAGAGGATCTCATATCTGGTTCAGATACGATCTCAATTAGAGGCATAGAAGCTCTGTTGTAGTTGATAAAGGACTCATCCCCTGCATGCATGGATTTACCAGTATCCTCTTCTATCTGGATCTTAGTGATCCCAACCTTTCTTTCCTTTCCAGATTTAAGAGTTACATCTATATGACCGTGCTCAGCATATGGGTGATCAAACTGAGTAATCTGATACCCCTTTGTCAGGTCTGGATAGAAGTAGTTCTTTCTGTCAAATCTGCTTACCTTGTTTACATCACAGTTAAGGGCAAGGGCAGCTTTTATTGCATACTCTACAACCTTTTCATTTAACTTTGGTAGTGCTCCTGGGTGCCCAAGACATATAGGGCATGTATGTGTATTAATTGGTGAGTTGTCGTAGTCTGCACTACATCCACACCATACTTTAGTTCCTGTATTTAGCTGTAAGTGAACCTCTAGTCCAATTACCGATTCCCATTCTCTTGCCATTTTCTTCCTCCATTCCTCTCTTTAGTAAGTTTCTGGGAGCTTCCACTCTCCACGTACTCTTTCAAATGCATCTCCAGCTCTTAGTATGTCAGCTTCTCCAAAGGCTTTACCAATTAACTGTACCCCTACTGGCATACCCTCTGCAAGTCCTGCTGGTACAGAAATTCCTGGAAGTCCTGCAAGGTTTGCACTGATTGTGAAGATGTCCTCTAAGTATAGCTCGATTGGAGTCTTCTTGTCGTCTAGTCTGAAGGCAACACCTGGTGCTGTTGGTGCCAGGATCATATCAACCTGCTCAAAGGCCTTTTCAAAGTCTTCCTTGATAAGTCTTCTTACCTGCTGTGCTTTTCTATAATATGCATCGTAGAATCCTGCACTCAGTACATAGGTACCTATCATTATTCTTCTCTTTACTTCATCTCCAAAGCCTTCACTTCTGGATTTAATGTATAGGTCATCTACTCCATTAATATCTGCAGCTCTGTGACCGTATCTTACTCCGTCAAATCTTGCAAGGTTTGAACTTGCCTCTGCTGGTGCTAAGATATAGTATACAGATACTGCATACTTAGTGTGAGGAAGACTTATATCTACGATCTCCGCTCCCATCTCTCTATACTTCTCTATAGCATCATCTATTACCTTCTTTACCTCTGGCTTGATTCCCTCGATGAAGTACTCCTTAGGCACACCAATCTTCATACCCTTTACATCTCCAGTAAGAGCCTCTGTATAGTCAGGTACTTCTACGTCCTCTAAAGTTGAATCGTAGTCATCCATTCCTGCGATTACATTCATAGTAAGAGCTGCATCCTTTACAGTCTTTGTAAATGGTCCGATCTGGTCTAGAGATGAGGCAAAGGCCATGATCCCGTATCTGGATACCCTTCCATATGTAGGCTTAAGTCCAACTATACCACAGTATGAAGCGGGCTGTCTGATAGATCCCCCTGTATCCGATCCAAGAGCCATGAATGCCTGAGAAGCTGCCACTGCTGAAGCTGATCCTCCTGATGATCCTCCTGGTACTCTTGTAGTATCCCAAGGGTTTTTAGTCTCCTTGAAGCAAGATGTCTTTGTGGAAGATCCCATGGCAAACTCATCCATGTTAGTCTTACCTATGATGATAGCATCTGCTTCCTTTAGCTTTGTTACCACTGTAGCATCGTAGATCCCCTCATATCCCTCTAGGATCTTAGAGCAAGATGAAGATGGGTCTCCGTAGGATACCATGTTATCTTTAAGGGCTACTGGCACCCCTGCAAGGGCTCCTACCTTTTCTCCCTTGGCAATCTTTTCATCAACTGCTGCTGCTGCCTCAAGGGCTTTCTCCTTATTCAGAGATACAAAACTTCCTATCTTATCGTCTGTTGCTTCTATTCTATCGAAAATTGCCTTTACTACGTCCACTGATTTTACTTCACCAGCAAGAATCTTCTCTCTCACCTCAAAAGCAGTAAGGTCGTAAATCTTATCCATTTCTGTTCCTCCCACGCTTACTAGTTATTTTGTCTTTCTATCCAGCCTCTAAAATCGCCGGCACCTTTTTACCTCTAGGCTCCTACTCTCCCACTACCTTAGGTACGATTAGGGCACCATCAGCTGTTTCAGGAGCATTTTTCATAGCTTCCTCTACAGTTAGAGATTTTCTTACCTCATCTGCTCTAAGTCTGTTTATTCCGTCGTGTACAGAGATTAGAGGCTCTACCCCCTCTGTATCCACTTCATTTAACACTTCTACATATCCTAATATATCATTAAGTTGTTGTTGGAATTCACCAATCTCTTCCTCTTTAAACTTTAATCTTGCAAGTTCAGCTACCTTTAGTACTTCCTCTCTTGTTAAAGACATGTCTACCTCCTCTATGATTATCTATATAAAATATAATTTTTTCTTTCTCAGGTCTTTCTCCTACAGGCTGTAGAGGTATCTTACCTCTTCATCTGTAAGCTCTCTGTACTGACCCTCTGCAAGGTCTCTTATGCCTAACCTACCGATCTTTTCCCTCTTAAGGTCGTATACAGGGTGCCCCACAGCACTACACATCCTTCTGATCTGTCTGTTTCTTCCCTCTCTTATCTCAATAATAAGACTTGTGGATCTTGGGCTGCTTTTAACTAGCCTTACCTTAGCTGGAAGGGTTCTTCCGTCCTCTAGCTCCACTCCCTCTGCAAGTTTTTTGAGGGAGGTATCTTCCATCTCTCCCTTTACTACTACAAAGTAGGATTTATACACTGTGGATCTCGGGTGGATTATTCTGTTAAAGAGTTCCCCGTCGTTTGTCAGAAGGATTAGGCCAGTTGTGTCAAAGTCAAGCCTTCCAATGGGATAGATCCTCTGCTTGGTGTCTATCATATCCACCACAGTTCTTCTTCCTCTGTCATCCTTGGCTGCACTAATTACTCCCTTGGGCTTATTAAGAATATAGTAAACCTTCTTCTCCTGGGAGGTCTCTATAACCTTTCCCCTTACCTCTATCTCATCCTCAGATGATACCTTCATTCCGCTTGTAGCCGGCTCTCCATTTACCTTTATAAGGCCCTCATCTACAAGCCTGTCTACCTCTCTTCTGGATGCAACACCCAGGGAGGAGAGGTATTTATTTATCCTCATCTTTTCCGTCAATTCTATCTCTCACCTCTCTATAGTTGGGAAGTTCTTCCACACTCTCTATTCCCATATATGCAAGGAAGGTATCCGTTACCTCATATAGGTTTGGTCTTCCAATTCCCTCCCTCTTACCACATACGGCAATCAGCTTCTTCTCCTCTAGGGAGCTCATAACTCCGTCTACAGCTACTCCCCTTATATCCTCTACATCCCCCTTAGTTACAGGCTGCCTGTAAGCTATTATGGACAGGGTTTCCATGGCTGCTGCCGACAGTTTCTTAGGTCTGCTCTCCTGATTAAAGAAACAGTGTACCGTCTCGCCGCTCTTGGGATTGGTGGCCAGGTATACCCTGCCACCCTTTACATAGAGGTTTATTCCCCTGTCTCTCATCTCCTCCCTTATATCGAAGAGGATATCCTTAATGGTATCCATCCCCTTCTTAAAGTACTTGGAGAGCTCCTCTATCTGAAGATCGTCTCCAGAAAGGAGGAGTATAGCTTCTATATCTCTTTTCATTATCTCTCTATTTTTGACCGCCTTGGTCTCTGGAATCTCTATCTGCTCCAGATTTTCCAGCGGCTCAAAGGATCTGTCCTGTTCTATCATCTGCTACTCTATCCCCCTAAAGTAATTTGTTATTAAATAGGAGAATATCAAATCTCCGTATATCCCTGCCTCATTATTTTCATTGGGATACATCCGAGGGGTAATATAGTTGTTATTTTTATCTACCATCTCCCTCACCCTTGCAAATAGCATCTCTCCCCTCTGTTGAAAATCATTGTCAAGGAGGTGACGGGCAAAGGTCAGGTTGTAATCTGTATCCACAAAGTCATCCCCTGGAAACATTAGAAAACCTAATCTGCTGTTATAGTATTTCTTGTACTCCTCATCCAGAATAGCTCTTCTCACATCCTTGGGATAGAGGTTTATATAGGCTATATTCCTTGGGTTTGCCTCTAGAGAGCTTGGAGTATCCTTTAGACCGTCTGGGGTCATGTAGTTTTTTTCAACATTCTCCCTCAGAAGGACAAGTTTCCTCTCCACCGTCTCCTTAGGAAGATAGTCCACTGTCTGAATATCTTTCAGAACATCTTCCAGCACACTTATGAGGTAGAAGTAGGTTTCTATCCTCTCCTCCTCTACTTGGAACCTTCCCTCATCATCTATCCCAGCAAGTATCCTCTGGAATATAGGGTAGATTGTAGTTCTTATATAGGTCTCCCCCACCACATCCTTGGAGTACTCCCAGCTCTTCACCAGAGACATAAGAATAGCTACATCCTCAGGGGTGTTCTTCCTGCTGAACCTGTAATTTCTCAGGATAGCCAGAGCCTCCCTGTCCTTTCCGTAGTTGGCAAGGAGGGTGGACAGCTTCATATTTGTAGTCAGCTGCTGCTCACTGGCTGTATAGGAGATGGTTCTTGGAATTGGAAACCCCATGGTTATCATCTTCAGCTGGGTCAGCTGCTCCCTTACCTCCCTGGGATATCCCTGGAAGTCCCAGTTCCAATCCTTCCAGAAGGTATATTCTTCCTTTAATATTCCGGGATTCAGCTCTATCCTGTTCTCCCACTTCTCCTTCCCGAAGTTGAGGATGAGGATATCCGACCCCCTCTTACTATTACCCCTTATCTCTGAAGCTAAGAGCAGTTTCACATCCTGATACCTGATGGTTCTACGTCTTACCTCCTTAAACTTCAACTCCTCCATAAATTCCTGGTTGGAAAGATACATCCCCATGGGATTGTTTAGAGACTTCATTCTGAAGTCATCTAAAAAATAGTAGTCCTTGGGACTGTTATAATCTAAGATATTTATATTCCTGTAGGGGTATATCCTGTAGAGAAGCTTTACCGTGGTTTCCTCTCGAACCTTTCTCACTGCTGTAGTTATATACAGCTTGTCCCTCTCGATAACCGACGGAAAGATAAAGGTGGCAAACTTTACGTCTGCCACTTCACTGACAACCATTATTATGTTTGTATTGGATAATATTCTTGCCGACTTTATATGCTCATTTAACAGGTAGGGTTTATTGTCGATAAGGACTCCAACATCAAGGATGGATATATCCGGCTGTTCAAAGACAGATCCCTTGATACTGTGTATTCTCATCTCGCTTTCATCTAGGTAAAGTCCGATTTTACCGTTGGTAGTTACCAGATTGGCATACAGGTTGATACAGAGGGCTAGAAATATCAAAATTAATTTCATACCTTCCCCTCCTTCACTTGGAATTAGTAGTCTATTTCAGGAGAAATTATTACCTCTCTATACATTTCAAATCCTTTTAATAACTCCTCTATACCTCTTACCACAGCATTTAATGGTTCCTCTGTTATAGTTACATTTATATGAAGAGCATTGGCGATCTTTCTGTCAAGTCCCCTGATCATAGCTCCTCCCCCTGCAAGGACAAGCCCCTTTCTCTTGATATCTGCTGAAAGCTCAGGCGGGGTCTTTTCAAGGATTACCTTGATCTCCTCTATAATCTGGTGCATCAGTTCCTCCAGTGCTTCCCTTATCTCTGTGGATCTTATTACCACATTTTTAGGAAGACCGTTTAGTACATTTCTTCCGCTTATCTCAATGCTCAGCTCCTCTTCCAGTTCAATAGCTGTTCCCACATTTATCTTTATCTCCTCTGCGGTTCTGTCTCCGATAAGAAGGCTGTGCTTCTGTCTTACATACTGAACTATGGCATTGTCAAACTTGTCCCCTGCCACTCTTAGGGAGCTTGTCTTAACTATTCCTCCAAGAGATATTACAGCTATCTCTGTAGTACCTCCTCCGATATCTACAATAAGGTTCCCCTCTGGTTCAAAGATATCCAGACCTGCTCCTATTGCTGCCGCCATAGGTTCCTCTATAAGGTAGGCCTCTCTTGCCCCAGCTTCCCTTGTTACGTCTATTACAGCTCTCTTCTCTACCTGGGTAACTCCAGCTGGTACACATATTACCACCCTTGGGTTGGTAAGAAACTTCCTCTTGTGCACCTTCTTATAGAACTCACGAAGCATTTTTTCAGTTACCTCATAGTCTGCTATTACTCCGTTTTTAAGGGGTCTTATAGCTGAAATGGATGCCGGTGTTCTACCGATCATCTTCTTAGCCTGCTCCCCTACCTCATATATCTCCTTAGTTCTCTGTCTCACTGCTACTACCGAGGGTTCATTGAGCACTACCCCTTTATTCTTAACACATACCAGAGTATTAGCCGTTCCAAGGTCTATCCCTAAATCTTCAGAAAACATTCCGAAGACCTTATTCATCTTTTTCTTAAGCATCCTTTCACCTCTACATCATTCTTATATTACTTATATCCATCCCCAAAGATTTCAGGTCATCGTAAAACTTACTCAGAGGAAATCCCATTACATTGTAAAAATCCCCCTCTATCTTGTCCACAAGGATTGTTCCCTTTCCCTGTATTCCATAGGATCCCGCTTTATCCATGGGTTCCCCAGTTGCTACATACCATTCTATCTCTTCGTCGCTCAGTTCCTTAAAGTAGACCATAGTTGTATCGTAGTGGCTGTGCATAACCTCCTTAGATAGATTGAAGAGGGTATAGGCTGTTATTACCTCGTGTGCCCTCCCGGAAAGTTCCCTCAGGGTCCTCTTAGCTTCCTCTTCATCCCCTGGTTTTCCCAGTACTCTTCCATCTATTATTACGGCTGTATCTGCTGACACTACATATTTATCTGGATTTCTTTTGGCTACCTCCTGGGATTTCTTCCTGGAGATGTCCATGAGCTGATCCACAACTTCCTTCTCGTCGCTTACCTCTTCCACATCTACACTGTCTATCTCTATGTCAAATCCAAACTGGGAGAGGATCTCCCTTCTTCTAGGTGATTTAGATGCTAGTATCATTTCTTTCCCCCTTGTTATCGGTGTCTTCAGCGGCTGTAGTTCTATCCTCCAGCCTGTTGTCTTCATCCTTTTTTTCCTCTTGGCGGTGTTCCTTCTCTGAAGGGTCAACGTCTCTCTCTGCCTGATCCCTTTGCTCCTCTACAAGGTTCAATAGGTCATCTAGACTAAGAGTTTCACCTGCAGAACTTTCACAAGAAATCTCCTCTTTCAGAGGTTCTTCAACTGTCTCATCCTCTGCTGTTTCATCCCTTTGCATAAAAAGGTCCACTCTCTGCTGAATCTTCTCCTCCTGCTGCTGGAGACTCTTCTGCTTCTTGAGAGCCATCTTCTTGTCGATCTCTTCCTTTATAGTTATCTTTGCCTGAAGCTCCTCTTCCTTTCTTCTAAGCTCCCTTCTCTCCCTGCTTTTAGCAGCCATTCCCAGTATACTTCTTATACTCTCGGTAACTGCCTTTGCAAAAAGGATAAAGGCGGTGAAAGATATTCCCCCGATAACTGTTCTGTAGAGTATCTGGGTGTCCATATTAAAGTAGAGGAAGTGCATTATAGATGTAGAGACTCCTCCAAGGTTCATCTGGGTCCAAGCTACCTTTACAAGCTGCTGTTCAAGATCCCTTCCAGTAAGAACAGAGGTCTGAAGCTCACCCATAAGGATGTAAAATGTGCAAAAAAAGAAAAAAAGAATTCCTGAAAAAAGACGTATCTTTAAGACGCTCTCCTTTTTTTTGTTACCTATAAACAGGGAGGAGGTCAGGAGTAGGGGATACAGTATTAAAAAGTAATAGTATACTCCAAAAATCAGGTTTAGGTGATCGTAGAGATCACTTTCACCCAAAAGCCTTCCCTTTATAAAAAAATACAAAAAAAATAGAGATATGGTCAGAGCCTTTAATACAGGCCACCTGTATTCCTCTAATTTTTCCATCTTTCCTCCTATTAAGCTTTTGTCTTAATTTTATCATATCTGAGTGCCTGTTTTCAAGGATTAATAAGGACACTTTCCAAAAGAAATCCCATATGTTATAATCTATTCATTCAGCAACTTATGGTTTTTTATTCTGAATTTTTAAGGAGAAGGTTCGATGATAAATAAGGGAATTGTTAGAGAGGTTAAAGGGGATATTATCAAGGTTCACCTGTACAAGGAGAGTGCATGTGCCCACTGCTCTGGATGTGGTAACAAGGAGAAGATGGGAAGTACCTTTGAGTTTAAGTGCAGCGAGAAGGTAGAGGTGGGAAATGTCATCACCTTTGAAATAGAGGATAAATCCCTGTTAAATATTGCAGCCTTAGTTTACCTCCTTCCTATCCTGCTTATGATAGGGGGATACTTTTTAGGTGAATTCTTAGGATTTACAGAGGGGAAGAGGGTTCTTACAAGCTTCATGGGGCTCATACTATCCTTTGCTTTTATATATACCTTTGACAAGGTGAAGGGAAGCAAGATAATCGATCAGAAGATAAAGCTTGTGGGAATAGAGGAAGCTCCCTCAGAGGACGGTTCCTGCTCCATAGATAAATAGCAGCGTGACGTTGCATCCTAATAATTAATTGAAACACTAATTGCTTCAAGAGATTTTTTATAAGTTCTATACTTTTCTTAATAATAAAAAATGAGCCTTAACGGCTCATTTTTTATTTTAGTAGTTTTCCGGGAACATGATCTTCTCTACACCCTCGATTATAATGTGAAGGATCATCATGTGGATTTCCTGGATTCTGTCTGAAGTTGCTCCTGGGATTACGAATTCATAGTCGCACATCCCCTTAAGCTTTCCTCCGTCCTTTCCAAGAAGTACAATTGTTTTCATTCCAAGTTCCTTAGCTGCCTCTACAGCCTTTATCACGTTAGCTGAGTTTCCGCTTGTAGAAAGACCTATAAAGAAGTCTCCCTCCTTACCATATGCCTCGACTCCCCTTGAAAAGATGTAATCAAATCCAAAATCGTTTCCCACACAAGTAATGTGAGAGGAATCCGACAGTGATATTGCCGGAAGGGCTCTTCTGTTTCCTCTGAATCTTCCAGTAAACTCCTCTGAAAAGTGAAGGGCGTCACAGTTACTTCCACCGTTACCGGCAATAAGCACCTTGTTCCCTGCCTGGAATGCTGCTGCCATATCCACAGCTATCTTCTCAGTAATATTTTCTTTTCTTTCTATTTCAATAAAATCCTTTAACAGCTCATAGGTTGTTACATAAGAATCTATAAGGTTCATACCTTACCTCCTATTTTACTAATTTATAGTTATTAAATGAATTATCAGCATTTTTTTGCGTAGATAATTCATATCAATACACGAGTTTATTTATTTTGCCATCCATAAAGAGATAAACTATAAAACAGACAGTAGTTCCTACATTATCTTAAAGTTTTGTGTAAAGTTTATAAATTTAATTATCTCAAGAAGGGCTCTCTTGTCCTTGGTAATTACCATGTGGTAGGAGTCGCTTACACTCTCAACTCTCTCTATCACCTTAAACTCTCCAGCCTCGATCTCCTTATATACAGAGTAGTATGGAAGGATTACATTTCCTACTTCCTCTCTTACCATCTCCTTGATAACCTCAAGACTTCCCCTTACTGGTACCCTGTTTTCAAAGGACACCTTATACTTGCTCTCTAGAGTTGCTATTGCTTCCTCATTGTTTGGAATGTAGTTTCTTGTAATAAGAGTATCCTCAGTAACATCTTCAAGACTTGTGTAGTCTCTCTTACTTACAAGCACATAAGGGAACTCCTCTACATCGATTACCTCCAGGTTGTTATCTGTGATGTGCTCAGCATCTAGAAGGATTACATCCAGCTCTCCCTCCCTCAGAAGCTTTAGAAGAGTCTTCTTCTCAGCTATTCTGATATCATACTCTATCTCAGAGTGGACCATAGAAAATCCCTTCATAAGCTTTGGAATAAGCGGCTCTCCTATTACAGGGCTTGCACCTATGGAAATTTTTGCCTTGTCTAGTTCAATAATTCTAGACATCTCCTTTTCCGCTCTCTTTACCTTCTGAAAGATCTCCTCTGCCATCTTGTAGAGTACCTCACCAGAGTATGTAAGCTTGATCTTCTTAGAACTTCTATCAAATAACTTGGTATTTAATAGCTCTTCAAACTTCTTTACCTGAATAGAAACTGCAGATTGATTTATATAAAGTCTGTTAGCTGCCTTTGTGAAACTACCTTCTTTTGCTACCTCATAAAATATTCTCAAATAATGCAAATCCAATATACTCACTCCTAAAAAATCATAAATTTGAAATCTTATTTATTATACTACTTAAAATAGCCTTCTTCAAGAATTTATAATATAAATTTTAAGAATATAATATTTTTATACTAATTCCTCAACAAAGTGATTGATTTCGAAACTCATAGTTATAAAAAACTAGGCTATTTCTTTTAAATCTGCCCTCTGATTTATATAAATAGCCCCTGAAGAATCAGGGGCTTACTTATTACATAAATGCCTTTAAGTTTTCCTCTAGTTTATCTAGCTTGTCCTGGAACTCCTGTTGGATCCTCTTCTCTCTCTCTAAGATGTGAGCAGGTGCCTTGGATACAAACTTCTCATTGGATAGCTTGTTAGTTACCTTATCTAGGTCCTTCTTCACCTTTTCGATCTGAACATTGATCTTCTTGATCTCTACCTCTGGGTTCAGCAGCCCCTCAAGAGATACATATAGCTCAGAGTTTGCTGCTACTCTAAAGCTTGACTGTGCCGGCTTCTCTACTTCCTTACCACACTCAAGGCTCTCTAGGTTGGCAAGCTTCACTAGGAACTCCTTGTTCTTCTCGATTATCTCAAGCTCAGCTTCATCGTTAGTTCTGATAATAGCTACTACTGGCTTAGCTGGAGATACTCCTACCTCTGCTCTTATGTTTCTTACAGATGAGATCAGAGTCTGAAGGTACTCGAATGACTTCTCAGCCTCCTCATTTACCATAGCTTCCTCTCTTACAGGGAAGTCCTGAAGCATGATAGTTTCTCCCTCTGCTCCAAGCTTCTGCCAGATCTCCTCAGTGATGAATGGCATGAATGGGTGAAGTAGTCTAAGTCCCTTTTCAAGAACTGTCCACAGTACGTATTGAGCTGTCTTCTTAGAAACCTCGTCTGCATCCTCTCCAAGTCTTCCCTTAGCCATCTCTACATACCAGTCACAGAAATCTCCTCTTAGGAACTCGTACGCAGATTTTGCTGCCTCGTCTAGAGTAAACTTATCCAGCTTCTCAGCTACGTCGGCTGCTGTCTTGTTAAGCTTAGAGTAGATCCACTCATCCACAAGCTCAAACTTCAGCTCATCCTTGTTTACAGTCTTTATGTCAAACCCTTCAAGGTTCATAAGTACAAATCTAGATACATTCCATACCTTGTTTGTAAAGTTTCTTCCCATCTCAAGAAGCTTCTCAGAGAAGTGTACATCCTGTCCCTGTGAAGTGTTGTATACCATTGTAAATCTTATTGCATCTGCTCCATACTCATCGATAAGCTTTAGAGGGTCTGGAGAGTTACCTAAAGATTTAGACATCTTTCTTCCCTGCTCATCTCTTACGATACCGTGAAGATATACATCATCAAATGGGATATCATCCATCTCATATAGCCCCATCATTACCATTCTTGCTACCCAGAAGAACAGGATATCTGCTCCAGTTACAAGAGTATTTGTAGGGTAGAATCTTGCAAGATCTTCATTCTTCTCAGGCCACCCAAGGGTAGAGAATGGCCATAGAGCAGATGAGAACCATGTATCCAGTACATCAGTTTCCTGTCTAAGCTCTACCTCTCTTCCATAGTGAGCTGTAGCCTGCTCTGCAGCTTCCTTTTCATCTCTTGCAACGAAGATGTGGTTGTCTGGACCATACCATGCTGGTATTCTGTGTCCCCACCAGATCTGTCTTGAGATACACCAGTCTCTGATATTCTCAAGCCAGTTGTAGTATACCTTCTCCCATCTCTTAGGTCTGAGCTTTACCTTACCGTTTCTTACTACCTCTAGAGCTTTTTCAGCAAGAGGCTCCATGCTTACAAACCACTGATTTGATACTCTTGACTCTACTACAGTATCACATCTGTAGCACTGTCCCACCTTGTTGTCGTGAGCCTCAGTTTTTTCCAGGATTCCCTTCTCCTCAAGCTCTCTTACGATGGCATATCTAGCATCGAACCTGTCCATTCCCTCATACTTTCCAGTAAGCTCATTCATCTTACCAGCTTCAGTAAGGATGTTTATAATCTCTAAGTTGTGTCTCTTTCCGATCTCAAAGTCATTAGGGTCGTGAGCTGGAGTCATCTTTACCACACCAGTTCCAAACTCCATATCCACATAGTCATCAGCAAAGATAGGGATCTCTCTTCCAACTAGAGGAAGGATTACAGACTTACCAATAAGGTGAGCATATCTCTCATCCTCTGGGTGTACTGCTACTCCTGTATCTCCTATCATAGTCTCAGGTCTAGTAGTTGCTACAACAAGTACCTCATCTGAATCCTTTACAGGGTATCTTAGGTGCCATAGCTTACCCTTTTTCTCGTGGTGGTCTACCTCGTCGTCAGCAAGAGCTGTTCCACATCTAGAACACCAGTTTACCATGTACTCTCCCTGATAGATAAGCTTATCGTTGTATAGCTTGATGAAGATCTCCTTTACTGCATCTGAACACCCCTCATCCATTGTAAATCTCTCTCTGTCCCAGTCAAGAGATGCTCCAAGCTTTCTCAGCTGAGTTGTGATGAGGTTACCGTGCTCCTCCTTCCACTTCCAAGTCTCCTCTAGGAACTTCTCTCTTCCAAGATCCTCCTTAGTTAGTCCCTGGTCAGCCAGCTTTCTCTCTACCTTGTTCTGAGTAGCAATTCCTGCGTGGTCTGTTCCTGGCATCCACAGTGTGTTGTGTCCAGTCATTCTCTTGAATCTGATTATAGTATCCTGGATCGTATTGTTAAGCACGTGTCCCATATGAAGGATTCCAGTTACATTTGGCGGCGGCATAACTATTGAATAGTTGTGCTGCTTATCTGTTGTTGCTGCAAAGTATTTCTTTGCTTCCCACTGCTCATACCACTTATCCTCTATCTCTTTGGGAGAATAGCTCTTGCTTAATTCGTTCATAAACTCCTCCTAAAATCTCTAAAACTTTATTTTTTTCAACTGCCGATCTCTGCCATAGCTTCCATTGGCAGCTTATCCTACTTCCTTACTGCTCCTCTGTAACCTCTACTGTTTCCACAGCAGCTCCCTCTTCTGTCTCTTCCAGTTCTCCTACACCCTCTGCAAGAGTCTCTCCTATATAGTTAAGAAGCTCCTCCCTTCCACTGTGCTTGAGAGCTGAGTAGAAAAATACATCTGAGTTTTTAAAGGCCACCTTTTTCTTTATCTGCTTAAGCTGCTTAAATTTTTCATTGTTTGACAGCTTGTCTACCTTGGTAAAGATTATCTTAAATGGAACATCAAAGTGATCTAGCCATCTAAGCATGTCCATATCCTCACCACTTGGTATCCTTCTTATATCCAGTAGCACAAAGACTAGCTTGTTTCTCTGAGAGGAAAGGTAGATCTCCATTGTCTTTCCCCACTCCTTCTTCATAGCCTTAGGTACCTTGGCAAAACCATAACCTGGAAGGTCTACAAAGAAACATTCATTGTTTACTTCAAAATAGTTTATTAACTGAGTTCTTCCTGGAGTTTTACTGGTTTTAGCCAGCTTTCTTCTTCCAGTAAGACTGTTAATAAGAGAGGATTTCCCTACATTTGATCTGCCTACAAAGGCAAACTCTACCGAGTTGATCTCCTCTGGATAATCTTTTTCATAAACAGCTGATTTTACGAAATCTGCATGTTTTATTACCATCTACTCCTCCTCATCCTCATAAAAAAAACTCAGACTTAACAATTTAAGTCCGAGCTATAAATCTAACTTTCTTAATCTATCACGCTCAAACCTCTTTAGTAATGTAATTTAAACAAGGCATGAACTAAAGAGTTTTTTAACTCTATCCTTCAGGCCTAACATCGACTATTGAGACTGTGACTTCCTTATGAGCATTCTTATACATCTAATTCCTCCAAAATATGGCAAATATTTAGATAAACTAAAATAATTATAAAATATAAATGCTGTCGTGTCAACCTCTATTCTGTCACAGGCGGTCACATCACCTAAGATTTAAGCCTCTTTTTTCAATACCTCTACCACTTCTCCTATATACATATAGTGGTAGTCATTGTCGTAGTTCTTCTCTATACTTGGGTCAAGAAAGCATTCCCTGTCCAGTCTTTGCTTGTATATCTTCTTGCATTTTATTACAACATCACTTTCCTCAAAGTAGGGAAACTCCCCTTCTGTCACAGGGGTAAGGCTGGTTTCACCTATCTTGTCCTCATCCCTGCCGGAAACTGTTCCCAGGTAGGTGAGGTCATTTCTGTACTTTTCTGGAAAAAATGTCAGGGTAAAGTTATCACTCTTTTCCACAAAGTTAAGTGTATGTCTCTGAGGCCTTATAAAGATATATACCACATCTCTATTCCATAGATGGCCCATACCACCCCATGAGGCTGTCATGGTGTTTAGTTCATCCCCAGCTTTAGCTGTGATGAGCATCCAGTCCCTTCCTATAAGCTTAAATGCATTACCTAAATCTTCCGACTCTATCTTCTGAAACATGGTAACCTCCCTTAATAAAGCAAGTAGAGGGGGATGACTCCCCCTTATCCTGCAAATACTAGTTTTTCTACATCTTCATAGGATTTTGCAAAGTGGATCTTCATATCTTTGGATACTTCCTTAGGGATATCCGCTGCATCAGCTTCATTATCCGCCGGCAGGATTACCTCTCTGATTCCTACTCTGTGAGCTCCTATTACCTTCTCCTTGATTCCTCCAACTGGAAGAACCTCTCCTCTGATGGTGATCTCACCTGTCATGGCTATATCCTGTCTTACCTCTTTTCCGCTGAGGATAGAGATAATTGCTGTGGTAATTGTGATACCTGCTGATGGACCATCCTTAGGAGTTGCTCCCTCTGGGAAGTGAAGGTGGATATCCTTGTTCTCAAAGACCTTTTCATCCTCTATTCCACGCTCTGCTGTAGTTGCCTTTACATATGTAAGAGCTACAGCTGCTGATTCCTTCATAACATTTCCAAGGGTTCCTGTTAGGGAAAGCTTACCCTTACCTGGAGTGGATACTCCCTGTACCTCTAGAGAAACTCCTCCAACTGCTGTCCAGGCAAGTCCATTTACTACTCCCAGCTTAGGTGCTTTTTCTCTCAGCTTCTCTGGTCTGAACTTCACTTTACCCATGTATTTTCCAAGGTTGTTTACATTGATTCCAACCTTCTTCTTATCCTTCTCAAGGACCTCTCTGGCAACTCTTCTGAATAATCTGTAGATCTCTCTCTTTAGAGTTCTTACTCCAGCTTCTCTGGTGTATTCATCGATAAGTTTAAGTATTGCATTATCAGATACCTCAAGACTTATCTTGGCAAGTCCGTTCTCCTCCTTAGCCTGAGGTATGAGGTACCTCTTAGCTATGTGAAGCTTCTCATACTCCGTGTATGATGTAAGGTTTATTATCTCCATTCTGTCTCTCAGTGGCCCTGGGATAGTTCTCAGGTCATTGGCTGTAGCGATAAAAAATGCATTGGACAGGTCAAATGGCATATCCAGGTAGTGATCCTCAAAGTGGTTGTTCTGCTCTGGATCCAGTACCTCAAGCATAGCCGATGACGGATCTCCCTTAAAGTCACTGGACATCTTATCTATCTCATCTAGAAGGATTAGAGGATTCTTTGTTCCTGCGTCCTTCATAGCCTTTATTATTCTTCCTGGCATAGATCCGATATATGTTCTTCTGTGTCCTCTGATCTCAGATTCATCTCTTACTCCACCAAGGGAAACTCTTACAAACTTTCTTCCCATGGCATCTGCTACCGATCTCGCAAGGGATGTCTTACCTACTCCCGGAGGTCCTGCAAGACAGATGATAGAACCCTTCATATTTGGATTAAGCTTCTTTACTGAAAGGTACTCAAGGATTCTTTCCTTTACTTCCTTCAGTCCGTAGTGATCCTCATCTAATAACTGAGATGCCTTGTTTACATCCAGGATATCCTTAGATGACTTGTTCCAAGGAAGGTCCACTACAGTTTCTATATATGTTCTTGCCACAGTTGCCTCTGCTGAGAATGCAGGCATCTTGCTAAGCCTCTTTATCTCTTTTTCCACCTTTTCCTTGGCGTACTTTGGCATCTTAGTCTTCTTTATCTTCCCCTTTAACTCTGCTATGTCGTCATCTTCAGGTTCCCCCTCAAGCTCCTCCTTCATAGCGCTTATCTTTTCCTTCAGGTAGTAGGACTTCTGTGCCTGGTTTATCTTGTCCTTTACCTTGTTGTCTATTCTCTTCTCTATGCTGGCTATCTCAGTTTCCTTGGAGATAACCTCCATAAGCTTGTATCCCCTCTCCTCTGTATCAAAGGTCTCAAGGATATTCTGCTTTTCATCGCTGCCTATTTGCAGGTTAGAAGCTATCATATCCAGAGCCTTCTCCACATCGGATATACCTCTTAGGTTGGCAATAAGGTCGGGCATTATCTTGCTGTTTAGCTTGGCATACTTTTCAAAGGAATCCAGTACCTTTCTGTAGAGGGCTTCCCCTGTGGCTTCCTCTATATCGCTGCTCTGTACAATAGTGTACTCAGCCATATAGTGTCCGTCCTCCTTAAATGCATCCTCTAGTATTACCCTCTCCTGGGCTTCCACAAGTACCTTTATGGTATTGTTTGGCATCTTTACCGTTTGAAGGATATTTACAATTACCCCTACTTTATGTACATCTCCTGGCAGCTCAGGCTCCTCCTTAAGGAAGTCCTTCTGCATACAAAGGATTATCTTGTTGTCATCTAGCATGGCCTTTTCCAGGCTGCTTACACTTTCTTCTCTTCCTACAAAAAGAGGTGTTATTATTCCTGGGAAGATAACCAGATCTCTCGTTGGTATAAAAGGTTTAGTGTTCATAGAGTTATCCCTCCTTTTTTTCGATTATTACATCCTTACTGTTTAGTACTCCTTCAGCT
The DNA here is from genome assembly GCF_027925155.1 of Propionigenium maris DSM 9537. Lineage (GTDB taxonomy): Bacteria > Fusobacteriota > Fusobacteriia > Fusobacteriales > Fusobacteriaceae > Propionigenium > Propionigenium maris. The sequence goes on along the minus strand of NZ_BSDY01000005.1, from coordinate 34,380 downwards.
GTTATAGTTACCTTCTCTATATCCCCTTTAGAAGGTATCTCATACATCAGCTCAAGCATTGTATTTTCTAGAATCGATCTCAGTCCTCTGGCACCGATCTTTCTTTCAAGGGCTAAGCCTGCTATCTTCTTCAGTGAATCATCTCTGAATTCTAGCTCCACTCCCTCTAGCTCAAAGAATGTCTTGTATTGTTTTACTATTGAGTTTTTAGGCTCCACAAGGATGCTCATAAGAGCTTCCTCATCTAGGTTCTCAAGGGTAGAGATTATAGGAAGTCTACCGATAAGCTCTGGAATAAGTCCGTGCTTTACAAGGTCCTGAGGCAGTACCTTTGCTAGTGTCTTACCCTCGCTCTCCTCGCTTTCCTTCTTTATCTCTGCTCCGAATCCCATTACCTTCTTATTTGTTCTGGACTTAATAAGCTTGTCCAGCCCCTCAAAGGCACCTCCTACGATGAAGAGGATGTTTGCTGTATCTATCTCTATAAGCTCCTGGTGAGGGTGCTTTCTTCCCCCCTGAGGCGGAACCTGAGCCTTTGTTCCCTCTATTATCTTAAGGAGAGCCTGCTGTACTCCCTCTCCCGATACATCCCTTGTGATGGATGTATTTTCAGATTTTCTCGCTATCTTATCTATCTCATCTATATATATTATTCCTCTCTCAGCTGCATCTACGTCGTAGTCTGCTGCCTGGAGAAGTCTTACTAGAACATTTTCTACGTCATCTCCCACATATCCTGCCTCTGTAAGGGTAGTTGCATCTGCTATTGCAAATGGAACGTGTAAAACCTTAGCAAGGGTCTGAGCTAGAAGGGTCTTTCCGCTTCCAGTTGGTCCTATAAGAAGTACATTGGATTTCTGAAGCTCGATATCCTCCTCTGTTCTGTTCGTCCTGTGCAGGATCCTCTTATAGTGGTTGTATACAGACACTGCAAGAACCTTCTTTGCATGTCCCTGTCCAATTACATATTCATCCAATTTATCCTTAATTTCCTTTGGCTTCAAAAGGTTGATCTCCGAGAAAGCATCTGCCTCATAGGCCATTCCCTCTATAGGAAAGTCCAGCATCTCTGTACAAGCCTCTACACACTCGTTACAGATATATGCTCCTCCTACTCCTGAGATCAGCTTTGCTACCTCTCCCTCTCTTTTTCCACAAAAAGAACATCTAGTATCTCTTTCCATAACTATTATTCACCTCGTCTATTTGCTGAAAACTTTATCTATGAGTCCGTATTCCTTAGCTTCCTCTGCACTCATAAAGTTATCTCTTTCAGTATCATCCATTATTTTTTCAATGCTCTGTCCAGTCTGTCTGGCCATTATCTCAGCCATAGCTTCCTTCATTCTCAGGATTTCCTTGGCCTGGATAGCTATATCTGTAGCCTGACCTCTGGCTCCTCCTAGGGGCTGGTGGATCATTATTCTGGAGTTCTCCAGCGCGTATCTCTTCCCCTTAGTTCCAGCAGTAAGAAGCAATGCTCCCATACTAGCTGCCTGACCTATACACACAGTCTGTATATCTGGCTTTATATAGTTCATAGTATCATATATTGCCATCCCTGCAGTGATTACTCCCCCTGGGCTGTTTATATACATAGTTATATCCTTCTCTGGGTCCTCTGCTTCTAGAAACAGCAGCTGAGCTACCACTGAGTTAGCTACTTGGTCATTTATCTCGCTTCCTAAAAATATTATTCTATCCTTTAGTAGTCTGGAATATATATCGTAGGCTCTTTCACCCTTCCCTGTATTCTCTATGACTGTTGGATTAAACATATTGTGCCTCCTTAGATCAATAATTAAACAAATAAAGTTAAGCCTCTAACTTTATTTACTCATTTACTCATCTTTTTATTTCTAATCTAGGGACAGAAGAACCTCCTGCCCCTAGAATATAATAATTTATTGATTTCTACGATTACTTAGCGTTAGCTACTACGAAATCTACAGTTTTCTGCATTACAGAGTCGATCTTTACGTTCTCTTTGAATGCGTTTAGATTTCCAGCTTTAGTAAGCTCTTCCTCTAACTTAGCTGTATCCATTCCATACATCTTAGCTACATCTTCCATCTTAGTTGCTAGCTCTTCCTCAGTAACCTCGATAGCCTCAGCCTTTGCGATAGCATCTAGTACGATGTCCATCTTTATCTTGTTTGCTGCCATTGGTTTGATCTGGTCAGCCATCTTATCCATAGTCATTCCAGACATCTGCATGTACATGTCCATAGTCATTCCCTGCTGGCTTAGCTGCTGCTCCATCTCAGAGATTCTAGCTTTTACTTCTCTGTCGATCATAGAAGTTGGGATAGATACCTCTGTGTTAGCTGCTACCTGCTGAAGAAGCTTTCCTCTGTACTCGTTAGCGATTCTAGCTTCCTCTCTTGCTTTGATCTCGTCAGACTTCTTAGCTCTTAGGTCCTCTACAGACTCAAATCCTTGCTCCTTAGCGAACTCTTCGTTAAGCTCTGGAGTTGAACTCTTCTTGATAGCGTTGATCTTTACCTTGAATGTAGCTGGCTTTCCTGCAAGGTTCTCTGCGTGGTACTCAGCTGGGAAGTTAACTTCTACTTCTCCCTCTTGTCCTGTAGTGTATCCTACAAGCTGCTCCTCAAATGTATCGATGAACATCTTAGATCCAAGCTTTAGAGTGTGTGAGTCAGCCTTTCCACCTTCGAATGCTACTCCGTCAACAAATCCTTCAAATGCAAGATCTACAGTATCTCCCATCTGAGCTGCGTATCCCTCTTCAGCGTCCTCTAGCTTTGCTCCTCTCTCAAGCATAGCCTTGATCTCAGCCTCTACAGCGTCCTCAGTTAGCTCGAAAGTTTCCTTCTCTGCTTCTAGTCCCTTGTAAGTTCCTAGCTCAAACTCAGGGTATACATCTACAGTGAATACTGCTTCGTACTTGTCTCCCTCTAGAGTTACTGACTTAGGCATGATGTAGTTTACTGGCTTAAGGTTGTTCTCAGAGATGATAGTCTCGTAGTTTGCGTGTAGAACCTTTTCAGTTATCTCTTCCTTGATTACTCCCTCGAACTGAGCTTCGATAGCTGATGCTGGAGCGTGTCCCTTTCTGAATCCTGGAACTTCTACCTTTTCAGCTAGCTTTGCTAGTACTTCCTTCTTGTATCCCTTTACTTCTGCTCCTTCAAGCTTTAGAGTAATCTCAACAACTGAGTTGTCAAGTTTTTTAACTTCGTAGTTCATTTGTTTCCTCCTTGATTATTTAGTAAAAATATTGTAAAAATCGTCTTTTACTTTAAAGTCTTTAATCCTGATCTGAAGAATTTCTTCCCCTCTATAATAAACTTTTTCAGGATGATATACAACATCAAATTTTTGGAGAGCATATCCAAACTCATCTATCTTGTGGGCCAGGTCAAAGGCTACTGCTGAGTACCTCTTTCCACCCTTTCGAATAAAGGTTTTAAAGTGCCTGTTTTCCACACCAAACTTCTTGAGGTTCTCAAAGGAGAGTGCCTCATCGATGAAGAGGGGATGCTCATTTCCAAGGCCATATGGCGAGATGTTGTCCAGGTCCCTCAAAAGAACCTCATCTATATCTTCAATGGAAAATTTCCCGTCTATTCTTAGTACTTTTTCCTCTTTTTTTCTGCCGGTTTTATTTATACTGTGCTTGAGTTTCTCCTCGATCTCATCTAGCATATCTATCTTGGCAATAAATCCAGAAGCCAGATCATGACCTCCAAATCTCAGGAGTTTATCCCCCATATCCTTTAGGATATTGAAGATATTTATCCCCTCTATGCTCCTGCAGGATGCCTTTCCTACTCCGTCCCTGAGGGCTATGAGCACCACTGGAACATTGTATTTCATGGCAAGCCTAGATGATACCACACCGATCACTCCAGGATGCCACCTGTCGGATCTCAGGAAAAGATACTTAAACTCCTTGTCCTTCCTTCTCTGAATCTCACCGTCTATCTCACTAAAGATACTTCTCTCTAGCTCTCTTCTCTTTTTATTGGATTTCTTCATCTCCTCGATAATATTGTATATCTCAAAGTCGTCCTCTCCAATAAAAAAGTCTGCTCCCACCTTGGACACTCCTATCCTCCCTAGGGAGTTTAGCAGAGGTGAGATAAAGAAGCTTACATCTGTAGTGTTGATATCCTTATTCTGAAGCTTCAGGTACTTTAGAAGGTAAGTGAGTCCCTTAACACGGGTATTTTTAATTACTTCCAGCCCTTTTTTTATAATGATTCTGTTTTCATCTGTCATAGGTACTACATCAGCTACAGTCCCTATCATAACAATATCTATGTATTCATAGAGCTTCTCCAAAGGGATATCAAGTTCCATATATACTGCCTGAGCTACTTTTAGAGCTACTCCGGCTCCGGCCAGGTATTTAAATGTATATCTGTCGCTTAGCTTGGGATTAATTATAAGGAGCTTCTCATCCCCTTCTTCCTTTACTATCTTATGATGGTCCGTTATCACCACATCTATTCCCAGGTTCTTGGCATACTCCACCTCTTCCACAGAGTTAACCCCTGTGTCCACTGTGATAATAAGCTTACCGCCCCTTTTATGAATATAGTTGATGGCCTTTTCATCTAGGCCATAACCCTCCTCCATCCTGTTGGGGATGTAGTAGTCCACATCTATTCCTATCTCCTTGAATACGTGAACCAGGAAGGCTGCAGCGGTGATGCCGTCTACATCATAATCTCCATATATATACAGTTTTTCTCCTCTGTCTCTGAGGGAACAGATCTTCTCTACAACTTCATCCATTCTCTCAAATTCAAAGGGATCCCTAAATTTTTGCACATGCGGTTCTATGAACTCCTCTATCTTTTCCTTTGTATCTACTCCCCTATTCAATAGAAGCCTAGTGAGACTCTCAGAAAATCCCCACTCTCCCATTCTTTTCTTAACAAGGTCGTTGGTCAGTTCACTGTATTCCCACCGCATACCAATCACTATCTCTTTACTTCATCAAGTATCTTTGAGATATTAACTGCATGCTCTATACTGTCATCTAGCTTTACTCTGATCTCAGGAGTGTATCTTAGACCAAGCTCCTCTGAAATCCTTTTTCTGAAGTAACCTTTTACTTCATTAAGTCCTTCTAGGATTAGCTCTTTGTTTGTTTCTTTTCCAGGTACTGGAAGAGCACTAAAGCTTACATCTGCAAACTTCGAATCAGGGGTTACCCTAACGTGAGTTACAGAAAGCATTCCTTTTATCTTAGTGTTCTTGATCTCCTCAAAAAGTACCTGTGATATGATCTTAGATATCTCTTTTTCTATAGCTCCAAGTCTCTGTTTTCTCATGTTATCACACTCACTTTCTACTAGAATTTAAGGTTTGGCGGGAGGAACCCTCCCTGCCAAGTTCCAATTATCTAAGTGTTCTCTTTATTTCTTGAACGTCAAATGCCTCTACGATATCTCCCTCTTTGATATCGTTGAAGTTCTTAATTCCAAGTCCACACTCTTGACCTGCTACAACTTCCTTAGCATCGTCCTTATATCTCTTAAGAGTGCTCAGTGCACCTTCATATACTACTACTCCGTTTCTAAGTAGTCTGATGTTAGAGTCATTCTTAACCTTTCCATCTACTACGAAACATCCAGCAACTTTACCGAATCCAGTGATGTTGAACACCTTCTTGATCTCGATTCTTCCAAGGTAGATCTCCTTGAACTCAGGCTCAAGCATTCCAGTAAGTGCCTTCTCGATATCCTCAGTGATGTGGTAGATGATAGAAGATGTTCTGATCTCTACTCCTGCTGCTTCTGCATCCTTAAGGGCTTTAGTTGTAGGTCTTACGTGGAATCCGATGATGATGGCATTTGATACCTCAGCAAGTCTTACGTCTGACTCAGTGATAGCTCCAGATGCCGCCTGGATGATGTTTACTGCTACCTCATCTGTTGAGATCTTGTTTAGAGAGTCCTTAAGAGCCTCTACAGATCCCTTTGAGTCTGCTCTAAGGATGATGTTAAGCTCCTTAATTGCTGCTTCCTCAAGAGTCTGAGATAGTGATTCTAGAGTGATAGACTTCTTAGCTGTTGTAGCCATCTTTCTCTCTCTAGCCATCTCCTCTACGATTCTCTTTGCGTGCTGCTCGTTCTGGATTACATATACTACGTCTCCAGCTCCTGGTACAGCGTTGAATCCGATTATCTCAGTTGGCTGAGATAGTCCGATATTATCTACTCTGTCTCCCTTATCGTTGATTAGGGCTCTTACTCTACCGTTAGCTTCTCCAGCTACGATGATGTCTCCTACCTTTAGCTCTCCCTCTTGGATAAGTACGTCAGCGATAGGTCCTACCTTAGGATCTAGTCTAGACTCTAGTACGATACCCTTAGCTCTCTTCTTAGGGTTAGCTCTAAGCTCAAGGATCTCAGAAGTAAGAAGGATAGTCTCTAGTAGACCGTCTAGGTTGATTCTCTGCTTAGCAGAAACCTCTACGAACTCTACGTCTCCTCCCCATTCTACAGGAACGATTCCGTGCTCCATAAGCTCATTCTTTACTCTGCTTGGGTCAGCTTCTGGCTTATCGATCTTGTTTACTGCGATGATGATAGGTACATTAGCTGATTTCGCGTGAGCTAGTGCCTCTACAGTCTGTGGCATTACACCGTCGTCTGCTGCTACTACAAGGATTGCAATGTCAGTTACCTGCGCTCCTCTTGCTCTCATGTCAGTGAAGGCTTCGTGACCTGGAGTATCTACGAATGTGATCTTCTGTCCATTCTTAGTGATCTGGTAGGCACCAATCTTCTGAGTGATTCCTCCAGCCTCTCCGTCAGCTACGTTTGCAGCTCTGATTGCATCTAGAAGGGAAGTCTTTCCGTGGTCAACGTGTCCCATGATAGTGATTACAGGTGGTCTTTCCTGTAGCTCCTCTTCCTTGTCCTCTATCTCAAGGGCAAACTTCTCTCCAAATTCTAACTCTTCTGGTTCCTCTATCTCGATGATTGCGTCGTACTCCTCTGCAATCTCCTCTGCGATCTCCATAGGAAGAGTGCTGTTTATAGTTAGCATCTGTCCCTTAAGGAATAGCTTCTTGATAAGCTCAGTAGATGAGATCTTCAGCTTAGTTGCGAAGTCTCCAAGAGTAATCTCTCCAGCAAGCTTGATTACCTTTAATCCATCTTCCTCGATTACTACTTCCTCTACTTCCTCTGCTTTGTTTACAATAAAGTCAGATCTTCTTCCCTTCTTCTTCTTGTGGGAAGTCTTCTCCTTAGTCTCCTTAGAAGTTTCCTTCTTAGATTCCTTAGCACCCTTAGATCTCTTCTTTTTCTTCTTCTTTTTCTTATCCCCAGAAGAATCCTCTTCCGTCCCTAAGTGCTTTGCAATTCTCTCGATGTCGCTGTCCTCTAATCCACAAAGATGTGAGTTTGCATCTATTCCCAGTTCGTGCACTAGATCTAGAAAATCCTTGTTAGACATATTATATTCTTTTGCTACTTCATGTACTCTTTTTTTCACACTAACACCTCCTAGTACGCCTACTCTATGAGCCCACGTGCTACTTTCTTATTTTTCACTCCAACCACAGTTACTTCTGCTTTTCCGAAGATGTCACCTAACTGGCTCTTGCTTCCAGAGTGAACATAGCTTATCCCCATCTCCTTTGCTTTGGAGATTATCTTCTTATCATTTTTGTCGCTGATATCCTCAGCTATAATGATAAAGTGAACCTTCTCTATATCCTCAAACACCATGTTCATACCAAAGCTCAGAAACTCAGATGTCTTCATAGCCCTTAGGATTCCAAGGTAGTCCTTGGCTCCCTTTTTAAGGTCCTCAAGCATCCTGCTAAGCTCTGCTATATCCATATTGTATTTTCTATGCTTGGACAGACGCTTTACACACTCATGGGTTTTGCATATATATGCTCCCCTGGTCTGCATCTTTTGCTCCCTGTCATATACATATTTAGAACCCCTCTTAGCTATTCTGAAGAGATTTTTCTTCTCATTCTTCTCTCTACATACTATACAGGTTCTTTCAGTTTTATTCTCCATCTACTGGAGCCTCCACTGCTTCAGCCGCTTCTGCTTCTGCTTCCATAGCCTCTGCCTCAGCTGCTGCTGCCTCGATTGTTTTGATATCTACTCTCATTCCAGTAAGCTTTGCAGCAAGTCTTGCGTTCTGACCGTTTTTACCGATAGCAAGGGAAAGCTGTGAGTTATCTACGATTACTCTTGCAGTTACCTCGTCCTCTAGAAGCTCAACACTTGTAACTCTTGCTGGGCTAAGAGCTGCCGAAACAAACTCCTCCTTAGCTTCCTTCCACTCTACGATGTCGATCTTCTCACCGTTTAGCTCATTTACAACGTTCTTGATTCTAAGTCCTCTCTGACCGATACAAGCTCCTACAGTATCCACTTCAGGGTTAGGCGAGTATACTGCAACCTTCGCTCTTGAACCAGCTTCTCTGGATACAGCCTTTAGCTCGATTGTACCCTCTTCAATCTCAGGAACCTCAAGTTCGAATAACTTTCTAAGAAGTCCGTCGTGCTTTCTAGAGATAAGGATCTTAGGGAATCTAGAAGTCTTCTCTACCTCTACAACATACACCTTAAGTCTGTCACCGATTCTGTAAAGGTCAGCTGGAGACTGCTCAGTAATAGGAAGCATAGCTTCAATTCCGTCAAACTCGATGAAGATGTTTCTTCTGTCATCGATTCTTCTGATGATACCGTTTATGATGTCATCCTCTCTGCACTTAAATTTATCATATACATTTTGTCTTTCAGCTTCTCTTACCTTCTGAATTACAATCTGCTTACCGTTTTGGATAGCGTTTCTTCTGAACTCCTCACACTTTACAGGGATCTCCATAACATCTCCAAGCTTAGCTCTCTTCTTAAGCTCTAGAGCGTCCTCAAGGATGATCTCCACTGCAGGGTCGTAAAGGTCTTCCTGAGTTACTACAGTCTTAACCTCGAACACCTCTACGTTTCCAGTGTCTCTATTTATTATAACTTTTACATTATTTTCTTCGTCACCATAGTGCTTCTTGTATGCAGCCAGTAGCGCCTGCTCTACAGTTTCAAGGAGACTCTCTTTGCTTATCCCCTTCTCCTTCTCTAATTCAGTTAGAGCATCAAGGAAGATCTTAGCGTCCTTTTTATTCATTCCAGTTACCTCCTAAAATTTAAAAATCCTCAAATTCAAATACAAGATTGGCTTTCTTAACCTCTGAATAAGGGATCTCTAACACTTTGTCTTCCACATCCAGATAAATAATGCTGTCCTCATATCTTTCAATGACTCCAGTCCAGTTTCTTGAATCTTCCATCTTGTGTTTTAAGATAAGTCTTGCTTTTTGTCCAGTGAATCTTGTGTAGTCACTCTCCTTCTTCAGGGGTCTTTCCACACCTGGAGAGGAAACCTCTAGGAAGAACTTCTCCTCGATTAAAGTATCTACATCCTCATCTATTCTGTTACTTACTTTTGCACAGTCATCAAGGCTTATATCTTCATCTTCCTTCTCCACATAAACTCTTAGATACCAATATCCACCATCTTGAAGATATTCGATATCCACTAGTTCAAGTCCTAATTCCTGAGTTACTGGAAGAACTAATTTCTCTACTCTTTCTAAAAGAGCTGCCTTTGCTTCTCTTTGCATCATTTCACCTCTCTTTCCAAGATTACGAAAGAAAGAGTGGGCTCAAACCCACTCTTGTTCGTGTTCTATATATGTATTATCTAACTGAATTATATCATATCCCCCTATAAAAAGCAAAGGTTTTCCTCACTTTTATCTTTCTAGGAAAATAGCACTGGAATGTAGAGTTTCTGTACCCTTTTTCTGTATCTGAAATCTGTCCCACAAGCGAACTAAGTATGGTCATCTCTGTCGGAAAAAACCTTGTTCTATACCTAAAAAACTATAGGATCTCACCTGGACCTAATTTTTAAAAAAACACCTGAACTCCTTAAATAACCCCCTCCTCACATTCTTGCTTTTTCAGGATAGATACCAGAGTCCCTCCAGCTGCCAGAAGGAGTATCCCAAGGGAGAGGACAACTTCACAGTACCCCAGGGCCTCAAGTCTTGAACTCCCCAGGAAGATTCCTCCCTTGAGGTGGGCAAGGGCTGCAGCAGAGGTTGGAAAGGTTAGAGGTGCCCAGACAGTAGGCGAACTCCCCACAAGGATCGCGGGAAGCAGGAGATACACACTCAGGGTGGTTAGCAGACTAATAAAAAGACCTACCTTGATCAGCACAGAAACCTCCAGGTATATCATCCCTCCCTGAATCCACAGAGCAAGGGGAGCACAGAGTATAGCCATGAGGGGAAGGGGGTTGGATTCCCTAAATCTCCTCCAGTAAAGAAGGAGCCTCCAGGTAATCGCAAGGTAGCCTGCTCCCCCATAGACTAAAAGAAACCTTCCCAGCATATCCATCTGAAGGTGGTGGGCAGCTGGTATATTCACAGCTATCCCCACAAGGGGAATATAGTAGGACACAAGGGGGGCTCCCCTGAATAAAACCCACCTGTAAAAGAATACCCCATAGAAGAGGTGGATCCCCACAAGGAGAAGCCACACTTTTTCCATCTCCATGTGGGCCGAGATATTGGCCAGGGCCATAAAGGCAGTGGGTAGAAGACTGAGAGTTTTATCCCCCGCCTCCAGGATATTCTCTCGGTTTTTACAGACCTCTACAGCAAATAATCCTAAAAGGAGAAGTGCCGACCCCAGAAGGACTACCTCTAAGGCCTGAGCCGCCCCTCCCAGATACTTAAGTATATTAAAGGCTCCTGTGAGTCCAAGGGCCAGACCACAGTAACCCATATTCAAATCTTTTTTCTTCAAAATAATCCCTCCATACTTTCAGGTGGCAGACCACCCCTTATCTCAACCTATCTTAATAGAAGCTGGAAATTCAAGGCTAGGGCAATTGTCATATCCTTCGACTCCTCCCCCCTCTAAAAAGAGGGTTTTAGAGGATGGGGTTGAAGATTAATTATAGGAGGTGATTCTAGATGAGAGCTCTCCTTACAGGGGTAGTTGTTCTCATACTGCTTCTATATGTTGACTGGAAGTTTATAAGGGGTATCTTCAACCGCGCCTCCAGTGCTGGAATTAACGATCCAGAGGAAAAACTCAAAAGGATGATAGTGGATGTGGTCACCAAAAATATCTATGTCCCCGAGGCAGAGGAGTTTGTCTGCTCCAGAGAGTTTCAGAAGCTGCTGGATAACTACAATGGCCAAGAGCTGGATGAGCTTTTAGAGGAGGAGATAGAGGAGGCCTATAGATTATTCCTCAGAGGAAGAGGGGAGGAGTAAGTATGCACCCTGGCCTTGAATGAATGGTGGGAAAGTGATAAAATCTTCCAGGAAATAAAATCAGAGGAGATGAGAAGTTGAAGAAGATAGTAGTATTATTAGTGTGTTTACTCCTGTTTGCTGCCTGCAAGAAGGAAAACACAGTGGAGCACAAGAAAAGAGTGGGAGTTGTTTTTTCCGTGGGAGGTCTGGGAGACCACTCCTTCAACGATTCCACCAATGAAGGAATAAAAGCTGTGGAAGCACAGGGAGTTATAGTTAAGAGGGTAGAACCTGCAAATCCATCGGAGGATGAGATGTACCTGAGGGAGTTTGCAGAAAATAACTTTGATGTAGTTGTGGGGATAGGCTTCCTTATGGAGGATTCCCTGAAGAAGGTAGCAATGGAGTATCCAGAGCAGAAGTTTATGGGAATAGATATGAACCTGGATCTTCCCAATGTAAAATCCCTTATATTTCATGAGAAGCAGGGGAGTTTCCTAGTAGGGGCTCTTGCTGCTATGGTTTCCGAGGGAAGACCTGTAGGCTTTGTAGGAGCTGCCCAGAGCCCCATGATAAATGCCATGGGAGAGGGCTTTGCAGAGGGAGCAAGATATGTGGATCCCCAGATAGAGGTAGTTAGCAGCTATACACCGGGACCCAACCCCTTCAACGACCCTGCAAGAGGATATGAGATAGCCACCTCCATGATCGAGACCCAGGAGGTAGAGGTTATCTACCACGCTGCTGGGGGAACGGGACTTGGAGTGTTCCAGGCTTCCAAGGAGAAGGGTACCTATGCTATAGGTGTGGATACAGACCAGGACGGCTTTGAACCAGGAACGGTAATAACCTCCATGATAAAGTCCCTGGACAGGGTAGCTGAGAGGGAGTTAAACACCATCCTCAGTGGAGATTTCGAGGCAGGGATAGAGATGCAGAACCTTGAAAACGGAGGGGTAAGAATTACAGAAACTCCCTTTGAGCTTGGTGTGATAGGGGATGAGAAAAGATTTAGAGAGATCCAGGAAAAGCTCATATCTGGAGAGATAGTTGTAGAGGACTACAGAAAATAGATTCCATCTGAATTAGCTTCATTTTTTATCTTTTATGGGTGATATAGAGGAGGAAAAGGCATGAGGATATATCTGGTTCAGCACGGTAAGGCAGGGGATAGAGGAGAGGATGGCAAGAGACACCTGACCGAAGAGGGAAAAGTTGAGACCTCCAGGGTAGCATCCCATATGAAGAAGACAGGACTGGAATTGGAGAAGATAATCCACAGCGGAAAGGTAAGGGCCAGGGAAACAGCTGAGATCTTCGGAGGGGAACTTTCTGTGAAAAAGGTCGATTCCACAGAGGGAATGAATCCCCTAGACGACCCTAAGGAGTTTATCCAGGGGATCAAAAAGGGTAATATCATGTATGTGGGACACCTGCCCCACATAGAAAAAATCATATCCCACCTCATTACCGGCAGCTCTTCGGAGACCCTGGTAGAGGTCAGGTATTCTGGAGTTATCTGTCTAGAAAAGACCCATGACGATTGGAAGGTTGCCTGGTATATCACCCCTGAATTGACAGTGGATGATTAGAAGTATACCCAGCAGGTTATGGAAGATTTAAATAAAAAGAGGCTGTCAAAACCGACGTTTTGATAGCCTCTTTCGTTTTCGCTAAAGGGTCTGCCGGCTGTCCCTTTACACTATCTGTAAAAGGAACCACTCCTTATCTCATCTGTCATCCCCTCATAGGTAGCCTGGGAGATTATCTCTTCATTGTCCCTCCCAACATTCTTCACATAGGTAATCTCTGCATAGTGGGTCACAACATGCTTGGGGTAGGTTTCATACTTTTCCCTTGAGCTTTTCATAAGATCGATGTAGTCATTTTGATAGCACACTGTAATCTCAGGGTGCTCCTCTACCCACTTTGGGAAGAAGATTACTCCGTGTACCCTCCCCTCATCCATCATGAAGTCCACACATACATCTGTACCCGTAGGTTCAGTCCAGGAAACCTTGTAGATCCCCTCAACCAATTTTACCATATCCACCTTCTGATCCTTTACCCATCTTCCTCCAACCATACCGCTGTGAATTCTGTAGTCTACAGTGTCCTCATTTTTTATGTATATTTCATACTCCCATCCATTGGCATAGGTATAGATCATCTGAGTTCCGATAAAGTTTTTCATAGCTTCTCCTCCTTAAAATATCTTGCTTCAGCTCATGAGAGCTTTTCCTCACATACTTATTTTAAGGGAGTTTTTCTCAAAACCCCACGCCAACAGTCGCCCTAAAATTTTTCTACAAAAAAAGAGGCCTTTTGGCCTCTACTTCTCAAACTTCTTCTTATATCTCTCCAGCTTCTGAGAATCTTTGAGGGTAAATCTGTCCTCCGTTCTCTCTATAATCTTCCGATCCTGAAGGTTCTTTATAACCCTCTGAAGGGTCCTGAGGTTTATATTGAGATGCTCCGAGATCACCCTGGTGCTCCCCATATCTATAACCCTGTGCTCCTCCAGATACCTTATAAAAAATTCCTCATCTGAGTATAGATTTTTGAGGAGAAGATACTTAGAGTGTTTAAAATGATCCTCCACTCCCATCATCATCAGTTTCTGGAGCACCCTCTCCTTCCCTTTAAATTTCAGATCCATAATCCTGTCCAAGGGGAGGTAGGCAAGCTGGGAATCCTCCTTAGCCACCACATCCACATCAAAGAGACGGAAACGCTCCTGGGACATCTTTTTAGAGAGGGAGAAGTTTACCCCAGTAAGCTCACCCTCATGGAGATCCCTGTAAAACTCGCCTCCCTCAGGGGTATAGATTATATGCTGGACATGCCCCTCTATCACATAACAGGCATCGAACTCCTCCAGCCTCTCATAGCAGGCCAGGTCTCCCCTCATCATCTGAATGATATTAACCTCATCCTCAAAGGGAGTTCCTATCAGTTCCTCCAGTCCCAGTTCAGAGAGTATTTCTCCCACAGTCATAAAGACACCTCCAATTTTTTAAATTAAACAAACTTCACCTCTTCACTTCTACACATGCAATAAAGGATAGGTCTTACTTCTTAAGAATGTCCCACACGAAATCAATATGCTCATCCATCCTCTTAAGGAAGGTCTCCTCCTCACCTTCATCCAATAGAAACTCTATATCTAGCAGGAGTAGAGGGGAGAAGATCAGGGTCCCCATCTGAGAAACTGGATACTCCTTTACAGCCCCTCTTTTTTTCAGTTCTGTAAAGAAGAAATCAGTTATCTCCTGCCCCTTTCCAAGCATCTCCTCCCTGAAGATCTCCTTTGCAGACTCATTATGTACCATCTCCATGAGGATCACCTTGAAAAACTTTCCCCAGTTTTTATCTAAAAACCACGTCCTCAGCTGCTTCTTCAAAAATTTTGGAAACTCCTGGGGATTCTCAGCTAAAAACTGAATGTTATCCTCGTCTGTGAGGGATGCCCTCAGAGTGGAGGAACCATACTTGGAAAAGAGAGACTTCAGTATCTCCTCCTTGGACTTAAAGTGGTTATAGATGGACGCCCCCTTTATCCCCACTCTCTTGGCTATCTCCCTTACAGAGGTTCCCTTAAACCCCTTTTCCGAGAAGAGGGAAAGGGATTCCTCCATTATCCTTATCTTTGTTTCACTATTAATATTTTCATCATTATTTACCACAGTATCTTCAACTCCCAGGTAATTTTTTTCATAATATATCACGGGAGAATGGAAGTTGCAAATGCAAATCCAGATTGACAAATAAATTGAAAAGGGTTAAAATTACACAAAGCTAACAAACGTTAGTAAAATGTGCCAACATTGTAATTTGTTCCTTGTTACTTTATATTTTTTTAATTACTAAACTAACGAATGTTAGTTTGTTGAAGGAGATGAGTATGAATCCAAAAGATATTAATTTTCCTAAATATTCAGATAGCGTCAAGAAGTGGCGAAAAAAGAAGGCAAAGATGGTGGAGGAAGCCCACGAGACCTCTATTACCAGATGGGATCCAGATACCTCCCTCTGGAAGTTTTCTCCCCAAAACCACGGAAAGGAGATTACAGATAACAATCCCTATGTAAATATCGTGGATATAGGGGAGTTCGACAAGATGTCTACCCTCTACCCCTACCCTACCTATCCAAAGTTAATGGCTTCAGAGGAGAGTTTTAAAAGGTATTTTGGACCTATGCATGCAGAGGTAAAGGGAGATCCCTTCCACTATATGGGGTCCATAAAAAAGGGGAAGGAGATTCAGAACAAGCTGGCTTCTGGGGAGATTGTTCCCAAAGTGTCCAAGGAGAGGGAGGAGGACCTCCTAAAGCTGAAGATGGAGATAAAGAGCTACGCCAGGGAGCTTAATATGCCTGCAATGGGTGTAACTAAAGTAGACAGAAGATACATCTCCGATGAAAAGGATCACCTGGTTCCCTATGATACCATAATAATCTTTGCCCCTGAGATGCCCCTTGAGAATGTTAAGGGGATCCCAAACAACATAAAGACTCTCTCGGCCTTCGACTCCTACAGGGAGGGGGGAGAAAACATTCTCAAAATCGCCGATTTCATCCGTTCAAAGGGATACAGGTGCCTTCCAAGGATGTCCTTCGACGGAGAGATAAAACTTCCGCCCCACGCAGTAAATGCAGGGATGGGAAACTACTCCACCTATGGAATATGTATTATCCCAGAGGTGGGAACAAGGAGTAAGCTGGTAGCTCTTCTTATAGATGCAGAGCTGCCCCTGGATGACCCAAGGGACTGGAATATAGAGGAGTTTTGTTCCAGATGCAGGATGTGCCAGAAGTCCTGCCCAGGGGGGTCAATTCCAAAGGAAGAGAAGAGATTCAGGGGAGCCCTCAAAAGACAGGCCGATTACCACAGATGTCTGGAGCAGATGACCACCTCCAAGGAGTGCATGAGGTGTGTAAGGGTGTGTCCATTCAGTATAATAGGATATGAGAAGTGTATGGATTCCCTCCCTCACTACTACAGATATAACCTAGAAAGGGATAAAATTAACAAGTTAAAACTCTTGAAGATGAAGGAGTGTGAATAATTATGTGGATAGATGTAATGGGTAGCGTAAATACAAGGGGAAGATTTGAGGTCTCCTCTGAAAAAACTATAAAGGAGATCCTGGCTGAATACGCCCAGGGAATCAAGGACAGCAAGAGGTTAAAGCTTGTACAGGTTGGAGGTCCCCTGGGAAGGTGTCTTAAAGGGGGAGAGATTAACAATTCCCTCAGCCTCTACAAGGAGGATATGACTGGAGATATGATCCTCTTTTTGGATGAACTTATGTGTCCCGTGGATTATCTGAGGTTTCTCACCAGGTTCCTTATAAGGGAGCTCAGATTGGATAACTCCTTTACAAGAAAGCTGAATGAGCTAGTCGAAAAGATAGCCAACGGCCAGGGGAACAGGCTCACTGTGGAGGAGATAAAAATGGAACTGGAGGAGAGAAGGGTCCAAAACCTTGCAGAGGAGAGAACAAGGGAGATCTTCCACTACTTCCTGGGGAACTTCAAAGAAGAGATAGAGGAGCACATAGTTCAGAAGAGGTGTAGAAACGGTATCTGCAGGGGACTCATGGTAGCCCAGTGTATAAACGCCTGTCCAGGAGAGGTGTTTGTTCCGGGATATGTGGAGCTCATGAAGAGGGGAAGGTATGAGGAGGCCTATGCTCTCATGAGAAGAAATAACCCTCTTTCCTTTATCTGCGGAAAGGTATGTGCCAGACCATGTGAGGACAGGTGCAGAAGGGGAGAGATAGAGGAAACTGTAGGAGTAAGAGCCCTGAAAAGATATGCTGCTGAGATGGCCCTTGAGGAGAGCGAGTATACCGAGAAGAGATTGGAACCCAAGGAAAAAAAGGTAGCTATTGTTGGAGGGGGTCCTGCGGGACTTACAGCTGCCTACTACCTGGCCAAGAGCGGATACGGGGTGACCATATATGAAGCTGAATCCAGGATTGGAGGGATGCTTGCCATGGGAATACCTGAATACAGGCTTCCCCAGGAGAGTATAGACAGGGAGGTAGAGCTTATAAAAAAGGTCGGCGTAGAGATCATCACAGGGATCAGGATAGGAGAGGATATACAACTCAACCAGTTGCGTAGGGAGCATGATGCAGTCCTCCTGGCCACAGGGTGTCATGCGGGGAATGCCGGACCAGGTACAGAGATTCAGGGAGTGGAAACAGCTGTGAAGCTCCTCAAGGAGATCAAGTTAGAGGGAAGAAGGAAGATCGGAAAAAAAGTCCTTGTTGTAGGAGGAGGAGATGTGGCTATGGATGCTGCCAGAAGTGCTCTCAGACTGGGAGCAACAGATGTAAAGGTCATCTCCCTGGAAGACTATACCTCCATGCCTGCAAGCTTAGAGGAGAAGGCGGGAGCTCTCCAGGAGGGAGTAGAATTCCTAAGCGGATACGGAGTACACGGGATTAAATCAGCTGAAGAACAGCTTACAGGAGTGGAGGTAAAGAGGTGTCTTTCGGTAGTGGATGATGACTACAGATTTGCACCAGTTTACGATGAAGGGGAGACCCTGGAGCTGGAAGCAGACAGCCTCATCTACGCCATCGGCCAGGTTCCCGATCTCTCCTATATAGACTGTGTAGATACAGCTAAGATAAGGTTTATAGAGGAGGACTTCTTTGAAACCCCTGTGAAAAAGGTCTATGCTGTGGGAGATATGTGCGGCCCGGGAACAGCAATAGAAGCCATCGCAGCTGCCAAGAGAGCAGCCCAGACTATAGACAGGTACCTGGGAGGAGAGGGGATCTACGACGGGGATGATATAGAGGTCCCTGAAACAAACCTGGACTGCACAACATGGGATCAGAAGGCTACAGAGGAGAAGATCCTTGCGGCCCAGGAGAGGTGCAGCAGCTTCTGTGAGATAGGAGAGAGCTATACCCAGGAGGAAGCTATAACCGAGGCTGGAAGGTGTATGAGGTGTGACAGAAACTCCCAAAGGAGACTCTGGCTTAAATAATTTTAAAGGAACCTCTTTGAGCTGGCTCACCTTTCTTTAACAATTCCCCTACTCCTGCTAATCATTGAATTTAAAGCAGTGGGTATAAGGCCCACACACAAAGAACTTGAAGCGGGATAAAAATTTATTGTAAACTGTTAAAAAAAAGGGGAGGGGCAGATGGAAGTTTCTGAAAGATTAAGAGATATGTTTGAGAAGGTAGAGGGAGTGGCTGAATATACCTTTAAAAAGGGGGATAAGGTAGCTTTTTCAGCGGAGGAGATGGAGATGATCTACCTTATTGTAGAGGGAGAGATCGATATAAACTATGTGGCTGAGAATGGCAATACCATGCACCTTCTCATTGCAGGTAAGGGACAGCTTGTGGGGGCAGTGGACCTCCCCCTTGGCAGCTGGCTTGTAAACATGACAGCCAGAACCAAGGTTAAGCTTCTAGGGGTTAGCATGGATGCTCTTTCAGACCTCGAGGACAGCGCTGTTTTCTGGAAGGCCATGTACCTGGATGTGTCCAGAAAGTTCAGGGAGTTTGGAGAAAGGACCTTCACAAGATCCACAGCTGTGTCCTATGAGACCTTCTTTCTTCTCTACCTCAAGGAGAGGGGATATCAGCTGGAGTTCAACTCTCTGGCCGACCTGGCCTACTGCCTGAATCTGGAGTACAGAAACTTCTTCAGGGTAGTTAAGAAGCTTACAGAGAGGGGAATCATAGTTAAGGAGAGGAACAGGATATCAGTTCCTGATGTCCCCCTCTTTCAAAGCTACCTCAAGGAAAGGTTCTAAGAGATCTTTAATAACAGGGAAAAGTTAAGGGGAGCACCTATGGGCGCTCCTCTTTTTTAATAACTTTTTTCAGATCTATGGTAATTGACATAATTGATTTTTTCCTGGAGATGTTAACCTTTATACATAAATGAAAGGTAGGAGGTTGTCTATGTTAGAGGTTAAAGTATTGGGCGATGTTAATCGCAGAGGAAGCTACTCTGTGGAAGGGGAAACCACCCTTAAAGATCTTCTTGAAGGTTATGCCGGAGGAGTAAAGAATGGAAGAAGGGTATCTGCCATACAAGTTGGCGGGGTACTGGGAGATTTCCTTGGAGTGGATTCCCTGGGAAGATCCCTGGAGAAGTTTGCAGAGGGCAGAAGCCAGGTAGAGGTTATGTATCTAAACGACCTTTTTTGTCCGGTGGATTATGTGAAATTTCTAATGAGATACTGTGTAAATACACTGAAGAGGAGGAGCAGCTCCCTTATAGAGATGAGGGAGATAGCAGAGAAGCTTGTCAGTGAGGAGGGAAATGAGGAAAGCTTCCAGAGGCTGAGGGAGATCACCATAGAATCCTCAGAAGATGATACAGAAAAGAGGATCAAGGATATAGTGTGGGAGATGACGGAGAGATACTACGATATCTTTATGGAGCACGTGAGAGATCACAGGTGCAGAACAACAATATGCAGAAGGCTCTACAGTGCTCAATGTATCAATGAGTGTCCTGCCGAGGTGGATATCCCTTCATATGTGGAGCTTATGGAGCACGGTAGGGTAGAGGACGCATACAGGCTCATGAAGAGGTCCAATCCCCTGGCCTTTGTATGTGGTAAGATCTGCGCCAGACCTTGTGAAGCAAGATGCAGAAGAGGAGAGTTAGAGGAATCGGTGGGAGTTAGAGCCCTTAAGAGGTATGCTTCAGATATGACCCTGAGACTTGGAAACTTTACCGAGGACAGAAGAGAGGATAACGGAAAGAGTGTGGCTATCGTAGGCGGTGGTCCTGCAGGGCTTTCAGCAGCCTACTACCTGGGAAGAAGCGGATACAGGGTTACAGTCTTTGAGGCAAATGAAGTGGTGGGAGGTATGCTGGCTGTGGGGATCCCTGCATACAGGCTTCCCCAGTCTACAATAGATACAGAGGTGGATTATATAACGAAGCTGGGAGTGGAGATCAAGACAGGAGTAAGGGTTGGAAGGGATATCCACATAGATGAGATAAGGTCCAACTACGACTCCATCCTTCTGGCAACTGGATGCCACCTGGGGAATGCTCTTGCTCAGGGAGATGGAATAGAGACAGCTGTAAAGCTTCTGAAGGAGGTCAAGACTGAGGGGAGAGAGAAGATCGGTAAAAGAGTCCTTGTAATAGGTGGAGGAGATGTGGCTATGGACGCTGCCAGAACTACCATAAGACTTGGAGCAGAAAAAGTGATCGTGGCAACCCTGGAAGGTAATATCCATGAGATGCCTGCAACGGAAGAGGAGAAGAGGGAGGCTCTGGAGGAGGGAGTGGAGTTCGCGAACGGTTACTCCCTCAGGGAGACCTTTAAAAGTATAGAGGGATGTGTGGAGAAGGTTACCCTTAAGAGGTGTCTCTCTGTACTGGATGATGAGTATAGATTTGCCCCTGTCTACGACGATGAGGAGGTCCTTGAACTACCGGTAGATTCCCTTATCTTTGCCATTGGGCAGAGACCTGATAACAGCTATTTTACCGAGGAGATAGAGGTAGATGAAAGAGGATGGATAGCAGCTGATCCTGTGACCCTTAAGACCAGTGCTAAGGGAGTCTTTGCTGCTGGAGATATGCTGCAGGTAGGAAGTGCCATAAAAGCCATTGCTGAAGGTAAAAGAGGTGCCGAAGCTATAGACAGATACCTCAGAGGTAGTGGAATCTATACCGGTGAGGAAGTTCAGGTGCCGGAGATCCCCCTGAATATAGATATATGGAATACTTCCAAGGTAGAGGAAGAGATCAGGTGTGTAGATGAGAGGATCAACTTCAAGGAAGCTGTGAGAACCTTTACCGAGGAGGAAGCAAGGTGCGAGGCCAGAAGGTGTATGAGGTGTGACAGAAATTCCAGAAGAAGATATTAAATAGTTGTTGGAGGTAGGAATGAGACCAAGTAAGGAAGCTATGAAAAGGGTAATGGATACAATGCTGGGAGACAAGTTTTTAAAGAGAAAACTTGAGAGTACAGGGGTATTTATGGAGATAATAGAGGAGATGTCCAAAGATATAGAGGGGTTTCAGGAGATCAGGGAGGAGTATGACAGGTATCTCAAAGATATCAGAACTACAAACAGGACAAAGTGGCACACTGAAAATAAAATGGCTGTAGTGGGCAGGGATGACACAAAGCACGATTACATGCTTAGGTGGGACCCCGAGACCTGTCTTACCAAGGCCTCCCCTCTAAATGAGGGGAAGTCCATAACAGATAACAACCACATGTTCAACATCCTCAACCAGGAGGAGATGGATGTGGCCTATGAAAATGAACCTCTCTGGGGGGAGCCAGATGTATGGAAGGATATAAATATGTTTATCTCCTATGTCATGCAGAATATAGAGGATGCCACCGGGGACCACTACAGTTATATACTGAGAATTATGAGGGACAGGTTCAGAATGGAGGAGGAGGTTCACAGGGAACACGACCTCCCTAAAGCTCCCAATAAGGAGAAGAACCTGGTCAAGCTCAAGGAGGAGATCAGGAAAAAAGCCGGTGAGCTGGGATTTGGAGTAGTGGGCTTCACCAAGATAGACAGGAGATTTCTGGGAGATGGAAATGACTCTGTAGCTCCCTACCAGAATATAGTGGTCCTGGGAATGGAGATGGATACAGAGCAGATAGAAGAGATGCCTGCTCCGGGAGCTAAGACGGGAGAGCTATGGGTAATGAGAACCTACGCAGATGCCGGAGAGGGAGCCCATGCCCTGGCTGATTTTATAAGGTCCAAGGGGTGGGGAGCACACCCGAGGATGTCTTTAGACGGGGAGGTGAAGTTCAGCCACCATGCTGTTAATGCCGGTGTGGCAAACTTCGGAACCTCAGCCAATGTTCTCACAAGGGAGTATGGACCAAGGGTGAGGTTCTGTGCAGTAATCTTGGAAGCAGATGTGGAACCAGATGGACCTAAGGATTTTAATGTAGAGGAGTTTTGTTCCAGGTGCAGAATGTGCCAGAAGGCGTGTCCTGTGGGCGCTATCCCAAAGGAAGCTGTGAGGATGAGGGGAGCTATGAGAAGAAGGCTAAACGACAAGAAGTGCTTCTCTTCTATGGTAGGAATGAACAGCGAGTGCGGATGGTGTATCAAGGTCTGTCCCCTGCACAAGATGGGATTTGAAAGAGCCATGGAAGCGATACCGCCATACTACTCATATAACCTGGATTAGAGGAGGACCCTATGAACAGAAAAGAGATGGCTAGGCTAATGCCTGAATTAAACAGGGATGACATAGAGCAGCTTATGAAGGAGGGACTTGAGGGAGAATTTATCCTCCACCACCTGACCAAGAAGGATGCCCTCTTTCCCAAGGATGATAAAGCCTATCTTGTAAAAAGCGGAGATGCCTTTGTCCACGCTTATACCGACGATGGACTGGAGTTTCACATTAGACTTCAGAAAGATGAGGGGATTGGGATGCTGAATATATTTATAGAGGAGGAGCTGGATTTCATCTTAAGGGGAATGGACAGGTGTACCGTCCTTGAGATACCTATAAAAAAGGCCCTCCAGACAACGAGTATCAAGTTCATCCTCTCCCTCTATGAGAAGATGCTTTCAGCTATGTCCATAAACCTATTTAAGATGCTTAAAAATTATGCAGCTAAGGTTAACTACACCAATGAACAGTACCTGCTAAACTTCATAGTGACCAGGGGAGGATCTTATCGCTTCTCATCTTCCGAGGACCTTGCTCACCTTCTCCACATCGATCTGAGAACCTTCCAAAGAATTATTAGGAAACTTTCAGATAGGGGAGTCCTCATTAAGGAAAAAAATTTCATAGAGATCCTGGACTACGATGCTATTCAGAAGATCTAGAGCACCTATAGGTTTAAAACAAAAAAAGGAGGGGATATCCCCTCCTTTTAAGGCATCTATTCTCTTTATGCCCTTTCAGAGCTACCTAAAAAACTCCTCCCTTATCCTGGACAGGAATATGGTTACTGCCAGCAGGTCTGCACACCCTCCCGGACTGATCCTCCGTCTGCTAAACTCCAGGCTCACCTTCTCTATCCTCTCCATATCGAGCTTTATAGGTTTCCCAAAGGATCTAAGGAGTTCACCACTTCTCTCCTTAACCTCCTTTAAGGTTCCCAGATCATGCCTGTGAAGGATGGTAGTATCCTCACAAAAGGCCATAATCTCCAAGAGGGTATACACCAGCCTTTCATTCTCCTCTAGCTCACACTCCCTATAAGCCTTCAGGGCATGATTGAATACTGCAGGAAGCCCCGCTTCCGCCTCTCCTCTGATACCTGTTATTCCATACTCAAGGAATACCCTCTCTCCGTGGGTGAGGTCCTCCTTACCGGTGAGGTGTCTCAGCTCTGCCTCTACTATCCCCATGGTCATCTCCTTGATCACATGGGGGATCTCCTGAAACTCCCCTTTTCTGGCTACTACAACTGAAGATGCAATAAGGGTTAACCCCAGGACAAATATCATCCCCTTGTGGGTATTGACTCCCTTGGTTCTTTTGTACATGGCTGCCTCAGCCTCTATACCAATCTTCCTACACCTCTTAAAGATATCCTCTATCTCAGCCCCGCTCATGGCCACATGGGCCATCTCCAGAAAATACCTCTGAAGGACTGCACTACTCTCTATAAAGGTGTAGTAATCCATATCTGTGTGGGCCCCCTTGGAAACCGGAGATACCAGTCCAAAGGATGGATAGCACGCTGCCTCCTTCACCATGGCTTCCACAGCAAACTCTCCCATTCTGTAAACTTCTTCTCTATACATCTTCTCTACCCCAGACCTTCATCTCAATATATTTTTCCAGCTCCTCCAATGTATGCTTTCTGCTTCTCACACATAGATGGGCTTCCTCCTGGCATATATAGCACCTTCTTGGGGATCTTCCTATCTCCCCTCTGCCTATGCCCCTGCCATCTCCATGATACACATCTATATCGGCAAGCCTCCCGTAGGGATGTCTTTCCTCTAACTCCATCATCTGCTCCTTGAGTCTTCCTGTATCTCCCTCTACCATGTAGATATAGGTTAAGCCCTCAAAGGATTCTATCCTCTCCGTCTTTTTTATATCTGTACCTAAGATCCTCTCCACTTCCTCCCTCAGAGCCTCCACAACTTTTCTTGAGGTAGGGTTGTCCTTCTTTGCCCCAGGATAGTTGCATCTAACTACCACCGATGGCAGGGGGTACTCATCCCTGAGCCTCTCCATCCTTTCCACCCTTGCCTCTCTGGCATCCAGGATCCCCCTTATCTTCTCCTCTAATTCCCTGTCTATCTTCATTCCATCCACCCTTACCTATTGATTTTATCCTTACACCCTAGTGGGCTGTATTACTCACAATTATCTTCTCCACTATTCTGCTTCCCTCTTCCGTTTCCAGGAATTCAAGGGTTGTTTCTGGAAGTAGGTGGATAAGCTCATCTCTAACTATCCCCTTGTTTTCCTTTATGCTTCCCCTTACCCTGGAAGCACTTATAGCTCTGTCATCCTCTTCCTTCCTCTTTACTATCTCCACCTCTACCCCATAGGTCTTCAGGATCCTTTCAAGGGCTTCATTATAGGCTCTTGTCACCTCGCAGTAGGGCTCATCCCCCACCATCCTCTTCTTTATATTAAAGTAGCTGCAGAAGTACCTCCCGAATATCTTGGCATCCAGGGTGGTGTACTCTGTAAGGTGCTCGCCCTTCTCCCTGAGGAAGTATGCCGGGAAGGTAGCGCTGGAGATGATATACTCTCCCCCTGGTACAACCCTTACATTTTCAAGGTCTGCCACTCCCCTTCTTACAAGTTCAAGCCTCGTTTTAAAGGGAAAGAGGGATCTGTCCTCCTCCACTAGGAATACCACAACCTCCTCACTTACCTGGCTGGCTCTCTCTATAAGGTATCTGTGTCCCAGAGTAAATGGGTTGCAGTTCATTACAAGGGCTGTTCTTGAGGTGTCCCCTTTAAGACCATACTTCTTCCCAAGCTCTTTAAGGGATTTCTCTATCCCTCCGAAGCCTCCCTCTAGAAGGGCTACCCTTTCCGACCTCTCAACCTCCTTATACCCCAGACTTTCAAAGGTATTTATATACTCGGGCTTGGTAAAGATGAAGGAGTGAAATATCCCCTCCTCAAAGAGCTTGTCCTGGAGGTTTTTTATCATTATGTTGGTTACACCCTTCCCCTGCATGCTGTCATCCACAGCAAAACACTTGAGTATATTTTTTGCCTTGGAACAGGTTGCCACCACTGCACCATCCCTTCTCACAGCAACGGTGTAATCTATCCCCTCCTCAAAATCCAAGTCAAATTTCCCCAGAAATCCCCTTACCTCCTCAACCTCAAAGGGATTTGTTAAGTTTATCTTTTCAGCCAAATAGCTCACATTATCACCCCATATTCAAATTCTTATCCTTTAATTTCATAACTATATTCTACACGAAAGATCCTTCTTTTTCCCATTTATATTATCTATAGTTTTATCCTCCACTATTTCGTTCATATCTCATATAGATAAAATCTCATTTAGAGAGATACTCTCGGTCTACCACCTTTTTATAAACCCCTTAAAAAATTGACTTTTCTCAAAATAGAAAGTATAGTCTTAATACAACAGCATATATTAAAATTTAAAAGTAAGATAACATCATCTCTTAAATACTGTAAAGGATATGAGTCGGATTTACTTCCCCAAGGGAGGAGTCCGACCTTTTTTATTTTAAAAAAGCGGTAGCGATCTGGAGGGTCAGCTCTAACTTTGAAGTTAATAGGCTCTAAACCTATTGGAAGAGAGGTTTTAGGCAGGTATAACCTTAATAGGAGGGTGGACTTGGCTTCCAACAGGTTCAGCCACACGTCTATAAAATTTCTTCATAAAATTTAATTTTACACTAAGGAGGATACACTTTGGAAAAAAGAATAGTTTATGTATCTGGATATGGAAAGGCTCACGAGAAGTCTGCAATTACCAAGATCTATGGAATTTTTGCTCTGGGAATGACTGTGGATGCCGAGACCGATGAAATACTGGAGGTAGAGGGGTCCTTAGTTCTGGATATAACAAAGAATTTCTTAAAGAATCTCCTTATAGGAGAGAAGATTACCAATGAAAAGGTCATCATCGATAAGATCAACAACCTCTACTTTGGTGCCTCTAAGAAAGCCTTCATCGTAGCTTACAAGGACTCCCTGAGAAGGTACAGGGAAAAGATAATATACTAATTATTTAAGAGTAAGGTACATCAACTACTGATCTATCAAGGTATTTGAGTCGGATTTACTCCCTTGAGGGAGGAGTCCGGCTTTTTTTATTTCAGCTATTACACCACATTAAAGGATATTAAACAGGAGGTTTTTCATGTATAAGATAGGTATTTTTGATTCAGGGGTAGGAGGACTTACAGTTTTAAAGGAGATAAGAAGGAAGGTCCCAGAGAGCCATATAATATATTACGGAGACTGTACCAATGCTCCCTATGGGGACAGGGAGGAGGAAAAGATAAGAGAGCTATGTCTCAGGATAGGTGAGTTCCTCTATAAAAACAAGGTGGATGCCATGGTCATAGCATGCAATACAGCTACAGCAGCGGCACTAAAAGCGCTACAGGAAAGTCTTCCAATTCCTGTTATAGGCACTATACAGCCTGGGGTATAAAGGTCAGCAAAAACAATAATATCGCCGTTATTGCCACACCTGCTACCGTGAAGATGAATGTCTACAAAACCACCTTTGATCTCTATGCTCCCCAGGGATCCACCATTATTCAGAGAGGGTGTAAACTCCTCTGTCCCATGATTGAAAGGAGGTGGGGAAGGATACACGGAGATTATCTTACCGATGAACTTATCAGACTTTACCTGGAAGCTCTCCCAAAAGAAATAGATACACTAATCCTGGGGTGTACCCACTATCCCCTCATCAGGGATAAAATTTCAAAGTATTTCAAAAAAAACATAGTGGATCCCGCTGTGGAAACCACCGAGGACCTCCTAAGGGAGTTAGGGAGGATAAAAATCAAAAATGGTGAGGTTAACATGGAAAAAATAGATTTTATTGTCAGCGGTAAAAAAGAATTTTTCATAGATTTGGCAGAAACTTTTTTGGAAGAAAGGATAGACAACATACGTACTCTGAAGTTGATGTAGCAAAGCCGACAGCAGACTCCTTTCTATTTTTTCCAATAGCTATTTAAAAAAAATTCTATTTATTACTTGTAAAAAAAATTTATAAATGATATATTTCAAATGAAAGATAGCTAGGGGAGTCCCTGTGGACTGAGAAGACTATGTCTGACCCTTTGAACCTGATCTGGATTATACCAGCGTAGGGAAGCAAAAAATATTTTAATTTAAAGTGAGGGGGAAACCCTCGTCTATTAAGATTAATTTTTTGCCGTATACCTGGGTATACGGCTTTTTTATTTATTTAGATACTGGGAGGGAAGATGGAGGTAAGGGTAAACGGAAGGATCAGAGAGTTCTCTGAGGAGCTAAGTGTGGAAAAACTAATCCACCTGGAGGAATCACCCACCGAGGGACTTGTGGTTATGGTAAATGATGAGATCATTGCAAGAGAGGTATGGGATACAAGAGTTATCTCCTCTGAGGATGAGGTGGAACTTCTTTGTTTTGTCTCTGGAGGATAAAACATTTAAATTTTGAGGCTCTATATGAAAATATCAAAAGACAATTCAGCTATTAACTAAATTTAGCAGGAGGAAAGACATGGAAGATAAACTAATACTTGGAGGAGTTGAGTTCAACAGCAGACTCCTCACAGGAACTGGAAAGTTTGCATCAAAATCACTGATTCCCGGAATGATAGAGGCCAGCCAGTGCGAGATCATCACCATGGCCCTTAGAAGAGTGGACAAGACAAGCAGAGATGAAAATGTTTTAAGTTATATACCAAAGGAGATGACCCTTCTCCCTAATACATCGGGAGCCAGAAATGCAGAGGAAGCGGTGAAGATAGCCCGTATAGCAAGAGCTGCAGGATGCGGGGACTTCATCAAGATAGAGATAATCACAGATATGAAGTACCTCATGCCAGACAATGAGGAGACAATTAAAGCTACCAAGATCCTAGCAGATGAGGGATTCAAGGTCCTTCCATATATGATGCCGGACCTTATTGCTGCTAAGAAGCTGGAGGAGGCTGGAGCTGCTGCAGTTATGCCCCTGGGATCTCCCATCGGTTCCAATAAGGGTATACAGACAAGGGATATAGTTAAGCTAATTATCGAAAACTCCAATGTTCCCATCATCGTTGATGCAGGAATAGGAAGACCATCCCATGCAGCTGAGGCTATGGAGATGGGGGCAGACGCTGTCCTTGTTAACTCTGCCATTGCATGTTCAGCTGACCCAGTTAAGATGGCTGCTGCATTTAGAAAAGCTGTGGAAGCAGGAAGGGAAGCTTATCTTGCTGAGCTTGCTGAGGAGCAGGATACAGCCTATGCTTCATCACCATTTACCGGATTCCTGGAGGCCTAGTATGTCCTTTTACAGTGTAATTGAAAGATACAGCGACTTTGATATAGAGGAGTACTTCAGTGGAGTTACAGAGAATATGGTTCTCTCCTCTATGAGGAAGGAGAACCTTAGTTCCAAGGATTTTCTGAACCTTCTCTCTCCAGCTGCCCTCCCTCACCTAGAGGAGATGGCAAGGAAGGCAAACAAGCTTACAGTTCAGCACTTTGGCAGGACTATAAGCCTCTATGCCCCACTCTATATCTCCAACTACTGCACCAACCACTGCACCTACTGTGGTTTCAGTGTGGTAAATAAGATAAAGAGAGCCCAGCTTACCCTGGAGGAAATAGACAGGGAAGCTGCAGAGATGGCAAAGACGGGACTGAAGCACATCCTTCTCCTCACAGGGGAAGCCAAAGGGATCACAGAAATCTCCTACCTGGCCGATGCCATTAAGGTTCTTAAAAAATACTTTTCCTCAGTAGCCCTGGAGGTATTCCCCATGGATGAGGAGGAGTACAGAATCCTCAAAGAAGCCGGAGCAGACTCCCTTACCATCTACCAGGAGGTATATGACAGGGATATCTATAGAGAGGTCCACCTCAAGGGAGGAAAGGCTGACTACAGATACAGGCTGGATACCCCGGAGAGGGGAGCCAAAGCAGGCTTAAGAGCTGTAAATGTAGGAGCTCTCTTCGGACTGGGAGAGCTTGCATCTGAAGCCTTCTACAGCGGGCTCCATGCAAAGTATCTCATGGACAAGTATCTGGAAACTGAGGTAAGCATCTCCCTTCCTAGGATCAACCCTGCAGAGGGGGGCTTCCAGGCCAAATATACCCTGGGTGACAGGAGGTTTGTACAGTTTATCCTGGCATACAGACTCTTCCTTCCCAAGGTTGGGATCAACCTCTCCACAAGGGAAACCGAAGAGTTCAGAGACAACCTCTTAAAACTTGGGATCACAAAGTTTTCAGCGGGATCAAAGACTACAGTTGGAGGATATAACGACAAGAATCAGTCCACGGAACAGTTTGACACCTCAGATAAGAGGAGTGTAGAGGAGATCGTGGCCATGATCAGATCCCAGGGATATCAGGTTGTATACAAGGACTGGGAGGCAATATGGTAGGAAGGATAAAAAAGATCGGTATCGCAGGAGCCGGGGGACTTGGTTCCAATGTTGCAGTAAACCTTGTCCGTTCAGGGGTAGATAATATCAAGGTGGCCGATTTCGATGTAATAGATGAATCCAACCTAAACAGGCAGTTCTACTTCAAGGATCAGGTTGGCAGGATAAAGGTAGAGGCTCTCAGGGAAAACCTCACAAGGATAAACCCGGACCTCTCCATAGAGGTGAGGGATATGAAGCTGGATAAGAGCAATATGAGGGAGTTCTTCTCCGACTGCGACATAGTTGTGGAAGCCTTCGATAAGAGTAAGTATAAGTCCATGCTTCTGGAGCATGTAGGAAGGAAGGAGCTCATCGTATGTGGCAGTGGTATAGGCCACTATAACCTAGAGGAGATCGGTATTAAGAAGATGGGAAAAAATATCTACATTGTAGGGGACTTCTCCTCGGATATAAAGGATTGCAAGACCTACTCCACCAAGGTTCAGATAGTGGCATCTATGATGGCCAATATCGTCATGGAGAGGGGTGGTTTCTATTAATATCTTCAGGATAATAGACGCCAACCTGAACAGAGCCTGTGAGGGGATAAGGGTGGTTGAGGATGTTGCCAGGTTTATCTACTGCAACAGGGAGATGGCCTCTCACCTGAGAGGTGTAAGACACTCCATCAGAAAGAGTACCGACCACCTGAAGGGTAACCTCCTAATATCCAGGGACTCTATTAAGGATGTGGGAAGGGTTATCAGCAGAAGCAACACCCTGGATAAAAAGGAATCTATAGATAAAATCATAAACGCCAACTTCAAGAGGGCTCAGGAGGCTCTCAGAACTGTGGAGGAGATGTTAAAGCTCACAGACTACAACCTTTCCAAGGAGATCGAGGGTGAGAGATTTAAGATATATACGCTGGAAAAGGAGTATAACAGGATGAAGAGAAGCATTCCAAGGGGATTATATGGCATTACCGGAGAGAAGTTTGCCGGGGGAAGAAATAATATAGAGTGTGTAAGAGAGATGATAGCCGGGGGGATAGAGGTTATCCAGTACAGAGAGAAGGAGAAGCCCCTCAGGGAAAAGATAGAGGAGATCAAGGAGATCAGGAAGATCTGCCGGGAGAACAACGTTTTCTTCATAGTCAATGATCACATCGATATAGCCCTTCTCGTCGAAGCCGACGGTGTCCATGTAGGACAGAAGGATATGCATATCTCCGATGTAAGAAGATTAGTGGGAGAGGATATGATAATCGGTCTTTCCACCCACTCACCTGAGCAGGCAAAGCAGGCTGTTTTAGACGGGGCCGACTATATCGGTGTGGGACCTATCTTCCCTACTACAACTAAGGATACACCATCAGTTGGGCTTGAGTACCTGGAGTTTGCCACTAAAAATATAGATATTCCCTTTGTGGCTATAGGGGGAATAAAGCTTCACAATATAGGGGAGATCTCTGTGAGAGATCCCTACTCTATATGCCTGGTGAGCGAAATAGTCGGAGCTGAAGACATAAAGGCTACCGTAGAAAGAATCAAGGCTGCTATTTAGGACTTTATTATCACTTTTTTTAATAGATTAAGGAGAACACTATGAACTACGCAACTCAGATGGAAGCTGCCAGAAAGGGAATCTTTACAAAGCAGATGGAGGAAGTTTTAAGAGAGGAAACTGTATCAAAGGAATTTTTAATGGCTGAGATGGCAGCGGGAAGGATTGTTATCCCTGCCAATAAAAAGCACAAGAATATAGTGGGAAAGGCTGTTGGAAACGGACTTAAGACAAAGGTCAATGTTAACCTGGGAGTATCGGAGGATGAGTGCAACAACCACCTGGAGCTGGAGAAGGTAAGAACTGCCATCGACATGAAAGCC
Organism: Propionigenium maris DSM 9537; assembly: GCF_027925155.1. GTDB lineage: Bacteria > Fusobacteriota > Fusobacteriia > Fusobacteriales > Fusobacteriaceae > Propionigenium > Propionigenium maris. Next base: position 2,652 of record NZ_BSDY01000005.1, on the reverse strand, counting down.
GATGCAATCATGGACCTAAGTATCTATGGAGACACTAAGAACTTCAGAAAGAAGCTGGTGGAGATGTCTCCTGTTATGCTTGGTACTGTACCTATGTATGATGCTGTAGCAAAGTATGGTAAAGATATCGGTAGGATGACTGTAGAGGATCTCTTCGAGGTAGTTGTGGAGCACTGTGAGGACGGTATCGACTTCCTTACCATCCACGCAGGACTTAACCTTGAGTGTGTAAAGAGGATTCAGAACAACCCTAGACTTACTCACATTGTAAGCCGTGGGGGATCTATCCTATATGAGTGGATGCTTATAAACAAAAAGGAAAACCCATTCTATGAGCACTTTGACAGACTTCTTGATATCTGTAGAGAGTACGACGTTACCCTTAGTCTGGGAGACGGTCTGAGACCTGGAAGCCTTAAGGATGCCACAGATGCTCCTCAGATACAGGAACTTCTTATCCTGGGAGAACTCACTAAGGAAGCATGGAAGAAGGATGTTCAGGTAATGATCGAGGGACCAGGACACGTTCCATTTAACGAGATCGCTGGAAATATGATGTTGGAGAAGAAGCTTTGCCACGGAGCACCATTCTATATCCTCGGACCTCTGGTTACAGATATCGCCCCTGGTTACGACCACATCACATCAGCTATCGGTGGTACCCTTGCTGCAACTCACGGTGCGGACTTCCTTTGCTATGTTACACCGGCAGAGCACCTTAGACTGCCGGACCTTCAGGATATGAAGGAGGGGATCATCGCTTCAAGAATAGCAGCTCATGCAGCTGATATAGCCAACGGCGTTAAGGGAGCTATCGACTGGGATCACGAGATGAGTAAGGCCAGAGGAGAGCTTAACTGGGAAAGGATGTTTGAGTTAGCCATAGACCCTGAGAAGGCTCGTGAATACAGAAAATCATCATCTCCTGAAAATGAAGAAGTATGTACAATGTGTGGAGACCTTTGCCCTATTAAGAGAGGTAAGGATCTAAAGGAAGCTTAAAATAAATTAGCAAAGAGTATTAAGCCTTCTCTAGTGTATTAAACAGTAGAGGAGGCTTATCTTAAGTGGAGGTAAACCTATGAACAGATCTATAGACAAGATGGAAGAGGAGTGCGGAGTTTTCGGGATCTTTTCCAGGGAAAAGAAGGATGGGATAGCAGATCTGACCTCTATTGCTCTCCATGCTTTACAGCACAGGGGACAGGAGAGTGCAGGAATCACTGTATCAGACTTTGGGGAGATAGAAACCTATAAGGGGATGGGACTGGTAGGAGATGTATTTATCTCTGAAGTTCTGGAAGGTCTTACAGGGAACTCTGCCATTGGTCATGTGAGGTATTCTACCCAGGGGGGCAGCCTTCTGGAAAATGCCCAGCCCCTTGAATCCCCATATAGATCTGGGAGTGTGGCAATAGCCCACAACGGTAATATTACAAATGCAGGGAAGCTTAGGTCGGCCCTTCTAAAGAGGGACGTAAACTTCTCCACAACCTCCGACTCTGAGGTTATCCTCAGGATGCTCACCCTAGATAAGGGTAAAAATATAGTTGAATCCCTCAGGGATATGACTGGAATCTTAGAGGGATCCTATGCCCTTGTGATCCTTGCAGATAATGAACTTATTGGAATGAGGGACCCTGCAGGAATAAGGCCCCTCTGTTTGGGACAGAACAGCGTAGGGAACTGGTTCCTGGCATCTGAATCCTGTGCCCTGAATTCAGTGGGAGCTTCTATGGTAAGGGATATTGAGCCAGGGGAGATAGTTGTTATCGGTGAGGAGGGGATTAGGTCCACAAGATATGACCTCTCCCACAGCTCCCCCTGCTCCTTTGAACACATCTACTTTGCAAGGCCAGACAGCATCATAGATGGTATAGAGGTATATAGTGCAAGGGTAGAAGGGGGAAGACTTCTGGCTAAGCAGAAGAAGGTAGATGCAGATATAGTGATCGGGGTTCCAGATTCCGGGATACCTGCAGCTATAGGATTCTCAGAGGCAAGCGATATCCCCTATGGTATAGGTCTTGTAAGAAACTCATATAGCGGTAGGTCCTTTATTGAACCCTCCCAGGAGATAAGAGAGGATGTTGTAGGTAGGAAGCTATCTACCATTAAGGGAAGCATAGCTGGAAAGAGAGTTGTTGTTGTAGATGATTCCCTGGTCAGGGGGACAACCAGCAGAAAGCTCATAGAGATGTTGAGGGAAGCTGGGGCAAAGGAGGTCCACTTCAGGCTGGCCTCTCCTCCGGTAAAGCACCCCTGCTTTTTAGGGATAGATATCTCAGATAAGGGGGAACTTCTGGCAAATGGGATGAGTATAGGGGAGATGGCAGAGGTTATAGGGGCAGATACCCTTGATTTCCTCTCCCTGGAAAACCTCTACCACTCCCTTGGAAGAGAAGGTTGCTGTACAGGCTGCTTCAATGGAGCATATCCAGCAGCTTCAGCCCCTTCACTCCACAAACTGGTTTCAGCCAGTTAAACCCTTAGATACTCTGCTACTTATAAAGTTAAATAGGTTAAAATAAAAAGTAGCTGCCTACGGGCAGCTTTTTTTGTACTTGCAAGTTTGATACCATATAGGGATGAGTTCTTTAAATAAACCCTTAAAACAAATTCTTTCAAAATACTTCTTTGATTATTGGAGAT